>JAHDXL010000004.1:148121-458374 GCA_023382935.1 Phycisphaerales bacterium
TTTTTTCCCGGAATAAAAAAAACCACCTTGGTTTTTGGGGTGCGGTTGGTGCGTTTGGGGGGCTTTTACCCCCCCCCCCCCCCCCCCCCCGCTTGTCAAGACGCTTCCCCGACTGCATGACGACATTTGCCTGGGCTTCACACTTGCAACAGAGCGCTCACCCAAGTTTGTGCCCATGGCGACCTTTCACGCACGAGAGTGGGCCAAACTCCCCTGATCGGTGCGAGCCCGCGCCGTGTGCTACCGTGTTCTCATGCGGCCGGCTGTCTTCATCGATCGCGACGACACGCTCAACCTCAACACCGACCTGCCCGCCCAGGCGTGGGGCGCCGGGCGGCGGGGCGACTTGCTCAACCCCGCGTTTGTGCAACTGCTGCCGCGGGCGCTCGAGGCCTGTGTGCGCCTGCGCGACGCAGGGTTCACGCTGGTCGTGTACACCAACCAGAGCGGGGTGGCCTTCGGCAGCGGCACTCTGCGCGACGTCGATGCCACCAACGCGCGGCTCGACGAACTGCTGACAGTCGACGGCGAGCGGCTGATCGAGGCGTTTTACTCGTCACCGTTTCACCCCGAAGGCACCTGCGAGCCGTTCAACCGAGCCCACGACTGGCGCAAGCCCGGGCCGGGGATGATTGTCGCGGCGGCGCGCGAACTGGGCATCGACCTCGATCACTCGTGGATCGTCGGTGATCATGCGCGCGATCGCGAGGCGGGCATCGCGGCCGGCATCGCGGCGCAACGAGCGCTCAAGATTGGACCCGAGGAAGTGCATGCCGACCTGGCCGAGGCGGCCGAGCACATCATCCGCGCAGCCGAGCAGGCGCGCGGGCGCGGCGCGGCGACGACGATCGTGCGTCTGCGGGCCGAGAATGCGGCCCTGCTCGACGAGGCCGCGGAAACCGTGCTTTCCTCGGGTCGGGCGATCGCGGAGCGCACGGGCGTGCGAGTGGTGAACATGGAGGTGCGGGGCGGGCAGGTTGAGGCGGTGCTGGAGACGCACCGGCTGGCGGCCCTGGGCTTTGCGGGGGAACTGCGCCGGGCGGTGAACCGCTGGGCGGCGGCCCGGTTCGGGCGCGGTATCTTCGCCGAAGCGCCGGGGAACAATCCCAATGACAATGCGTGAACGCATACTGGTGGTCCTGCCGAGTTGGGTGGGCGACGTGGTGATGGCCACGCCGGCGCTGCGCCTGCTGCGCGAGCGCAGGCCCGAGGCGCACCTCACGGCGCTGCTGCGCCCCGACCTTGCTGAACTGCTCGAAGGCTCGACGGTGGTCGATGCGATGGAGACGGGCGATGCGCGCGGGCTCTTCGGCCCGTTCGCGGCGGGGCGACAGATCCGCCGGGGTCAGTTTCACTCGGCGCTGCTGCTGACGAACTCGTTTTCGACGGCCCTAGCGACGTGGCTGGGCAACGTGCCGCGGCGCGTGGGCTATGACCGCGACGGGCGCGGCCCACTGCTGACCGACCCGCTGCTCGCTCCGCGTGATCGCCGCGGTTGGCAGGTGGTGCCGGCGGTGCGGTATTACGTCCACGCGGTGGAAGCGATGCTTGGCGGGGCACGCGCGCTTGCCCCTATGCCGCCGACGTCGCTGACGCACGCGCCGCTCGGGGCGGCCGAGGGCACACGGCTGGAGTTGGCGCTCAGCCCCGTGCAGGAATCGCGGGCACGAGCGGTGCTCGAGCGTGGAGGTGTCGTGCCCGGCGAGGGGTACGCGCTGCTCAACCCGGGCGGCAACAACCCCGCCAAGCGCTGGCCGACGGATCGCTTCGCACAGTTGGCCGATCACCTGAGCGAGAAGCATGGATTGCGTGTGCTGGTCAATGGCTCGCCAAGCGAGCGCGCGGTGGTGGATGCGATCTCGGGCGCCTGCCGGCGCGCGCCGGCGCGATTGACGGAACTCGGCATGACACTGGGCGCACTCAAGGGCATCGTGCGCGGGGCCCGGCTGATGGTGACCAACGACACCGGCCCAAGGCACATCGCGGCCGCCTTTGGCGTGCCTCTGGTCAGCCTTTTCGGGCCGACGGACCCGCGCTGGACGACGATCCCCGTGATCGCGCTGCCCGACGGATCGCCCGGCGAGGTGATCCTGATCGCCAATCGCGACCTGCCCGTCGAGCGGCTCTCCAACGACGAGCCCGCAAACTCGCGGATCGAGCGGATCAGCGTGGAGGAAGTCGTGGCGGCGGTGGACCGGATGCTGGGGGTCCGATAGGGGATTTGCGGAATTTGGTCGGGTCGGAGTGGCGGGCACACGCCATTCTGCTTGACCGGTGCGGGCGCTTCTCTACCATTGGATGCTTCAGAACGGTCGCTTCGGCGGCCGATACATCACGAGTTTGCGGGGACGTAGCTCAGTTGGTAGAGCGCTTCCATGGCATGGAAGAGGTCGTCGGTTCGACCCCGATCGTCTCCACTTCAAGGCCTCCGGCATATGCCGGGGGTCTTTTGCATGGGGCCGGGCTTTCAAGTCTGGTGCGGGTCCGGTCCATCGGGCGGTCTTTCCCGATCTTCGAGCATCGCCCGCCCGACGATGTGCCACTCGTCCAAGGCCGCCAACTCGGCGTTGGGCTGGGTGGAGGGAAACGGGGCGTATCGTCCGAGCAGCAGCGTATCGATGAGGTACGAGAGCATCAGCAGATCGTGCTGGTCATCGGTTCCGCCGTACTGCTCCGGGTCTCGATTGACGGTGCATTCGATGGACGACCACAGATCCCCATCCTGTTGGAATCGCAGGATGTAGAGGCAGATTCCTGTCCAACTGCGGTGAAAGTGGAGCGCGTCATCTTCCCAGAAGATGAACCACTTGTCTTCCATCTGCTGCGGAATCACGCCGGCGTGCAACCGCTCCATGTCGTGGTTCCGGAATGGACGGCGCAAAGCAAGACGGGTGCATGCGGCCGGCATCGGCAGTGCCTTCCAGTCTGACCTTTGCGCCGCTCGCATGGGTGATGATATCGCCATGTCGGCAAAGTCCGCAGCCCGAGACCGAGGGAATGGAGATGCCAATCCCGCAAGCGCGGGGGCCTGCGGCGTTCAGCGTTAGTGGCTCCCATGGTCGCGCGACTCAGGGGCAGCCGGCGCTGAAGACCTGGAGATAGGCCGAAACATCGAAGAAGTTCAACATGCCGTCGGAGTTCCAGTCGGCCGAAGTACTCTGGGCGCTGAAGTCCTGTAGGAAGGCGGCGACATCGAAGAAGTTGAGCATTCCGTCGTGGTTGAGATCTGCGCCATGTCCCAGCGTGCTGGCGTCGCAGGCGTCAATCACACCGTCGTAGTTGAAGTCGTAGAGGCAGAAGTTGTTGGCGAAGTCGCAGAGGGTGACTCGGCCGTCGACGATTCCGTCGCAATCCCAGGTGCCGCCGTCGTACTGGGAGATGAAGGCATCAACCTGGGTGCGATCGCCAGATCCTGCCAACCCGTCGCCGTTCACGTCGCCGGGCGTCAGCCCGAAGCCGATGTCGGTCCAGACATAGCGTGCGTCCGCCTCCGGACCGGTGTAGGCCGTGCCGATCAGTGCCGTCACTCTCCATTCGCCGGGGGCGAGAAAATCAAACGGGTTCTGGTTCTCCCACTCGTGCCAGAGTGTCCGGAGGTTGCCGGTGGCAAACGTGGCGTTGTCGGCCAGATCAACCAATGCCTCCTGCATGCTCGTGTGATTGAGCAGACTGTTGTCTGCCTCCTGCACGGGCTGCCCCGCCAGCAATGCGGCGCCTTGCATGGTCAGCGGAAAGACCAGTTCGACGATGGTGCGATCCAGGAGCGCGTCATGGCGCCAGCGGACATCGACCAGCGGGTCGAAGAGACCGAAGTCCGACCCACCCCAGAAGGCGCTGAGACTCGAGAAGGAGATGGCACGTTCGAAAAAGCGCCCACGGAGAATCCATGTCTCACCCACTTCGAACGTGTCGTTCGCAACGCCTGACTGCGAGATGATGGTCGGAACCCAGCACCCACAGAGCGTGAAGGCAAACTCAGCCCCGCTGCGTTCAAACTGCGGACCGGAGTTGAAGTTGGAGTTGATGTGGTTTCGCCACACCGCCACACGCTCCGAGATCGATCCTGCGGGAGTCGTGCCGAAGCGTGCGACGCTGGCCAGGAAGCGGCCCTGGGCCACCGACCACAACTCGCCTCCCGAGTCCTTGTCCTTGTCGACGTCAAATTCAATGAACCCATACACTGGGCGTGGGCCGAAAAGGAACGGGTCATAGTTTCCGCCGGCCTGCCCAACGCCCAGCGGCCCGGGAGGCGAAACCAACCCGTCAAACTCCAGGCGCAGTCGCAGCAAGTGTCCGTTGCTCACCGGCGAGCCGGAATACGGGTCGGTGGTTGGCGTCGGGCTCGACCACGAGTTGACCTCGACGGTGACTAGGTCGATCGGGTCGCCAGGCGGCAGAAGTCCGTCGTTTCCCGCGTCGGTGCGACGGAACACCGCGTCGCCGATCGGGTCGGGCCACACCCGGCTCCAGTCATCCCCCCGGACCGGAAGGGCGGTGGCAGTGAGCAACAGAATGGCCGCGAGCCTGGTCATCGCCCCGCCAACTCCTGGATGACATCGTCCAGTTTGTAGCGCTCGATCCGGTAGCGGAAACTGGATCGCTGCATGCCGATGAGGCGGGCCGCCCGCGAGACATTTCCTCGCGTTCTCGCCAGCGCCTGGATCATCAATTCGCGTTCGACGTCTTCGGCCGTGTGGATCCCGCTGTCAAAGTCGAACCGAAGCCCCGATTCACCCGCAGTCGGCGAGGGCGCCGCGCCGGTGATGAGACCAAGGTCGCCGATGTCAACGACGTCGTCCTCGGTCAGCATGGCGGCCCGCTGCACGGCGTTGATCAGTTCGCGCACATTGCCCACCCAGGCATGGGTGCTGATGCACCGCTCGGCCGCTGGCGTGAAACGCGCCGACGTGCGCCCATATTCAGCCCGATAACGGTCGAGCATCCGGCGCGCGATCAGCAGTGCATCGCCCGGGCGGGATCGCAGCGGCGGGATCTTCACCGTGAAGGCATTGAGCCGGTAGAACAGGTCGCGTCGGAATCGACCCTGCGCCACGTCTTGTTCAAGGTCGTGATTGGTCGCCGCAATGACGCGCGCACGCACCGTCCGTTCCCTGGTGCCGCCGACGCGCCGGAAGCAGCCCTTCTCGAGCACTGTGAGCAGTTTGGTCTGCATCTCGATGGGCAGGTCTCCGATCTCGTCGAGGAAGATGGTGCCCCCGTCAGCCATCTCGAAGAGGCCTTCCTTGGTCTCGCGCGCGTCGGTGAAGGCGCCCTTCTCATAGCCGAAGAGTTCGCCTTCGACCAGTTGCGGCGGCAGAGCCGAGCAGTTGATGTGCACGAACGGCCGCCCGGGCGGTCCGGCCGACTCGTGGATGTGACGGGCCAGCACGCCCTTTCCCGTGCCGGTCTCGCCGAGCAGCAGAATCGTCGGCATGGCGCCGTTGGCTTCGCCGCTGCGGGGCAGCACGGGCATTCGAGCCAGTTTCTCGCACAACTCAACCGCCCGGCGCCACGGTTCACTGTCGCCGATGGGTCGATCGAGTTCCGCGCTCCGTCGGTCCAGCCGCTCGAACAACTGGAGTCGCCGCTTTGACGCCCGCTCTTCGCACAGGCGGGCGATCAGCGGACGCAACTCCTCGAGTCTGACCGGCTTCTCAAGGAAGTCGTCGGCCCCGAGTTTCATCGCCCGCACCGCCAGTTCAATCGAGCCGAACCCGGTCATGACCACGATCGCGCCCGTGAAGCCTTCGGCACGCAACTGCTCGACCAACTGCACGCCGTCGTGCGGGCCAAGGTTGTAATCCGTCAGCACCACGTCGTAGACCGACGAGTCCAGCTGCCGCCGGGCGTCGGGTAGCGCCGCGGCCTCGGCCACGTCGTGCCCTTCCTTGCGCAGGAACCGCACCACCCCAAAACGGAGGTCGTTGTCGTCCTCGATGACCAAGATCCTGGCCAAGCCTGTCTCCAGTGTGGCCAGTTGTGGCCACTATTGCAAGGGCAATGTGAACTCAAACACCGACCCGCCCGAAGCCTGTGGCCTTTCAGAAGGGGGCACCAACCGAATCGTGCCCCCGTGCTGCTCGGCCACTCGCCTGGCAATTGCAAGCCCAATGCCAGTCCCCGTCGGACGAGTGGTCATGTATGGACGGAAGATCGCCTCTGCCAGATCGGGCGGAACGCCCGGCCCTGCGTCACTCACGCAAATGTGCCACTTCGAGTTCTCGGACGTCAGGTCGATTGACACCGTCGCTCCCTCGGGGCTGAACTCGATGGCATTGCTGATGACGGCCGACAACGCGTGCCCCAGATGCGACGGGTCGAAGCGAACGGTGCCGGGCAAACGCCCGATGTGCAGCGAAAGCACGACCCCGCGCGTCTCGGCCTCGGGACGGTGTGCGTCGAGCAACGCCCGCACCCACGGCTCCACCTCGGTCTCGCGCACGCTCAGTTCCAGTGGGGTCGAAGCCCGCAGCACGTCGCGCAGCCAGCCCTCGAATCGGTCCACCGCCCGCAAAATGCGATCCTGCACTTCGACCAAATCGGAGTCGGGCGGGAGTTCGGCGCGAGTGGTTTCCGCCAGGGCGCGGATGCCCGAGAGAGGGCGGCGCAGGTTGTGAACGATGCGCCGATTCATCTCGCCGATGGCCGCCAGGCGCTCGCGCTCGATGCGCTCCTCGTGCATCTGCGCCAGCGTTTCGGCCATGTGGTTGACCTCGCGCGAGAGTTCAGCCAGTTCGTCGCCGCCCCGCACCTCGACGCGGTGCGACAGGTCGCCCGAACCGATACGAAGGGCCGCCTCGCGCAGTCTGGAAACTGGACGAATGAGCCAGCGACGAACGAGAATCGCGCCCAGCACGCCGGCAAGCACCACGCCCAGACCCGAGACGATCAGGAGTATCTTGACCAGTCCACCCAGTTCCCGCTCGTGGTCGACCGCCAGCGTGGCGTCAGCGAGAATGCGCCCCTCGAGGCGCTCGATCAGTTCATGCAGCGAGCCGAGGCGCGCGGCCAGATCGAGTCGCTGCTCGGACGACGGCGCGTCCCACCACCTCGCCGCCAGTGACTCGATTTCCGACAACCGGTCACGCAGATTCCGCGTCGTGCTGACGCCTGATCGCACCAGGTAGGAAGGGTTGGCCTCCAGGCGCGACATCGCGTCCCGGGCGCGGGCGACGGCCGAATCAAACGCGCCGCGATCCAGAACGATTGGCTGGCCCTGTTCGATGTGGGCAACCAGTTGGCCAACGCCGCGTTCAAAGCCCAGGGCCGCCGATTGGTCCTCGACCCCTCGCTTCAGTTGGTGCAGCCCGAGCAGAACTTCCTGCATGCTCAGGAGGGGCCAACTCAGTTCGCGGGCCAAGAAGAGCATGCTCCACGCGGCCACGCCGATGTTGATCGCGGCCGTCACGCTCAGGACGGCGTACAGAAGCCCGAACTTCTGCTGGATGCGCATGGCGCGTTAGCGTATCGGCTGAAAATCCCAGCGCCAGCCCGGCTCCTCCAGCGGCGTGCGGGACGAAGCCACGTGCCCGTCGATGAAGGCATAGTTCCCCCCGCCGTTGTGCCGGGCGGAAGGGAACCAGAAACGGCTGTCGGCGAAGATGTGTGAGTCGAGCGAGGGGGCCGAGTAGAGCGGAATCGAGCCCAGTTGTCCGGCCCGCTCGCCGTCGGCATCAAAAAGCAACGGCACGTCCGGGTGGTCGGCGATCGAGCCACGCAGGCGGACTGCCACCGCTCGCGGACGCCCTCGGGCGTCGATCACCTCGGCCCGGTGCAAGCGCAGATTGAAGGCGAACGAGACGGCCTCGGGCGGTCCCACTGCTCCGCTGCTGCACGGCACCCGAGCGGCCAACACCAGCGGGGTGTGCACCTCTGGGCAGCGCATGGGATCGTTCCCCTGCTCGTCGGGCATGGTGACCTGATTGACCGAGCCCCAGTTCCAGAACTCATCGACACCGTACTGGCTCTCCTGAAACGTCTCGAGAGCGAAGTCGGGCCGACTCTGGTCGTCGCCGCGATCGCCATGCAGCGTGTCGTCGGCGAAAATGGCAAAGTCGAAGGCGACGGTGCGCTGGCTCATCTGGCACTTGAACCCGCGGGCGGCGCCGATGGCCATGCGAAGGGCGGGCGCGACGATGGCGACGAGTAGTGCGATCACACCAAGGGTGACCAATAACTCGATCAGCGTGAACCCGCGATGCTCTCGGGGTATCGTGCCCATCCGCGCTCCCTTTTCCCGGAGGTGCATGGTACCTGAGAGATGAACTCGGCCGCAAGCGGGCTTGCAGGAAATTGTCTCTCGCCCCTGCAACTGAGGTAATTTGGATTTGTCGGGGACAGTTTGACTCGGAAAGCGGGGGGGGGGAACGGCCAGTCGGGGCCACACCGGTGGTACACAGGCGCGCCTGATTCACCTGGCGCAGGCCGAGACCTTCGTTTCAACATCAATCTCGGGGATCGCCGCTCTGGCACAGTTGTTGCAACAACGACCGACCTCACTGATCGGCACGCAAGGCCGCTCATCCAGTCCGCAACAACTCGAAAGAAGGAGTGTCTCATGCGATCCATCAGCCTGTTTAGTGTCGTCACCTTGACGGGGCTTGCTTCGGCCGCCCCCACTTTCAACACGCCCACCACGTTGTCCACCCCGCTTCGCCCCGACGGTGTGGCGACGGGTGACTTCAACGCCGACGGCGCCCTCGATCTGGCCGTCACCACGGAGGCCCCGGACAAGATCAGCATCTTCTTCAATGCCGGCGCGGGGGTCTTTGGTGCGCCTGTCAACGTGCTCACCGGGGCGGGCACCGGTGCCGCGGCCATCCAGGCGGCCGACGTGGACGCCGACGGCGACGTGGATCTGGTCGTGGTGCTCAAAGGCATCAACCAGGTGCGCACCTATCTGAACACAGCGGGCACGTTTGCAGCCGGCTCCAGCGTCGGTACGGGCGACGAGCCGGTTGACCTGCAGGCGGCCGACATCGACGCCGACGGGGACATCGACTTCGCCACATCGAACCGCACCGGAAACTCGGTGACCATCCTCACCAACAGCGGCGGGGCTCTCTCCCCGTCGAGCGTAAACGTCGGCGGCGACCCGCACCATCTGGCTCTGGCCGACTTCGACGCCGATGGCGACGTCGACATCGCTGTCTCGGCCCACGATGACAGGGCTGTGCAGATCTACACGAACAGCGCCGGTGCCTTTGCGCTCTCCACCTCGCTGACACCCAACTTCAACAACCGCCCGTCGGGTGTGACCACCGGGGACTTCGACGGCAACGGCACGAAGGACATCGCCGCCACAGCGGGCAACTTCGTCTCGGTATGGCTCAACACCGCAGGCGTATTCGGCGCGCCGACCGCATTGGGAAGCGGCGGGCTCAACCCCAACTCCATCGTGGCCGCCGATCTGGACATGGACGGCGCCCTCGATCTGATCGCCGTCAATCAGGACAGCGCCAACGTCGCAGTCTTCGCCGGCACGGGCGCCGGCACGTTCGGCCCGGCGTCGATCCTGGGCGTGGGTGTCAGCCCGCAGCGCATCGCCATCGGCGACATCGACGGCAACTTCAGCCCCGACCTGGGCGTCACCAACCGTGACTCAGACTCGACCACCATCTATTTCAACTCGGCCTCGGGGATCCCCTGCGACGCAGACCGCACCAACGACGGCATCCTCGACTTCTTCGACGTGCAGGACTTCCTCAATGACTTCAGTGCTGGCAACCCCTCGGCCGATCTGAACGCCGATGGAACCCTCAACTTCTTCGACGCGCAGGCCTACCTGGCGTTCTTCGCGGCCGGCTGCCCATGACACTCTTCCTCCATCGGGCCTGAACACAGGCCCATCACGCGAGCCTCGCCCGGGTGACCAGCCCGGGCGAGTCTCTTCCCAGAACGAACCACACAACGGAGCGGTGCGGCCGCGTCAGCCGCCGGTGAAGTTGGTTCGCACGCACAGATAGAAGCCAACTCCCACAAGCACCAGTCCGGCCAGGATGCGCAGCCATCGCTCGATGCGTGCGATCTGATCGAAGGCCAGTCCGATGCCGCGTGCCCCAAACGCGACTCCCAGTGCGAACACGAGGACCGGCGCCCCCGTGGCGATTCCATAGGTCAGAGGCACGACGATTGCCGAATCGGACTTTGCTGCCAACGGAATCAGACTCCCGAAGAAGATGGCGGCCGAAGACGGACAGAACGAGAGCGCAAAGACCACGCCCAGCACGAAAGCCCCCAGAGCATCGCCGCGTCCGGCGAGTCTCTCAGAGACGGCACCCGCGCGCGTGCCGAAAGATGGCGCAGGGATGATTCCCATGAGCATGCCTCCGGCAATGATGAGCACCGGACCGACCAGAAGCCCGATGTATCGGTTGAGCGCCGCCGAGGCGGTGGCTGCAGCGAGCAGCCCCCCCGCCAGAACGGCTGCCAATGCGGTGTAGCACAGCGTTCGCCCGAGCACATAGGCCACTCCCGAGACAGCCGACCGGCGTGGCGTGCCTGCGTGCCGACCCAGGTATGACACCGCCGCGATGTTGGTTGCCAAGGGACACGGGCTGATGGCCGTGAGCAGCCCAAGTATCGCGGCGCTGGCCAGTTCGGCGATCATCCGGCGGCCTCGAGCATGGACTGCACATGCCCGACGATGTATGCCTCGAACTTCACCGGATCGTCGTGGATGAGTTTCCAGACCTCGCCGAGGTTTTCCCACCGGGCTTCGGGCCCCGGACCCTGCACCACGACGGAGCCGAACGCCAGCCCGAAGTCGTCGCGGAAATGCCGGTGTGCGGGCTGGTCGAAGTTGACGACCTCGAAGCGGAGCATGCCGAAGCCGATTTCATCCGCAAAGCGAGACTCGACGATGCGCTTCGTGCTCGCCTCGATCGAAAGACAGGTTGGACACCGCGCGTTGCCGTGAAAGTAGTAGACGACGACGGCGTCGGGATGCACTTCCAGACTCTCGGCCGCAGAATGGTCGACCAGGGGCGGCGCCGGCGCACTCTGCCGGGCTTCGCGTGCCAGCCCGAAGGCCAGCGCTCCAGCCGCGATGCCGACCAGCGCGACTCCCGCCATCGCCTTGCCCGTGACGCGCCCGCGCCTGACGAACCGATCTGACATCACGCCCTCCTCTCACTGGAGCAGTTGCTCGATCTCCTTGCTGGACAGGACGCGCCCACTGGACTTGACCTGCCCATCAATGGCGATGGCCGGTGTCATCATCACGCCGCGTGCGACGATGTCGTTCATCTTGTCAATCTTGGTGATCTCGGCCTCGATGCCCAGGTTGGCCACCGCCTCGCGGGCGCTCCTTTCAAGCGACTTGCACTTGGGACATCCTGTGCCGAGGATCTCGATCCTGCGTCCGCTCATGAAACACCTCCATCTCTGCTTCAACCCGAGATCAGGCCATAGATCAACCCCGCTGCCGTCGATCCGACGATCACGACGGTGACATAGGCGATGGTCTTCTTCGTTCCGAGTACCTCGCGAATCACGAGCATGCTGGGCAACGACAAGGCCGGGCCGGCCAACAGCAGTGCCAGCGCCGGACCCTTGCCCATGCCCGAGCCGATCAATCCTTCGAGAATCGGAACTTCCGTGAGTGTGGCGAAGTACATGAAGGCGCCCACGATCGAGGCGCCGAGATTGGCGCCGACGCCGTTGCCCCCGACCGCACGCTCGACCCATTCCGGTGGAACCAGCCCGCGCGACTCGGGTGTGCCGAGCAGCAGCCCGGCGACGAACACGCCGCCGATGAGCAGTGGAGTGATGAGTTTGGCATAGCCCCAGGTCTGGGCCCACCACTCGCGACCCTGTTCGCCCGCCCGGGGCATCATCAGGCACAGGGCGACAATGGCACCAGCAAACGCGACGACTGGCTCGTGCGGCAGCAGAAAAGCCAGCGCGCCGACCAGCCAGCCGGCGCCGATCAGTCCGAGCATCGGAAACCCGAACCAACGCCACAGCACGAAAGCCAGCGGCAAGGCGGACCCGATGGTCAGCGGCCACTTGTTCGCAGCCATGAAATGCCACAAGCCGGTGGCGTCCGGTGAACCGGCCCAGTTGGCGAAGATGAGCACCGCGATCATCAGGCCGAACAAAGCCACCAGTTGGTGCAGCGGGCGCGCCTCGCCGGCATCAGGTGCGACGGCGACGACATCGGCCTTGTCTGCGTTGGTGCCGCCGCGCTCGAAGATCGAGGCCATGACCAACCCAATCACCAGGCTGAACACGATTGCTCCGAGGGCCCGTGCCAGGCCGATCTCGACCCCCAGCACGCGTGCCGTGAGGATGACGGCCAGCACGTTGATCGCCGGTCCTGCGTAGAGAAACGCCATCGCGGGCCCCAGACCGGCGCCCATGCGATAGATGCCGGCAAAGAGCGGGAGAACCGTGCATGAGCACACCGCGAGAATGCAGCCGGACGTCGCGCCGACCCCGTAGGCCGCGGGCTTGGCAGCCTTCGGCCCCAGGTATTTCATCACGGCCGCCTTGTCGACAAAGGCCGCGATGGCTCCGGCGATCAGGAACGCCGGGAGCAGGCACAGGATCACGTGCTCGCGGGCGTACCACTGCGTCAGGCGCAGACCCTCTCCCACGGCGCGCTCCACCGACGCGTCGCCGATCGGCAAGAGGTACACCCCCACAAAGAGTGCGACCAAAGCGATCAGTTTGGTCCATTCTCGCCGTTCCATAGTGCACCTTCAAGGCGCCGGGCACCGCAGCATGTCTTGCCGGGAGCCAGCGCAACTTGGTCGCGCAGATTGGGGCACCACTCGACAATGCCGTCGATGAGCCGCGAGAGTCGATCGCACAGGTCGCCGCACCGGGCCGCGTACCACACCGTGCGCCCCTGTTTCTCGGCGCCGAGTACGCCGACGGCCGCGAGGATCTTCAAGTGCTTGTTGACCACGGAAAAGTCCAGTTCGCAGATCTCCCCGATTTCGGACGCCGAGCACGGACGCCCGCACTTGATGAGGCACGAGAGCACTCGCAGCCTCGTTGGGTCGCTCAATGCCTTGAAAAGCGACTCATCCAAGTGGTTGTCCAGCGGCGCCCGGACGCGCACGGCGGCTCGCGGCGACTCGGGTTGCTTCCGCATTAGTGGCATATTGTTGCCAGTATATATCGGCTCAACACCTCTTGTCCATGAGTCGTCGGAAACGATGGCCTCGCCCCGCCGGGCGCCGCGGCAGCGTCCCAGCGCGTACCAATCCGGCCGCAGGTCACTCCCGCCGCGTATTCACCCACCCGTTGGCCAGATACTGCCAATCGGGGTTATCGGGGCAGAGCGTGTCGAACTGCTGGTTGGCTGTCATCTCGATGGTCTGGCGCGACTCCCAAGTGTGCAGTTCGGAGTGACCGTCGGCAAAGCCGATGGTGCTGGCGTCGTGATGCCAGACGGTGAGCGGGTCGATCCATTGCTCCACGTTGAGCCGCATGACCCACGAGTTCATGTTGACCCCGCGCGGGTCCGACTCTTCGAGGAGCACGACCTTGGTCGTTGGGAAGGGAATGCTCGACAGGCGGTGCGTCACCCGATCGGAGCCGACGTAGCGCTGCCACGAGTCGTCGCCGTTCACCCAGTTGGGCATCGAATAGGTGCGATAGGCGATGTTGCCCGCCACGCCGCGACCTCGATTGCGCACGTCGGACGGACAGTGATACGTCTCGATCGCCTCGACGTAGTCCCACAGTTTGCCGCGCCGGATGCCGCGCTCGTGGTCCTCGGTGTTGTCGCGGTTGCGCAGCGCATTGTTCCCCAGGCGGAATCCGTCATCGCGCTGCGGCCAGTCAACCCAACTGTGGTCCATCCCCCCGCCGCCGGGCGTCGGATCGCGATTGGTCCACGAACCGACGATGTGTTCAGCGCTGTCGTCGGCGTACATGACGAACGCGGCCGCGAGGTTCTTCTGCGACGCGAGGCAAAACGTTGTCTTGGCGCCCTCGCGTGCCCGCGCCAGTGCCGGCAGCAGGATGCCGATGAGCAATGCGATGATGGCGACGACCACCAGCAGTTCGATGAGCGTGAAGGCCGTCGAGTGACGATGGGTAACCGGCAGGCTGGGCACGCCGACAAATTACCCTTAGCGTCGCCCGCGCACAAGGCCCCCGGGGATCGATGGATTAGCGCTCCCGTCCGCCCAGATCCTCAAAAACACTGCCGCGAATGCTGGCCTCGAGCAGGTCCTTGTCGAGCAGGTTGGCCTGTCCGTCGCGGTTCAGGTCGGTCGGATTGGCATGCCAAGCATGGAGGTCTTCGATGTCCAGCCGCCCGTCTCCATTGACATCCTCGCAACTGCGGAAGGCCCGGGCGAGCGGATCGCCCACGACGATGTAGTGCCACGACAGGGTCGGCAGCGCGGTGTAGGCGGCCTCGGCCCAGGTCATCCGCCCGAGAATGAAGTTCCGCACCAGAGGGTAGGTATCGGTGACGGTGTTGGCGAACGGCTCCCAGCAGTGTCCGATGCCGAAGGTGCCGCCGGCGGCGATGAAGTCAGCCACCTGCTCCTGATTGAAGCGCGTACCCAGCGGGCCGAACGCCCGGGCGTTGTAACTCTCGATGGTGTTGAAAATGGCGCCGGGCAGATAGTTGAAACTGTCCGCGAACGTGTCATTGGCGCTCACGCCCGCACCGTCGGGCGCATTGAGATGATTCGAGCCGTAATGCGCCAGCAGGATCAGGCTGTCGGACACCAGCAGGCCCTCGCCGCCGTAGTCCACGTTGGGCCCCACAATCCAGTTCGCCGTCCCCCCCAGCGCGTTGTAATGGACGCGCGCCGGGTTGAATCGTCCGTCGGCCAGCAGCAGATCTCGCGTCGACTCGAAGTCGTCATTCACGCGCATCGGCCCAATCTGATTGTCCAGTTCGGAGTTGGCGCCGGTGTCGGCGATGCCGTTGGAGCCTGACTCGTCGAGCACAAACGCGGCCCCGTTCACGTCGTAAATCAGTCCCTGCGCGCGGTTGACCATCGCCTCGATGTCGGCCTGCGTGTGCCCGTCCAACCGCACCACCAGGTACAGGTCGCCCGGCGTGATCTGCTGCTCGATCGGAGCGGAGTCATCAGACTTCCAGTAGCGGCCCGGCGTGAGCCCCTGCATCACTGGCGCCTTCGGCTCTGTGATGAACCGATTGCTGTAGGCGCCGATCGGCGTGGTGGAGTTGCGATAGGGGTTGAGAAACAGACCATCCGAGAAACTGTCTCCCGGCGCGCCCGCCTCGCCGGCGTCCAGGTCGATCCACAGCAGCACCAGTTCGTTGTCCACGCTGGCGCAGTTTGCGTCCCCGTCCGTGAACTCCACGCTCATGTTCGAAGGCTGGTCGCCAACCAGCGCGTTGTCAGAGTCCTCGATGCGGTGGGGCATGCCCTTGGTCAGCACGATGCACCGGATCTGTCTCGCCAGCCCTGCCGATTGCAGGTGCGCCCTGATGGGGTTGCGGATCTGGGTGACAAAGTTGGCATAGGAGATGTTCCCCGGGCTGGCGGCCGCAGCGCCCGAGGTCTGGAGATTGAACACATGCACCTGGGGATAAACGCCCGGCCGCCCGCCCACGCCGCCGGGCACCTTGGCCGATCCGGCGTAGAACTCGGCCACGTCGCGCTGCGAAGCCCGGCGCGAGTCGTAGACCACCAGCACCTGGTCGGGGCGCAATTGGGCCTGAGCCTGTGCGCAGGCCAACACTGCCACCCCGGTCAGAACAACTGCTCGCATCTTCATCCCCTCCGCATCGGATCTGATGCCAACCCAGTGTAACTCAAGCCGTTGCGCGATCCAACCAATCTTGTTCTCGGACGCATATCCTGCCCCGTGGGCCCGATCGAAGCAGGCGAGGGAGGGGTTCTGATCCGCGTCAAGGCGGTGCCCGGCGCGCGGAGCGACCAGGTCGCCGGCGTGCTGGGAGATCGACTCAAGGTTCGCGTCAGTGCCCCGCCGGAAGCGGGGAAGGCCAACCGTGCCATCGCCGAACTGCTCGCGGCCAGTCTTGGCGTCAGGGCGCGGCAAGTGACGCTGGTCGCCGGACCGGGATCGCCTGAAAAGACGTTCCTGGCTTCGGGGGTGTCGGTCGAGCAGGCGGCGCGCGCCCTGGGCATCAGCCCCGACTGAGGCAGTCACGCAGCACCGCCATGCGCGTGCGCACGCCGTTGGCCACCTGCGTGCGAATAAGCGAGCGGGCCCCGCCCGGAATGAGACCGTCGGCAGCGGCCGGGTCGATCTCCAGCCCGCGGTTGGTTGGGCCGGGGTGCATCACGACCACATCCGGCCCCAGTCGCCGCGAGCGTTCGTCGGTCATTCCGAACATGTCGCGATACTCGCGGGGGGACGAGATGGCACCGCGGCCGGCGGCGTAACGCTCGAACTGGATCCGCAGCATCATCACTACGTTGGCGCCATCCATCGCCTCGTCCATCGACCAGACGACATCGACGCCCAGCGATCGCAGCGAGCCGGAGACCAGCGTCGGCGGACCGGCGCACACGACCGACGCGCCGAGCCCCTGCAGCAGCGCGATGTTCGAGCGGGCCACGCGCGAGGCGTTGATATCGCCGACGATGGCCACGCGCAGCCCGGCAAGGTCCAGATCCTGCCGGTCAAAGGCCTCGGCGATGGTGAGCGCGTCGCCCAAGGCCTGGGTGGGGTGTTCGTGGCGTCCGTCGCCCGCGTTGATCACCGCCATGCCGGGCAGGTGCCGGGCGATCAAGCCGGGCACACCGGACTGCTTGGCGCGGACGACAACCGCGTCGACGCCCATGGCCGCCAGCGTGCCGGCTGTGTCAATCACCGTTTCGCCCTTGTTGACCGAACTGGAGCCGGTGGAAAGGTCGATGGTGGTGGCGCTGAGGTTGCGCGCCGCCAGGACGAAACTGGTCTTGGTGCGGGTCGAATCCTCGAAGAAGAGGGTGGCGACGAGGCGCCCCTGCAGGATCTGGCTGGGCTCGATGCGCCGGGCCTCGCGCACGATGTTGCGCATACGTTCGATGGGTTCACCGGCGATGCCGATGAGGTTTCGCGCCGCACCGGCCGGCACGCCGGACGACGGTGATCGTGCTGGGCGCGGCGCGGTGCTCACCTTCACTCCTGCGACTCCGCGGGCTGAGCGCTGGCGTCCGCCGGGTTGATCGACGGCTCGGACGGAGGAACCACGACGTAGTTCAGTTCCGGTGGTTCGACCACGCCGATGGACCACGGCTGGATCATCTCGACCCACCACTTGTTGATACCGCCTTCGAGCCAGACGGTCATGCCCTGGTAGGTCGGCTGCCCGCTGGGAATCGGGCCGAGTTCGAGGACAGGGCGGATGATGTCGACCTTGGCGTTGGTGCCGCGCACCCAGACCCGCCCGACGTGATAGATCGGCAGATGCTCGCTGCGCGGGGTCAGGTCCATCGCGTCGGGGCCCAGCGCGGCCATGATTTCCTCGCGCCCCGTGGGAGTGAGTCCCACGGGCAGGTTCACAGCATAGGGCCCGGCGTCCCGTGGGTGATATTTGGCGACCACGGCCTTGATCGACTCGGCCACCACGGGGCGCACATGAATGAAGTTTGGACTGCTCGGTGCAGCGCCCTGGACCTTGGGATACGACGAATAGCCCACGCATCCCAGCAAGCCGAGGATCGCACCGGCCACCAGCATCCAGCCCAGCCGTGTTCTTGCTTGCACGCTTGTCCTCCGCGTCAACCTCCACACTGTACCCCGGCCCGGGGGCCTTCGTCGCCGACTACCATTCCGACCACCCATGCCGCAGCAGCGTCCCATTCGCCCGATTGTCGTGGGCATCACCGGCGCCTCCGGGGCTGCCTATGCCATTCGCCTGCTCGAACTCCTTCTCGCCTCCGGGCGCCAGGTGCATCTCGTGGTCAGCGAGTACGGGCGACAGTTGCTGGCCGACGAAGCGGGGGTGCGCCGACTCGACCTGGAATCCTTGCTCCCCCATGTTTTCGGGGATGGCGAAGCGCCGGTCGGGCTGGTGCGCCGGCCCGCGCCGACCGATGCGGATCTTTGGCGTGGGCGGCTTGTCATTCACCCCAACAAGGATGTCGGTGCCGTCATCGCCTCGGGCAGTTTCCTGCATGACGGAATGGTCATTCTCCCGTGTTCGAGCACCACGCTGGGGGCGGTCGCGACCGGCTCGGGGAGCAATCTGCTCTCGCGTGCCGCGGCCGTGACGCTCAAGGAGCGTCGCCCGCTGATCGTGTGCCACCGCGAGACGCCGCTGAACCTGATCGACATCGAGAACATGCGAACACTCGCGCTGGCGGGCGCGGTCGTGTGCCCAACCAACCCGGGCCTGTACCTGCTTCCCGGGAGCGTGCCGGAGATCGTGGACTTCATGGTCGGGAAGGTGCTCGACCTGCTGGGCATCGAGCACGATCTCAAGACGCGGTGGGAGCAGCGCGGGAAAAACGCGATTTGAACAGTGGCGATGCCCTTGCGGCGTCATTGCGGTCGCACACCTCTCCCCCGCGGCAGAGACGTTAGATGACACTGCAGCATCAGTTCTTCTTGGTGAACTTGCGACGGTCGTTCTTGTTGAGTTCGATGGCCATGCCCCCGGCGTAGATCACGCTAGTGCTTCCAAGCAGGCCCGTCACGTCGCGCACCAGTTCGGGCGTCAGGACCACCCTGGACATCTGCCTGGGCTCCATGATGACGCTGCTGGTGGGCGTTTGAACGACGAACTCAACCGGTGAGGGGGCAACCCGTTCGGCTTCGTCGACTGCGGGTGCGGCGATGTGTCGTTCGAGCGTATCGCGCAGGCGGCCGAGCGTCTGTTTCGAAGCGCCGTTGAGAACCGCATCGCGGATCACCAGCGTCACCGTGCCGCGCTCCTTGGGCATGCCGTCAATTGGCACGAGGCGATCGACGATGATCTGCGGATCGCCGCGCGAGTGATCGACGCGCCCGGAAACGAAGAAGGGCTCCCCGCTCTCGAAGATGTGCCCGAACTGCTCGTAGGTATCCGGGAAGAGCACCGCCTCAGCCGTGCCGCCGGTGTCCTCGATGGTGACGATGGCCATCTTCTTGCCGGCGTTGCGCCCGTTGCGGCTGACGATGGTGCGCACGCTCTGGGCCATCGCGCCGATCAGAACGCGCCGGTCCTGCGGGAAGTCCTTGAGCGTCGCCAGATCACATGACGCGAAGGCGCGCACCCAAGCCGACCAGCGCTCGAGCGGGTGACTGGAAATGTAGAATCCCAGCGTGTCCTTCTCCTGCCTGAGCGTTTCGCTCTCCGACCAAGACTGCGCCCTGGCCAGCGTGACCGGTACCGGAGCGGCGGCCGCGGGCGAGGCCTCGGGCGCTCCGAACAGCGACACCTGCCCGGCGGCGCGGTCCGCGGCTGCGGCCTGCCCTGCGCTGACGGCCTGCTCGATGGTCGCGACCATCGCGGCGCGATGGGCACGCCCATGCACGGTGTCGAACGCCCCGGCCTTGACCAGCGACTCGATCGTCGCCTTGTTCACGATCGTGGATGGCACGCGCTCGCAGAAGTCGAACAGTGACAAGAAAGGCTTCCGCTCTGCCGTCGTGCCATGGGGCCTCTTGGCGTTCGTGCCATCCCGCTCGGCAATGATGCCCTCGATCGCCTTCTCACCCGCCCCTTTGATGGCCCGAAGCCCGAAGCGGATGTGCCCGTGCAGACTGTCGCGCGGCTCGCCCGGGTCGAAGGCCACGGTGAAACTCGCGTGCGAGATGTTCACGTCGGGCGGGCGCACCTCGATGCCCATCGTCCCGTCGATGCGGCGCGTCTTGCGGCAGTCCTCCAAATACGGAATCCAGTCGCCCACCTTCTGCGCCTGGCTCTCGTAGGTCAGAAACGCGGCCATGTACTGCGCGGGGAAGTAGGTCTTCAGATAGGCCGTCTGATACGCCACGATGGCATAACCGGTCGAGTGGCTCTTGTTGAAGCCGTAGCCGGCGAACTTGAGGATGAGTTCGAACAGTTCTTCGGCCTTTTGCGCGCTCAGCCCCTTGGACACCGCACCCTCGACGAACCTGGGGCGGTTGGCATCGATCACCTTCTCCTTCTTCTTGCTGATCGCCTTGATGAGCGAGTAGGCGGCGCGCAGCGGGATGCCGCCCAGTTCATGCACGATCTGCATGACCTGTTCTTGGTACACCATGACGCCATACGTCTCGGCCGTAAACTTGTCGGCGATCGGATGCACCTGCGGCACGCGGTCGAGCCCGTGCTTGCGCCGGTTGTAGTCGGGGATAAGGTCCATCGGGCCGGGGCGGAAGAGCGCGTTGGCGGCGATGAGGTCTTCGAGCCGGTCGGGCTTCATCTCGATGAGCAGCCGCCGCATGCCGCCCGATTCAAACTGGAACACGCCGGTGGTGTCGCCTCGCTGGAACAGTTCGAACACACGCGGGTCGTCGTAGGTGAGCCGGTCGAGATCGAGCGGATGGGCGATTCCTTCCCCGCTTCGCCGTTCCGTCGCCTGGTCGTTTCGGCCGCGCCCCACGGCCTGCCACACCGCCTCCTCCGGCAGCGTCTCCCGGATCAGTTTCTTCGCCCGCTCAATGATCGAGAGCGTGCGCAGCCCGAGGAAGTCCATCTTCAGCAGTCCAACCTTTTCGCACGTCGGCCCATCCCACTGCGTGACGATTTCATGCTCGCCGGCGCCAGACTGCTTGTAGAGTGGGACGATTTCGTGAAGCGGGCGCGTGGCGACGATGACGCCGGCCGCGTGCACTGAACAGTGCCGCGCCTGTCCTTCGAGCACACGCGCGTTGCCAATGAGTTGCTCGACGCGCTCGGATGTAACCTGCTGGTCGTCCGGTAGATCCCTGTTGATCGCTTCCATCGCGCGAGTCTCGCGACGCACCAGCGCGGCGAAATCCGGCTCGCTCTCGATAGCGCCGTCGATGGTGATGTTCAGCGTCTCGGGGATGAGTTTGGCGATGCGGTCGGCCACCGGCAGAGAGACGCCCAGCACGCGGGCGCAGTCGCGGATCGCGGCGCGGGCCTTCATCGTTCCAAATGTGATGATCTGTGCGACGTGCCCGTACTTCTCGCGGACGTAGTCAATCACGTCGCCGCGCCCGTCCTGGCACAGGTCGATGTCGATGTCGGGGTATTCGCTGCGGTCTGGGTCCGTGAAGCGCTCGAACAGCAGCCCGTAGCGCACCGGGCAGGCGTTGGACAGGCCGAGCACGTAGCCGACCATGGTGCCAACGCCCGATCCGCGCGCGTTGGCCGGAATGCCGCGCTGCCGACCCCAGTTCACAAAGTCCCACACGATCAGGAAGTAGGCGCTGATGTTTTTGTCGGCCAGGATCGTCAGTTCCCGGTTCAGTCGCGCCCACTTGTCAAACGCCGGGATGTCAACCCCCTCGTCGCCGCGTCGCTTCCCGGCCTCGTCGCTTCCCTCCACCGCGTCGTGCCTGTGGTCGAGGATGGACGGGCCATAACGCCACACCATGCCCGCCTCGGCCAGTTGACGCAGCGCCCGGTCGCAGTCACTCTTGAGCGCCGACTGACTGAGCGCCGGATCGTCGGCCGGTTCGAGCACGAAGCGCGCGCACAGATCCTTGAACCACTCCGTCAGGTCGCCCGCGTACTTCGCGTCCTCGTGCCGGGGCAGTTCGCCCTTCTTCGGCACGCGCACGCGCACCACCGGCGCGTGACTGGCCCCCAGCGGCAGTTCGACCTGGCAGCGCTCGGCGATCAGCACCGTGTTGGCCAGCGCCTCAACGCCGGCACCCGCCCAGTCGCCCTCGTTGTAATCCGGTCCGGCGAAGATCGCGTGCATCTGCTCGGGGCTCTTGACGTACAACTCGGGCGTGTAGCGCAGGCGGTCCTGCTCCCACTTGCTCTTGTTCATCGAGATGCAGATGAGCGTATCGTGGGCGTCATGGTCCTCGGCCCGCAGGAAGTGCGAGTCATTGTCACACACCAGCGGCAGGTCGAGTTCCCGCGCCAACCGCACCAGGTGCCGGTTGATTGCGTTCTGCTCCGGCACATGGTGCTGCAACTCCACGTAGAAGCGCGGGAGCATCCCGTCTCTGTCGAGCGCGCCCAGCCCCGCCCACCTGTCGGGCTCGGCGGGGCGATAGGGCGCGAACGCCTGCCGGTGCCACCGCGCAACCTCCACCGCGTGGTCCCAGTGCGTCTGCTCGCGCGTGTTCTCGTAGCGCAGCAGGTGGAGGGCCAGTTCCGACCCAAGGTGCCCGTTGATCGCGATCAGACCCTCGGCGTGCGAGGCAAGAATCTCGCGGTCCATGCGCGGCTTGTAGTAGAAACCAGTGAGATACGCCTCCGAGCACAGGTACATCAGGTTCTGCCATCCGGTCTCGTTCTCGGCCAGCAGCACCAGGTGATACCCCCCGTCGGCCACGCCGGTGTGGGTGCGGTCGCGCCGGTCTCCCGGGGCGACGTAGGCCTCAACGCCGAGGATCGGTTTGATGCCCGCAGTCCTGGCCTTGTCGTAGAAACTGACCGCGGCGTGCAGGTTCCCGTGATCGGTTACGGCGACGGCAGACATGCCCAGTTCGGCAACGCGGGCGATGAGCCGGTCGAGCCGGTTCCCCCCATCGAGCAGCGAGTACTCGCTATGCAGATGGAGGTGGACGAATCCGGGCGCGCGCGGCGCGACGATGTCAGAACTGGTGGTGGGTTTCGACAAGCCTACTACCTGTGGTGTGAGGGCATCCGGCTTGCATTGTACCGCGCGACGTCGCAGTCGCCGTCGCTTGCGACAACCTATCCACGCCAGGGCCCATAACGCTCCCGAACGCCGGGCCGGACGCCCGCACAGATTCGCCGAGTTGACGACTCAGTTTTCGCACGCGGCATGACCGGGCGCGAGGCGGACAGCACCCACCCAAATCGGTTGGAGACTTCGCATGTGGATTGGACATTCCTGGTGTCCACGCCGCGGTGCGGCGCACATCAAGAACAGGAGTGACACGAATGAAGACTTTCGCTTTCGTCTCGTTGACCGCCATCGCTGCCGCTGTTGTTTCCGCCGACACGGTGCAGATGCAGTTTGGTGGCGTGTCGCGGGGGTCCAACGTCTCGATTCGCGTGAACGGCGGGTCGAGCACCAACGTGTTCGCCGGGAGTGTGATCCACAACATCGACACCATTCGTACCGTGACGTACTGCATCGATCCCGATCAGTGGGCGGCCAAGGGAACCAACGTGTTCGAGAAGACGGCGCTTGAGGTGGCGCTGTCGCATCGCTCGTTCAGCGCCGACAAGGCCGACGCCATCGCCAGACTCGCTAAGGTCGCTGGGCAGGACATCTGGAGCGAAACCGCGGCGAACGACTTGGCTTCGGCGTTCCAGTTGGCGGTGTGGGAGGTGATCATGGACTACAACCCCGGATCGGGTCCGGGCGTCCTGAGCCTTGCCTCCGGCAACTTCCGTGCGGCCGGCGTGAACAGTTCGGCCCTCTCGGGTTCGATCAGCAGCCTCGTCGCCCAACTGTTCAGCGGCATGCAGTCGGTGACGGGCAACCCCAATCACTATGTCGCGTTTACCAACCGTTCGCACCAGGATTTCATGACTCAGGTTCCTGCTCCGGGCGCGGCCGTGCTTGCTCTCATGGGGCTTCCGCTCATGGCCACCCGCAAGCGCTGAGCGTTTCGCGGCCTAGCATGACGGAATGCCGTCGTGGAACGAGCATTCCAGCCGATTCACCCACGCGGCGGGCGACAGCGTCCGCCGCGTCTTTGTTTTCGCAGGTCAGCGTCCCGGCCTTCTTACCCGCATCGTGATGCTGGGGGCGGTGCTGGCGCTGTTCACCATCGCTCTGATCATCCTCGTCCCGTTCCTGGTGATCGGTGCCGTCGTCGTCGGATTCCTGTGGGTGAGCGCGCAAGTGCGCGCCGTATTCGGACGGGCCCACGCCCCGGGGGGAGCGCTCGATCGGCGGAGAAACGTCCGGGTCATCCAGCGCGACGATTCGCCGTGAGACCGAGGTCGATGCCCAGCGCCAGGAGGTGATGCTCGACCTGGGTAGCGGTGTCACCGAGCGGGTCGATCAGGCAGGCGCGCCATCCAGCCGAGCGGGCCCCTTCGATGTTCTCAGGCAGGTCGTCGAAAAAGACGATCTGCTCAGCCGACACGCCGAATCGCTCTCGCGCGGTGTGATAAATCGCCATGTCAGGTTTGGCCAGTCCCAGTTCGTGGCTGGCCAGTCGCACCTTGAGTCGTGCGGCCGCGGCGAATCCGCCCGCGCCGGTGTGCTGGCGCGCCCAGTGCGAAGCGTTGGTGTTGCTGAGCAGGGCGGTGGTGATACCGTCGGTTGCATTGAGTCGATCGATCACCGCGTCGATGCGCGGGTATTCCTCGATGAGCCAGGCGTCGTGTATGCAGCGGATCTGCTCGGGGGTGTACAGCCCGTCGCTCGCGTGCGCCACCTGCGCGAAAAAGTCGGCGCAGGCGAGGCGACCGACCTGATGCTCGGCGTTGATGGCGCGCCGCCGCGCCATGGCTTCGGGCGTTCCGGCGGCCTCGTGAATCGGCAACCCCGCGCGCTCACATCCCTCGCGCCAGTTGCGGCAGATGCGGACGATCACGCCGCCCCAGTCAAAACACACCACGCGCACCTCAGGCATCCGGCTCCTCCTCCACTCCTGTCTTCATGATCTCGCGAAGCACTTCGGTCGCAAAGGCGCCGCGCGGCAGGTCGAAGGCGCAGCGAACGTAGGGCCCGTGCTCGTCCAGCCCGCCTTCCACGTCTGGAGCCTTCAGTCGCACGCGCAAGGCCCGCCTCGCTCCCCCGGCCATCATGATTCCCGCCCGCTCGGCCGGCTCCAGATCCTCGGGCGAAAGCCCGAAGGCGCCGAGCGCCTCGAGTTCAACCTCGGCCACCCGCCCGCCCGCGCGCGGCATGCGCACGCCCCACAGCGGTCCCGATGGTGCCCACTCGAGGGCGCCGAAACGCTCCAGCAGCGCTGGATCGGGGTGCTCGCTCAGCAGCGTCAGCCCGGAACCATCTTCGCGCGTGAGCAGATCGCCGGGCAGCGGCTGTGCGAGCGTGCCGTCCGCCAGGCGCTGCTCCATCACCAGGTTGAACACCGCGGACTGGAAGGCCGAGATATAGAAGCCCTGATCCGAAAGCGGAACGCGCTCCAGGGCCTGCTCGGGCGACCTGCCGCGCGCCAGTTCGCGCAGCACGAGGCGCTCGACGCGGAACGAACCGGGCAGCGCCGAGGCCGCCTGCTTGAACTCGCTTCGCGCAAAGTGATTCCACGCCTCTGCGTGCGGATCGGGCCCACCGGGAGACAGCATGGCTTCGACGGCCGCCCTGGCGTTGCCACGGAAGATCTCGCGACCCACGAGATGGTTGCGGTGCCGCACGCCGAAGCGCTGGATGCCAAATCGATTGGGGACGCCCATGCGCTCAAGCATGCGCAGGCAGCGGGCCGCCCGCGGGGCCGATGTCGGTTCGACGCCCCTGATGCGAATGACGAAGCGATTGCCGGCCAGGTCGCCGCGACGGAGTTTGCGATCGTGACGATCGGCCCAGAGCACGCTAATGTGCTCGTGGTCAATCATGCTGAAGTCGGCGAGGTCACGCCCGGGCGCGTGCACGCTGAAACGCTGGCGTGTGACGGCCACGCGGTCCTTCTGCCCGGCAAACCCGATCGCATCACGCGACACTCCGAAGTGCTCGCACAGCACCCGCGCGACCTGTTCGGTCGTCAGGTTGACCTTCTGCACGAAGAGGAGGAAGTGCTCGCCCTCTCCGGCTGGCGGCGCCATCGGAATCTCCTCGACCACAAAGTCCTCCGGCCTCTGGCGGATGAGCCCGCCGATGCCCGCGATCTCGCCCGTCAGCCAGGTGCGCGGCTGTGCGAAGTGATCATGCTGGACAGCATGGTCCGGGTGGGAGAACGATCCGCTCATGTCTGTTCGCGCATCGCGCCCTCGAGCACGTGCTCTTCCACGTAGATGGGCACCTGCTGGGCGATGCCCAGGGCAATCGCGTCGCTTGGGCGCGCGTCGATGTGCAGGCGCTCGCCCGATTCCTTGCGCACATCCAGTGTGGCGAAGAAGGTATGGTCGTCGAGGTCGGACACCGTGATCGACTCGAGCGTGGCGCCCAGTTCGGTCATCACGTTGGCCAGCAGGTCATGCGTCTGCGGGCGCTTGATCGGGATGTTCTTCAGGCGCCGGTCGATCGCCTGCGCCTCGGGCAGCCCGATGACGATGGGGAACTTGCGGGCCGACCGCAGTCGCTCATAGGCCTCGGCCTCGTCGAGCGGCTCGGTCGGAGGCGGCAGCACCTCGCGCAGTTCGATGATCTGGTAGTCGGCCAGTTCGCGGATGAGAATGCGAGCCAACTCCATGCGCACGGCCATTGGGAATCACCTCCGGGCCCGTGGGCATACTCGCGGGCAGACCGCCCCGAGTCAACCCCGCCCGTCCACAAGCCCCTGCTCGACCAGTCTGACCAACTCGGGCGGGACGCCGATCGAGCCGACCACCACCCGCCCAAGGCACCGGTCAGCCCCCGATGCTCGAAAGCCAACTTTGCGGGCGACGAAGGTCACCGTGACATCAGCCCGCACGCACTCGCCATGCACCGGCCCGAGGTCGGCATCCAGCCCGCTGGGCACGTCGACCGCCAACACCAGCCCCCGGCGCTGCGCGTTGATCCAGGCAACCGTGTCGGCCAGCATCCCGCTCAGAGCACGGTCCACTCCCGTCCCGAGCAGCGCGTCGACCACCAGGAGCGGGCGCGAAAGCGATGCAACAGCCTGCTCCAACTGGGCAACGCTACCCGCCGGGACCAGGTCAATCCGCATCGCTTGGGCAATCTCGAAGTTCGTCCGGGCGTCGCCCCGCAGGCGTTCGGGGTCACTGACGAGGACGACCCGCACGCGAACTCCTGCGTTGGAAAGATGTCGGGCCAGCGCCAAACCGTCGCCCCCGTTGTTGCCGGGCCCGACGAGGATCAGAGCCGCCTGGAGCGACTCCTGTTGCATGAGGCGGCGCGCCTCGGCGAACAGCGACAGCGAAGCGTGCTCCATCAGCAGGATGGAGGGCATGTGGTACCGTTCGCCCGCAAGGCGATCGACGGCCCGAACCTGGGCCGTGGTGAGATGCGGTGGCTCCATCGGAACATTTCTCCGTGTCACGATAGCGCGGCAGGGCCAGGCTCCCCGATCACCCGCCCGGAGATCGCGCGGCTTGAAGCAACTGGCTGAGGGTGTCGAGTTGCTCGGGGCTCATGTGGGCCAGTTGTTTGCGGTGCAGCGCCACGACCGGCTCGTCAAGTTTTTCAAGCAAGCGCAACCCCTTGCGCGTGATGTGCACCAGGACGGCCCGGGCGTCAGCCGGGTCCACCTGCCGCTCGACCAGCCCGCACTCGATGAGACGGTCCACCAGCCGCGTCACATCGGGCACTCGGACAACCAGTTGCTCGCGGATGGTGTTGCAGCGCACCCCCGAGGGACGATGCCCGCGCAGAATCCGCAGCAGGTTATAGGTCGTCAAACTCAGTCCATGCGGACGGAACAGCGCCTTGAAGTCGGCCTCGAGGGCCTGCGCGGTCCGCTGAAGGTTGAGGAATGCCTCCTGTTCCGCGAGGACAAAGGGCTCCTTTTTTCCGATTTCCTGCGCAAGTCTGGAAGGCATCGGGTCTCGCTGCGAAGGGGCGGTTCAGGGGGCTGTCAAGGGCAAACCGAGTACGCGGGCTCCAAAACCCACTACGAAGGATGTTATGACCAATGTTCCCAGAATGTTCAGCACAAGTCCGGATCGGGCCATTTGGCGGATGGTGAAATGACCTGTGGAAAACACGATGGCATTGGGGGGCGTGGCAACCGGGAGCATGAAGGCGAAGGAAGCGCACACCGCCGCCACCACGCACACGGGTGCCGCGGCGAGCCCCAGTCCCGGGGCCGCGGCTGTGAGCACCGGAAGCAGGGCGCTGGTCACGGCGGTGTTGCTGCACACCTCAGTCAGAAAAACCACCGTCAGCGCGATGATGCTCAGAATGAGTACCGGGGGCAGATGCCCTATGTGTCCAAAGGACTGTCCGATGATGCTGTCGAGCCCAGTGGTTTGAACGGCCTTGGCAAGGCTCAGCCCCCCGCCGAAGAGGATTAGAACGCCCCAGGGCAACTTCGAGGCCGTTTCCCAGTCCATCGCGAACTGGCGCTTCCCGAGGTCGACGGGAATGACAAACAGGGCCAGGGCGCCGAGCAGGGCGATGCCGGTGTCGGTTACTTCCCTTCCCTTGGGGAGGTGGGCCAATCCGATCAAGGGCTCTCGCACGATCCACGCCAAGGCCGTGCAGGCGAAGACGATCAGTGCGACAGACTCGCCGCGTGAGAGTCGGCCGAGTTGACGCCACTCCTCGGCGATGTGTTGGGCCGCGCCGTCGATGTGCCGGATGCGAACCGGGAGCACGACGTAGACCAGCAGCGCCCAGGTCATGGGAAGCATGATGGCGGTGAGCGGCAGTCCGAACGTCATCCACCGGGCGTAGGAGATTTTCGTGCCCAGGTGGTCATCAAGGAACGCGACCAAGATGCCGTTGGGGGGAGTCCCGTTGATGGTGGCGATGCCGCCGACGCTGGCGGCGTACGCGATGCCGAGGAGCAGCGCGACAGGGAAGTGGCGCCCGACGCGCGGATCGTGGGGACGGTTGCGCTCGATCTCGAGCATGACCAGACGGATAACGCTCACGCCGATGGGAAGCAGCATGATGACGGTGGCGGTGTTGGAGACGAACATGCTCAGCCCGGCCGAGGCGAGCATGAAACCGGCGATGATGTTGCGTGGGCGTGTGCCGACGATGCGAATGATGCCCAGGGCGATGCGCTTGTGAGCGTTCCACTTCTCGAGAGAGAGCCCGAGGATGAAGCCGCCGAGGAAGAGGAAGATGAGGTCGTGGGCGTATGGAGCCGCGGCAGCGCGCGTTTCGAGCACCCCGACGGCCGGAAAAGCCAAGATGGGAAGCAGCGCGGTGGCGGGGATGGGGATCGCCTCGGTGATCCACCACCAGGCCATCCACGCCGCGATGCCGGCCGCAGCGCCAGGTTCATGCGCGATGCCGGAGTGGCGCAGCAGCAGGTAGACCACGATCGCCAGCACGGGGCCGACAGCGATCGTGCCGACCCGGAGCAAGCCGGGATTGTGGACGAGCGTGGTCACCGGTTCGCCGGCAGGAAGATGGATCGGAGTTCAATCCTCCGGGATGTGGTCCGAGGTCACGATTTCGCGGAATCGCCGACGGAGTTTGCCGGTGATCGGGCCCTCGCCGGCGGAGATGTGGTGCGTCCGGGTGATCTTCTCGCCCTCGTGTTCGAGCACTTCGCGCACGGCGATGATCTCCGCCGCCGAGCCGGTGAGGAAGACCTCGTCGGCCTGGAGCAGGTCGGGCAGCGTGAAGTCGCGCTGGGCGGCCTTGATCCCGAGTTGGGGGCAGAGGGTTTCGAGCACGAATCGGCGCGTGATGCCCTCGAGAATGCCGGCGTCGGGAGGCGGCGTGATGACCACGCCGTCCTTGACGATGAAGACGTTGTCGCCCGAGCCTTCCGACACGTTGCCCTGCAGGTTGAGCATGATGCACTCGAGGAGCATGTCCTCGGGCTTGGTGATGCCCAGTTTCTGGGTGATGTGGATGGCCTCGCACTTGGCGAGTATGTTGTTGAGGTAGTTGAGGCTCTTGATGCGCGGATCAAGACAGGCAACCGGAATCCGCGGACGGTTGGCGACCACGACGCGCATGCCCTTCTCGTACATCTCGGGTTTGTAGAGGGAAATCTGGTCGGCGATGCAGATGACACCCGCTTCGGGGCATGTGTAGGGATTGAGCCCGAGCGTACCCACGCCGCGCGTCACGACGAGGCGGATGTACCCCTCTTTCAGGTTGTTGATCTCGATGCACTCGCGCTGGATGGCGATCATCTCGTCGGGGGTGTAGGGGATCTTCAGGAAGATCTGGTCAGCGCACTGGTAGAGCCGTTCCATGTGCTGGCGGGCCTTGAAGATGCGGCCCTTGTAGACGCGGATACCCTCGAAGATTCCGTCGCCGTAGAGCAGTCCGTGGTCGAAGACATTGACGGCCGCCTGACTGCGCGGGAGCATCTGCCCATTCACCCAGACAAACGGGCGATCGGCGGCGGCGGCGGTATTGAGCGACGAAGACACGCTTGCCTGGGTCATGGGTGGCCTCCCTTCAAGGGGCATGGTATGGGCGTGGCCCGCCCGGGGCGATCTCAAGTTTCAGGCCCGGATTTCGGCCCCGAAGCGCGACCTCATGGCTTCTGTAGCACGTTGCACCTGGGGGTCTACTTCCTCGTGGCGGAGGGTGCGGTCGGGCGCTCGGAAGAGCATGCGGACGGTGACCGACTTGCGTCCATGCCCGATCTGCCTGCCGCGGAAGGTGCTGACGAATCGCGTGCCCGCGTGATACTCCAGACCGAGTTGGTTGAGACTGGATTTCACGTCGTTCCACGGCACCATCTCCGGCACGATGAGCGAGAGGTCGCGCTCGATGCCGGGGAACTGAGGTAGCACGTGGGCCAGGGCCCGAGGCGGATAGGCACTGATGAGTGCGTCAGCGTCAAGTTCGGCGGCGACCACGGGTGCGTCGAGCCCGAAGGCCGCGAGCACCTCGCGCGACAGGAGACCGAAGCGACCCAGTTCGATCTGCGAACCGGCGGCGGTGCAGACGCTGACCTGGGCATGGGCCTGATCGTCCCAGGCGGGAATGCCGGGGGGCATTGAGCGCACGGACACCGTGGCCGCATGTCCGAACATGTCCGCGCACAGCGTGTCGATGGCGCCGCGCATGAGGCGCACGCCGGATTGGAGATCGTCGATGGATCGCCTGGCAGAAGAGCCGGGCACATCAAGCAGCATGGCCAGCGTGCGGCGCTCGATGGAGTTTCGGGCGGCGTCCTGCGCAAAGCAGTTGGCGACTTCATAGAGCCGCACGCCGCCGGGGCGCGTCACGCCGGCGTCGCGGTTGGCGCGACGGCACTGAAGCAAGCCGGTCAGAACGCTGGGGCGCAGGGTGGGCTCGGCCTTGCGGCGTTCGTCATCGACGTTCACCGGCTCGCGCCCGGCGGAGAGAAAGTGGGCAGCCTGGGCGGGGGTGCAGAAGGTGAACGTCACGGTCTCGAAGAATCCAAGCCCGGTGAGCGCCGAGCCCACCTGGCGCATCGCGCGTTCGGAGGTCTGGAGGGCGCGGGGGCGCATGCTCAGTCGGTCGGCGGTGGCCACCAGGTCAAGCCCGTGGGCGCGGGCGATCTCTTCGATCAGGTCGATCTCGCGTGTCAGGTCGAGTCGGTAGGGCGGGATCTCGCAGTCGAGTTCGTCTTCATCGCTCTGCCGCACGTCGATGTCGAGAGCGCGCAGCGTCGCCAGGGCGTCGGAAACGCTGACGCGCCGCCCGATGATGTGTTCGACGCGGCTGGGACGCAGACGCACGCGGACGGGCTCGGGAATCGGGGCTCCTTCGGCCAGGAAGCCCTTGCAGCGTTGTCCGCCGGTCAGTTCGCAGAGCAGGGCGACGGCGCGCCGGGCGGCCTGGGCGATGGTGCCGGGATGCACGCCCCGCTCGAAGCGGTAACCGGCGTCAGTGCGAATGCCCAGGCGCCGGGCGGCAGCGCGGATGGTGATCGGAGCCCACGTGGCCATCTCGAAGACCACGTCGACGGTGCTCGCGTCGACCTCGGAGTCCTGCCCGCCGATCACGCCAGCCAGCGAGGTGGCGCGGGTGGCGTCGGCGACGACCAAATCAGTGCATTTGAGCGTGCGGGGCTTTCCGTCGAGGGTGGTGAGCGTCTCGCCCTCGTAGGCGTAGCGGATGATGAGTCGGGCGCCTTCGAGTTTTTCCAGATCGAAGACGTGACAGGGGTTGCCGTACTCGAAGGTAATGAAGTTGGTCACGTCGACGACGTTGTTGATGGAGCGCTGCCCAACGGCTTCGAGGGCTTCGACCAGCCAAGCGGGGCTTGGCCCGACGCGACAGCCGCGGATGACATGGGCGGTGAACAGCGGGCAGACATCGGGCTGCCGGTTTTCCAGTGCCAGGCACTGGTCGATGGGCTGGCCGAGGGAACCGTCGGAAGGCTCGGGAAGTACGAGTGTGCGCGGGTGAGTGGCGCCGTGCATGGCGGCGATTTCGCGCGCGCAGCCGATGTGGCTCAGGCAGTCGCCGCGGTTGCTGGTCACTTCCACGTCGAGCACCACGTCGCCGCTGGGCAGAGTGCGGCGTTCCTCGATGGGGAATCCGGCCTGCGTGAGCAGGCGGTCGGCTTCGTCCGGGGTGACGTTTCCCGGGGCCAGGTACTGGTTGAGCCATTTCAGACTGATGTCCATGGGACGGAAGGATAGGGCCAGATCGGGCGGTCTACACTGCCGAGTTGTGCGCGCCGTGCTGCTGAGCATGCTGGTGTCGGGAGTGTTGGCGGGAGGATGTTCTGCGCCGACTCCGGTGCTTTCCGTCGGGCATGTGCCCGAGGATTTCGCTCTGGAACTGCGAGTGCAGCCGACCGAGCATCGCCAGGGAGTGGTGTATATCGTCGAGCCGGACCGGACGCTGCGGGCGGCTGTCGGCGCTGACCTTTCGGGCCCGTACTACCCGCCGGCGACGCGCACGCTGACGAATACCCAGGTGCGGCGTGTGTACAACCTGCTGGCCGAATCGGGAGTGCTGGAGAGCACCGCCGAAGCGGGGCCCGGCCCGGTGCCGATGGACCTGTACGTGTCGGCGGCCGGGCGCCGTCGCGCGGTGGCGGTGGGCTTGGGCGAGCAGGCCGACCTCCAACCGCTGGTGGGCGAACTCGACCGGCTGGCGTGGGTCAGACCCTAGGTCTGAGAACAGGGGCCTTGGTAAACACTGGGGTGGTTTTTCCGGCTTTACGGACGGGATCAACACGCCGCGACGGAAGTGCCCTGGCAATCAGCCTGGACGGTCCGATGGACGGGGGTAACTACACCCTGGTCCAGCCTGAAGGGGCGTCCCATGCCGATCAAGTTGCCACTGGTAGGTCTGAGCCTGTTGATGGTCACGGCGGGTCCGGCGAACGCTGATCTGACACAGATACAAAGGGTGATTGCCGCCTCGGCCGTCGGCGCGCCATCGTACGACAAGGACAAGGACAAGGAAAAGGAAGAGGATAAAGACAAGGGCAAACACAAGGGCTGGTACAAGGACAAGGACGGCGACTCCGACGAAGAAGACGACGATCCGGGACAGCCAGGTCTTCTGGCGATGTGGACCACCGGCGTCTCGCACGCGACCAGCCTCAACCACGTCGACTGGTCCGCCTACACCCACGTGACAGTCGAGGCCGACGTGAACTGGCCGGTGACGAGCGAGGCATTTTTCGTCGATGGGCCGACCGATTTTTTTGCGCTGCGACTGGTGGGCATGTTGGAGGTGCCGGAGAGCGGGGTGTGGCTCTTCAGCCTGTCGAGCGACGCGGGGGCGAGGTTGTTCATTGACGGGGCGCTGGTGGTCAACGACGACGCCAATCACTCGTTCCGTGCGCGGACGGGGATGGTGACGCTGAGCGCCGGCATGCACGACATTGAAGTGCGCTACCTGGAGCGGGACTACTCGCAGGGGCTGGTGCTGGCCTGGCAGGGCCCGTCGATGACCAGCAGCCAGGTGATCGGGGCGGAGCGGTTCTCGCACATGGCGGCCGAGGCGCCGGCCGACGAGCCGGGGACGGGGATCCGCGCGTACTGGATCCACAACGTCTCACACGCGCAGAAACTGGGGCAGATCGACTGGACGGCATACACCACGACGACGCTGGAGCGGAACATCGCGTGGCAGATCACCAACCAGCCGTTCTACACCGACGGGCCGACGGACTTCTTTGCGCTGCGGGCGCTGGCGACGATCACGATTCCACGGACGGGAGAGTGGACATTCGAGTTGGGCAGCGACGCGGGGGCGCGGCTGTACGTCAACGGGCAACTGGTGGTCAGCGATGACGCGAACCACTCGTTCCGATTCCGCTCGGGCGGTATCGTGCTGGAAGCGGGCGAACACGACTTTGAGGTGCAGTACCTGGAGCGTGACTACTCGCAGGGACTGGTGACGACCTGGCGCGGACCGGGCGACGCCTATGCCGAGGTGATCCCGCGCGGCGCGCTGGCACCACGCGAGGCAAGTGACCCGGTCGAGAGCGGTGGGCTGTATGCGTACTGGACCGACTCGGCCAGCCACGCCCAGCGCCTGGGGCAGGTGTCATGGGGCTCGTACACCACGCACACGACCGTCAACCGGGTGTATTGGCCGATCAGCAACAGCGGATTCCGGACCGAGGGACCAGCGGACTTCTTTGCGATGCGCCTGCTGGGCACCATCGACGTGCCCGAGTCGGGGACGTGGACGTTCGGGCTGGGCAGTGACGCGGGGGCGCAGTTGCTCATCGACGGGGTGATGGTCGTCAACGACGACGCGAACCATTCGTTCCGGTTCTCTTCGGGCAGCAAGGCGCTGGCGGCCGGTCCGCACGAAATCGAGATCCGCTACTTGGAGCGTGACTACTCGCAGGGGCTGGTAGCCACGTGGAAGGCGCCGGGGGCCGAGCACGAGGAAGTGATCCCCACGCGCGTGCTGACTCCGCGGGAGATGAGTGATTCCGACTCGCTGGCCGCGGCCACGGGCCTGCGGGCGTACTGGATCGACAGCGTGTCGCACGCCCAGAAACTCGGGCAGGTGGACTGGTCGGCATATGACACACACAGCACGGTGCCGAACGTGTATTGGCCGATCACGAATGCGGCTTTTCGAAAGGACGGGCCGACGGACTTCTTCGCGGCGCGCCTGATCGGGACGATCACCCTTCCGGAGGGCGGAGAGTGGACGTTCGGGCTGGGCAGCGACGCGGGGGCGCGGTTGCTCATTGACGGACAGGTGGTGGTCAACGACGACGCGAACCACTCGTTCCGTTTTGCGTCGGGAAGCGTCATGCTGGAGGCCGGGGCGCACCAGTTCGAGGTGCAGTACCTGGAGCGGGACTACTCGCAGGGGCTGGTGGCGACCTGGCGCGGGCCGGGCGTGCCTTATGAGCAGGTCATCCCGGCGTCCGCGTTTTCGCTCGCAGACAACGAGCGGGTGGTGGACGCCGGCGGGGGGGCGCTGCGTGCGTACTGGACCAGCGGCGTCTCGCACGCGCAAAAACTCGGACAGATCGACTGGGCCAACTTCACCAACACGACCACCGAGGCAAAGGTGGCGTGGAGGATCACCAACTCGGCGTTCTACCCGGGCGGGCCCACCGACTTCTACGCGGTGCGCCTGGTGGGGCGGATCGACGTGCCAAGGAGCGGAAACTGGCGATTCAAGGTGGGCAGCGATGCGGGGGCACGCCTGCTCATCAACGGACAACTGGTGGTCAACGACGACGCCAACCACAGTTTCCGGTTCAGCGAGGGCACGATCAGCCTTCCGGCCGGGCGGCATGATTACGACCTGTACTACCTGGAGCGCGACTACTCGCAGGGGCTGGTGGCCACCTGGCAGGGCCCGGGCGATGTGTCGGAGGAAGTCATCCCCTCCACCGCGTTTGCGCTGAGCGAGGCCGAGCCGGTGGTGGATGCGGGCGGGGGGGGGCTGCGGGCGTACTGGACAACCGGGGTGAACCACGCGCAGCGCCTCGGCGAGGTGGACTGGAGTTTCTACACCAGCACCACGCTGGAGCCGAAAGTGGCGTGGGAGATCTCCAACAGCGCCTTCACCACCGGAGGTCCGACCGACTTTTTCGCCCTGCGACTGGTCGGCACGATCAACATCCCCGACGCGGGTGACTGGACATTCAGACTGGGCAGCGACGCCGGAGCGCGGCTGAAGATCAACGACCAACTCGTGGTCAACGACGAGGCCAACCACAGTTTCCGCTTCGCGGGCGGATCCATGACGCTGACGGAGGGGCAGCACCAGATCGAGGTGTGCTACCTGGAGCGCGACTATTCGCAGGGGCTGATGCTCACCTGGCAAGGCCCGGGCGACGTGTATGAAGAGGTGGTGCCCAGCAGTGCGCTAGCACCGGCGGCGCTGGAGTCTCCCGGAGGTCCGCTGGCGCCCGGTGGAAATCTGACAGCCGAGTGGTATCGCAACGTCCGCGTCAGTTCGCTGGCGTCGGTCAACTGGTCTTCATCCAGCGAGACCACCACGGTGTCGAACGTGGCGTGGCGCATCAGCAGTTCGGCCTTCTATCCCGGCGGGCCGACCGACTTTTTCGCGCTGCGCATTCACGGCACGCTGCATGTGCCGGAGGCGGGCATGTGGACCTTCAAACTCGGCAGCGACGCGGGCGCCGAGTTGTACATCGGCGGGGAGCGGGTGGTCAGCGATGACGCCAACCACTCGTTCCGGTTCCGCGACGGGTCAATCCATCTGGAGGCCGGTCCGGTCAATTTCGAGGTGCGCTACCTGGAGCGCGACTACTCGCAAGGTCTGGTGGTGACGTGGCAGGGGCCGAGCGATGCGCACGAGTCGGTGATTCCCGCGTCGGCATTTGAAGACCCCGACACCGGGCAGCGGCGGGTGGCGCGGTGGCGTGAGAGCAATCAGCGGGGCGCGTTGGCCGGGGCACTGCGCGCGGAGATTCGTCGTCGCGGGATGAGTGAGCAACTGAAAACGCTGCGCGAGATGGGCCTGGACGACGATATCGAGCACCTGCTGGGCGTGCTGGGCGCGTCGAACGTACGCGACGCCCTGGGCGCGCGGGCTGGCGTCCTCGCCGATCTGCAGCGCGATCCTCGCGGCGACTGATGCTCAGATGTTCATGAGCACCTTGATACCGTCGCCGTTGATCATGGTGTCGAAGGCCGTCTCGAACTGTTCGAGCGGGAACTCGTGGGTGATGATCTCATCGAGTTCGAGGCGACCGGAGAGGAGGAGTTTCTCCATCTGGTACCAGGTCTCCCACATGCGGCGGCCGTTGATGCCCAGGACCGTGCAGCCCTTGAAGATGATGTTCTGGTTGAAGTCGAAGGTGACGTTCTTGGCCGGCAGCCCGAGCAAGGCCGCCCGTCCGCCGTTGCGCAGTGCTCGGAAGCCCTGATCGAAGGCGGCCTCGGCGCCGGACATTTCGAGCAGCACATCGACGCCTTCGCCGCGGGTCTGGCTCTTGACGTCGTCGATCCAGCCGCGGTCGCGTGCGTCGTAGGCCTCGGCCGCGCCGAGGCGCTTGGCCAGTTCGAGGCGCGGGGGATTGACGTCGGTGCAAAAGATGCGTGCGGCGCCGGCGGCCTTGGCGACAGTGACGGCCATCAGCCCGATGATGCCCACGCCGGAGATGAGCACGGTCCTGGCGCTCACGCCGGCTTCCATGACGGTGTGCACGGCGTTGCCCAGGGGGTCAAAGGTCGCGGCCAGGCGGTCGGAGATGTCGGGGTGGACGGGCCAGACGTTTTCTTCGGGCACGGAGACGTACTCGGCGAAGATGCCGTCGCGATCGATGCCGAGAATCTGCACGTCGTTGGCAATGTGGGCGTTGCCGGTGCGAGCGTTGTAGTCCGTGCCGGAGCAGATGTGTCCCTCGGCCGAAACGCGCAGCCCCGGCTCGAACTTCGTGACCGCCGAGCCGACTTTGACGATGTGCCCGACGAACTCGTGCCCGGTCACAATGCCAACGGGGATGCGGGAGGCTGCCCAGTCGTCCCACTGCCAGATATGCCGGTCGGTGCCGCAAATGCCGACCTTCTTGACCTTGATGAGCACATCGCGGGGCCCCGGAGAGGGGACACGGCGCTCGGCATCGAAAGCCAAGCCCTTTCCGGCGTGGTGCTTATAGAGAGCCCGCATGGTCTTGGGAAGGGTGACGTTGGGACTGGCGAGGGTGGACATGGTGAGAACTCCCGGCCGAGAAACGCCTCGGAACCGTCATTGTGTGCCGGTCGGGCGCGCCGATCAACGCTAGGGGGAGGGTGCGAACCGACCGGAGGAAGGGGGCGGGCCGTAACGCGGGAGTCACGGATCTTCGGATCGTGCAATCTCGGGGGTTGGGTGTTCGTAAACTCAGGGGAAACATGACCCGAGCCGCGTCACAGATTGCGTCCTTTTTCTTTGTGGCCGCCAAGCCGAGCGGAGGCCGAACATTTGGGCTCCGGCAGGCCAGGAGCGAGCGTGCGTTGGCCGAGCACCTGCGTCGGGACAAACTGGTGCTGCTGCAAACCTGGCGTTTGCCGGGGTGGGCCAACCCGAAGCAGAGGTTCAAGGCCCGCGATCATGCCGAGTTGAACACGCAGTTGAGCCAGTTGTTGTCGCGCGGGGTGCCGCTGATCGAGGCACTCGACGTGGCGGCCAACGTGGTGTCCGGTCGCAGTCGGCCGCTGGTGGCGCAGATGCGGGAAGAGGTGGCGTCGGGCGCGAGTTTCGCCGACGCCTGTCGCAAGGTCGGGGTGTTCGACCGGGTGACCATCGCGGTGTACCGGGCGGCCGAGCGCAGCGGCGACCTGGCGGGCGCGGCGCACCAGTTGGCGGTGAACATCAACCGGCAGTTGCGCATTTCGGGCAAGGCCGTCACGCTGATGATCTACCCGGCCATCGTGATGACGATCAGCGTGCTGGCGGGCACGTTCATGATGACGTTCATCGTGCCGAAGATCGGCGGGGCACTGAAGGAGGCGGGCATCGACCTGCCGACCTACACGGCCGTCGTGCTGGCGATCGGGTTGTTCATCCAGACCAACTGGATGCTGGTGCTGGCGGCGCTGGGTGTAGCGCTGGTCGGCGCGGTGCTGGCGCGAGCAGCGCTCGGGCGGTTGATCGGCAGGTTCATGCGCGTCTTCCCGGGCATTCGCGACGTGGTGATGACGCAGGAGTTGACGAGGTTCTTCACGGTGATGGCGGCGATGACGCGCTCTGGTATTCCGCTGGCCGACGCGCTGGGCATCGGCGTCGAGGCGATTTCCCACCCGCGACTGCGACGAGACCTGGGACAGTTGCGAACCAAGTTGATCGAGGGCGGGGTGCTGCGCATGCTGGTCGAGAAGGTCGAGTCGCTGCCGGTGGCCACGCGGCGTCTGCTGGTGGCGGCCGACCGGGCGGGCGACCTGGAGACGGCCTTCGACGGGCTGGCCGACGACATGGCCGACGCCCTTGACCGGAAGACGGAGCGCCTGCTCAGTGCGCTGGAGCCGTTGCTGATCGTGTTCATGTTCTTGTTCATCGGGTCGATCGTGATGTCGGTGATGCTGCCGATGATCCAGTTGACCTCGCAGACGGTCTGATCGCAGGCCGGAAGGGAAAGGGAAGAAGATGCAGGGTGCATGCAATCGCAGGCGGTATCGGGCTCGGCGAGCCTTCTCGCTGCTGGAGATTTCGCTGGTGGTGGTGCTGATCGGGCTATTGACGGCCGGAGCGGCGGTGGCACTGCTCGGACGCGCGCAGTCGACCAAGATCCGCATCACCAAGACCACGATGAACACGCTTTCGGGGCAGATCGAGAGTTACATGGCCGAGGGCGACGGCAGCCCGCCCATGTCGCTGCAGTTGCTGGTCGACCGGCAGTTCATCAAGGCGAGCATGCTGACCGACTCGTGGAAGCAGCCGTTCTACTTCAACCCGCAGGGGACGAGCGGCCGTCCGTACATTCTGATGAGTTACGGCCCGGACCGTCAGGCGGGCACCGCGGATGACATCGATTTCTGGACCATGGACCTGACTTCGGAGAACTGAGCCGGTGTATCGTGGTGCGGCGACATTCCAAACTCCGACCCGTCGCGGGCTGACGATGCTCGAGACGGTGCTGGCGGCCGTGTTGATAGCGATGATCGCCACGACGCTGGTGGCCGGGCTGGGGTTCGTGCACGCCGACCATCTTCGCCAGCAGCAGAAACTCGGGGCAGCCGAGATCGCCAACCGTCTCATGCTCCAGTATCTGGACGAGAAGTCGGCGATGCCGAGCGATGCGCTGGCGGTGACCTACGGCTCTCGCGGGCAGTTTCGATACTACTGGAAGGTGCAGGAGGAGAAGGTTTCGATGCGCGAGGTGCGCTCCGGCGCCACGGCCACGACGAACCGGACCGGCGGCGTGACGGCCGACCGCATCAAACTGGTCACGATCCGCGTGTGGAACGAGCAGACGCCCAACGTAAACCCGGCGCTGAGCGGGCTTCCCGAGGATTACCGGCTCGCCCGGCTCATGGACCCGATCGCCCCTCGCAACCCCGACTCGATCGCCAAGACCATGAGCACGCCGGAGGGCATGGCCGAGTGGCTGCGCCAAATCCAGGAGGGCAGCCAGTGATGGCCCGTCGCGGATTCACGTTGCTGGAGACGGCGCTGGCGGCCACCATTGGCGGAATGGTGATCCTGACGGCCGTGGGGCTGTTCAGCATGATCGAGCGCAGCGAGAAGGGGCTGGAGCGTCAGTTCAATGAGACGCGGCAACTGGGCACGCTCCAGCAGGTGCTGCGCCGCTCGATGAACACTGTCCTCATGTCCTCGTCGCTCGATGCGTCGCTCGAGTCGGCCACCGGGCGGGAGAACAGGGAAATGGGCAACGGCGAAGTCGTCCAGGACGAAACGCCGACCTGGGACGGCACCGGCGAACGCCCACGCATCATCCTCGAGATGGACAACACCGAGGATCTGGGCCGGTGCATGGCTCTAGCGGCGCCGCCGATGGACGACCCCATGGGTATGCCCCAGCGGCTCGAAATGGTCTCGCCACGCTCGCCGATCCCTTCAAGTTTGCGCCTGCCCACGCGGAGTTGGATGAACGCCGGTGTGGATGTCGAGAATGAACTGGAGGTCTACGGGATTTCCGGCCCGGTGCGCGGCGTCTTTGAGTTTCGCCCGGACGGCTCGCGCGAACGGCTGCTACGGATGGCCGGCATGGGCGTGGCCACCGGCGAGCGCGTGCTCAAGCAAACTCAGACCGGCTGGACACTGTGGTGGCGACCCGTGTTCCCTTCCGAAGTGCTTCGGTTGCAGGCAGGGGCACCAGCGACCGAGGCCGACTTCATCGCCAACGCGGCCGAGGGCTACCCCATCATCCGCGGCATCAAGCGTGCCCGGTTCATCGCGTTCGACAACCGCTTCCGAAGGCTCACCTACGCGGCCCGCACGGCGACGGACCTGCCCGCCTACTTTGAAATCGAAATCGAGACTTGGTCGGGAGCATACGTGAACTGGATGTTCGAGGTGGGCTGGGTGAACGGCGCTGATCCCACGGCGCCGCCCGAGCAGGCCGACGGATCAGGCCAGAACTCCGACAACAACTCCAACTCCAACAACAACAGCAACAGCAACAACGGCGGCGGAGGGCAGGGCGGGAACCGGCGCCAACTCACTCCGCAGCGGGTGCAGCCGCCAGGTGGAGATCGTCGCCAGAGCCCCGCACCTTCGCCTCAACCTCGACAGCCGGGGGGCGGCAATCGCTCGGGAGGTGGCGCATGAGCCGCCGCGGGTATGCGATGCCACTGGTTTTTCTGCTCTCGCTGGTGGTGGCGATGGTGCTGGGGCTGGCGATCGAGCGCAACACGGCACAGGCGCACAACGTGAAGCGTCAACTTGAGGGCTATCGCTCGCACCACATTGCACGTGGGTTCCAAGAGGCCATCTCGGCGTGGTTGTCGCAGCAGAACTCGCGTACGATCGCGCAGTCACTGGGCGAGGGGGGGCACGCGATCGACTTATCCATGCCCGACGGGAGCGTGATCGCGGTTTACCTGCGTGACGGGCAGGGGACGATCCTGGATCCGCAGGCCGCCAGCACCAACAACGCCGAGCAGGCCGGCTCGCTGCGGAACCGCATGCAGGCATTGTGCGCAGAGCGCAAGTTGGACTACAAGGATTTCCAGAGGCCCCTGGGACCGTTCGCGATCAGCATCAACGTGGCCGACCCATTGGTGCTGCAAGCGGTGGCGGAGGAAGTGGTCGGCCCGACCCGGGCGCCGGAGTTGGTGAACAAACTGCTGGAGCGGCGTTCGGAAGCGGGTCAATTGGAGCGTCAGGACGTGCTGGGGGTTGGCACGGAGATGGGGCTGGACACCGACACGCGCAACACGCTGATGGACTATTTCACCGTCACCCCGGAGATGTGGTACGTGACAATCGAACTGCGCGGCGGCGCGGGGGTGTCGAGTCGGGCGCTGCGGGCTCGGTACGGCGGACTGGTGCCAATCCGTTCCAGCACCAACCGTACCACCGGGGCATGGGAGCAGCCGGGTGTGTTTCTCACATGGGAAGAGTTGGGTGTAGAGTACGATGTACCGGAAGGAAGCAAGCCATGAGCAAGCCGGTCACCAAGACCCATGCCAAGCGAAACACACTGCTCGCCCAGGGCGGGGCGCTGTTGCTGGCCGGGGTTGCGGTCGGGGTGTCGCTGCTCGGCGTGCCGCTGCTTTCCAGTCCCCAGGCTAGGTTCACCACGGTGGAAGAGGTAATGGCGCAGCGCGAAGCCGAACGGCGCAGTCTCGAACTGGCTCGTCCGGCCGAAGACGAGGCCCAGCCGACGCGCACAGTGAATCTGGCTGCCGTGGCCGACCGGCTGGGCGTGTTGGTCGACCTTCCGGCGGCAGCAACGGCGACAGAAGCCGGCCCTGGGCCGCAAACCCCACCGCAACAGGTCAGCAACAGCGAACTGAAGTTCTTGGGCAGCATTCGCGAGCCGACGCGCGAACTGGCGCTGGTATCGCTCAACGGAACTCAGCGCATCGTGCCGGTCGGGGGCTCCACGACCTTCAGCACGCCGGACGGAAAGACGATCACGCTCCACGTGCTCAGTCTGGAAGAAGGGGAGTTGATCATCGAGCGCAACGGGATGCGTGAGCAGTTGCCCAAGGCTGCTCGAGTGTCGCAGACCGTGACCATGGTGCAGACCGTCGGTGTGCAACCGGGGGCCGGACCGGAGACGGGACGGCAACCCGCTGAAGAGAGCGAGATCGATCGGCGCCGTCGCGAGGCCGAAGAACGTCGTCAGCGCATCATTGAACGCCAGCGGGAGACGGAGGGCGCACGGTGGCGTCCGGAGGGCGAGGGCGGTCCCATGATCCGTCCGAATCGCGAGGGGCCTCAGTAACTTCGGCAAGGGAAAGCAAACCAACGTGACCGCACCTGTGTGCTACATGGTTCGAGCCGATCGCGGCGCCCGCCTGCTCGGGCTGCGCGTCGTGCATTTGCACGATGAAGCGACCTGGCAGGCTCCCGGCGAGGAGGCGCCGGACGTGGCCGCCGACGCTCGCGCGGCCGCAGAGTGGCTCGCCGAGCGCCTGTCCGGCAATGGGCGTTCGATCTCGCACTTGGTCGTCGATCCCGACGGGGGACTGTGCTCGTGGGTGAGCGCCGCCGACACGAGCGAGCCGGTGCTGCGTGCGGTCATCGAGCGCCCCTTCGACTCGGAAGAGGAAGCGGCCAGCGGACGGTTCCCGGAACTTCCAGGAGAAACGGCGTTGCAACCGCTCATCGAGCGGTCGCGGGGTCGCAAGGGTGCTGGCGACGAGCCGGGCGGGCGCGTTCCCGTGCTGGCGATGCCGGTGGTACCGGCACGGATGCTCGTCGATGAACTGGACCGCATGGGCATCAAGGTGGGCGCGGTCGAGGCGCTGTGGCAGGCCTGTGCGACGGCGTGGGATCCCTCGGCCTCGAACCTCGGCGGGTCGCATGCCGAGCGTGTCGTCGCCGAGGCTGTTCCCACCGCCGCCACCGTGCTGCTGGATCCGTCCGGGCGACTGGTCTGGTCGTGGTCGCGCGGCGGACGGCTGATCGCCGGCGGTGCGATGCGGATTCTGACGGAGCGTGCGTCGGAGTCGGCGCCGGAGACGATCGAGCGCGGCCACACCCGCCTCGCGCTGGTGCGCGACGACGACATCGCTCGACTGGGTGCCGAGTGGCTGGCCTGGTCGCTGCAACTGGGCACGGCTCCGACTCGCATTCTGGTCATCGGCGAACCCAGCGAAGGCGGGCTGAGCAGCGCCCAGATTGGGCGTGCGTTGACCGACCGCTGGCCCCAGGCGACCATCGACTTCGTACGTGAGCAGGATCCCATCGGCACCACGCTGGGCAGGCTGGCCGGTCGCGACGTCACGGACCCGGTGGGAATCGCCGAACTGACCAATCGCCCCGGGCGAGCGCACCGCGCGATGTACCGCTGGGCGGCCGTAGCCTTGCTCTGCGCCGCGGGCGTGCTTGGGGCACTGGCGTTTCACATTCTCGAATCGGGCGGGGAAATGAAGGCAGCCGCCACATCCGTGACCAACGCGTACGTTGAATTGGCTGGCAAGGAGAAACTGAACCCCGCGACTGCGCTGTTGGACCTTCAGGCGGCCATCGAGAAGGCCAGCAAGGCAGCCATCGATCCGTCCACCATCGAGGCGCCGCGCCCGGTGCTGCAGGAGTTGGAGGCCCTGTCCTTCGTGCTGAGCAGCGACGAACTGACGCTGCGCGAACTGACCATCAGCCCGCTCTCCATCACGCTGAAGGTGGAGGTGGCGCAGACCGAGCAATACGAGGCGCTGGCCCGGGCCATCCGCTCCGTCTCCGGCTCGGTGGTGGAGTGGCGCGACACGCTCAACCCTCGCGGGGGCATCGTCGAGGCGACTTTCACCGGCTCGTGGCCCCGCAGCCCGGGAGGGCAGAACTGATGCCCGAAATCCGACGCATGACCGAGGACGAGCGTTACGAGCAGGCGATGTCGGCCGCCGCCTCGGAGCGACGCAACCGCCCCAAGCACCTGCTGCTGATTCCCCTGCTTCTGTTCTGCGTGGCCGGGCTGGTGCTGGCCTTTGCCCTCTTCTCGCGCGAGACCGCCCGCCTGCGGCTCGAACAGCAGGAGATGCGCTATGCTCGGCTCGTCGAGGGCGTCGTGCAACTGCGCGAGATCAATCTCAAATCGGCGGCCTCCAACGGGCAGAACTCGCTGGGCGAGCCGATCAGCGATCTGCTCAGCCGCATGGAAACCTATGCGACCCAGGCGGGGCTGCAGGAAAAGCCCCGCGTGCCGCAGCAGCGCAAGGACAGCACACGCGGCGCGGTGCGCCAGCGCTACATCTACTCGGGGCTGACCGATCGGTCTCTTCCCGCGCTGCTCGACTGGCTGCGCATCGCACAGAACAACGTACCGGGGCTTTTTGTGTACAGCATCACGCTGCGCCCGGTTCCCTCGCGGGGCTGGAGCATGGACGTCACGTTCGCCAGGTGGGAACGGGAGGTTGGGTCATGAGTCTTTGGTTGAACACGGCGCGCGTGATCGCGGTTTCCGGCGCACTGTCCGGGCTGGTGGTGCTCTCCGGCTGCTCCAGCGGCGCCAAGCGAACGGCTCCGGCCCAGCCTTACGCTGATCGCTCCGGCGAGGTCAACTCTCTGGTTAAGCGCGGCGATGACGCGGCCGCCCGGGGTGACTCCGAGGCGGCCGTCGCCCACTATCAGCAGGCAGTGACCATCGATCCGCAGCGCTACGTCGCGTGGAACAACATGGGCGTCGAGTTGATGAAGATGAACAACTACCTGGACGCGGTGGCGGCCTTTCGCGTCGCCGCTGATCTTTCGCCGCGCGACCCTCGTCCGGTCTCCAACATCGGGCTTGCCTACCAGGAGATGGGCTGGGCGCAGGACGCGCTGATCAACTTCGAAGACGCGCTGCGGCGCGATCCCAACTATCTCGACGCCCTGCGCGGCATCGCCGTGGCCGAACAGAACCTCGGCCACGCTTCACTCGAGTCACTCAACCGTGTCCGCCATGCGCTGATGATCGAGCCCGACGAACAGTGGCGCGAGTTCTTCCAGCGCCAGCGCTTCCGCGTCGAGAACCAGTTGCGCCGTCCGGTTGGCTCGGCCGATTGAACTCCGCTCGCGCCCCTGCTTCGTTGTCGGCGCCGGGCTGGGAACTCAGAACTTCACCCACACACCGCCCTGGCGCCCGCTCTCGATGACGCGCTCGACGAAGCGCACCCCCCTCGCGCCGTCGTACACGGTCGGATACTCAGCACCCAGGCCGGTGAGTTTCCCGCCCTCCTGCCGGGCGCGAATGGCCGCGATGGCGCCGCGATACACGTTCGCGAAGGCCTCAATGAACGCCTCGGGATGCCCCGGCGGCAGGCGCACCGCGTGGGCGCCCGCCCCCGACTCCGGACCGCCGGGCTTGAGAATCCGCTTGGCACCGTCGGCTGGCGTGTAGGTCAGGAAGTTTGGCTCCTCCTGCTTCCACGCCAGGCCGCCGCTGGTGCCATAGACGCGGATCGCCAGCCCGTTCTCTTCGCCGTAACACACCTGCGAGCACGTCAACGTGCCCTTTGCCCCGCCCCGGAATCGCATGAGTACGGCCGCATCATCATCCAGCGCTCGCCCCTCGACGAAGGTCGTCACGTCGGCGCACAACTCGTCGATGTCGAGCCCGGTGATCGTGTGCACCAGGTTCTCCGCGTGCGTGCCGATGTCGCCCACGCAACCGGCGATGCCCGATCGCTTTGGGTCGGTCCGCCATGACGCCTGCTTCTGACCGGAATCCTCCAGTTTGCTCGACAGCCAGCCCTGGTGATACTCGACGAAGACCTTGCGCACCTGCCCGATCGCCCCCGAGCGCACCAAGTGGGCCGCCTGCTTGACCATCGGGTAACCCGTGTAGTTGTACGTCACGGCGAAGACGACGCCGGACTTTTCGACCGCCGTGACAAGTTGGCTCGCCTCCAGGCTCGACAGCACCATGGGCTTGTCGAGGACGACGTGGATTCCCGCCTCGGCGAACGCCCTGGCCACCGGGAAGTGCACGTGGTTAGGCGTGACGATCGACACAAAGTCGATGCGATCACCGGGCGCTCTCCTCAGTTCGCCCGCGAGCATGTCCTGCCACGAGGTGTAGTTGCGGTCGTCCGGAAGCCCGAGGTCACGCCCGGATGCGATCGACTTCTCCGGCGTGGACGACAGCGCTGCGGCGACGAAGTCGGCCTGCCCGTCGAGCGCAGCGGCCATGCGATGCACCGCCCCGATGAACGCATCCCGCCCGCCCCCGACCATGCCGTAGCGAAGTTTGCCGGTCGATCCGAGATTCCTGCCTGAAACCATGATGCACCTCGAGTTCAAACACCTTCGCCGACGCCCTGACCCAGTCCTGACAAGTTCGCGCTACTTGTCAAACGCCGCGTCAAAGGCCACGCTGCTGGGAGCAAAATCGATGCTGCGGACAAACTCGGCCGCCTCGGTGCCGCCATGCACGCGATCCATGCCGCAGTCTTCCCACTCCACGCTCAGTGGGCCGTTGTAACCGATGCGGTTCAGAGCCCGGATGATTTCCTCAAAGTCGATCTCGCCGCGCCCGGGGCTGCGGAAGTCCCACCCGCGCCGGTGGTCGCCGAAACTCAGGTGGCTGGCCAATATGCTCGACTCGCCGTCGAGCAGGCGGATCGCGTCCTTGACGTGGACGTGGTAGATGCGATCGGGGAAGGCGCTGATGAACTTGACCGGGTCGATGCCCTGCCAGAACAGGTGGCTGGGGTCAAAGTTGAAGCCGAAGGCCTTGTGATGTCCGACGGCCTCGAGCGCGCGCCGCGTGGTGTGAATGTCGTAGGCGATTTCGGTCGGATGCACCTCGAGTCCAAATCGCACGCCCGCCTTGTCGAAGCCGTCGAGGATCGGCTTCCACCTCGCCGCGAAGTCCTTGAAGCCCGCATCCACGTCGGCCTGGCTGGTCGGAGGGAAGAAGTACAACTTGTGCCACACGCTCGAACCGGTGAAGCCGTTGACGACCTTGACGCCGAGTTTGGCCGCGGCCCTGGCGGTGTCGATCATCTCTTGTGCGCAGCGCTGCCGCACGCCCTCGGGGTCGCCGTCCTTCCATAGGCGCTCGGGGATGATCTGTTTGTGCCGCGTGTCGATCGGGTCGCACACGCACTGTCCAACAAGGTGATTCGAGATGGCAAAGCACTTGAGATTGTGTCTGGCGAGGATGTCATGTCGCGACTGACAGTACCTGTCATTCGACAGGGCCTTGTCGACCTCGAAGTGATCGCCCCAGCACGCCAGTTCCAGCCCGTCGTAGCCCATCTGGGCGGCCACCTCGGCCATCTTCTCGAGCGGCAGGTCGGCCCACTGGCCGGTGAAGAGCGTGACGGGACGTGCCATGGCGATTTCCCTCCGTGATGTGGCTTGGTCGAGAACCAAAGCATATCGGGCTGGCCCGCGCCCCGGGGGCGGATGAACCGCAGGTCTGGTGCTGCGCCCGCGACAGCCGTCTGGAGCGGAACCCCTGGGCAGCACGCCCGTTCCACCCGCCTGGCCCGTTGCATGTGCTGGCTGCCGCCGCGCTCAGGCCCCGCCCTGCCGACGAGCCGCGTGCTCCTGCAACAGGCGCTTGGCCTCGCCCACCAGGTAGCACGACCCGGTAATGAGAATCAGGTCATCACGCTGCACCGCGCGGGCGGCGATGTTGATCGCCTCCTTCAGCGTCGGCGCCACCTGGCACATCGCGCCAGTCTCCTCGAACCGGCGCGCCAGTTCCTCCGGCGACATCGCCCGCGCATGGTCTGATACCCGCGTGAAAATCACCTTGTCCGCACCCCGGGCAATCTCGGCCAGCATCGCGTCGGCGTTCTTGTCGCTCGAACACCCGAATATCGCCACCAGTGAGTCAAACCGCAGGTGCGCCCCGGCCGCCTTGATCAACGCCCGCACGCTCTCGGGAGTGTGGGCCGTGTCGACCAAAATGCGCGGCTTGCTCCATGCCAGTTCCATGCGCCCGTGCATCGGGGTGTTCGCCAGCCCGCGCGCCACGTCGCCCTCGGGGGCCATAAACCCCCGCGCCGCCAGTTGATCGAGCAGCGCCAGCGCCAGCCCGCAGTTGGCCGCCTGATGTTCGCCCTTGAATGGCACCGCGATGTGCTCGTACAGCGAACGCGAACTGCCGACGCACACCCTCGCGTGCGGCCCCAGATCGTGCCCGGCTTCGAACCGGCAGGAATACTCCACATCCTCGCCCAGCACGAAGAGCGGCGCCCCCACCTCCTCAGCCCTGCGACGAAAGACCTTGATCACCTCCGGCTCCTGGGGCACCGTCACCGCCGGCACGCCGGGCTTCATGATCCCCGCCTTTTCGCCCGCAATGGCCTCCAGCGTCGTGCCCAGGATGTCGGTGTGCTCCAGTTGAATGGCCGTCAGCCCGCACACCTCCGGCGTGATCACATTCGTGCAGTCAAGCCGGCCCCCTAGGCCGACCTCGACCACCGCCACGTCCACCGCCTGATGAGCAAAGTACTCAAACGCCAATGCCGTCATCAGTTCAAAGAAGGTGCACTCACCCATGCCGGAGGGCAGAGTCTCGGCCGCGATGCGGCATCGCTCGACCATGCTGACAAACGCTGCGGGTGGAATGGGCTGCGAGCCGATGCGCACGCGCTCGGTGATGTCGACCAGGTGAGGGCTGGTGTAGACCCCCACTGCATACCCGCACGCTCCCAGGGCCGACGCGACCATCTCGCACACGCTGCCCTTGCCCTTGCTCCCGGCCACGTGCACGCTGCGGAAGCCCGTGTGTGGATCGCCCAGGGCCGCGAGCAAAGCCAGCGTGCGGTCGAGTTTGAAGGCCGCGAGATCGATGGCCCGAGGGCGAACCCGCTCGAAGTTGACGCGCGCGTAGAGATATCGCTGCGCGTCCTCGAAAGTCCGGATCACCCCCGGACGGGGCTTGTTTTCAACCACCGCGCGCGCACCGTGGCGCTCGCCGGGAATGCTCGTCATATGCCGCGATTGTACACGACCGTCAAGCCCCCCAATGTCGGCAGAAGTCCGCGCCATTCAACCAAACCTCACCAGTGCACGCGCGTCGCGCAGGCGATGGCGTCGCGTCAGTAGTGCCGCCACGACCCAGCCGATCAGGCCAGCCAGCAGCAGGTCGCTCAGCGCGTGAGCACCGGCGACCAGCCGGGTAATGGCGCACCCGCTCGCCGCCGCCAGCGCGATCCAACGCGCACCGGGGTACAACAGCGCCACCGCCACAGCCCCTCCGAAGGCCACCGCCGCGTGACTGCTCGGCAAGCCCAGCGATGAGCCGTACTTGTCGGGGTCATAGATTGCGCCCAGCAGCGGGTTCCAGTCCAGGTGTCCTTGTTCGTCCGGGCGATGCCGTCCCAGCACCACCTTGAGCAACTCGGCCAGCAGCCCGGCGCCCGTGGCGCAGCCCATGATGATCAACCCGGTTGGCCGCGGCGTCCGCTCGCGCCATTCATGCAGCGCCATCGCCCCCCCGAGGAACAGCCACATCGGCAGAAACCCGACTGCCCGAAACATCTGGTACCAGTCGTTCCGCTCCAGGTGCTGCTCGTCGCCGACGGTCAGCAGATAGATTGGACGATCGAGCCACAGAGCCAGCACACACACCAGCGCGACAAGTCCGCCCGTCCGAAGACGCGACACCCGCACGGCACGGCGCTCCAATGGCGATCGGTAGGTCATGGCGTTGGTCCGATGATTGGCGGGAACCCTCGAAACCTCCAACCCTGATAGGTCGATCGCCCCTTCTTGGGTTCGCTCGGGAGCGGACCAATATCCACCACCTCCTCGAACGCGCCTTCCCAAAAGCCCAACTCGCCTCCGAACAGGAGGGCCGGTCGCCCGTGCAATCGCCCCTGCACCTCCACCCGGCGGAGATCCGTATCAGGCCAGAGGTCGTACTGCGTCCGTCTTGATCCCGGTGAGAACGAACTCGAGCAATATACAACTGGGCGGCCGGGCATGTAAAAGGCCATTTGGCTCGCCCGCCCGTAGTGGGCGCTGACTAGGAACGGCTCCAGACCCGAGAGACTTCGCAGCGCATCCACCTGGGCCTGCGCCTCGACGGCGTAGGAGCGCATGCCTGTCAGGCGACCAATGGGAACCAGATGCCCGAAGCGCGGACTGCGAGCCAGCGCCGGCGCCCACGCAAAGAACAGCCCGGTCAGCAGCCCCAAGCCAACCGTGACCCGCCAGCACGCACGCACCGGAATGAACCGGCGCTCGATCGCGCCCGGAATGGGGATCGCGCACAGCGGCAAGAGACCGACGAATCCGCCCATCGCCCAGTTGCCCTCCGTCTGGGCGATGAACGAAACAAGAAAATAGAACACCAACACCGGTATGCTCGCCCACGCCAGCACGCGCACGCCGGCCGACTCGTTCCACCGTCGCCGCGCCACCAGGATGCCCAGCACCACCACCGGCCCGGCGATGAGCAGCATTCCCAGGTACTCCAGCGTCCACAGCGGGCTGTAGCGCCAGCCACCGGTTCCCTGCGTGGGCGGCAGGTCGCCGCCGGGCAGGCCCAGATGCCCGAGAAGATGCCGCACCGTCACCCAGTCGTGCTGGGCGTTCCAGATCGCCACCGGCAGCAGCCCGAGCAACAGCGCCACCCCCGCCCCGATCCAGTGCCGACGCGCAAATCGCCCGCGCTGCCCGAACATCGCCACCAGCAGCCCGAACCCGGCCAGCACGATCGTGTACTTGAACACGAATCCCAATCCAAGGGCCGCGCCGGTGAGCACAAGCCACCGTCCGCGTCCATCCTGCGCCGCGCGCACCGCGGCCGCACACGCCAGCGCCCAGCACGCCAGCAGCGGGCCGTCAATGGTCATCAGCAAGGAGACCACGAGGAACGGCGGCACGCACTGATAAAGAACCGCGGCCACGAATCCGCTGCGCCGGTCGCCGCTCACACGCACCGCCGCGTCGGCCACGGCCAGGCTGCCGATCGCCGACGCGAACACCGCCGGCAGGCGCACCGCCCACTCGACATGCCCGAACAGACTCGTGGACAGCGCGATCACCCAGGCCACTCCCGGTCCTTTCGAGTAGTACGACCAGGCCAGGCGACGCGACCACTCCCAGTAGTGTGCCTCGTCCTCGACCAGCGTGTAGGGACAGATCCACACCAGGTAGACGATGCGGGCCAGCGTCACCAGCGTGACAAACGTCAGCACCGCCCCGCGCCCGCCTGCCCACGGCGCCCAGCGCCGCGTCCCCGCGTGTGAGCCGTGCCCGCTCAATGCCGCGCCACCCTGACCAGTGTCACCGCGGTGTACACCATCAGCCCCGCGACGCCGCCCCACAGCACCGGAAGCCCGATCAGGCCGTCCTTGTGCATCACCTGCTGCCCGGAGTTGATCAGGATGATCGTGAACAGGGCCGGGAAGAACGCCCACAGATACACCACAAGCGGCAACGCATTCCGCAGGCGCAGTGCTGTCACCGCGCCCGTCAGCACCATCACCAGGCATGACCCGGCCATCGCCGCGCGCTCGTTCTGCTTGCTCACGATCTCACGCTTCAACTTTTCAATCTGTGTCTCCAGTTGGTCGGCCGCCGCCGCGATCGTCCCAGCCTTCTGCCCGCTCGACTCGACCTCGGCCCGCGCCTCGGCCAGCACCTGCTCGACCGACAGCATGCGCAAGCGATCCAGCGTGTCCCTGGCTGGGCGCAGCCCGCGCATCACTCGCTGCGGAAAGGCCGTCTGCCCCGTGTCCTCCCGAAGATCCAGCCCCGCCGCCCCGCGCAGCACCACGTTGGTCAGCGTCAGGGTGAAACTCAGGCTCGACTGGTCAATCGGACGTGTCGGATCCAGCCCGGCGCTCTCCGGCTCGATGGTGCCACTCTCGGCCGCGAGGCGGTCGCTGCCCACGCGCTCCGTCGACATCACCTCGACTTCGACTCGGTTGCTCTCCCTGCGGGGTATCAGTCGATTCTGCCCGCTCAGCCCGCGCGCCCGCACCACCACCGTCTGCCCAAGCGGATCTCGAAACCGCACGCTGCCCTCGTTGGCGAAGCCGTATTCCATGGCCCGCGCCGCCTCGCGTGCCGCCAGACGCCGCGCCAGTTCCAGCCGCTGCGATTCGATCCAGTTCATCCGCTCCGGCTCGCGCTTGAGTGAGCGCAATTCTCCGAACGTCAGAAACTTCGGATCGTCGTTGAACGGGCTGGGCACCCGCACCGGAGTGGTCGTGAACTGCCCCTGATGCAGCAGGTCGCCGCGATCGGAATAAGTCAGATCCTCGAAGCGAATCAGCGCCACGGCTTCGTCGGCCTCATCAATCCCCACCGTCGACGCCGGCACCAGCCACAGGTGGGCCTGCTGGGCCGCCACGTCAGTCTCGACACGCCGCTTGCCGTCGAACGCGATCGCCGTCACCCCGCGCATCAGGTACTGATCGATCACCCCCGACCCGGCCTGCGGCGGCACACGACCGATGCGATCGGCATGAATCTCCAAGTCCGCAAACCTGGCCGCCTCACCCCGCTCCATCGTCCGCACCATCATCTGGATCAGGTTCCGCGTGATCATGCTCTCCATCGAGCGCAGGAACCGCGGAATCACCTGCTCGTTCAGCCCCCCCAGCACCACCGCCAGCCCAACCCCCATCGCCACCGCCGGCATCAGGATCGCTCCATGCGACAACCCGCTCGCCTTGATCGCCACCACCTCGTTGTCCGACGCCATCCGGTGATATGCCAGCGTCGTGCCAAAACACGCCGCGAACGGCAGTGCATATGCCAGCATCGGGGGAATGGCCAGGAACATGAACCGCAGTGCCTCGATCGGCGTCAGTTTCCCATCGGCCAAAGGCTTGACCGTTGCTGCAAACGCGATCACCAGCACCAGCACCGCCGTGGTCAAGGCGATGAGTTTGCCCATCTCGACCAACATGTGCTTCCAAAGGGTCCACGGCATCGGACCAGCATGGTACGCGAGGGGCCCGCGGACATCCGACGCCCACACCCGGCCCCGGCCCCCGACCCGCTCCCCCTACCATTGCCCGCAATGACGTTCCGCCTTTACAACACCGCCACCAGAGCCGTCGAGCCCTTCATCCCCCGTGATCCAAAGCGGATCAACTTCTACTCGTGCGGCCCGACGGTCTACGACGACGCCCACATCGGCAACTTCCGCTCCTTCCTCGCCGCCGACGTCCTCCGCCGATGGCTGGAAAGCCCGCTGTGTGAGTTGGAGGGAGACGATCGCCTGTCTCAGAACGACCTGAGGATGGTCCGCAACGCGGGTCGCCAGGTCGTCCACGTCATGAACATCACCGATGTGGGTCACATGACCGACGACGATGCGGCCGACGGCGGCGGGCAGGACAAGATGGAGGTCGCCGGACAGCGCCTCGCCGAAGCAAAGAAGAGCGGCAAACTCCCGCCCGAAGCCAACATCGACCCGGCCGACCCACGCGCCATCGCCGACTTTTACGCCGGGCGCTTCGTCGAAGATGCGCGCCGACTCGGGCTCAAACTCGCGCTCGAGGCCGAACGTGACCCCACGCTCATGCCTCGCGCCACCGACCACATCGCCGGCATGCAGCGCCTCATCGCCGCGCTGATCGAGCGCGGGCACGCCTATGTCGCCGGGCCAGTCGGCACGCGAGCCGTCTACTTCGACGTCCAGTCCTTCCCCTCCTACGGCTCGCTGTCGGGCAACACGCTCGACTCGCTCCGCGGTGGCGCGGGTGGGCGTGTCAGCGATGAAGATCAACGCTCCAAGAAACACCCGGCCGACTTCCTCCTGTGGAAGGAAGACGCCTCACACCTGATGAAATGGGACAGCCCCTGGGGCGCCGGCTACCCCGGTTGGCACATCGAGTGCTCGGTTATGTCCCTCGCCCGCCTCGTCCCAGGCGGCATCGACCGCGTTCTCGCACGCCCCGACCCCGACCTGGCTATCGACCTGCACTCCGGCGGCGAAGACAACATCTTTCCCCACCACGAGTGCGAACGCGCCCAGTCCTGCTGCGTGCTCGGCGGGCCGACCTTTGCGCGCCACTGGTTTCACGCCCGCTTCCTCATGGTCAACGGGCAGAAAATGAGCAAGAGCAAGGGTACCTTCTACACCGCACGCCAGTTGTTCGAACAGGGGCACGAGCCCGCGGCCGTGCGCCTCGAACTCATCAAGGCCCACTACCGCTCCAACGCTGATTTCTCGATGCAGGGGCTCAAAGACTCGGCCCGCATGATCGAACGATGGCGTAAGGCCCGCCTTGAAATCGCGCGGCGTTCAATGAGTTGGACGACGGCCGACCACAGAAGGTACATGCACCTTCTGAAACTTGGGTTTGTCCGCGAGATGGAAGAGGACCTAAACGTACCCGGGGCGATCGGTTACATCAAACAGTACATCGACTTCGGGATGAACCTGCCGTTCGACGAGACTCGCGCGCTCCCGAACGACCCTGAAGAGATCGAAGATGCATTGGATGAAGTCGAAGGGGATGCTGGACCGAATCAGCCTTTGGACATTTTCAAACACATCGACGCCATTCTCGGCGTCGTTGGTCGGAGGTACTTCTCCGCTCAAGGGCTTGTGATCTGGCTCCCTGGAATTGAGCGGAACGACGAGGTAGAAGTCCTTGCAAATCAGCGTGCCGCAGCCCGGGCCGCCAAGAACTTCGCCCGCTCCGACGAAATCCGCGATCAGTTGAAGGCCATGGGCTACGCCATCAAGGACGTCGCCGGCGGCAAGGTCGAAGTTGGGCCTCTTGGGTAGATCGGCTCTCTGGGTCGATGCTTGGGCTGGTGGGTGCTCGGCTGGTGGCACAGGCGTCCCGCCCCACCACACAACCCCTCCCTCACGGTCGGGCTCGTTGGTTCCGTTCACGCCGCCTTGGACATCACGACGGCGGCCTCCTGCTCGTGATCGCCGCTGGCCGCACAAGCCGCCGCCGCTGGCTTGCACGTCAACAGCACCGCCGCGCCCGCCACCGCACTGAGCATTGAGCCGGAGAGAATGCCCATTTTGGCCGCTTCGAGACTGGCCGCATCGGGGAACGCCAGCGTCGCGATGAACAGCGCCATGGTGAACCCGATGCCCCCCAGCATGCCCACGCCGATCATCTGCCTCCAGTTCACGCCTGACGGAAGGGCCGCGATCCCCACCTTGGTCGCGATCCAGCAAGCCCCGACGATGCCCAGCGGCTTGCCCACCAGCAGCCCGAAGATCACGCCCAGCGAAACCGAGCCGGTGATCATCTCCCCGGCCCCGTGTCCGACATGCACTCCCGCATTGGCCAGCGCGAAGATCGGAAGGATGAGGAAAGCGACCCACCCGTGCAGCGCGTGCTCGATGCGGTGCAACGGCGGCATAACCTGCGCGCAGTTGGTCGCAATCGCCTGCACCGCCGCCCGCTGCGTGCTGCTCGTCCGCACGCAACGCCCCATCTGCTCATCATCGAAGACGTCGAGCGCGTGCCCGGTCGCTGTGGCGAATCGCTGCGAATCGACCCGTCCGGTCGCCGGAATCGTCATCGCCAGCAGCACGCCCGCGATCGTCGCGTGAATGCCCGACTCGAGCAGGCAGTACCACAGCACCACGCCCACCACGAGGTAGGGTATCGGGCTGCGCACCTTGAACATGTTGAACAGGACGAGAACGCCCAGCGTGGCCGCGCCGAACTGGAGAAACATCATCGAGATGTTCTCGGTGTAGAACAGAGCGATCACCACCAACGCCCCCAGGTCGTCCACGATCGCCAGGGAGGTCAGGAACACCTTGAGCGATAGCGGCGCGCGGGAGCCCAGCAGCGCCAGCACGCCGAGGGCAAAGGCAATGTCCGTTGCCATGGGCACGCCCCACCCGCGCAGCGTCGGCTGTCCGAAGTTGATCGCCACGTAGATCACCGCCGGCACCACCATCCCGCCGATGGCCGCGACAATCGGCAGGGCTGCCTTGCGCGGGTCGGCCAACTCACCCACCAGCATCTCACGCTTGATCTCCAGGCCCACGATCAGGAAGAACACCGCCATCAGCGCGTCATTGATCCAGTGCACCAGGTGATGGGAGAGTGTCCACCCACCGAGCCCGATCTCCAAGTCCGTCTCGTGGAACACCCCGTGATACCCGGAGCCCCACGGCGAGTTGGCCCAGATCAGTGCCAGTACCGCAAAACCCAGCAGCATCAGCCCGCCCGCCGACGACAGGGAGACGAATCGCTGGAATGGACGCATCAGCCTTTCGCCCGGCTCCAGCCTCAGGCCCGAGGCCGCACTTGGAATGCTCGCATGCCCTGACATCGCGCCGTCCTCTCTGAAGGGGGAACCGGAGCCCGAGAAGCCCATCGGCCCGACCGGCGACCGACTTTTGTGCGATTTGGTCGCGATTGGTCAAGTTTGCGCTCAGGTTTGATAACCGGCGCTCGCGGCATCTGCACTTTGCTAATCTAACCTTCACATTTATCTGCCCGAGCCTGCCACATATCGCTGGAAAAACCACATGCTCGCCACCGACGCCCTCACGGTCGCAGTCTTGTCCCCGGTCGTGCTGGCCGGCAATCCGACCTCCACCCCGCTTCCTCTGGATGCCCAGGAGCGATCTGTTGTTTCCACCGGAACCGGGGGGCACAACAGCAAGTTCTTCGTCGCCTCCGCCGACAGGGCTTTCCGCCTGAACATGGGTGGACAGGTCCAGTTCCGATACAACGCCAACTTCCGGGACGACCCCGGCCCCAACGCCAACGGCGGCGACGACGACCAGACCACCCTCGGCTTCCACACGAGGCGCACCAAGATCGAGTGGGGCGGGCACGTCTACGAGAAGTGGAACTTCAAACTCGTCGGCGCCTTCAGCCGTACCAGCGGCTCGTTCATCCTCGAAGACATCATCCTCTCCTGCAAGTTCGACAACGACGTCATCATCAACTGGGGACAGTTCAAACTCCCGATCCTCCGCGAAGAGTCAATCTCGAGCAAGTACCAACTCGCGGCCGACCGGTCAATCGCCAACGAGGTCTTCAACCAGGACCGCTCCCAAGCGGTGCAGATCGGCTGGCAGGGTGATCGCATCCGCCTGCTCGGTGCCATATCCGACGGCACGTTTGCCGCGAACTCCACCTTCAATTCATCGGCCGAGGCGGACATCGCGCTGACCGCCCGGGCCGAGATTCGCCTCGGCGAGGCCGCCTGGAAGGAGTTCGATGACTTCACGTCCTTCCGCGGCGACGAACGCGGCGCGCTCATCGGCGCCGCCGTGCACTGGCAGACCGCAGGCGACACCAACCCATCCACACCATCGAGCACCGACACGCTGCTCTACACCATCGACGCGGGGTACGACGGCGGAGGCTGGAACCTCTACGCAGCGTTCATCGGTCGATCCACTGACGCCCCCGGGGGTGCCAACTTCCACGACTTCGGAGCCGTGGCACAGGGAGGCGTGTTCGTCAGCGAGCGCACCGAACTGTTCGCCCGCTGGGACGCGGTCTTTCCCGATTCCGACCGCGCCAGCAGCGACGACTTCCACACGGTCGCGGCGGGCGTCAACCACTACTTCATCCCCGACAGTCACGCCCTCAAGTTCACGGCCGATGTGCAGTGGTTCCTCGACGACCAGGCCTCGAGCAGCAGTTTGGTCGGTTCCAACGAGGGCGTCGGACTCATGGCCGACAGTCATGACGACCAGATCGCCCTGCGGATCCAGATGCAACTGCTTTTCTAGAGGCCCGGATTCTGCGCACGCACGAATCGCGCCGCGTCGACTCTCGCGTGGAGAAGGCAACTCGACATGCCGCATCGACGCGAACGAAGGGCTTTCGGCAGGGCGGGCCTGCCACCGGCCTGTCCCGACACCTCGCCCGTGCGTCGGCGCCGAAATGATCACCTGCGAGAGCAAGAAAAAACGCCGGGACCTTTGCGCCCGACGTCCGTTCTTTGGCGTTCCGCCGGCTCACATCTCCGGCAGCGGCTCGGCCTCGACTTCGTCCTCCTCCAGCGTCCGGAGTGAAAGGCCCATTTCGGTCAGCCGCTCGCGCACCTCCTGCAGCGAGGTGGCGCCGAAGTTCTTCACGCCCATCAACTCGGCCTCGGTGTGGCTGACCAGGTCGCCGATGGTCTGAATGTTGAGCAACTGCAGCGCCTTGCGCGCCCGCACCGACAACTGCAGGTCGCTGACCAACTTGTTGAGCACTGCTTCCTTGCCGCTGCCGCGCAGGCGGTCCATGATCTGCCGCCGCGCCGCCCGGTGCGCATCCTCCAGCCCCTGCCCCAGGCGCAGCCCCTTCTGCGAGAGCATGCGCTTGATCTCCTCCAGCGAACTCTCGCCGAAGTTCTTGTAACTCATCAACTCGGCCTCGGTGATCCGCAGCAGGTCACCCAGCGTGCGGATGTTCATCTTCTTCAGACAGGTCCGTGCCCGCACCGACAACTCGAAGTCCGTCACCGGCGTGTCGAACAACGCCTTCTTCTTCAGCAGGTCGCGATCCGATTCCTCCTCGACCATCATCTCGCGGCTGGCCTGGATGTCTTTCATGAACAAGCGTCCGCGCACGTGGTTGGGGTTGGTCTCCAGCACCTGCCGTACGCAGCGCTCCGCCCGCACGTAGTCCCCGCGGTCCTCGTACATCACCGCCAGGTTGAGGAGTGCGTTCACCGGCGCCGGCTGCGCGTCGGTCACACGCTCGTACAGCGACAGCGCCTCGTCCTCCTCCCCCACCAGGTCGAGCAGGTAGGCCAGGTGGAACATCGCGTCGGCGTTCTCCGGGTCGGCCGCCAGGGCCCGACGATACTCACTGATCGCGCCGGCCTTTTCGCCCGCATTGATCAGGTTGCTCGCCGCGGTCAGGTGCCGACGGGCCGTCTCAAAGTCTCGATGGCTGGCAGGACCGGCGCCGATGACCACGTCCATGGGATCGCTGTGCATTGCTTCAATTCCTTGGGGTTGACCGGTCTGAACCATAGACCCGGGCCACGGGAGAGGCCAATTACGCCGCCCCGGGGCTTGCCCCGGGCGCCATCGGGTCCGGCGGGAGGTTGTGCAGCGGGTCGTCGTGGGTCAACTTGATCGACTTCCACTTTCCCCCCAGAAACCGCCAGAGGTACAGAAAACTGAGCAGAATGATGTACGCCGCCGCCGCCGACCACGGGCCCAGCGAGCCCCACTGCGGGAACACCTCGATCACCACGTGCCCCAGCCCCATGATGCAGCCCCAACTGACCACCACGGTCACCAAGCCCGGCCACACGGTGTCCCCGGCCCCGCGCAACGCCGCCGACATCGTGATCGCCATCGCGTCAAACACCTGAAAGACCGCCCCGCACAGCATCACCATGCCACCCACACGGATGACCTCGCCCGCCACCTCGGCCGCATGATCGCCCGTCCCCCGGTTCACGAACACGCTCACCAGCCAGGTCCGGAAAAGCACAAACATCAGGGCGCAGGCTCCCATATACCCAACCGTCAGGCTCAGCGCAAGCCACGTGCGGCGCACCGCAAGATCCGGTCGGCCGGCCCCGATCGCCTTGCCCACCACCGCCTGCGTCGCGATCGAGATCCCTACGGCCGGCATGAACGACAGGTGCATGTACTGCAGCCCGATGAACCCGGCCGTGTTCGCCACCGTCCCCGCCCGCTCCACCATCGCAGCACTGGCCCCGCTCAGTGCCGCCGCCCGTTCGCCCGCGCGCCCGATCAGGTTCGACATCAGATACTGCCAGCAGACCAGTTCCGATAAGAAAGTCAGCCCCGCCGGCCACCCAACCCGGAACAGGTCGCGCACACACACGACGCTGACCCGCCAGGCGCGGCGCGTCCCGAAGCGCTCGTGGAACCCGGGACTGAGGAACACCGCCAGCGGGATCAGCAACTCCACGCTTGTTCCGATCACCGTTCCCCACGCCGCACCGGCCACGCCCATCTCCGGAAACCCCAAGTGCCCGAAGATCAGCGCATAGTTGGCCCCGATGTTGGTCAGGTTACCCAGCACCGTGGCCACCAAGACCACGCCCGGACGATGCAACCCGAAGAAGTAGTTCTGGATCGATTTGGTCAGGATCGTGACCACCGAGCACCCGACCAGGATCTGCGCATATTGAACTTCATAGCGCAGCAGTTCTCCGTCGTGCCCGTAGCCCTCGAACAGCGGACGGATGAGCAGAAGCGCCGGCAGCATGAGCATCAGCCAGTACGCCAGCCCGATCCACATCGCGTTCCACGCATAGGCCGACCCGCGCTGCGGTTTACCCGCCCCTAGGTTCTGGCTGACGAACGAACTGACCACGCCTGACATGCCGACGACAAAAGTGATCGCCGTCCACGCCGTTACGCCCCCGTTGCCTTGTGCGGCGATGTACACCGGGTCGGGCCCGATCTCCTTGACCATCAACTTGTCGACGAACTGCATCACCGTGTAACTGGCCATCGTCGCCACCGACGGCCCGGCGATGCGCAACAACTCCATCAGCGCACCGCTGTCCTCTTCCTGAGCCGCGAGGGCTCCGGGCTCTCTCACCTCTTCCAGATGCGTCATCGTCAATCCTGCTTGCCGCCAACCCGCCCGGCGGCCTCGGCCGCCATCGTCAGCGCCGCGCGCATGCTCCCCGGATCGGCCATTCCTCTTCCCGCGATGTCAAAGGCCGTTCCGTGATCCGGGCTGGTCCGAATGATTGGCAGCCCGATCGTCATGTTCACCGATTCGTCCCGTGACAGAAGTTTCACCGGGATCAACCCCTGGTCGTGGTACATCGCCACCACCAGGTCATACCTGCCCGCCACCGCTGCGTTGAAGATCGTGTCGGCCGGAAATGGACCGCTGGCATCGATCCCCGCATTGCGCGCGTGCTCGATCGCCGGCGCGATCAACCGCTCTTCTTCATCTCCCATCAATCCACCTTCGCCTGCGTGCGGGTTGAGCCCGCACACCGCCACCCGGGGCCTCGACACGCCCACCATGCGGCATCCCTCGGCCCCAAGGTCGATCGCATCAAACACTTTGCCAATCGTCAGCACGTTGCGAATGTCCATCAGCGGCAGGTGAATCGTCGCCAGCACCACCCGCAAGCGGGGCCCGACAAACATCATCGCCACCCGCCTGGCGCGAAAACGGTCGGCCAGCAACTCTGTGTGCCCGGGAAAGCGCGCCTTGCCCGCCATCACCCACGCGGCCTTGCTGATCGGGCCCGTCACGATCGCCGACACGCGCTCGCCGTCACCCGCCTGCGCCATGCCGATCACTTCTTCGACCAATCGATGCGAGTACGCCCCCGCCCCGCGATTGGGCGTCGGCAACGCCTCCACCGCACCCCACGAACGATCGGTGTCGAGCAGCACGACGTCATGCACTCCCGTCGCCCGCAGGGCCGGAGATCCGAACGGCACGGACCACCAGTACGGCTCGATTCCCCGAGACTCGGCCGCCCGGTGCAGCACCGACTCCGAGCCCAGCACGAGAAACCGACCTCGCCGCCACAATTCCCGATCCGCCAGCGCCGCCACCACTACCTCGGGCCCGATTCCCCCCGGATCGCCGATGGTGACCGCAACGCTTGGTCGGTTTTCGGATGGGTTGGACGAGGTCGGCATGGGGGATGCTAGCCCGTGGCCGATGTGCCCCTCCCGGCACATTATCCGGACGCATGCCTGGTGCAACCACTCGAACAGGCGGAACGTACTGCCAAGAGAGGGTTCGCCCGTCACGCAGGCCCGGGAATTTCTGCTCGCCCGCCGCGGAACGGTCGTTACACTCGCAGGGCGTTCGCTTCTGTGAGGAAGGGGATTCTGCCAGGGGAGTCTGCGCATGGTCGATTGGAATCGCCGTCAACGCCGCGCTGCGGCGCTTATGCTCGTCGCATTGGCTGGGTCGTCCTTCGCTGCCGGTCCAGCCGGCGGCCGGCTCGACCTCAGGACCGGGCTGGTCGCCACGACACAGGCCAACAACCTGCTTGCCCAGGCCGCCACACCCTTGCCGGCCGACCTTCGCGTCGCGGTCGTCCAACTTGATGGCCCGATCACCCCCGCCCGCCGCGCCGCGCTTCAGGCCGCCGGCGTGGTCCTCTTCGACTACCTGCCCGATTTCGCCTATGCCGCCGATCTCTCCGGCGCCGACATGGCCCGGGTGCGCGCCCTCGACTTCGTCACCTGGGTCGGGCGCTTCGAGAACGAGTGGAAGATCTCGCCCACGCTGGGCGCCCAGCCCGCCCAGTCCACGGAGCGCCAAGCCGTTCTCGCCCGCGGGCTCAATCCCGTTCAAATCGTGCTGTGGCCGAACGCCAACATCCAGCAGACGCTGGACGCGCTGCGCGCGATCAACGGGCTGAGCATCACCGAGCACGACCTGGTCGATCGCGAAGTGATCGTCACCGCCGAAATCCCGCTGGCGGCCACCGCCAGCGTTGTCTCGCTGCCCGGTGTCCGATGGATCGAAGACCAGCCCGAAATCACGTTGCGCAACCAGACGGTCCGCTGGGTTGACCAGAGCAACGTCTCTAACCAAGTGCCCATCCACAGCCACGGCATCCGCGGGCAGGGGCAGTTGATCGCCGTGCAGGACGGGCGCGTCGACGTCAACCACTGCTCCTTCACCGACCCCGAAGGCGACCCGATCGGACCCAATCACCGCAAGATCGAGGCCTACTTCACCACCACCGGGGCCGACTCCCATGGCACGCATGTGGCGGGTACCGCTCTGGGCGATGGCGGCGCGGACAACAACCTCCGCGGCATGGCCTACCAGGCCCGCCTCGTCTACGACATCTACTCCTCCGTCGCCTCGACGATGAACACCAAACTTACCCGGAACTACAACGCCGGCGCCGCCATCCACACCAACAGTTGGGGCAACGACGGCACCACCGCCTACGACGCGCTGGCACGCACCATCGACGTTTTCAGTTACAACAACGACGACAACCTGGTCATCTTCGCCGTCACCAACACCTCCACGCTCAAGAACCCGGAGAACTCCAAGAACTGCCTGGCGGTCGGGGCTTCGCAGGACACGCCCAACCAGGCCAGTTTCTGCTCCGGCGGCTCAGGTCCCACCATCGATGGACGCCGCAAGCCTGAAATCTACAGCCCCGGCTGCAGCACACAATCGGTCGCAGCCGGCACGGCCTGCTCCTCGACCTCGATGACGGGCACCTCCATGGCCGCCCCGTCCATCGCCGGGTGCGCCGCCCTGGCACGCCAGTACTTCACCGATGGCTTCTATCCCTCCGGTGCAGCCAACCCCAACGACGGCTTCATCCCTTCCGGCGCCCTGGTCAAGGCCACGCTGCTCAACTCGGCCGTGGACATGACCGGCGTCACCGGCTACCCCTCCAATCGCGAGGGCTGGGGGCGCGTCCTCCTGGCCAACTCCATGGTCTTCAGCGATGGCAACCGCAACATCATCATCCGCGACGTGCGCAACACCGCCAATAACGCCATGAGCACCGGCGACTTCATCGAGTTCCAGTTTGACGTTCACACCGTCTCAGAGCCGCTTCGCGCCACGCTCGTCTGGCACGATGCCCCCGGCGCCCTCAACGCCAACCCCGCCTACGTCAATAACCTCAACCTCACCCTCACGGCGCCGAACGGCACATACAGGGGCAACGTCTTCTCCGGCGGCGTCTCGGCCACCGGCGGAAGTTACGACGTCGCCAACAACGTGGAAATGATCTATATCCCTTCGCCCGCCGTCGGCACGTATACGGTCCGCGTCGACGCCGCAGCCGTCAACTCCGGCACGCAGGGCTACGCCCTCGTCGTGACGGGCGATCTGACCGAAGTGGTCGTGAACCCCTGCCTGCCCGACTGGAACAACGACGGCGCGCTCGACTTCTTCGACGTGGGAGGCTTCCTGGCCGATTTCAGCGCCCACGCCCCACAAGCCGACCTGACTGGCGACGGCTTGTATGACTTCTTCGACATCCAGATGTTCCTGCAACTCATGGCGGTCGGCTGCCCGTGAGATCGTGACTTCTTGAAATCACGATGAATCAACGCCCCCCGCGCCAGCGGGGGGTTTTTCGTTGAGCAATCGATGTATCAGGAGAACCGGCGCGATACAAGATCCGATTGATTCGCGGGCGTTGTCTGGACGCCGGGGAGTGCCTCTCTGGGGGCACCTCTCCGGGCTTGGAGACGAATGACTCGATCGAATCACGTATGTTCAACCCGGACTGGTGGGCGATGAAGCCCACGAGTAGGGCGTCCTCTCACGCCCGAATCTCAAAGTGAACCCGTGTCAATCCGACCCCACCAACGCCGCGTTCGTGGGGAATCGCTGCATGGCCGCCAGCAACTGCTCGACCTGCTGGGGTGGCGGCATGGTCATCATCCGCCGGCGCAGGGCCGTGATCGTCTGCAACGCCTTGGCATCCAGCAGCAGTTCCTCCTTGCGCGTGCCGCTGCCAGCCAGGTCCATCGCGGGGAACAAACGCTTCTCGGCCACGCGCCGGTCGAGGATCAACTCCATGTTCCCCGTGCCCTTGAACTCCTCGAAGATCACCTGGTCGCCTTGGCTGCCCGTGTCCACTAGGCACGTCGCGATGATCGTCAGACTCCCGCCTTCCTCGGTGTTGCGGGCAGCGCCGAATATGGTCTTGGGAACCTCCAGCGCCTTCGAGTCGATGCCCCCTGTCATGGTCCGCCCGCTGCTGGCGTGCCGACGACTGCGGTTGAACGCCCGCCCGAGCCTCGTCAGCGAATCAAGAAACACCACCACATGCTGACCAGCCTCCACCATGCGCTTGCAGCGCTCGAGCGTCAGCAGAGATATCTGGATGTGCCGCTCGACGTCATGATCGTTGCTCGACGCGATCACGGCCACACGCTGCGGCGACCACGGATGGTCCCACTCGCCGTTGCGGTTCGGACGAGCGAATGTCCGGCGGAAGTCGGTCACTTCCTCCGGTCGCTCATCGACGAGAAGGAAAAACACCTTCACGTCCGGGTGATTCATCAACACCGCCCGTCCCATGTCCTTGAGCAGGGTCGTCTTCCCGGCCTTGGGCGGGCTGACGATCAGCGCCCGCTGCCCGCGCCCGAGCGGGCAGAACAGGTCGATCAGACGACAGGCCGGCGGACAACCCGGATATTCGAGTGTCAGCCGCGGCTGCGGATCAATCGAGGTCAGTTCTTCAAACCGCGCACAGGCCTTGAACGCCTGCGGGTCCATGCCCTCGATGGCCACGAAACTCTCGACCACCGGACGAGCCGCGCGAGGCCCGGCCTGGCGACCCCGCCGCCTGCGACGGCTCTTGCGCTCCCCTACCTCGACCGTCACCTCAAGTCCATGGCGCAGCGGATACTCCTGCGCGAACGCCACGGGTACAAAAGGGTCATCCGGATGCTCGGTCAGGGTCGCATCTTCGCCCAGTTGGCGAACACGTCCCTCGGCGCGCTCCGGCCACTCGAGGATACCGGTCAGGGTCTTTGTGGACATACTCAGTTGTCGTTGCCGCGGGCGATCGGCCCTTCTCGGACCCTCTCGGGCCCCTGCCGGTTCGCGGTCAGTCCGCGCTGTCTTCCCGGCCTGACGATTTGAGCAGCCCGACGCCCCCTTGTCAAGTCCATCTTCAAAGACGGGCACTCCCGCTCCTCGCTACCATGCCACCGGGCGATGCCTGCCATGAAGATCATCAAGGGAATCAAGGTGGCTTCCGGCATCGCGATCGGTCGCGCCTTCGTCATCGACGACGCCTACCTCCCCCACGTCCCCCGACGTTCCATCTCCGCCGAAGAGATGCCCTCCGAACTCGATCGCTTCGAGAACGCGCGCCGACTGGCCATCGAAGAACTCAACAGCGTTCACGCCGAGGCTCGCCAGGAAATGGGCGACGAGTCGGCCAAGATCTTCCTCTTCCACATCGGCATGCTCAACGACCCGGCGCTGCTCAAGCCCATTCGCGATCGCATCGAGCGCGAGCTGCTCACGCCCGAGTTCGCCGCCGCCGAAACCTTCCGCCACTGGATCGCCCGCTTCAGCGCCAAGGAGAACACAGCCTTTCAGACCAAGGTCAACGACCTCCACGACCTGGCACGTCGACTCCTGGCCAAACTCACCGGCGACCGCCTCCTCGAACTCTCCGAAGAACACGACGGCGAAACCATCATCGTCGCCGGAGAACTCACCCCCAGCCAGACCGTCGCCTTCGACCGCACGCGCGTGATCGGCATGGCCACCGAGTTCGGAGGAACCACCAGCCACACCGCCATCGTCGCCCGTGCCCTCGGCCTGCCCGCCGTCGTCGGATGTCCGGGCCTGCGCTCGGTCGTCTCCAACGGCACCACCGTCATCCTCGACGGCGAACGCGGACGTGTCGTCGTGGACCCCGACGACGAAACCATCGAGCAGTACCAGGGATACATCCGTCAGGCCCGCGAGTTCGTCCGCTCCCTCGAAGACTTGGCTGCCAAGCCCTCCATCACCCGCGACGGCGTCACCATCGAACTGCTTGGCAACATCGAGTTCCCCGACGAAGCCGACCAGGTCATCCAGCGCGGCGGCGCGGGCATCGGGCTGTACCGCACCGAGTTCCTCTACCTCACCGGCAATCACGAGCCGACCGAAGAAGAGCAGTTCGCCGCCTACAAGCGATGCGTCGAAATCATGGCCGGACGCCCGCTGACCATCCGCACCTTTGACTTGGGCGCCGACAAGTACACCCAACTCCGCTCGGCCGTGCCCGAACGCAACCCCTTCCTCGGGCTGCGCTCCATCCGCTACTGCCTGGCCAACCTGCCCATGTTCCGCACCCAGTTGCGGGCCATTCTCCGCGCCTCGGCCCTAGGCCCCGTCAAGATCATGCTCCCGCTGGTCACCAGCGTCCATGAGTTCCGCCGCGCCCGCTACCTCGTCCGCGACGCCATGGAAGACCTCGACGACATGGGAATCCCTTACGACTCCGAGATCAAGGTCGGGATCATGATGGAAGTCCCCTCTTCCGTTCTCCTCGCCGATGCTTTCGCCCGTGAAGTCGACTTCTTTTCCATCGGCACCAACGACCTCATTCAGTACACCCTGGCCGTCGACCGCACCAACGAGCGCGTCGCCAGCATGTACCAGCCGACCCACCCGGCCGTGCTCAAACTCATCCGCATGGTCGTCCGGGCCGCCCGGCACAAGAAGATCCCCGTCTCCTGCTGCGGCGAGGCTGGGGGAGACATCGAGTTTGCCCCTTTGCTGCTCGGGCTCGGGGTGCGTACCCTCTCTGTCACCTCGTCCGGTATTCCTCTTGTCAAGCGCCTGGTCCGCTCCGTGACGATGAAACAGTGCGAGCGACTCGCCAAACAGGCGATCACGTTCGATTCAGAACTCGAGGCGGCGGCCTTCCTCCGCTCTCGAGTCAGGAAAATCGTCCCCGAGGCCTTCGAAGGGCGTGCCGGAGAAGATTGAGCCGGGCTTGCACCCGCGTTCACTCGTGGACAACAAACATCGACGGGCGGGGTGCGGACCTTCCGGTCCCCCGCACCGAGCGTGTCGGCCCCCGCGCCGCCCGCGGCCCAGTGCCGCCTCCGCCGCGCGGTTCTTCCCGGGCTCACCCCCCGGTGCACTCCGGCCTGCTCCCGTCGCCAACCCGCCCCCCGAGGCGAGGTGAATCTGAATGCCGACAGGCAAAATGCTGATCAACTACGTCCCCGGCGAAGAATGTCGCATCGCCATCACCGATGCCGACCAACTCGAGGAATACCACGCCGAACCTTCCAACGCCGTCTCCCGCGTGGGAAACATCTACGTCGGACGTGTCACCAACGTCGAGCCGGGCATCCAGGCGGCCTTCATCGACTTCGGCGTCGAAGAAGCCGGCTTCCTCCACGTCTCCGACCTCCACCCCCAGTACTTCCCCGGCGAAGACGAGGACACCACCGAGCGCGTCGGCAAGAAGACGCCCCGCCGCGACCGTCCACCCATGCAGCAGGCCCTCAAACGCGGGCAGGAAGTCGTTGTCCAGGTTCTCAAGGAAGGCATCGGCACCAAGGGCCCCACTCTCACCAGTTACCTCTCCATCCCCGGGCGCTTCCTCGTGATGATGCCCAACATGGACCGCGTCGGTGTCTCACGCAAGGTCGAAGATGAAGAAGCCCGCCAGGAGATGCGCAAGATCCTCGACACCCTCGACCTGCCCGAGGGCTTCGGATTCATCCTCCGCACCGCCGGCTTCAACCGCACCAAGATCGAACTCAAGCGCGACCTCTCCTACCTCTCCCGCCTGTGGAAGGACATGGAACGCCGACTCGCGCACGGCAAGGCCCCGCGCCTGCTCTACTCCGAGAGCGACCTGCTCGTCCGAAGTCTGCGCGACCTGCTCAGCCAGGACATCGAAGAGGTCATCATCGACAACGAGATGGCCCTTCGCCGCGCCGCCCGCTTCATGAAGATCGTCGCTCCGCGCTCCCAGGCCCGCCTGCGACACTACAAGGGCCGCACCCCCATCTTCCACGCCTTCGGCATCACCGAGCAGATCCGGCAGATCCACGCCCGCGAAGTACCCCTGCCCTCCGGCGGGCGACTGGTCATCGACGAGACCGAGGCCCTCGTCGCCATCGACGTCAACAGCGGAAAGATGCGCTCCGCTCGCGACGCCGAGACCAACGCCTACAAGGTCAACGTCGAGGCCGTCGACGCCATCTGCCGGCAACTGCGCCTGCGCGACCTGGGTGGGCTGGTCATCAACGACCTGATCGACATGCGCATCGCCAAGCACCGCAAGGACATCGAAAACCGATTCCGCGAACGACTCAAGCGCGACCGCGCCCGCTCCACCATCCTGCCCATCTCCTCCTTCGGCATCCTCGAAATGACGCGCCAGCGTATGCGCGGCAGCCACGAATCCGTCCACTTCGCCGCCTGCCAGTCCTGCCGGGGCCGCGGCGTGGTACAGAAGCCCGACTCCGTCGCCGCCGACGCGCTCCAGGATTTGGCCGCCCTGCTCGACCACGACCGCGTCGCCAAGGTCGAGATGGTCGTCAACCCGCGCGTAGCCGGCGCCCTGCTGAGCACCCGCCGCGCCGCCCTGACGCGCATCGAGCACTTGTCCGGCAAGAACGTCGAAGTCCGCATCTCCGACGCCATCCCCTCCGACCGCGTCACCTTTTATGCCTACGAGGCCAGCGGCGCCGACATCGACCTTGAGAAACTGCCAAGGAGCAGCCGCAAGCCCGAACTGGTTGACTGGGTTGATGATTCAGCCCCCGAGGCCGAGGGCTGGGCGGTTGACCTGCGCGCCGAGGCCGAGGAAGTCGCCGAGCAAACCGCAGAAGCCTTCGCCGAGGCCCAGGCCGTCATCGAGGAAATGCAGCACGAAGCGCTGCCCGCCCTGCTCGAAGATGACGACGAGGAGCCTCCAACTGAGGGCGGACAGCCTGTTTCCGAGCCTGATCGCAAGAAGCGCCGGCGTCGCCGACGCCGCCGTCGTCGTCCCGGCGAGGGCGAGGCTGAACCCGTTGCGATCGCCGCCGTTTCGCGGCCGGCAGACCACGATTTCGATGATGAAGCCGACGAGCCGGAGATTGAGCCCGCGTCCGCTGCCCCGGCCACCGAGGCACCGGCTTCCGGCGATCAGCCTCCCCCCACGGGCAAGAAGAAGCGCCGCCGCCGCCGCCGCCGCGGGCGCGGCGAATCGACCGTCGCCGCCCTTTCCCCCGAGCGCGACACGCCCGCCGAGAACTCCGGCACGACCGAACTGCCCGATCAAAAGGAATCCGATCGCAAGGAAACCCCGTCGGTCCACACCGCCAGCATTGAACAGCAAGCCGAGTCCGATGAGTCGGTCGAGTCTGCATCGCAACCCACGCGCAAGAAGCGCCGCCGCCGTCGCGGCAAGGCGGGTGCAGACAAGAACGGGCCGACAGACCAGACTCCGCCCTCCGCGCCGTCGGCCGATCGACCCGAGCAGCCGTCCACACCGCGGCCGGAGCCGGTATCCGAAGACACTCCCGCTGCCAAGACGCGCTCGCGCCGCCGTGGCCGCAAACCCGAAGCACACCTCAGCACCGACCATGTCGCGCCTCCCCCCTCCCCGGCACCGCAGCCGGCCGCTAGGATCCCAGCCCCGCCGGTTCCTGAGCCCAAGCCGCGGCGCAGTCTCTATGCCGCCGGACGACGCAAACTCAATCCCAGCGAACGAGGCCGCGGCGCCGAAGACTGAATCCATGTCCGCCCACCTCCACAACCCGGGTGATCCGCTGCGCATTGTCGTGCTCGGCTCCACCGGCTCGATCGGTACCCAGACGCTCGACGTGGTCGATCACCTCGCCCGTCTGCCCGAAGCGCGCCCGATCCGAGTCGTCGGCCTGGCCGCCGGCTCCAACGCCGCCCTGCTCTCCCAGCAGGCCGCTCGCTTCTGTGTCCAGCACCTGGCTCTCTCCAACCCGCAGGGCGCGGACTCCTCCGTGCGTTTTCTCGGCCCCGGCGCGCCCGAGGCCTTGGTCCGCGCCGTCGAGTGCGACCTCGTCATCGCCGCCATGGTCGGCGCCGCAGGCCTGCCCGCCACCCTCGCCGCCGTTGAACGCGGACTCAACGTTGCGCTGGCCAACAAGGAAACCCTCGTCGCCGCCGGCTCCATCGTCGCCCCCCTCGCGCGACGCACCGGCAGTTGCCTGCTCCCCGTCGACAGCGAGCACGCCGCCCTGTGGCTGTGCCTCCAGGCCCTCGACCCGGCCTGCTGCCCGCCCTGCGTCGCTCCCCCGACCGTCCGCCGCGCCATTCTCACCGCCTCGGGCGGGCCCTTCCGCACCTGGGTCGCCGATCGAATGGCCGCCGCGACTCCAGAAGACGCCCTAGCCCACCCCACCTGGTCGATGGGACCGAAAATCACGGTTGACTGCGCCACGCTCATGAACAAGGCCCTCGAAGTCATCGAGGCCCACTGGCTCTTCGGGCTGCCCAGCGCCAAACTTGACGTGCTCATCCATCCCCAGTCCATCATTCACGCGATGGTCGAACTCGAAGACGGCTCGATGCTCGCGCAACTCGCCACCGCCGACATGCGCACACCCATCCAGCAGGCCATCGCCCATCCGCGCCGCCTCCCGGGCGCCGCGCCACGCCTCTCGCTCGAGCGCATGGCCTCGCTCACGTTCGAAGCGCCCGACACGCGCCGCTTTCCCGCCCTTGCCCTGGCTCACCGCGTCATCGAAACCGGCGGCACCGCCGGCGCCATCATCAACGCCGCCAATGAGGTTGCCGTCCGCGCGTTTTTTGAGCGCCGCATCGCCTTCCCGCGCATCACCGAACTGGCCTCCGCTGCGCTCGACGCCGTCACGCCCGCCCCGGTCCGCTCGCTCGGCGATGTGCTCGACGCCGACGCACAGGCCCGCGACTTCGTCAACCGGCAGGTGGGCCCCGCGCCCGCCTGGCTGTAGGATCGGGCCCATGGCGCAAAAGCCCGACCGCACCCTCGAGCAGACCCGGCAGGTGATGGACCTCTACAAGTCCGGCCGCTTCGACCAGGCGCTGGCCGCGGCACGCCGCGTCCTGCAGAAATCACCCGCCCAGCCCCACGCCAACCAGGTCGCCGGCATCATCCTCGCCCGCCGGGGCCAGCCCGAGCAGGCGATGTTCCATATCACCCGCGCCCTGGCAGGCTCGCCCGGCGACGCCACCCTGCATGTCACCCACGGACAGTTGCTGCTCAGCCTGCAACGCATCGAAGACGCCGTCGCTGCCTTCGACCGCGCCATCGCGCTGTCTCCCGGCCTGGCCAGCGCCTCGATCGGCAAGGCCACCGCCCTCCAGCAACTCTTCCGCTACGAGGAAGCCATCGACTGCTTCCACGCCGCCCTGCGCCTCAACCCCGACGCCCCCGACGCCTATCTCAACCTGGCCAATCTTCAACTCGACTTGGCCCGCGCCGATCATGCCGTGGACACCCTTCGCCAGGCCGCCCGGCGTTTCCCGGAAAACCCCATCGTCTGGACCTCGCTCTCCAATGCGATCAACTACCCCTCGGGCGTCTCGGCCTCCGAAACCTTCGCCCCCCACCAGCGCTACGGCGCCATCATCGAAAAAGGCTGGCGCGACCGCCCCTTCACTTTCCCCAACACGCCCGAACCCGCGCGCCGGTTGCGCATCGGCTATCTCTCGCCCGACATGCGCCGACATTCCGTCGCCTACTTCCTCCACTCCATCCTCAAGGCGCACGATCCCGCCACCGTCGAAGTCTTCTGCTACTCCCTCACCTCCCACCCCGACGACATGACCGACGCCCTGCGTGCGCTCGCCCACGAGTGGCGCGATGGCGCCGGGCTCGATGACGCCGCCCTCGAACAACGCATCCGCCGCGACCGCATCGACATCCTCGTCGAAATGGCCGGGCACTTCGCCGGGCACCGCCTGCTCATGCTCGCCCGTCGCCCCGCCCCGGTGCAGGTCACCTACCTCGGATACGCCCACACCACCGGCCTGCGCAACATCCAGTACCGCCTTGTCGATCACTTCACCGATCCGCCCGCATCCCCTTCTCACGCGGCCGAAGAACTCTTCCGACTCCCCGACTGCTTCATCTGCTACACCCCGCCCGACGACGCCCCCGAGCCCGCCGCGCCCCCCAGCAGCACCGGAGCACCCTTTACCTTCGCCTCCTTCAACGAGGCCAAGAAGATCTCCCACGAACTGGTCGCGCTCTGGGCCCGCGTTCTTGCTGCTGTTCCAGACTCCCGCCTCCTGCTCAAGGCGGCCTCCTTCGAAAACGCCTTCGTCCGCGCCGAAGTCACCCAGCGCCTGGCCTCCCACGGCCTCGCACCCGACCGAATCGAAGTCGTCGCCCGCATTCCCTCCCGCGCCGAGCACCTGGCCTTCTACTCGCGCGTCGACCTCGCCCTCGACACTTTCCCATACCACGGCACGACCACCACCTGCGAGGCCATGTGGATGGGCGTCCCCGTCATCTCCCTCGTCGGCGACCGGCACGCCGCGCGCGTCGGATCCTCACTCCTCCACGCCGTCGGACTCGACGACCTGATGGCGCACTCGCCCGACGACTACGTCCGCATCGCTTCCAGTCTGGCCGCCGATCGCCCGCGCCTAGCCCTCATCCGCGCCTCGCTCCGCGACCGCATGCGCTCCAGCCCGCTGTGCGACGCCCCGCGTTTCACGCGAAACCTCGAAGTGGCGTACCGTCACATGTGGGCGCGTTGGTGCGCCAAACCCCGCTGACCGGAGCCCGCCCATGGGAATCATCTGGCTCGCTTCCTTCCCAAAGAGCGGCAACACCTGGCTCCGTTTCCTCCTCCACGCCTATCTCTTTGGGCCCGTCGAGACCAGCGGCGACGTCAATCGACGCATCCCGGCCATCCACCGCGATCCCCACCTCACGCCCCCGCCCGGCGAACGTCTATTCGTCAAGACCCACTTCGTCCTCACCGACAAGCACCCCCAACTCTCTCTCACCGAGCGCGCCATCTACATCAAGCGCCACCCCAAGGACATCCTCCTCTCCGGGCTCAACTACCACCGCATGACCGGCGCCTTCCCCGACAAGGCCACCGACCAGGTCTACGCCCAGACTTTCATCGCCCGGGGCGGCGACCCACTGTGGATCCAACAGGGCTTCGGCACCTGGGATCAGCACCTCCAGAGCTGGACCACCAGCACGCGCTTCCCCATCCACTTCACCACCTATGAGCGCCTCAAGGCCGACGCGGCTGCAGAACTGACCGACATCCTCCGCTTCGTCCACATCGACCCCGACCCCGATCGCGTCACCGCCGCCGTCAAGGCCGCCGACTTCGACCAACTCCGCGCCCTGGAGGTCCGCGAGAAAACCTCCGGCGAAAAAGACAAACTCTTCCCCGGGCAGGTCAAAGCCTCCAAGGCCCCGCGATTCTTCATGAACAAGGGAAAGACCGGGCAGTCCCTCGCCTCCATCGGGCCCGACTTCGACCGCCTCTTCGACCAGCGCTTCGCCGACGCCATGCGCCGCCACGGCTACGCATGATTCGGTCTCTCCGCCCCTCCCGGGTGTTCGCCCTCAATCTTCCTCGTACCCCAGAATCTCCTTGATCTTCGCGTAACTCTCGAACGACCGGAACTTGGACACCAGCCCCGGATCGCTGCTCCGCCGCTTCAGAGGCCTGATCTCCTGCCTGCCCCCGCGCGTGCCCGTCGTGTCGCCCGTGATGTGCTCGAAACTCGACCACCGATCCACATACGTCGGGTCAAACTCCATCTCCAGCCGCTCGCACAGCCGCCTCAGGTGCTCATCCGGCGCCCGCGTGAAGTCCTCGTAGCGCACAAACCCCACCCGCGCCGCCTCTTCCGCAAACTTCAGACACCCTTCCAGGTATGTTCCGATCGGCATCGGCACCCCCCGCATGATCTCCAGGTTCATCAGGCTCAGGTACTGGTCGATCGGGTGCCGCACCGTCGCTGTCCGCACCACCTCAAACGGCCCCGACAACGCCTCGACAATCCGAGGGCGCATCGTCGGCCTCTGATACGGAACCCCGTGATAGTCGATGTGACTCCAGTCACGCAACAGCAGCACGCCCCCCCTCTGCTGCGCGCGGTAGTTGGCCAGCACGAACACCTGCGCAAACAACGCATCGCCCGTCATCTTCCACTGCCTGGCCTCGCTCTCGCTCAACAACTGGTGCCAGTCAATCGCCTGTCGCACCGCGCTGATGAAACGCATCGTGTCCGGGTGCACCTCGCTGAACAGCATCACCCCGCGCATGCACCCAAGACACCGGCTGATCAGCGTTCCCCCCGACCGCGCCAGATGCTGCAACACCCTGACCTTTGGCCTGCCCCTGCTCTTGCCCATCGCCACACTCTACTCCGCCCGCGAAAAACGAAACGGGCGGCCCCGGAGGACCGCCCGCAAATCTCACGCGCTCGCCGCCCCGACCGCTTCAGTTGTTGTAGATGAACTGTGCGTCCAGCGCCTTGCCGATCCGCAACGACACCTCGTCCAGGTGCGCGATGGAGTAAGGATCGATTCGGTCGGCACCCTGTCCCTTGAGCAGGCCCTCGATTTCCTTTTGAATCCTCCGCAACTGCGCCGTCGCCAGCGTTGAGATCGAACGCTCGGCCGGCCCAATGCTCGAAGACCCCGGAATCGACAGGTCGATCAACCGCTGCACATGTTCACGCTGCAGGTTGCGCCGCAGACTCGAAATCATCGGCTCACGGGCCGTGGTCTTCTTCGCCGGCGGCTCGGCAATCTCGCCCCACACGCCTTCGTACACCGTGTTCAGCAGTTCCGGAAGCGTCAAGGCGTCCGTCCCTGCCGGCGTGAAGAACTCGTTGTCATACACCCGCTGCAGCGTGTACGGGTTCATGATCAGCGTCAGCGCCGTCGCCTGCACACCCGCGATGGTGTCATGCACCGTGAACGTCGGGTCGGTCAGCAGGTCCTTCTCGCCTGCCGCGTCGTACCATTTGTCCACCGTCATGTGCCGCAGCATCTCCGGGCTCAGCCCGTACACCTCGTCCTTGAACGAGTGATCGATCAGATAGTTCAACGCCGCACGCTGCTTGCCCGGCTCCACCACCTCGATCGGCGCGCGCCCGTTCGGGTCGCCCTTCTTGTCGCGGTAGACATACGCGCCGCCGACCCAGCGCGCCATCATCGACAGCGACTGCACCTGCTGGTTCAGCGTGATCTGGTACCCGTACCGGGCCTTCGACCAACTCTCGCCGTCCTTGACGAACTTCTCCAGCAGCGTCTTGCGGTGATACTGCGCCAACTCCATCTGGTTCTTCGCATAGTCCAGCGGGTCCGACGACAGGTCATACCGGCGAGCAAACGGGTCTGGGCCCCACGTGTCCTCGTCCGTCCCGTACTGCAACTCCGGCTCCACGCACCGCGCCAGGATCTTCGACGTATCCCCGAGCCCGTACCCGTACTCAATCGCCCACATGTCATACGGCCCGATGTCGATCACCGTGTAGTCGCCCTGAATCGTCCCCGTCCCCGGCATCCGGATGTTCACCGGCGTGTAGTCCATCACCGACGTCGCAAACGGCTTCTTGCCTTTCAACTCCTCGCTGTTGATCTGCGCCATGCTGTAGCACGACGTCGCCTTGAAGTTGTGCCGAAGCCCCAGCGTGTGACCCACCTCGTGCGCCACCAGTTCCCCCAGCGACTGCCCCACGAACGACTCGGGCACGCCGTCGATCAGATCCTCCTTTGGCTCCTCCTTCTTCGGCTTCTCTTCGTCCGTGGGAGTCTGGCCGCCCTCCTCGGGCTGCGCGCCCCGCGGCGCCGCCGCCGGTTGCGCCAGCAACTTCTCCACCTTCGCCCGCGCCTCGGCCGGCAGCAGAGCCATCAGTTCCGGATTCGCACGCAACTTCTCCAGCATCTCCGCCGGAATCTCGTCGTCCTCTTCCGCCTGCGCCGACGACGCCAGCGCCGATGCCGTGTTCACGTCCGTTTCCGACGGAACTCCCAACTCCAGGTACATCCGCATCAGCGCCAGATTGAGCGCTTTCCCGTCCGCGGCCGCGCAGTACCCGTTCACCTGGCTGGTGCGCCCCACCAGCCCGTCAAACTCGTCGTCTCCGATCAGAGTCCCGTCCACTGACGTCAGTGGGAACGGCTCGTGCTGGTGCAGCCCCCTCATCATCGCGTCCCGCTTCAGCGGATCGGCCAGACGCACCCTCGGATCCCACGTTGGGTTCCTCTCCAGCCACGCCAGCGTCTGCGGACTCATGCCCTCGGTCGCCAGTTTGGGCATCAGGTCGCCCCACTGGTATGTGAACACCCGGATCCACCCGTCCGTCAGCACTACGTCCGCGTCGAGAATCTCGCCCGTCATTGGGTTCACGCGGCTCGGACCGATCGCCGTCGAAATGTCGTTCGACAGCCAGCGGATGAAGTTGTACCGCACATCCTCCGGATCCTTGTCCATGTGCGCGCCGGTCTCCTTGTCCTGGAAACGCACTTCCACCGCGCCCACGATCCCAACCTGCTCAAACGCCTTGTTCCAGTACTCGATGCCCGCACGCACCCACCGCCGGTACCGCACCGGCACCGTGTGCTCCACATAGAAAATGATGGGCTGCTTGGGCGGGCTCATCTTCAACTTCGGGTCGGCCTTCTCCAGGTTCCAACGATTGATGTACCGCACGTTCACGTCGTCCCGATCAAACTTGCCCAAGTCGCGGAAACTCGTCGTGAAGTACCCCACGCGCTCGTCAGCCTTGCGCGGCTTGTAACCCCGCGTGCCCTCCATCTTGCTGATCGAATAGTGCAGCGTCTTGATCGTGCCACCGCCCACCGGCACCTTGAACGCAATCTCGATGTTCTGCGGAAACGCCTTGGCCGACGTCACCTCCGCAAGGTTCGCCCTCACCCCCGCCGCGCTGGCGCCGAAAAACTTCGTCGCGTTGCCGAGCAGCAGCCCGTTCAGATCAATCACCGGCTGCCCGCCGGGGCCCGTCGCCACGATCGGCACGTCCAGAATCAACTGGTCCGTGAAAATCATCTCCACCGAATCGCGGCTCTCCTGATCCCCCGATGACCGCACGTCGATCTGCGGAGCAATCAACGCCAGCGTGTTCCCGATCCGCTTCCAGTAGCAGTACAGGTCGCCGGCCTGCAATCCCGCGAAAATCTCGCCCCCCGCCACCGTCATCGCGAAGAAGTGCTTCTGGCTCTCGTACCCGCGCGGCATCTCGGCCAGCAGTTTGTTGTCCTTCCGGTTGATCCACAACCCGAACAGCGAGTCGCCATCGGTCGTCGATACCACCTTGGTGTACCCCGAGGAAACGTCCTTCCACTCCGGAAGATCGCTCGCCGAACGCTCGCCCCCGCCACCCCGCATCATGCCCGCCATCGCCGACAGGTCGATCGCAGCGGTCCCGTCACCCACCGCCGAATCCTGCGCCGCCGCAGCACCCTGCGCCGCGTCCTGCTGGACCGAAGCCCACGACAACGCCCCGATGCCCACCACCGCGCCGACCACGCCCACCAGCGCCCGCGTGTTCACGATGCCAAACCTCGACCTTTCCATGCCATGCCTCCTTCAACTGCCCTGCCAATCGCCCGGGATGCGCCGAAACGCCCCCCGCTCGACACATGTTCAACCTTGCCCACGTCGCTCCCGCCGCTCGTGGTCCTACATACTACCGATTGTCAGAGTTCAACCCACACCAATTCCGCTCCCAAATACCCCCGTCCACGCCCGCAGACCCACCAGCGCCAGCGACATCGCGACGAACAGTGACGCCGCGATCCGGCACGCCGAGTCGTGCACCGCCAACTCCGTCGGGTCGTCAAAATCCCCTCGTTCCAGCAGGGTGATGCACCGGATCAACCCATACGTCGCCGGCAGCATCGTCAGCCACATCAGGTTGAAACCCAACTGGTAGTCTTCGGCGCGTCCCTGCACGTATCCCGCGTACGTCACCAGCGTCGCCACACCCGTCACGACCACCACCATCCGCAGCAACTCGTCGCTGTAGTCCAACTGCACCGCGCGAGCCCGGGCCGCATCCTCGCTCGACCCCATCGTCCGGCGTTCCCCCAGCCGCTTCCCAAACGCCAGAAACATGCTCAGGAAGAACGTCACGTTCAACAGCCATGTGCTCGGACCCACCCCGACCGCAGCACACCCTGCCATCACCCGCAGCACAAACCCCATCGACAGACTCATCACGTCGACAATCACCACCCGCTTCAGACCAGCCGAGTACAGGAGCACGTTGCTCACGTGCAGCGCCAGCAGCAACGCCACCCAGCCCAGCACATCCCAAGGCAGCCCCATCAGGCACAGGCCGCCCGCAAGGAAAAGTACCAGCCCGAATGCTTTGGCCGTACGCGGCGACACCGCCCCGCTGGCCAGGGGGCGATGACGTTTGCGCGGGTGCGCCCGGTCACGCTCCATGTCGGCCAGATCGTTGAACACGTAGCACCCGCTCGACGCCAGCGAAAAAGCCAGCGCCACCCAGAATGCAACCCACACCACCCCCCAAAACGCCGTCCCCTCAACGGGGCGGTCCTGGAGTGCGTAGAAAGGCCCAACCACTACGAACCCGCTCTTGAGCCATTGCTGAGGCCGCGCTAGCCGCACCAACTGCACCCACGTCGGGCGCCGCTTCACCTCCGCGATGCTCGGGCTGTCCGTGCTCACGCCTGCGCCCTTCCGTCACCACGCCCGTCGCCCGTCCGGCTCGGCGTTTCTCCCGCCGCCGGCACCCGGGCCACCGCCATGAACTGCAAGTTCCCGCCGAACACGGCATTGACCCCGGGCGGGTACAGGTTCATGCGGTCCAGACGTTCCACGACGCGCAGATCGTGCCGCGCAAGCGTTGCACTCCATTCTTGGGGGGTGAGGTACCGGTACAAACAGGGCACCCCATACGGGGCGTTGGCTGCCCAGTCCATGAACGATACCCGCTGTTGCGCGAGAAGTCCCTTGATCTGGTGGTCTTTGATGACGACCAGCCTGCGTGACACCCGGGCACATTCGGCAATCAGTCGATCCGGTTGCTCCTCGTGGTGCAGGACATCGGCCACGATGACCACGTCGTAGGCGGCGGCGTGGAAGGGCATCGTCTTGCCGTCGTAGGCATGGACAGGAATCGGCTCACGACCCCGGACGACCCGCTCGAGCCCTTCGACGCGGACGCCCTGTGGACAACCTGGCGAGTCCATGAGCGCCTTGCCGAGGGTGCCGTTGCCGCATCCCACGTCCAACACGCGATCCTCCGCCTGAAGATGGGGGATGATGCGCCGGACGAGTTCGCGCAGGCGGGATTCATACACCGGGCGGTGCATCGCCGACATCATCGAGGCGAACGGTGTTGGCAAGCCCATGCCCACTCCTGTCGTTCCCAGGGGTCGGAACGAGACCCAAGTCTAGAGTCTGCCCTCCCATCGGCCGAGCAGGGTCACACAGTGCAAGACCGGAACACTCGTTTGGAGGATCGCGACACGCCCACCCCGGCGCGCCGATGCACCCCGAGTGTTCTGGTGGTGCTGCTCTTCTACACCATGAGCCTGCCCATGGTTTTCTCCCCCCGCATCATCCGCGGGCGGGCCGCGGCCGACCACCTCAACTACCACGAGCCGGTCATCCACAACTTCGCCCAAGGCTGGCCAACGCCCGACCTGTCGAACTACCACTCGGCCACCACGCCGCTTTATCACCTCCTGCTGGCGGGGATCGAGGTGCTCTTCGAGCCGTCGCGGCGCGCCTTCATGGTGATGGGTGGGGTGTTCACGGCCGCGCTGCTTGGGCTGCTGGTTGGGTCGCTGCGCGGGAGCACGCTCCAGAAACTCGCTCTGGCGCTTCCCATGCTCGGGTCGATGTACGTGCTCTTCCCCGGCATCTGGCTGTTGCCTGACAATGCCGCGTGGCTGGGCGTGCTCGGCGTGCTTCTGCTGGCCCTGCGCGCGCGCTCGATGCTGGTCCTGCTGACGGCGGGCGGGGTGGTGCTGTTGCTGCTGGTGCTCACGAGACAGATTCACCTGTGGGCTGCCGGCGTGCTGTGGGCGGGGGCGTGGCTGGGCATGGAGCGCGGACCAGAGCCGGACACCAGCGCACCGTTGAGCCTGAGGGCGCGCGTGCAGGATCTGTTCACCCACGTAGGCGCCCGGATGAAGCGCCTGGCTCCGGCGGTGCTAGCCACGATTCCCGCCTTCGCCGCTATTGCCTACTTCGTGTCGCTCTGGGGCGGATTTGTCGTGCCGCGCTATCAGGAGGGATACCACGGCGGGTACGAGGGCTGGAACCCGGCGACGGCGTGCTTCTTTTTGTCGATCATCGGGAGTTTCGCGCCGTTCTATGTCGCGCATGCAGGGGCGGGGCTCCGACGAATCGCCCATTCGCCCGGCGTACTGGTGGGCGTCGTCGTGCTCGCGCTGCTGCTGACGACGATCCCCGAGACGACCTACGCAGCCGAGGAAGGACGCAAGAGCGGGCTGTGGAACCTGGTCAAGGCCGCCCCGGTGATCGCCGGTCACACGTCCCTCGTGCTAGCGGCGCTGGCCCCGATCGGGGCGGTGTTTGTGGCCGCCTTGTTGGCGCAGATGCGATCGCGCGAGGGGTGGATTTACCTTGGCGCGATGGTGGGCTTCGTGGCCGCCCAGACTGCCAGCCCACAGTTGTGGCAGCGGTACCACGAGCCGTTCGCGCTGATGCTGCTGGCCCTGATGAGCGTCGAGCGTGCGCATGCCGGCGGCACGGGCGGGCGGGCATGCCGATTCTGGCGGGTGCTGGGTCCGGCGTTGCTCGGGCTGGGGCTGGCGGGAGTGACTTTCTGGACCATTGCCACGGACAAGCCGGCGGTGAGCCTGCCGACGGGCGACTTCGAGCGATCGGTGGAATATGAACCTCTGCGGTGACGCATGACGCGGCATCGCGGCGAGGAAGGCTCCATGAGCAACGAGAGCAAGCGGGCGCTGATCACGGGCATCACCGGGCAGGACGGCAGTTACCTGGCCGAGTTCCTGCTTGGCAAGGGTTACGAGGTGCACGGGATCATCCGGCGTTCGAGTTCATTCAACACCGAGCGGCTGGACCGGATCTACCAGGATCCGCATGAGTTGGGGGCACGACTGCGGCTGCACTACGGCGACCTGACTGACGCCAACTGTCTGGACAAGATCGTGCATGAGGTCGAGCCCCACGAGATCTACAATCTGGGCGCGCAGTCGCATGTGCGCGTGAGTTTCGACATGCCGATCTACACGTTCGAGACGGTGGCGGGAGGGGCGCTCAAGTTGCTCGAGGCCGCCCGCCGCTACCAGGCGCGGGCGCGGCATCGTGTGCGGTATTACCAGGCCAGTTCGAGCGAGCAGTTCGGCAAGGTGGCCGAGACGCCGCAGCGGGAGACGACGCCGTTTCACCCTCGCTCGCCTTATGGGTGTGCCAAGGTGATGGCGCACCACGCGACGGTGAATTATCGCGAGAGTTACGGGATGCACGCCTCGTGCGGAATCCTGTTCAACCACGAGAGCCCGCGGCGTGGCGAGACGTTTGTGACGCGCAAGATCACGCGGGCCGTGGGGCGCATCGCGATGGGCCTGCAGGACAAGTTGTACCTGGGCAATCTTGACGCCAAGCGTGACTGGGGTTTTGCGGGTGACTATGTCGAGATGATGTGGCGGATGCTGCAGCGCAACGAGCCGGGCGACTTCGTCATTGCAACCGGGCAGACGCGCAGCGTGCGTGAGTTTGCCGAGGCCGCCTTCGGGCAGGCGGGGCTGAACTTCAAGGACCACGTCGAGTTTGACCCGCGCTATCTGCGGCCTGCAGAAGTCGACCTGCTGCTCGGCGACGCGACGCGGGCCAGCGAGGTGCTCAACTGGCGGGCCCGCACGAGTTTTGCCGACCTGGTCAAGATGATGGTCGAGCACGACATGGAGTTGGCGCGGCGGGAGAAGACGCTGCGCGACGCTGGGCATGACATGCCCGATTTCGGTGGGCATGATCAGTAAGTAAGCGGTTTGGAATGACGGGATCTGCCCGAGGGCACTGCGCCTTGCGCCGGCGCGCCGGGCATCCCATGATTCGCCCCATCCATCCTCCGATTTGCGGTGTGTGATCACAGCATCTGGGAGTTTGTCGTCCGGCGCGCAGAGCGCATTTGGACAAAGCTTCGGATCGAGCGGCCGCGGGCGCGGCCCGCCGAGCTTTCTAGCAAGAAGGGACGACATCATGGACGCGAATCGGTCGAGGCGGAGCGCGAAGGTGCTGGGCTTGGTTGCCGGGGCAGCGTTGGCCAGCACCCAGGCACTGGCGCAAGATTTCAACGGCGACGGTTTCTCCGATCTGGCGGTGGGCGCGCCCTATGAGGATCTGGGCGCGATCGTCGACGCGGGCGCGGTCACCATCATCTACGGCGCCGGGCCGGGCATCGGACTGGCCGCCGTGCTGCCCATGCCCAGCGTGCAAATCACCCAAGCCACCTTCGGAATCGACCCACCCGAAGCGGGCGACCTTTTCGGGGCATCCATGGCCTGGGGAGACTTCAACGGCGACCTCTTCGATGACTTGGCGATCAGCGCGCCAGGCGAGAGTCATCCCATCACCGGCGTGCCGGGCGGGGGCATGGTGATTGTTCTCTACGGCTCGCCGGGCGGGCTGGTGCCGCTGGCGCCGCCGATCATTGTGCAGGATCCGCCGCTGGGCCCGTTCCCGCTGGGCGATCCGGCCGAACCGGGCGATGAACTTGGTCGCGCACTGGCGGCCGCGGACTTCAACGGCGACGGCTTTGCGGACTTGGCCCTCGGCGTGCCGGGAGAAGACGATCCGGCCGGCGTGGCGGACGTGGGCATCGTGCATGTGCTGTATGGGAGTCCCGGGCCACTGATGGTCGGGCCCGGTGTGCCGCTGATTTTCCAGACTGCTTGGCCTTGGGGCGACGCGCTGGAAGCCGGTGACCGCTTCGGACAGACGCTTGCGGCCGGCGATCTCGACGGCGACAGCATCGGCGATCTCGCCATCGGCGTGCCCTTCGAGGACGTGGGCGCGATCGTCGACGCAGGCATGGTCCACATCGCCTACGGGTTGCCCGGCCCCGGGCTGCTCCCCGCGCCGACGGCCGAGACCTGGACACAGGCCAGCCCCGGCGTGCCGACGGCGCCCGTCGCGGGTGACCAGTTCGGCACTGCGATGGCGATCGGGAACTTCGACGGCGTTTTCGGCGACGACCTGGCGATCGGCATGCCTCTCCGCGACTTTGCCGGCAACGCGGATGCCGGCTCGGTGATCACGATCTACAGCGCTGGGGTTGGGCCCGGGCTGGAGGCAACGGTGGGTGCCGGCGCACCGCAGGCCTCGGAGTGGTGGCACCAGAATGTGGCCGGCATCGCCGAGACGGTCGAACCGGGCGACCTGTTCGGATTTGCACTCGCAGCGGGCGACCTCAACGGCGACCCGTTCATGGACCTGGTGATCGGGGTGCCGGGTGAGAGCATCGGCGCCGCACCGATCTTGAGTGCCGGGTGCATCCAGGTCATCTACGGCGCACCTCCCGGGCTGGGGCTCGACGCCGCGTTCGTCCCTGACCAGTTGTTCAGCCAAAACACCGCGGGCGTGCCCGATGTGTGCGAGGCGGGCGACGCGATGGGCATGTCGCTGACGCTGGGCGACTACGACGGACTGTTCACGCTGGACGTGTGCATCGGCGTGCCGCTCGAGGATCTTGGCGGCGGCGCCGGGGCCGTCGATCGCGGTGGCGTGATGACGATCTACAGCCTTCCGGGACTCGGCCTTTCGGCCGCCGCGGGCCCGGTGCCGGCGCAGATCTGGCACCAGAACACCGTGGGCATTCCCGACACCAACGAGGCCTTCGACAACTGGGGAATCGGGCTGGACTTTGACGACTGAGCGGTGCACGCGCTCGTGTTCGGCAGGCGTCGCTCCATGCGGGCGGCGCCTGCTGCTTTTCTCGGTGATGGGGCGCCTGAGATCGGCGCAGGTGGCCCAGGGGCATGTCGATGCTTCTCGCCCTTTCACCACGAAGGCACGAAGCGGTGCCCCATCGTCGCACATCGGAGACCAACCCGCTGGAACAGGCGGGCGGTGGCGGCTCGGCAATCGGGAGAACCCCGCCTGAGGAATGGCCGATACAGTTCTGTCGCCCGGAGGGCAGATGATGTCGACGCAGACCGAGAGTTCGTCCACAAGTCCGGTAACGGCCGCAGGCTCGCTTCCGACCTTCATTCACATCGGCGGGCAGCGCTGCGGCACGACGTGGGTGCATAAGTGCCTGGCCGAGCACCCGCAGGTGTACATGGCTGAGCCGAAGGAGTTGCACTTCTTCAACAACAACTTCGAGCAGGGTGAGTCGTGGTATCGCGCGAAGTTCCACCCCGGCCCGGAGCACAAGGCCTGGGGCGAGGCAACGCCGGCCTACATCAACCGTCCGGAGGTGCCGCAGCGCATCAAGGACATGTGTCCGCACGCGCGGCTGATCGCGTGTCTGCGCAATCCGATCGACCGGGCCTTCTCGGCCTACAACCTCAAGCGCCACGGCGACTTGAACTACGCCACCTTTGAAGAGGCCTTGGAGAAAAACCCCGACATCATGGAGCGGGGGCTCTATGCACAACAACTGCAACGCTACTTCGCCCTCTTCCCCAGGGAACAACTGCTCGTGCAGATCTACGACGATCTGGTTCACCACGAGAAGCGGTTTATTCGCGAGATCTACACGCACATCGGCGTCGACGCCGACTACAAGCCCAGTTGGCTGGGGAAGACCGACAACGCGGTGATCATGCCCGGAGTACAGGACAAGTTGAAGGGCGTGGGGCTGGGCTGGGCCATTCGCGCGGTGCGCGACAGCAAACTGGGCCCAGTGATCCGTCGATGGAACCGGCAGCAAAAGACCCGCAAAGCGGGTCAGTATAAGGACATGAAGCCCGAGACCAAGCGCATGCTGGCCGAGTATTACCGCCAGCCCAACAAGGATCTGGCCGCGTTACTCGGGGTTGATCTTTCCGCGTGGAATGTGAACTGAGAGTCGCCGTCTTGTGATGGGCGGCGGACAATCGCACCGATAGACTGTGCATCCATGACGCATCAGAGCGTGAAACTCGGAAAAGGCAAAGAGCCCGCCCGGGGTGCGCGCGTGAAACGTCGAGGCTGATCCGCAGACCTTGAGGAACGACCGACGCCCCGGAACAACTCCGGGGCGTCATTGTTTTCTGGTCCCCCAACTTCCCTTATCTGCACTTTCCCCGGAAACCCATCCACAAGTCTCCCACAAGAGGAAACCCTCATGGGCACAAACACCCTCGATCCGAAGCATGACACGCAGGCCTTCGACCCGGGCACCGCGCCGCCCGAACCATGCGGGGAATCCCTCGTCGTCGATGGCGAGATCTTCGCGCGGGGCGTGCGGATCGGAAAGTTGATCGGGACGATTGGGTACATCGACATGCTGTTCTTCCAGGTGCTGGGGCGATACCCCAGCGCCATCGAACGGCAGATGACCGAGGCCTATCTCGTGTCTCTTTGCGAGCACGGGGTCACATCGCCCTCGACGCACGGGGCACGGGTGAGCGCCAGCGTTCGTGCGCCGTTTGCTGGCAGCGCCATCGCGTTCATCGCCGGGGCGATGGGCCCGTATCACTTCGGCGCGCTCGAGCAGGCAATGCTCGAACTGCGCGACCTGGTCGCCCGCGGCGAGAACATCGAGCAACACGTCGAAACTCGCCTGCGCTCGGGCGTGCGGATCTGGGGCTTCGGACATCGATTTCACAAGAGCAGCGACGGCAGCGGGTCGCATCCGGACGCGGTCGAGCGCTTTCACGAGCGGGCCGACCCGCGCGTGCGCCGCCTGATCGAACTGGCCGACACACTGAACTGGGAAGGCCCGCACCTGCGCGCCGCGCGCCACATCGGGCGGCTGCTGTACCATCGCAAGCGCATCCCGATCAACATTGACGGGATCGCGGCCGGCCTACTGCTGGACATGGGCTTTGATCCGGCCTCGGCCATGCTGTTCGTCATCATCGGGCGCCTGCCCAACATCGCGCGGCTGCACCTGGAGGAACAGTCGCAGACGCCCAACCGCTTCGTCGCGCTGGCGACCAACGCCGACCCGGGCTTTCATCGCACGACGGATCGGGATCAGCGTGAAGTCGCGAGGTCCTGAAAGGTCGACCAGAGCAAGAGCGCCACCGACAGAACAACGGGCTTATGCCGATTGCTCGGGCACCTGGTGGAAGACCGGCTTGCCGTGGGAGGCCTCCTGATCGAGCATGCTCTGTCGGCGGCGGTCGCCGACGACGCGCTTGATGACCACGAGCGGCGCCTGCAGGGCCATACCCAGCCAGGCGAATGGTGCCGGCTTGCGCTCCAGTTCATAGCCGAACTCGATCATCAGCGGGCCACAGATGCGCTCGATGACGGCCACATCGACGGCGCTCATCTTGCCCTTGTAGCGTCCGATGCGCGATGGGGTGACCTTCTCCAGCGTGCGGAGTTTGTGTTCCTCGTAGTGGGCGAAACCCTTTTTCTCGCGTCCGGCGGGGTTGAGCATCTCGTCGCGATACTCCAGCCCGAGGAACGAGCACAGGGGGCGCAGCACGCCCTGCGGATCGGTCACGAGATCCTCGTAGCGCACGGCGGTGTAGCGCCATCGCGGCATAAGGCGGACGCAATCGCGGTGCATTTCAAGGTCGCGTTTCCAGCGCACGGCCGCCTGGAGGGCCGGGCGTTTGAAGGCTTCTCGCTGCGAAAGCGCCGAGTCTCGCGGGTCGCGCATGATGTGAACGAAGCGGGCCTCGGGCATCATGGCCGACAGTTCGAGGATCCACTCACAGTGGTTGGGAGTCTTCTCACCAACGACCTGCGCATGGTCAACAGCGCCGATGGCACGGAGCCAGCAGCGCAGCAGATCGGCGTAGGTGCGGTCGGCATCGGCGCACAAATCATCAAACATGGCCCGGTCCATGTCGACATCGGAGTGCTGGCAGCGGGCGAGGATGGCGTTGCGGGCCTGCTCCCATCCCCTGTCAGTTCGAATGTCGGACATGCGGTGCCGGCGCTTGTAGGTGATGTGCACATAATGCAGTTCCGGCGGCATGCTCACACCCGGCGCCCGCATGAGCATGGTCTGGAGCAGCGTGGTGCCCGAGCGGGGAGAGCCGACAAGGAAGAAGTAGCGGGGCTCGGTCACAGGTCGGCTCCTCCGTTGGCAGCGGGCGCCTGCCCGCCCCCCTTCACTTTCCCCATGCGCTCGACCTGCGGCAAGCGCAGCAGGCGGGCAATGGGGCGCCGGAAACGGGCCGGGCCGATGTCGATGGTCTCGGCCAGCGAGCGCGGGGTGAAGGTCCGCAGACCCAGCAGGTACAGCAGACTGAACACGGTCCCGAGCAGCATCACCTGCACGCAGGCGTCGAGGCGGTCGATCGCTTCGGCGTCGAGATGCGCGTATGAGCCGACTGACGGGAGCGTGACGAGGCCGACGAGTTCGACCGTCGCGGCTGCCGCCCCGCAGGCGACCAGCCAGGTCGGCAGGATGGAGGCGAGGTTGTCCTTCCAGCCCACGCCGCAGCGTTGCAGCCCCCACAGGACGGTGGGCGCGACGCCGATGACGAAGTAGATCCCGATGATGAGCGAAATTTCGCCGGCGTCATCCCACAGAAATCCGGCCAAGGCCGCGGCCAGCATCATGCCAACACCCTGTACCATAGTGAGCCAGAACCACTCTCCGTAGCGCCCCTTGGAAAGTTGTGCCGAGTTGAGCACGCTGGTGAGCAGGCGCATGGGGAAGAATGCCGCCATCCAGATGACGGCCATCACTGATTGGCTCCACTTCTCGCCCCAGAGAACGGTCTGCAGCGGCTCAAACGTGCAGGCCAGCCCCAGCCCGAAACCGCTGCCGGCCAGCATCATCACCCGAGTGGCGCGGAGCACGGCTTGGGCGTGTCGCCGAGGCTCGTTGGTCAGTTTTGAGAGGGCCGGAAAGAGCACGGTCTGGAGGTTGACCGCCACCAGCACGTTGATCTGGACGGCGATCTGGTAGGCAAAGACATAGAGGCCGACGGCCTCCTTGGTCACCATGTTGGCGATGGTGAGCCAGCCGAGCACGAGATAGTCGCCCTGACGCAGGAGCGACATGGCGAAGGTGCCGAAGATGAGCCACTTGCTCTTTCCCCACAGTTCACCCCACAGGCGCAGGCGGGCGGGGCGCATCCACGGCGAATCATGCGTGACCCAGTAGCCATAGACGCCCTCAAATATGGAGCGCAGCACAAGGGGTAGCGTGAAGGCGAGCGGGCCCATGCCCATCCATGCGAAGGCGATCATGGAGACATAGCGCACGACGGCCGACCAGGTATTGATGGACGCCAGTTGTCGGAACTGAAGATCAACGGCCATCTTGGCGCGATAGACCCCCAGCGGCGTGGTCAACACGATGGACACCGCCGTGGCGAGCAGGACCGGTCCGAGTTCCGGCTCGTTGTAGGCCCAGGCGATGGGCCATGAGGCCAGCCCGAGAAGGACGCCTGCCCCGCCGTTGAACGCGCCGCTGAACCAGAACATGGGCCCGCTGAGTTTGTCGTAGCGGTGGGCGCGCTTCTGAATGAGGATCTGGCGCATGCCCCCGTCGCGCAGCACCTGCGCGAAGGCGGCCAGGCCCATCGCGATGCCGTAGACCGCGTAGTCGCCCTTGTCGAGAAGAATCCCGAGCACCCACGCCGAGCCGAAACTGAGTATCTTTCCGATGAGGGTGGCAATGACCATCCACGACATGCCATGGCTGACCTTGCGCCCCAGCGCCTGCTCGCGCGGCTTCTCTTCGGATCGAGTGATCGGTGCTGGGATGTCAACTTCACTCATGCGGGATCTGCCTGGGAGCAACGAGTGTACGAGGCCTGCCTGCAGAGAAGTTCGGCGCGCCGCGTATCGGACTTCACGGAGCCTTGAGATCGATCAGCAACAAGCGGTGACGCCCCATGCCCGGGTCCATGGCCCGCGCGGCGACGGCTCGAAGATCGCCGCTGATAAAGCAGTGGTCAATGGCCAGGATGGACCCCTTCCGGGGCCAGGTGTAACCGAAACCGCGACCTGCGGCCGCGTGCGCGTTGGTGCGTGAACCGACCAGGGCTTCGAGCGAGGCCGATCCGCGCGGGGTGTTGAAATCTCCCACGATCAGGTCGGCGTTCGGGAAAACCCCCGCATCGGGCTGTGGAACCCACTTTCCCTCGGGCGAGGGCACGAACGCCGGACCCTGCCACGAAGCGATGGCCGAGCGAGCCTGTTGCATGCTCTCCATCCGCCACAACGCGGGGGCCGAGGGCAGGTCAACCACCCACACAGTCAAGGCTTGGTCTGTCAGGCCTTCGATCTGTGCGAAGAGCACGACGCCGCGGTGCTCGTAGTCGTTGACGCCGCCGGCCGAGAAGGTGGTGCTGCCCCACCGCGTGATGCAGCCCCGGGTCGCCAGCGCAATCTCGCTGGAAAAGAGGAAGTGCATCGCGACCGGTACGGCGGCGCCTGCCTCCGGCCCGGTCAACTCCGGCGGCGGCGCCAGCGTGTGCAGCGCATGGAGCAGACTTCCGCGCGATTCGTCCCAGCGGGGATTGGCAACCACCGCAATGTCGGGCATGAGATCGAGGACCACCTCGCCGGCGCCGTCGGCCTGGTCATCTACCGCGAGATTCCAGTACGCCACGCGCAGCGAGCCCTTGCCCACCGGAATCGCCAGGCGGTGCAGGTGCCCGACGCCGAAGACAAACCACACCGTGATGCCGAACAACGCGAAGGAGAGAATCGGCCGCAGTTGATACCCGCCCAGGCGAGTGGACATTCGTTCGAGAACCCACGAAGCAAGAACCATCGGCCATGCCAGCGCCAGGACGATGGGGGTGGGAATCCACCAGACATACTGCGTGATGTGGTGCGTGTCGGTGAGGGTCTGCCCCACGGCCCAACCCGCCAGCACCAGCAGCGCGACGACGACGAGCAGGCGCGCCGCTGCCGGCAGCAGGCGCTTGCGAATCCAGGATAGTCGGCGACGGCGGGCGGGCATCGATCGACCGTAACCGCCGGGCGCGCCCGGGGCAAGGCGTCTGCTCGTATGATCCGCCTGCCATGAGTGTGGACTGGTCAAAGGCGCGGGTGATCGTGACGGGCGGAGCGGGCTTCCTCGGCTCGAGGGTAACTGCGATGCTGCGGGCGCGCGGGCTGCCCGAGTCGGGCTTGCATGTGCCCCGCCGGGCGACCTGCGACCTGACAGACTCCGCTGCGGTCGATCGCCTTTACTCGTCCAGTTTCAGCGGAGCGGGCCCGACGGTGGTGATGCACCTGGCGGCCGAGGTCGGAGGCATCGGGGCCAACCGCGAGAATCCCGGGCGATTCTTCTTCGCCAACATGGCCATGGCGCTGAACCTGATCGAGGGGGCGCGGCGGGCCGGGCTGCATGAACGCGGGGGAAAATACGTGCAGGTGGGCACCATCTGCTCATATCCCAAGTTCACGCCGGTACCGTTTCGCGAGGAACACCTGTGGAACGGATATCCGGAGGAAACCAACGCGCCGTATGGCATCGCCAAGAAGGCGGCCGGGGAAATGCTGCGGTCCTATCACGCGCAGTACGGTCTGCGCAGTGCCTACGTGCTGCCTGTGAATCTCTATGGCCCGGGCGACAACTTCGACCCACGCTCCAGCCATGTGATTCCGGCACTGATACGCAAGTGCGTCGAGGCGCGCGATCTCGGCGACGCGGCGATCGAGGTGTGGGGCACCGGCTCGGCCAGTCGAGAGTTCTTATATGTGGACGACGCGGCCGAGGGCATCGTGCGCGCGGCGGAGATGATGGATGAGCCGACGCCGATCAATCTTGGAACGTGCTCGGAAATCACCATCCGCGACCTGATCACGCTCATTGCACGACTCACAAACTTCAAGGGCGAGTTGCGCTGGGATCCGACGAAGCCCGACGGCCAGCCGCGGCGCTGCCTCGACGTGACCCGCGCCCGCGACCTGCTCGGCTGGCGGGCGCGAGTCGGATTCGAAGAGGGATTGAAGCGGACTATCCAGTGGTGGGAAGCAACGAAATTCAGCGTGAACTGCTCCTGAAACCCAATCCGCACACGGACTCCTCCAGCAGGCACACTGCAAGGCCACAACCAGAGATGGCCCTCTGAGAGCGCTCCTTGGAGCCCACTTACCCCTCTGGGTGTGCCGTGAGCGGCTTGTAATACGGATCCCCGCTAGGACTTGTGCGCGCTTGGCGCGTGTTCGGCTTGCGCTGTGGGTATCGATGTGCGATGATCGGGCGGACACGGAGGTCGATCACGCACACTGTCGAGCGTCAGGCGGGTGATCTCGGGCGGCTTCGGACGTTGGCTGCACGCCAAGTGCGGGCCGAGCAGAAGGACCGCTACCTGGTCGCGTTTCATGCAGTCCTGGGCTTGCCCACCGCCGACATCGAACAGGCGTTGGCGCACAGCCGCGGCTTCGCGCAGCGCTGGGCCAATGCGTACCGTGACGGTGGCATCGGGGCCTTGCGCGACTAGCCGCGCGGCGGACGGGAGGCCAAACACAAACCCGATCAGCACGAGGCCTTGCGGGCGCGGCTCGAGGCGGGTCCGACCGAGACCGACGGCCTATGCACGCTGACGAAGGTGTGGGCACGCGCCGGCTCGCGTCCGACGGCCGTCAAGCAGACGCGCCATGAGTGGGTCGACCTCTACGCCGCCGTCGAACCAGGCACGGGGCACAGCGTGGCGTTGCGGGCTCCGCAAGTCAACACCGGTACCTTCAGCGTCTTCCTGCGCATGCTGGGCGAATCGACGGGGCCGGACGAGCACGCCGTGCTGATCATGGACCAGGCGGGCTGGCACGTTTCCAGGAAAGCGACGTTGCCGCCGTCCGCGCCAGAGCTGACCCCGGTAGACCATGTGGGCCCGGATGCGCAGCCATCACCTGTCCAACCGGGCCTGTCGCGGCTACGACCACCTGCTCGAAGCCAGAGCAAAGGCCTGGCAGTCCCTCACCAGGTCCAGACTCCGATCCCTCTGCCGATGCGAATACTTCACGCACGCGATACAACGGTGATCCGTATGACTGGCCACGTTTGTGCGCATTCCCTCCCGATCTGGGCATGCCCCTCCCGCCAGTTCGAATCGAGGGGCAACCAACCGGCAGGCCCATCGCTCACCGAACTTGCCGGGCAAACGTAAAACTCTTGCCCTGATAGTCCACCAGCACGCCGTCGCCCGGCCCGAGTTCGCCCGCAAGAATCTTCGACGCCAGCGGGTTCTCGATTCGCTGCTGGATGGTCCGCTTGAGCGGGCGGGCGCCGTAGGCCGGATCCCAGCCTTCGCTGGCCAGTTCGGCGCGGGCGGCCTCGGTCAATTCGATCGTCATCTCGCGTTCGCGCAGGCGTTGGCGCAGGTCGGCCAGGCGGATGTCGAGAATGCGCGACAGTGTCTCGCGCCCAAGTTGGTGAAAGACCACGATTTCGTCAATGCGGTTGAGCAGTTCGGGGCGGAAGAACTGTTCGCGCAGCCCCACGCCGAACGAGGCGTTGATCTCGCCTGACTCCATGTCGGGGCGCAGGCCCTTGCCGGCGATGTCGGCGCCGGGGCCGCGACGGATCATGTCGCGCACCGTGGCCTCGATCTCCCAATCCTCGGCCCCGGCCTCGGTCATCTCCTGGATCTTCTGGCTGCCCAGGTTGCTGGTCATCACGACGATGGTGTTGCGGAAGTCGACCGTGCGCCCCTGCCCGTCGGTCAGCCGACCATCGTCGAGCAACTGCAACAACACGTTGAACACGTCGGGGTGGGCCTTTTCGACTTCATCCAGCAACAGCACGCTGTACGGGCGCCGGCGCACGGATTCAGTCAGCGCGCCGCCTTCCTCATAGCCGACATAACCGGGAGGCGCCCCGACCAGCCGCGACACCGCGTGTTTCTCCATGTACTCGGACATATCGACGCGCACCATCGCCTCTTCGGTGTCGAAGAGGAACTGCGCCAGCGCCTTGCACGTTTCCGTCTTGCCCACACCCGTGGGGCCCAAGAACAGGAAACTGCCGATGGGCCGGTTCGGATCGCTCAGCCCCGCGCGGCTGCGGCGCACGGCGTCGGCCACGGCGCGCAGGGCCTCGTCCTGCCCCACCACCCGCTGCCGCAAGTGCTCCTCCATCCTCGACAACTTCTCACGCTCGCTCTCGACCAGGCGGCTGACCGGAATCCCCGTCCAGCGTGAGACAATGTCAGCCACCTGCCCGGCGTCAACCTCCTCCTTCACCAGTGCATCGCCGCGGGCCTGCCGCGCGTCGAGCGCAGCCTCGGACTGCTCCAGTTGCTTCTGCAACTCGCGCAGTTCGCCGTATTGGATCCTCGCTGCCGACTCCAGGTCGCCACGCCGCTGGGCCTGCTCGAGTTCGATCTTCTTGGCGTCAATGCGTTCCTTGATCGCCTTGACGGCCTCTAGGTCCTTCTTCTCCTCCTCCCACTGGGACGTCAACGCGCGATTCTTCTCGCCCAGTTCGGCCAGTTCGCGCTCGATGCGATCAAGTTCGCGCCGGGAGGTGTCACTCCCCCTTACTGCTTCGTCGCTCCGTCGCTCCGTCGCTTCCAATTTCAGCGCCTCGCGCTCGATCTCCAGTTGCATGATCCGCCGGCGCAACTCGTCCAGTTCGGTCGGCATGCTGTCGTTCTCGATGCGCAGACGACTGGCAGCCTCATCGATCAGGTCAATCGCCTTGTCCGGCAGGAAGCGATCGGCAATGTAGCGGTGGCTCAGGTTGGCAGCCGCGAGAATGGCCGCATCCTGGATCCGCACGCCGTGGTGCGCCTCATACCGATCCTTCAGCCCACGGAGGATTGCGACGGTCTCCTCGACCGACGGCTGGTCGACGTACACCGGCTGGAACCGTCGCTCAAACGCCGGGTCTTTCTCGACGTGCTTGCGGTATTCATCGAGCGTGGTCGCGCCGATGCAGCGCAACTCGCCTCGCGCCAGCGCCGGCTTGAGCAGGTTGCCCGCGCTGACGGCTCCCTCGGCCGCGCCGGCGCCGATCACCGTGTGCAACTCGTCGATAAACAGAATCACCTCCCCCCCGCTCGAGGTCACTTCGCGCAACACCGCCTTGAGGCGCTCTTCAAACTCGCCGCGAAACTTCGCCCCCGCGAGCAACTGCCCGACATCCAGTGCGATGATCCGCTTGCCCAGCATGCCCTCCGGGCAGTCGCCGTTGACGATGCGCAGCGCCAGCCCCTCGGCGATGGCGGTCTTGCCGACGCCGGGCTCCCCGATGAGCACCGGATTGTTCTTGGTGCGCCGGCTGAGCACCTGCATGCATCTGCGGATCTCCTCGTCGCGACCGATCACCGGATCGAGTTTGCCCTGCTGGGCACGCTCGGTCAGGTCGATGCCATACTTCTTCAGCGCCTCGAAGTTCGACTCGGCCCCTTCGTCGGCGATATTGGTCACGCCCGAACTCTTGCGCACCTGCTCGATGGCCGAGAGAGCCAACTTGCGATCGACGCCCAGCAGACTGAGCAACTCCTTCGCCGGCCCGCCCTTGTCGGCCAAGGCGAGCACGAGGTGCTCGGTCGACAGGTACGCGTCTTTCATGCGACTGGCTTCCGCGTCGGCCGCGGTCAGGATCTCCAGCACCGCGCGTCCGGTCGAGCCGGCCCCGCTGCTAGTCTTGGGCAAGCGATCCAGTTCACTGTTCGTCAGCGAAGCCAGGCGCGCCACGTCCACCCCCATGCGCGCAAACAGCGCCCACGTCGGGCCGTTCCGCTCCTTGAGCAGTCCCGCGAGAATGTGCAGCCCCGTCACCTCCGGGTTCGAGCGGCGCAGGGCATCGGCTTGGGCCTCGGCCAGGGCTTGTTGCGCCAATGTCGTCAGTCGATCCATCCGCACGAGCCACTCCTTCCGGGGAATGGAACCCCGTGCCCGATTCGGTGCAATCGGCGGACCGATTCAGGCCTCGACCCGTGGGGCTCCCGCCGGCCCACGCCGCACCAAACCGCTGCCGAATTGGCAGAATCACCCGTCGAGGCAGCCAGCCTGTCGCTCAACCGGTTACGTCGAGCCGTCCGGGGCCAGGGACGGATGGCTTGCCCGGAGACACTTCGGCAGCGGCGGCGATCAGCGCCACGGCTGTCTGTTCCTGCGCCTTCCACGCATCCATCGACTTCCGCGCAACGACATAAGCCACGGCCTGCGAAACACCGCTTGCCCCGGAGATGCTGCTCATGGGGTCGAAGTTCGGGTGTAGAAGCGCGACGATCGCGGGAAAGCGATAAGAACGACGCTTCCCGGCGGCCTCGGCCCGTGCAGGCCAAATCATCGGCGCCAACCGACCACGGCATGTTCGAAACCCCGAATCCAGGTGGGCGCCTTTGCCTCGAATCTCCGGACTTCCACTCGGCGGTGGCTTGTCCATCTTCCGGGTCGTTGGCTCCCGTTCGAGGTCATGTAGGGATCGAACACTCGACCGGACCAGTTGGAGCCGATGAATCGGCCAACAGCGGCTCCAACGTACCGCAAGATGAGGCCTGCGTCGAGTGAGAAGACGCGAAATTGAACGGGAATCGCACCGGCAATTCCGATGGGTGGGGTGAAACTGTCCGTCACCCGCGGCGTACAGGTAGGCTGGGTGCAATTTGACGTCTGCCCGGGTGTACGCCACAATCTCACTCGGTGCCGGCATGCCTCGCCGAGGCTGAGATCACCCGAACCGTTCGCACAGGAAGCAGACCATGAAGACCCGTCGATTTGTTCTCGTCGCTTCTGCCCTCGCCATCGGCGCTTTCGGCCTGACCGGGTGCGGAAGCACCAACACCCGCCAGACGGGCGTGGGACACCTGCGCAACAACCTGACCCCCGAGTTGTCGACGCTCGCATGGCGTCATGCCGAGGTCAACAATCATCTCGCCACCGCCCGCAACCAGCAGTTCCGATCCATGAACGAGGATCTGGGCCGGGTGCTGCTCTACGTCGATCGTCCGACGCGCCTGACGCCGGCACCGGTCGCGTATTGAGTCGCAAGGCACAGTTCATCCACCAGTCATGCACAACGCCCCGACCGGTTCGGGGCTTTTTTCTGTCCGGCCGGGGCGATCCTACAGGATTTCGACTATTTCGAAGACCTTGATGCCGCGCGGGGCCTTGACGCGGACCTGTTCGCCCACGCGGGCCTTCATGAGGGCCTCGCCCATTGGGCTCGAAGCCGTCACCTCGATGTAATCCGCGGACATGTCGCGTGAAGCCTCACCGACGAGGCGGTAGACATCGACGTCGCCGGAGTTGACTTCACGCAGGCGGACGGTGGACCCGAGGAAGACGACGCCGTCGGCCTTTGGGGCCGAGTCGCCGTCGACAACGTGGGCGCGGGCCAAGCGCTCTTCGAGTCGGCGGATCTCGGCCTCTTCCAACCCCTGTTGCTCGCGGGCGGAGTGGTACTCGGCGTTCTCCTTGAGATCGCCCAGGGCGCGTGCGTCGGCGATGCGCTGCGAAATGAGCGGACGATTGGCCCGGAGATATTCAAGGCGGACCTCGAGTTTGGCCTTTTCCTCAGACGTCAGAAAATCCATGCGAACCTCCGCTTTCGATCCGGCGCCGGATCGGCGCGCCATCGGTCAGCCTATGCCCACCTCGGTCGCCGGGCGACCTCCACCATCAGCGCAAGCGCCCAGATCGAGGCACCGGCGAGCCAAGTCATGCCAATGGCCCGCCAGTCCGAGGGAAAGGTGGCCACGGGCCCGGACGTGCCGCGATCCCGCAGCAGTTCGACCATGGCCAGCAGGGGGGAGGCCATCATCGCCGGCTCGGGCCCGCGGACGCGCAGGGGCGACAGCGCTCCGAAGAGAATCTCGACCAGCGGCACGAATATGACCATCGCGACGATGGCAAGCATCCACAACCCGCGCATGAGTTCGCGCGGGCGGGCGTCGGTGGCCAGTGCCAGGGCGACCACGCCCCCCACCAGTACCGCCCAGGCCGCCTGGCATGAGGCCACGGCCACGGCCTGACCGACCGGCCAGCCCCCGAGCAAGCGCAACGCCTGGGGCCAGATCAGCGCCTGCGTGGGGATGACCACCACCGCCAAGTCTTTGGCCACCGAAGCCCCGACGCGGTGGCGCGGAGCATCTTGGCTCAGCCGAGTCATCGGCCACAGGAGGACCATGCCGGCGGTGATGGTGACCAGCAGGGCGTTTACGGCCGGGCGGTAGATGTCGATGGTGACTGTGCGCGCAGCGCCGAGCGTGCTGAACATCACCAGCGTGGACAACATAAGGAAGATGGTCCAGGCCAGGGCAAACGTGCGAGGCTCGCCGCGCCGGTGGTCCCAGTTGGCGTGCGCGCGGGGAGCGCGCCCGAAGATGTCGCGGTCCGGTCCCGGCATCACGGGACGGTATCCGTCGGAAGGCGGAGCGGCAGGTGCGAGTGGACCTCGAGCACTTCACCGCCGGCGTCGATCCGCCCGTACTTGCGGTAGATGGCGCGGAGCCGCTCGAGTTTGACGTCGTCGGGCACCTCTCCGGGGCGGAACACTCCGGGCACGCCGCCCCAGACCACGCGGGTTTCCTCCCGCGTCACGAGCACCATCCCGGTGTTGCGCGATAGCCCGGAGACGTCGATGGCCGCGATCCTGTCCTTGAACTCCTCCTTCTGCATCAGGCGCAGCAGTTGCAGCCCGGCCTGCACATCCGAGCCGGGCCAAGGGTGCATGCACATCTGCGCCGGATCGGCCGGGGCCAGCGCCGCGCCCAGGATCGTCACGGCCCCGCTGGCGCCGACCGGAAAACTCAAAGGCATGGGCGTGCCGTCCCACGAAATCAGGTGATCGCGTCCGCCGCTGCGCACCACGCCGGCGGGGATGCGCCAGGCCGCATCAATGCGGATGGCGTGCGCACCCGAGCGGCGCACGCTGGGTGGCTCGCGAAACCAGCCGGTCCGCCCCAGCACCTCGCTGACGCGCTGAAGCGCCCGCACGTCGAACGGGTCCACGCGGTCGAGCGTCTGGCGCGCCTGCTGCACCAGCGCGTTGTACTGCTCGGCCGGGAGCCACTCGACGCCCTCGCGCGTCACGGGGTGGTTGAGTTCCACTGCGACAGGCTGGGACACGAGGATGATGCGGGCCTCGCGATCGAGCCGATCGACGCCGAACGTCATGCCGATGCCCAGCGCCCCCACCGCGGCCACAGCCGCCAGCGGCAGCACCCATGCCAGCAACCGAGTTGGACCATCCTTCGTCGGGACCTTGGCGGGCCTGGTCCTGGACTTCTTGCTCTTCCTTCTGCTCATGACTCACCTGCCCCGAGCGCACGCCAGTTCGACCAGGTGCGCGCACAAGTCCTCAAACGACAATCCCACGGCCCGCGCGGCCTTGGGAAGCAGCGACGTGGGTGTGAACCCGGGCATGGTATTGACCTCGAGCACCCAGGCCGAACCCCCCGAATCCAGCAGGAAGTCCACCCGCGCCAAGTCGCGCACACCTAGGTGTCGGCCCAGTTGCAGGGCGGCCTGGGACACGCGCTCCCCCACGCCCGCCGGCAACTCCGGGCCCACCGTGTAGCGCGTGTCGCTGCGGTGGTACTTGGCCTCGTAGTCGTACACGCCACTGGCCGGCCCGATCTCGATGATGGGCAGGGCCCGCAGCCCCTCCGGCCCGCCGAGCAGCCCAACCGTCAGTTCGCGCCCGCGCACCAGGCGCTCGATCATGTAACTGCGGTAGGGGTTGGCGGCCACGTCGGCCCGGGCCGCGTCGCGCCCGCGCACCCAAGACACCTGATCTTCGCACATGTGCAACCCGACGCTCGATCCGTCATGTGTGGGCTTGAGCACCAGCGGCGGGTCGATGGGCGCCGCGTCGTCGCGCGGGTCAAACAGGCAGGCGGGCGCCGTCGCCACGCCCAGTGACAGGGCTGCCAATTTCGTCCCGATCTTGTCCATGCACCATCGGGCGGCCTGCGGTCCTGAGCCAACGTACGGGCGTCCATCGGCCTCGAGCAGTTCCTGCATCGGCCCGCCCTCGCCGAAGAAGCCGTGCAGCGCCGGGAAGACCACGTCGCCCGGCATGGCGCGCAGTTCGTCGAGATCGATCCTCCCGATGGTCTGCTCGACCACCTCGTGGCGTGTGCGCAACGCAGCCGCCACGCCCGCAGCGCTTTTCAGGCTGATTTCGCGCTCCGCATCCGGGCCGCCGCCAAGCACCAGCACCTTCATGTCCGACGACTCCACACCACGACTTCCCGCTCCAGGCGCACGCCGAACCGATCGAAGACGCGGCGCGCCACCTCGTCCATCAACTCGATCAGGTCGCGGGCACGGGCGCCCCTGTGCGCCGTCAGGAAGTTGCCATGAACCTGGCTGACCTCGGCCCCGCCCATGCACAGGCCCTTGCACCCGGCCAGGTCGATCAGGCGCCCGGCACTGACGCGCGAACCCGCCGGGCCGATGCCCTCGACCGTCTCCAGCAGCGTCGGGTTCTTGAACGCGCACCCGGCCGAGTTCTCGGCCAGAGGCTGCGTCCTCTTCTTGTACTCCATGCAGTCGCGGAACCTCGCCCGCACTGTGGCGGCTTCCTCCGGCACCAGGGCAAACTCGGCCTCGACAATCACCAGCCCGTCCAACCCGCTGCGCCGATATCCAAACTCGATCTCGCCCACGCTCAGCCGTTGCAGCCGCCCCTGCTGGTCAATCACGCGCACGCCGGCGATCGACTGGGAGATCTGCCCGAACTTGCCGCCAGCGTTCATGCACACCGCCCCGCCCACGCTGGCCGGGATGCCGCCGAGAACCTCCAATCCCGCCAGGCCCGCGTTGCTGGTCACGGTGATGAGCCGCCGCAGATCGGCCCCCGCGCCCGCCCGCACCAGGTGCGATCGCGGGTCGATCTCGATGCGGTCGAAGGCCGCGCTGCGCAATGACACCACGAACCCGTCGATCCCGTCATCATCCACCAGTAGGTTGGCCCCCTCGCCCAGCACGCGGACCACCTCGCCCGTGCCGATCGCCCAGGCGATCTGCTCTTCGCTCTCGGCCACGATCATGCGATCGGCGCGCCCGCCCACGCCATACCAGGTGGGTATGGGAGCATCGGTCAGGATCTGCGGCTCGACAGCCATCATGTTCATGCCCGACGCTCCGGGCCCGTCTCAAGGAACCCCCGCGCCACCTGCCAGACCGGGCCGGCCCCCATGACTACCAGCAGGTCGCCCCCGCGGCAGAGATTCTCCAATTGTTCGACGATCGCCCCGAACGGGTGTAGGTGCATGGCCCGCACCCCGCGCGAACGCAGTCGATCCACCAAGTCAGCCGACGACACCTTGTGCTTCTCCGTCTGCGGGTCGCGCACGAAGTAGATCTGCGGCACGATCACCACGTCGGCCTGCTCGAAACTGGTCGCGAACTCCTCCATCAGGAAGCGCGTCCGCGAGTGCTGGTGGGGCTGGAACACGCAGATGAGTCGCCCGCCCTGCTCTTCCGGGCGCTCGGCCTGGCGCAGGGCGCGCAACGTCGCGTCGATCTCGGTCGGGTGATGCCCGTAGTCGTCATACACCCGCACGCGCCCACCGTCGGGCATGGTCCGCTCGCCGAGCATCTGCATGCGCCGATCGAGCCCGCCAAAGCGCTGGAGTGAGTCCATCACGTGCGTCGGCTCGGCTCCCAGCATGATCGCCACCGCCGCCGCGGTGGCCGCATTGATGGCGTTGTGCTCGCCGGCCATGCGATTGGTCCACGTCCACTGCTGATCGCCGTGGCGCAACGTGACCCGGCGCGTCCGTGTGTCAAACGACACCGCCCAGTCGGCCGCAGGGTTGAAGCCGATCGTCTCCACGCCGCAGTCCAGCCCGGCGCAGATCACGCCTCGATGAGCCCCGTCGTGGGCGATGAGCAGCCGCCCACCCTGCCGCGCCGGCGGCACCAGCCGGGCAAACTGGGCGAACGCCTCGATCACCGCATCCAGTGACCCGTAGATGTCCAGGTGGTCGGCCTCGACTGAGTTGATCGTCGCCACCAGCGGCCGCAGATTGTGGAACGACCGGTTGAACTCGCATGCCTCGGCCACGAGCAGGCCGGGACGATCGGCCATGGGGCCCTGCGGCACGGTGCGAGCGCCGATGCGGAAGCCGACCGGCTCCTCGGACGCCGGGCCAAGGCACCCGTTGGCCAGTTGTCCGCAGGTGGCGCCGACGATGACGTTGGGATCCAGCCCGGCATCGGTGAGTACACATCCGAGCATGGCCGTCGTCGTGCTCTTGCCGTGCGTGCCCGCGATGGCCACGCCGGTCATGCCCGCCATGGCCGCCCCCAGCGCCTCGGCGTAGGTCAGCACCCGAATTCCCCGCTCGCTCGCCTGGACGACCAGCGGGTGATCAAACCGCACGGCGGCGGAAACGATCAGCAGGTCGCGGTCGTCGGGCAGGCGCGCCTCGGGCGTGTCGTCCACCACGCCGATGCCGTGGGACTCGAGCGATTCGGTCAGCGACGAGCGCGTCGCGTCGCACCCGCGCACGTCGCCCCCACCCCCGGCCAGCAAGCGCGCCAACCCCGACATGCCGCATCCGCCGATGCCGACCATGAACGGGCGCGTGGCGCCAAAGGTTGTCTTCATCCAGTCCCGGGACATCGTCTTGGTGGTGGTGGTACTCACGCCAAGAGTATCGGCCGCAGCGTCCCGCGCAGGTGAGCCGGGCACGACAACCCGCGCTATCCTCGATTCCGGTGCCAGATCCAGCCAACATTCTCCCGCAACTGCCCGGCGATGCCAAGGGCTTGCCCTACCGGCTCGCCTGCCTGTGTGACCTGCGCGACGCGGCTGGGCGTGTGCTGCTTATCCGACGGCAGAAGGAGCCCAACTTCGGGCTGTGCTCGCCCATCGGAGGCAAACTGGACATGGAAACTGGGGAGAGCCCGGCGCAGTGCGCCCAGCGCGAAATCGCTGAGGAAGCCGGCATTGACATCCCCATCGCACGCCTCCATCTGGTCGGGCTGATCAGCGAGTGTGCCTTCGAGGGGCGCGGACACTGGTTGCTGTTCTACTACCGCGTGTTGGGGGTGGTCGAGGTCAAGACCGGGCCCATGAAGGAGGGGCTGCTCGAGTGGCACGAGCCGGGGACGCTCACTTCGCTGCCGTTGCCCGAGACTGATCGCCGAATCATCTGGCCCCTGGTCCACAAGCATGAGCGCTCCGGCCCGCACGATCTGCCCGGTTTTTTTGCCCTGCACATCGATTGCCGCGGCGACGAACTCGCCTGGACGATCGAACAGGAAACCCCTCCCGCACGATCGGGGCCAGTTGAGCCCGCCAATCTCAGCCCAGCGCCCGGATCAGGCTGAACAGCAGCAGGAGCAGGGTGCCGTTGTGCAGGGCGTGTGCCGTCATCGACGCGACCAGCGAGCCGCGCCATTCCCGCATCATGCAGAAGACCAGCCCGAGCATGATGAGCGGAGGGGTCATCAGCGGGCCATAGTTGTGCATGAACGCGAACAGCACGCCGCTGATCAGCCCGGCGACGATCGCGGGAAAGTAGGCCCGCAGATGCCGGTAGACGGCGCCGCGGAAGATCAGTTCTTCGCACAGGGGCGCCCAGATCGTGGCCATGAGGAAGAACAGGGTCTGCAGCAGCGGATCGGCCTTCTCGACCAGTTCGATCATGGGGTTGCTCGGCGGCGCCTGCGGACCTCCCAACACCCACTCCCTGATCGCCAGCAGCGCGATGACCGCCAGGATCGCCAGCAGGTAGAGCGGCAGGGCTGCCAGGTATGCGAAAACGCCCGATCCCATCTCGCGGAACAGCCCCCTCCCTGTGTGCAGTCCGATCGCCTGTCGCCACTCGGAGAGGTTCATGCCCCGGGCTAGAGGCCACAGTGGTGTGATCAGCAAGATCCACTGGGCGCCCATCGTGGCGTAAATGACCCACCCGCTCTGCTCGGGTCCGATCAGAGCGACCACGCCCAACGCCGACAACTTGATCGCCAGGAACAGTCCGACGAACAGCGCGAACGTCTCGAGAAACACACTGCCACCCGCCTCCGGACCGACGAACGTCGGACGCACCCGCCGCAGCGCCAGCAGCACCACCGCAACCACAAAAAGTGCGAATCCGGCCGCGATCGCTCCAACGATGACGAAAGCGCCGACGACCATCAGGAGAATGCCACCTGCCCCGCGGCGCAGTTCGCGCCGGGCGGGGTCGTCCCTAGGTAGGTCATACGTCAGGGCGATCTGGGCGTAGTACCCGTGCCGGGCGACCAGGCCTTCGCGCTCTTCGGGCGAAACGGGAGCCTCACCTCCATCCGGCGTCGCCTCGGCCGCGGCGTAGAGGCGCTGGAAGATGGCAATGTCGGCCCTGAGTTCTTCCGCCGCCGCCTGCTCGCACGCCGGCTCAAGCCGGTCAAGAGCCGAGCGGGGGCCTTCAACTTCGGCCAACGCAATAGCCAAATACACCTTTTCCTGGGGCGTGCGGGCCCAGGTGGCCAGCACCTCGGCCGACTTGGGGTCCGAGGCAAATAGGTCGCTCAACTTGATGACCATGCGGAAGGCCATGTCCGCCTGGAGATTGACCGACTCGATGCCGACCGGCTCTTGAGGTGTCGTCTCGGGCTCCGGCTCGGGCCAGGCCTGCAGCAGCGCGGTGGCTAGGAAAAGAGCAGCCGCCAGGACGGTCGCAAGCGTCCGCGAGAACCTGGACCCCGGATCGCGAGGCTTCGGGGGAGGTTCGATGGGCGGTGGGCCTGTGGTTATCGGATCTTGTGGCTCGGGCATTGTCTATAGCATCGGCCACGGAAGTTCTGGTGTCCACGGGGAAGGGTCTGCGGATCGGTCACACGCGATTCGGGGCGCGGCCGTGCGCTCCAAATCACCTATGTGGACAACCGATCGCTTCTTCCTTGACTCCACCCTGCGCCGGCCTAAATTCCCCCCTCTGCTCCGCGATCGGCGGGGATGGACATTTCAAACATGCCGGCTCCAGCCGGCCCGCCCCGCCCGGCAGGCGGCGTAGCACGTCGTCCCGGGTGACGACACGAGGAGGTCGTGATGCCCACGCATCTCAGGCGTCAGACGTACATGGCCAAGAAGGGCGAGGTTGATCGCTCGTGGCGCATCGTGGACGCGACGGACAAGCCGCTTGGTCGGCTTGCGGTGGAAGTCGCCACGGTGCTCATGGGCAAGCATCGCCCGGAGTACACCCCGCACGTAGACATGGGTGACTTCGTCATCATCACCAACGCCACGCAGGTTGGTCTGACCGGGCGCAAGGCCGAGCAGCGCATCAAGCAGCGTTACACGGGCTATCCGGGCGGGCTGAAGTTCGAGAGTTACGGGCAGTTGCGTGAACGTCGCCCGGAGAAGTTGATCGAAGACGCGGTGCGTCGCATGTTGCCCAAGAACCGTCTCGGGCGCGTCATGCTCAAGAAGTTGCGCGTGTATCCCGGCGCCGAACATCCGCACGCGTCTCAGCACCCCACGCCGCTGGAAGTCTGACTTTCGCTGAAAACAGGGTGCTCGCGGCAGGGTCGCGGGCGCCGGAGGCATTGATCCATGGCTGAACAAGGCTTTGAGACCACGATCACGAATCCTGCCCTGGTCGGCGAGAGCGTCAAGCCCGACGCGCCGCGCGAGCAGGCTCATCACGAACTGCCCGATCCCAAGCCCGCAGACAAGCACGGGTGGTGGTGGGGCACCGGTCGTCGCAAGACGGCGGTGGCTCGCGTCCGCCTGCGTCCGGCTCGCGAGGGGCAGGGTAAGGTGCAGATGCAGACCTCGGCCAAGAAGTTCAAGAGCGTTGAGGAGTACTTCTCCGAGCCGCGCGACCGCAACGACGTGTACGCACCGCTGCGTCTGAGCGACACCGAGGGCAAACTCGACGTGTTCGTCCGCGCCCACGGCGGGGGGTACATGGGCCAAGCCCAGGCTGTGCGGCTCGGCATCGCCCGCGCCCTGGTGGGGTACGACCCAACCTTCGAGCCGGCGCTGCGTGAAGCAGGCTACCTGACCCGGGACGCCCGAAAGGTCGAGCGCAAGAAGTACGGACAGCCCGGCGCTCGGCGTCGCTTCCAGTTCTCGAAGCGCTGATTCGTCTATTCTGATCCGTCGTGGGCAGACAACGGCACAAGCGAGGCGGCTCGGCACGGTCCGGGTCGCCTCGTCGCGCGCGCCGAAGACGCTCGGGCAAGCGTCGCGCCCTGGTGCGCCAGGGCGGGGCGGAGGCCGCAGCCGTGGCGAACACCCGTGCCGCGCCCGTGTGCACGCCCAGCCAGGCGATGCCGGTTGTCGCACCCGCGCCTAGGCCCCAGAGCGCTGCCTTGCAAGTATGGCGAGCCGCTCGGATGCAGCGCGTCCGCAGGTTCACCGTGGCCGCCACACTGGCACTGGTCGGGACGCTGTCCATCGTCGCCATCACGGCGTACCTGCTCAGCCAGGCCGCGCCTCGCTGGTGGGAACCGATCGATCTGGAGAGCCCCGCGACGGCCCGGCGGGCGGACGATCTGGAACGGGCAGTGGGGCATCAACTCACACTGGTGCGCGAACCGGCTGCGAGTCTTTCGGCAGTTGAGTCGTGGCGCAGCGACGACTGGACCACGTCCATCCAGGCCGGGGATGCCAATGCCTGGCTCAACATCAACCTGCGCGACTGGTTGGCCAGTGACCCGAACTTGCCCAACTGGCCGGGCCTGATCGATTCGATGCGCGTGCGGTTCATCGAAGACTCGATCCAGGTCGGCGTGATGACGGAGCGTGGAGATCATGTGCGCTATCTCAGCGCGACCATTCGCCCGCACATTGATGAGGAGGGCTCGCTCTGGCTGGAAGCGACCTCGGTGTCGATCGGCCGCCTAGGCATCCCGGCCCCGGTGATGCTCGATCGGGCGGGCGATAGGCTGGCCGAGTTGGTCCCGCATGAACTGGAGAAGCAGACGCGGTCGCTGCTGCGGCTTCTCCGTGGCGACGAGCCGGTGCCCCACCCCATCATCCGCCTGGGCGACGGCCGACAGGTCCGGCTGGTGAAAATCTTGCCCAGGAATGGGAAGCTGGTGGTAACCTGCCGGACGGAGGTCGACGGGTCGGGTCGGGCCAGCCGGAGCGAGTAATCAGCGGGTCGGAAGATCGAGGTTCTCAACCACTGAGAGGTGGTCCAGGTTGCACACCACCAGTTCGCCGTCGTCCTTGCGGAGTTCCACGCGGTCGAGCCACAGTTTCTTGTCCTGGCTGTGGGCGTACCACGAACCGGTTTTCTGCTGTCCGACTCGGAGGACGACGCCCTCGACGGCGTGAACCAGCGCCCCGGTGCTGCGGGGAATCTGGCGAGTGACGCGAACGCGTTGACCGGGCCGAATGTCGAATGCCTGCTGAGCGTGCATGGGTGTGACTATATCCCTCCTTCTGATGGACACGCTGAGCCAAGCCTGGCCCCTCCTGGCCACCCGGGATGGGGCAGAACGAATCCACTCCCGGTCGGGGTACGAACAGTGTGGTTCGAGGCGAGATGAAAGCGCCAGGACAAGAGCCATCTTCTTCCGGAGACGAGACTTAGAGAAAATGCTCGAACCGCCTCGCATCACTCGCGTATGGACTTGGGCCTTGTGTGCCGCGGGCCGACCGAGACGGAGACGGAAGTCCCCGATCGAGGGTTCCCGGGCTGATCCGCCATGGGGTTGATTGAGGGTGTTCACCCGTCTGTGAGGAATCTGAAAGAGCGGGTGTTGGAGCCGGGCGCTGCCCGGACGCGCGTGCGGATGCGGAAGCGTCGTACGGGTGTTTCGCAGTGGTCGAGGCCGGGTGGGTAGGACCCGCAACCTCGCCGTTCCGTGAGCGTCGCCTGCGAAGGGGTGGGCGACGCTGTGTGGAGAGAGGGTTTCGCCCATTGGGCGACTGTGGGTCGCGGCGTTCCGTTTCCCCGCGACCCGCATTCAGACAGGCCTCCTTTCTTTCCCACGCTGAGCCGGGCGACGGAAGCCCATCCCCGTCGCCCGGCGAGTTTTTTGTGCACACCAGTCCGCGGACTCCCATTTCGGACATTGGTTGCGGTATTGATTGAGTGGTCCCCATCCCACGGGGTGGCGACACTTGCCCGCCATGGCCACACCCACCACGATTCCGTCGCCGGCAAAGGAAACCAAACCCATCGCGGCCGAGCGCCTGTTAGCGCCGCTGGAGCGCTTCATGCGCTTCGAGGCGGCCGGGGGTATTTTGCTGATCGCCGTGTCGCTACTGGCGCTCTTGTGGGCCAACTCCGCATGGGCTGAAGAGTATGTGGCAATCTTCCAGACACGGAAGTTCACGATTGGATACGGCCAATGGGCGTTGTCCAAGCCCCTGATCCTGTGGATCAACGACCTGCTGATGGCAGTGTTCTTCCTTCTGGTGGGGCTGGAGATCAAGCGCGAAATTGTGGTGGGGGAACTGAGCACGCCCAGGAAGGCGGCGCTGCCCCTGGCTGGGGCCCTGGGAGGCATGGTGCTTCCGGGGGTGATCTATGCCGCGATCAACTGGGGTCGCCCGACCATTGGCGGCTGGGGTGTCCCCATGGCCACGGACATCGCCTTTGCCTTGGGGATTCTCTCGCTGGTGGGCAGCCGAGTGCCCATGTCGTTGCGGGTGTTTCTGACGTCGCTGGCGATCGCCGACGACCTGGGGGCTCTGATCATCATCGCGGTGTTCTACACCGAGCAGATCGGCCTGAACTATCTGGCACTGGCCGGCGCCGGGATCGCGGTGCTGGTGGTGCTAAACCTGCTCGGATTCCGGCGGCCGATCGGCTACATGTTGATCGGGCTGGTCGTCTGGTACTTCGTGCTCAAGAGCGGCGTGCACGCGACGATCGCCGGCGTGCTGGTGGCACTGACCATTCCCACGCGCCGGCGCGTCAACCAACATCACTACGTCGATTTCGTGAAGCGCATGATCGGTAAGTTCGAGGACAAGATCGATCGCACCGGGCCCGCCCACTCTTCCGGCGAACAGCAGACGCTCGTGCTCGCGATCGAGGGCGCCGGGCGCGCGGTGCAGTCGCCCCTGAGCAGCCTGGAGTTCAGGCTGATCCCGTGGGTGGCCTTTGCCATCATGCCGGTGTTCGCACTGGCCAACGCCGGCATTGCGTTGGGAAACGGGGAGGATGGACAGGGCCTGCCGATGCCCGCATTGCTGGGGGTGGCACTGGGACTGATGATCGGCAAGCCCCTGGGCGTGTTCGGGTTTTCATGGCTGGCGGTCAAGTTGGGAATCGGTGAGACCATGCCTGGCGTGCAGTGGAGGCACATATTCGGGGCCTCGTGGCTGGCCGGGATCGGGTTCACCATGGCGCTCTTCATCGCCAACCTGGCGTTCAAGAACGACCCTGGCTCGCTGGACGCGGCCAAACTGGGCGTGCTCGGCGGGTCGATCGTCGCTGGCGCTGTGGGCCTGGGCGTGCTGATGATGTGCCCGAAGATCCAGCATGACCCCTACCACGGCTAGAGTGCCGACATGCCCGAGCCTCTTGTCTTCGTTCAGGGCCGCATCGTCGGACGCACCGAAGCACTGGTGTCAGCCTTTGACGCGGGGCTGATCCACGGCGTCGGGCTGTTTGAGACCATGATCGCCCGGCGAACGAGCAGCGGCGTGCGCGTGTTCCGGCTTGAAGAGCACCTGGATCGGCTGGCCGCGTCAAGTGCAGAACTGGGGCTGAGTCACGACGTGCGGACCGGCCCGCTGGCCGACGCCGTGCGTCTGACGGCCGAGCGAAGCGGCTACGACTTGGCCCGCGTCCGCCTGACGCTGACGGGCGGCGACCTCAACCTGCTGGAAACCAGCGCGCGGTCCAACGTCACGCCGACCGTGATCGTCTCCGTGCAGCCGGCCACCCAATACCCCGACGCGATGTTCGAGCGTGGCGTGATGGCCACACTGGGCGACGCACGGCTCAACCCGCTCGACCCGATGGCCGGGCACAAGACGCTGAACTACTGGGCGAGATTGCGCGAGTTGCAGAAGGCCGCCGGCAAGGGTGCTGGCGAATCCATCCTTCTGCAAGTCACCAACCACGTCGCAGGCGGATGCGTGAGCAATCTCTTCGCAGTGCGCAACGGGTCGCTGCATACGCCGATCGCGCATGGAGAGGAAGAGCGCGGCGGAATGCCCAGCCCGGTGCTGCCGGGCATCACGCGGGCGGCCATCATCGAGATCGCGCAGCGCCAAGGCATCGGCACCATGAAGCGCATGCTGACCATCGACGACGTGCTCGACGCCGACGAATTGTTTCTGACTAACTCGAGCTGGGGTGTGCTGCCGGTGGTGCGGGTGGAGGCCGAGGAAATCGGGGATGGAACGCCGGGCGAAATGACGCGGGAACTGCGGATATCGCTGGAAGAAGCGACGAAGAGGCCCTGAGACGAAGAGACGGATTGAAAGCGCGAAACGGAGAAGCGACGAGCCGGTGGAGCGTGCGATCCCGATGCGCCGGCGAAGACGTGTGCCTGGAATGTCCGTCTTCGAACGGCGCTGGAACCGGGTCGCCCAACCGCGCGACGATTCGGCAGCCCTGCAAATCAGGCCTGCCGGCGCGGATTTCAGTTGCTGCGCCTCGCGAACGATCGATGCACGTGCTCAACCTCCGCGTACTTCGGCACCTCGCACCCGTCATTGAAATAATTGAGAATCCAGTCAAACCGACCGGCCTCGAACATCTCGCAGAACAGCGCCACAGCGTGGGGCGCGTAGCGCGTGCCCGCGCCGGCCTTGAGTTCGATGATCGCGTTCTTCGCCGCCTCCTGCCCCACGTCGTGGCGGTACGGGCGCACGCTCGTCATCGCGTCAAATGAGTCGATGACCGCGAAGGTGCGGGCGGCTGCGGGAATCTGCTCACCCGCATACCCATACGGATACCCCCTGCCGTCCCAGCGTTCATGGTGAAAGCGGATGAGGTCGAGGATGAGCGGATCCTCCACGTCGAGTTTGACCATGCGGGCAAAACCCGTGACCGGGTGCTGCTTGATGACCTCGAACTCTTCGAGCGTGAGTTTGCCCGGCTTGGTGAGGATCTCGCGCGGGATGTCGAGTTTGCCCACGTCGTGCAGAGCGGCCGCGTGCGTCAGTTCACGCATCTGTGACGTGGGCGCGCCCGCCGCTTCGGCCATGGCGCGGGTGTAGAGCACGACGCGCCATGTGTGCGCGGCCGTGGACATGTCCTTGCCCTCAATCCCGTGCACGAGTTGTTCGACGAGGGCATGGTCCACCGCAAGTGCTCCTAGGGAGGAGGGTAGCGGAGCGGGCAGCCAAGCGGAAGTGCAAATCGAAACCCAGAAGAGATGGTGGCACGGGCGTCCCGCCCGTGTTCCTCGCGTTCAACGAGCCCCGACCGTGAGCGAGGTTGTCCTGAGTAGGACCGGATTCCAACCGGTCAGTGGGACCGGCTTCCAGCCGGTGGGAATCACGCCGCCGCTCACGCGCACGCGGAACTATCGAGGAAGATCGACATGTCGTCGGTGGTCAGGGTGGTGTCGAGGTCCACGTCGGTCATCGCGTCGGCGTTGGTGTTGGTGTAGTCGGTCAAAAACAGCGCCGCGTCGAGAGTTTCAACTTTGCCGTCGCCGTTCCAGTCGGCCGAGTAACCAAGTATCATCGCATACACTAGGGCGGCGTGAGCATTGACCAGCCCATAGCCTGGTGTAGCCGTCGTAGCCTGTAAACTGACCGCTGCCGTCATCGAGATCCCGGGCCGTGACTTCTAAGATGTACTTGACTTGACTTGCGCCGGAGTCAGGTCGCGTCTGACTTTGAACAGGAGCGCCGCAATGCCTGCAATTTGCCCGGCAGCCAACGACGTGCCCGGCGATGTGGTCATGCGGTATCCCGGCGTGTCGTCCGACGGATCGTTCGGATCGCCCGCGTCACACTCGATGTCACGGGCGTACGCCCACGTGCTGAAGAGCCCTTCGATCGGCGCGACGACAGAAAGCGCCTTGATGCGCCCGTCCGGTGTGTATTGGATCTCGCCGTACTCGGCCTCTTCCAGGCATGAGTTGAAGCCGGTGTATTCACTCGGCAGCGGGTTCCGTCGGCTGAAGGGGTGCACCCATTGGCCCTCCAAGTCGCAGCCTCCCACCGTGATGGTGTACGGGCGAAGTCCGAGCCCGTTGTCGATTGGTCCGTTCTGCCCTGACTGGTCGTTCCCCGCGATGGCGATGATGACGCACCCGGCCTAGTAGGCGTTGCGGATCGCCTCACGTACTTCCTCGGACCACTCGTCGTCGGTGTCGTCGTAGCACCATTCGCCGTAGATGTTCGTGGACGCGATGCAGATCACACGAGCGCGCGATGCTGCGTAGGTGATGGCTGCGGCGACGTTGGATTCGTCGGACGAGCAGCCCATATGCGAACATCCTTGACCAGAGTACGGCATGACCGCGGCGACGCGAAGCACGAGAACGCTGGCGTCCCACGCCAGCCATCCCGGTGGCGTTGTTGCCTGTTGCGCCGGCGAGCCCGGCCTCGATGGTACCGTGGGAGTTGAACGACGCGGGCCCGCTTTGACACCAGACATCTTGGATGTCTTCAATCTGGCTGGGGTCCAAGAGCGATGGATTGCAGGGACAGCCAATAAACGTCCCAGGTCGAGAATCAAAAACCGACGTACTTTCGGTGTGGATCTTTGGCGTTCCGTAGCCGTCAACACCGAACTCGGGGTGTGTCTGTTCGATGCCAGTGTTGATGATCGCAATCAACCGGCTGCGATCATCCGGGTCAAGCACGATCGGCAGGCCAAGCCGATACCCGACGCGCCACCAGGCCCGATCGACCTTCGTGGTGCTGATCCAGTGCTGACCAAGCGGAAAGCATGGATTGCCAGTTCCAGCGCCAGAGTCGTAGGGCAGGAAGTACGGATCGGACGGTACGTAGGGTTGGTCATCCGCGTACCCGACTTGCCCGAACCCCCCACTGAACACACAACCCGAAGGCCAACGCGAGGGCGGGAGAAACTGGAGAAATGACGCGCATCTTCGCACCTCCACTTGTGGATTTCGCTCCTCGTGTTACACTGACGGAGGGCGATGAAGGCCGAGATCATGCTGATGAATCTTACCAGGAAGGTCCGAGTTGGTTGCGGGCTGCCGGGGATCATCTGCCCAACCGCTTCGGCGGACCTGTCAATTTCCACGCGTGGGTCGAGGGGCCAGCGAAGACCGAACCCGGCGAGATCGCTTACTTCAACCTTCGAGCGGGTGCGGCGGGCCCAGAATTGGACGACTCTGTTCCTGACGCCCTGGCGACTTTGGTGTTGAGTCTGCGGGTCAGCGGCGATCTTGAGGCCTTCTCCTCGCACACTCCCGCTGCTGCCGGCGTTGACTCCATATTTCTGACCGGCAGAGGCCTGTCTGATGGGTTGGTGCTCCGGGATGTGGCGGGAATGCAGAACGTGCTCTACCCTCCACCGTTTCCGTCGTATGAGAACCCAATTCATGTTCTCACTTTTGGAGTCCTGACCTCCGAAAGCGCGACAGGGCGCCAGTCTCTCGTCCTTGAAGACGGTGTGTCGTGGGGCCCGCTGCGCTTAGTCTGGTACGTCAATACGCGCATGGCGGCGTCCGACGACCCCGGCAACACACTGACCGTCGACCCATTCTCGTTCCGAGTCATCCCCGCGCCGGCGGGTGTGGTCCTGCTCGCCTTGCGTGGCGCGTCACTCCGTCGCCGCCGAAGTTTTCAGAGCGGCAATCTCCGCGCCATCTCGATATAACTCCTGAAGTTTGCCTCGAGTTCGGTCATCGAGTCGCCGCCGAACTTGTCGAGCAGGCAGCGCGCCACTTCAAACGCAACCACATTCTCCATCACCACGCTGGCGGCCGAGACGGCGCACACGTCGCTGCGCTCGTACTGGCTCCGCTGCGCTTGCTTGGTGTTCAGGTCGACACTGGGCATGCCTTGCAAAAGCGTCGCGATGGGCTTCATGGTGCCGGTGACGACGATCGGCTGCCCGTTGGTCATACCGCCCTCGGTGCCGCCGGCGTTGTTGCTCGGGCGCGTGAAGCCGAGCGTCGACTCGTGCTTCTTGGCTGGGTCGAAGGCGATCGGGTCGTGCAGGGCGCTGCCGCGGACTTCGCCGCAGCGGACGCCGGCACCGATCTGCACAGCCTTGAACGCCTGGATGCCCATGACCGCATAGGCGATGCGGGCGTCGAGTTTGGTGGTCCAGTCCATGCTCGAGCCGATGCCGGGCGGGCACCCGAAGACGTGGCACTCGACATGCCCGCCGACGGTGTCCTGGTCTTCCTTGGCCTTGCGGATCGCCTGGCGCTGGGCCTCGGTGGCCTGCTCGTCGAGCGTGTAGGTATCGCTGGCGTCGCGCACGGCGACGAGGGAGCGCCAGTTGTCGGGCGTCACCTCTACGCCTGTGCGCGCGCGTTCGATCTGCCGTACGAAACCGAAGACCTCGATGCCAAAGTGCCGCAACAGGCAGCGCGCGATCGCGCCAGCGCCCACGCGGCTGGCCGTCTCGCGGGCGCTCGCCCGCTCCAATGTTTCGCGGCAGTCGGTGGTGAGCCACTTGATGCTGCCCGCAAGATCCGCATGCCCGGGGCGCGGTCGATGTACCGGCGGCGTCCTCGCAAGGTCATCGAGCCGGCTGTCGCGATTGGGGATCTGAAACACCAGCGGGGCGCCGATGGTCTTGCCGAGCCGCACGCCACACAGGATGTGCATGACGTCGGTTTCGAGTTTTTGGCGTCCACCGCGGCCGTACCCGCCCTGGCGACGGTGCAACTCGGCGTTGATGAAGTCCATGTCGAGGGCAAGGCCGGCCGGAAGCCCGGTGATGGTGGTCACGAGGGCGGGCCCGTGGCTTTCGCCGGCGGTCTGGTAGTGCAGTGCGGGCATCGTGGAAGATTAGCGTGGCCGCGTCAATGGCGTGGCAACAAACTCGTCCTTGCAAGGCTGGCGCTTCCATTCCTCGTGAGAATCAAGCCTCCGCACCCGGAGATGGTTGGCGCAACAGCGGAGCCTATTGGCACAAGCCCCGCCGCTTGTTCACCATTTCGATCGCCTCGGCGATGGCCCGGTCCACATGCTGATTGACGATGAAGGCGTCGTACGCCCCACAGGCCCGGGCCTCGGCGATCTCGCGCCGGGCCTCGGCAAAGCGCTTCTGGATCTGCTCCTCCGGCTCGCGCTTGCGCGAACGCAAGCGGCTGAGCAGTTCCTCCTCGCTCGGCGGGAGCACGAAAACCGCGAAGGCCTGCGGCAACTTGCGCTTGACCTGCTTGGCGCCCTCGACGTCAATTTCAAGAATCACCAGTCGCCCGCGCGAGAGTTGTTCCTCGACCCACGCCCGCGGCGTGCCGTAGCGCTTGCCGAAGACGTTGGCCCATTCCAGAAACGCCTCGTCCGCGACCATGCGGTCAAACTCGGCGTCGTCGACGAAGTGGTAATCAACCCCCTCGACGTCGGCGGGCGTCTTTGGGCGGGTGGTGGCCGAGACGCTGAACACCGAACCGGCGATGCCGCGCTCGACGCCGCGCGTAATGGTGGTCTTCCCCACGCCCGAAGGCCCGCTGATGATCAGCAGCAGTCCGTCATCGGTATCGGTCGGCAGCCGGCGACTCATGCCGACAGGGTAGGCCGAATGAAGGGAATTCCGGACGCGGCCGCGAGTCGGCGTCAACAATCACCCATGCCGCGCACGGAAACTCTCAGCACCAGCCTCGACGAGACGGCCGCCCTGGCGCGCCGTCTGGCTGGCGTGCTGCGCCCTGGTGACCTGGTGCTGCTCGACGGGGCATTGGGGGCTGGCAAGACGACGCTGATCCGCTCGCTGGCCGAGGCCCTGGGAATCAACCCGCGCGCCGTCGCCAGCCCGACCTTCGTCATCGCCCATGAATACTCCCTGCCGACAGGCGGGCGCCTGGTGCATGTAGACGCCTACCGCCTCGGCGGGCAAGACCCCGAGGAACTGGAACTGCTGGGCTGGGACCATCTGACCGGGCCCGACGTGATCGTGCTGATCGAATGGGGCGAACGCATCGCCGGGCTGATCGTCCGCGAGCACGCGACGATCACCATCGAGCATGTCGATGAGCACTCGCGCCGGTTCACGATCACACTGCCCGGCGCCTGGGCCTCGCGGATTGCTGAGCCCGGGACCGCCGAGCCCGACCTGGCCGCCCGCAAGCCCACCACCTGCCCCATCACTGGACAACCCGTGGCGCCCGATGCGCCGCACTACCCGTTCAGTTCCGAGCGGGCCAAGTGGGCCGACCTCTATCGCTGGTTCAGCGAGTCGTACACCGTGGAACGCCCCATCGAAGGGGCGGACCTCGATCAGGGACAGTAAGATCGCGCCATGGAAGTTCTCAACGCATCGGATGCGTGGGCCTCGCTGGTCACGCTTGGGCAGGGGCTCGACCAGCAGCAACTGGACCTCTGGCCGCTGTTCGTGCAGTCGTTCGACCTGTTCAGCGTCGCGTTGCTCACCGGGTCGCTGGTGGCAGTCGCGTGGATCGTGCGCGTGGGGCTGGATATTCGCCCGGGCAACATTCAGCCGCGCTCATCGACTCGGGCACTTGAAAAGTTGATTGACTCGGGACGTAGCAGCGAGGTGGCCCGTTTTGCGGCCGAGGACCGTGCCTTTGTCTCGCGCGTGGTCTGGGCGGCCCTGGAACACCGCGCGCTGGGCGAGACCGCCATGCGCGACGCGGCTGAACTTCAGGCCAGCATCGAGAGCGCCCGCTGGTTTCGCCGCATCGAAGTGCTCAACGTGATCGGCAACCTCGGCCCGCTGATCGGGCTGGCGGGCACGGTGTGGGGCATGATCCTGGCCTTCACCTCGCTGGGCGCCACCGGCGGACAGGCCGGGCCCACCGACCTGTCGCTCGGCATTTCCAAGGCCCTGTTCCACACCCTGCTCGGGCTGCTGCTGGCCATCCCCTGCCTGCTGGTGTTCGGCATTTACCGCGGCGTCGCCGACCGCATCTGCACCGACGCGATGGCCCAGGCGGCCCGCGCCACCGACCGCGTCATCGCACTGGTCAAGCGTGAGGCACCCTAATGCGATCGGCCTCCCAAGCCCGGGCCCACCCCGTCGGGCACGTCAACGTCACCCCGATGATCGACGTGGTGATGGTGCTCATCATCTTCTACCTCATCGTCGGGCGCCTGGTGCTCGAACGCCGCGGACAGGTAGACCTGCCCGAAACGCGCATCGGCGAAAAACTGCCCGAAGAAAGCGACCCGCTGGTCATCACCATCGCCGCCGACGGCTTCCTCCGCCTCGATGGTGAACTCGTGCTCGCCGAAGACCTGCCCGACCTGATCGCAGCCCGCGCAGGCGAAGGTCGGCGCGTGCGCCTCCGCGGAGATCGCGGCGTGCCCTTCCGCGCGATCCGTCCGGTCGTGGATGCCTGCCGCAAGGCCGGCGTTCCCTCCATCGAACTGGCGACGGAGCAGGCGCCATGAGCAACACCTTCCGACGGCGCAACGCGCTGCACCAGTGGCACCTGCACTTCGGGCCCAACATGACGCCGATGGTCGACGTGGTCATGGTGATCCTCGTGTTCTTCATGGCCAGCACGGCGTTCATCGGGCCCGAGTGGTTGCTGCGCATCGGCCTGGCCGAGCAGACCCCGCCCGAGAGCGCGGGCTTTCGACTCGGTCCGGCCGATCTGGTCGTGCGGCTGAGCGTGGTGGAGGGACAGGTCCGGGTGGATGGGCTGGGGCTGTCAGGAGCGGGGCTGGAGTCACTCGAAGCCGCCGCCACGCAGGCAGCCGCGTCCCTGGGGTCGGCCACGAACCAGACGCACCTGATACTTGAGCCGACCGACGTCGTGCCGTACGAAGCCGTGGTGCGGGCCCAGGAAATCTTCGTCTCGGCCGGGTTTGCGCACGTCGCCATACGTTGAGTGTGGGCAGATACTTACGGCCATCAGGCTCCGTTCGATCCCAAGAATTGAACCTCGGGGCTTGCGTCTCCCAATAAGTTAGTATATCCTAGGTTAGTGGGCACAAACCACCTTCAAGGTGAAAGGACAATCCCATGTTGAACGCGAGAAGAATCGTTGCGTTGGCCTCGGCGGCGGCGGTCATTGCCGGAGCCGTCGCTCTGGCCCCACATCAGCAGTCGCAGGAACCCGACAAGGTGCGGCTGGGCGTGTATGACAGCCGTGGCGTTGCCATTGCCTGGGCCGGATCGGAGCACAACACGATCCGGGAGAAAATGAAGGAGTACGAGCAGGCCAAGGCCGCCGGCAACGACGCTGAGATGAAGCGGCTCGAAGAGTGGGGACAGATGCAGCAGCGCCTGCTTCACTTCCAAGGCTTCGGGCGCTACCCCGTCGACGAGTATCTGGCCGCGCTGGGCGACCAGTTGCCGCAACTGCTCAAGGACCGCGATCTGGCGGCCATCGTTTGGACTCCCAATGCCACCGCCGACAACGTCGAGACTGTCGACGTCACCGTCGACCTGATGAAGTTGTTCGGCATGGACGAGGCCAAGGCGGCGCAGATGATGAAAGAGGTCGCCGGGCATCAGCCGCTCGATTTCGTCGATCTGTATAAGATGGACCCGAGAGATTGAACGGCCATCACGCGCCGTGGTCCCAGCCCATGTCCCCGGCCTCATGTTCGCGCCCGTGCGCGTCGATGACCGTCGCGCCGGGCGCTTCTCCTGCGCGACAGGCCCGCACGCGCCCGATCGGCCCGATCAACCGTGGCTCGGCCGTGAATGGTGGATCGTTCACCTTGGCATGTCCAGACCCGGCCGCCAGCAGCAACTCGTAATCCTCGCCCTCGCTCACCGCCTGCACCCAGTCGGCGCAGCGATGGCTGATCGGGAGTGTGCTGGCGAAGATTTCCAGGCGCACGCCCGAGGCAGCGCCCATGCGGGCCGCGTCGCGCCCCAGCCCGTCGGAAAGGTCGATGGCCGCGTGGACGCGTCCCGACGCCGCGGCCGCAACACCCGCCTCGATCCGCGGCTCAAATCGCAAGTGCCACCCGCTCGTGAAACTCCCGCCGACCTGACCGGTCAGCCACAACTCGTCGCCGATCTGTGCACCCGAACGCAGAAGCGGCGCGGCGCCCCGTTCCATCCGCCCGCACACGGTCGCCGTGAGACTCAAAGGCATCCGGGTGGCCCGCCCCTCCAGCGCGGGTTCCTTCGCACCAAACGCAATATCCCCCCCGATCAGCGGGCAGCCCCAGTGCCGTGCCCACCTGGCCATCGCATCGAACAGTGCGTCCGCATGCGGATACCCATCGGGCAGTAGTCCGGTGGCCAGTCCCCACGAAGGCCTCCCGCCCATCGCGGCGATGTCGGACACAGATCTCGCCACGGCCTTGCGCGCGATCAGGTCGATCTCCGTCCCCGACTCGAAGTGCCGCCCCTCGACCACCTGATCGACCGTCAGGAGCAGCACGTCGCCCGAAGGCGTCTTCACCACCGCGCAGTCATCGCCCGGCCCGACGACCACCTGCCCAAAGGCTCCGGACAGCCCGGCCAGATCACCCGAGCGAGCGGCAATGTGGCGGAGAAGGTCGGACTCGCGCATGGTGCATTGTTGGGCGGCAGACGAAACCCGCATGGCTGGAAACAACAGCGGAAAACTGGCTCAACACGCTCCCCTTTGACTTGACACCGGGGGGTGTAGTTTATCGGATACTGTTCTTCGGAAGGGGAGTGTCCCATGCTGGGCACCGCAGCGTTTTTCGCGTGGATGTTTTGCGGCGTTCACCCGGGTCTGATCACACAGCCCAACGATGCCTTGGCAGCCTGGGTGAGCGACCAGTACAACGCGGCGCGAAATGGCGCGGGGCTTGAATACGCCCATGTCACAGGGCGTGTTGAAGAAGTATTCGTGCCGCCCACCGCACAACTGCAGGCCCTTCGTCGCAGGGTGACTGGGCATCCCGATCACCCCGAGAGGTACATCCTTGAAGCCTACGGACGTCGGCTGAACCGCGGCCCGGATATTGCCCATTATGATATCTGGCTCGGGAGTCGTGGTTTCTTCAGACAAAACCTTGTAGGCGCCGATGGTCTCATCGAAGACATAGTCGTGCGACCAGGCTTCTCATGGTCGTATTTGGAAAGCAGTCGCCATCTCAACTTGGTGGACTTACCTGCCAATGAGTCGCCTGAGGGCTACAACTATCAGCCGCGCGATCACCAGATTAGAGGCACACTCGCCGGCTTTGCCTATGGGGAATTTAGTATCACCGTTCCCGGGGCACCGCTGACTCTCCAAACCTTGGCAGTCGATGGCGATCGCTGGTGAGCGGTCTTTGCAAGCGAGGAAGCGGGCCTATCGCTTGGTCTGGAAGGATCTTGGGACGCGGATGCGCATCGCGGTACGGCCGATTTGGCGATCATCCTTGCCTGCGATCCGGCCCCGATTGAAGTAGGGCGCAAGTGGACTTTTACGGACTGGGAAGAGAACAACATCCTTGCGCCACAACCGTGCCGAGTACAGACTTCCTACACGCCCTCTGGTCACGCGGAGTCCATCCATACGCTTGAAATCGTTGAACTCGTCACTCGAGGCGACTTCGCCTCTATAACCACTCCGCCAAATCCGCGGGCCCAGTCCGATTCGGTTCGAGGGCCGCTGGTCATTCAGACTGTTCACAAGGTCTCCGGGGGGCTCAACCCGTCCATCGTCACAGTTTTCGATTCGACGGGCTCGCAGTTGGCGGAAATTCCAGAGCGAGACTTCGACCGGAACCGCGAGCGGCGACTGTTGAGCATGAGCGTACTTATTGGTGTACCCGGTGTGGTGGCTGTCATCATCGGCGGCGTCCTGTGGCGCCGCATGCGTGGTTCTCAGTCCTGAAAGGAGACGCGTCATGTGCCTGCGAATGCTGACTCCCCTCGTTCTGACTTCCGTTGGCTCACTACTCGCCGCCGGGGCCATCGCACAATCGTGCGTGCTGGTGACCACCCCAACCTGCTGCGATGAGCTCGGGCTCAACTTCACGCGTAGATGCGGTATCTTGCTGGGGCAGGAATGCCCCGACGAGATCCTCTCCAACCCTGCATTCTACAAGTCAACCACTGTGTTGAACGGTGTTCATCCGGGAACACCGGCCCCATCGGTCCTCTGTCAATACAAGACCGGAAATTGCACTGGCTTGTTCGGGAACAACCTTTGCGAGATGAGTGATGTCACCGAGCACGAGTGCGTCAGTCAGCCTGGATGTGCGATCGGCTGTGCCACGGCCACGCCACCTCCGCACTGAGCTCGAAGCCGATCTCTCGAAGAACTTTCGCCCGAGACACATGCTATGTCGCGACGCAAGGATTTCTGGTTCTTGACGGCGCGGATGTTGGCGCCCATCGCGGTGGTTGTCTTCGGGCTCGCTGGGCTGATGAAAGCTGTCGATGTCTATGAGTTCTCGCGTGTCTTGAAACTTTGGATCGTCATCCCGCGACCCATGACGCCGGCCTTGGCCGTCGCCATTCCCATGATCGAAGTAGGACTGGCCACCGCTTGGCTTGTCGGGTTCGGGCGGCGCGCCACAACTGTTGGCATTATAGTAACCCTGCTTCTGTTCTCAACTGTCGCCACATGGCAGTATATAGCATATGAGCCCGTTTCCTGCGGGTGCTTCGGAGGGGGGCGCCGAGGGGGGCGCTGACATGAGCGACCTTCGCTTGTTGCTCGCCCGCAACATGTCCTTAGTCGTCGTTTTATCACTTTCTTTGTGCTATAAGAGCACGGTGGTACGACACTGCGACGAGATTGGTCTGGAGCAAGCGCATGAACACTGAGATCAGGGGTGCATGGACTTTAGTCGAACGCCTCATTGTGACGGCTATTGTCGGCCTGTTGATCGCCATTGCGATTCCGAGCCTTCGTCAGGCCCGGTTGTATGCTGATTCCGCGTCCGATTTGGCGGATCTGCGCACCCATGCCGAAGTTCTGACCATGTTCACGTCCGACTCGGGCGGCGCCTTCCTGAACTTCATCGACCCGAAGATCGGGATCGGACCCGCTCCAGGCTCGTCGATGACGTCCGTACCGTATTTTGCGCAGTGCCAGTTCTGGGCGATTCCATTGCTGGCTGGATATTATGAGAGTGCCGGCGTCCTGGGCGACGTCTTTTACCTTCGCTCCGCCGAGCGTGATCTTGAAGGCGGGACGCTCGGTCACAATCCCAGGTATGTCTACGGAGCGACCTTCCTCGCCTTCCCCGCCTTCTGGAACCCCGAGACGCGCATGGCGCCTCCGGCTCAACTGGGACCCGTGCGCATTGATCAGGTTCGCTACTCTTCACGCAAGGCTCTGGTGGATGTCGTTGCCTCGAACGGCAGGATGAACCAGTCCGACGGAGGGAAGGGAACCCGAGTCCTTGCCGCATTCGTGGACGGATCGGCAGCACCCTTTCCCCTGAACGAGACGGAGCCCGGCTACGTTGATGGAACCGGGAACTGGGAGCCGTGGGGGAGGGGACGCTATCCAGGCACGCGACTTGCGTACTCGATCGATGGCGTGCATGGATTCGACGTGAAGTCACGCTGAGCCCAATCTGTACCTCTCCACAGCCACCGCACGCTCGCGGCCAATGCCTCTGAACCACAGAGCTCACAGAGGGCACGGAGGAATGCTCTTCTCACCACGGAGTTCCGTGGAGTGACACGGAGTTGGATGTGGGGGCAGGGACCAGCCATCAGGGATCTGGGATCTCAAATCTCAAATCCATTTTCCGCGCTCCGTGAAACTCCGTGTCACTCCGTGGTGAGTTCTCTTTACTGTGCCTCTCCGTGTCCTCTGTGGTTCAAACCGTTTACACCGTGGCGCCTTCGAACAGCTCGGCCAGTTTCCGCTGCGGGCGCTTGGTCCAGGCCTTGCGGTGGTACGCGTCCGACGCGATGAGCGGGAACAGACTGGTCACCTCGCCGAAGACCATCTGCTCGTGCACCACGTCGACCTTGCCCCACGAGCACGCCTCACGCAGCGTGGAGCCGGAGAGCGCCCCGTCGCGCGCGTCCGCTGCCGTGATCTGGATCGCGTACTTGTGCATCGGGGTCTCGCCGCCGCTGGCCAGCCCCTTCTCCACCAGCAGTTCGGCCGAGACGACAATGTCCTGCACGAAGTTCTTGGGCACGCCGCCCGCGAGCATGAACAGCCCGGTATCGCCGCCCTGCTCCATGGTGTGCAGTTTGATCTTCGTCAGTTCCCAGAAGTCGCGCCCGGTGTCGATCGTCACGCTCGGCTTGCCCTCGCGCGCCCGCTCGGCCTGGTGCATCACGATGCCGAAGCCCGCCGAGCAGTCGGAAAACGCCGGGCAGAATACCGGCACCCCGCGGCGCCAGGCCGTCAGCAGAATTGACTCGTTCTGTGGATGGTGCTCATCGAGGTAGCGTCCAAACTCGGCCAGCAACTGGCGGCTGCTGTAGGCGCCGGGTTCGAGAGCGTCGAAGATGGCCTTGCCAGTGTCGTCGCACACACGAAGTTCATCCTCGTCGATGTAGGTGTCGTAGATGCGGTCAATGGCCATGTCGCGCAGCGTCGGATCATCCACCGGCGGGCTCTCCGGACTCCCCGGAGCGATGTAGTGCTTGAAGCCCAGGCCCTCAAAGAAGTCCTGGTCGATCATGTTCGCCCCGCTGGAGACAATCGCGTCGACCATGTTGTGCTCGAGCAGGGTGATGATGGCCTTCTTCATGCCCGCGCTGATGAGCGAGCCGGCCAGCGTCATGATGACCACGCACCCCGTGTCCCCCAGCATCTGGGTATAGATGCGGGCCGCCCGCGCGGTGTTCCGCGCTTGGTACGCTGTCTTCTCGTAGGCGTCGATGACGGCGCGGGTGTCGATCTTCGTGATGTCGACGTGCTCGACTGGATTGGACAACAACTCGGCCTTGGTGAACTTCGCCATGGTCTTGCTCACTTTCGTTGGCTGCGCGCGGGTCGTGCCCGCGTCTGCCGCCCGGCCCCCCGTGGCGGCGCTGCCCAACTACGGCCCGGGGGTGGCGGGCCTCTCCGGGCGAACTATAGGACCCCACGCCTTCGCGGCCCCACGATCGCTCCATACCTGGCCGGCGCCACGCAAACCGAGACCAACTCACCATCTGGTGGTTCACGCTCGCAGAGTGGTTGTCGCAACCACCGACTCTGCCACCGTTCACGAAACGCAATTCGCGGGGCGCCTCGGGACTCGACGTCGAAACACGAGGCATTGGCTCGCGGGTCGGCCGCGCCTGCATGTGGTTCGCTGCGCACGGATGCGAACCCGCCGACATTTCGGTCGAGAAGGGTCGATCCCGGGAACGCAAAGTCCCGCGCCATAGGAGCGCGGGGCCTTGATGAAATTCCGCCGAATGGCAAGTATCAGCGACGACGACGGCTCATCAAAAGCCCGCCGAGGCCAAGAAACATAACCGCGCCAGGGGCGGGAATCACGCCATTGATCAGGATGGCGCCGTCGACGAAAGTGGGATTGCCGCTGAAATCGCCCGCTCCCGCCCAGTTGGTGCCGTAGCCAAAGCCACCGCCGGGGTTTCTCAGCGGAGAAGCGCTCCCGATGGCCGTGAAGGACTCCAGATGGAACTCCTGCCCAAAGACGCCGAAGTCGGCGAAGGGGGTGAGTCCAACCCAGTAGGAGCCCGCACCGAGGGCGATTCCAAGCCCCGAGGCCCGCACCGAAATGGTGCCGTCGCCGTTGTTCGCGATACTGACGACAACCACCGTACCCGCGCGCGGATCGTCCGCGGCGGTGGGACTGTGGTCATAGATGTTCAGAACAGCGGTGGTAACGCCGCCCCACAGGCCGGTCGCGTTCGTGAAGTATGTGGTGATGTCGCTGATGATCACGTTGGTCGTGAAGATCACCTCGTGAACCTGGTAACAGGAGTGGTAGGCAAAGTCCCCGAACTCATGGTCGATGATGACCGGCACGCTGATTTCGTAGTTGGACTGGTCCCACAGAACGTCCGCACCGGCCGCTGCGGAAAGAGCGGCGGCAGCACTGACAACGCGAAGCGCAAAGCGTCTCCTCTCCCGACCTGCTCTGTCTGGAAACGTCGTCAACCTCCACGGCCCCCCACCCGATCACACATCGCGCCTGGGTGTCGCAGGTACGCTCCAAGTCCGACCATCGGAGCCGCTCCGCGCCTGTACCTGGAATCGAACTGGCGGGAGCCCGATCGTCATAAGCCGCCCCTCTCCGGCGGCCGCACTCAGGAAAATGCCACAGTCTTGTCTGAAATCATCCCCGATTTGCAGGGAATTTATCTTGGGCCGATCAGTACCTCAGTGCGATCATTCCTGCTCGGCGAGCGAATTCGGTCATCCAGAATTGCTGGTCGAACGGGCGCAACCCAGATGTTCACGGCTCGGGCCTGTGCCCTGGTCGCTCGAGCAGGCGCCACCAAGACGCTCTCCCCGCTCCCGCGCACGCCCTTTGATATCTCAGAAAGACAAGTTCGGCACAACTTGGCTTCGGATGGAGCACCCATTCTTCCTGACTCGGTTCACAGGCTGAATCACAACAGCGCCGGGCTCAACCGGACCGCCGAGCCCGAGCAGCGCGACCCAGACTCGGGAGGAGAAAGCGAACCTTCACTCAAGGTATGTGTACCCCTCAAGCCCGTTCTCGTAGAACGACAGCAGCGCCCGGCTCTCCTTCACGCTCATGCGGTTCTCCTTCACGGCACGCTCCACGTCGCGCCGCATGGCCCGCTTGAGGTCGCCCGGGTCAAACTGCAGGTAGCCGAGCACCTCACGCACCGTGTCGCCCTCGATCACCTCGCCGATCGACCACGTCCCATCGTCCTCCAGCATCACGTGTACCGCGTGCGTGTCGCCGAACAGGTTGTGCAGGTCGCCCAGCACCTCCTGGTAGGCCCCGACGAGGAAGAACCCCAGGTAATACGGCTCGTCCTCCTTCACGTCGTGGAGCTCCAGCGTCTTGCGGATCGCCTCGCCCTGAATCGAGCAGAACTTGCTGATCTGCCCGTCCGAGTCGCAGGTGATGTCGGCCAGTATGCCCCGCCGCGTCGGCTTCTCCTCCAGCCGGTGAATCGGGCAGATCGGAAACAACTGGTCAATCGCCCATGAGTCCGGAAGCGACTGAAACAAACTGAAATTGCAGAAATAGATGTCGCTGAGCATCTCCGGCAGGTCACCGATCTGGTCGGAAATGGCGCTGTCCGGGTCCGCGGCCGCGAAGTCGATCACCCGCTTGCCGATGGCACAGAAGAGCCGCTCGGTCACCGCCCGCATCGGTAGCGTCATGTAGCCCATGCCGAACAGTGCGATCGCCTCTTCCCGCGCCGTCGTCGCGTCGTGGAAGATCTCCAGCGGCTCGTGCCCGTTGAAACTCTCGTAGGCCGTCATCAGGTCAATCACGGGCTGCGGAATCTCCTGCCCGCTCCTTTCCTCGGCCTCGATCATGCGCCGAACCCAGGCCATGTCGGGATCGGACGGAAACTCACTCCGCCCCAGCACGTCGGTGATGAGCACGCTGGAATAGGCGGCCATCGCGCGACCCGACTCACTGAGAATCATCGGATGCGGCTGCTTGGCGTCATCGCAGGCCGCCTTGATGCGGTACACGATGTCCGACGCATACTCGCGCATCGAGTAGTTGACGCTCGACGCCCAACTTGACTGGCTGCCGTCGTAGTCCACGCCCAGCCCGCCGCCGATGTCCACCATGTCCAGCGAGGTTGCCCCCAGCCGCCGCAGTTCCGTGTAGGTGTACGCCAACTCGCTGATGGCATTCTTGAGCATGCGGATGTCGCAGATCTGGCTGCCCACGTGGAAGTGCACCAGTTTGAGGCAGTCGAGCATCCCGCGCGAGCGCAACTTCTCCACCGCGGCCAGCACTTCCGACACTTGCAAGCCAAACTTCGAGCGCATCCCACCCGACGACTCCCAGCGCCCAGCCCCACGCGCCGCCGGCTTGATCCGCACCCCGATCTGCGGGCGTACCTGGTAGCGCTCGGCCTGCTCGATGATCCGGTCCAGTTCCACCGCCTGCTCGACCACCGGCACGATCCGCCGACCCAGTTTGGCCGCCAGCACCACCGTCTCAACGTACTCGTCGTCCTTGAACCCGTTGCAGATGATGGGCATGTTCGGGCGATTCTCGGTTAGCCCGAGTACCGCCAGCAGTTCCGGCTTCGAGCCGGCCTCGAGCCCAAACCCCAACGCCCCGCCAAAGTCGCGGATCTCCTCACACAGCGACCGCTGCTGGTTCACCTTGATCGGGTATACGCAGGCATAAGTGCCCGCATACTCGTTGTCAGCGATGGCCTTGCCAAAGGCCTCCTTCAACTCCCGCAGCCGCGAGTCGAGAAGGTCCGTAAACCTCAGCAGCACCGGCGTGTGGATGCCGCGCAGTTTCAAACCCTCGACCAGTTCGTACAAGTCGATCTCCTGTGGCTTGCTGCGGTCCGGGCGCACCACGATCGTCCCGCGCTCCGACGCGGCGAAGTAGCCCTGCCCCCACTCGGAAATGGCGTACGTCTCGGCCGAGGCGGCGACGGACCATCCCGCCTCGGCCTGCTTCTGGTGTGGTACGGTGGTCATGTCTTTAATGCTACGCCCCCTCGCCCGCCCCGCGCGCCCGCTGGTGCGAATACTTCCCCAAAGGCCATACTGCACCGGGATCAAACCATGCCAAGGTACGATTACCACTGCCCCGCCAACGACCGCACCGTCGAAGTCGAACATGCCATGAGCGACCAGGTCGCCACTTGGGGCGAACTCTGCGACCGCGCCGGGCTCGACCCCGGCAAAACCCCGCGCACCGCCCCCGTCGAAAAACTCCTCAGCCTGCCCTTTGTTGGCAAGTCCGCCGCCCCGGTTTCCGACTGCGGCATGGGCTCGGCCTGCTGCCGCGGCGCGTGCAAGCACTGAGTCCAAGCACCGCACCTCTCGCTCCAACGAGCCCCGACCGTGAGGGAGGGGTTGCGCTGAGTACAAACGGTTTCCGCAACCGGTCAAGGGGACCGGCCTCCGGCCGGTGGGGCGGCGCCCGCGACCTTCTCCCCGTGAGGGAGAAGGCGGATCGATGCGCAGCATCGAGACGGATGGGGGAATGGTCGCATTTACTCGCCCGCGTAACTGTCAAGGAAGATCGCCACGTCGTCGGTAGTCTGAATCGTGTCGAGGTTCAGGTCGGTCATCGCGTCGGCGTTGGTGTAGTCGATGAGGTAGAACGCCGCGTCGAGGGTCTCGATGTGGCCGTCGCCGTTCCAGTCAGCGGGGAGAGAGTGCTTGCGCGCGTTGACCAAGCCGTGCCCGGTGAACCGGTCGTAACCGACGTAGTCGAACGTGTTCTGGCCCGTTCTGACTGTCAGGTCGGTGGCCGTCACTTCGAGAATGTGCCGGACCTCCCACAATGAAAGGTCTGGATTCACGCGCAGCATCAGCCCGATGATGCCCGCGATCTGCGGCGCGACAAATGAGGTGCCGTCGGCTGTCATGGCGAAGCCATTGTTACTTTGCTCGACGATGCCGTCGCCGGAGGTGCCGAATATATCTGCCATGGGGGCGACGACGGAGAGCATGGGCAGGCGATTGGGGTCGGGGTCGTTGATGCCAACCGGGTAGAGAATCTGGCAATAGTTCGGGCCACCGGGTGCTGGGCAGCAATCGTCGAAGGTCGAACGGAGCGGGTTCACGTTGGAGCGGCAATGCCACCACGGGCCGTCGGGGCCGTCGTCGAGGCAGACGCCGCCGACAGCGATGGTGCCGGGGTGGATGGGAATGCCGCCCGTGATCTGATGTTCGCCGTATGCGCCGCCAAGCCCGCAGTGATTATCGTCGGCCGGTTGCCAGCATGTCACGTCCGGTTTCCCGCGATGGCGACGATGATACCGCCCTGCATCACGGCCTCATCGATCGCGTCGGCGATGGGATGCCCGGCGCAACCGAGACCCGAGTACCCGCCTTGCGACTCTGCTGAGATTGAAATGATGCGCGCACGGGGCTGCGGCAGATACTGCTGAATGGTCTCGTCCCCGCCCGCGGCAAACTTGATGGCGTTGGACATGGTTTGGGCCGTCTGCCAGCAGGCCGTTCCCAGTTGTTCGCCAAGTCGTTCATTCTCGCAAGGATCAGCCGACGAATAGGACATGACGCGCAGCACAAGTACGCCACAATCCCAGCAGATCCCCGCCATGCCATCACCATTCGCGTACGCAGCAGCCATGCCGGCGATGAACGTCCCGTGGGGTGCCAAACCCGCGAGGACAGCGGTGTCTTCTGGCGGTTGAGGCGCGAAGAGGTCCGTATCGCAGTCACACAGCCACAGCACGCCACTCGAAGCTCCATCTTGCAGGAATGAGCGGCTGTCCCCATGGATCTTCGACCCCTCCGTCCCCGCCGGCCCACCGAACTCAAGATGATCGAGATCGATGCCCGTGTCGATGATGGCGATGACTCGGCTCGGATCGGCCAAGTCAACCGGCGGCGAGCCGTACTGGTCGTACCCCACCAGCGCCCAGGCGAAGTTGACTTTGGTGGTCTCGATCCAATGTTGTCCGTACGGAAACTGGGCGCTCGGCTCATAGAGCGGGTCGTACGGGACGACCGGAGTGATGGCACCAAATTGTGTGACCGCCCCCCCATCGCGCCCGCAAGCAAACCGAACGCACAGGCAGCCTTCTCCGAAGTCAGCGGTGTTTTCATCGAGAATCCAAGCATGCGCTTGCCTCCCTCGCGAGGGTGTGGTATTTGTGAGGCGAGCGCGCAGAGCATACCAAACTCCAGCGGAGATGCGAGTCATGAAACGCAACAGAGCCCAACTCTTGTGTCTGGGGCTCGGGCTGGGACTCTCAGACGTCGCGCTTGCCGACGCCGTGTTCCACCTGTGGTTCGAGGCGCCCTCTGAAGTCCAGGTCGGAAGCACCTTCACGCTCACGGCATGAGCGGAAGTGAGCGGTTCTATTCTCGGTGAAACTCAGGGTGGGTTCAACAGTTTCGGCATGAACCTCACAGCCGGCGGGATGCTGGTCTCCTTCACCCCTGCTCAGATGCCCTGCTTCGTCACGTGGAGCGCCGGAGTTCCCGGGCCGAACGCGTTGAATTCAATGGTGGGCATCAATGTGCCATACATTCCACCTTTTTACACGCTGAACCCGATTCTCTTGTGTTCCACGCAGGTGACTCTCATGGGAGGAACAACGGGGGTACTTCAAGTCAATCCATCACCCACCGAGGGCATTGACTTCATGCTCGCTTGGTGGAACGACTACGTTACTGGAACCTCTGTCACGGACAGCGATCCCGGCTCATCACTCTTGGTGACACCGGCAACCGTCCGCGTCATCCCCGCGCCGGCAGCCGCGCTGCTCGCGCTCGCCCCATTGGCAGCCCGACGTCGCCGCCGGCCTTGAACCTCCCCGACTCGCGACCCCGGCTTGCGATTCCCCCCCCTACTTCTTCTCCACCTCGCACGTCCTCACGCCCACGATCGCGTACGCCGGACAGAAGCCCACGGCCCCGGTGATCAAACTCACCAGCCCCACCACGCCCAACGCGATCCCGGCGATCTGCCCCTCCAGCATCCCCGCCCCGAAAATCGCCACCACCAGGAACGCGATCCCCGCGAACACGCGGATCGCCCGGTCCGCACTGCCTTCGTTCGGCTTCATCGACGCAGACTCCTTTTCCGTTCACACCGGATCAGCGACCGGCCGCCACCTTCGCCTCATTCAAAACACGCTCAGCATACGAGTTCATCGCATCGCGCAACTGCTCGAACGACTCCAGCACGTACAGGATCGGTTGAAACTTGTCGATCTCAAACGTGGTCCTGATGACCCGGTCGAGGTCAAACGCGCGGCGCTCGACCCTGCCCTCGCCCACGCCCTCGGGCGCGTGCAGGGCGTGGTAACTCTCGCCGTGGCTGGAGATCAGCCCCGACCCGTAAATCTTCGTCCGCCCGTCCTCATGAATCAGCCCGAACTCCACCGTGAACCAGAACAGGCGTGCCAGCGGCTCGGTGTGCTTCGGCCCGGCGTGCAGCGCCGCCCTGCCATAGGTCTGCAGGAACTCCGCGAACACCGGGTCGGCGTGCAGCGGCACATGCCCGAACACGTCATGGATGATGTCCGGCTCGGGCAAATAGTCCATCTTCTCCCGGGGGCGCACCACGATCGTCGTTGGAAACTCGCGCCGGCTCAGACACGCGAAGAACGCCTTGGCCGGCAGGTACCCCGGGACGCCGCGGCTCTGCCAGCCTGTCAGAGGCCGCAGGTACTCGTTGATCCCCTTCACCGTGCGCTTCGGGTCAAACGGATCCCGAGCCGTGCCGAACAGCAGCGGCACGCGATCGGGCACCAGGTTGATCGCCCGCAGCCCGGCTAGGAATGTGTTGGAGGCCTGCTCCTCTAGTACGCTCCACCGCTTCTCATACATTTCGCGCCAGACCTCGTGGTTCTCTTCCGAGTAGCGCTCGTAGATCTGCCGCACGTAGAACTGCTCGGGGTCGATCTGCTCGGCCGGCAACCCCTCCGCCGCGTCGGCAGCCGCTTGGGCCCGCACAAACTCCTCCCCGTCGATGATGTTGTTGTACCGGATGTCGCTTCGCATTGCCGCTGCCTCCGCAGACCGTCATTCTGACGACCAGCATATCGCGAACACACAAGCGCAAACAAACCCTCGACGCGCCGGGCCTGTTCCACGCGCCCGATCAGCAGGAAAAACACCTCCACGCCTCGCCCTCGCTGATCGCCTGCCCGGCCCCCACCGCTTCGCTCGCGCCCGTCTCCGCCCGCCTCCGATGTACCGCCGCTTGGATGCTCTCGCCCGCGTCGGCCCGCACGATCGGCACGTCGCTCCCGAAGATCAGCCCAATTCCAGGCTCCAGCCCGCGGTCAATCAACTCCCGCAGAGGCATCACCCGATCAAGGCGGTCCGGCAGGCCCCGGCGCAACGCCTCGATGTCATACAGCAAGTGGCAGGGCTGCACACTGGCGATCACGCCTAATTCCGCGAATCGGCCCACGTCCGCTTCGTCGATCACCTCGCAGTGCTCGATGCGAAAGCCGTTCGTCCGTGGCCGTACTGTCTCAATCGCGTCCAACACCGCACGCACCGCACCATCGCCGATGGCATGCGCCGCCAGCGGCACGCCCGCCCCATCACACCGGCGCACGGCCTCCTCGATCTGCCCGGGCGTCATCATCGGCGTGCCGCACGGATACCCTCGCCGCCCGTCGGCAAACGGACGCAGCATCCACGCAGTCCGGCTGTTCAGCGTCCCGTCCACGAAAATCTTGGCCCCGCCCAGACGCACACGCCCCGACTCCCACGCCCCGCGCGTGGCCAGCACCTCCTCCAAGTCTTCCAGCAGCGGCCAGATGACGAAACGCTCTTCGCCCCCTTCCTCGCACAGGTCGGCAAGCACCGGCCCAAGCCACGTCGGGGCCTTGAGATCGTGCATCTCCACGTACCCCAAGCCTCGCAGCGCCTCAATGCTCCTCCGAACATGCCTCCGCCGCTCTTCCATGCCGGGCTCCGGCAGCGCGTTCCACACCTTCGACGCCGCGCTCTCGTACACCACACCGGTCAGCGAGCCGTCGGCCTCTCGCCCGATGATCCCGCCGGGCGGATCCGGCGAGTCGTCGCCCAAGCCCGCCGCCGCCAGCGCCGCTCGGCTGGCGATCAGCGCGTGGTAGTCGAAACACCAGGCCGCCAACGCCCGCCCAGCCGCCACGCGATCGATCTGTTCGAGCGTCGGCCAGCGTGCGTCGCGCCACGCCTCCGGCCTCGCCCCGTGCGCAAGAATCTCGCCCGGACGACGCGCCCGCTCGCCCAGTGCGTCGATCATGTCGCCGCTCGATCGGCACCCGGACAGGTCCACCATGTCCAGCCCACGCCCATGCGCAAACAGGTGCGCATGCGCCTCGCGCAACCCCCTCACAGCGACTCCCCCGGGTCCAGCGCCTCGTGGATCAGGCGCAAGGCTTCTTCCTCGCTTTCCGCCGGATACCCAAACTCGATGCGCCGCACACCGTGCACGAGGCGAACATCCAGCCCGTGCGCATCGACCCCCACCACCGTTGCGCTCCCCAGCACCGTGCCGAAGCGACGCCGACAAGCCTCCACCAACCTCGGGCCCATCTGGTTGCATGCCCGGCACAGGCGGCTTTCACACCCGGCCAACGGGTTGGGCTGCATCAGGTCGTCACCATCGAACAGGTTGTCTTCCAAGCGGCCCGAAAGAACTTCCATCCATACCCACACCCCGCCGCGGACGTGTCCGTGATAGGCCAGATGCCGGTCGCGCAGCACCTCGGGCACGGGCGGCTCATGGGCCATCTCGACCACCATCTCCAGTGTGTCCTCGTCTCCCGGAGCCGTCTCGTCGGGCACAAACAAGGTGTGTTCGCCCAGTTCCAGCAGCACCCGCGTGACCGAAAACACCAGCCGACCCGTCGAGCCTTCGATGATGAAACGGGCATCTTCGGCCCGGGTCTCAATCCCGTCGGGGTGAGATGCGACCAGCCGCCCCAGCCGGTGCCGGCGCAGCACGGCGCGGGCCTGTTCGAGCGGCGTGCCCATGGCCCCATTCTCCGGCCGATGGTGGACAAAAACAAGCGAACCGGTCTCTCGACCGGTCCGCCTTTGCCTGTTGTCCGACCAGATCAGGCCGGCATCGCCGGAGCGGCCTTGGTGGCCTTCTTCCGGGTCGCCTTCTTGCGAGTCGCCTTCTTGCGGGTCGACTTCTTGGCCGTCTTCTTCTTGGCGGCCTTCTTGCGAGTCGCCTTCTTCCGCGTGCTCTTCTTGGCGGTCTTCTTCTTGGCCGCTTTCTTCCTGGTCGCCTTCTTGGCAGTTCTCTTGGCCATCTTCGGATCTCCTTACGGGTTCGCGAACCGTCTCTCGCCAGGCGCCAAACTCAGCCCGGCACACTACAAGTCATCTGCCTTCATCGGGCTGTCTGACTCAAACACTTGAGCAATCTGATCCCTTCCATCGGATGTTCACTGATGACACCATACACATTTGTGCGCCGACGTGCGCGCTCTCCAGCGTCAATCAACACCACCTCGCACACTCTGTCAACCCAATCTCCAACTTCTCGTGCGCTCCCGATTCGCGCGCTCCACGCGCCGCGCTTGCTCCCTCTCGCCCCGACACACGCGCCCGCGCCGCCGCCGCGTGACCCGCATGCCTCCGACGCCAACACGCTTCGACCACGACACGATGCCCGCAAGATCGGCGCAGTTGCCCACAAGATCGTGCGCGCCTTACGCCTTCTCGCCAACCCGCGCCCCGCCCGCGTGCGCGCCAAATCGCGCCGCTAGACTTGCTGGCGCACCCCTCCCCGGAGACCTCGTGATGGACTCGCTCCAATCCACTCGACTCGATTCTGGCGCCCATCTCGTGGTGGAAAAAATTTCTGGTGTGCAGTCTGTCGCGCTTAGTTGGATGCTCCCTGTGGGCGCGGCGTACGACCCGGCGCACCTTCTTGGCCGGGCCGCCGTCACCAGCGAGATGCTCCTCCGCGGTGCTGGCTCGCTCGACTCCCGCGCCTTCGCCGACGCCGCCGACGCCGTCGGAATGAACCGCTCTGTGGAGCCTGGCACCTTCTACATGAAGATCGGCGCCTCCTTCCTGGCTGATCGCCTGCCCGATGCGCTTCCGCTGCTGGTCGATCTCGTCCGCCGACCGCGTCTTGACGATGACGCCTTCGAGCCCTCACGCCAACTGGCGCTCCAGGCGCTCGAGTCGCTCCGGGATGACCCTCAGCAACAGGCCATCCTCGCCGCCCGTGAACGCCACTACCCCGCACCCATCAATCGCTCGGGCATGGGCACGCCCGAGGGCTTGGCCGCTCTCGATGTCTCGCTCGTCCGCCGCGGCTGGTCCGAGGGCGCCGTCGCCCAGGGATCCATCATCGCCCTGGCTGGCAACGTCGACTTCCCGCTCGTGCGCGACTTGCTCACGCCGCTCCTCGCCGGCTGGAACGGCGCTTCGCCCGCTCTCTCCTTGGACCACTCCGCCCCCCGCGGCTACGCCCACCAGTCCGACGACACCAACCAGGTCCAGGTCGTCGTGGTCCACGACGCGCCACCAGCGCCCCATGACCACGCAGTCCTCGAGCGCGTCGTCTGCTCCATCCTCTCCGGCGGCATGTCTGGTCGCCTCTTCACCGAAGTGCGCGAGAAACGCGGACTCTGCTACGCCGTCAGCGCCTCCTATCGCTCTGATCGTGACTTCGGCTCCGTCACCGGTTACGTCGGCACCACCCCGGAGCGGGCGCAGGAATCGCTCGACGTCCTTGTTGCCGAACTGGCCCGCATCTCACAGGGCGCCGAGCGGGAAGAGTTTGACCGCGCCATGATCGGGCTCAAGAGCCGCGTCATCTTCAGCGGCGAGTCCACGCCCGCCCGCGCCGCCGCCCTGGCTTCCGACCTTCACAAACTCGGGCGCCCACGCTCGCTTGACGAGATCACCGCTGAACTCGACGCCGTCACCCTCGATCGCGTCAATGCCTATCTCTCGACCCGCACGCTCGGGAAACTCACCATCCAGACGCTCGGACCGGCCGAACTTCAGCCCCCGGCGAACTGAGGACCAAGGCCCGTGCTCCGCATCATCACCCGCACCATCACCCGATACGCCCTGCTGATCACCCTGATCGCCGGGCTTGCCTTCTTCCTTCTTTATCCCATCTCCCTCACCGTCGCCGGCGGATTCGCGGCCGACCCCGCCCGGGGCCTGAGCCTCCGCGCCGACACTTGGACCCTCGTCCACCTCAATCTCGCCCTGAGCGACCCCGTCATCCGCGACGCCCTGCGCAACTCCTTCCTCGTCGCCACCTCCACCACCTGCACCGCCATCGTCATCGCGCTCCCGCTGGCCACCCTCTCGGCCTGGTACCGCTTCCCCGGCAAGAAAATCTTCAACGCCCTCATCCTCGTTCCCCTCATCCTCCCCCCCTTCGTCGGCGCCATCGGCGTCCGCGCCCTGCTTGGACGCGAGGGCGCCATCAACGCGCTCTTCGGCACCGGGTTTGACATCCTCGGCCAAGGGAAATTCCTCGGCGTCGTCGCCGTCCAGTCCCTCAGCCTCTACCCCATCATCTTCCTCAACGCCGCCGCCGCCCTGGCCAACCTCGATCCCGCCCTCAACGAATCCGCCGAGAACCTCGGCGCCGGCCCGTGGCGTCGCTTCTTCAAGATCACCCTGCCCCTCATCCGTCCGGGCCTCTTCGCCGGCGCCACCATCGTCTTCATCTGGTCCTTCACCGAACTGGGAACCCCACTCATGTTCGACTTCTACCGCGTCACCCCCGTCCAGATCTTCTACGGCCTCAAGGAAATCGAATCCTCCGCCGAGCCCTACGCCCTCACCGTCATCCTCCTCACCTGCGCCATCACCTTCTACATCCTCGGACGCACCGTCTTCGGGCGCAAGGGACACGCCATGTATACCAAGGCCGCCCGCGCCGCCGACGAGCGCCCACTCCCGCCGATCGGCGCCGCCTTGGCCGCTGGCCTGTTCACTCTCGTGTGCTCCCTCGCCCTGCTCCCGCACCTGGGCGTGGTCTTCACCAGCATTGCCGGCGTCGGATCGTGGTACAACTCCATCCTTCCCACCTCATACACCTTGCATCACTTTGCCGAGGCCCTCGGCGCCCCCGATGCCTTCGGAGCCATCCGCAATTCGCTCTTCCTCTCGCTCTCGGCCATGATGCTCGACATCGTGCTTGGCATCCTCATCGCCTACATCGTCGTTCGCACCAAACTGATCGGCCGTCACCTCCTCGACACCTTGTGCATGCTTCCCCTCGCGGTGCCCGGGCTCGTCCTCGCGTTCGGGTTCGTCGCCATGACGCTGCGCTGGCCTTTCGGCAAGGGCGACCCGCTCGAAGGCCTCTTCGCCGTCCTCGGCGCCAACCCCAACCCCTTCCCCCTCCTCGTCCTCGCCTACGCCGTGCGCCGACTGCCCTACATCGTCCGCGCTGCCAGCGCCGGACTCGAGCAGACCAGCGGTGAACTCGAAGAGGCCGCCATCAACCTCGGAGCCTCGCGCTTGCTGGCCGTTCGCCGCATCATCGTCCCGCTTATCGCCGCCAACCTCATCGCCGGTGGACTGCTGGTCTTCTCCTTCTCCATGCTCGAAGTCTCCGACTCGATGATCCTCGCGCAGAAAACCAGCCACTTCCCCATCACCAAGATGATCTTCGAATACATGAACCGACTCGGCGATGGACCCTACATCGCCAGCGCGATGGGAGTCTGGGGCATGGCTCTGCTCACCGTCACCCTCTTCGGCGCCTCCCTCATGCTCGGCAAGAAACTCGGCTCCATCTTCCGGGTCTGAAGGCCTCTCCCCCCGCAGAGAAGGTGCTGAGAAGATCGAGATGGATCATCGGGCCCACCCCGCGCCGGGTGCCACGCCTTGGCCGAGACTTCCAGGCAAGGCGTGTTGCCTTTCCCCTGCCCCTCTCAGAAATCGCACTGGGCGAGACGATGTGGATGGGAGTGCGTCAACTTCCTCCTCCACTGGCCAACTTGTTGATCGCCCGCTGCGCCAACTGCCCGATCACCAGGATGATTACCACCGCCGCCACGATGCCGCCCACCGCCAGCCACTTCGGCTTCTCCGCCTCGCCCCACGACGTCAACTGCGAGCCTGCCTGTACGGCGATGAATGTCCGCACACCCAGCCCCACCGCAGTGCCCACGACATACGTCACCAGCGGCACGCCGCATGCCGTCAGCACCAGGTTCGTCAACGCAAATGGCGAGTTCAGCCGCACCAGCGTCACCACGCCCAGCGTGCCCCAGAATCCCCGCCCCACCAGCGCATCGCGCACCACGCGCGCCTTCGGATGCGACGCGATCTCACGCTCGGCACGCTCACGCGCCACCGTCCGCGCCACAAAGAACGCCAGCAGCGCCGCCAGCACAAACCCCGCTTCAGCGCCCGCGAATCCGCGCCAAAGCCCAAAGACATACCCCCCCAGCACCGCCTGGCTCCAGGTCGGCAGCAGCCCAAGCCCTGCGCCGACCGCGAAACACGCGATGTAGATCACCAGCCCTGCCCGACCCTGCGCCTCCAGCCAGGCGGCAATTTGCGGCCCGCACACGCCCATCAGCGCCAGGCCGGCCAGCGGCGTCACCGCCCACAGCCCCGCCAGCGCCGCCGCAGGCCCCAGCCGCCGCAGCACCGCGCCCGTCGTGTCCGCTTGTTCGTTGGTACTCGCTTGGTTCGTGTTCACGAGCAGAGCGTAGCACGCTGGCACAAAAACTGAGTTCGCCGGCCCGAATGGAACCGGCGAACCCGGAGGAGAGAGAGGATCATGAAAACGCGCGCTTCACTGAATCGGTTGTTCCGCCATCTATCTTATTCGCCTTGCGCGCCCTCTGGTTGCGGGCCTTCGCCGCGATTTGTCCCCCAAGCCTGACTGTCCCACCACCCGTAGTTCGCTCCAGATGCCCGACGGGTTCGCGCCAACTTCTTCACCGCCTCGTCACAAGCACGCTACCATGGCTCTTTCGGGGTGGTATGCGCCCCCCATGAACCCGGTCCCCATTCTCGTCGGGCGGAAGCCCGGCCGGAGACTTCGGCCATGATCCCAAAGCCGCCGCCCCGTGAGGGCTCCCTCGGTTTCCTCTACATTCACCCCTTCCGTGTGCAGGGCTTCTCCATCGCCGGCGAAGCCACCTGCATCCAGGTTCCAGAACTCGACGTCTGTTTCGACATGGGTTCGTGTCCGCGACCGGCGCTGGCCTGTCGCTTCGCAGCCGTTTCTCACGGACACATGGACCACATCGGCTCGCTCGCGTACTGGTGCTCTCAGCGCCGCTTTCAGGGCATGGGCACCGGCAAGATCGTCTGCGACGCTCGCATCGCCCCGGCCGTTCGCGCCATGATGGAGGGCTTTATCCAACTCGAACGCCAGGAAACCGCCTACGAACTCCTCCCCCTCGATGCCTCGCCCGGTGTCGAAGAATCCCTCGAAATCAAGAACAACATGATCCTCCGCGCCTTCCACACCGAACACACCGCCCCCTCCGTCGGCTACTCCATCCTCGAAAAACGCACTAAACTCCGCGAAGAGTTCGCCGGCCTCCCGCAAGAGAAACTCCGCGAACTCAAGGCCCGCGGCACCGAAATCACCCGCAACCTCCAGATCCCCCTGGTCGCCTATCTGGGCGACACACTGCCCGGCCCACACCTGATCCGCGAAGACGTCCGCACCGCTCAGATCATCATCACCGAGTGCACGTTCTTCGAGCCCGAGCACCGCAGCCGCGCATGCATCGGCCAGCACCTCCACGTCGAGGACATCGCCGAGTGGCTTCGCGTCGTCGAGTGTGAGGCCATGGTCATCACCCACGTCTCACGCCGCACCAATCTCGCCTACGCCGCCAAGCGCCTGATCGAACTGGCCGGGCCTGACCTGGCAGGCAAGGTCCACTTCCTCATGGACCACCGCACCAACAAGATCCGCTACGAGCAGCAGGCACAGCAGGCACAGGCGCGCGAAGCCGAACTGGCCCGACAGGCAGCCAAATCCGACCTGCACGGTTGACTGATTCACGAGCCTGGTTTACCGTCAGGACTCTTGGGAGGGCGGGGCACGACGCGTTGGGAGGCATCGCCCGCCACGCACATCGAAGGGCTTTTTCTCGGGGTGGCTCTGCGCGCCCCGTGACGAGGTTGCCGACTCATGTCTGACCCGGATCGTCAGGTCTGGAACGCCCTTCTTTCCTACCTCCGCCGCAACCACCTGCCCGTCTGGAGACAGTGGTTCGATGAACTAGAGCCCTTGGGCATCAACTCCGGGGCCATGCTTATCCGCGCCCGCTCCGACGTCCACCGCGACTACCTCCGCCGCGACTGCCTCGAAGCCTTCAACGACGCCCTCTGCACCGTCACCAGCCAACTCTTGGCCGTGCGCTTCCTCGGACCGAAGGATCCCGGACCCACGCTGGTCGCCAATGGAGCCCCGCCCCCGGCAACCGAGGCCTACTCCCCCAGTCAGGCGGAACTGGCCTCCCGGCCCGACGCCCTGACCATCAACCCCGACTACGGCTTCGAGAACTTCGTCGTCGGTCCCAACAACCGCCTAGCCCACGCCGCCGCCGTGGCCGTTTCTGACAACCCAGGCCAGGCGTACAACCCCCTCTTCGTCCACGGCGACGTGGGACTCGGAAAGACGCACTTGCTTCAGGCGATCTGCCTCAAGATCAAACAAGCCCGCCCCGATGCGGTGATGCACTACGTCTCCTGCGACGGGTTCATCAACGACTTCATGAACTCCGTCCAGTCCGGGCAGATGGGCGCCTTCCGGCACCGCTTCCGCGATGTCGATGTCCTTGTCATCGACGACATCCACTTCCTCGCCAAGCGCGACCGCACCCAGGAGGAGTTCTTCCACACCTTCAACACCCTCTATCAGGCCCGCAAGCAGATTGTGCTTAGTTGCGACGCTCCGCCCGAGGAAATCCCCGATCTGGAGGATCGACTGGTCAGTCGCTTCAACTGGGGACTGGTCACCAAGATCGAGGCCCCGTGTTACGAAACCCGCGTCGCGATCGTCAAGTCCAAGGCCGAAATCCGGCACATGCCCCTGCCCGACGACGTGGCCTGCTACATCGCCGCCCAGATCGACACCAACATCCGCGAACTCGAGGGCGCGATCATCAAGATCCAAATCCTCGCCAGTGTCGAAAACCGCCCCGTGGACCTCGAACTGGCACGAGCGGCGCTGGGCGAGACCCCACAACGGGTGGGAAAACGCCCCACGGTCGACGCCATCATCAACGTGGTCACGGAGTTCTACTCCGTCAAGCGAACCGACCTGCTGGGCAAGCGCCGACACAAGTCGATCAGCCTGCCGCGACAAGTCTGCATGTACCTAGCCCGCAAGGAGACGTCGCACTCTCTGGAGGAGATTGGTGCCCATTTCGGGGGGCGCGACCACACCACCGTCATGCACGCCGTGCGAACGATCGAGTCAAAAACGCAGGACGATGCACAGTTCTCGTCGGTGGTGCAATCCTTGGTGCGCTCTCTTCGGGAGGAGTGAGGGAGTCCGGTGGTTCGATTCCAAGTCATGCACAACTTCCAGTGCGTGCAGGAGTCGTGGAAAACCTCGCGAAGGAGTGGTCTCGAGGTTTGCGTGCCGCCGAACGTGAGGCCTGCGGGCCAGAAGAGATTTCGTCAAATATCAACTGCCGAACGGTTGTACCGACAGATAATCGTCAAGCACCCCACAGAAGTTGCGGCGCATAAGTCATTGTTGTTGCTTGATTTATTGTTGTTTGTGGGGCGACTATTCACTTTTCGGCAGGCGTCATTCCGACGACGAATTCACTCAAATTTCACTTGGATACCAGAGGTTTCCGCGCCGAATCGGGCGTGGGCACCCAACCTCATCCCATTGTCCGCCCGTCAACAGTCGTGTGGAAAACGTGTGGTTCGCCGCGCAGGGCGGCTGGTTGACAGTGTGGGCAGAAGACGGTCCCGCGCTGGGCGATGAAGGTGCGGACAAGTGTGTGCCCACATCGTGGGCAGGGCAGTCCAGAGCGCCCATAGACGCGATGATGCGATTGATAGCCGCCGGGAGTGTCCAAGGGCGAGCGGAAGTCGCGGATGCTCGACCCCCCGGAACGGATAGCCTGCCGGAGCACGCGGCGAATGCTGGAGGTCAATCGGGCCAGATGTGGGCGCGAGAGGGAATTGGCGGGCGCAAGGGGGTGAATTCCCGCGTCGAAAAGGGCTTCGTCGGCATAGATGTTCCCGATGCCGGCCAGGGTCTTCTGGTCAAGGAGAAGCGTCTTGATCGCGCGGCGGGCGCCCCGGCATGCCCGGATGAGGTCAGGGGCGCGGAGTGAGAGAGCGTCGGGCCCCAACGACCTCCAGCGCGTGTGCTGCAGATCCTCGAAGTCGGGGTGAGCGCCGAGGAGCCCGAAGCGACGCGGATCGCTGAAGGTCAGACGCGTGCCGTCGTCGAGCGTCCAGACCACATGAGTGTGCCGGCGCGGCTGGCTGGTCAGGCTCAGCCCGCCGGTCATGCCCAACTGGACGTTGAGCGCAGGGCCGTCGGCACTGATGATGGCAAGTTGTTTCCCGCGGCGTTCGAACCGCTGGATGGCGCAGTCCTGGAGGAGAAGCCGGGGCTGGAGGCGCACCGGGCGCCTGTCGCGTCGTGAGCGCACGATTCCCGCAGGCGGATCGCCCGGCATGGCGACCACAGAGCGCGTGCGCACGTCGACACAGCACACGGTTCGACCGAGGATGGCAGACTGCAGCGAGAGGCGAAGGGTCTCGACCTCAGGCAGTTCAGGCACGGCGGAGATTCCGAAAGAAGTCGGTGAGCAGCGCGGCGCACGGTTTCTCCATGACGCCGGGCAGAACGACAGCCCGGTGATTGAGGCGCGGATCCTCGAGAAGGCGGTGGAGCGTGCGGACGGCTCCGGCCTTGGGGTCGGCGGCCCCATAGAGGACGCGGCCGACGCGGGCATTGACAATGGCGCCTGCGCACATGACGCATGGTTCGAGGGTGACGGCCAGCGAGAAGTCGTTGAGTCGCCAGTCGCCCAGACGTCTGCAGGCGCGGCGGATGGCCTCAAACTCGGCGTGCCCGGCCGGATCGCGATCGCGTTCGCGGCGATTGGAGGCCTGTGCAAAGACCTCGCCGGTCTGCGTGTGGTACACGATGGCGCCGATGGGCACCTCACCCAAGCCGGAGGCTTGGCGGGCCAGGTCGATGGCGCGGGCCATCATGGTCAGATCGAGTTCAGTCGGCGACATTGCCTTCCTTGCTCGTGCCGGCAACGCGGTCGGCCGGGAGCACGACGAGCAGAACCATGCCCAGTTCAAAGAGCAGGTAGAGCGGGATGGCCATGAGCATCATGGAAAGTGGATCGGCGGGGGTGAGGAGGGCGCCCAGGATGGCGCATGCGGCGATGACGTGTCGGCGATACCGCGCCAGCGTCTGGCGATCGACGATGCCAGCCCAGCCAAGCAGAAGGACGACGATGGGCATCTGGAACGCCACGCCAAAGGCCAGCGCAAAGTTGAGAAGCATCTTGACGTACTCACTGATGCGATACTGCTGGAGCACACCGGCGGTGCTGGACAGTTCGGCGCCGACGACCGTGGGCTTGCCGCCGTCGGTACCGATGCAGAATCGGATCTGGCGCAGACTGGTGTTGATCCACTCCTGTCCGACCACGGGGGCGATGGGGTCGTAGTCGAGGACAGCGATGCTGGACAGCGTGACGCCCCGAGGCAGCGGGCCGGTGGTGATGTCCATTTTGCCCAGGGTCGAGCCGAACTGAACGAGGAACGCGAGAACGACCGGGAGGATCACGAAGTAGAAGAAAGCGACGCCGACGACGGTGAGGACGGCGCTCATGGGGACCAGGAGGTAGGCAAATCGCCGTTCGGCCGCGTAGAGCCCGGGGGAGACGAACTTCCAGAGTTGGTAGACGATCCAGGGGGCGCTGATGAGGATGGTGACAACGAGGACGACGCGGAAGTAGGTGCTGAAGGCCTCGAACGGGCCGGTCGCCAGCAGGGCCGAGGGCTGGTTGGCCTCCCGGAGAGACTCCCGAATGGGGGTCATCAGGAGGGCCAACAGGGGTCGCCCGACGCCCATGGCGAGGAAAAAGATGGGCAGTATGCCGGCGATGGCGAGAATGAGACGTCGACGGAGTTCGTCGAGATGGTCTCCGAAGGACATCACGGCCAAGGGATTATCGGAGTCAGTTGTCACGGTCGGCTCGCGTTCTGGAGGAAGAGCATAGAGGGTCGGGCAGGGGCGACGGGCGGCGGCGTGGGGCGCATCCCAGTAAGCAAGCGCCTGGAAGGGACCATGTGAGCGAACAGGCACTGACCGAGACTCAGGGCGAGTTGGCAGCGGCGCGGCGCGGCGACCGGGAGGCGCTGCGCGCGGTGTGGCGAGCCCACCGAGCCTGGGTGGCGGCGATTCTGCTGGCGCACAAGCCCCGCGAGGCCGAACTGGAGGATCTTTTGCAGACGGTGGCGCTCACCCTGGTCAAGCGGATCGGTGATGTGCGGGACGAGGGGGCATTTCGCCCGTGGCTGAGGACGGTGGCGATCAACGTGGCCAGGGCCGCCGGACGGAAGCGGACGACGGAGCGGCGGGCGCGTCTGCGCCTGGCGGATCGACGCGAGGAGGAGAGCGTCGAGCCGAAGGTCGGCGGAGACGGCAAGTCGATGCTCGACCTGGCCCGACAGTTGCCGGACGGATATCGCGAGCCGCTGCTGCTGCGGTGTGTGAAGGGCATGAGTTACCGGGAGATATCCAACGTGCTGGAGTTGCCCGAGACCACGATCGAGACGCGCATCGCCCGCGGACGGCGGATGCTGCGCGAACTGGCGGCCCGGTGCGAGGGCGCCGAGGTAGTGAAATCGGGCGCGGCGCTCGAGGGGGTGACCGATGTGTGAGGCATGTTCGACTCAGGATCTGCTGATCAGCCGCGTGATTGACGGGCGGGCCGGCGGGGGCGATTGGGGGTCGCTGCGGGCGATGGCCGAGGGCGACCCCGGCGTGTGGCGCGATTTGGAAGAGACGCAGCAGATACATGACATGCTGTGCTCGGAGGTGGCGCAGGCCTGCGAGGCGGCCGAGCGCGTCGGCGTGGATGCACATCGGCAGCAGGTTGACCTGTCGCGGCGCTTGTCGATTGCGGGGGCGTGGGGCGGTTGGCTGGCCGCTGCGGCGGTTGGCCTGGCGTGGACCCTGGGTATGCCGCTGGGAAGCGACGGGTCGAGCGCGATCGGCTCGGTGGTGCCATCGCCGGGGCCGGATTATGTGCGGATCGAGACGCCGGAGGATGCGCTGCGGACCTACCTGGACCGGGGGCGTGACGAAGGCAGTGTGCTGGGGATGGTGTCGGATCCGCGGGTGCTGGAGACGCGGGCGCTGCCCGACGGCTCGGGCGTGGAAGTGTTGTACGTGCGCGAGATCGTGGAGCGCCGGCTGATCGAGCAGGTGTATCGGCTCAGCCAGGATGAGGCGGGCAATGTGCGGCCGGTGCAGGTGAGGATTGTGCCGGGATCGGATCGTCCCTTCTGAACATGCGACGGGAAACGCGGGAGGCCGCATCTTCGACAAATGGGACGCAAGATGAACAGGAGGCAGGCAATGAAGGGTCGAGTGATCGGATGTGCAGCAGTGTGGGTGGCGGCTGGACTGGCGATCGGCTGCCCGCCTGGCGAGCGCCAGCAGGCCATCATCGAATCGCCGGGCGGCGGACAGACGCTGACCGGGTCGTTTGATGTGTTGCTGAACGGGGCGCCGGTGATTGCGGCCCCGGGACAGGGCTTCCGATTCGTGGCTGAAGACGAGGAGTCGTTGCAGGTCACGATCGTGAACGACGAGATCAAGGTAGTCCGCAATGGCAAGCCGGTGCCGCCCGAGCGTGTCAAGCGCGATGGCGACAAGGTCAAGGTGCTGGATGAGAACGGGCAGGTGGTCAGTGAGATCAACCTGGCGATTTCCGACGAGCCCTGGCAATGGGAGAAGTCTGTCAGCGTGTCCATTCCGCCGGAGGAGCATCCGCCGGTGATGCTGGGGATCACGATGGGCGAGCCGGATGAGTCGCTGCGGGCCCATCTGGGGCTTGGGGATCGGCAGGTGATCATGCTGGACAACGTGATGTCGGGGCTGCCGGCCGCGGAAGCGGGGCTGAAGCGCTACGACATCATCATCGCGATCGAAGGCTCGGACGATGGCGTGAGCCCGTCAAGACTGCTGGAGGTGCTCAAGGGCAAGCAGCCTGGAGACGAGTTGAAGTTACGCGTGCTGCGTGGCGGGCAGAAGGAGACATACACGATCAAACTGCGGCCGTATGACGAGGCAGCGTTGAACAAGGGCGCGTCGGGTCCGGAAGCGGGGCAGATCATGGAACTGATGCCAAGACTTCCGGAAGTGCCGATGCCACCGGTGCCAAAGACGCCCGCGATGCCGTCGGCTCCGACCACGCCCAGCATGCCCGCGATGCCCTCGATCGACGTGGAAGGTATTCTGAATAAGTTGCGTCTGCAGGGGCTGAGCGACCAGCAGATCGACATGGTCAAGAAGACACTGCGCCAGAGTCTTGAGCAGAGCCGGCGGGTGGAGATCATGCGGAGCCCACAGGGGAACATGATCATCCAGGGTCCGGACGGACAGACGCGGATGATCGAGGTTCCCAGCGCGTGGAGCGACGTGTTGGCGCCTCGGATGTTGCGCGAGCAGGCCGGCGGGGGCGCTCCGCTCGAAGAGCGCCTGGGCGCCTTGGAGCGGCGCCTGGACGAGATGTCGGCGAAGATGGACGAGCGCCTGGAGCGCATGCTGCGCCGCATGGAGCAACTGACCGAGCAGTTGGAGCGGCGTGTGCGGGACGGTGGGTAAAGGCCCTTTCAGAGAGACCCCTTCACGGCCGGCGGGTGCTTGATTCAGGTCTCGCCCGGCCATTGGCCGGCGTCGGCGCACGGACCCTGCGCCGGCGCCGGCTCGTCTTTCCCGGGCGGGGAAGTGTGGTATGATCCGGCCATGCCGAGCCTTCCGGAAATGTCAGGCATCACCCAGGTCCGGGAGATTCACGATCGCCTGTGCGGAGAGATCCACAAGGTCATCGTCGGGCAGGACGAGGTGGTCGAGCAGATTCTAACGTGCGTGTTCTGCCGCGGGCATGCCTTGCTGGTGGGCGTGCCGGGGCTGGCCAAGACGTTGCTGATTTCCACGATCGCCGGCGCCCTGACGCTTCAGTTCAACCGCATCCAGTTCACCCCCGATCTGATGCCCAGTGACATCACCGGGACGGAGGTGATCGAGGAGGATAAGGCGACGGGACAGCGGCGGCTTCGATTCGTGCGCGGGCCGGTGTTCGCCAACATGGTGCTGGCCGACGAGATCAACCGCACACCACCAAAGACACAGGCGGCACTGCTGGAGTCGATGCAGGAGCGGCAGGTGACGGTGGGCGGGGTACGGCACGAGTTGCCCAACCCGTTCTTCGTGCTGGCCACGCAGAATCCGCTTGAGCAGGAGGGGACATATCCGCTGCCCGAGGCGCAACTGGACCGGTTCATGTACCAGGTGCTGATTCGGTATCCGTCGGCCGAGGAAGAACTGGAGGTGATGCGTCGCAGCGCCACCAAGGGCGAGCAGCAGGTGGAGCGTGTGCTGGACGGCGCGGGGATCGAGCAGATTCAGCAGGTGGTGCGGCGTGTGCCGGTGCCGGATCATGTGATGGAATATGCGCTGCGGCTGGTGCGGGCCACACGGGTGACCGAGCCCGAGGGTCGGGCGCTGGCGCCGGCGATCGTGCGCGATTACGTGGCGTGGGGTGCCGGGCCGCGGGCGAGCGAGTATCTGATTCTGGCGGCGCGCGGCCGTGCGTTGTTGTCGGGGTCGCCGCACGTGACGCCGGAGCACATACGCGAGGTGGCGTTGCCGGTGCTGCGTCATCGGATCATGACCAACTTCAACGCCGAGGCCGATCAGGTTCGTGCCGACCAGATCGTCGAGGGGTTGATCGAGGCGATACCGGTCGAGGGAACCGGGGGTCGGCAGGCCGCCCAGATGGATCAGGTGATCAAGTCTTGAGGTCGGCCGTTCGGGGTTCCGGGGTTCCGGGTGTCGGAGAGTCCCGACGGGTCGGCGTGGCCGGCGGAACTGGAAAGAGGTCCACATGCTTTCACAAACATGCGAATACGCGCTGCGGGCAATGGTGTGGCTGGCGTACACCAACGAGGAACTGATGCCCACGTCGGCGCTGGCCGATCGCACGGGGGTGCCGTTCAACTACCTGGCCAAGGTGCTTCAGTCGCTGGCACAGGCGGACCTGATCGTGGGTCGGCGCGGCGTGGGCGGGGGATATCGGCTGGCGCGTCCGGCCGAGGAGATTTCCATGCTCGACGTCATCAACGCCATCTCTCCGGTCGAGCGGATCACGGCCTGTCCGCTGGGGCTGGTCGGGCACGGGCCTAACCTGTGTCCTCTGCACCGGCAACTGGACCTGGCGGCCAAGGCGTTGATCGACACCTTCCAGGGCATCTCGCTGTCGAACCTTCTGGACGAGCGGGAGCGTTCGAGGCCGCTGTGCGACGCCGAACTGCTCAAGGAACTGGGGCTGACGCTGGAGGGGCGCACGATCCTGGACAAGAAGGAATCCGGGGCGTCGTGATTCGGGCGGGCGGAAAACACGGGCGTACCATGCGGGCGTGACAGACCCCTCCACACACCCCGAAACGAGCGTGCACACACTGGAGGCCCAGCGCCGGGCCAACCGGCAGGCCGTGGCCGACCTCGGACTCGATCCGTATGGCTCGCGCCTAGACGGGATGATGGATCTGGCGTCGGCACGGGCGTTGTTTGACGAGCAGGCCCACCTTGACTTTCAGCAGGCCGAGGCCGATCGAAAGGCGCTTGAAAAAGCCAGCCCCGGCGTGACGGTGCCGGCCTCGCCCGATCGGCGTCCGCGGGTGCGTGTGGCCGGGCGGGTGATGCTGCACCGGGACAACGGGAAACTCGTGTGGATGAACCTGAGGGACCACACCGACGCGTCATTCCAGGTGGCGGTGAGCAAGCGGGAGTGCTCCGAGTCGGGCTTCGCGGTGGCCAAGTCAACCGATCTGGGCGACCTGATCGCGGTGTCCGGCCCGCTGATGAAGACCAAGGCCGGCGAGGTGACGCTGTGGGCCGAGACGGTGCAGCCGTGCGCCAAGTGCCTGGCCCCGCCGCCGGAGAAGCACGCGGGGCTTCAGGACATCGAGTTGCGTTACCGGCAGCGTTATGTCGACATGTGGTCGAACTACGAGACCACGCGAGTGTTTCAGTGGCGCAGCCAGATTGTCGCGGCGATGCGCCGACGTCTGTCCGAGCAGGGCTTCCTCGAAGTCGAGACGCCGATGTTGCAGACGCAGGCGGGGGGGGCGGCGGCGCGCCCGTTCATCACGCACATGAACGCGCTGGACATCGATCTCTACATGCGGATTGCGCCGGAGTTGTATCTCAAGCGGCTGCTCGTCGGCGGATTGCCCCGCGTGTTCGAGATCAACCGCAACTTCCGCAACGAAGGGCTGGACAAGCATCACAACCCCGAGTTCACCATGCTCGAGTTGTACCAGGCTTACGGAAACTACCACAGCGTGATGGAACTGACCGAGGATCTGGTGCGGCACGCGGCGCGAGCGGCTGCGGAGTTGCGGCGAGGCGAAGAGCGGGTCGAACCCGATGGCCCATCATTGCCGTTCGGGGCGCTGCAGATCGACTACGGTCGGGCGTTTGATCGTGTGACCTACCGGGAGTTGTTCATCCGGGGGCTGGGCTTTGATCCCGGGGACACGGCGCGCGTGGTCAGCGAGGCGGAGCGGCGCGGGATCAGGACACGCAACGACAGGGGCGATTCCATCGACGCGGTGTTCATCGTCAACAAGTTGTTCGAGGACTACGCCGAGAGGACGCTCGATCCGGCGAGGCCGACGTGGATCATGGACTACCCGGCAAGTTTGAGCCCGCTGACGCGCCCGAGCCGGAGCAATCCTGCCGTGGCGGAGCGGGCCGACCTGTTCATCGCGCACATGGAAATCGGGCCGCACTACACGGAGTTGAACAACCCCGACGTGCAGGCGGCCAAGTTCCGCGAGCAGTTGAGCGGGCTGGATGACGAGGAGTCGACGTTCCGCACGTTTGACGAGGACTTCATCCAGGCGCTGAAGGTGGGCATGCCGCCGGCCGGTGGGATGGGGCTGGGCATTGACCGCCTGATGATGCTGCTGACGAATCAGCCGACGATTCGCGACGTGATTCTCTTCCCGCTGATGAGGCCTCAGCGCGACGGCGAAACGGCCTGAGGCGCGTGAGGCCAGGCTGGAGCGGCGCAGGGGCGAAAAGGCGAGGCCGCCTCGCCTGGTTGGCACACGACACACGAGCGGTCAGGAACGCGCGGGCCGGTGGAGCGTCGGCCCCGGAGATCAAGCCCGATCAACGACAACCGCCCGAGTCGTGTGACCCGGGCGGCGCGTGGGCGTGAGTTGTGGAACTGTCGGCCGCTCAGCCCCCACTGCCGGGAGGGGCGCCCGGGGTGCGGCGGTTCATTTCAATCTGAAGATCACCCGTGCGATCTTCGGTGCCTTCCGGCGTGGCGTCGATCATCGGGATCGGGGGGAAGTGCGGGTCTTCACGGGTATCTTCGACCGCCCGGAGGAAAACCTGCTTCTGCTCCAGGGACCACGGCTTCCAGATCTGCTTGATCTTGGCAACGTCGGCCTTGCGTTTTTCCAGGGTGTCGGAGGCCGAGCCGCTGATCGCGCGGAGTTGGTCGAGTCCGGCGACATCAGAAAGAGCGGCCTTGGCGAGCACCTCGTCCATGCGCCAGGTTGCTTCCATGAGCATGCCGTCGAAAGCGATGCGTGCCTCCTTGACCGACTCCTCCATGATGAACTTCATGAACTCGGTCAGCCCGGCGTCACCGTGGACCTTGCTGAGTTCCTGCATCATGTAGTTCTGGTAGTCCTTCATGATTTCGAGGTTGAAGTCCTTCTGAATGCGCGAGAGGACGCCGCGGTCAAACAGTTCCATGGTGATCGACTTGGGCGGCACAAGGGGAGTGACCTTGTCGGTGATCACCTTCATCGAGTTGGGGTCGGTCAGGTTGATGGTGTCGAGCAACCCGTCGTCAACCTGGAGGGCAAAGTCGAGGTTGTCGATGACGATTTGCTCCATGCGATAGCGCCGACCGGCCAGCACGGGCATGATTTCAGGTACGCGCGACTGGGCGACCGAGGGGTTGGGCTTCAGGGCCGCGATATCCAGTGGGTCGGAGTATTGCTGGATGAGCCCGGTTTCCGGATCAATCTGGGCCAGCGAGCGCCACTTGAGGGGCGGGAGTTTGCCGCGGAGCGACTCGGGGTTGAGAGGGTCGTTGCCCCCCATGCGGGGCTGATTGGGTTGAGGCTGGGCCGGCGGCTGTGCCACGGGCTTCGGGGCCGGGGGCGGGGGGACGTAGGGCGCCGGCTCGGGCCTGGGCCCGGGCGGAGGAGTGGCAACTTGGGCTATGGCCGAACCCACGATCAGGGGGACGCTGGCGAGAACGACCCCGAACAAGGTGTGCTTCACGAGAGACCCTCCAAAGGCTGAACGCCTGCTGTGCTCCGGTCCCGCACCCCGAGCGGGACTGCGGGAGCAGCCATTATCATTGCCGCTTCGGCCAAGGGTACACGACCAATCCCAAATTTCGAGGGCACGTTGCGCCTTGGTGACACGAGCGTACCCTACCGGCATGAACAGCGCCATCCTGAGCCGGGCGGAACTTGCCCAGGCGATCGCCCAGTCCTCGCTCTTGGTGGGTGATTTCACCCTGCGTTCGGGGCGGAAGAGCCGGTACTACTTGGACAAGTACCTGTTCACGACGCGGCCAGAGATCCTCCGTGGATTGGGACTCATGCTGGCCCACCAAGTTCACGCCCTGTCGCGGAATCGGGGCTGGCAGGTCGATCGGCTGGCGGGGGCGGAGTTGGGGGGCATCCCGCTGGTGACTGTTGCATCCCTTGAAACGGGGTTGCCCTGTCTGTTCGTGCGCAACGCAAAAAAGGACTACGGCACGGCCCGACAGTTGGAAGGGAAACTGGAGCCGGGGGAGAGGGTCATCTTTGTGGAAGACGTGGCCACGACCGCCGGGCAGGCGCTCGAGGCGGTCAACGTGCTGCGGGGCGAAGGGGCCGACGTGCTGGCGGTGATCGCGACGATCGATCGGCTGGAGGGGGCACGCGAGAATGTGGAGGCCGCCGGGCTGGTGTTTGAGTCGCTGTTCACGGTGCGCGACCTGGGTGTGCAAGCCTGAGCCGCGGGTTTAGAAGATCGCCACGAGCAGGACGACGAGCAGGAGCACAACGGCCAGGATGACCCACCACCTCAAGCCGACGGGCCTGTCGAGAACGGCGTCGCCACAGTAGGGGCAGATTTCGGCCTGGTCATAGATCTGACGGCCACAGTTGGGGCAGGTGCGGAACTCGTCGCCGAAGCGGTCGAGGTCTTCGGCGCTGGGACCGTCGTGGTGAAGTCCTTCATCGATATCAGGGTCTTGCCATTGCACGTGCCAAGCATAGTGCGGGCGGGTTGGAGAGCCGTTTGGGTGAGGGGCCGCAGGGGCCGATAGCACGCGTGGAGACTTCCACGTGTATGCAGGCGGGCTGAGCAATCTGAGCAACTCCATGTTGCTGGGGTCATAGTCACGCTCGAACGCGGCGGTGAAGCAGGTGCTGGAGCGCCTCTCCACGGGCAAGCGAATCGATCGGGCATCGGACGACGTGGCGGGATGATGGCGGCCGACCAGTTGAAGTCGGACCACCTCCGCCTGACCAGGCAGATCGACGTGGCGGAGAAGCAGAGCCACATGCTGGCGGCCAAGGACGGGGCGCTGGGGGTGCTCAACGATCTGGCGGTCGAACTGAAGGGGCCGGTCGTCGCGGCCGGCAAACCGCAAGACTCTGTCGGAAGATGAGTTGAAGGGCATGCAGCAGGAGGCGGCGTCGATCCTGGACACATTCGACTTCTTCGCGGCCAATGCGACGTACCAGGACGAACTACTGCTCAAGGGCTTTGACTCGCGCTTGCTGGGGCCGCGGCGGGTATCGGACAGCCGGCTCGAGTTTGACGATGACCAGATGATGGACGACCTGGAGACCGGCGAGGAGCCGGGCGGGCATCCGGTGAGCGGGCTGTTCTTTGACCTGGTGGCTGGCGACCTTGAGGCGATGCAGGAGCCGGTGAAAGAGGCGAGCGAACGGATCAGTTCGACACGCGCGGGTGCGGGCGCGCTGATGAACCGGAATGAAACAACGATCCGGCAGTGGATGTCCGAACTCGAGGCGACCACGGCGAACTGAGCCGGATCGAGGACACGGATTACTCGGTCGAGGTCAGCAAACTGGTGCGCGGGCAGATCCTGCGGAGGCGAGCATCTGGTCGCTGATGAAGCAGCAGGAGCAGGCGGGCTCGGTGCTGTCGCTGCTGCTGTGAGTGATGAAGTTGGAAAGAGAAAAACCGCCCGGGCCTGCCGGGCGGTCTTGTGTTCTTCTGATCCCGCAGAGCCCCCATCATCCATGTCAACGCCGAGCGTCGAGCCACCATCTCCCGCGGTGGGGAGAAGGAAGGGGAGGCGGGATCACTCGACGAAGAGCGTTCCATCCTTGGCGGCCGCGATGAGAATGTCGGCCACTTCGGGGCGGCTGAACTCGACGGGCGGGCGCTCGCCCTTGAACAGGAGTTCTCGTACAGCGGTGCCGGAGAGGTTGATGATGTCGCCTTCGATCTTGGGGAAGGTCTTGCCAGAGACCATGCCGCCGTAGGCCTTGGAGTAGCCGGTGTGCTCGAACTTGAGGGGTTCGATGCCGAAGGCGACGAGGTCGATCTGGTCGAAGATTTTCTGGGCGTCGTAGGTGCCGTAGTAGTTGCCGACTCCGGCATGGTCACGCCCAACGATGAAGTGAGAGCAACCGTAGTTCTTGCGCATGATGGCGTGGAGGATGGCTTCGCGCGGCCCGGCGTAGCGCATAGCGGCGGGGAGCACGCTCAGCGCCGTGGTGGCGGGGTTGAAGTACTTCTGGACAAGGGCCTCGATGGCGTGCATGCGGACGCTGGCGCGGATGTCGCCCTTCTTGGTTTCGCCGACGAGGGGGTGGATGAGCAGCCCGTCGCAGATCTCCTGGGCGCACTTGCAGACGTACTCATGGGCGCGGTGGATGGGGTTGCGGGTCTGGAAGGCGACGACCGTCTTCCAGCCGCGCTTTTCGAACTCGGCGCGGGTCTGGGCGGGGGTGAGGCGGTAGTTGAGGAAGGCCTCGGGCCCGTTGGGGTCGGCACAGACGGTGACGACTTCGATGGGGCCGGCCAGGCAGGTGTCGCCCTCTTTCTTGACTGCTTCGGCGCCGGGGTGCTTGCCGTCGTCGTCGTCGGGCTTGTTGAAGAAGATGGTGGCCTCGCGGGCGCGGTCGTGGGGATAGACCTCTTCCACGGTCATCACGGCCTGGAGCACCCCATTAGGGGCATAAAGCGCGACGCGCTCGCCGACCCGGGGGGCGTCGGACTTGTCCACGGAGAGGGTGATCGGGATGGGCCAGATCTCGCCGGAGGCGAGTTTCATGGAGGAAATGACCGAGTCGAAGTCGGCCTTCTTCATGAAACCGGTCAGCGGACTGAACGAGCCGACGCCGATCATCTCGACGTCGCAGGACTGTTTGGCGGTGAGGTTGACGCGTTTGAGTGATTTGGCTTCGGCGCGGAGCGCTTCTGCACGGGCGTCGTTGGCGATACGATTGACAAGTGTGCCGCCGTGCGGCCGAATCAGCCCTTGGCTCATTGATCCATCTCCTGAGGAAAAGAGCAGGCTGCTCCCACCAGCCCGCGGGATCCGAGATTAGGTCGCCCAAGAGTGTTTTTCCATGTGCCGACGTGGTCCGGGAACATCCCGACGTGCGGCGGGTTGGCGTGGGAAGGCGACAGGAACACCAATGAACGTCGGCTCATCAATCGTCGAGGCCGACTCTTTGCCCTGTGAAATGCGCTGGAGAATCGCGATGAAACGCAAGTTGGCCGTGTCTCTTTCTGTCTTGTTGACTCCCGGGTTGCTGGTGGCGGTCGCCGGTGCGCAGGATGCGCAACCGACCGAGACGCAGGTTGAGGCCCCTTCCGAACACCGCCCGGACCTGTGGGTGGGGGATAAGGCGCCGTCCCTGACGATTTCCGAGTGGGTGAAGGGCAGCCCAGTGGAGGCGTTCAAACCGGGCGAGATCTACGTGGTGGAGTTCTGGGCGACCTGGTGCGGGCCATGCATCGCCAGCATGCCGCACCTGTCGGAGATTCAGACCAAACTGAAGGGCAAGGGTGTGACGGTGATCGGCGTGTCGTCCGAGGATCCGGGCAACACGCTCGAGGCCGTGAAAAAGATGGTGGAAGAGAAGGGGGAGGGAATGGCGTACACGGTCGCGTATGACGGCGGCGCCAAGACCTCGGCGGACTGGATGCAGCCGGCCGAGCAGATGGGCATTCCGTGCTCGTTCGTGGTCGACAAGGCGGGGAACCTGGCGTACATCGGGCACCCGATGTTCCTGGACATTCCTCTGGAAGGACTGCTGGCCGGAACGTGGGACCACAAGGATGGGATGAAGAAGATCGCTGAAGCAGAGGAAATGCTCAACGACATCTTCAACCCGCAGTATGACGCAGCCGAGCGTCTGGCGGCGTTCGAGAAGTTCGAGGGCAAGTACCCGGCGGTGGCGCACCAGGGGTTGCTGCGGCCGATCCGGCTGGGGCTGCTGATGGAGAACGGGCGCTACGACGCGGCGTGGAAACTGGGTGAGGAAATCGTGGCCGAGGGCATGAAAAAGAACGACATGCAGGCGCTCAACGAGATCGCGTGGATGATCGTGGACCCCGGGGCGGAGATCAAGGAGCCGAACCTGCCACTGGCGCTCAAGGCGGCCGAGGCGGCCAACACCATCGCGCAGGGCAATGATGCGTCGGTGCTGGACACGCTGGCGCGGGTGTACTGGCGGATGGGGGAGAAGTCCAAGGCGATTGAGACGCAGCGGCTGGCGGTGGAGAAGGCCCAGGGCTGGATGAAGACCCAGATCGAAGCGGTGCTGAAGGAATACGAGGCGGGCGCCAAGACGGGAGGCTGATCCGGAGTGTGTCGGGCGATCAATCCGAGGCCGCGTCCGATTATCGGGCGCGGCTTTCTTGTTCACGGGGCGGCGGGAGGCGCCTTTGCTTGATCGTTCGGGACGGGGGTCTACAGTCCTCGTCCACGGATCGAAGCACAGTCAGGAGACGGCACCGATGAGCGAGGTCAAGGCGACGAATATCCACTGGCACGAGGGCGACATCAGCCGCGAGGAGCGCTGGAAGGCTCTTGGGTGCAAGGGCGCGACGATGTGGTTCACGGGCCTGTCGGCCTGCGGCAAGAGCACCATCGCCTGTGCCCTCGAGCAGGCGCTGGTGAACCAGGGCGTGGCGTGCTACCGGCTCGACGGCGACAACATCCGCTTCGGGCTGAACAAGAACCTGGGGTTCTCGGCGGCCGATCGCGAAGAGAACATCCGCCGGATCGGCGAGGTGGCCAAGTTGTTCGCCGACGCGGGCATCGTGACGCTGACGAGTTTCATCAGCCCGTACATCAAGGATCGCGATGCGGCCCGGAAGGTGCACGAGGATGCGGGACTGAAGTTCATCGAGGTCTTCGTGGACACTCCGATCGAGGTATGCGAGCAGCGCGACCCCAAGGGGCTGTACAAGAAGGCGCGGGCGGGGCAGATCAAGGGCTTCACGGGGATCGACGACCCGTACGAGGCGCCCCCGAAGGCCGAACTGGTGCTCAAGCCGGCCAAGGACGACGTAAAGACGTGCGTGAACCAGTGCCTCAAGGCGCTGGCCAACGCCGGCCTGATCCAAATGTCTTGAGACGCGACGCGGGCCCGGCTCGCTGGACCGCGCGGACAATCGAACAGGTTCTCGTTTGTGACAAGAAACGGCGACGGGCGGCGAGGAGTCGCCCGTCGTTGTTTTTGTCCGGTGTGGTTGAGAATGGAACGAGGACACGAGATGGACACCAAACTGATGGTCGTCGGCGTGGCGGCGGCAGTCGCGGTCGGTGTGGCGGCATGGATGGGCTACGCGCGATTCGGAGGCGCGCGTGCGGTGCGGTCGCCTTCGGACCAGGCCGCCCGGCAGATTGGGCAGCCAGCGGGCGAGGGCGAGCCGCCGCGGCACGGGGGTGGGATGTCGATGTCGAGGGACCAGGCGCCGCGATGGATGGCCGAAGACCCGGCCGAGCGGCCGGGGGCGGCGTTCCAGTTTGTAAGTCATTCGACACCGAGCCAGGCGGCTTCGGCACTGGGCGCGGCGCTGGGCTCGATGCGCGACTTGGTCGAGCACAGTGCGGAGTTGGTGGATCTTGGTTCGGCGCCGAAGTTCGGGGTGGTGGATCAGTGGCTCGATTTCGTGCAGCCGCTGGTGGGTGATGACCAGCCGGGATTCGTGGCGGCGTATGAGCGGCTGGGCGGTCTGGCGCGGGCGCCGGCCCGGGACGGCGAGAGTGCGCCGCCGCGGTCGCCCGGGGAGGAGTTGTTTGGGCGGCTGCGGGGCCATTTTGCGGGAGCGTCGATCGACACAGGGCGCATCGTGGTGCGCAGGCCGGATGTGAGCAACCCGATGGAAGTACCGGTGATGATGCGGGGCGAAGGGATGCCCAGGGCGGCGCCGGGGGACATTCCGATGATGATGGCTAGGACTGCGGCGGCAAGTGAGTCGGGCGGGCCCGCGACCGGTTCGGCGTCGCTGGCGATCCCGCTGGAGATGGTGTTTGTCGGCGCAGGTGAAGCGTTTTCAAGGAAGGCGCCGGTGGTCGAGTTGTGGGCGCCGATGCGGCTATCGGGTCAGAAGGGCGATTCGCCCGACGTCGGCGCGAGCACGTACCTGGTGTGGAACGCGGGGACGCGGGCGTGGCAGCCACTGGCGATCCGGCTGAAACTGCGGAGCGAGGAAGCCAAGTCGCGCATCCCGCGGCGTGGCGGAGAGGGAGGCTGAACATGCGGCGAGGCTTCACACTGGTCGAACTGCTGGTCGTCATTGCGATCATCGCGTTGCTCATCGCGATCCTGCTGCCCGCGCTGGCGGGGGCGCGCACGTCAGGCCGGCGCACGCTGGGCCTGTCGAACGCCAAGACGGTGGCAACGGTCTTCGAGACCTATGCGGGCAAGCACCAAGACACGTATCCTTTCGCGCCGCCGCAGGAAGTGCCCGGCGTGCCCGGCGCCAAGATGATCTTCTTTCCGTGGTATCCGGACGGCGTGATGATCGGCACGACAGACCTCTTTACCATCGAGTGGGCGTGGCCCGCGCTGGTGAAGGACATTGCGCCCTGGGAGGAGAACTACGCGACGTGGGTGTCGCCGGGGATGGACACGGCGCTGCCGACCGACGAGGATCGCTTCGGGGCCGAGGATGAACACGTGGGCGAGCGGGAGATTTCGTGGCGGTATTCCAACTCGTTTCTGGCTGACCCACTTCTGTTCCGCCCGGAGGGCGCGCCCGAGCCGGTGGAGCGGCTGATTCGGGCGGTGCGGTCGCATGAGGTGGTGTTTCCGTCTACCAAGGCACTGCTGTGGGACACGCACCTGGCGTATCTGACGCGCGAGCCGGAGGCGCGAGAGGGGCACTGGGACGCGCCGACGCCGATGGCCTTTGCGGACATGCACGCCGAAGCGCGCAACCCGCTCGAGGCGAACCCGGGGGTTCCCAACGCGATGCGCAACGGGTATGACGTGCGCCTGCACTCGACGCCGAACGGGGTGCGCGGGTCGGACTTCCAGTGATTAGGGGCGGGCGCCAAGCAGGCGTTCGATCTCGCGGTCGAGTTGGCGACGGTCGCGCTCGTTGCGGGCCTTGTTGCGGGCCGACTGCAGCAGACCGACGGCAGCCTGTGTCTGATTCTGGTGGGCCAGGGCACGGGCCAGTTCGATGGCGTCAGGCCCGAGTTGGTCTTCGCGCAGGTGCCCGGAGAGCATCGATGAGACGGCACTGTCGGCGTACAGCCGCAGGCGCGCGGCGTGCCAGAGGGCATCGAGGAAGATCGGCTCCTTCTGGTCGCGCGGCGAGAGTCTGCGGAAACAGGCGAGCACGTCGTCCGGCTTGCCGGCCAGGAACAGCGGGAGCAGGGCCTCGCGGGCGACGGTCGAATCGAAGGACTGGGGCTGGTCGCGAAGCAGGGCGCCAGCGAGACGGGCGGCGTCGGCGTGTCGAGCCAGTATGGCCAGCCGGGCCAGCGCCTCGGAGAACTTGCGATCTACGATGAGCGACTTGACCTCTTCGCCCAGGTCAACGACGTCTTCGAGTGGAACAGCGGCCTCATCGGCGCGCGCGACCGGCGGAAGTACGGTTGCCAGCGGGTCGCCGAAGGTGGCGATCTTCCAAGCCTGCCCGTCATCAGTACGTACGGCGGCCGCGAAGGGAAGCCCTACGAGGAGGCGGCGCATCACATAGGGTGTGGGGACAAAGCCTGCGAGCGTGGGTTCCTGTACCGAGCCCGCGTAGGCATAGGCGCCGTGGTCGAGCAGGCGCCCGCCGACGGTGTCGAGGTTGCCCGGGCGCGTGGCCGAGAAGGAATGCACGAAGTAGACCATCGGAGGGGAGGCGAAGATGGGCACGTCGCCCGGTGCGCCCTCGCCGGGGCGGAGTCGGAAAAAGTCGCCGTTTCCCATGGTGTTGACTGCCACGAGCCCGGCGTCGATGGCGCGCACGCAGGCGGCCCGCCAGTGCTCGATTCCCTGGCGAGGTTCGTCGAACAAGGTGGTGGAGATGCCGGCGTTGTTCAGCGCATTGGCGGCCTCGGAGCCGTCGAACAGGCTCCACGGCTCCCCGGGCTCATACCCATCGAAGATCCAGGCGGCGGCGGGGCGAAGGAAGAGGCTGCACATGGCCAGGTAGGTCGAGCGAGCCTCGTTGCCGGAGAGTTGCCCGGCGAAAGCCCAGCGTGCGCCGGTGTCGGTGCGACCAAGGACGTCGGTGGTGGCCAGGAAGTCGGGCGGATCGTCCTTCACGCGGATCTTGCTGGGGCACTCCAGTGCGAGGGTGATGGCGTCGATGTCGTCGCCGATGCCCGCCCAACTCAGCCCCAGGCCTTCGGCCAATTCGCGCGCGAGGCGCTCGAGGGCGGAGGCCTGATCCGGGGCGAGGGCGGCGCTGAGTCGGCCGGGGCTGGCGGTGAAGGCCATGACCTGGCGCCGTCCGGCCGCGAGAGCCACGGCCGCGGGCCACTGAGTGCCGGTCGCGTCAGTGATGACGATGCCCGGGCCCAGCAGGCTATCGGCGCGAAGCGCATCGACCCACTGCTGTGTCGTGGCAGCCGAGCCGGGTTCGAGCGTGGCGTCGAAGACCGTGCGCTCGAGACGGACGATGCGGTCGGCCGATTCGCCAGGAAGGGCGGCTGCGTCGGCGGGTTCGTAGCGCACCACGCGGGCAGGTTGAAAGGCGTGAACAAATCGGGCGATGTCCGCCCTGGCCTGCACCGAGCCGTCGTCCCAGAGCACCGGGAAGCGAAGATCGCCCTCCCAGGCGGCGATGGCGTCGAGATAGGCCCCCGCCCCGCTCACGACCACCACCGTGGGGATTGCGCGCATCTGCGTGTTGGTTTCAAACACCCTTCGACCCAGTTCGGCCGAGGGTGGGAGCGACTGGGCAGGCGGAGTCGGCGGCGGCGCGGACTCCTGCCCGCAGGCCAGGGCGCTCCACGCGATCATCGCCCACCCGGTCAGTGCGTGTGCGTGCATGATGCTCGACTCTAGCAGGGTGGCATAGACTGGCGGACCATGCCCAGCCTTTCCCGCGAGCAGTTCGTGACGCTGTGCCGCTCGGCGGACGAGACTGACCGGATTCTCGTCGTGCCCGTCGGCATCCGCCTGCTCAGCGACCAGTTGACGCCCGTGCTGGCCTATCGGCGACTGGTTTCGCCCGATGAGCGGACCGCTCCGTCGTTCCTGCTCGAGTCGGTCGAGGGCGGCGAGCGCGTGGGGCGGCACTCACTGCTGGGCTCGCGACCGGCGATGGAAGTGCTCGCCAGAGGCCAGAGCGTTGAACTGATGGACCGTCGCCTGGGGGCGCAGGTTTCGCGGAGCGGCGAAGACCCGTTTGACGTGCTGCGGGCAATCGCGCGTCAGCGCCGGCTGCTCGTTCCGCCCGGAGCCGTGGAAGGGCGTCGGCTGCCCGACTGCGTGCTGGGGGGGTGGTTCGGATATGCGGCCTACGACTCGGTGCGTTATGCCGAGCCGGGCAAACTGCCGTGGAGCGGCGCACCGGCCGACGATCGCAACCTGCCGGACCTGCACTTCGGGTATTACGACGGGATCGTGGTGTTCGACCACATCGCCAAGATGGTGCACCTCGTGCACCTGGCGGAGGTGGAGCCCGGCGCCGACCCAGGCCAGGCCTATGACGCGGCTGTGGAGACGCTGGATCGGCGTGCCGGCGAAATCCAGGAACACAGCAAGCCGCTTCCGCTGGGTCGCGTGGACGAGGGTGGCCGGGCGCTGGTGCTGCCGTCGAACATGACGCGCGAGCAGCACGCGGAGATGCTGGCGCGGGCGAAGGAATACATCAGGGCGGGGGACATCTTCCAGGTGGTGCTGGGGCAGCGGTTCGAGCGGCAGAGCAAGGCCGACCCGTTCGACGTGTATCGGGCTCTGCGCGCGGTGAATCCCAGCCCGTACATGGTGTACATGCAAGCGGCCGGGTGCATTCTGGTGGCGTCGAGCCCGGAGATCCTGTGCCGCGTGCGGCGCGAGCACGGGCGAGTGGTGGTGACCAACCGCCCCCTGGCGGGCACGCGCCGGCGCGGTGCGACGCCCGAAGAAGACGCGGCCCTGGAGGCCGAGTTGCTGTCGGACCCGAAAGAGCGGGCCGAGCACGTGATGCTGGTGGACCTGGGGCGCAATGACGTCGGTCGCGTGGCCGAGCCGGGGAGCATTCGGCTCGACAAGGTGATGGCCATTGAGCGGTACAGCCACGTCATGCACATCAGTTCGACGGTGACGGGAGAGTTGCGCGAAGGATTGGACGCTTGGGACGCGCTGCGGGCGGCGTTGCCGGTCGGGACGATCAGCGGGGCACCGAAGATCCGGGCAATGCAGATCATCGATGAACTCGAACCGGTGCGGCGCGGGCCCTATGGCGGGGGCATGGGCTGGGTGTCGCTGGACGGGCAGATGGACATCGCGCTGACGCTGCGGACCATCGTGGCGCCTACGGGCATGCGGCGCGGGGGTGCGTGGACGTATCACATCCAGGCGGCCGGGGGCATCGTGGCCGATTCGCGGACCGAGGCCGAGTACATGGAAACGGTGAACAAGGCGGCGGCGATGGCGCGGGCGGTGGATCTGGCCGAGCGGGCGTTCGGGTGAATCGTACCGGCAGCGTCCCAAGGCGGGCCCAGCCGGCGCGCGGCGATCCGGCCGCCTTTCACTTGAGCACGTCCTGACAGATCGCCAATGCTTCGTCGATCTTCGATTCGATCGCCTCGTAGTCGATGGGCCGCCAGGTGGGCGGGGCCCAGCGGGCGAACTCGGCCCGCAGGTCCGGGCGTACCGGCACATTGTGCGAATCGCTCTCGGCCAGCAGGCGCTCGACCTGCTCACTGAGCAGGAAGTCGATCAGTTGCCTGCCCCGCCCGGGGTTCGGGCCGCCGCGCACGAGTGCCAGCGTGTTGGGCAGGGCGATCGGGCCTGTGGAGGGGAAGGTGGATTCGAGGTCGAGTTCGGTGGGCTCAAAGGTGGCCGCGATGGACCATCCATTGCGCTGGGCCGACCACACGTCGTCGGTGTCGGTCATGCAGACGTCGATCTCGCCCTGGCGCACGCCGCGAACGGCGCTGGCGTTGCCGTCGTAGAGGCGCAGCCCGTTGTCTCGCATGGCCTCGAGCCAGGCACGGAACTGGTCCGGGCCCCATGCATGGAGAAGAATGGCCATGTGGCCGCGCGTGGTGCCGAACTGCGGGCGTGCCATGCCAATGCGGCCCTTCAGTGCAGGGTCGGTCATCTCGCCGGGCGTGCGCGGCGGCCGGGGCAGGCGCTGTTCGGAATGGCCAAGCACGCGGAATCGCAGTGCAAAACCGTACCAATGCTCCGACTTCAGGTCACTCGGCCAGCCGCCCGCGATCGCGCGCTCGGAACTCTGCGAGCGATAGGGCTCGAGGGCGCCCTCGCGGGCCAGGCGGATGGTGCTGAACGGCTCGCTTGACCACCACACGTCGGCCTGTGGGCGTTGCCTTTCAGCCAATACGCGCTGCATGAGCCCGGTGGTCTTGACCGCCTCGTTGTCGCCGACCACGAGCACGCGCACGCCGGCCTGCCTTTCGAAGGCTGCGACGATCGGGCGGAGGAACTCTTCATCTACACTGCTGTAGAGAACCACTTCCTCGCGGCCCGGCGCCGGTGTGCGTGAGCAGCCGAGGAATGTGAGTGCGGCCAGCAGGGCGAGCAGCGTGATGCGTGACATGGTGGGCAGTGTAAGGTGGCCGCGCCGAACGGGTGGCGGAAGGGGTGCCTCGCTTGAGCCGCACCCGCGCCCAACAGCAATCTTTGCACGTGTGAGAATGCGGCGATCGGGGCCTTCGGGTCAGGGGAAGAGAGATGTGAGAACCTCCGACGTCGCGATGGCGCACCACTCCCGCTCCGACCGGACCTGAACGGCCATCGTTGCCGGACCTGCCTGGTCGAACTAGTCCAGGCGTCGTGGGCTGGCCGATGCAACCATGCGGATGGTCGGGGCTTCGAGGTTGGCGGTGATGGCCGCGTCCTGCAGGTCATTGGGCTGCACGACCATATCGACGGTGACGCGCTTGAGCACCGGGCCGACGTCATACTCCATGATGAAGTTCAGTTGAGTCAGCCCCGTGATGAGAGGGCGCGAGTTTTCGCTGGTGAGCACGCCGTTCTGATAGGTGGCGACCGTGCAGATGAGGTTCCACTGCTCGCCGTTCTGCTGGCGAGAGAGGGTGGTAACGCGTGTGGAGTCGGAGCCTGGATCAGTGGTGGTTTCAAACTCGATCCAGTCCGACTCGATGATGGGCGTGATGACGGGGTTGGCCGGATAGGGCCCGAAGTTGGACCCATTGCGAATCATGGCCATCAGTCGCTGCATGACGATGCGGCTGACCACATGGGTCGAGGCCGAATCGCTGGTGACCTTGTAACTCTTGAAACTGGCATCCAGGGCGGCCAGGGTCGCGGTGAGCAGGGTCGAGGTGATGACCAGCGCGATCAGCATCTCGATGATGCTGAACCCGCGGCGATCGAGCCGACGAGAGCGGCGAGGCTGGATCACTGGTGGCCCTCCGTGTACGAACCGGCCAGGGGCGCGATCTGAAGAGGAAGCAACAACCCGTCGGGCAGGGTCATGTCGGGGTCGTAGGACAGTTCGACGTGTCCGTAGCCGTTCCACGGCACGGGCGTGGCGCCGGCGTTGATCTGGGCCTGCGTGGGCGTTTCGTCATGCCCCAGGTCGGGCAATCCGTCGCCGTTGAGATCCCAGCCGACGATGCGGTGGCCGTCCACGATGGGCAGTGATTCCGGGTCAAGCGATTCGTAATCGCCCTCGTCGGGTCCGAAGTAGCCGATGGACGCATTGAACCCGGCGGGGTTTCCCACCGGCTGGCCGTTGATATCCACCAGCGGGCCTTCGCCTTGGACGGGCTGGAAGGTGAGCAGAAGCGCGCCCTTGATGCTTGCGTTGCCGCGCACGTCGAGCACTCCGGCGATGATGGCGCCCTTCAACTGCACATCCTGCTCGGGAGGCGAGTTGAACGACCCGATGTCCACCGAGTAGTTGGGCAGCATCATCGAACTCTTGGTGATCTCATCCATGTCCTCGGGATCGGGGTTGAGCAGGGCCGAGCCGGGCTCGTCTGGGTGCTGTTGCAGGAAGCGTGTACCGCCGGTGAACTGGAGTTTGTTGCGCACCTGGGTGTAGTTGGTCGAGGCTTGGCTGACGATCGAGCCCACGAACAGGCAGTCGTGGAAGCGGATGTTGTTTGAGTACTTCTTGGTGTCGGTGACGCGCTTCCCGTCGATGACCAGCGGGTCGGGCAGCGCGTTGTAGGCGGCGGCTTGGTAACCGGCAATTTCAGAGATCAGCACGTCGCCCTTGTCGAGGGGGCTGGTGGCCTTCTCTAGGATCTGGCTGGGTGGACGCGCGGTGCTGGGCAGGTAGGGGTCGCCGATGACGTCGTTGGCCGGTTCGCTGGTATCGTCGCCATAGGCGACCCGGGCGTAGGCGGGCTTGGGCCTGCCGGTGTTCGCGTCAAGCACCATCTTGCCGTAGTTTGTCCAGAGCGGGTGGGTGTTTCCGACGGTCGTCTCGACGAGCGTGACGCCAATGAACTGGCAGTCCACGAACAACGCATTGAGCCCGCGCGGGATGGTCACGTTGCGGAACGTGAATCGCCGGAACACCGGGCGGTAGTACCAGTCGGCGTAGTTCGGGCTGTTGAACGGCGACTTCTCGAAGTAGGCATGCTCGGCGTTGTCCGGCAAGCCGTCATAGTTGGCGTCGGGCCACACGGCCGTGAAGTGAGGGCTATTGCTTCCGCCGGGGTTGTTGGCGGTGTCCCAATAGGTCAGCGCGTTGACGCTGGCTCCAAGTTGCGTGGCCACTTGGGTCCAGAACGGATCCCCGTCGGCCGCGGCGGCCAGCGCCGCCGTCGTGGAGGCGAAACTGGCGGCGGAAATGTTGGGCAGCGTGTTGTCGTCGGCCTGGAAAAGCAGCGGACTCTCGCCCTCATTGGGGCGAATTGGTCCGCGCAGGCGCGTGCGATAGTTGCCCTGCTGGGCGGTCCAGTCGTTGGCGTTCACCTTGAACACCAGGCGCCCAGCGACCTTGGAGTAGCGGTCCATGCGGTCGACATACCCGTCGCGCCACCCCAGTTCCACGTCGGGGAAGGTGGAAGTCCGGGCGTCGTAATCGAGCGGCGCTTCGGTGCCGGGCTGGTACATCCGGTCGCCGTTGAGGTCCACCCAGCCGTACACGCCGTTGCGGTTGCGGTCGGGCGTGGAGTTGTCGAGCATGAAAGCCAAGTCGTCATCGACCGCCGACTCGTCGGCTCGAACGAACTCGGGCGTGGCGCCGGCCGCGCCGGCGGGAGTCCCGGCGATCAGGTTGGCCGAAAGCGTCACGCGCCCGTCGCCGTCCCTGTCGTAGTGCAGAATGAAGATGTCCAGCTCATCGACGTACCCGTCACCAGTGACGTCCCAGAATGCGTTGTCGTTCTGCCCGTCGGAGTCGAAGTCCGTGTTGCCCCCGGGGATGCCGCCCGACTCGACCGGATGCCCGATGCGCAGGCGGTTGTCGCCGTCGACGTCGTTGCTGTCGACCCCGGCAAAAAAGGCCGCCAGTTTGGCATCGAGCACGGGGTCAAGCCCGGCAAAGTCGGAGCGGAGAACGAGCGGGTCGCCCATCTCGAACTCGAGGTCGTCGTAGCGGGCTCCCAAGTCGCCGACCACCTTCACGTTCTTGCCGATCATGATGCGGCTGGGACTGATGATCGCGTGGTTGACGCGCTTGACCAGGCGATAGTCGCGGGCGACGGTTCGACGGATCGGCTGATTGTTGCGGCCGTAGTCGAACACGAACCCGTCGACGATTACGCGCACATGCTGCCCATCGGCCAGCGGTGCGTAGCGGATCTGGAACACCGGAGGCAGCGCTTCGCCCTCGCCAATAGGTTCGACGGCTACCGCGGGGGTGTAAAGCCAGTTCTCCAGCGAGAAGACAGATGAGTCGGTGCCGCTCGGCGCCGGCCCGATAAAGGCCGCGTCGATGAACTCGGCGCCGGAGATGACATTCAGGTCGGCGTTGTGCCGGTTGAGCAGAGCCTGGGCCATGCCTGCCGGAAGGTCGGCCTCATTGAAGCCGCTGGAAGGAGGCAGCACCGAGTAGGTACCCAACGCACCGGCGTTGCCCGTCCACAGCGCCTGCGTAAACGCGGCGTCGATCGTGCTCTGCGACACGATGAAGCGGTTGGCCGCCTCCGTCAGGCGCTGCTCGGCGACCTGGAGCCCCGTTTCCGCCGCAGACATGGCGCGCATCACATGCAGGTGCATGGCCGCGGTGCGGATGTTGCCCGTGCTGGCGATGGCCATGGCCGCCACGAGCGAGCCGAAGATGATTAGGAACATCATCGCCAGCACCGACGCCACGCCGCGACGGGTTTTCTGCCTGCGAATACGTTTCACCGCACTCATGGTCCTGTGCTCCACACGCCCCCGCGTCATGGCACGATCCACGTCACGCGCGCGACGACTTCGGCCTCGGTCGCGAACGGAGCCTGATAACTCACTTCCACCGTCACACGCAGCGGATACTCATGCACCTGCCGCCCGCGGAAACTGCCTGACGCCGGCTCGGTCTGTGCGTCGGGCACCACCGTCCCGGTGTCAAATGGACTGACCTTCTGCACGAACACGGTCTGCGTCCACCCGGTCATCGGCGCCACCTCTCCCGTTTCTGGGTCGGGGGCGGCCACCGAGCCGTCCGGCCCGATGTTGGGGATCACCTCGCCAAAGGCGTTGACCGGCCCGGGTAGATCGAGGTCCACCAGGCCGGGAGTGCCGACGAACGAGAAACTGATGCCGTCAAAGTCATCCAGATCGTCGAAGTCGGTCACGAGCACTTCGCCGGCCTCGGGGCCCCAGCCAACCAGCACCGGAGAGCCAATTTCGCCGCCTTGGAAATACAGCCCCGTGACCGGATCGTGCTTGGGCAGGTTGCGCGTCAGTTCCCGAATCTCGTTGGCCAGGAAGGTGCCGGTGGCCGCGTGGCTTGACCACAGGTTCGAGCGGATGAAGGCCTGCTGCGCCTCGACCATTGCCACGACGCCCACGCCAACGATGACCGTGGCCAGCGAGGCCTCGATGAGGGTGAACCCGCCGCGGGCATGGGGCAGGCGCGCCGGTCGGGCGCTGGAACGCAACGTCCGCATGGTCTCTCGACCTCCTCTCGCGCGTGCGACGGCGCGATCGGCAGGTCCATCGGCTACTTGACCAACTGGCTCATCTTGAAGATCGGGAGGATGATGGCCATAGCGATGAAGCCGACGATCGTACCCATTACGAGGATCATGATGGGCTCGATCATTCCGGTAACCGTCTTGATGTTGTCCTTCAACTGCTTGGCATAGAACGTGCTGATCTGGTCCAGCACCTCGCCAAGTTTACCGGACTCTTCACCCGCAGAGATCATCTGCACGACGGCCCGCGGCAGCATCTTGTCGTTCTGCAGCGGAGCGGCCACCTTCTTGCCCTGCTTGACGCTGGTGTAGACCTTGCGCCACATGATCTTGTACAACTGGTTGCCCGACACGTCACCGGTGATGGTCAGCGTGTCCAGCATCGGCACGCCCGCATTGAGCAACTGCCCCATCGTCTGCAGCGACCGGCTGATGTACAGCGAGCGGAACATGTTCTTGAGCAGCGGCGCCGAGAGTTTGAAGCGGTCGAACCAGAAGCTGCCCACCTCGGTCTTTAGCGCCGCGAAGATCAGACCTCCCACCACCGCGACGGCCGCCAGCAGCAGCGGCCACTGTGCGATGATCGTCTTGCTCAGCGCCATCAGGAATGTCGTTGCCCAGGGCAGCACGTCCTCCTTGCCCTCGAACACCGCGTAGAACTTGGGAAGCACGAAGGTCAGCAGGAAGATGGTCACACCGACGGCCAGGATGCCGATGATCGCCGGGTAGATCGACGCCCCGACCACCATCTTCTTGGTTTCCATCTGCTGGCTGATGTACCCGGCGATGCGGTCGAGCATGTCGGCAAACGAGCCCGAGATTTCCGACGCACGCACCATGTTGACATAGAGCGGCCCGAACAGTTTGGTGTGCTTGGCCAGCGCGTCGGAAAACTGCTTGCCCGACTCCACGTCGCTCTTGAGTTCCAGGATGAGTTTGCGGAACGTGCGGTGCGTGGTCTGATCGGCGATGCCCTCGAGCGCGGCGCGCAGGTTGATGCCGGCCCGGATCATCACCGCCAACTGCGTTGTGAAATCGAGAACGTTCTTCTTGGTCGGCTTGGCCTCGTTGAGCCGGCGAAGGCGATCGCTCAGTGAACTGCCCGAACTGTCGGCGCGGGCGGCCCCCACCGAGAGCACATGGACTCCCTGCGCCCGCAGCGAAGCCGCGGCCGCCGACGCTGACGCGGCGCTGAGCGAACCCTGCCTGACCTGACCGCCCGCGTCACGGACCTGGTACTGATACGTCCCCATCGACTGCCCGCCTCAATCGCCCCGCCGGGCGGATTACGCCACCAACTGCCGCTCGAGTTTGTCCGGATAGACGGCCTGCGCGATCGCGTCCTCCTTGCTGATCAACCCGTTGAAGTACAGTTCCGCGATCGACGTGTCGAGACTGCACATGCCGATGGCCCGGTTGGTCTCGATCACGTTCGGGATCTCGTACGTGCGGTTCTCGCGGATCAGGTTGCGCACCGCCGGCGTGGCCAGCAGCGTCTCCACCGCCGGCACCATGCCCGGGCGATCCGCCCGCGTGAACAACGTCTGCGAAATCACCGCCTGCAGCGTCGTCGAGAGCATCGAGCGGATCTGGTTCTGCTGACCGGCCGGGTACATGTCGATGATGCGCTCCACCGTCTGTGACGCGTTCACGGTGTGCAGGGTCGAGAGCACCAGGTGCCCCGTCTCGGCCGCGCTGATCGCCAGCGCCGACGTCTCCAGATCGCGCATTTCGCCCACCAGGATGATGTCGGGATCCTGGCGCAGACAGTGCTTCAGGCCCGAGGCAAACGTCGGCATGTCCTGCCCGAGTTCGCGCTGCTCGATCAGACACTGCTTGCTCGAGAAGGCGTACTCGACCGGGTCTTCCAGCGTGATGATGTGCTTGGCGTAACGCTCGTTGATCGCCTGGATCATCGCCGCCAGCGTGGTCGACTTGCCCGAGCCGGTGTCGCCCGTCACCAGCACCAGCCCGCGCGGCAGATAGGTCAGTCGCGCGATCACCTCGGGCAGATGCAGGTCGGCCAGCGGCGGCACCCGCGTCTTGATCGAACGCAGCGCCATGCCCACGCGCCCACGCTGCATGTGCGCATTCACGCGGTATCGGCTCAGTCCCGGAACCTCGTAGGAGAAGTCCGCGTCCTTCTGCCGCTCGAAGATGCTCTGTGCCTCTTCCGAGGCCATCTGCCGGAACATCTTCATCGCTGCTTCTGGCGTGATGACCGGAAACTCCATCGGCTGCACGACCTGGTGCACGCGCATCACCGGGGGCTCGCCGGCCACGAGGTGAATGTCACTCGCGTCCGCGTCGTATGCGGCTCGAAGAATCGTGTCCAAGTCCAAGGTGGGCCTCCTCCGGGCGCGTCTGCAACCGCGCAACGCCGCCCGATCTGATCGGCCGGTCTCTCGCCCGGGTTTATCTCGCCACGCAGGAACCGACCCTTCCGTCCCGCCACTCCCCGCACGACCCGCGTCATCTCTCAGGAGATTTCCCCAGCGTTTTATTGGCCTCTTTGCGCAACTTGGTGCATCTTCCCCGTATCTGTTGACCCGTCGCGAGTCGACTTTCACGAAAGGAAACATCCCATGCCGCAACGCTCCAGTGCCGTTTGCTTTCTGATCATGTCTGGTGCCATCGCTTCCGCCCAGACGCAGTACATCAACTGCGCCCAGGGCACAAACAACACGGGTGCCAACAAGACCGACTTCCACGCCACCCTCAAATCCACCACCGACCGGAAGATCAAACTGCTCACCGGAGATGTTGGTCCGGTGTTGCGCCGCATGAATGACCACACCGAGGTTCGTGCCACCGTCACCAACAACAACTCGACAGAGGTCCAGATCGACTGGGTGATTGACGTCCCCAATGGCGTCGAGATCCGATATGGCGCGGCCGGAAGCGGGCCCAAGGTCGATCAAGTCGAAATCAAGGACGTTCACTTCACCCCGCGAGCCAACGCTCGGGACAACATGCCGATGATGGGCTGGCGCGTCGATGACGTTGGCAACGTCTACCTCCTCAACTCATGGTCCGAAGCGGTTCGGTTCGAGAATCTTCTCTTCACCCTCACCAGCCAGCCGCTCACGCTCGACGATGGATTCGCGCTGCTCGACAACCCCACCGGGATCGTCGGCTTGGTCAGTTCGGGTGAAGTGGCGGGCACGCTCAGCCAGGACCCGTCGGAGTTGCTCGTCGGTCAGTTCAACTTCCCCACCGGCTCGGCCGTGGCGATCGTCTTTGACGTGGCGTTTGCCAATCCGGATTACTCCGAACTAACCGCGCGGCAGGTGCTCGGTACCGGAGGTGTGCCCGTCCCAGGATCGCTTGTGCCCGTCGCGTTGGGGGCAATCCTGGCATTCCACAGGCGCAGGTTGCCGTCCATGCTCTGATCGGCCACGGCGCGTCCGAGCGTCACGTTGAGGGTCGCGGGGCGCCCTGCACCTGCCTCGCCGCCGCGACCGCCAGTTCGTCGCATCGCTCGTTCTCAGGATGCCCCTTGTGCCCCCTGATCCAGTGAAAACGGATCTCGTGCCGCGACTGGAGTTCATCCAGCCGATGCCACAGATCCTCGTTCTTCACCGGCTTCTTGTCGGCCGTGCGCCACCCCCGCTTCTTCCACGAATCCAGCCACTCTTCCAGGCCCTTGAGCACGTATTGCGAGTCCGAGTGCAGATCGACGATCGACGCCTTGGACAGGGTCGAGAGTCCTTCGATGACGGCCATCAGTTCCATGCGGTTGTTGGTAGTCTCTGCCTCGCCGCCGGCCCGCTCGATCTCCTTGCCGCTGGCCGGGTGGCGCAGAATGAAGGCCCATCCGCCCGGACCGGGATTGCCCGAGCAGGCGCCGTCGGTGAAGAGTTCGACCACAGGCCTGGCGGTCACCGCTCCCCCTCGATCACGTGCCGTCGCTTCTCGTAGCGCACCACCAGCGAGCGACCGAGTGTCACCGGCCACGAGCGCGCGTGTCGGTACATCTTCGCGTTGCGATCCGCGTGTTCGGGCCGCCCGAGCCGCAGGTACACCTTGCGCATCCACGGCGTGCCGACCAGGCGAACCAGCGCATACACCGGCAGCAGCACCTTGCGCTTGCAGCGGTCGCCCGAGGTCGCCACCGGTTCCCCACCCCAGTACGAGCCGTCATGCCACAGCCAGTCAAGGCTGACCGGAGAGACGTGGAAACGGTCGTCCTGCGCGCCCGGCGGCAACTCGCGTAACTGGGTGAAGTGAAACTGGTGCAGCGTGCCGGTGAACAGAAACTGCATCCGCGAGAACATCGAAGTCACGTTCGGCGTGCTGATGATCACCGACCCGCCCACGCGGCACACGCGAAACAACTCGCCTAGCAGGTCGTGCGGGCGCTGCACATGCTCTATCCCCTCCAGGCACACCACGATGTCGAATGACTGGTCATCGAATGGCAGTCGCCGGGTCATGTCTGCGGCGACGAACGACGGGTCGTGCCCGTTGATGTCCGCCGGGATCACCTCATGCCCCTGCGCCCGCATCGCCGCCGTCATCTGCCCCGCGCCGGCCGCCATGTCGAGCACCCGCCCGCGCGGCAGGCGACCGGTCATCCCCTCCACGATGCGCATATACCCCGTGAAGTTGTGCCGGTGGCTGAACTCGGGCGCAGAGCCAGTGCCGGCGGGACTGCGGACGGACGGCTTGGCCGTGACGTTCATGGCCCGACTGTACTGTGCAACGCCTGCCCCTGCCACCCAAAGCGCCGCGCGGCCCCAACCTACCATCGCCCATGACCACCGCCGATGCTGTCGTCACCCGGGTTCACCGAATCGAAGTTCGCCCGCGCCCCTCCGCTGGCGACCCCCGCGCCCAATCGCTGCTGCACGACGCCAGCACCATCGGCATCGCTCTGTCGTCAGTCCGTACCGCGCGGGTGTACCTGATCGAGGCGGCCTTGGACCAAGACCAACTCGAAGTCGTGCGCACACGCCTACTCGAAGACCCTGTCATTGAGTCGAGCGCCGTGGGCGCGTCGGCGCCTGCGCCAGGCGAAACCACGCTGGAAGTCCACCCGCTTCCGGGTGTGATGGATCCGGCCGCCCAGGCCGTCGCCCGCGCCATCGCCGACCTGACTGGCGCCACGGCCGAGGTCGTCACCGCGTGGCGCTATGACTTGGGCGGCATCGACCAGGCCCAAGCCCAGGCTCTGGCCCGCCGACTACTGGCCAACCCGGTCGTTCATGCGATTCACAACCACGCACACCTGCCCGGGCAACTTCCCAAGGGTCGCCCGGCCGAGTTCCGCGTCACCCCCGTCCCGATCCGCGACCTGGACGACGCAGCCCTGGAACGACTCAGCCGCGACGCGCACCTGTTTCTCAGCCTCGACGAAATGCGGGCTATCCGCGAGGAATACCGCCGCCTCGACCGCGAGCCGACGGACATCGAACTGGAAACCCTCGCCCAAACATGGTCCGAACATTGTGTGCACAAGACACTCAAGAGCACGATCAGGTACAGGAACGAAGGGGTGAGCAGCGGATCCAGAGTCAGAGCCCCTCGCGCCAGCGACGGAGACCCCATCTGCTGGCAAGGCCGACCCGGACACGAGGTCCACCCCGATGGCTCGGTCACGATTCACAACCTGCTCAAGTCTACCGTCGCGGCCGCGACGCACGAACTCATCGCCGAAGGCGTCGACTGGACACTCTCGGTGTTTGTCGACAACGCGGGCGTCATCGTGTTCGACGATGACCACGCCGTGTGCGTCAAGGTGGAGACACACAACCACCCGTCGGCGCTGGAGCCCTATGGCGGCGCCGCCACGGGCATCGGCGGGTGCATTCGCGACATCATGGGCACCGGACTGGCCGCCAGGCCCATCGCCAACACCGACGTCTTCTGTGTGGCCCACCCCGACCACTTCGCCGCAACGCACACAGAAGGCAGGGAAGAGAGGAAGAAAACAGCGGAACTCAGTTCAGGATCCCTTGTTTCTTCCGTGCCCTCCAAGATCCAGGAACTGCCCTCCGGGTGTCTCCATCCGCGGCGCATACTCACGGATGTCGTCGCGGGCGTGCGCGACTACGGCAACCGAATGGGCATTCCCACGGTCAACGGGGCCGTGTGGTTCGACGATCGCTACGTCGGCAATCCGCTCGTATTCTGCGGGTGCATCGGAATCATGCCGCGCGACCGCGTCGAGGGCAGGGCCAGGCCGGGCGACCTGATCGTTGCCCTTGGCGGGCGCACCGGGCGCGACGGCATCCACGGTGCGACCTTTTCCAGCGCCGAACTGACCGACACCCACGCCGACGAGTTTTCCCACGCCGTGCAGATCGGCAACGCGATCGAGGAAAAGCGTGTGCTCGACGCCATTCTCAGGGCGCGCGACTTCGGGGGTTTCGACCGGGAACGAAGCGCCGGCGAGGGTGCCGGTCCGCTCTACAGCGCGATTACCGACTGCGGTGCCGGCGGGTTTTCCTCGGCCGTGGGCGAAATGGGCGAGCACCTCGGCGCCGAGGTTCACCTCGAGCGCGCCCCGCTCAAGTATGCCGGACTCACCTACACCGAAATCTGGATCAGCGAGGCGCAGGAGCGCATGGTGCTGGCCGTGCCGAAGGAAAAACTGGCCGCGCTCCAGCAGATCTGCGACGAAGAACACGTCGAACTATGCGTGCTGGGCACGTTCGGCACGCCCGCCCGCGACCTGGTGCTCAGGTACAACGGGCACGAGGTCGGCCGCCTGCCAATGGAATTCCTGCACAACGGCATCCCGACGCCTGCCCGCGAAGCCGTATGGAGGTTCAAGGATTTCACTACCGAGAACACGGAGACGAACAACAGGAAGAAATCAGGGTCTGACTCTGTGCCCACATCTGGATCGCCTGTGCGCTCTGTGGTTCATTCGCCCTCTCTCCGCGACGCGCTGCTGGCGTTGCTGGCGCATCCCAACATCGCGAGCAAGCACTTCATCATCCGCCAGTACGACCACGAGGTGCAGGGAAACACAATCATTCGCCCGCTGGGCGGGCCGAGCGGTCGCGGGCCAATGGATGCAGCCGTCATCGAGCCCGTCCCCGGCACTCACAGGGGGCTCGCCATCGCCTGCGGGCTGGCGACCGGGCTCGAGGCCGACCCCTACCACATGGCCTTGGCGGCCATCGACGAGTGCGTGCGCAATCTCGTCTGCATCGGCGCTGACCCCGACCGCATCGCCATCCTCGACAACTTCTGCTGGCCGTCATGCAAGAAGCCGGAGAATCTGGCCAGCCTCGTCCGCGCGGCCGAAGGCTGCTACGACGGCGCCAAGGCCTACCGCACGCCATTCATCAGCGGCAAGGACAGTCTCAACAACCAGTTCACGACCGAGGATGGGCGCACCATCGAGATCCCGCCGACCCTGCTCATCACCGGCGTCGGCATCGTCGACGACGTGCGCAAGTGTGTGACGATGGATGCCAAGAGCCCGGGTAGCGAACTGCTCCTGGTCAGCGGCGTCGATCGCGACCGGCCCCGTGGGCTTGCCAACAGCCACTATGCCCGCATGTTCGGCATCGTCGGGCAGCGGACCGACAGCGGCGGCCCGGTCGATTCCCCCGCGCTGGTCGATCTTCGGCGTGGTCGATCGGCTGCGCAGGCGGTGGCCTCTCTCATCACCAGCGGACGGGTTCGTGCCGCCCACGACATTTCCGACGGTGGGCTGCTGGTCGCGCTGGCCGAAATGCTCATCGCGGGGAGTACGCCCGAGCGACCCATCGGCGCGAACATCGCGCTCCAGCGAGCCGGACCGGATGTCTCCGAACTCTTCGGCGAAACCCCGAGCACTTTCCTGCTGGAAATCGAGCCCCCGCGTGATGACGCCGATCGCCGGGCGGTCATCGACCACTTCCGGAGGGTCGGCGTACTGGCCGACTTCATAGGCGACCTCACCGACACCGGCATGCTCGAAGTGCAGACGTCATCGAGCGGGCGATCGGTCATCCCGGTCTCCGACCTGGCCGCAGCCTGGCTCGGCACGCTCGACTGGTGAAGTGGATTGCCGCCGCGGCGCTGACGACGCTCGACCGCGGCGCCGCGCCCTACACCACCCGGAGCACGACACTACCTCGCTTGCCATCGGTCATCACCCACTCGTGGGCGCGCGGCGCGCCTTCCAAAGGCATGACTTCCTGCACCACCGGCCGCAGCCAGCCGGCACGCAGCCCGCCCTCGACCCCGGCCGCACATTCGAGCAACTCCTCGCGCGACGCATTGAACAGCGCCATGCCATGGATGCTTGAGTCCCTGCCCATCAAGCCGCGCGCATTGATCGTGGTCTGGCCGCGATTGCCGACCACCACGATCCGCCCGCGAGGCGCCACCAGCCCCATGTCTCGCTCGAGATTGACATTGGCCAGCATCTCGATGATCAGATCGACCCCGCGCCCGCCCGTGGCATCCACGATCTGTTGTTCATATCCCTTCTCGCGGTGGTTGAACGTCTCCTCGCACCCGAGTTTGCGCAAGAACGCCAGGCCCTCGGCGGTGCCCGCGGTTCCCATCACGCGCCGCCCGCCCGCCACGCCGATCTGCACGCACGCGCTGCCCACCCCGCCGCTGGCGCCGTGAATGAGCACGCTGTGCCCCGGACGTGCCTGGCCAATCTGCATCATGGCGCGCCAGGCTGTCAAATACGGCACACCTATGCGCGAGCCCTGCTCAAAGGTCACGCCCTCGGGCAGCGCATGCACCTCGTGCGCCCGGGTGAGGACGCGCTGGGCATAGGTTCCGCCGCCCAGGGCGCACACCCACACCCGGTCGCCCGGAACCAGCGCCCGGAAACCGCGCTGCATGTCAGCGCCGTCCCCCACCGCTTCAATGATGCCGGCGCCATCGATTCCGGGTGTGTAGGGCAGGCTTGGCAAGCGTCCATACCCACCCGCGCGAATGTACGTGTCCACCGGGTTGACCCCGGCCGCATGCAGACGGACCAACACTTGCCCCGGACCCGGGTGCGGGTCGGGCACCTGTTCCAGTTTCATGACCGACGGATCGCCGTGGGCTCGAACCACGATTGCATGCATATCGGGCCTCCTCGAACAATCGTCGGGGGTTCAGGAGTTCTGGACCAATCCCCTTGTCGGCCCAGCCCGGCGGCCAGTCAGCCGACGACGACGCGAGTCAGCATGGTCAGCATCAGGAACATGGCGGCGAACATGCCCGCCAAGCCCCAGCGCATCCCGGTTTCGAAACTGCGCTGACTCATGCACATTCGAGCCGAAACGTTCATCATGGCGAACCCTCCTTTGCAAAAGACGCCACGAAACGCTATATTCGACCGCTATAGTGTATGAGGTTCACCAAAGAGAATCAAATCATTCGCCATAGGGGATTTTGTGACCAACCAGACGCCATATGACATCGCCGCCGGAATCCGCTCAAAACGCGAACAGTTTGGTTGGACTCAGGCCGAACTGGCCCGTCGCAGTGGCGTGAGCAAGGCCATGATCTGTGACATCGAGGCGGCCAAGAAGAGCCCCACCATTCGTGTGCTCGGGCAACTGGCCGCAGGAATGGGCGTTTCCATTTCCGACCTGCTCGAAGTGGAGGGGGCTCCAAAAGCCGACGTGTGTCGCCGCGCCGACCAGCGCCTGCTGACTGATCCCGAGTCCGGGGTGGAACGTCGCCTGGTCTCCCCCGCGCTGATGCGCCGGGGCATCGAGGTGATCGAGTACACCTATCCAGATCAGACGGGGATCCATGACTTCCCGCCCCATCGCGAAGGCGCCGTCGAACTCGCCTTCGTTCTGGAAGGCAACGTGCGGCTTCACATCGCGCAGGAAGCGGTGGACCTCAATGCCGGCGATTCAGTGACCTACGACGCCAACGTCGTGCATGGCGAGACCAATCTCGGGCCAGGCACGGCGCGCGTGCTGTTCATCATCGACTACACGCGCACGGCTCGCGCCTCCGGCCCGTGCGGACATGGCGCGCTGCCAATTTAGTGGGGATTCACGCCGCCCAGAGTTTGTCTACCTTGCCGGTGACCAGCCGCTGAATGAACTGCCCGAGGCTCGAACACAAGTCGATCTTACCCATGCACGCGGTGGCGCCGGCCTTCTGACCGGCGGCACGCTTCTCCTCGGTCATGTGTGCCGAGACGAGCAGGATGGGCACTTCCTGTCCCACCACTGCGCGGATCTCCTTGATTGCTTCCGGACCCGTGCCGACGCAGAGCACATGGTCCACCACGACCACGTCCGGGCGGTATCCGCGGGTGAGAAGGCGCTTGACCCCGGGCACGCCGGCTTCGAAACTCGTTTCGACATTCTGTTTGCCCAGCAGCGTGCGCCAGATGGCCGCCGCCAGCGGATCGTCCTCCACGATCAGCAGGCGCGTGCGACCTGCGGGCTGCGGCGCGGGCATCACGTCCGCCCCGGCCCACCACTCCACCCGATTGCGCCCCTTGTGCTTGGCTTCGTACAGCGCCTCATCTGCCCGCTGCACCAGGTGCTCGCTTGCCGCAGGCCAGGCCGAGCCTTCGGCATGCGCAATGCCCGCGCTCAGCGTCACCGCAATACTCGACTTGCTCAGCCCCAGCGCGCTGATGTCGACCTCGAAACTCGCCATCGCCTTGCGCATCCCTTCGCCGGCCGCCCGGGCCTCGGCCGGCGTCAGCCCAGGCATCAGCGCCACGAACTCCTCGCCGCCGTAGCGAAACACCTCGCCACGCCCGCTTACGGCGGTGGCCAGTCGCTCGCCGATCTCCTTCAGCACGGCATCGCCGGCCTGGTGTCCCAGCGTGTCGTTGATCGACTTGAAGTGATCCGCGTCACAGATGATCACCGTCAGACTTGATCCTGACGCCCGCGCCTCCTCGAACAACGAGGCCAGTTGCTCGTCCATCCGCCGACGATTGCCAAGCCCCGTCAGCGGGTCGCTGGTCGACGCCCGCTCGGACTCGAGTTGCACCTGGATCGCCCGTTCCTCCGCTTCGGCCAGCAGGCTCGAAATCGAGCCGATCGCCTCCAGGTCGAACAGCCGTTCCACCTCGCGCGAAGCCGACGCAATGTCTTCCAGCGCCCTGTCCAGTTCGGCCACCTCGCACCCGAACCACTCGCGCGTCGTCCGCTCCAATCGAGTCGACCACTGCGAGGCCTGCTCCCGCTCCAGCAGCATGTTGACCGCATAGCGAGCCGCGACGGCCGTTCGCACCAGATGGAGCGACGTCGTCGGCACTCCGCGCGGACGGTGATGATGCGCCGCGACGGCCGCGTACGACTCCGGCAGTCGCCACTTTCTGGCCAGGGCCGCTCCCACCATCGTGTGATCGAACTCGAACGCAGATTGTTCGGCTTCGCAGCAGGAGTCGTCGCCCATGTTCGCGCGACTCACCACGTCGACGTATTCCTCCCCCAGGGCTGTCACCGACGCAAGAATGCCGATGTCCTGAAACAGCGAAGCCGTGAACGCTTCGTCCGGATCACACCGCCGCAGTTGAAATGACAGCACCCTCGCCCCGACCGCGCTGTAGATCGATCGCTTCCAGTAACGCTGAAGATCGAAACTGGTCCCGTGTCCGACCAGTTTCGACGAGTCAAACAGACTGAACCCCAGCACCAGCGACTTGACGGTGTTCATCCCCAGGTAGTTCAGTGCCCGATCCACTGTTCCACACGGCTTGGCCAGCCCGTAAAAACTCGAGTTGACCGTCTTGAGAATCTTGGCCGCCAACGCCTGGTCCTGTTCCACTACATGAGCCAGAGTGCGCAGCGACGTGTCCGGCTTGTTCGTCAATTCGAGCACCTGAACCGCCACACCCGGAAGGGTCGGCAGATTCGGACACGATACAACCTTCTGGAACCAAACAGTCTCCATGCCAACCCCCCAAAGGCCCGCATACTGGCCAACAACTTCCATCGCATGCGGGAGACTGGCTCATCGGGCATTACTTAGGGAAAGTTGACACACGGGCCCGCGCTTTTGCGGGAGTTCGCCCTAAGGGTTCACTCCAACCGCTCAACACGCCGTTTCAACGCTTCGGTGTCGGAAGAGAGGCCGACCACGAGTCTGAGAGACGCCCTGAATCGGGCATATGCTTCACCGAAGGCCATATTCCCGCAATTTGCGATATAAGGTTCTCTCCCCGATTCCAAGCAACTTGGCCGTCTGCTCCCGGTTCCCCCCGGTCATCTGCAGGGTTTCGCGGATGGCTCGTTTCTCCAGTTGCTCCAGACTGCTCCCGGCCAGCGACCCGCTCAGCCCCTCGCCGCCCTCTTCCGAGGCCGACTCGAGCACCTCAGGGGGGATGTGCCGCACGTCGATCCGCGCCCGGGACGGGTTCTCGGACTCTCCCAGGGCTGCGATGACCATGTTCTGCGTCACGTTGAGCAACTGTCGCACGTTGCCCGGCCATGCGTAACCGGTCAGGCGCAGCATGGCCGTGTCGCTGATCGGCGGGGGCGGCACATCGGGAGCCATCTGCGCGGCGAACTTTCCGATCGCGTGGCGCACGATCCGCGGGATGTCATCGCGTCGCTCGCGCAGCGGCGGCAGATGCACATGACTGCCGTTGATGCGGAAGAACAGATCCTCGCGGAACCCTCCCTGCCCGACCATCTCGCGCAGGTCACGATTGGTCGCGCTGACAAACCGCACGTCGATCTTCCGTGGCTCGTTCGATCCCAGTCGCACCACTTCGCCCGATTCAAGCACGCGCAGCAACTTGGCCTGCATCGACACGGGCATGTCGCCGATCTCATCGAGAAACAGCGTCCCGCCGCTGGCATACTCGAACACGCCTTCACGATCCTTCTCGGCCCCGGTGTACGCGCCCTTGACGTGCCCGAACAGTTGATCTTCGAGCAGACTCTCGCTCTGCCCGGCGCAGTTGAACACCGCGTAGCGCGCCCCGCGCCGCCTCGAGTTCTCATGCACCGCACGAGCAATCAGTTCCTTGCCCGTCCCGCTCTCGCCGGTCACCAGCACCGGGATCGTGCTGGCCGCCACGGTGCGCACCGTCCGCAGAATCCGCCGCATCGCCTCCGACCCGGCGATGATGCCCTCGAACCCGTCGTGCTGTATCAGGTCCGACAGTTCACCCGATTCGTGGCGCAGCAGCACGTTCTCGGCGGCCCGATTGACCAGGCTGCGGAATACCTCGAGGTCCAGCGGCTTCTCGATGAAGTCGAAGGCGCCGTGCTTGAAGGCCGCCCGCGCCGTCGCCACGTCCCCGTGCGCGGTCACCATGATTGTCTCGGCGTTGGGCTGAAGCCGTCGAGCCGCTTCGAGGACGATCAGGCCCGCGTTGGCCCCGTCGGGCGCCACGCCGTGCGTTCCGCCCGACTCGGGCATGCGCAGGTCGGTCACGATCACGTCGAACGACCCACCCGCGAGTTCCTCCATCGCCGCGGGCACCCCGTCGACGATGGTGCAGACGTGCCCTGGACGGCGCAGCGCCTCGGCCATCACTTCTGCATGCTCAGGCTCGTCCTCGACTATCAGGACCTGGGCCCCGGCGCGTCTGGTTTCCTGCTCGCTCATGGCTTCTTCTGCCCCGCCATGGTGAACAGGTCACGGTCCTCGCGGCTGACCAGCACCGGCACGTCCGGGCACAGGCCCTGCATCCGCCGCGCCAGTCGCGGCAGGTATCCGCGCTCCGTCGGCGTGTGTCCACCGAGAATCACGCTCACGCCCTGTTGCAGCGCCGCCACCACCGCGTGATGGCGCATTTCGCCAGTGACAAACACGCGGCATCCCTCGCGCGTGGCCAGGTCGAGCAGATCCTCGCCCGATCCGGGAATCACGCCGACGTGCCGGATTGCCTCGTCCGCGGGTCCGGCCAGCGCATACTTCACGCGGTTGACGCCCAGATGCGCCGACAGCCGGTCAGCCAGTTCGATCACCGTCGCCGGTCGGTCGAGCACCAGTCGCCGACCCAGCCCGGCCGAGCGCAATTGGTTTCCCACCAGTTCGTACACGTCGAAGGCCGGCTCTTCGTACGGGTGAAACTCCCGCAGGGTCTGAATGACCAGCGGCAGCGCCGCCTTGGAGCACACCATCTCCAGCCGCATCTCGGGCACCTTCTCCAGCCTGCCGACAGCGCCCACCTGCGGCGAGGCGGTCTCGGTGCCGAAGAAAGTCCCGGTTCCCGGCGTGGCAAACGAACACAGGCGATAGGCCCCGATGGTCCCCGCTCCCGCCGTGCCCAGCGCGTTGCGCAGCGCGTCCAACTCACTCTCGGGCACAAACACCACGATCTTGAGTTGCCGGTTGCGCTCGATGCGCACGTGCGGGACCAGTGCGCGGCAGTCGCCGGCGATCTGGTTCTCGCTCCCACCGCTCAGCCCCTCGCACAACCAGTCGGTCACGCCGCCGGGCGCCGCGTCCAGGGCCGTGTGCGGCGAGTAGATCGCGATGCCGTGCTCGATCGCTCCGCGCACCACGCGCTCCTTGGCCGACGCATCCGTCAGCGTCGCCAGCGGATTCCAGATCGGGCAGTGATACGCGATGATGGCCGAGCACCTGTGCCCGATCGCCTCGTCCAGCACCGCCTCGGTCAGGTCGATGGTCAGCAGGATCGGCCCGACCAGTTCACGCTCGGACACACCCACCTGCAGGCCCGCCCGGTCCCAGTCCTCGGCATATTCCAGAGGCGCGATTTCCTGCATCAGGGCGACCAGATCGCGTAGTTTCATCATGCCTCTCCGGGGAAGTTCAGCCCATTGTATGAGCCGCTCCGCCCCGGGCCGACTTACCATCCCCTCATGCCTGCGCACCCGTTGACCCGGCCCGCTCACGCCAAGGTCAACCTCGCGCTGTCCGTCGGCCCGCCGCTTCCGGCCGGACACCCACGCGCCGGGTTCCACCCTATCTGCTCGTGGATGTCCGCCATCGCGCTGGCCGACCAGGTCCACGTCGCGCCGGCGAGAACTACCAGCATCGAGCGACGCTGGGCAGATGGCCGTCCCATCGCCTGGCCGCTGGAAAAAGACCTGGTCTACCGTGCCCATCGCCTGCTCGAATCCCACTGCCAGCGCCCGCTGCCGGTGCGCATCGAGGTGGAGAAGCGCATCCCGGCTGGGGGCGGGCTGGGTGGCGGCTCGGCTGATGCCGCTGCCGTACTGCTCGCACTCGTCGAACTCTTCGGCCTGCCTATCGACCTGTCCACACTGCGCACCCTGGGCGGCGCACTGGGCAGCGACGTGGGCTTCTTCATCGACGATCAGAACCCCCCACGCCCCGGCATCGTCTCCGGGCTGGGCGAGCAGGTCGAGCGCATGGTCCGGCTTGCCGACCCCCTGGTGCTCGTTTGTCCACCCTTCGGATGTGCGACGCCACCGGTCTACCACCGCTTCGACTCGCTGCCTGCCTCTGGCTTGGACGACGCCCGCGTGCGCCGGCTGGCCGCGCAGCGCGATCTGATCGCTCTCTTCAATGACCTGGCGCCGGCCGCCGAGGCGGTCGAGCCTCGCCTGGCGGAATTGCGCCAGCGTGTGCGCGAGCACACCGGGCTCAAGCCCCACGTCAGCGGGAGCGGAAGCACAATGTTCCTGTCGGGCGATGACGATTTGGCCGAACGGATGCGCGCCGTTTTGCCCGAGTGCGACATCCTGCGCACACGCCTGGTCTGAACTCAACTACACTCGGAAGAGTCACGGAGCGCCGGACATGACCACCCTCGGCAGGCAACTTCCCCAAGGCCCGATCGTCGGCATTGACCTGGGAGGAACCAACATTCAGATCGGGGTGGTGGATGAGAAGGCCCGCATCCTCGGCCGCGCCAAGGACAAGACCGATCCTGACAATGGCATGGACGCGGTGCTCGATCGCGTGGTGGCCGGGCTTCGCGCCGCCGTGGCCGACGCCGGGCTCAGGCAGTCCGACGTGCTGGCACTGGGCATCGGCGTGCCCGGACCAGTTGACCCCTTCGCCGGAGTGGTCCGCGAGGCGGTCAACCTCCGTTGGACCATGGCACCGGTCGGCACGCTCCTGACCGAGCGGCTGGGAATGCCGGTCGTGGTCGACAACGACGTCAACGTGGCCATCTACGGCGAGGCCCATCACGGCGCCGGCATCGGGGCCAGGCACATGCTCGGGTGTTGGGTGGGCACGGGCGTGGGCGGCGGGCTGATTCTCAACGGCGAGTTGTACTACGGGCACCATTTCTCGGCCGGCGAAATCGGACACGTCCTGCTCTACCCCAAGAACCCGCCGGGCACACGCTCCATCGAGCACAACTGTTCGCGCACTGCCATCGTCGACCGCCTCGTGCACCTCATCCGCACCAACCGGCAGTCATCGCTCAAGGACATGCTGGGTGACAAGTTCCCCCGCATCAAGAGCAAGCACATCGCCGAGGCCTACCGCGCCGGCGATGAACTGGTCGTCGAAGTTATCGACGATGCCGCCGACCGGCTCGGCACGGCGCTGGGCAACTTCACCACGCTGCTCAGCCTCCAGCGCATCATTCTCGGCGGGGGGCTGACCGAGGCCATTCAGGAGCCCTTCGTCGACCGCGTGCGCGCCGCTGTGCATCGCGTGGCGTTCCCGGCCGTGTGCAAGGAAGTTGAAGTGGTCGCCAGCGAACTGGACGACGACGCCGGTGTCATCGGCGCTGCCCTGCTGGCGCGCGAACGACTGGCGAGCCTCTCGGGTTCAGGGTGACAGAGCCCGCGCCAGTGCGGCCGCAGCGGCGCTTACACGTTCGTCTGTCTCATAGGTTCCCGCGGCGATCTGCTCGCGGATGCGACCCATTCTCTCGGCGTGCAACTGATCGAGGCGCTCGTGCGAGCGGCTCCTGGCGGTGTCGGATATCTGAACGTGGTCCGACACAAGGCCTCGCCCCCCGGTGCCGGGGACAACCAGCGACGTCACGACTTCTCGCCGAGAAGGCCTCGGGAAGAGGCCGACCAATCCAGATGTGTCGACCTGTATGATGGTTGTCCCCATTTTTCTCCCCAGTTTTCAACTTGCAGTGGCTTGGTGCATCCGCAATGCTGCTCTTGACTTATCGACTTCGACACTTGCCTGCCTCCAATCAGCGGGTTCATCTTTCCACAGAAACACATGCACGCCTGAATGCGCAAGAACGGCGCACCCGTGTTCGTGGCGCGGCCGCGTGAACCGCCCGGCAACTCGGGCGTCCCGTCCGCGGGACACCGATTGGCAGGCCCGGATCCGCCACCCGCGCCGTCCGTAGACTCTCTCTGGCCATGCACCGGAAATTCCCAGCCATCGTCTTGCTTTTCGCATTGATGGGGTGCTCTCCCACCCAGGAGAAATCCTCCGAGAAGCCGGTGGTGCTCGACGTCTTTGGCCGCCCGGTGCAGGTGGATCAGGGGTGGTCAGGCTCAACAGTCGATTCCGTGCGGGTGCCCACCTCATCAGGGCAGAAGGGTTGGACGATCATCCTGCTTTCGGTCGATGACGCCGCCAGGGCGGACAACATGCTCGACCAAGTGCGCACCACCGGGCGTCTGCCTGATGCATTCAAGATGGAGCGCAACGGTCGGCATGTGGTCGCGGTGGGCAGTTATGACGACCCGGCCCAGCGCATCGCGCAGTTGGAGTTGCAGCGGGTGCGCGGCATCGAAATTGATGGGGCAAAGCCCTATGAGCACGCCTTCCTGGCACCGCCCCCGGGGGATCTTTCTCGGGGCTCGATTCCCGAGTACGACCTGCGGAACGCCCGGAAGCAATACGGGAAAAAAGCCGTATACACCCTCCAGGTGGCTGTGTACGCCCGCGAAGATGACCAGAAGCCAACCGAGGCCGACCTGAACCAGTTTCGTGCCGCCGCGGAGAAGGCCGCGACAAGCCTGCGACAGGGCGGCGAACTGGCGTTCTACTACCACGGACCCAATCGCAGCATGGTGACCGTCGGCATCTTCGGGGAGGAGGATGTCAAGGTCGCTCGCGGCATCACGACGGAAAGCGCGCGCCTGCAACTGACGCGCGATCGACACCCCCTCAATCTGCGCAACGGGCGCACCATCGTCGAGCACGTGCGCACCAGCACCGGCGGCACGGTACCGCGTGACCAGGCGAGTTTCCTGGTCAAGGTTCCGGATTGAGTCACCCCCCCGGATTGGGCACACCGGGAATCCAGAGAGCCTCAATGCGCCTGGCGCGCCACTGCCCGTCGGGGGTGAGTTCCCAATCGACGCGCCACCAACTGAGCAGCGGGCCGTAATCGGACGTCACTCGCACGCGGACCTGCGTGCGTCCGAGGCGCGGGCCATCCAGTGTCGCCTGGGTCTCGAGGATGGAGTGCTCGCGGACGCGATGCTGGCTGCCGAGGATGGTCTCGACTGCTTGCATGGTTTCGCGTTTGCCAGCCGAGCGCGACAGGCGCGTGACGCGCACCGTTAGTTCGTCGGAGAGCAGGCGATCCAGTTCGGGCAGGTTGACACGAGCGGCAGCGCCCACCAGTTCGCGGGTGGCCTGTTTGATCTGCTCCCGTGGGGTCGTGACCATCGTGCTGGTCAGGTAGAACCCCCCTGCCAGCGCGAGCAGCAGGCCGCCGGCGATCAATCCGGGCTTCAGACTTGCCCGGGCATTGAAGAGAAGCAGAAGTGCGGTCCCGAGGAGCGAGAGCAGGATGATGGCGGGCCAAGGGTTTTCGAGCAAGAACCGCTCGAAGAAGGGGGTGCTGGGAAGCGGAGGGACTTTTGCAGCAGCGTCGAAGTCGAACTGCGCAAGAACAACGGGGAAGGACGGTGCCACAGGCTGATCCTACAGCGCCGGGACGGACAGGTCCGATCACCGTTTCGGGCGACCGATGCCGCGCGGGCCTTGCGCCCCGGAGACGTTATGGACTTCTTCTCGATCGATCCATTCGCCCCGCTCGTCAACGCAACGCTGGAGCGCAATCTGGAAGCGTTGGCCCGGACGAGCCCTCGGGCGGCCCAGTTGATCCGTGCGAGCAGTCCCCGGGCCGACCTCCAGATGTCCGTGGCGGAGGACGGGCTGACGACCGGCGTGCTGGGCGACGGGCGAAGGCTGGCCAGCGCGCGCGGGCCCCTGGTGGAAGCGACACGGCTGGCGGACACGGTGGACATCACCGAGGCGGGCGGTGTGTGCGTGGTGGGGTTCGGGCTGGGGCATCACCTTCGGGTGCTGGGCGAGCGGCTGGGCAAGACGGGCGTCCTGCTGTGCTTCGAGCCTGATCTCGGACTGCTGCGGAGCGTGTTCGAGCGCGTGGATCACGCGATCTGGATGCTGGGCACCAACTTTGTGCTGCTCACCGAGGCGGACGACGGGGCCGGCATCTCGCGGGCGATGTCGGGCATGGAGGGGGTGGTGGCGCTGGGCGTGCGGCTGATCGATCATCCGGCCAGTCGGTTGCGGCTGGGGGATTCGGCGGCGGTGTTCGCGCAGCGCTTCACTGACGTGCTCAAGGCCATCCGCACGACGCTGGTGACGACGCTGGTGCAGTCGGAAACGACGCTGAGCAATGCGCTGATGAATCTGGATCACTATGCGGCCAGTGCCGGCATCAATGATCTGCGGGGTTGTGCAGCCGGGATTCCGGCGGTGGTGGTGTCGGCCGGTCCGAGTCTGGCCCGCAACATCGAGGTGCTGTCACGGCCTGGTGTGCGGAATCGCGTGGTGATCATCGCGGTGCAGACGGTGCTCAAGACGCTGCTGGCCCGGGGGATCCGCCCGCACTTCGTGTGCGCGCTGGACCATCACGAGATCAGTCGACGATTTTACGAGGGACTGACGGCGCAGGACGTGGAGGGCGTGACGCTGGTGGTCGAGCCGAAGGCCAACCCTGCGATTCTGGATGCGTTTCCGGGCGCCATCCGTTGCCTGGGAGATGACCTTCTGGACGCGGTGGTCGCGGGGACGGCCGCGGCGCGTCCGCGCGATCGGCTCAAGCCCGGCGCCACGGTGGCCCATCTGTGCCACTACCTGGCGCGCCACATGGGCTGCGACCCGGTGATCCTGGTGGGGCAGGATCTGGGTTTCAGCGACGGGCAGTATTACGCCAGCGGCGCGGCGATTCACGACGTGTGGGCGTGCGAACTCAACGAGTTCACGACACTGGAGATGCGCGAATGGGAGCGCATCGTGCGCGCGAAGTCGCTTCTGCGGGCGCGGGTAGACGTGTTCGGGCGGAAGATCTACTCCGACGAGCAGATGTCGACGTACCTGGCGCAGTTTGAGAGTGATTTTGCCGCCGACACCGAGGCGGGGCTGCGTGTGATCGACGCGACCGAGGGCGGCGTGGCCAAGCAGCACACCATCGCCATGTCGCTGGCGGACGCGATTGGGCGGTTCGAGTCGGGCCTTCCCATCTCCATTCCCACGTCCGTGCGCGGGGGTCGAACGGCCGAACTGATGCAGTCACTGCGGTCGCGACTGGCAGGAATCAGGGCTGAGGCGCGGCGCGTGCATCTGCTCAGCCGCGACACGGTTCGGCTTCTGCGGAAGATGCGTCGCTGCGAGTCGGATCGCACGGCGATGAACGACCTGGTCGGCCGCATTCACCGCATCCGCGACGAGGTCATGTCGCTTCAGCCGGCGTTTCGGCTGGCGCAGTTTCTCAATCAGTCGGGCGCGCTCAACCGGGTTCGGGCCGATCGCTCGATCGAACTGGCCGGGGAAGCGGGCGAAATGGACCGGCAGATGCAGCGGGTGGAACGTGACATCCGCAATGTCGAGTCGGTCGCGCAGGCGGCCCAGCGCCTCTGCGCGCTGCTGGAGGAGAGCGGCGAGGCGATTGCGGGCGGAACGAAGCGGACACGCGACGTGCCCGGCGACGCTCCGCGGCGACGGCTGTCGCGCAAGCGCGTCAGCGCGGTGCTGCATGTGGACTTTGATCGCGGGGGGTTGGGCTGTCGGCGATCGCTGGAGGAGCCCGTCGCGTCGGGGTTTGGCCCGCTGCGATTGACGGTGGCGCGACTGCTCAGCGCCCGACGTCTGCGCGAAGTGATCTGCCTGACAGACGACCAGGCGAGGCTGCGCGCGGCGCTGGGGGATCTGGGCGAGCGCGTGCGCATCGCCCCGCTCGACGTGGCTCGATTCAGGCAGCGCCTGGATGCGGTGGGCGCGGCGCGGCGATTTTCGAGCACCTCCTGGCGAGGCGGAGTGGCGCAGTTGACCTGCTATGACGAGTTGTTCGATCCGCGGGCGCTGGCCGACGCGGTCGAACAGCACAGTCTCGACGCGGCGGTGCTGGTCGGCGCCGACTGGTGCGCGGTTGACCCTGGGCTGATCGACGCGATTGTCGAGCGATACATGGAGTTTCCCGAGGGCATGCGCCTGACCTTCACGCAGGCTCCGCCTGGGCTGTGCGGCCTGTTGATCGACCGATCCGCCTGCCAGACGCTGGCACAGGGCGAAGTCAGCGCGGGTCCACTCGCCACCATCGGGGGGCTGCTGGGATACGTGCCGTTTGCACCGCAGGGCGACTCGATCGCGCGTCCGATGTGCGTGAGCGTTCCGCCGGAGGTGCGCGACCTGGAGACACGCTGCATCGCCGACACCGATCACGGGCGGGCCGTGCTCGCATGGGCACTGGGTTCGGTAGATGCGTTGCAGGCCGACGCGGCGGCGATTGCGCGCGCCATCCGCTTGCTGGCGGCCGAGGCCGCCTGCCCACAGCACCTAGTGCTGGAGATCTGCGGGCATGCGCGCCGGCGGGGCGCGTGGAGCCAGTGGCTGGAGGACGGTTTGGGCTCCATGCGGGGCGTTGATTCCGACGTGGGCCAGGTGGAGCAACTGGTTGCCGAGATGGCGCCCGGCTCGGCGCTGACGCTGCACGGCGTGGGCGACCCGATGGATCATCCGTATCTTGCGCGGATCACGGAAGCGGCCCGATCGCGTGGCGTCGGGACGCACCTGCGCACCATGCTGCGCGGGGCCGAGTGGCGACAACTGGGGGAGATGAACTTCGACATCATCAGCGTGGACGTTCTGGCCATCACTCCCGGCGTCTACGAGTCGCTTGCGGGCTCCGACGCATACATGGAGGTGCGCAACCGCGTGGAGACCCTTCTGAGCGAGCGCAACGAGCGCCTGGCGGGGGTGAGTCTGCCTCTCCCGTGGATCGTGCCGCGGATCACGCGCTGTGACGAAACGATCGAGCAAATCGAGGGGTTCTACGACGGCTGGCTGCTTGCGTGCGGGTGCGCGGTGATCGATCCCTTGCCGACCCGGGTGCCGGGGGCGCGGGTCCAGCCGCTCGCAGCGCCGCGGGCGCTCCGTGAACGTGAAGCACGCCTGCGGCTGGAGGTGCGGGCGGACGGGAGCGTGCGCGGGTGTCCGCACGTCAACGTGTTTGAAATGGGACTTTCCAGCGCCTGGCGAAAGGTTCGGGTGGAGCGTCAGCGGTCGCTTGAAAGGCCGCTGGCCGCGTGAGCAGGACATGCCGAGCATCGCCGTCATCCTGGCTCGCAGCGGCAGCAAGGGGCTGCCGGGCAAGAACGTCACGCCCATCGCCGGGCGTGCGTGCGTCGAATGGACCATCGACGATGCGCTCGCCTCGCGCGTGGATCGGGTGCTGGTTTCAAGCGATGACGATGAGGTGCTGCGCATCGCGCACCGGCGCGGGGTGTCGGTCCATCGACGCAGCGCCGAGTGTGCCAGCGACACGGCCACGGTGGACCAGGCGGTGCGAGAAGCGCTGGTCGGGCTTGATGCCGACCCGGTGGTGATCCTGTACGCCAACGTGCCGATCCGTCCGTCCGGCGTCATCGACCGAGCGATGCAGATGCTGGAGGAGAGCGGCGCCGACTCGGTGCAGAGTTACCAGCCGGTGGGCAAGCATCATCCGTGGTGGACGACGCGCGTGGATGCCCAGGGAGAAGTGCGGCCGTGGGAGGGTGACGTGCTGTACCACGGGGTGTATCGGCGTCAGGATTTGCCGGAGGCCTTCATTCCTACCGGAGCGGTGATCGCGGTGCGCCGCGCGGCGCTGGATCTGCAACTGGGCGTCGAGCCGGGGCCTCATGCCTTCTTCGGGCTGGACCGTCGCGGCGTGGTGGATCCGGGCGGACAGACCATTGACATCGATTGTGCGCTGGACGCGCTGGTGGCCGACGCCATGCTCACCCAGCGCCGGCGGAGAGCGGCGTGACGGCCGGGCTGCACATCGGCGGGCGCGCCGTGGGAACGGGGCTTGATCCGTACATCATCGCGGAGATCGGGGTCAACCACGATGGCGATGTGGAGCGGGCGCTGCAACTGGTCGATCTGGCTGAAGGGTTGGGGGCCGACGCGATCAAGGTGCAATACTTCCGAGCCGAACTGTTGATGAGCGGGGCGGCGCGGCTGGCGGGCTACCAGCAGGCCGCGGGAGAGACCGACGCGGCGGCGATGCTGCGCAGGCTGGAACTGGACCTGCTCGCGATGGAACGGGTGGTGGAGCGCGCGCACGCGCGCGGGCTGCACGCGATCGTGACGGTGTTCAGCCTCGATCTCGTGGAAGATGCGAAGCGACTGGCCTGGGATGCCTTCAAGACTGCCAGCCCCGATATCATCCATCGCCCGCTGCTCGAGGCGATCGCGGGCGACGGGCGCCCGTTGATCGTCAGCACCGGGGCGAGCACGATGGAGGAAGTGATGCGAGCGTGCGAGTGGCTGGGCGGGGCGCGCGGGCGGCTGGCGCTCTTGCAGTGCGTGAGCAGTTATCCAGCACCGCAGGAGTCGCTGGAGGGGATTCCGGCTCTGGCCGCGGCGACCGATCTGCCGGTCGGGTACAGCGATCACACGGCCAGCGTCGGAACCGGGGCGCGCGCGGTCCAGGCCGGGGCCTGTGTGCTCGAGCGCCACATCACCGACGATCGCGGGCGGGTCGGACCCGATCATGCGGCGTCGCTGAATGGGGCCGGGTTTGCCGAGTACGTGCGCCTGGCGCGTGCCGCCCGCAACCTGACTCGACCGGCCGCGGGCCCGGCGCCCGGCAAGAAAGTGCTGGACTGTGAGCGCGATGTGCGGCTGGTGTCGAGGCAGTCGATCGTGACGCGGCGTGCGATGGCGGCGGGACAGACGATCACGAGCGAGGATCTGACGTTCAAGCGTCCGGGCAGCGGGATCGAGCCATTTCGACTGGGCGAGGTGGTTGGGCGGCGGCTGGCGTGCGCGGTCGAGGCCGACGTGCCGTTGACGGGTAATGATCTGGCGTGAGCGAGACCACTCCAACCCGGAGCACGTTTCGCGTGGCGGTGGTGACGGGGTCGCGGGCCGACTTCGGGCTGCTGGCGCCGGTGATGCGCGCGATTGACGAACACCGGCATCTGGAACTGCTGGTAATCGCGGCCGGGGCACACTTGATTCAGCCGGCGCTGACCTTCCGCGACGTCAAGGCGGAGTTTCCGGTGGCCGACTCGATCCCGATGCAGACGGCCGGGCGCACGGGCCGGTTGGCCGATGTCGAGGCGGTGGGCAAGGGGGTGGCGCGCTTCGGGCGCAGTCTGGAGCATTTGCGTCCGGACTGGGTGGTGGTGCTGGGCGATCGCATCGAGGCGTTTGCGGCCGCGTCGGCAGCCTCGATCGGAGGAGTGGCGCTGGCGCACATTCACGGGGGTGACAGGGCCGAGGGCGTGGCCGACGAAGCCATGCGACACGCGATCACCAAACTGGCCCATCTGCATCTGGCCGCGACGGAGACCAGCGCCGAGCGGATCCGGCGCATGGGCGAAAGACCAGAGCATGTCATCGTGACCGGTTCGCCGGCGGTGGATGGCCTGGATCAGGTCGAGCCTTTGGGCGACGATGTGTGGCAGCAACTTGGGCGTCCCACCGTGCTTCTGCTGCTGCACCCCACCGGCAGGCCCGGAGAGCACGAGGAAGCCATCGCCGAGGAGGCGATCGCGGCCTTGGCGGGCGAGCGTGTGTTGTTCCTGCACCCAAACCACGATCCCGGGCGGGAGGGCATCATGCAGGCGCTGCGGCGGGCTGAAGGTGCCGGCGTGACGGCCGAGCACCTGCCGCGAGAGGTGTTTCTCGGCGTGCTGCGCCGGCTGGCAAGCGAAGGCGGCGTGCTGGTGGGCAATAGTTCGGCCGGGCTGATCGAAGCGCCGGCCCTGGGCGTGCCGGTGGTCAACATCGGGCGGCGTCAGGCGGGCCGCGAGCGCCCGCCGGGAGTGGTCGATGTGGAGCACGAGCGTCGTGACGATCTCAAGGCCGGAGTTATTCAGGCTCGTCGGCAGCATGCGAGTCGGGCTGTGACGTTTGGCGACGGTCATGCGGCGACGCGCATCGCCGAGGCCCTGGCGCGTGTGAACCCGCGTGATCCGGGTCTGCTCCGCAAACACAACGTGTACTGACGCACCAACAACCCTATTGTGGGTACTCATGGTTGACTGTGAAGGGGGAGCGAGGGTGGGGTGCAAACCATCTTGTCATCGGGCCGATAGAGAGGGGACGATTCTCGACCGCGCGGTGAGCAGTCCGGGGAAGAGGGGCATGGTTCGATGACGTGGGAGATTGCGCTTGTTCTGTGCATCGTCACCGGCGTGCTGTGCGTGCTGGCGTTCACGCGCATTGCCGCCGACGCGGTGCTGCTCGCGGCTGTCACGGCGCTGATGGTGGTGCCCTTCCCGACCGACCAAGGCTGGAAGTGGGGCGTGCTGTCAGCCGAGAGCGCGTTCGCCGGGTTCAGCAACTCGGGGATGCTCACGGTGGGGTTTCTGTTCATCGTGGTCGCCGGGCTGCGTGAGACGGGGGGGATCGACTGGATTGCCAGCCACCTGCTGGGGCGGCCGAAGTCCGAGCGCGGGGCCATTCTGCGTGTGGCCGGTCCGGTGTGGGGCATGAGCGTGTTTCTGAACAACACGCCGGTGGTCGCGATGATGATCGGGGCGATCCAGGACTGGGCCAAGAAACTCAAGGTCAGTCCGTCCAAACTTATGATTCCGCTGAGTTACTCGGCGATTCTCGGTGGCACCTGCTCGCTGATCGGTACGAGCACCAACCTGGTGGTCGCGGGGTTGGTGATCTCCCAGACCGATCTTCCCCCGCTGAAGATGTTTGACATCACCTGGGTGGGGCTGCCGGTGGCGATCATCGGCATCGGCTTTCTGGTGCTGGTTGGGCCGAAACTGTTGCCCAGTCGCGCCTCGGCCAAGGCCCCGCTGGCCGACCCGAAGGAATACACGCTCGAACTGATTGTCCCGGAAGGCAGCCCGCTGGCCGGCAAGACGGTGGAGCAGGCGGGCATGCGCAACCTGCCCGGGTGCTTTCTGGCCGAGATCGACCGGGGCGAGGATGTCATTCCAGCGGTGGGTCCGGAGCAGACGCTCCGCGCCGGCGATCGGCTGCTGTTTGTTGGCGTGGTCGAGTCGATCAAGGAACTGGCCAACACGCGTGGGCTGGCGCCGGCCACCAACCAGGTGTTCAAACTCGATTCACCCCGCTACCGGCGGAGGCTGTTCGAGACCGTGGTTGCCCCTTCCGGCGAACTGGACGGCAAGACAATCAAGGAAGCCCGGTTCCGCAACCGGCACAATGGCGCGGTCATCGCCGTGGCTCGCAATGGTGAGCGTGTGCGCGGGCGTCTGGGCGACATCGAATTGCAGGCCGGCGACTTGCTGCTGGTCGAGGCTGACCCGGGCTTTGCCGAGCGGGCGGAGGGGTCTCGTGACTTCCTTCTGGTGCGCCGGTTGGAGGACTCGACGCCGCGTCGTCACGGCCGCGCGCCCATCGCCATCATCGTGCTGGTGGCCATGATTGCGATGGCAACAGTGGGCTTGTACTCGATGATGCAGGCGGCCCTGATTGCCGCGGGCGTCATGGTACTGACGCGCTGCTGCACCATCACCGAGGCGCGACAGAGCGTGGACTGGTCGGTGTTGATTGTCATTGCCGCAGCGCTGGCGCTGGGGCGCGCGCTGGAGCAGTCGGGGGCGGCCAACATGATTGCCCACGGCGTCATCGGTGTTGTCGGTTCCAACCCGTGGCTGGTGCTGCTGGGCATGTACGCGGTTACATCGTTCTTCACCGAGATCATTACCAACAACGCCGCGGTCGCGATTTCCTTCCCGATCGCCCAGGCGGTGGCGCAGTCGCTCGGCGTGGACTTCATGCCATTCATCATCGCGATCATGATGGCCGGCTCGGCGAGTTTCGCCACGCCACTGGGCTACCAGTGCAACCTGATGGTGTACGGGCCGGGCGGGTACACGTTCGCCGACTTTCTCAAGATCGGCATTCCCATGAACGTGCTGGTCTGCCTGACCACGGTTGCCATTACGCCCCTTGTCTTCCCGTTCCAGCCGTGATCAGGGATCGGCCCGCAGCACCATCGTCACTTCGCCGGCCGACACGAGCACCAGATGGTCAAGCAGCGTGATGGATTCGGGCGTGGCGGGCAGGCGGATCGGGTAACTGACCAGCAATCTCGCCGAGCGCACGTCAAGGAGATGCAGGTGGTAACTGCTCAGTCGGTCGGGGCCCGGCGCTGGAGCCGTGTCGAGCATGGCAATCACCGAGGTGCCCGGCTCGCTGGAAACCAGCGCGCCGATTGAGTCGAACACATCCACGCCGACGAGAGCACCCTGCGGGCTGAAGGTCAGCAGCCCCGAGCCGCTGGCGAAGATGATCTGTCCTTCCAGTTCCGCGGTGCGGATGCCCACGTGGTCGACCAGTCGCCCGCGTGTCTCCAGCGGTGGGCGCTCGAGCCTGCCGGACGGAATGTCGATCCGCCACAGTTCTCGCTGCTGGTCCAGCAGGAAGAGGCGATCGCCGAAGACCCATGCGTCCAGCGAGGCCACGGTCGGATCTTCGCCCAGCATCCAGCGGACCCGGCTCTGCTCGACGTCGACACACACCAGCCCCTGGTCGAGCCCGGCGATCATCAGGCCCTCTTCGGTCAGTCGCACCCATCGGACCGTGCCTGGGGGCTCGTCGAGGCGGCTGGACACGCGGCCGCTGCGCGCATCGAGCGACACCACCGCCGAACGCCATGTGTTGCCCTCTCGCGCCGAAGCGCCGGCCACGACCAGCCGTCCGGACTTCAACGCCACGTCGAACACGCGCCCCACGTCGCTTTGACCCGACCACACCACGCTTCCGTTGGTCCGATCAAGCGTGACAATGGCCCCCGTGCGCAAGGTGGCGACGACAAGCCGCTCATCGGTAGTGACGAGCACCTGGTCGCTGAACACGCGTCCTTCGAGCGGGGAGACAAACCCGCTGAGCAGGGCCGCCCGGTTGGCCGGCTCGTCGGCCGGCGCTGTGTCAAATGGCCGGTGCTTCCACAGGCTGCGTCCGTCGCGCGTGTCCAGCCGCTCGATCAGCAGACCGAGCGGATCGAGCCATGCGATCAGCAGCGCGTCGGCGTCGTGTTCGAGCAGGATCGGCTCGAACGGGGCCGTCACCCGCCACCGCTCGACCAAGGTGCCGGCTGCATCCAGCGCCATCAGGCGGAGGATTTGAGTTGAAGACGAAACAAGCAGCACCTGGTCGGGCGGGCTTGGGCGAGAGGATTCCATCGCCGGGCGCGCCACGCGGCCCTGTTCGAGCGCCGGAGCCGGTTGGGCCGTCAGCGTCGTGCCGATCACGGGACGGCGCGGGGCGGGGGTGGTTCGCACCGAGTCGGCGAGCAGGGCCGCGACATCGACCTCGATTGCACCTCGCGTCGGAGTGCGTACGGAATAGGTCGGGCCCAGCAAGTCGACCAACTGCCTTGCCTCTCCGACGCGGCCGGCGTCGACCAGCGCCGCGAGAAGACACCCGGCCAACTCGGCGGTTACCGCCGGATCGACCGAACCGCCGACCGAGCGCACTTCAAAAGAAGCGCGCAGCCCCCGATCGAGCAGACGCAGGCGCCCCTGCACATCCGATCGTTCCGCGGCCCGGAGGTAGAAGAGGGGAGCCAGGGTCGAATAGGGATAGCGTCCAGCGAGCGACTCGAACTCGCCCGGGCCGGCCGATGCCGCGAGCAGATCCATCTGCGCGCGAGCCTCGCGTTCGAAGGCCGCATAGGCCGCCCAGCCCTTGCGAGCGAGCAACTCGCGCAGACGGCGTGTTGCCTCCAAATCGGCGCGAATCGTCAAGTCGCCCCCGCGCCAGAAGGATGAGCCCAGCACGGGGTCGGCCAGGATGATCTGCAGAGATTCCACGGCACGGGCCGACTGTCCGCCTGCTTCGCACACGCGAGCCTCGACCAGCCGGTGCGCCACCATGTGCTCGGGGCGATCGGCCAGCGCCCCCAAGCGCTCGACCAGCGCCGCGAGCGTCTCGAGGCTGGAGATCCGCGGCGGTGCGGCGCCCCGGGTCGAATCGATCGGATCGACCATGAGCAGAACCGCTTCAAACAGGGTCGCTCGTGTCGCACCGTGCGCGGCCGGGTTGCGATCAATGGCTCGCAGGGCGGCATCGACCGACGAGACGATGTGATCGAATCGTCCGGCGCGGTAGGCAAGTTCGGCCAGCGTGGCCGCCGGCGCGGGGTTGTCCGGGTCGCCGCGGACACGCTCGGCCAGCAGTTCCGAGGCGACCTCCCACACCATGTAACTGTGCAACTCGTCATTGTCAACGATGAGCAACTGCCCATCGAGCGCCAGTGCGTTGCCAGACTCGTCAATCGCCGCGTCGCGCTCTTCGCCGGTGTTCATGTCAACCAAGGCGATCGAGTTGGCCAGTGGCGCCATCACCCGTTCACCGGCAATGGCCACACGCCCCACGATTCCGCCCGTCGCACTCATCGGATCGCTGAATCGCACGATACCGTTGGGAAACTCATCCAGGTCCATCCACGCGAGGCGCCCGTCGGCCACACCCACCAGCCGCTGCGCGCTCTTCAACAGATAACTTGGACGGGCCAGCCGGTCCGCCTCCATCCGCCCACGCTCGGCTCCGCTCTCTGCGTCGATCCGCACCACCTGCTGGCGATTGGGTGACACGGCCACCACGCTGTCGGCATGCACGACCGGGCCGGAACTGGTCCACGGCGGCCTGACCTCGTTGTCATACATTCGGAAGGATGGGTAGCGGCGCACCCAAAGGGGCGAACCATCGTCGGCCCGCACGGCGGCAATGATCCCGATCTCGTCGGCCCGGTACACCACGCCGTGACGCGCAGTCATGCGCTCGGGAAACCGCGCGGCGGTCTGAAACGGCAGGGCGCCAGCCGAGCCGATCAGCCGCACCCACCTCAGTGATCCGTCAGCCAGATCAAGTCCGACCAGGTACACGCCAACGATCCGCCGCTCGCGCGCCGACTTGCGTGCGGCCACAATCACGGTCCCCTCCACCACTTCAGCCGGCCCGCGCAAACTCGACTCGGCCAGTTGAGCGTCAATGGAGGGCACGTCTACCGACCAGCGAACCTCTCCCGTGCGACGATCGATGCAGTGCACGCGCCCGTCGCCCTGGCGCACGCCTCCGACGGCCAATCCCGTAATTGCGATGACGTGATCGGGCGTGAGCGTAACCTCGCACGAATCCTCGATCCGCCGGGATTGCCGGCGCCGGATGTCGCGCTGCTCAAAGAGGTTGTCGCTCACCGGCTCCCGCCGCTCGACGCGCCACACCGGCCGCAGCGTGAAGCGATCCCACGCGGTGATGTTGTCCCCGTCGTTGGTGTACACCATGTCCGCCGCGGCACTGGGCAAGGTCCAACTGAAGACGTCGTTGCTGGCCGCCAGTTGGCGCTGCAGCATCACTGTTTCATTCTCCGGTTCTCCCAGCGGGGCTTGAACCGGAGAAAGCGTTGCGCTGGCCAACGGACGAGGCACGATCCCCGCCAGATTCGCATCTTTCCCCGGCTGGTCGGCGTCGACGCTGCTGATGAACAGCCCTGCCGGGGTTGGCCACTGGTCGGGGGGCGCGGGCACGCCCCAGCGTTCGAGCAGGCGTGCCGCGCCTTCGTGCTCGACATACCGTGCCACCAGCCCCGCCAGCGCACTGGCTTCGATACGACGCGACGCAAAGTCGGGATGGCCTTCAAGTTCGCTCAACGTTCGCAGCGCCGCCTCGAATCGCGCCGATTCCAGATGCAACTGCGCCAGTCGCAACGCGGCCTCGAAGCCCGAGGCGGTCAGCAGCCTCGTCCGCACCACATCTTCCAGCCGCCCGGCTTCGAGCAGACGCCGGGCCTCCGGCTCGCTCATCTCCCGAAAGTCGGCCAGCAGCCCTGCGTCGCCGACGATGCGATCAAACACCACCCGTCGCACCGGCACGAAGAGGTTTTCATCGTTTGGCGATGGCAGCACGCGATGGGCGTGCTCATTGAGGATGTCCTGCAGTCCACGCACTGCCTCGCGCCGGCTGCCTTGGGCCATCAGTTCGTTCACTCGCAGCAGCATGTCCCGAGCGGCAGGCGAATCGTCTACATACACGGGGTTCTCGGGCGTTTCCATCTGGCCGAACGCGGTTCCGGCGACCAGGAGCAGCAGGATCAGCCCGGCCAGCAATCCACGCGGACTTGAGACGTTGTTCTCGGGCGCACAAGCGGGGCGGAACGCGCAACGGCACCGGGAAAGTTGCCAGCCGCAAAACAGGGGGGAGAGTTTACTCAAGCGTCCCAGCCTTGCGACCGAACAGAACGCATCATGACCATGCTGACGTCTGCGTTGCCGGGGCTTGTCTGTCATGCGAAGGGGCGCCTCCAAAGCCGACCGTCCCGCGTGGTGCTCCTGCTCTCCCTGGTGATTCTGCTCAGTCTGGCCGACCTCTACCTGACCGTCCTCTTCCTCCGCGACGGCGGGGGCTTCCCCGAGGCGAACCCCGTCGCCCGCGCCATCATGGAACTTCAGTCCATTCCGTTGCTCATCGCCTGGAAACTCAGTTCGGTCATCACCACCGTCGGCATTCTCTATGTCATCCGCCGGACACGCTCGGCCGAGTTGGGCGCGTGGGTCTGCGCCCTGGTCCTCGGGTGGCTCACCGTCCACTGGGGACAGTACGTCGCCGAGGCCCACCCCACCACCCTTGCCCAGGCCATCGACTTCGGCTACAACGATCCGCAGTGGGTCTCGATCTCGGCCCCATGATCCACTGGCCGGTGCGCCCCGGTGCGGGTACGCTCCCCGCGTGAACCGCATCTACCCGTTCCTGCTCGCCGTTCTCCTCGCGCTCGTGCTCCCGGGCTGCTCGAGCGGATCGGTCGCCCCGCGATTCCAAGTGGTCAGCGCCCGTGCCGCCCAGCGCACGGACGAGGGCGTTCGCCTCGAAATCACCGTGGTCGGAGAGAACCCCAACGATCATGAGATCGCACTGGGCGAAGCCAGGTACACCATCACGGCGGATGGATCGTCGATCTACTCCGGTACCGCCTCGCCCGAGGTCACCCTCCCGCGTTATGGTCGCGTCGAGATGATTTTCCCGGCGGCCGTGCCGTTGTCGGTGTTCCCGTCCAACGCTGGTGCGATCGGCCTTTCCGGTTGGATCGAGTACCTGCCGCCCGGCCCGTTCGCCGAACTGCTGTACGACGCCGGGCTGCGCCGCCCGACTTCCGGCGTCGAAGGCTCGACCTCGCTCACGCCGTGAACGTCGTGACAGCAATATCCGTCTTCGGACGTTGGAGGGCCTGCACTTGCATCAGTGGGACCGGCTTCCAGCCGGCCAAGCAGCAACATTGAAGAGACGGTTGCTGGCACGCGACCGGGGTGCTCGCCGGGTCATCGCTCACCGCGCCCGGCCCTGCACCACTGCGGCCGCCAGGCGCTCCACCCCGCACGCGGCGATGGCGATGGCGTCGGCCACGTCGGCCGGCTGCGGCAGGGCCGAAAGACGGAACATCTGCTGTACCGCCCGTTGCATCTGCCCCTTGCCCGCCCGCCCGCTGCCGGTCAGCGACTTCTTGATCTCAGCCGGCTTGAGTTCGACGAGTTCCAACCCGCGCTTCTGCACTGCCAGCAACACCACCCCGCGAGCATGGGCCATGACCACGGCCGTCGCCGGGTGCTTGTAATGGGCAAACAGCCCCTCCACGGCCACGGCCCGGGGCTCAAGCCGATCGAGCAATTCGCCCAGGTCGCGGTCGAGTTCGACAAGGCGCTCGGGCACCGTACGCACCGGCGACCCCTCGACCAGGCGAATGACTCCGCCCTCGACGAGCGAGAGCGAACCAACCTGTCCCGCCACGCAGCCATAGCCGGTGATGCGGAGGCCGGGATCGATGCCGAGGACGCGCATGATCGGAGTCTACAGGTGGCAACATGCCCTCGCCGTCTCCGGCACGGGAAGGTCCGACGCCACCCGCAAACGAGCGGCGACAACCATCGGCCGCGACATCCTGACGAGCGTCGGTGACTCCCGCGCTTTCCAAAGCCCTCGGCCTACACTCACCGAGTTTGCGCCGCCCCCGGCTGCCGGGAGCACCGCGGCCAGTTCCGGGAGCCACATGCCCAGACGCGACGACATCCACACCATCCTCATCATCGGCTCGGGGCCCATCGTCATCGGGCAGGGGTGCGAGTTCGACTATTCCGGCGCCCAGGCCTGCAAGTCTCTCCGAGACGAGGGCTACCGCGTCGTGCTCGTCAACTCCAACCCCGCGACGATCATGACCGACCCGGCCTTCTCCGACCGCACCTACATCGAGCCCATCACGCCCGAGACGGTCGAGAAGATCCTGGCCAGGGAAAAAGACCTCGGCAGCCCGGTTGATGCCATCCTCCCCACTCTCGGCGGGCAGACGGCCCTCAACTGCGCCTGTGCCCTCTATGACTCGGGCGTGCTCGACCGCTTCGGCGTCGAACTCATTGGGGCCAATCGGCAGGTCATCCACCGGGCCGAAGATCGCCAGGCCTTTGCCGACGTGTGCCAAGCCATCGGGCTAGCGACGCCCGAGTCGCGCACCGTGACCACCCTGGCGCAGGCCGAGGAGTTCGTCCAGAAAATCGGGCTGCCGGCGATCATCCGTCCGGCGTTCACGCTGGGCGGATGGGGGGGCGGCATCGCCTACAACAACGACGAGTTCCAGGAACTCGTGACCCGCGGGCTGCGCGCCAGCATGATCGGGCAGGTCCAGATCGACCGCAGCCTCATCGGTTGGAAGGAGTACGAACTCGAGGTCGTCCGCGACAGGGCCGACAACTGCGTCATCGTCTGCGGCATCGAGAACGTCGACCCGATGGGCGTCCACACCGGCGACTCGATCACCGTGGCACCCATCCTCACGCTGACGGACAAGGAGTATCAGGTTCTCCGCGACGCGGCTTTGAAGATCATGCGGGCCGTGGGCGTCGAGACCGGCGGCTCCAACGTACAGTTCGCGGTGAACCCCAGCCCGCTGCCGGGCCGCGACGGCCGGAAGCCCTTTGAGTTCGTCGTGGTGGAGATGAACCCGCGCGTGTCGCGCTCGTCGGCCCTGGCGAGCAAGGCGACGGGCTTCCCGATCGCCAAGATCGCCGCCAAACTGGCCATCGGCTACACGCTCGACGAACTGCGCAACGACATCACCGGCTCGACCAGCGCGTGTTTCGAGCCGAGCATTGACTACATCGTCACCAAGATGCCGCGGTGGACCTTCGAGAAGTTCCCCGAGGCCGACGAGACCCTGACCACGCAGATGAAGAGCGTGGGCGAAGCCATGGCCATCGGGCGCACCTTCAAGGAGAGTCTGCAGAAGGTCATCCGCTCGATGGAGGTCAAGCGTTTCGGGCTTGGGCTGGACCGCAATGACAAGTGGCTGGCGGCCGTGCGCGCCGTCGAACACAAGCAGCTCAAACTCGACACGGAGAGCGGGTCGGCGCCGGCCACGGGGCTGCGCACGGCCGACGGCGCGCCGATCGAGTGGCCTATCGAACTGGACAAACTGACGCGCAAACTGACCGTGCCCAGCCAGGGGCGGCTTTATTACATCCGCTATGCGCTGAAGATGGGATGGTCGGTGGAGCGCATCAGCCAAATGACGCGCATCGACCCGTTTTTCATCGACCAGATCGCGCAACTTGTCCGGTTCGAGGACACGCTGTGCCGCTATCAGCATCTTGCCGACGTGCCGCGCGAAGTGCTCTTCGAGGCCAAGCGGCTCGGCTACTCCGATGCGCAACTGGCCAACCTCTACCTGGGCACGATTTCGACGAAGACCATTCTCGAGGTGCGGTGGCATCGGCAGAGATTGGGCATCGAGTGCGTCTACAAACTCGTTGACACCTGCGCCGCCGAGTTCGAGGCCGTCACGCCCTATTACTACTCGACCTATCAACCCGGCTACGAGCGACTCGGCGCCGACGGGAAGACGCAGATGGTCCGGCCCGAGTGCGAACTGCGCGAACGCCTGAAGCGGGCCGGCAAAGAGAAGGTCGTCATCCTCGGCGGCGGGCCCAACCGCATCGGGCAGGGCATCGAGTTTGATTACTGCTGCGTGCACGCGGCCTTTGCCGCCCGCGAACTCGGATTCGAGAGCGTGATGATCAACTCGAACCCGGAAACCGTCTCGACGGACTACGACACCAGCGACCTGCTGTTCTTCGAGCCGCTCACGCTCGAAGACGTGCTGAACGTCGTCGAACGGCTGAACGGGAGCGATGGGGTCGACGCGGGCGGCAAGATGCCGCCTCCCCCGGCTAAAGGACCATCGCGCGTCAAGGGGCTCGTGGTCCAGTTCGGCGGGCAGACGCCGCTGAATCTCGCGCACGGTCTGGCCGCGGCCGGCGTCCCGCTGCTCGGCACACCGCTCGATTCAATCGACCTGGCCGAGGACCGCGACCGCTTCGACCACCTGCTCGACAAACTCAAGTTGCAGAAACCCCCGAGCGGGATTGCGCGCTCGCTTGACCAGGCCGTCGAAATCGCGCGACGAGTCGGGTTCCCCGTGCTGGTGCGTCCAAGTTACGTTCTCGGTGGACGCGGCATGGAAATCTGCCCGGATGAAAGGGCACTTCGTCATTACATGGCCACGGCCGTCGATGTCTCCGGGCTCGATGATGCTCCCATCCTCATCGACAAGTTTCTCGACGGCGCGACGGAGGTCGACGTGGATGTCGTCGCCGATTTCAGCGAACATCTCTCCTCCGCGTCCGTGGGGGCGGCCTCCAGCCGCTGTTCGCGGGCCCTCGTCTGCGGCGTCATGGAACACATCGAGCATGCCGGCGTGCACTCGGGCGACTCGACGTGCACCATTCCGCCCTACGCGCTGCGCAAGGGCCTGGTCGAACAGATCCGCAAGATCGCCCGAGGCCTGGCGACCGAACTCAAGGTCAGCGGGCTTATGAACGTCCAACTGGCCGTCAAGGACGACGACATCTACATCATCGAGGTCAACCCGCGCGCCAGCCGCACCGTGCCCTTCGTCGGCAAGGCCAAGGGTGTGCCGTGGGCCTCCGTTGCGGCCAAGGTGATGATGGGCGTTTCGCTGGCCGAGCAGGGCGTGCACGAGGTGCCCGAGACCGGCGCCTTCGCCGTCAAGGGCCCGGTGTTCCCGTTCCAGAAGTTCCCCGGCGTTGACTTTGTGCTCGGACCCGAGATGCGATCGACAGGTGAAGTCATGGGGCTTGACGTCTCGCTGCCGGTGGCGCTGCTCAAGACCCTGCTGGCCGCCGGCATCACTCTCCCGCGCGAGGGCGGCGTGTTCATTTCCGTGCGCAAGGAAGACAAGCCCGCAATCGTCGACGTGACGCGATCGCTGATGGCCATGGGCTTCACCGCCTACACCACGCCCGGCACCGCCGAAGTCCTGGCGCGACACGGGCTGCGCACCAACGTGCTGCAGAAGATCGGGGCTGGCGCGCGCCCCAATGTGATCGACCTGATGCAGGACGGGCGCATCGCGCTGGTCATCAACACGCCGACGCGTACCGGCTGGCAGACCGACGAAGGACGCATCCGTGCCTTGGCGGTGCGACTGGGCATCCCGATGCTGACCACCGCGACGGCCGCCCGGGCCGCCGTGCGCGCCATCGAGGCCCAACGCGCCGGGGTGTGGGATGTCGCCGCCCTGCAGGACTACGCCGGCATGAGCGAACACGCGGCCACGTAACCCTGCCTTCTTCGCGAGGAAGAATCTCCAGACCACATCTGCTGGTGCGTGCCAGAACCTGTCGCTGCTCAACTCCCCAGCACAAATGCCAGGTCGTTCCACAACTTCTCGACCCGCTGCTTGAACGGCGGACGATCGGGCAAGCCCTGCCCGCACCCCACCAGCAACTCGATCATCCCGAAGTAGTCTGACAGCGCGATGTGCTCGCGCCCCACGCGAGGTCGCGCCGTGTTCCTGCCCGCCTGCACCGCATCGAGGTCGGCCATGTTGTGGTAGTTCCCCAGCGGCAGGCACACGCATGTCGCTTGGTATCCATAGGTGCAGAAGACGCTCGCCTCGCACGCGCCACCAGCCATCAGTTTGCGCTGCCAGCGCCACTGCGGGCCTTCCGCGTTCTTCTGGCTGGCCAGCGGGATCGCAGGCCCGCCGGCGATGTCCTCGGCCACCTTCGCCACTGCGCCCGTCAACTCCGGCGTGAACACGCTCACGCGGTCCCCCACACGTACGATCGGCCCGCCTCCGATCGGTGAATCCGCGAAACTGCGGGAGTTCTCCAGCGCGATGACGCGCGACTCGATCGGCATGGTCTTCTCCATGCATGCGCCGATCGCTCCGAGAAAGCCGATCTCCTCGGCCCGCGTAAACAGCAGCCGCACGTCGAGTGATGCGCCACCCGCCTCGTGCGCCATGCGCAGTTCCTCCAGTGTCGCCATCGCCGCCGCCACGGCCGCCAGGTCGTCGCAGGCACTGGTGTGCAGCACGCCGTCGATGACTTCCTGCTCGGGCAGCGTCCACGTCGCGATGTCGCCCACGTTCACCTGCCCGCCCGCGTCCAGGCGCGCCACCCAGCGCTTGAGCGGCTCCTGCACACCGTCGGCCTTGCGCACGATGGTCGCACTTACCATCCTCTCATGGCCGCAGTAGATGGTGATGGGCGCTTCGAAGAAGTAATCATCCATCACGCCGCCGCGGAACGTCAGTTCAGCCTCGCCGCCATCCAGCACGCGCTCAACCACGAATGCCGGGTGATCGAGGTGCGCCGTGATGAACACCGGCGCCTCACCACTCCCCCACTTCTGCCTTGGCCGCACGACCAGGTTGCCGTGTACGTCGCGCTCGAGCACAAGGTCGGGCCGCTGCTGCACCCAGCGGTTGATCCAAGCGATGACGCGCTGCTCGTGACCGGCCGCGGTGGGCAGCCGCGTGATCTCACACAACCAGCGCTGATACAGGTCGCGACGTTCACTCGGGATCGGCATGTGCGATGGTAGACGTGGAGATGCGCCCCTCGGCGAGGCGGTGCCGTGCGCAGCCAGGGTGGCCGGTGCGAGCCCACCTACTCATACACGCGCTCGATCCCGGCGCCGGGGTAGAACGCGCTGAGCATCTGCTCGGCCCTGAAGCCCTGTCGAGCCCACTCGGCCGCGCAATACTGGCAAAGCCCGACCCCGTGCCCATGCCCGCGCCCGCGCACCACCATCACATCGCGCTCGAACGCCACCTCGAAGTCGTTGCTCGGAATCACCAGCCCCCGCTCGAGCGGACGCGATCCGGCGTAGTTCATGGCCACGCGCAGGTCGTCCGCCTTGATGCGCACGCGCCGCTGCTCGACGTCTGCCACTTCAAACCACCCCGGCCGGCCCGATGGCGCCTGCTCCACGACTTCGATCTGCGCCACTCGCCCCAGTCGCCGGGCCGCGTGCCCGACAGCCTCTCCCCACGCCCGCACGCGAGCGGACACCTCGTTGGCTCCACGACGCCGCTCCCAGCGGTAGAGCGGCGCACCCTGGCAGGCGTGCGCCCGCGCCGGGCCATTCAGCGGCTCGGCGTCGTTGCAGATCAGCGACCCACGCGCCGGCCAGATCTGCCGCGCCGACGCCGGCCGACCGCCGCAGGTGCTCGAAAAATATGCCCGCAATGGCTGCCCGTGCTCGTCCGTCAGGATGAGGCCGCGCGTCGACCTCGCTGCCTCCACCGCCTTCTCCAGCGGCCCGCTCACCACGAACACCTGGTCCCGCTCGTCCACGTCCACGTCATACGCCCGCTCGGCCGCACGCAGCATCTGCTGGGCTGCGTAACTGCGCGATGCGATCGCTTGCGCGCGGAAGCACTCCATCGGCCAGGCCGAGAACAACTCACCGCTCAGAACCCCGGCCACGTACCGCTCCAGCGGCTCTTCGATCACCAGATCGATCGCGCCGTCGCGCACCAGAAGGCGTACGCGCCCATTCCACGTCCGATCGAACACACGCAGCGTTGGCCCGTCGCCCGCATCCACCTCGATCATGACTACGGCCGTGCCCACGTCAACCCGATCGGCCCGCACGAATGCCCGCTCACCGGCCGTTACTTCGATCGGCAACGACACGCGAACCGGCGGGTGATCATCGAGTCGGATCGCCGCCTGCCCCGCGCCGCCCAGTGTCACCGTCGCCTGTGCTCTCTGCACACGGACGCGCACCATCGGCTCGACCGGGCTGGCTTCCGTTCGAGGCCAGAGTGCTATGCCCAGCCAGAGGACGCTCAGCGCGACCGCCAGCGCCCACGCGACCACGCTCGGCGGGTCGTCGGCGCACCATCGGCGGATGCTGTTCCACCATCTTCGCATCAGCGGACAAGACTATGAGGTCCGCCCGCCGCTCGCCGCCATTCACACGCAGCCGGCGCTGAACGCAGCAAGAAAGATCTGGACATCAAAGAAGTTGTACGCACCATCCTGATTCAGGTCGGCCGAAGGATGTTGGGCGCTGAACCTTTGCAGGAACAACTGCACGTCGAAGAAGTCCAGCCGCCCGTAAGGCTGGGCAAGATCCGCCGACGAGCACGGCCCGCCCTGGAAGGGCTCAAGCCCCCCCAACTGATAAACCACACCGTTCTGGCTGCAGATCCACGCCTCCCCTCGCCCATCGTCGATGGCAATGCCCGCCATCTCGCTGACGCCCAGGCCGGACACGTCGATATCCGTCACCCACTGACCCGCTGGCGTCATCACGCGGATGAACGCCTGTTGACTTGACACCACATACAGATGCCCGCTGGCACGAAGCACGTCCACATCGCTGTAGTAGAGGTAAAAGGACGGCGCTCCCGCCGGGTTGACCGTGAACTGCTGCACAACCGCGCCATCGTCGGCGTTGACCTCCTGCAGTGCATTCCAAGACCAGTCGGTGCAGAAAAACGTATCGCGATCGTGGTGGTACGCTCCGCCGGTCCACGCGCCGACAAGTGACGCGCCAAACGTCTGTTGCGCCAGGACCGCCCCGTCCGTCGCCCGAGCGGCCACGATGCGCGGCGGGTCGTTGTCGTTTTCAATCACAAGGAGGCTGTGCGCCGGCACGACCGTGCCGCCCACGCCGATCGACTCGGTCGCGAACTCCAGGTCATCATCGTTCCCAGCCACCCCGCTCGGCTTGGCAAACGACCGCAGGAACGACCCCGAGCGCGTGTACACGTGGACGCTCCCGTTATGGTTGAAATGCACGAAGATCTCGTCCGTACCCTCGTTGAAGCCGATGGAGTTGATGCTTCCGCCTTCGGCCGGGTTGAATGCGCCCAACACCGTCAAATCCCCCGAAGCGATGGCCGCTCCCACGGCCAATGCACCAATGCTGCACACGCTTCTCATGTTCAACTCCTTTCAGCATACCGGCCACGGGTGAAAGCGGCGTGCCCGGCTGGTGACCCATGGACCAGCCGCTCGCTGTACACAACTCCGGCGACCCGCGCTTGCCGCGCGCCCGTGCCGAGCAGCCGTCCTTTCGAGCCGCACGGATCGGTGACTGGAATAGGCACCGGGTCACGCCTGCCCACAATTGTCGGACAAGCAGGTGCGAATTCAAGGCGCAATTTCGTTGGTGCCTCTCTTGGGCTCAATCCAAGCGAGGTGTATGTATCTATACCGGGTTGTGTTTGGAACCTGGCCGAGCGGACCGGATATCATCCAAGCGCCGTGACCTGGAAGGAGTCAATATGAAGCGTCGCTTGGCGGTAGTTATGTGCGCGATCGGCTTGGCACTCGGCGGCTGCTGGTCAAGCCCGACAGTGCTCGACGACGCTGCCTTCACAGGGCCCCCCGTCACGCAATCGGTCGCTGAAGGAAGACACCTGCTCATCGTTCAGTCCCCCACGCCCGGATGGAAAGTCACGATCGACCGCACGGATCCGCGGCTGGATGAGGATCTGGTCTTCATGACCCTGGAGCGCCCCGACCCGGGTGCCCTCTACGCGCAGGTCGTGACCGAGCAGCGGGTGCTGACCAACGTGGTCCAGACACGCCCCATCCGCGTCTACGCGCGCGTCGTCGAGTTCGCGCAGCGGAAGAACTTCCCTCCGTACCGGCCGCTCCCCGCGCAGTCCGACCTGACCGACTGACCATGCGCCCGATCGACGATCATGCTCTGTGCATGCTGCGCATCGCGCTGACGCCCGGCCTGGGTCCGGTGCGGGCGGCCCGCTGCATCGAATCCCTGGGCTCGCCCGCTGCTCTTTTCACCGCCTCGCCCGCCGCGTTGCAGCGCATCGAGGGAATAGGGTCGGTGTTGGCTTCGCGCATCGCCGCCGGGCTCAAGGCCTCGGCCGACGTGGCGGCTCGCCAACTCGAAGCAGCCGGTCGCGTCGGAGCCTCCATCGTCGCGCGAGGTGCACCCGACTACCCGCCGCTGCTGGCCGAACTGGCAGACGCACCCCTCATTCTCTTCGTTCGCGGACGCCTGTCGCCACAGGACGACGATCGCTACCCGGTCGGCATCGTTGGCTCGCGCGCTTGCACGCTGTACGGGCTTGAACAGAGCGCTCGCTTCGCCGGCGCTCTGGCCCGGGCCGGGTTGACGGTTGTCTCCGGCGGCGCCCGCGGCATAGACACCAGCGCTCATCGTGGGGCCCTCGATGCTGGAGGACGCAGCATCGTCGTCATGGGCTGCGGACTGGCTCACGCCTATCCACCTGAAAACGCCGATCTCTTCGAGCAAATCGTGGCCGACGATCGCGGGGCGATTGTCTCCGAGTTACCAATCGAAACGCCGGCCGCGGCTGAGAACTTCCCCGGGCGCAACCGCATCATCTCCGGTCTTTCGCTCGGGGTGCTGGTGATCGAGGCCGGAGCCAAGTCGGGCGCCCTGATCACCGCGCGACTGGCGGCCGAAGAACAAGGACGCGAAGTCATGGCCTTACCCGGTCGCGTCGATTCCCAAGCCAGCCGTGGCGCGCTCGAACTGATTCGCGACGGGGGGGCGGCTCCCGTGCTCGAACCAGGCGATGTCATCCACACGCTCGAGAACGCCGCCCGACACCACTTCGAAGGCACGCACGAGGCCCGGTTCGCTCCGACCGCAGGGGATCTCGTTCAGCCCGAGCCGTTGCCCGCGGTTGGGCTCTCGCCTGTGCAGCAGCAAATCGTGGGGCTGCTCGCTCAACCGGCGTCGGCCGACCAGATCAGCGCCCGGCTCGGGCTCGAGCCCAGCGTTCTCCGCCCGGAACTGACGGTTCTGGAACTGACTCGCCGCATCCGGCGGGTGGGCGGACTCTTTCAGGCAATCCGTAGCAGGTGACCCGCTGCGCCGCTCCTACCAGCACGGCCTTGAGGGATCCCTCCTGCTGGTCGCACAAGTCTGGGGGATTGGGGGAATTTGCCGATTGGACTGTGCTTGGCTATCGTGTCCCAAACAATTGCTCAAGGAAACCCCGCCCCAGATTCGATATTTGGTAGGGACGCGGTATACTGAAGCATTGACAGGAGCGCGAGCGGAGTTCGCGCACGGGATGAGGTCTAGGAAGGACGACATGAGCACGCCACTCTTGAGGCTTGGTCCAGGCGGGTCGTATGTGCGCGAGTTCGCGAGTCAAGACGGTCGGCTCCGCGTGCGCCGGATTCGCCCGGGCTCCCCGTATGCCGAGTGTGATCGCGCCCTCGATCTGGCTTCCATGTGTGAAGATTGGGTCGAGCGGATCGGGCGCCTGGCGGTGTTGGCGCGTCTGCTCGACGATCAACAGGCCCGGCTGGGGCGCGTGCTCTGCCGCGTACGCACTGGGTCCATTTCCCACAGGTTTGAGTCTGCTCACACATCGCTGAGCCACGCATCACAGGTTCGAAAGGAACTCGACGATGAATCTCACCCCCAAACAACTCAAGATCCTCCAACTCATCCGCGACTGGCGGGTGCGACGCGGCTATTCCCCGACCATGCAGGAACTGGCCGACGAAATCGGCGTCAGCAAGGTGACGGTCTTCGAGCACGTCGAGGCCCTCATCAAGAAGGGCGCCCTGGTGCGAGAGCCCAACAAGGCTCGCTCTTTGTCGATCGCTGAGGGCATCGCCGTTCCTGACGAAGCCCGCCCACTCCGCTTCCCGCTGGTCGGGCGCATCGCCGCGGGCTATCCCATCGAGAAGGTCGCGCAGGAAGAGGAGATCGACCTGGTCGACCTGCTCGGCAACTCCGAGGAACGCGCCGGCTCCACCTTCGCCCTCAAGGTCGAAGGCGACTCCATGCGCGACGAGGGCATCCTCGATGGGGACTACGTTCTCCTGGAGCGCGCCCAGGTTGCCCGCAACGGCGATCGTGTCGTCGCACTCCTCGAGGACGGAAGCACCACGCTCAAGACCTTTTTCAAGGAGAGCGACCATATCCGTCTCCAGCCGGCCAACCCCGACTTCGAGCCCATCCGCGTGAAGTTCTGCCAGGTGCAGGGCATCGTCAAAGGGGTCATCCGCCGGTATTGACCTGCCCGAAGCGTCGCCGTCCAGCCCCGCGACCGGCCGCTTTCCCCAGGGAAGGCGGCGAAGGGGTTGGGCATGACCAGCGATTTGGATGATTTTGGGGTGTGAAAGCGCGATGCGCCCGGTTATTCTGATGCGTCGTGTCGTTTGGTTGAATCACCAGAGAGAGAGGACTCCATGTTGCGTGCCCTGTTGCTCAGCACCCTGGCGGGTTCGGCTTCACTGGCTCTGGCCGATGTGACCACCCTGACCCTCACCAGCGGCAGTTCCATCAACGTGTCCGCCACCCTGAGCACGCCGGTCGGCTCCGACTCCGATTCAGACTCTTCGCCTGTCACCGGCGAGATCATCATCGAACTCGACAGTTACGGCAATCCTGCCGCCATCACCCTGCACAACTTCGCCGTCGTGGTCACCCAGACGCTCGATCTGGATTTCAGTTTCGGCTTCTTCGGCAGCGTCTCGACCGATGTGACCAACGCCACCGCCAACTACGCCAGCGAAGAGCCCGCCGGCCCGGTCGGCGTCGCCCTTGATACCACCTTCTACTTCCCCTCCATCTTGACGGATCTGGCGGGGACCGGCACCGCCACCGGAAACATCCTCTTCGTCGGCTCGATCAATGAGACATTCAACCTGGCCGACTTCAGCCCCTTCGAGACTGACTTCGCCGGCTCGGTCGGCGTCAGTGGCGACACGGTCACCCTTTCGGGCAGCATCGAGTTCAGCGGCTCGAGCGAAATCATGACCGGCGTCACCATGTCAATCGTCGGCACCCTCACGATCGACGCCTCGGGCCCGGTCCCGGAAGACTGCCCCGCCGACTGGAACGCCGACGGCACTCTCGACTTCTTCGACGTCCAGGGCTTCCTGGCCGCGTTCTCGGCCGGTGATCAGCGTGCCGATCTCGTCGATGACAACCTGTTTAATTTCTTCGACGTGCAGGCCTTCCTGGCCGCTTTCAGCGCCGGCTGTCCGTAGGTGCCCGGGCACGTTGGGCCGTCGGGACGTCGCTGCTTCGCGAAAACACCTGGATCGGCGTGCCGCGTCGACACGAATGAGAGACGTTTCCCCCCGCGAGAAATAACAAAGCCCGGGCGCGATGGCCCGGGCTTGTTCCGTGCAGTCGGAATCTCAGCGACGACGACGGATGGCGCACAGCCCGCTCAGGGCCAGCACCGCCAGACCGCCCGGCGTCGGGATGATCAGGTCATCCAGGTAGCGCCCGCCGCCGGAGTAGACCAGCGTGCTTGTCCCGGCGTTCACGTCGTACACCCACGCGCCGGCCGAGTTGGTCCACATGATGTTCCCGTTGCCCAACTGATAGACGCCGCGCGCCCCGCTGGCCGCGAACGTGCTGATCGTCGCTCCAGTGTTGGCGTTGAGGACCGCGACGACGTTGGAAGAGAAGACGGCCGCGAGGACGTTTCCCGTCACGTCGTGGTCCATCTGCTCAAAAAAACTCAGCGTCGTATTGTGGAATGTGCCCACCGACGACCCGTCGAGCATGTAGCGGTGGATGTCATCATTGGCGCTGCTCGATGAAACCAGCAGATCGCCCTGGTGATAGAGCACGCCGAACGGGCTTGGTGCCGTTGATGTGGTGTTGAACGATCCCAGTGACCCGCCGCTGGTGTTGTACATCACGACGGCCGCACCGGGTGCCCCGTTGGCCGTGCCCGCGTTGGTCACGTACACAGTGTCGCGCGCCAGTCCCATGCCGCGGATGTTGTCCAGCCCGCCGGTGATCGCGCCCAGGTACGAGCCGGTGAGCGACCAGCGCGACACCCGGTCGCCGATCTGCTCGCTGATCCAGATCTCGTTGCCCACCTGCATGGCGTGCACCGTCGTACCGCCCTGCGTGGCAAAGTAGTTGGAGTTCACGAGCCCGCCGCTGAACGGATCGAACAACACCACCCGGTTGTTCGTCGAGTCGGGCATCATGATGTACTGTCCCTGGGCCAGACCGGCGCACGCAACAACCGTGGCCACCGCGGCCCCCACAAGCCTTGCTCTCATGTCTTCGTCTCCTATCTCTTCTCGCCACCGCCCCCGACGGAGCCAACATCGGCCCCCGATCAACGGAGGCGCCTCTTCCTATGTCAACCAGCCTACCGATCCGGCGGCCCCGACACAATCCCTCTGGGCAGGTTTACCCCATCAATCGGCCCAAATGATGGCGACCGCCGTGCCGAGTGCCCGCGCCACCACAAGGGCCACCTGCCGCATGACATCCCCGACGGATGCGGCGCGTGATGCCCCAGACGGGTGGCTCGGCCCCCCCAGGTCCGCCCCGATCGCCGCTCACTCAGTCGCGTCGGATTCTGCCAACTCCACTTTCACTCGCTTCACCGACGCCGAACAGTGCTCCAAAAGCGTCCGCCGACCGCCCGCGCGCAGCCACTGCTCGACCTGGTACCGGAACCCGGCACCCTCGGCCACGATCTTGAGCGTTCCGCGCAGCACCCCCGCAGGCCAGGCGTGATCGCGCAACTCCGCCGGGGCGGCCGCCCGCCAAGCCTCGACCAACTGAGCATTGGCCCTGACCCGCTTGGCCAGTTCCTTGCGGATCTGCTCGACGTCACCGCCGATGACCGCCTGCCACTGGGGCCAGATCCGACCGGCGCGTACCTTCCCCAGCCGTCGCACCAGATCCGATATCTTCGGCTCGCGCTCCATTCTCAGCAGTGTACTCAGGCACGACGCACGCCAAGTCCCGCTCTTTCGCGAAGCGGGCGGGATGCCGGGCTTGGCGGGCTATGCTCTCCAACGATGGCGGCGTGCATGCTTGATTTGGATGTGGCTGAGCAAGCCATCCGGCTCTGTAACGCGGGCATCGAGTTTCGTGCCGCCGATCGACTCATGCACCACCACTTCGCCTCGCCCGAAGCCGCATTGAGCCCTTCCTCGATCGCCGAGCGAGTCGTCTTGTTGGACGGTCTCTGGGCCACGCAGATGTTCTGGAAGGCGGGACAGGTTGCCCGAGTGATCGAGACCCTCACCCAGCATGCTCACATCATTCTCCGCACCTGTCGCTCACTGCACGCCACGGCACTGGAAGCATCCCCGGCAGAAGTGGTTGAGTCCGCACGAGTCTGCATGCCCATCGCGCTCGGCACCTTGGTTGCCGGCGCGAAGGGCGGGCCCTACTCGTTCGCCACCAAGTTCCTGCATTGGACGACCCGCTGCCATTTCCCGATCATGGACAGCCGCGCACGAGCCGCCATCAATCGCCTGCAACGGAACAATGCTTTTCGTCCTCGCATCCCATCAAACACCGGAGACCTCCACTGGACCGAAGACTATCCGCGCTGGGTCTGCTTCTACAGCGAACTCATTCGCAGCCTGTCGCCCGGCCATCGAGAACGCCTGTTGACGGCAGATCTCGAATCTCAGCCCGAACCTGTCCCGTGTGCAAACTCCCTGCTTCGCGTGCTTGACAAGGCGTTCTATACCCTCGGCACCACAGCGGTGTAGTGTGGAGGTGCTGCCCCCCGATCGGTAACGCGGTGCATTGTTCGTTCTGCCGAGCAAGAGACTTCATTGACATGGCACCGCCCACGACTCGCCTTTCGCGATTCGCGCCCTCCCCGTACCATCCTCTCCATGTCTGAACCACCGCCCGAGATTCCGACCCCCTTCGATGCCGCGGGCGGTCTGCTCTTCGCCCTGCGCCTCAACAACCCCATCGAACCCGTTTCCTGGAACGACTTGGAGCGAGCCGAGCCGCAATGTCCGCTCTGGATGCACTTCGACCGCACCCGTGCCCACGCCCAGGAGTGGCTGCGAGACCGCTCCGGGCTCGACCCGCTCGCGATCGATGCCCTGCTGGCCGACGAGACCCGCCCCCGCGCCACCGAGTTCGACCGCGGGCTGCTCATCATGCTTCGGGCCGTGAATCTCAACCCCGGCGCCGAGCCCGACGATCTGGTCTCCCTGCGGTGCTGGCTCGACTCTTCGCGCCTCATCACTCTGCGCCAGCGACCGCTGCACTCGGTGGCCGAAGTGCATCAGCGCATCGTCCGTCGGCAGGGACCAGGCAGTTCCGGCTCGGTGCTCTCTTCCCTGGCGCTTGCCATCGCGCTCAGCCTCGGCGTGGTGCTGGAAGACCTGGAAGACCCGCTCGACCACGCCGATGAAGCGCTGAGCGATGCGCGCCCCGAAGCCGTCAGCATTTCGCAACTTGCCGATGTGCGCCGCGAGGCCGCCCGCCTGCGCCGCTACCTGGCCCCGCAGCGCGACACGCTGACGCACCTGGTGATCTCGGGCAATCCGCTCATCGACGCCGGCGCGCGCCGGGAACTGCTCGAGGCCGCCGACCAGAATGCGCGGATCGTCGAGCATCTCGAAGAAATCCGCGACCGGGCCGCCGTCACGCAGGACGAATACCGCGCGGTGCGCGAACTCCGACAGTCGCGCACCATGTACCTGCTGACCCTCATCGCGGCCGTGTTCCTGCCCCTGTCATTCCTCACCGGTCTGCTGGGCATCAACGTGGGCGGCATTCCCGGGGCCGACAACCCGACGGCCTTCTGGATCGTCGCGATCTCCCTGCTCAGTCTCGCCGGCGTGCTGGTGGTCGCGTTCAAGAAACTGCACTGGATCTGATGGACCCATCGCAGTCAGACCGACTTCCAGCGGGCGGGCACCCGTCTCCCGGTGGCAACCTGTTTCCGACTTGGTCTCTTCGGCTCACTCTTGCCCCTTACCATCCGTGGCCATGTCGACCACCATCGCCATCGAGCGGCTCTCCAAGATCTACCGCACCCGCGAGGGGCTCACCCGGGCCGTGGATGGCGTTTCGCTCAACATCGAGCCGGGTGAGTTGTTCTTCCTGCTCGGGCCCTCGGGCTGCGGCAAGACCACGCTGCTGCGCATGATCGCCGGGTTTATCGACCCGACCGAGGGACGGTTGCACTTCGACTCGCTCGACGTCACCCACATGCCCGCCAACCGGCGCGACACGGGGATGGTCTTCCAGTCCTACGCCCTGTGGCCCCACATGACGGTGGCCCAGAACGTGGCCTTCGGACTGGACGTGCGCAAGGTGCCGGGCGGGGAGAAATCGCAGCGGGTACGGGCCGCCCTCGAGGCGGTGCAGATGGCCCACCTGGCCGACCGCAAGCCCACACAACTGTCTGGTGGGCAGCAACAGCGCGTGGCCCTGGCGCGGGCCCTGGTCGTGCGGCCGCGGGTTCTGCTGCTCGATGAGCCGCTCTCCAACCTCGACGCCAAACTCCGCATCGAATTGCGCACCGAGATCCGCCGCATCTGCAAGGAGGCGAGCATGACCACGGTGTACGTCACGCACGATCAGAAGGAAGCCCTGTCGATGGCGGATCGGGTCGCCATCATGCGCGATGGGCAGATCAAGCAGATCGGCACCCCGGAGGAACTGTACCGCCGCCCCACCACTGCCTTCGTGGCGTCGTTCCTAGGAGAGACCAACCTCCTCCCGGCAACGGTGGAGTCTTCATCGCCAGGATGGGCGCGCCTGCGCGTGCCAGGTGGATACGTCGAAGCCAAACTCCCCCCCAGCGCTTCGCTGGAGCCGAATGCGCAAGTGACCTGCTCGATCCGGCCGGAGTCGTGGTCAATGACATCCGATGCCGGCAGTGTCACTGCAGAGTTACTCAGAACCACCTATTTAGGGGAGATATCACAACATCTCCTGCGAACTGGTGAGCAGGAGTTGCATGTGGCCGAGTTGAACCCGCGTGAGGTGGCCAGAAACCGGCCCGGGTGCCAACTCTCGCTCCGGGTCGATCCGGTGGATGTGGCGGTCCTGTCAAGCGAATGAGGCGGACTCTGGTGGTTCCCTGCCTGAGGCCGGCACTCAAGCAGCCTTGGCCGGGAGGCGGACGATGGCGGTGGTGCCGGTGCCCAGACTGCTGTGGATGGCCACCCCCCCGCCAGCCGCTTCGACTAGGCGCTTGACCAGCGCCAGCCCCAACCCTGAGCCCCCACTGTTGGAATAACCAACCTCGAAGGCGCGGGCGAGGACGGCGTCCGGAATGCCGGGGCCGGTGTCTGAAAGGCGAATCTCCACCAACGTGTTGTTCCCCGTGGAACACTTCCCCACTTCAAATTCAATGACGCCCCCCGCCGGCGTGGCCTTGAGGGCGTTGGTGGTGAGGTTGAGCAGGACGTGTTCGAGTGCGGCGGGGGCCATGGACACGTGCTGGCCCGCAGCCACGGAGCCTCGGAGTTCCACTTCCTTCGCGCCGGCATCTCGCTGGAGCAATCCGCTGACCGCGCTCCATGCAGCCGCCACGTCGGCCACATGATTCGGCTTCGGCTGGCGATCGTTTGCCAAGGAGAGCAGCAACTGTGCCAGTTCGGCCAGGCGCTCACACCCCAGTTTGGCGTGAGTGAGCGCCAGTGAGCACAAATCGTGGTCTTCGGGAGTGCGCAAGGCAAGCCCGGCGTACCCGGCGACAGGGGTCAGGCGGTTTGCCACCTCGTGCGCGAGCCATTGCGTGAGGAGGCCAAGGTTGGCTCGCTGCTCCTGGGCCTCAACCTCGGCGGAGAGGGCGCGAACTTCGGCCGCCAGGCGATCGATCTCGGCCAGCAGGGTGTCCGGCGTGATGGAGGCATCTTCGTCACGCATGCGCTATCCCCTCCATCGGAGCGGAAGCATGCGTGGTTGAGCAGGATCACATGGAAGAGGCGAGGCCACTGATCCATCGGGTGACATCATTGCCACCGGCGAGCAACCAGGCCTTGATGCTGGCGGGGCGGAGGTCGGCCTCGTGCAGGGCTGCCAAGTCGATCCACCCGAAAGAGATGCCGGGTTCCTTTGACGAAACGGTAGTGGGGGGCGAGGACTCGTCGCCCAACTGTTCCACGTGGAACACCAGGTTCACCTCGTGATGTAATCGGCGGCCCGACTCGAAGACCTCTTCCGTTCCGATGAGGAACGCCCCCACTCGTGATTCCAGTCCCGCTTCCTCCCGCAGTTCACGAGATAGGGCGTCGGCAGCCCGTTCGGCGAACTCGACATGGCCACCGGGCAGATAGCAGTAACCATGCTTGAGATTGCGACAAACAAGTACCTTGGAGTGGTGCACCAGCACGCCACGGGCGATGAGTTCGATGTGCGCATGGGGCATGATGTGCGGAGGCCAAACTGGGCTGATAGGCTTTGACTGGGCCCGAGGAGTATACCGAGATGTCGAACGAGGGAAAGAAGCAGCGCCGACTGGGACGGGGCCTAAGCGCCCTGATGCAATCGAGCGTGCCAGTTGAGGTTCCACCGGAGTCAGCAGGACATTATCGGACCTTAAATTCGACTGCTCCAGAGCAGGCTGCTCCACCGCCCACGACCGTTTCACAACAGGTGGTCGTGATGGTTCGCCTAGATTCGATCTGCCCGAGTCCTTTTCAGCCTCGCACGTCGTTCGACCAGGCGGAGTTGTCTGGGCTGGCCGAGTCGATTCGCCGGGCGGGCGTGCTTCAGCCGGTACTGGCGCGTCGTGGCGCAGAGCAAGGTACTTACGAGTTGGTGGCAGGGGAGCGGCGTTGGCGTGCAGCCGAGATGGCCGGGCTGGAGCGCATTCCGGCACTGGTGCTGACGTTGAGCGACGAAGAGGCGGCCGAGTGGGCGCTGGTGGAGAACCTGCAACGCTCGGATCTGAACCCGATGGAGCGTGCGAGGGCGCTCAGGATGCTGAGCGAGCGCTTCGGCATGACGCATGGCCAGATTGCCGATCGTGTCGGACTGGAGCGATCGAGCGTGGCCAACCTGGTTCGGCTGACCGAACTGGAAGAGGAGGTGCAGGAGTTGATATCGAAAGGTCGCCTCGGGGCCGGGCACGGCAAGGCATTGCTGGCGATCGAGGCGGGGGAGCGGCGTGTGCGGCTGGCGCTGCGTGCGGCCGAGGAAGAGTGGCCGGTGCGACGTTTGGAAGCGAGCGCGCGGAATGATGGGACTTCGCCCGCGAGGAAGCCGCGAACGGCGCCCGCGGCCTTGGCGGATCTGGAACGACGGCTGGGTGAACATCTGGGTACGCGCGTGCGGATCACGACGGTGCGTGATGGAACGCGCGGGCGCATCGCGATTGAGTTTTACAGCCTCGATCACTTCGATGGACTGATGTCGAAAATGCGGTTTGACGGAGCGGGGTACTGAGGGCCAATACATCTCAAACAGTTTGCGAACACCATATAGTTATGCACGGTGCGCGGTATCTGTGGAAGTCACGTCGCGCCGTGGTGTGTGGTTGTGGCTAACATGAAATGTGTCGACTGGTGGGACAACAAATTCACAAATTGCATAAGAGGAGGATGCTCCCTTGGCCAAGAAGAGACGCGGACGTCGCCCGGCCCTTGCGAACTACCCGATCGCGGAGTTACAGCGGGAGATGGAACGTCGCGCATCGCAGGTGGGCGACATGGTGCGCGAGCGCGATGCGCTGTTGGCGCGTGTGTCTGAACTGGAGGCGGAGATCTCGGCGTTCGACGGGGTTCTGGCGGTGCGTGCCGGAACCGTGCGTCGCCCGGGTCGTCCTCGCAAGGCGGCGCCCACGCGGGGCTCCACCGGGCGCAAGCGTCCGAAGAACGACATGAGTCTGGCCGAGGCGCTGGTCAAGTTGCTCAAGAACCGGACGATGGGGGTGACGGAGATCACGTCGGCGGTGCAGAAGGCTGGATACAAGACGAACGCTGAGAACTTCAGGACCATCGTGAACCAGACGCTCATCAAGGACGCGCGGTTCAAGAAGATCTCACGCGGGCAGTACACGGCAGCCTGACCTTCTCAGGGGGGGAGGTTCCCCGGTCTCAACAGGCAGAAAGTGCGCAACGGGTCGAAACGGGGTTTCGGCCCGTTGTTCTTTTGCGTTTTCGGGAAAGTGGAACGGATTTGCTGCCGATGCTGACATGGACCACACCGGGAGTGACGCATGGGAGCGACTGCGGAACAGAGAGAACAGGTGGTGTCGGCGGCGATCCGGGAGATCAGCCACATCGCGACGTTGCCCGAGATTACGCTGAAAATCATCGACCTGGTCGAAGATCCCAAATCGACGGCGCAGGATCTCAACGAGGTCATTTCCAATGACCCCGCGTTGTGCAGCCGGATCCTCAAGGTGGTCAACTCGAGTTTCTACGGCCTGCCGGGGCAGATCGCCTCGATCAACCGGGCGATCGTGATGCTGGGGCTCAATGCGGTGAAGAACATCGCGATTGCCGCTAGTCTGGCCAAGTTGTTCCGCGGGGGCGAACTGACCGCCAACTTCTCGGCGCGGCACCTCTGGACGCACTCGAATCTGACGGCCGCGTGCTCGAAGATGATTGCTGACACGCTCAAACTGGGGTTGGCCGACGAGGCGTATCTGGGCGGGCTGATTCACGACCTGGGCATCATGGTCGAGATGCAGTTTGACCGTTCGTCCCTGATCGAGGTGGTGCAGTCGCTGGGGACGCGGGAGGATGGCTCGCCGGTCGGTTCGATGTTGGAGGCCGAGGAAAACGTGTACGGCGCCGATCATCAGGACTTCGGACTGGCCCTGTGCAAGAAGTGGAAGTTTCCGGAGACATTCCAGCGTGTGACCGGGTACCACCATCGTCCGCTGGAACTGGCGGCCGAGAATCGGACCATCACGACGGTGGTGTACGTGGCCGACCACATCGCCGGCGGCATGAAAGGCGGATTCCGGCTTGACCACCTCTCGCTGGACATCGATTCCAGGGTGCTGGATGCGCTGAAGTTGACGGCGGCGCAGGTGGCCGACCTGACGACGCGCCTGACGGAAGTCGCGGCGACGCTGGACACGAGCCTGTAAGAGAATGCTCTCTCTTTCTCCCTCCGGGCGGCTGCATCGCAGGTGCAGCCGTCCATGTTTTTGTATCGCCGCAGACAGGAGGCGGTCGGATGCAGGACGGTGGGGGGGCCAGGCGATACGCTGTGGTCTCATGGCGTTGCAGGCTCGCACCAAGCCCTCGATGCACCTGACCCTGGTGCAGGACTGGTTCCCGATCATGATCGGGGCGATGGTGGGCGCGGGCACCGGAATGGCTGCGGTCGGGTTTAACGAGACGCTGCTGCTCGTGGAGCGTTGGTCTCACCAGTTGCATCTGGGCAGGGTGGCTGGTCCCGGTCTGGCGTGGGTGGTCATCACGCCGGTGGTGGGCATGTTTCTGACCGGGCTGCTGGTGCATCTCATTGCGTCGGACGCGAAGGGTCACGGCGTTCCGCAGGTGATGGAGAGTCTGATCAAGGCCGGCGGGGTGATGAAGTTGCGCACGGGGATTGTCAAGGCCCTGGCGTCGATTCTGACGGTCGGCAGCGGGGGCTCGGGCGGAACCGAGGGCCCGATCGTGCAGATCGGGGCGGTGGCTGGCTCGTTCGTCGGGCAGAAGATGCGCGTCGATCGGCAACTGCTGATGACCCTGGTGGGGTGCGGATCGGCGGCGGGGATCAGTTCGATTTTCAATGCTCCGATTGCAGGCGTGTTCTTCGTGCTCGAGATTCTGCTGCGCGACTTTTCGATCAGGACATTTGCGCCCATCGTGGTTAGTTCGGTGTTTTCGGCGGTGACGACACAGGCGCTGCTGGGGAAGAACCTGGCGATTTTCACGGTCGACGCATCGCTGCATGACGCGCAGTTCACGCTGATCGAACTGCCGAGTTTCCTGCTGCTTGGGGCGGTGAGCGGGCTGGTGGCGGTGGGGTTCAACAAGTTCCTGCACTTCATGGAGGATGCGTTTGATCGAGTCCGCGTGCGTGCGATCTACAAGCCGGTGATCGGGGCGGTGGTGCTGGGCGGGCTGGGTGTTGCGACGGTGTATCTGGCGCGGGCGGGCGGGGCGCAGGGGGACGCGGCGCATGTTCCTGCGGTGTATGGAAATGGGTATTCGGTCATTCGCACGCTGCTCGAGCCTTCGACGTATGCCGGCCTGACCAAGGGTTCGCTGCCGATCGTCACGCTCTTTCTGCTTGCGCTGCTGGTGTTGAAGGTGGTCGCGACCAGTTTCACGCTGGCATCGGGCGGGTCGGGCGGCGTGTTTGCACCCAGTCTGATGCTGGGCGCGGTGGGTGGGGCGATCTTCGGGCATGTGCTTGAGTTGCTGCACCTCACGCCCGGCGGATCGACTCCGGCGACGTATGCATTGGTCGGCATGGCGGCGGTGCTGGCTGGCTCGATGCACGCGCCGCTGACGGCGATGCTGCTCCTGTTTGAGTTGACGCGGAACTTCTACGTGATTCTGCCGATCATGCTGGCGGCAATTCTCGCGACGGCCGTCAGCCAGTTGCTCGATCGCGATTCGATTTACACGGCCAAGTTGCGTCGAGCAGGCGTGCTGCTGGGCGGTTCGCGCGATCTGACGCTGCTGCGGAAGATCGCGGTTTCAAGCGTGGTGCGCACGCCGCTGCCCCCCGAGCCGATCTATGCGTCGGACCCGTTGAGCAAACTCATCACGCTGCACGCCAACTACAACGTGCCTGACTTCCCGGTGGTCGACCAGGGCGGGCAGTACATGGGCATGGTGACCGGCGCCGACATGCGAACGGCGCTGATCGACCGCGAGGCGGTGCCGTTGCTGCTGGTTGCCGAGTTGCTGCGACCAGAACTGCCGACGATCGCGGTCGACGAGAGCCTCGACTCGGTGATGGAGAAGTTTGCGCTGCACGAGGTGGCGAGTTTGTGCCTGATTGATCCGGCCTCGCCGGGCCGGCCACTGGCTCTGATCTCGCGCACCAAGGTGATGAAGCGCTATCGTGAGGCGCTGGAGCAGGACTGATGCGGGGCTGGTTGATCGGGTTGCTGGTGGTAGCGGGGATCATCATCGAGTTCGGGGTGGTGATGCTTGTATTGCGCGCGGTGTTGCGATCAAGCCTGGGAAAACTGGCCGAGCGATTCCCCGTCGAGGAGCCTGCTTCGGGCGCGGTGCGGCGTGACTTTCAGTCGTTCCGCATCGGTGCCATCAGCGCGGGATACTCGATGCACGTGGTGGTGGACGAACGTTGCCTGCACCTGATTCCGGCGGCGATTCTGCGCTGGTGCGGGGCGCGGGCGTGCAGCGTGCCGTGGTCAGAGGTGCAGGTGCTGCGCCGGTTCGGATCCTATCGGAAGGCGAAAGTCGGCGGATTGGACCTGTACGGGCCCGGCTGGTGCCTGGATCTGGCGGCTCCGGGGCAGCCATGACACCCATATGATTTTGTGATGTTGTCAGGTCTTGTGCCGACGAAGCGGAACCAGGTCATGCTCAGGTGTGTGGCCATGGCGGCGTTGCTGGTGCTCGGGGGCTGCGCCAGCGCGTGGGAGCGGAGTTATGAGTCCCGCGTCGGAGTTCCCCGTCAGGCCTTGCCGGCCCGGGCCGAAGTGACGGTGCGCGAGGCGCCCTGGTCGCGCGTGGAAGAGGCCTTGCGCGAACTTTCGGCCATGTGGGAGCAGAGTGACGTGCCCTACGAGGAGTGGCCGACCGAGAAGAAGCGAGAGGCCGACGCGCGGCTGCTGCGGGCATTGCAAGTCACCGATTCGGTGGACGAAGTGCAGATCGTCGGTCGGAGTTCGTTCAAGACGGTGGAGCGTGTGCGGCCGCACGCGGGCGCGTTGGAGAAGTTCGCCCGCTCGATCGGGGCGGACACGGCAATCTGGGCGAGCCGGTATGTGGGCAAGAGCGAGCGCGTCGAGAGCCAACCGGTGTATTCATCGGGCTACCGGCACGTGCAGTACTACGACACTCGGTCGAAGAAGTACCGCACGCGACTGGAGTACAACGACTGGACCACATACGTGCCCGTGGTGGTCGAGGCCGACGAAACCGCGTGGGTGGTCTACTACCTGCGCCATCAGTGAGCAGACTAGGAGGGTTGAAGGCACCGGGGAGGGATGATCACCCGCGGTGATGTGGTTCGCATTCAGGCGGAAAAGAGCATCGGGAGCGGGCGCCGAACGAAGAAATCCCCCGTTTTCACGGTAGGGCCACGGCATAGCCGACCTACCGTTGGGCGCCGCGCGGAGAGCCCGGGCGGTTGCAGGAGACGGCAATGCCCGACTATGCCCGGATGATCGAGGCCGCTCGCGAGGCGGTGACCTTTGCCAGCGCGGTCTGCCGTCAGGTGCAGCGGTCGCTGGACGAGGTGCGGGCGATCACCAAGGACGACAAGAGCCCGGTGACGGTGGCCGATTACGCCAGCCAGGCGATTGTCGCGTGGGTGTTGCGCGAGAGGCTGGGCGAGTTTGTGCTCGTCGGCGAGGAAGCCAGCGGGTTTCTTCGCCAACCCGAGCACGCTTCCCACCTCGAGGCAACTGTGGCGGCGGTGCAGGAAATCTGGGGTGATGCGACGGGCGACGAGGTGCTCAAGGCCATCGACCTGGGCGGGGGCGACACCAAGCACCACGCCTTCTGGACGCTCGACCCGGTCGACGGCACCAAGGGGTTTCTGCGGAATCAGCAGTACGCCATCGCGCTGGGCTACATCGAGGGCGGCATCCCCACCATGGGGGTGCTCGGGTGCCCCAACCTGCCCGTCGACATGTCGGCTCCGCTTGACGAGCCCGACCCGAACGGATGCCTCTACTACGGAATCCGCGGGGAGGGTGTGTACGAGGCCCCGTGCGACGATGAGCACGCCTCGCCGACGCGCATCACCAGGCTCGATCACATCGCGGGCGACCCGATCCTTGTGTGCGCATCGGTCGAAAAGGCCCATTCGAACGTGGACGACACCGATCGCATTCTCCAGCACATCGGCGAGCCGTTCGACATGGTGCGTCTGGATAGTCAGGCCAAGTACGCCGTGGTCGCCCGCGGTCAGGCGGACGCTTACCTGCGACTGCCGACCAAGAAGGGGTATGTGGAGCGAATCTGGGACCATGCAGCCGGGGCGATGATCGCCAACGAGGCCGGGGCGGCCGTCACGGACATCCACGGCAACGTGCTGGATTTCAGCCAGGGGCGCGGGCTGGAGAAGAACCGGGGGATCGTGTGCGCCCCGCCGCGTGTGGCCGGGCTGGTGATCGGCGCCATCCGCGACTTGGGGATTGGGCAGGAGTGACGGGGTCAATCGGCTCTCCGAGCCCGGGGCACGATTCGGCGAATCGTGCCACCGACTTCCGTTTTCGGAAGTCGGTGCGAGTGGGTGACCTCGCCGCACCGGCGTCGAAAGCCGAACTCCGTGCCGCCGGCCGGTGTCGGGCGTTTCTCCGGTGCCTACCGCACCACGTCGCGGCCCCGGACCCCGCCGGGCGTGTGCAGCCCGTACACACCCTGCCCATACATGATGCCCGGATAGATGCCCTCGCCGCTGGGGACGGGATCGACGAGGTCTGTTGGAGCCCAGCGCCCGGCCGAGCCGTCGGCCAGCCCGAGCGCGACGCGCCACGCGCCGTCGCGCATGGCCACGCGCGTCGGCAATCCGTGAATTGGATGCATCTCACTCAGCACCGCCTTGGCCGAAGGGAAGAGGACGGATGTGAGTTTCTGCCCGCCCCATTGATTGGGCCCGGTGCGCGTGGTCAGATCCCAGTACGCCGGGTCGGCGATGATGGAAGAGGAAAGCAGGTAATCAATCAGCGCATCGTCGCGGCGAGCGGGGTGAATGAACTCCGCGCCCTCGCACCGCCCGTTGTAATAACTGTCGGCCAGCGGAATCGGCCACACCTGCGTGGCACCGAAGTAGGGTGAGTATCCCCAGCCGCCGCAGCCCCGGATGATGGTCAGGTCGGCGTCGGGTCGCGTCACGCACGGCAGATATTCATTCCAGTCGCCCGCGTACATCTGGAAGACGCCGCTGTGCGAGCGGATGTTGGAGAGCGAGGCGAGGTCTCGTGCGGCAGCGCGGGCCGAGGCCATGCCGGGCAGCAGCAGCGTGATGAGTAACGCAACGATCGCAATGACCAGCAGCGTGTCAATGAGTGTGAAGGCGCGGCGCATCTGCATCTCCGTCCATCGGAACCACTCTTGGCTGCGCCGATCGCGTCGCGGTCAGCCACGCGCCCACGAACAGCAGGCAGAGCAGGCCCGTGTTGCGGATGACTACCCACATGGCGGCGTGCCGGATACTCTCAAAGGCCCGGATCCTGCCGAAGCAGCCACAGTCCGGCGGGGCGCGCATCAGCCAGACCCAGACGAAGGCGGCGGTGAAGAGCAGCAGCAGGCACAGCGCCGCACCCCAAGCCGCCCGCCGCGCATACCCAAGAAACCAGCACGCGCCGACCGTCATTTCGGCAACAGGGATGACAATGGCCCCCATGTCTGCCAACGCCGGGGCAAGTCCCCATGAGCGGACCAGCACGTCGCGGAACTCGATGAGGGCCGACACCTTGAGCAACGCGGCTGCGATGAATGCCGACATTGCAATCGCCATGATCGCAGCACCGGCGCGCGCTCGAAGTGTTCCCGAATGGTTCATCGCGGCGGGCCGCCGGGACACGGGTTGCCACCGCCTTGCGTTCCCGTGGTCTGCCAGCCGCTGAGGTTCTGGTCAACCACGCATTCGCCCTGCTGATTTCTAATCCTGTACGGACCGGCGCATTCGGCATATTGGATGATGGGCTGGGACCACGGCGCCTCGTCCCGGGTCGCACGCTTCAACGGATCATTCAGCGTGAAGTTGGACCAGCACGCGAGCAGCGGGTTTTCGTTCTCCCAGACCTCGCACGCTGTCTGGCCGGTGTCGACCGTCTTCCAGCAGGGGAGCACCTGCCCGCTCACAACGAGGGCCATAGAGGGCACCGCGATGATGCCCATTGCCGAGCGCAGGAACACGCGGTACCTCATCATCGTATTCTCCTGAACTTAATGGTAGTTTGACACCTTCCATTTCAACACAAGCAACACACCGACAACGAGCACCATTGCGACCGCTACCACCGGCGTCGCCCACTGATCGAAGGTCGATCGGCGCTGCTGACGAGATTCGATCGGCACCGCGCCAGCCCGGTCAATGACGCCATCTGCAACCGGATAAGCCGTGCGATTCCTGCGATCGAGAACACCGGTGAGGGCACTGAGGTCACGGATGGGGTCCGTGGTACCGGGCCTGGGAATGGCGACGAGATCGGGGCTGCCCTCGAGGCTGGCGCGGCTCACCTTGGTGATCTCCCATTCTTCCGGAGCCAGCGCGCCTATGGGCGATTCCCGGCGCAAGGCGATGGCCGGTGCCAGCCCTGCGATCAGATCCGGCATGATGTTTGCCTCGTCGCGGGTGAAGCGTGTGACCGTCCCGAGCCACTTGGGATCGTCCTCCGAGCGATTCATCACACTCTCGTAGATAAACAGCCGTCCTTGCTGGTCCAATGTGCCTCGATAGGTTTCGTGGCGCGTTCCCTCCGGATTGATCAACACAGCAGTCCACTCATCGCCGTTGCGCTCTATGGACCCGACTTGCCAATGTGCGCCCGCTGCAATGTTCTGCGTGACCAGAAAGCGCCAGGCAATGATGGCAGACTGCTTGTCAAACGCCGGGTCGTAGCCGAACGAGGGGTTGTTTGCGTCGAGGATGGTGACCGTATCCGGAATGAGGCGCCAAGGGGATTCCGAATCCATGCCCGCATCACGCCAAGGCACACGCGGATGGAAGGGCCAGTCTAACTCCGTGCTGATGCGCCATCGGTTGGCGTCGAAGTACCAGACTCGCTCCCGCTCCACATCAGGCCCCCGCGACAGTCGGCGAGCGAGTTCGTTGTATTCGGGGCGGAGCGGGTGCTCGGGCTTGTCCGCTATGGCCGCGGCCAGTTTCGCGAGCAACTGCTCGTCGCCGTTGGCATACCGACGGTACGTCACTTCAAAGTACGTATCGGGCGGCACCGAAATTGTCGCCGCCGTGCGCCTGGCCTGCTCAAACCACTCCCTGGACCCCACCTCCTGTGCCAGCGCCGTGGCACCGAGCACCGCCAGCAGCAAGACAACCCAATCGGAAGGCAGGCGTGCAGGCACTTGCATGCAGACAACATACCGGCCCCCCCCGTATGTCAACCCGGCCTTGTCCCACTGTTACACAACGCACACCAACCGCCCAATCGGGTGGGCCAGTCTCCGGGAGTTCGCACTGCCAGGTTTCAAGATCGATTGTGACGTGGGGACGACCGTTCTTGCTGCTCGGCTTGGTTGTCAGGTCGCGGCGTCATCGGCGTTCATGCCGGCGCCGTCGGTTCTTGGCTGCGGCGAATGGAAGCGCTGGCCCGAAGGCCGAGGAGTTCACATGGGAATTACAGGCCCATCGCCCTGGCCATGGCTGCGCCCATATCGGCGGGAACCTGTGCGACCTGCACGCCCGCGGCCGACAGAGCCTTGACCTTGCTTTCGGCCGTGCCCTCGCCGCCGGAGATGATGGCGCCGGCGTGACCCATGCGCTTGCCGGGCGGGGCGGTGCGACCGGCGATGAACGCGGCCACGGGCTTGGTGACGTTCTTCTTGATGTAAGCGGCGGCAGCCTCTTCGTCAGTGCCGCCGATTTCGCCGATCATGAGGATGCCGTGGGTGTCGGGGTCGTTCTGGAACAACTCGATGGCGCCGATGTGATCGAGCCCGCGCACGGGGTCGCCGCCGATGCCGATGCAAGTGGACTGCGCGATTCCCAGTTGCGAGCACTGCCAGACGGCTTCATAGGTGAGCGTGCCGGAGCGGGAGACGATGCCGACGGCCTTGCCGGTCTTGGCCTCGGAGATGTGCATGTGGATATAGCCGGGCATGATGCCGATCTTGCATCCGGCGTTGGTATAGGGGTCGGAGCCCGATGTGCCGCCACCCGTCCGAGGCCCAGGGGTGATGATGCCGGGGCAGTTGGGACCGATGAGGGTGATCTTCTCGCCCAGCCCGCGACGGCAGTTCATCTCGTCGAGAATGGCCCGGCACTTGACCATGTCCTGCACTGGAACGCCTTCGGTGATGGCGCAGATGACATTGATGCCCGCGTCGGCGGCCTCGAGGATCGCGTCCATCGTGAAGGCCTCGGGCACGAAGATCATGGTGGCGGTGGCACCGGTGGCTTCAACGGCTTGAGAGACGGTGTCGAAAATGGGCAGCCCGTTGGCGTCCTTCTGCCCGCCCTTGCCGGGGGTGACGCCCCCGACCATCCTCGTGCCATAAAGGTGGCATCCCTTCGTGTGAATGGCTCCGAACGAGCCGGTGATGCCTTGGCAGATGACCTTGGTATTTGCGTTGATCAGCACAGCCATCGAAGCACCCTTCCAGTCAGGCGTTGAGCAAGGAAGGAAGGGTAGCGCGGCCGGAGTTTCGTGTCCGGTTGAGTCCGGCTCTGTGCGGAGGATCTGGAATTGGAGGGCCGGGGGAACAGTGTGGCGTTGGATGGGGGGCGGTCAGGGCGGGCCAGATTGGTACCTCGATCAGCCGCGAAGGCCACGGAATCAGCCCTCGTATACTCGCCCGGGAGCCATCCAGGCTCGCAGGAGGCAGCATGCGCGTCATCGTCACAGGGCAGATCGGGCTGGACAAGAAGAGGTATCTCAAGGCGGTGCAGGACTTTGCCGGCTCGCAGGGCGAAAGCGTCAGCCTGTTCAACGTGGGCGACATGATGTACGCCGAGGCGCCAGATGTCCGCCCGGGGCGGATTCTCGACCTGCCCCTGTCGAGGCTCAATGCCCTGCGCCGGGCTGCGTTCAAGGACGTCATCGCCGAGTCGCGCGGGTTGGAGAACATCATCGTCAACACCCACGCCACGTTCCGATGGCGGCACGGGCTGTTCGCGGCCTTCGACTTCGACCAGATCCGCAAACTCGAACCCGACGCCTTCGTGTGCCTTCTTGACAACATCGAGGTGACACACCACCGGCTGCACACCGAGCACGACATCGACGCGACGCTGAAGGATTGCATGGTGTGGCGCGAGGAGGAGATTCTCGCGACCGAACTGATGAGCCAGGCGATTCCGGGGAGCAGGTTTTACATCGTCAGCCGCGGGCGTCATCAGGAAACCACCCGGACCATGTTCCGCCTGACATGCCGCCCGGAGATGCGCAAGGTCTACCCGAGTTTTCCGATGAGCCACGTGGTGGACATGCCGGAAGTGCTCGCGGAGATTGACCAGTTCCGCGCCACGCTGGCCGAGCATTTCATTACATTTGATCCGGGCGATGTTGATGAGAAGTTGCTGCTGGATCGCGCGCTGGCGGCGGTGAAGGAGGGCAAGGACTTCTTCGACCACATGCCGCACCAGTTGGGCGGAGTGCAGGCGAAGATGGAGCCGATCCGCATGCGCACGCGCGAGGTACTCGACATCGCCGGCGACATCGACGGGCAGATCTACATGCGCGACTTCAAACTCATCGACCAGGCCGACATGATCTGCTCGTATGTGCCCGAACTTCCCGGCGAGGGCGGGCGGACGATCCCCGGGCTGTCGAGCGGGGTGGAGCGCGAGTTGCAGCACGCCTGGGAGCATGCCAAAGAGGTGTACGTCGTGTGGAAGCCGAAGAAGACCCCGTCTCCCTTCATCACCGAGACGGCTACTCGGGTGTTCGACTCGGTTGCCGATGCGTTGACTTTCTTTGAAGAGCAAGGCATGTTCACGGCCAAGAATCTCTTCGGGCAGTGAGAGCCCCGCCAGCGCTGCCGCGCCACGCCGGATTGAGCCCCGACGAAAGACACTGGTGGCGGGGCTGGGCCATGGGCGGTCGCGCCCGAGGACGCCGTCCTGCGTGGCGTCGATGGGCAGGCCCTTCGCCCACACCTGCGGCATCGGCTGGCGCACGTCCCGGAAGTTGGGCACGCCAAGAATGAGATTGCCTTGCACTTCGCGGGTTGAACTGAGATCAGACCCGAGAACGGCGCTCTTCACGGTGTCGACGCAGCAGGCCATGTATCCGCCGGGATAGCCGGGCACGTCATACACGCGGATCTGCTTCAGAAACGCCTTGGAGGATGGAAACCGCACTCGCTCGAGCGTCTGAGTCCGCCACTGGGACGGGCCTTGCTGGGTTCGGCGATCCCGGTACACGGGCTTTGCATAGCAAGGTTTCTGCTAATGCGTAATCAGGCGATGCCACGCCGACTCGGGCCAGGCGCTCCGTCATGTCGGCCGCAGGATGTCCGGGGTCGGTCAGCACAGCGGGGTCGGGCATTTCCTCAAGCGCGAAGTGCAGAAGGTAGGCATTCGTCCACCAATATCCATGAATGACTCCCCACTCGGTGTTCCAGTGTTGCTCGTCGGCCGGGTTGGATGAGTAGACCGGCGTGAGCAGCGCCGGCACGGACGAATGGGCATCGATGTAGTGCGAAACAAGTTGGCCCATCTGCCGGATGTTGGAACCACCCACGATGCCGGGGGCCTGCGAATGGGTGGACTGGAGCCCCGGCAGCGAGATGGCCAGCAGAATGGCAACGACACCCGGGACGACGAGCAATTCGGCTAGTGAGAATCCACCGGCAACCCACAGCTTCCGCTTGCACGGGGTGCTGGTCTTCGGTATCACGCGCCGGCTCCTGGGAGAATACTCAAATGAAACCGCGTGTGTGAATCGTCTCGGCGGAGTCTCTCCGGTGGTCGGCGTCGCGGTGCTGTCGCTCTGCGGCTCTGTGGGGCTTGCGTGCTACGACATCCTGCACTCCAACTGGGCGGTCCAGGTCGAGGTCGAAGCCGGCGCCCCCTGCACTTGGTGTCCACAGGCCGCATGGGACCACATCGTCCCCGGCCTGGAGTGTCTTGCGCCCGTATCGGTGATCGAGAACACCACGCGCTCGACAGCGGCAAGGTGAAGAACGCGGTTCCGTTCCAGCCCTCGAAGAGCGACCCACGCAAACGTGTGCCTCGCAGCAGGTCCGCCTGGCTCAAGACCAGCCTTCTGGCGGCGGGCTTGGCAGTGATTGCTGCCGGTGGAGTCCTTGTGTGGCGACGCAGGGTTGGATGATGGAGGAGCCGACTTTGCCTCCGGTTGGGAGCCAGAGCGCTCGCCAAGCAAAGGTGTGATAGGCCGTCGCCCGTCCGCGCGCAGAGCAGCAACCTTAGAAGTCAAGGTTGCCGGCACGAAGGCGGAGTGCGAGTCGGCAGTATGACCTAGAATGTCAGTCGTCCCGTGCTGGTGATGTTCCGCACCACCGAACTGCCAGTGGGTGTCGCCCACTTGATCAGCATCAGCGTGTGCAGCAGCACCCACACCGCCACCGCAGCCGTCACGGTCTCGACGCCGCTGCTGGGGAGCAGCAGGATGGTGCTCGTCGCGCTGCTGACCAGCAGGCCGCGGAAGAGGATCTCGAAGTCGTCACAGGCCAGCCCGGTGGCGATGGACAGCGCCAGCATCGCTGTCAGCATCGCCGAGGCAATGGGCAACTGCGGAACGATGTCGGCCGGCACGACTTCCAGCGGGAGTCGCCACAGTTCCAGGGCGCTGGTGATCACGCCCAGCCACGGCTCGAACCACAGCCCGAGCATGCCCGCGAAGATCGCGACCAGCGTCAGGCCCAGGTCCACGCCCTTGCGCTTGATGGCTGCGCAGGCCATGAGCGGAACGAGGAACGAAGCGCCGGCCACCCAGAGGGCTCCGACGGCCTGGCGCATGGTGAGCCACAGAAAGGCAGACACGCCCAGCGCCGCCACCGTCGCCAATAGCACCACCAGTCCCGGGATCGCCGAGGCGGAAGCCCTTTCCGCCACCGGAGCCGACATCACCTGGGCATGGGCGACGGCGGCGCCGCCCGTCGCCGGTGACTTCTCGCGCTTGCTCTTGAGCAACTTGCACGATTCTTCCAGCGAGTTGCAGCGCTGCTCGAGTTCTTTGATACGGCTCTCGGCCGCCTTGCGCTCGTCTTCCGTGCGAACCGCATCGGCCTTGTTCTGCTTCTCGGCCTCGGCCAGTTTGGCGGCCAGGTCGGTCAACTCGCGCCGCATCTTGCGCTGCTGCTCGGCCTGAAGTTCGAGTTCCTTCTCGCGCTGAGCGAGGAACTCCTTGTATTCGGCCAGCCGACGCTGCTCGCGCTCCTGAGCCTCGGCCAGTTGCTTGGAAGCCTTCTGCTGGCGGGCCAGTTCGCTCTTGGCGCTGGCCAGCGTGGCTTCCATCTGCTCCAGTTCGCGGGCCCGTCCGGCCACGCTGGTTTCGCGCGACGAGATGTCCTTCTGCCGCTGGGCCATCTCGGCCTGGAGTCGCTCGATCTCGGCCTGTTGGTCGGCCATCTGCCGCGACAGTTCGCTCTGCTCGCGGCGTCGCTCCTCGACGCGATTCTGGTGCTCGGCCAGTTCGCGCAGGCCCTCTTCACGCTCCCGCGAGAGTTCCTCTTCGCCCGGCAGTTCGCGCTCGACGGTCTGGAGCGCGCCCACGCGACGCTCGATCTCCGCGATCACGTCCAGCAGGTCCGTCGAACCACTGACCGAAGCGAGCGTGCCCGATTCGGGTGTGTAGATGCCTGGTTCGTTCCGCATGTGTGGTCACCCGCCTCCGGTTCGTCCGGCAAGTCGATGCACAACATTGGTTTATCGACTTCAAAGGGCACCGCGTCCAACCCACCTGAACCCGGGGCGCGGGGAACACGGCAAGGCAGGCTGACTGTGCCGCCTGGTGAAGCCACTCGTCCTCGTCTCCACGCCCGAGAACGTCATTTCTACAAACGGCGGTAGACTTAGGTGTGACGCACCCGCCCATCGACGCTCGAAAGGCCGCCGAGAACGTCGTCCGCCGTCTCGCCGGCGCGGGGCATGTGGCCTATTTCGCCGGCGGGTGCGTCCGCGACGAACTTCTCGGACTGCATCCCACCGATTACGACGTGGCTACCGACGCCACTCCCGACCGGATCCGCAGTCTCTTCCGGCGCACGTCCGAGGTGGGTGTGGCGTTCGGTGTGGTGCTGGTGCGCGAGGCCGGCCCCACCATTGAAGTGGCCACCTTCCGGGCGGATGGTCCGTATTCGGACCGTCGCCGCCCAGACAGCGTGACCTTTTCCGACGCCCGCTCCGACGCCTCACGACGGGACTTCACCATCAACGCGCTCTTCCTTGACCCGCTCTCACCCGGCGACGGGCAGACTCAGGGCCGCGTCATCGACTTCGTGGGCGGACTCGAAGACCTGCGGGCCGGTGTGGTTCGCGCCGTTGGCGATCCGGGGCACCGACTGGGCGAAGACCATCTGCGCGCCCTCCGAGGCGTCCGCTTTGCCGCTCGGCTGGGCTTTGAGATCGAGCACGGCACTTTTGCCGCCATGCGAGCCCATGCCTCCGACCTGGTCGGCGTCAGCCGCGAGCGCATCGGCGACGAGATGCGCCGCATGCTCACGCACCCCTCCCGCGTTCGGGCGGTGCGTCTGCTGGTGGAGGCGGGGCTGGACAGCCCGGTCTTCAATGAGGTGGCCTCCTCTGCTCCGACGCCGACCCTAGAAAACCAGGAGGCTTCGGCCTCGTTTGCGCAATGCCTGGCGGCCCTGGCGATCGACCGGCACGGGCTCGAGGTGGCCGATAACGCGCTCGTGCGTCGCTGGCGCCTGGCGCTGGTGCTGTCCAACGAGGAGCGCGACGAGTTGGCGGGGCTGCTCAATCTAACTCGGGAGATCGTTCAGGGCTGGGCGGGCGCGGGGGTGGCTCAACGCAAACGGTGGGCTTCAAATGGCCACTTTCAGGGATCACTTTCTCTTATTTCACACATGTCTGGACTCTTGGACCGGATCCGCACCGACGTCGATGGGCTGAGCACGATCGCGGGCGGGCTGGCACCGGCGGCGCTGGTATCTGGAGACGACCTGATCGCGGCAGGTTTTCGGCCGGGGCCAGGGTTCGGAGACTTGCTGGATCGGGTGTACGATGCCCAGTTGGAGGGGGAGATTCGGGATCGTGCGGAGGGAATTCGGCGCGCCGCGGAACTTGCCTCCGACATCGGCGTCCAAAGGACTGGGCGCCAGTGTTGAGCGCGGGCGTTCGGCTTGTCGCCGGGCTTGACATCACAGAGATTTGACCAGAGGGCCGAGACGATGAACAAGACTTGGAAGAACGGGTTGCTGGCTCGCGTGTCGGCGTTGCCGCTGCTTTGCCTGGGCGGGTTGGCGCTGGTCGGCGGTTCGACGGTTCCGGCCGAGGGGCGCGCCGTCGCCCAGGCCGCCGAAGAACTGGACCAGATCATCTTCCGCGACGGGAGAATTGTGAAGGGCGTGATCGACAAGGAGACCGGGGACACCGTGTCGGTGTTCGTGGTGGTGGGCACGATTCGCGGAACGGTGGCCACGGTCTATCAGAAGAAGGACGTGCTGTCGATCATCCGCGGCAGCGGGCCCGGCGCGGCGCCGGCGACCGGGGACACCCGCGAGGTCAAGCCCGAGGTGCGTGTGCCGGACGAGTCTGCGGCGACCAGCAAGAAGGTGGTGTACCACATCAAACTGGACGGGGTCCTAGGGCGGGATTTCAACGTGACGCCGCTCAAGGACGCGGTGAACGCGGCCAAGGCGCTCGAGCCGGACTACCTGCTCATCGAGTTGGACAACCTGTGGCGCTATGGAGGTGATGAGAGCAAGGGGCGTTTCGACGAGTTCGGCATTGCCGACGACATCGAGCCAATCCTGCGACAGAACATCCAGTCGCAGTGGCAGAAGCAGCCGAAACTGGTGGTGTGGGTGAAGAACGCGATGGGCGGGGCGGCCTTCATTCCGTTCTTCACGTCCAACGTCTATTTCACCAGCACTGGTCGCATGGGTGGCATCGGCGACCTGGGCGACCTGTTCGGAAGCATGGGCGACGAGGTGGTGCGTGACAAGCAGAAGTCGCTGCGGCTGGCCCGGGCCAAGGGCATGGCGATCCCCAACGGATACGACGAGCGACTGGTCGAGGCGATGACGTGGCGCTCCTATGTGCTCTATTACACCATGGAAGGCGGCAAGCCCAAGTACTACACCGAGCCGGTGCCCGGGGCCGAACTGCTGACCGACAGCGGTGAAGGCGAGTTCGAGGACACGATGGAGCAGCGCGTCCGTGGCGAGGGCAATGACGTGCTGACGCTCAAGGCCGAACTGGCCCAGAAACTCGGGGTCTCCAAGGGCACGGCCGACTCGATCGAAGACCTGATGTTCTACCTGGGCATTCTCGACAACTACGAACTGGTGTCCGATGCTCCCGAGCGCATCATGGACCGGTGGTCACAGACGATCGACCGGCTTGAGCAGGAGATTCCGGCCCTGTTCCGGCAGTTCAACGAGATCAACACCAACGGGCAGGACTACGACGCGCGCAAGCAGGCGCGCGGCGCGCAGATCAACATCCTCAAGAAGATCATCCAGAAGGTCGAGCGCTACCAGGAGTCGCTGCAGTGGAGCCGCATCGGCGTGCCCCCGCTCGACCAGTTGCGCATCATGATCGAGCAGATTCGTCTCCAGCAGATTGCAGACCGTCCGTGAGGTGAGAAACCAGAGAAAGGGCCAAGCAGGTGAGCAACATGTGGACCAGAATCATCGCGCTGCTCGCAGCGCTCGTGCTGGCGGTCAGCGCCGCCGTCTCCCGCGCCGACACGGTCGTGCTCAAGGACGGAACCAAGATCGAGGGCACCATCCAGCGAGAACTGGACGGCTCGGTGTGGATCAAGACCTCGATCGGGGGCATCGAGACGGTGCAGTTCATCCTGGCCGAGAACATCGACAAGATCGATCGCACCGCCAAACCGGCCGAGGAAGCCAAGCCGGCGCCCACCGCGACCAGCACCGATCCCAAGCCGCGCCGGGCGGGCGTTCCCCGCGGCGTGGTCATCAGCCTTGAGGGGACGGTGGGCATCCAGATGGCCGCCAAGACGCTCGAGGACATCATCCCGATTCTCGAGAAGGAGATCGGCAACGATGGCACGGGGGTCGTGGTTTTCAAGATCAACTCGGGCGGCGGGCTGCTGCTGGAGATCCAGAAGTTGTCTGACGTCATTCACAACAAGTACAAGCCCAAGTTCCGCACGGTGTCGTGGATCGAGTCGGCGATCTCGGCGGCCGCGATGACCAGCCACTGCATCGAGGAGATCTACTTCCTTCCCGAGGGCAACTACGGCGCGTGCACGGGCTGGTTCGGCGCCCTCCAGGCTGTCAGCGGCGAGGGGCTGGAAGAGGTGCTTTTCATGATGGAGAAGATCTCTGCCCGTGGCGGGTACGCGCCGGAGATCATGCGGGCCATGCAGATCAACGAGCCGCTGTCCTGCACCATCGATGAGAAGACCGGCAAGGTCTCGTGGTATCAAAACGAAGAGGGGGCCTTCCTGGTCAACAAGGGCGACAGCATTCTCACGTTTACCGCTCCGCAGGCCCTCAAGTACAAGTTCAGCCGGGGGACGGCCAAGAACCTTGACGAACTGACCAGGGCACTGGGCTACCAGGAGATCGACTGGGTCGGCGAGGTCCGCCCGGGGTTCATTTATCCGGTCTCCAAGGCCGAGGACTTCATGCTCGCTTATCGCAAGAAGGTAACCGACGACGAGGCACGCACGCAGGAGTACTTCGTGAACTACCAGCAGGCCTTTGCGGCGGCGGCCGGCACGCAGGACCGCGACCTGCGGGCCAAGTTTGTCGGACGGGCGCGCCAGCACCTGAAGCGCATCGAGTCGATGGTGCGCAACAACCCCAACTTTGCCCTGCTGACCTGGGGGATGGAACTGAAGGACTGGGAGCGCGACTGGCTGAAGGTCCAGGAAGAGGAACTGGCCAAACTGCTGCGGAACTGAGCAGGCTCGCTCTTGGAGAGGCCCCGGCTCCATTCGTCGGGGCCTCGTCTTTTTTGTGTCGGGCCGATCGACTAGTATGCCACGCCAGCGACCCAAGGAGAAATGACCATGCAGCCGTCCGCATTTGCCGTCGAGCAGTTTGACGCCACACGCTGGGAGGGCATCGAGCCCCGCGTGCGCGGCCTGATGGCGCGCCCGGTGGCCAGCGCGGCGGAGATGGAGCAGTGGCTGCTCGATCGATCGGAGATCGCGGCTGCGTGCAGCGAGGGCGAGGCAAACCTGTACATCAACATGACCTGCGACACGGAAAACACGCAGGCTCAGCAGGCGTATCTCGACTACATCGAGCACGTTTCGCCCCGACTCAAGGAGGCCTCATTTGAACTGGACAAGCGACAGGCCGAGTTGTCGGCTCGCTTCGGGCTCGAATCGGGTCGATATCTGGTGCTGGCGCGTGACACGCACGCGGCGGTCGACCTCTTTCGCGAACAGAACGTTCCCATCCAGACCGAACTGGACAAGTTGAGCCAGGAGTATCAGCGGATCTCGGCCGCGATGACGGTCGAGTACGACGGACAGGTGCGAACGCTGCCGCAAATGGGCAAGTACCAGGAAGCGACGGACCGTTCGGTGCGGGAAGAGACCTACCGGCTGGTGGCTGCCCGGCGCATGCAGGACGCCGATCGCCTCAGCGATCTGTACGATCAGATGGTGGCCAGGCGGGATCTGCTGGCCAAGAACGCGGGGCTTCCGAGTTTCGTGGAGTATGCGTTCAAGGGGAAACTGCGTTTCGACTACACGCCGGATCACTGTCGCGCGTTTCACGAGGGCTGCGAACGGGCGGTGATGCCCTTCTGCCGGGGGCTGGACGAGCGCCGGCGTGCCAAACTGGGGGTGCCGGAACTTTTTCCGTGGGATCTTTCGGTCGACCCGCTGGGCCGCCCCCCGCTCAGGCCGTTCGAGGGCGGGCGCGAACTGGTGGCCAAGACCCGTCGCGTCTTCGACCGGCTGGACCCGGAACTGGGCACCATGCTGCGTTCGCTGGGCGATGGCTCAAACGCGCAGGGCGCTCGCAACGGCGAGTGCCTCGACCTGGACAGCCGTCGCGGCAAGGCGCCGGGCGGGTACCAGTACATGCGTGACAAGATCCGCAAGCCGTTCATCTTCATGACGGCGGCGGGCCTGCATCGCGACGTGGAGACGATGGTGCATGAGGCAGGGCACGCGTTCCACTCGCTGCTGTGCGGTGGCGAGCCGCTCCTGCACTATCGGCACGCGCCGCTGGAGTTCTGCGAGGTGGCGTCGATGTCGATGGAACTGCTGACGATGCCGTACTGGGACGAGTACTACCCGGACGAGGCCGACGCGGCCCGCGCGCGGCGCAAGCAACTCGAGGGATCGGTCGGGCTGCTACCCTGGATCGCGACCATCGACGCCTTCCAGTTGTGGGTCTATACCCACCCGACGCATACGCGCACCGATCGGGCCGAGCAGTGGCTCGAACTCGAGCACCGCTTCGGGCACCAAGGACACCGCGTCTCCTGGGACGGGCTGCGCGAGTTCCGCACGCACGTTTGGCAGCGGCAGAACCACCTGTTCACCGTGCCTTTCTACTACATCGAGTACGGCATCGCGCAGATCGGCGCACTGCAACTGTGGCTGCGATCGCTCGACGAGGGGCAGCAGGCGGCGCTCGATGCCTACAAGAACGCCATGCGGCTGGGCGGATCGCGCCCGCTTCCCGAACTCTTTGCGGCCGCGGGCCTGGAGTTCGACTTCGGACCGGCAGTGCTTGGCCGGCTGGTCGACCGGGTGCAGCGGGAACTGGAAAAGTTGCCCGAGTGATGGCGGCGGGAGGGCCGCGTTGCCGTCCGGCGAGATGATCTACCATTGCGCGGAGGCGGGGCATGGGCTATGCGCTGCGTGATCCGCGTGCGATCGACGAAGATCGTCGCCGCCTCGTGCGCGAGCAGTACCAGCGGGCTGCCATCGCCTTGGCCGAGCACAAGGTGCATCGCGCCCGCACCAGTTGCAAGCGGGCCCGTGCAGCCATTCTCCTGATGGGGGGAAAGGGTTCCGATCCGGCGCTGGATGAACTGCTGCAGCGCACGCGCGACCTCGCCGCAGCCGTCGGAGGAAGGCGCGACGCCCAGGTGATGATCCGCACGATCGAGAAACTGGCGGCCCGCGAAGAATCGTGTGATGCCGGCGCGGTAATTGCGCGGCTGGGCCTGAAGGTTGGCCCGCCGGGCGAAGTCGATTGGAACCGTCTGATCTTCGAGGCCCGGCGGCTGACTGAGTTCGCTGACCGGATTGAAGCGGTCACCTCCAGCGTGTGGGAACTGGCAGGCTTCGGGTACAGGCGGGCGCGGCGGCGGCTTCCCGAACGGCCCGATGCTCCGGCCGAAGCCTTCCACCGCTGGCGAACGGCCTGCAAGACGCACTGGTATCAGATGCGCATCCTCCGTCCGCTCAGCCCGTCCACCATCGGACCCCGATCCAGGGAACTCCGCGCGCTCACCGGGTGGCAGGGCAGGCACCATGACCTGGCGGTCCTGCTCGATGTGCTTGACAGGCACCGGGGCGATGATTGCATCGATCGCATGATCCCCGCGGCGTCCGGTTGGCAACGGGCCTTTGCCCGCAAAGCGCGGCGCCTGGGCAAGCGCCTGTTCGCCGAGAAGCCGTCTGCCTTCGTCACGTCGCTGGAGGAACTGGCCAGGGCCTGGCGGCGAGTGGGGTGAAAGCGGGGGGGTCGGCTTCCCAATACCATGACGCGGGAGGTCGGGCATGAGCGAAGGCGCTTATCCAATCAACGAGCGAGGCCGGGCCTGGGAGCCCGACGCCACCGAAAGCGAACGTACCTACGCGACGCTCATGCACCTGTCGCTGCTGGGCTACTTTGCGATCTGGATCCTCATGTTCGCGGCCCCGCTGATCATGTGGTTGATCAAGAAGGATGAGTCGCGCTTCATCGACGACCACGGACGCGAGACACTCAACATTCACATTTCGCTGACGATCTACTCACTCGTCCTCCCGTTGCTGGCCGGGCTGCTGACAGCCATCACCTGTGGGCTGGCGTTCCCGCTGGTCATCATCGCCGCGTTCCTGCCTTTTGTGTTGGGCATCGTGGGCATGATCGCCGCCTCCGTGGCCGCCAACAAGGGCGAGTATTACCGCTACCCCATGACGCTGCGGTTCATCCGCTGAACAGGCTGCGTCCCGCGTGCACGGTCGGGTGAACGGCCCGGGGCGCGTACACTCTGACTCCATGCCGCTGCTTGAAGCGACCAATCTCCGAAAGGCCTACGCCGGACGAACCGTGGTCGATGGTGTGTCGATCACCGTCGACCGGGCCGAGATCGTCGGACTTCTCGGGCGCAACGGCGCCGGCAAGACGACCAGTTTCCGCATGACCATCGGCATGATCGAGGCCGACGCCGGGAAGGTGGTCTTCGACGGGTGCGACCTGACCGGGCAGCCGATGTACCGGCACGCGCGCATGGGCATCGGCTACCTCAGCCAGGAACCCAGCGTCTTTCAGCGCCTCACCTGCGAGCAGAACCTGCTGGCCATCCTCGAAACCCGCAATCTGTCGCGCAAGGAGCGCCGCCGCCGGGCCGCCGAACTGCTCGCCCGCTTCGGACTGACCCACAAGGCCAAACACCTGGCCCGCACCTGCTCGGGCGGCGAGCGGCGCAAACTCGAGATTGCTCGCTCGCTGGTCACGGAACCACGGTTGATCCTGCTCGACGAGCCTTTCAGCGGCGTCGACCCCATCGCAGTGGAAGAACTGCAGAATGAACTGCGCCGCCTGTGCGAACAGGGCATCGCATTCCTCATTACCGACCACAATGTGCAGCAGACGCTGCGGGTGTGCGACCGGGCCTACATCATCGATGCGGGCAGGGTGCTTGCCCAGGGCACGCCGCGTGAACTGATCAATGACGACCTGGTCAAGCGCGTGTACCTCGGTTCACTGTTCCGGGGCGACGAGTTTGACGAGCCGGTCGCGGCTGCGCGGTAAGACCGCCCCTGGGTTGGTCGGGTCTTCGAGCCGAGGTGTTTGCGTCATCCACGCACCGGCGGGCGCGGCATTGCTGGCTCTGGGCGGGCTGCGGGCGGCGAACCGGCGCCGCCGGCGAGGGCGCTGTGGAGGGCGGAGTTTGGCTCAATACTGCCGCCGCAGGCGGGCGGTCGGGATGGACAACTGGTCGCGGTATTTGGCCACCGTCCGGCGCGCGATCTCGATGCCGCGGGCCTTGAGTTCCTTCACCAGCGCCTCGTCCGACAGCGGGTTGGTCTTGTCTTCCGCGTCGATCACTTCGCGCAGGGCGGCCTTCACCGCGTCGTAGGACATGTCCTCGCCCGAATCGGTCTGCAAGCCGCCGGTGAAGAATCCCCGCAGCGGCACGATGCCGCGCGGCGTCTGCACGTACTTGTCGGCCACGGCGCGGCTCACCGTCGCCACGTGCACTCCCAACTGGTCGGCCACCTGCGTCATAGGCAGAGGTTTGAGCGCTTCCGGCCCGTAATCAAAATAATCCCGCTGCTCGTCAAGAATCACGCCGATCACCCGCAGCAGCGTGTTGCGCCTCTGCTCCACGGCTTCCAGGAGCCACTGGGCGTTGGAGAGATTGGTCTTGATGAAGTCGCGGTCGCGCTTGGGAACGCTGCGATCGCGACTCATCATGGCATATTCTCGATTGATGCGCAGGTTGGGAATGCGCCAGTCATTCAGATATGCAATGTAACGATCGGAATCCTCGTCATATTCGACGATCGCGTCGGGTGTGATCGGCGGCTCGCTGGTCTCCAGCAGGCGCCGCGCCGGCGCCAGGCTCAGGCGCCGCAGCACGTCGAGCCCGCGCTTGATGTCTTCGATGGAGAGCCCGGTGCGATCAGCGATGCGTGGCAGGCGGTTGCCCATCAGGTCATCGAGGTGGTCGCCGGCGATGCGCCGCGCGATGGCGATGTCGCCGGTGTCCACGCCGCGCAGGGCCGGGTCTTCCGTGTCGATCGCGGCGTCGAGTTGCAGCAGCAGGCACTCGCGCGCGTCGCGCGCCCCGATGCCCGCCGGTTCGAGCAGCAACTGTACGGCCTGAAGAGCCAGGGTCCAGTCCTCGCCGGTGTGTGCGCGGCGCACGCTCTCGGGCGAGCGGTCGGCCACTTCTTCCAGGCTCGTGCGCAAGTAGCCGTCGTCGTCGAGGAAGCGGATGATCCATTCGCCGAGCGGACGCAGGCGCTCGCTGACTTCCACGAGTCCCCACTGTTCGAGCAGTTGGTCGGTGACCGAGGCCGCCCGCGCCGGTGTTGCGGCCATGGCTTCGCTCTTGGCGTCGGGCTCACCCGCCAGGCGCGAGAGGGAGCGGTCGGGCAGATGGTGCCCATCGAAGCGTTCGAGTTCATCGAGGCGCGCCGAACCGAACTCGTTCTCGCTGGCGTCGGGATTGTCATGTTCGAAGTCGTCCAGCCGTGCGAAGTCGTCGCGGGCTGAATCTTCGACGATCATCTCGCCGTCGGGGGTGTCGGCCGTCGCCACGGAGTCGTTTTCGCCGGGCTCGACCTCCAACAGTTCCAGCGTCGGGTTGCTCTCCAACTCCTGCTCGATGCGCTCGGCCAGTTCGGTGAGCGGCATCTGGAGGATCTCCATGGACTGGATCATCCTCGGGGCCAGTTTCATCTGCTGGCCCATCCGCATCTGTTGAGAGGCTTCAAAACGCATCAGCAGATTCCCAGGCCGGCCTATGACATCGCCTGCCGACCTTGAATCGCATCGGCCAGCACGGCACGGTTGGCGTACTCCAGTTGCCACCCGGTTGGCAATCCGCGTGCCAGGCGCGTGACTTGCACTCCGCGCGCCGATAACTTTTCAGCAAGGAAAAGTGCAGTCCCATCGCCCTCCAGCGTTGGGTTCAGGCCGAGGATGACTTCTCGGACCTTCACACCCTGATTTCGGTTTGCATCGTCAACTCGCGCCAGCAGAGCCGCCACGGTCAGATCCTCCGGCCCCACGCCATCGAGCGGACTGATTCGACCCGTCAGGACGTGGTACACCCCCTGGAACATGCCCGTCTGCTCCAAGGCGATCAGATCTCTGGGCTGTTCGACGACGAGAATGCGCTCGTGATCGCGTCGCGGGCCGGCGCAGATCGGACACGGATCCTGCTCGGTCAGGTTGAAGCAGACCGAGCAGTGCCGTACCGATTTTTTCAGATCAGCGATCGCGCCGGCCAGAGCAAGGACATTCTGCTCTTCTGACTTGAGCAGATGAAACGCCAGGCGTTCGGCCGAGCGGGCTCCAATGCCCGGAAGCCGCGACAGCAGGACGATGAGCCGATCCACTGCCGGTGGGTAGGCCTGGTTACCGAAGTTTGACTTGGGCCGGGGCGTGGGCACGACGAATCGTAGACCTGTCACACTGCAAACATCGTGCCATTCTATGGCCGAGGGCTCGAGATGCCAGGCTGGTCCGGTCGGTGACGGCGGTTTGCACCTGCCGGATATCCGCTCGTCGGCTTGACGACGCATGTGCATAACTCGTGCTTCCCATGCCCAAGTTCGCGCATACGAACGCCCGATAACTCATTGCCCTACCCCTTGTTTGGGCGGCGTGTGGAGTCTGTGCGAATCAAAAGGCGGCGGCGCGCAAGTTCTTGCTCAAGCCGGGGCAACGACAGTTTGTTTGCAAGACCAAATCGGGTATGTTGTTGGTCCGCCCGCTCGGAGGTGAGAGAGGAGCGTGGCTCGCCGACGAGCCGCGGATCGAGGGGGCGCAGCACCGCCGTCGTGTACCCGCTGGAGGAGACCGAACGTCCCGGTGCTGTGTTTTTTGCGCGGCCCAATGGCTTGCTGCGAAATCCACGCAACCTGCCCGATCCCGATTGCCAGAGCCGATACTCCCCGCAACCGCGGGAGGTCACTGCATGCGCGTTCTCTTTTTTACCCATCCAGGAACCAACTCCCGCGACATATTGCTCGACATGGCGGAGGGGTTTGAAAAGGCGGGCTACGAGGTCATTCGCTGGGAACTGGAGCCTTGGGTCGGGTTGTACAAGGCCGGAGGCGAACAGCAGCGTGCCGTCATCCAGCAGGCGACGGCCCTGCTGGCCCGGTTTATCAAAGCCAACCGCGTCGATCTGTCGATCGGCATGTGGGCCAACGGGCTGACATCAGTCGCGCACGCATTTCGCGATGGACAGCCAGCCTCGTTCTTCGAGGTCATCGGTCACCCGCACCTGATGTTCTGGCTCGACGCCCCGCACTGGGCGGGCAGCGGGGGAGCCCACGAGTTGTTCGGCTCGCCGCTGCTTCGCGGCGGGCGCATTCGGCATTACGTCAACAATCCCGGCATCGCCCGCGAGATGACCGACTTGCTCGGATTCGGGCCGACCATCGGGCGACGCTACGGCGTCAACGAGGACGTCTTCCGCCCGTTCGACGAGCCCCGCCGCTTTGACCTGGTCTTCGGAACAGGCCCCGGCGACGGCAAGCCCAGCGAACTCATGCTGCGGGAACTCGGCTCCGACCAGCCCGACATCGAAGCGATTCGGCGTGAACGAGGACAGCGCGTCGGGGTGAAACTGGAAGAGCACGCGCGTTCGTTTGCCGGCGGCCAGGCGGGCGCGATGATCGAACTGTTCCGCGCGATGCTCGAGCGGCGATTGTCGCACGTCGGGGTACCGATGCTGGACGATCTGGAGGCGCTGGAGCAGGCCGGGCACGCCGAGGCCGGCCGCACGCTGCGCGCCCATCCGCGCGCCCTTGTCCTGTCCTTTGCACACCTGCGGTCAATCGAAGGGTGGCGGCGGGCGTTCACGATCTCGTACCTGTCCAGGCATTTCCGGTGCGCCGTGTTCGGGCCGGCGTCGCTGGAGCACTGGCCCTGCCATGCGACCATGCTCGGGCAGGTCGAATACCAAGACATGGCCCACGTCTACTCCAGCGGCCTGATCGGGCTGAATGCGATGAGGTGGCAGGATGACATCGGTCTGAACCTCAAGCCCTACGAGATCACCGCGTCGGGCGCCTGTCTGCTGTGCGATCGACGGCCGGGCTTCGACGAGGTGTTTGAAGAAGGCGTCGAGGCGGTGGGATTTGCCGATCCGGCCGAGGCGCGCCGGCGGGCGGGCGAACTGATCGCCGATCCGGCGCGGGCGCGGCGGATCGCCGAGGCCGGTCGAGCGCGCACGCTGCGCGACCACACATGGACCAGTGCAGCGCCCGAACTGGTGAACTTCGCGCTGGATGGTCAGCAGGCGATGCGCCGGGCGGCCTGAGCCTCTCTCGCCGGTTGGATGGGGCTTCGGCTGTCTATCGTGAGTTGATGGCCGAGCGGTCCGAGCATCTGGAGCGATTTCTCGCCGACCACGATGCCCCCTGTCCGGGGTGTGGGTACAACCTGCGCGGACTGGAGGGAGATCAATGCCCGGAGTGCGGGGAGCGCCTGGAACTGCGGATCGGCATGGCTGACCCCAAACTGTCGCAGTTCATCGGGGGGCTGATCGGGCTGGCGGCCGGACTGGGTTTTCACGGGCTGTTCCTGATCTGGGTGGGGTATGTGGCGGCGGTGGGGACGTTTTCGATGTGGGACGCGCTTCCGCCGCTGGTCGTGGGGCTTGTGGTGTCTTCGGCGGCGCTCTTTGCATGGACGGGGCTGCGGGCCCGGATGCGCCGTCTGCCGCTGAGCCGTCGGCGTCTGCTGGTGTTCGTGTGCTGGGCGTGGAGCATCGGCTCGGTGCTGTGGTTCTTCGCCTCGCTGCGATGAGCCCCGATCCGCCGGGGGCGGAAGTTCGTAGAGAGCGGGGGAGATTGAGCCGATAAGCACGCGGATGCCGCGCATGAACACAGACCTTTCGCCCGAACTGCTCGCGCACATGCAGGCCATCAAGGCCAAGGCGACCGAGTACGGGCTCGACTTCTTCGAGGTCGTGTACGAAGTGCTGGACTTCGACACGATGAACCAGATCGCCGCGTATGGAGGCTTCCCGACACGCTACCCGCACTGGAAGTGGGGGATGGAGTACGAGAAACTCAAGAAGCGCGACGCCTACGGCATGGGGCGCATCTACGAGATGGTCATCAACAACGACCCCTGCTACGCCTACCTTCAGGAGAGCAACAGCGTCACCGACCAGAAACTGGTGATGGCCCACGTCTACGGGCACTCCGACTTCTTCAAGTGCAACTACTGGTTCAGCAAGACCAACCGCAAGATGATGGACGAGATGGCCAACCACGCCACGCGCGTGCGCCGGCACATCGAGCGCCAGGGCGGCGAGACGGTCGAGCGCTTCATCGACGTGTGTCTTTCGATAGAGCACCTGATCGACCCGCACAGCGTGTTTGTGCGGCGCGAGGGCGGGGCGGCCGAGGACGAGGAGTTTCATCCTGATCGCCTCCCGGCCAAGGACTACATGGACCCGTTCATCAACCCGGCGCGCGAGATGGCGCGGCAGCGCGAGGCTTATACGGAAAAGAAGAAGCGGGAGCGTGGGCAGTTTCCGCGCCAGCCGACGCGCGACGTGCTGTTGTTCCTGCTGCGGCACGCGCCGCTGGAGGACTGGCAGGCCGACATCCTCGGCATCATTCGCGACGAGGCGTATTACTACGCGCCGCAGGCTCAGACCAAGGTCATGAACGAGGGCTGGGCGACCTACTGGCACTCGAAACTCATGACCGAGCACTTCCTGGAGGCCAGCGAGATCATTGACTACGCCGAGCAGCACTCCGGCGTGGTCTACATGCCTCCGGGCGGGTTCAACCCCTACAAGATTGGCGTCGAACTGTTCAAGGACATCGAGCGACGCTGGAACCGCGGGCAGCACGGCCCCCGGTGGGAGCAGTTGGACAGCCTAGGCGCCAAGGAGCGCTACGACGACGGATCGATGAAGGGACGCGAGAAGATCTTTGAAGTCCGCCGCATCTACAACGACGTGAACTTCATCGACGAGTTCCTCACGCCCGAGTTCGTCGAGCGCTACCAGATGTACCAGTTCCGCCGCGACCCGGCCACGGGCGAGGTGCGCATCGTCAGCCGCGACTTTGACCGCATCAAACAGACTCTGCTCTATCAACTGACCAACATGGGACAGCCGTTCATATACGTAGTCGATGGCAATTATCTCAACCGCGGCGAGTTGTACCTGGCGCACAAGTTCAGCGGATTGGAGGTGGATGCGGCCAAGGCTGTGGAAGTGCTGCGCAACCTGCGGATCATCTGGGGGCGTCCGGTGCATCTCCAGACGCAGATCAATGAGGAAATGAGTTTGCTGACGATGGACAGCCCGGGTGATGACAAGCCGCGGCGGCAGAAGATTTCCGATGAGATGCCGCGGCCGGCACACATGATTGTGTAGATCCCATCCCGAAACCTCTGCCGATGTTAAGATGTGCCATGCTGACACGTCACCGACGTGCAGGTGGGCTGGCTGTGCGAGCGGATTCCTGATCCGGCGATCAGCCCGAAGGGCGGTCGTCCCCCGGCCGAAATGCGCGATATCATCCACGGCATCTTCTGGATCCTCGACAACGGCGCCAAGTGGAAGGATCTGCGCGCACGGTTCGGCTCCAGGAGCACCGTGCATCGCTGGTTCAAGAAGTAGGTCAAGGCCGGCGTTTTTGAGCGCATCATGCGCGACGCGGGAAGGTGCGTCCAGCAGCGCGGCGGCTACCGGCTCATCGGCGACCAGGCCTACGACCGTGATGCGCTCGACGGCCTACTCGCGGCCGAGGGCACCGACCTGGTCGCGCCGCACCGCTCGAACCGAATAAGGAGGACGCAGGACGGGCGCGGGCTCCGTCGCTACAAGCGTCGCTTCGCCGTCGAACGCACCATCGCCTGGGTTCAACACCTCCGCAGGCTGTGCGTCCGCTGGCTCGCCCGTCGCGCGATCGACGTTATATTCCTGATCTTGGTCTTCGCCGGCATCGTCAAACTCTTCGATGTGCCCGCATTTGCGGAAGCCCTCCTGACCTGGAGGTACATTCCGAGCGCAGCGATTCTTCCACTCGCCTACGCAGTTCCACTGGTGGAGTTGACGGTGCGGATGCTGTGGTTCCTCAGACTCGGCGAGCGTGCCGCCGTGTGTGGGGGCGGGGTACTCCTGCTCCTGTTCACCGCGACGTACCTGTTTCAAACCCGCGATCTCGGGCCTCCGCCGGACTGCGGTTGCCAAGGCAAGGTCATTCGATACGAGGCACAACAGGCCGCCATTAGCGGCTTGGTCATGCGGAATGGATCACTGCTGGTTCTCCTGACGCTCGGCGGGCTGGGCTCCGGCGTGTTTGTCTCGCCGAGCCGGAATCTCGGCGGCCATGGCGTCCGAGTCGATCCAGATGATCGCGCGTGCTGGAGATGATGGTCGTCATGGCGTTGATCACGCTGCTGATATCGCTGCTCATGCCGGGCTTGCGGGTGGTGCGCGCCCACGGACGCGCAGCGCGGACGTTGGCAACCTCAGGTCGCACGCAACGAACCTGATAGCCTACACGGGGGACTGGCAGGACCAGTTCCCTTTCATGACCGATCCTCGCCGTGAAGTGACGCGGGTCGTCGTCAACGGGCCGAACCATGACATGTGGTACTGGGCTCCGACGATCGTCTGGCCGCTGGGATTGCCCGAAGTCTTTGACGATTCGAACATGGCACATCCGTCGTTGATCGAGGAAGAGAAGGATGTTGCGCAGGAGTGGGGGATGTGGGCATACGCCTCCGCCGCCTCGTTCCTGGCCCGCCCGGAGTTCTGGAACCCCGAGATGCGTGATGGCGCTCATCAACTCGGGCCCACGGCACCCCGAGGTGCGGTTCCCCGACCGAATGGGCATCGTGGTCCCCGGGGCCGACTACCAGCCGGAAGATTACGACACGCGACTGATTGGCTGGGAGCGGTGGCGCATCGGGTTCGTGGACGGGAGTGTGCGGACGGTCGCCCAATCTGAACTGCTGCCGGGCTACAGCACGGGCGAGCACCCGTTCGGGTCAGGCGCATCGATGCTCGGATTCCCCGTCATCCACACCATCGATGGCGTGCGCGGGCGCGACGCGAAGTAACGCTCGGGCAGTGCGGCGCTCTCAATCCCCAGGGTAAGCACGACGGGTCCAAAAGCGACAACGCCCCGGCCTTGTTGCCGAGGCGTGCGTTTCTGCCTGCGTCCGGGTGGGTTTCCAGACGAGACAAGCCGCGGTGGGGCGCTATTCACGCCCCGAGCGGTCCTACCTACCCACTTGGAATAGGCCACAAGGATGAAACATCGTCCAGTGAATCTGAGGAAAAACTCGGAGCACCCCTGTTGCTGGCGTGCAAGAGGCTGGCATCTATAGACTTGTGGAACTCGGTTGGTTCCGACTTTCACTGCGGTCTTTGATGGGGAGGCACCTCAAAGAGGGTATTTCTTCGGGCTCTTGGATCACTGGGGCGCTTTCCGAGTCAAGGACGATCCAAGCCCGACCCAAGCCGCCTTCAACTCTCTTCCCGCTCAAATTGGGGAGTTGGATGGTCACCGGGGATGCCCTGGAGGGCGTCGGCGACGCGCTGGACGTGGACGTGGCTGGTCTCGATGAAGACTCGCGCTCGGGACTGCGTGCCGGCTGTGGCGGTGCCGATCACATAGCACCCCGGCACGTTGGTCTCCATGGTGTCGAGGTGGATGCGAGGCTTGCGCTCGGGCCCGCAGAGTTGCACCCCCAGGGTCTCGAACAGCGTCGGATCCTGCACATACCCGGTGAGCAGGAGGATGTGCTCGGCCGCGACGAACCGAGGCTCGGCGTCATCGGCTTCTGGCCGCGGGGCTTCGTGCGTGTTGCTTTCGAGCGGGGGATTGGGCAGGTGCCCGCCGCGCTCGAGTGGCGCTTCGTGCAGATGGGCCATGTTGTCTTCGTCGCCGGGTGTGACGGCACGCGGCCGGAGCAGTGCACCCTGCGGCATGAGTCGCGCGGGCACGGTGCCGGGATAGAAGCGGATCTGCCCCTTGCGGATGAGCCATTCGATTTCGGGCAGCAACCAATACTTGACCCGCTCGGTGTCGAAGCGGGCGCCGCGATAGGAGATTGAGACGTCGCACCCGGCGCGGTAGCAGCGGATCGCGGCCTCCACGGCCGAGTTCTTGCCGCCGACGATGAGCACGCGCGAGTTGAAGTAGAAATGCGGGTCGTGAAAGAAGTGAGAGACGTTGGGCAGATTCTCGCCCTCAACGCCGAGCATGCGAGGACGGTGCATGTCGCCGATCGCCAGGACGAGCCGGCGGGCGCGGCGGATGATGGGTGCGGAGAGTTGGCAGAGCGGGTCGGGCGTGAGTTCGGCCGGGCCGCCGACGCCATGCGCGCTGCGCAGTGTCGTGAGTTCAAAACCGTCGTCGACGCGAACGGCGCTGACGACGCGCGTGTATGTCTCGATCGGAAGATTGAACGCGCCAACGACGGTGCGGAGGTAGGACAGGTACTCCTCGCGCGTGGCCTTGTCCTGTCCGGCGGCAACAAGCGGAACGCCGGCGATGGCAATGCGCTCGGGGCTGGAGAAGAATCGCGTCTCGGGAGCCCACCACTGCATGGTCGAACCGATGGGACCGGCGTCGAGAATGGCGAAATCCAGCCCGCGACGCTTCAGTTCGACGCCCAGTTCAATGCCGATCGGTCCGGCGCCGACGATCACGACATCGTGTTCGTGCATGTGCGAGGGTAGGCGCGGGCAAAGTGCGTCTGTCGCGATGATGCGCCAACGTAGAAGTGGTGACGGTTTTCAGTATTGCTTCACCAACACACGACACGTGTGGGGCGCCCGCGCCACCGGCTGCTTACACCGGCAGCCGGCGCGGGTGGTGCCGGCGGTAGGAGCGCCAAACAAAGAACACGGCGGTGCCGGTGATCAGCCACAGCGGCAGGCCGGCGATGGCCGCTTCAACCAGCCATGCGACGAAGCGCAGCAGCGACCGGGCGCCGTCGTGCCAGGCGGTGGCCACGTCGTGCTTGAATGTGCCCCATAGACCGGTCTTTTCGGGTTGCGTTGCCGGCTTGTCGCTGTGCTCGGTGATGACGAGCGTGATGGTCGAGAGCGCCACGAGAGATGCGAGTTTGCTGCGCTGAGCGACCAGCCGTTCGATGCGCTCGCGTACGCCGCCCAGTTCGGTGCGTACGCGAAGGATGTCTTCGAGTGTGTCGTTGGGGCGCTTGTCGAGCAGATCCAGCAGTTCGGTTTCGATGCGGCCCTCATTGGCAAGGCGTGCTTCGAGATCGACCATCTGTTCGGTGACGTCGGCCGCGTCGAGGCGTTCGTCTTTGACCGTGCCGAGCGAGCGGAGAGCATCGAGAACTTCATCGAGCCGCGAGACCTGCACGCGGAGCACGAGGTCGGCACGGTGGCGGTCGCCTTGCTCGACAATGCGCCCACCCTGCACAAACTCGCCGCGTGCCTCGCTGACCAGGGCGCGGGCCTTCACGTAGGCGGCCCGGGAGTCCTCGACTTCGAGTTCGAGCGTGGCTCGGCGCTCGACGATTCGGGTGGTGGGCTCCGGTGCTGCCGGCCGAGAGATGCCGGACCAATCGACGAGCGGCGCGCGCCAAATGTTGGCGCTCTCCGAGATGGGAGTGCGAGCGGCGAATCGCCAATCCTGACCGCCCGACGCATCAAACGCAGCCCCAAAGTCGTGCCTGTCCGCCATCACCTGCTCGCTTGGCGCGACGCTTCGGGCCGCCGAGCGGGCCCTGCCCAGCGAGGGAAGGAATGCTCCGACGACGAGTGCGCACATCAGCAGCATCGCCGCGGCCGCGAGGATGCGGGGGTACGACTTCACGACTGGTCGGCGCGGCATGGGGCCTTCGGCCGCGAGAGCCTTTTCCCAGACGTGAGGCGCGTTGTCCTCCCACAGCAGCATGGAGCGCAGCGCGGCGTCAAGGCGCGGGTCGAGTTGCTCGGTCATGCGCGGGCCTCCGAAAGCGTGCGGCGGAGCGTCGTGCGGGCGGCGCGGATGCGCGATTTGAGCGTGCCCGCAGGAATGTCCAGAACCTCGGCACACAACGAGTCGCTCAAGCCATGCATACTCAGCATGAGCGCTTCGCGCTGATCGATGGGCAGGTTTCGCACGGCCTCGCGCACACGCATGTCAAACTCCTCAGACTCCGGCAATGGGACAGACGCGCGCGGCTGCCCATGGGGCATCTCGCGACGACTCTTGCGGGCCAAGTCGCGGCAGCGGTTGATGACGATGCGGTAGAGCCATGTGCGCACCTCGCAGCGGGCCTCGAACATGGCACTCGAGGCGATGACGCGAACCCATGCATCCTGCACGGCCTCTTCGGCCAGCGCGTGCGAGCCGCCGAGCAGGCCTCGAGCCAGCCCGAGAAGGGCGCGCTCATACCGCCCGGCCAGTTCCCCGAGCGCCGCGCTGTCGCCCTTGACGAAACATCGGAGGAGAGCCAGGTCGTCGTCGGGTTGCATGTGTCCTCAATGTATTGGACGCACGGCGGGCAGGGGCGGATTTCGCAACTGGGAGACAAAGTCCCGAACTTACGTCACGGGCGAGTACCGAACGGGCCAATGGGGAAGCCCAAACCGCGAATCCCGCCTCCCGCCCACTCCGCAGGCTCACGCGACCGGCAGGTCGGGAATACAGTTTGGCTCATGCACCACACACCACTGGGAGGCGCCGCGATGGCCAACCTGACGATCAACGTTCGCGAAGTGCTGGGTTCCGAGGCCGACAAGTTGCTCGGTTACGAGTGCAAGACGGTCAGCAAGAGTGCGCTGCACCTGCCGGGGCCGGACTTTGTGGATCGGATCGTCGCCCCGAGCGACCGGAATCCGAACGTGCTGCGCAATTTCCAGTGGCTCATCAACTCCGGGCGCCTCGCGGGCACGGGGTATGTGTCGATTCTGCCGGTGGACCAGGGGATCGAGCACTCGGCCGGAGCGTCGTTTGCGCCCAACCCTGCGTACTTCGATCCGGAGAACATCGTGAAACTGGCGATCGAGGGCGGGTGCAACGCCGTCGCATCGACGTATGGCGTGCTCGGGTCGGTGGCCCGGAAGTATGCGCACAAAATCCCGTTCCTGGTCAAGTTCAATCACAACGAGTTGCTGACCTATCCGAACCAGTTCAACCAGATTCCGTTCGGGAACATCCGGCAGTGCTTCGAGATGGGAGCGGCCGCGGTCGGCGCGACCATCTACTTCGGCAGCCCGGAGTCGACGGACCAGATTCAGTACGTGAGCGAGATGTTCCACGAGGCCCACGAGTACGGCATGGTGACGGTGCTGTGGTGCTATCTGCGGAACCCGAAGTTCAAGGTCAATGGCGTTGATTATCATGCGGCTGCGGACCTGACCGGGCAGGCCAACCACCTCGGCGCGACGATCCAGGCGGATATCGTCAAGCAGAAACTGCCGACGAACAACGGCGGGTATGCGGCGCTGAACACCGGCGACTCGTCCTACGGCAAGTTCCGCAAGGAGGTCTACACGCAACTGGGCGGGGGCGACGAGAAGGGCAGCGGGGGGCACCCGATCGATCTGTGCCGTTACCAGGTCATCAACCAGTTCATGGGTCGCGTGCCGCTGATCAACTCGGGCGGCGAGAGCAAGGGCGCCAGCGACCTGGCCGACGCGGTGAAGACGGCCGTCATCAACAAGCGCGCGGGCGGGATGGGCCTGATCTCGGGGCGCAAGGCGTTCCAGAGGCCGATGAAGGACGGGGTGGCGCTGCTGAACGCGATCCAGGACGTGTACCTGGACAAGGGCGTAACGGTGGCGTGAGGCGAGTTTGGCAACCGAAAGCACGACACTGCCGCGGGTGACTGCCCTTGGGCTTTTGCTTGCGCCCTGTATACGAGAGCCTGACCTGTCCTTGCACGAGTGGACCGGAATTGCGGCTTCCCTGGTTCCGTCGGAGCCCCGTGCCTGATATGCTCGACCCCCATGCAGCAGCGTCCAAGCGATGCGCGTGGCCGTTCGACAATAGCCATGCCCAACCGCCACCGCGGCGGCGGGCGGGACTGTGGCTTCACGCTGATCGAACTGCTGGTGGTGGTCGCGATCATCGCGCTGCTGATCGGGATACTCCTGCCGGCGCTGGGCAAGGCTCGGGAGACGGCCCGGGCGGCCGGGTGCCTGTCGAACCAGCGGCAGATCGGGGTGGCGCTGATGGACTACGCCAGCCAGTTCCGCGATTTTGTGCCGCGCGAGGCGAGCAACATGGACGAGCCGGCGTGGGCGCGGGTGCTGCGGCCGCTGTTGGATGACGAAACGAGTTGGGACGAGCCGATGCGCGACCTGTTTACGCGGGCGGAGTATTACCGCGACCCCGCGCGGCGGCTCGACGACGGGCACGTCATTCATTACGTGTCGAACGGATTGCAGTTCACCGAGCCGGAACAAATCTATGACCGCAAGAAGGCCATGCGCCTCACGCGGGTCGTCAGTCCGGCGGCATGTTTCTTCATGACGTGCTTCTCTGATGACACGCGGCGGTATCATTACAACCAGGCGTATGACAACGACCCCAACGAGTTTGAGATCGCGATCTTCTATGACACGTTTCTGAAGCGGCATGTTCGGCCCGACCCGACGCAGAGCCGCGTGGGCCTCTCGCGCCACTTCGACGGCGCCAACGCGATGTTCTTCGACGGGCACGCGGCCCACATGAAGAACGACGAGATCAGCGATCTCAACAACTGGGACGATCGGGACTGGTATCGACCGTAGGCAGGGCAACCCTGGCCGGCGGCCGGGGTCACTCTTCCAGCGTTTTCTTCCGCCGCAGGACGTGGTGGTAGTGCTGAGCGAAGCGGTGGGCTTCGTCGCGGATCTGCTGGCAGAGGCGCAGGCCGGCATTGGTCCGGCCGAGCCGGATCGGCTCCGACCGTTCCTGAACGTAAATCAGTTCCTCCTTCTTCGCCAGACTGATGACCATGGGCGGTCGGACCTCGAGGGAGTCGAAGGCTTCCATGGCCGCGTGCAGTTGCCCCAGCCCGCCGTCGATGAGGATGACATCGGGATACAACTCGTGCCCGGCGCCCGCTTCGCGATAGCGGCGGCTGACGACCTCGCGGATGCTGGCGTAGTCGTCATTGCCGCCCTCGACGCTGGCGATGCGGTAGCGGCGGTATTCGTTCTTGAACGGGCGGCCATCGACAAAGCAGACCTTGCTACCGACGGTTTCGCCGCCGAGCAGGTGGGCGATGTCGATGCCCTCGATGCAGCGGATCGGCGCGTCCATTCCCAGGGTCTTCTGGAGGCTGCGGAGTGCCCGGGTCGGGTCGATGTAGCCGACTTCGGTTTCGGGCTGCCAGTGGTCGCAGCGGTCGGCGCGCTCGTCCAGTTTCTCGATGGCTTGGATCTGGTCGCGCAGGGCGGCGGCGCGTTCAAAGCGAAGTTCTGCGGCAGCGCTGGCCATCTCGTCGCGCATCTCGCGCAGCATCACGCTGCGCTTCGAGCCGAGGAAGCGGGAAAAGCGGTCGATGTCATCCCTGTACGCCTCGGTGGTGATGGATTCATTACATGGGGCGGTGCATTGCCCGATCGCATGCAGCAGACACGGGCGAAAGAAGCGGTTCTTCAGATCGCCCGCGACGATATCAAGTGAGCAGGTGCGGAATCGGAAGATGCGCTGCAGGATCTGCACGGCCTCGCGCAGGGCGCCCGCGTTGGTGAATGGGCCGAAGATGCGTGCTCCTTTCATCTCCGGGTACACCTCGCCGGTCCTGGGGTCGATTCCCGCAGGGTTGCGGGTCACGAATACGCGGGGGTAGTCCTCGCGCTGGGTGATGACCAGGTACGGAAAGGTCTTGTCATCGGTGAGACGTTCATTATATTTGGGCTTGATATCCTTGATGAGCCGGTTTTCGGTGAGCAGGGCTTCCCATTCGCCCTCGCAGACCAGGTAGTCGAAGGTGTGCACCTCGTCGAGCAGCCCGCTCTTCTTGAAGCCCAGTTCGGCCGAGGGAACGAAGTAGGACGAAACGCGGTCGGGCAGGCGGGCTGCTTTGCCGACGTAGAGCACCACCCCGGCGGCATCCTTCATCAGATAAACCCCCGGCACCGGGGGCAGTTCGCGGGCGGCGCGGTTGAGGCGGCCGAGGCGGTCTTGGCGAGACTCGGTTCCCCAGGGGGGCGGGGCATCGGCCGACAGAAAGCCCTCCTCGTCGAGGTCGCCGGGCCTGTGGAGGTCAGGATCGTCTGGCACGACGGAAGTTTACGCGTCGCGCGCCGAGCAACCGAGCAGCCGCGAAGCCAGGCTCGGCATTGCCCCATCCCATGCTCACGGGACCATGATGTCCGAGATTGCCCGGGCCTTGGGTGCATCGGCCCGGAGAGTAGAATGGACCCGGGATCTGGGCTCCCGCGTGGCTGTTGTGCCCGCACCGAACCGCCCAAGAACGGGAGATTGTGAAATGACGACGGCGACGACCACCTCGGCCCGGACCGCGGTTGACCCGCTGGCGCTCAATGACGTCGACCATGTCCGGTTTTACGTCGGCAACGCCAAGCAGGCGGCCTTTTTCTACGCCTACACCTTCGGCTTCAACATCACGCAGTTCTGCGATCTGACCACCGGCAGCCGATCGGAGGCCAGTTACCTTCTTTCGCAGGGCAACATCCGCCTGCTGCTGACGACCGGGCTGAGCCCCGACCACCCGGCCCAGCAGGAGTGCCTGCACTATGGCGACGGGGTGAAGGACATCGCGTTCAACGTCGATGACGCCGAGGCGGCGTATCAGCGAGCCGTCCGCAACGGCGGACAATCGGCCTATGAGCCCGTCACGATGCACGATGACAGCGGCTCGGTGACGATGGCCGGCATTCGTGCGGCCGGTCGCGTGGTGCACAGTTTCGTCTCGCGGACGGGGGCGTATGAACTGCCGAAATTGAAGAGGGGCGGGCTGTTTGCGCCCCGCTTTGCGGCCATGGGCCCGCTGGGCGTGAACGAGCACAACCGCAAGCACCCGTGCGGGCTGATGTATGTCGACCACGCCGTCACGAACGTCGAACTCGGGAAGATGAATCACTGGGTCGACTGGTACGAGAACGTGCTCGAGTTCAAGATGTTCAAGCACTTTGACGACAAGGACATCTCGACCGAGTATTCCGCCCTGATGTCCAAGGTGATGGCCAGCGGCAACCACCTGATCAAGATGCCGATCAACGAACCGGCCCAGGGCAAGAAGAAGAGCCAGATCCAGGAGTACCTCGAGTGGCACGACATGATGCCGGGCATCCAGCACCTGGCGCTGCGGACCGACGATGCGCTGGGGTCGGTCGCCGAGTTGCGCCGGCGCGGCGTCGACTTCCTCAGTCTGCCCGACACGTACTACGACATTGTGTGGGATCGCGTGAACAAGACGCTGCGTGAGCACGGGCACGAGGCCGTGAAGGAAGACCACGACCGCATCCGCGAACTCGGGCTGCTGGTCGATGCGGACGACGAGGGGTACCTGCTGCAGTTGTTCACCAAGCCGCTGCAGGACCGCCCGACGCTGTTCTTCGAGATCATCTCGCGGCACGGGAGCCAGAGTTTCGGGAAGGGAAACTTCAAGGCGCTGTTCGAGGCGCTGGAACTCGAACAGGAGCGGAGAGGGAACCTGTAGATCAAGGCGGCCGGCCCGTTCGGGCTTCCTTCGATACAGCCATGTTCAACGGCGTTCTTGATGAAGAGTTATGGTCCGGGGCAGGTAGACACCCCCCGAGAAGTGCAGAACATGGAAGCCGCGTCATACCTGAAACTGCTCTTGGAGGAACTCGGCCGCGAGTTTGCCCCGATACAACGCGTCAAGAAGTTCACCACGAATCCGGCGGTAATTGGCGCTCAAGCCGAGGCGGCAGTCCGGGCGTTTGTGCGCCGTCACATTTCGCCGCTCAAAGTAAGCACCGGAACCATCCTGTATGAAAAGAACTGCGGCACGAGCACGCCGCAGTTGGACACCATGCTCTGGTGGCTCGGAACGGCCCCGCCGCTCTTTGAATCCGGTGAGTTTGCGATCATCCCGAGAGGGTCGTGCTTCGGTGTGCTCGAGATCAAGCGCAGCATGTACCCGGGCAGTGGGGAGTAGATGGAAGAGGCGCTGAACGCGACGACAAACCTGGAGCCAGGTGTTGTGACACTGCCGCAACGCACAACGCCCTTTGCCCTGGGCGTGTTCTGCCTCAAGGAACACAAACCGGACAAGAAGGCCTGCGAACTCGTGAAGGAGGAGCGTGCGATCGTGCTCATCGAGAAACGCAAGAACGGCGTGTACGCTCCCAACGCGAAAGCGATGGGCACGTTGATCAACTATCTATTGGAGACAAGACTCATCGCGATGCACCAGGACCAGGTGAGTCTCGTCAATATGAAACTGCTCAGCAGTGTTCCGTGACTAGCGCGGTTGGTCCGCCACATGTCCCTCGACCTGATCATCCTCGATTGCGACGGCGTGCTCGTCGACTCCGAGCGCATCACCACGGTGCTGCTCGCGGAAATCGTCTCCGAACTCGGCTGGGCGGTCTCACGCGAGGACTCGATCGCGCTGTTCAAGGGCAAGGACATGAAGATTATCCGGGCGATGGTCGAGGAGCGCCTGGGACGGTCGGTGGGCGATGGCTTCGTGCCCGGGTATCGGCGGCGGATGGCCGAACGGTTTGCGACACGGGGCGTGCCGGCCATCGCTGGGGCGGGCGACCTGCTCGACTGGCTCGATGCCCGCGGGATCGCGCACGCGGTGGCGAGCAACGGGCCGCACGAGAAGATGAAGCAGACGCTTGGGCGTTTGCGCTGCAATGGCGACATGCACGACTGGTACGCCCGCTTTGAAGGCCGCTGCCACAGCGCCTACGACATCAACTGCTGGAAACCCGACCCCGGGCTGTTCCTGCACGCGGCCGAGGCGATGCAGGCCCGACCCGAACGCTGTGTGGTGATCGAGGATTCGTGCTCGGGCGTGGCGGCCGCAGCCGCCGCGGGCATGCGGTCGATCGGGTATGCCGACCTGACGTCGGCGGCGGAGTTGCGGGCGGCCGGCGCGACGGTGGTCGCAGACTCGATGCACGAGGTGCAACGGGTGTTGGAAGTGTGGAGCGACGAGCGTGGCGGATAGCCTAAGTGACAAGAGCCGACGTGCGGCGGTGACGTGGGCCGTTTCAAACTCGCCGCATGTGTGACTCTGCCCGGCGGAGTTCCTCCTCAAGCAAGCGCAGATTGCGCAGGTTGGCCTTGTAGGCCACGTCAAAGACGTCGCCGACGAGCGGCACCAGCCCGATGAGCCAGTCGAGCGCGATGGTGCCGAGCATGAGCGCGATGACGCGCTTGCGGACGCGGCGTGAAACGGCCTCGGCCACGATGATGAGCGAGAGCACCATCGCGATGGTGTCGCCGATGCCGGGAATCAGCCCGAGCAGTCCGTCGATCCCGAAACGGATGTTGGTTCCGGGAATCACGAATTGGCTGTCCAGAAGCGTCGCGAGTCGGGCGGCGTGGCTGCTCGGCTGTGCTGGGATACGTCTTTGTGCGTATGCCGCGGTGGCCATGCCGGGTTATACGGATTTGTGGCGGGCTGGTTGTGAGGCCGGGGTCAATCGAGGGCTATCGGCGCCCTCACTTGGGGCAGCACCGCCGGAACCGGCGGGCGTATGGTTTCCCGGCGTGGCCGTTGCGATCAAACGCATCTATGAGGATCGCTCGCCCGACGACGGGTACCGGGTAGTGGTCGACGCGCTTTGGCCGCGCGGGATATCGAAGGAACGGGCCCAACTCGACGTGTGGCAGAAGGAGGTCGCGCCCTCGCGGGGCCTGAAGGCATGGATTCACGCGGACCGATCGCTGGGACGATTTTCGGCGGCGCTCCCTCGCAGACCTCGACGCAAAGCGGGCGCTGCTTGAACTGCTCGCAAAAAAGGCCCGCCGTGGGCGCGTCACATTGCTCTACGCCTATCGCGATGCCGAGCAGAATCTCGCGATGATCGTGCGGGAGTTCATTGAATCGATAATGACCGGGGGAGCACCGGGCCGCCGAAGCCCTCGCTTCTGCTCGAGCCTTCTTCCCAACTTACGACTTTCCGGCTTCATGGCCTCACACCTACGATTGCCTCATGCACGATCCCATCTCCGAATCCGTATTGGCGTTGCTCCGTGAGCAGGACCCCGAGGCCGCCGAGATCATCGCCGCCGAGGCCGAGCGGCAGGAGACGACCATTGAACTGATCGCCAGCGAGAACCACGTTTCGCCGGCCGTCATGCACGCGATGGGCACCTGTCTGACCAACAAGTACGCCGAGGGCTATCCGGGGCGCCGGTACTACGGCGGATGCGTGCATCATGATGCCATCGAGCAGTTGGCGCGCGACCGGGCCAAGCAGGTGTTCGGGTGCAACTTCGCCAACGTGCAGCCGCACTCGGGCGCGCAGGCGAACATGGGTGCGTTCATGGCCCTGATGCAGCCGGGCGACACTTTCGCCAGCCTCATCCTCAAGGACGGCGGTCACCTCTCACACGGGATGAAAATCAACTTCTCGGGTACCTTCTTCAAGCCGGTGCACTATCCGCTGCACTACGACAAGAGCCACCCCGAGTACGAGCGCATCGACTACGACGCGGTGCGGCAGGTCTGCCTCGAGCACAAGCCCAAGGTACTCATGTGTGGGTACTCGGCTTATCCTCGCGTCATCGACTTCGCCAAGTTCCGCGCCATCGCCGACGAAGTCGGGGCGTATCTCGTGGCCGACATCGCGCACATCGCCGGGCTGGTCGCGGCCGGGCTGCACCCCAGCCCGTTCCCCCACGCGCACGTGGTGACGACGACGACGCACAAGACGCTGCGCGGGCCGCGCGGCGGGCTCATCCTCACCAACGACGAGGAACTCAACAGGCAGATCAACAAGGCGTTGTTCCCCGGCGTGCAGGGCGGGCCGCTCATGCACATCATCGGCGCCAAGGCCGTCGCTCTGGGCGAAGCGCTGCGCCCCGAGTTCAAGGCCTATCAGCAGCAGGTGCTCATGAACGCCAGGGCCTTGGCACAGTCGATGATTGAGCACGGGTATCGCATCACCAGCGGCGGCACCGACAACCACCTCATGCTCGTCGATCTGACCGCCCGCCACGGCGAACTGACCGGCAAGAACGCCGAAGCATGGCTCGAAGGGGCGGGCATCATCACCAACAAGAACGGCATCCCTGATGATCCGCGCCCGCCGATGGTGACCAGCGGGCTGCGCCTCGGCGCGCCGGCCGCCACCACGCGCGGGCTGCGCGAGGCGGACATGAAGACCGTCGCCGGCTGGATCGACCGGGTACTCAGCGCCGGACTCGAGGGCGAAACGGCCCTGGCCGAGGCCACGCGCGAGGTGCGACAGAATGTCCGCGATCTGTGCGCTAGGTTCCCGCTTGGGGCGCCACTGGCCAGAGCCTGATCGCCCCGATCACCGCAGCAATGTGCCTGGAATGTTCGACTTGGAATCTTGCTGCGGCTCGTCACCACAGCGCCGGGCCAGACCTCCTGCTTGCGCGGGAGGCTCTGATCGGGATTCTGATTCCTCGCCTCCGCCCCGGAGGGCCCAACGACCTCTCCGTGACTTCGTGCTGGAGAATCACAGCCCCGCCATCGCTTCTTCGCAGGCCTTGCGCCCGCGCTCGAAGGCCTCGATGTTCAGGTCCAGCACGCTCGCGTTGTCTTTCAGTGCCGAACGCAGCGGGATGAGAAAACTCTCGGGCGGAAACATCCTGGTGGCCGCCTGCAGTGCCCCCATTGCCACCACGTTCTTGACCATCCGCTTGCCCATGTCCATCGCGATCTCGCTGCACGGCACCGGGATCACTGTGAGGTTGTCGGGCAGCGCCGGCGGCTCGGGAATCACCGAGCGGTCGTAGATCACCGTTCCGCCCGGACGCACCGTCGGACCGAACTTCTCGAGGCTCGGCGGGTTGAAGGCCACCAGCACGTGTGGCCGTGGGCAGGCCGGCGAAAGCACCTCGCCCGAAGCAATCCGTACGTCGGCGTACGACGTTCCCCCACGTGACTCGGGCCCGTAACTGGGAATGTGCGTCGAGTCCCAGCCCTCGTTGATGGCGGCCTTGGTGGTCAGCATCGCGATGGTCTGCGCCCCGTCCCCACCGGCGCCGGCGAACTTGATCGAGATGTCCGTCGGATCGATGTGTGTCGGAAAGCCCGAGCCGTAGCGCGGCGGCTTCTGGTTGGTGCCGCCAATGACCTTGAGCACGTTCTCCGGCTCGAATGACGCCGGCCCGAGTTTGAACCACGGCTCGACTTCCTCGTCCTTCTTCACCCCCAGCGGGAAGATCGGGAGCATGTGGTCCTTCACCCACTCCTCGGCCTCGTGCGGTGAGAGTTTGAGGTGCGTGGGGCACTCGGACAGAATCTCGACGAACGACAGCCCGCGATTCTCCGCCTGCAACCGGAAGGCCTTGGTGATCGCCTTCTTGGCGCGCATGCGCTGCTTCGGGTCAAACAGCGCGCAGCGTTCGACGTAGATCGGCCCGGAGATCTGGGCGACAATCTCGGCCATGCGTAGCGGCTCGCCCGCGATGCGCGAACGCCCCGTCGGCGTGGTCGCGGTCTTCTGCCCCATCAGCGTCGTGGGGGCCATCTGCCCGCCGGTCATGCCGTAGATCGCGTTGTTTACGAAGATGAAGGTCATCGGCAGCCCGAGTTGGCAGGCCTGGATGATCTCGGCAAGCCCGATTGAGGCCAGGTCGCCATCGCCTTGATAGGCAAAAACGATAGCCTCGGGATTGGCGACCTTGTGTCCGATCGCCACCGCCGGGGCGCGCCCGTGCGCCGCCTGCGTGTTGCCCACATCGAGGTAGTAGTACATGAACACGGCACAACCGACCGGAGACACAGCCACCGTGCGGTCCTGGATTCCCAGTTCCTCGATCGCCTCGGCGATGTACTTGTGGATCAGCCCGTGTCCGCAGCCCGGGCAGTAGTGCGTCGAGATGCCCTTGAGCCCTTCGCCGTGCGCGTGCCGCTCAAACTTGTTGTAGAAGACGCTCACGCGACACCCCCCTTCGCCGGGCGGGCCAGCGCCCGCACCGCTTCGACAATCTCGTGCTGTTGTGGCAGCACGCCACCGCCGTGTCGCACCCGCGTGATCGGCGGGAGTTGCGTCACGCCCGCGTGGCTGAGCGAGAGACGCACTTCATCTTCCAGTTGACCCGGTCCGGCCTCGACCATGATGACCCCGCGCACCCTACCCAGCAGCGGGCGCAGCGCGTCAACCGGGAAGGGGAACAGCGAGATCGGGCGGAACAGCCCGACCCTGATGCCTTGCTCGCGCAGTTCGGAGATGGCGCCTTTGGCCATGCGTGCCGGCGTGTTGCACGCGATGATGAGCCATTCGGCGTCGTCGCACAGGAAGGCGTCGGAACGCTGCTCCTCGCGGAACATCTGCGCGTACTTGGCGTTGAGGTGCTGGTTGTGCTTCTCAAGGTCCGGCTCGATGAGCAGGATCGACGTGTGCAGGTTGCGCCGGTGCATCCGATCGCCGAACACCGCCCACTCGGGCAGCCCGGGCCGGATCATGAAGTCGGGCAGCGTGACGCGCCCGGTCATCTGGCCCAGGTACCCGTCACTGGCGAGGATCACAGGGCTGCGGTACTTGAAGGCCATGTCGAAGGCGACCATGGTCAAATCGAGCATCTCCTGCGGCGTCGCCGGCGCCAGCACCGGCGCGTGCGAGTTGCCGTGCCCGAGTCCGCGGCAGCACAACTTGATATCGGCCTGCTCAGGCCCGATGTTGCCCAGCCCGGGGCCGCCGCGCATCACGTTGAAGAACACGCCGGGCAGTTCGGCGCCGATCATGTACGAGATGCCTTCGAGCATCAGGCTGAAGCCGGGGCTTGATGTGAACGTCATGCAGCGCTGTCCAGCGCCGCCGCACCCGTACATCATGTTCACCGTGGCCACTTCGCTGACCGCCTGCACGAAAACGCCATCAAGTTTGGGTAGCAGTTTGGCCAGCAGTTCGGCGCCCTCGGTCGAAGGTGTGATGGGGTATCCGAAGAAGTGCCGACACCCGGCTAAGAGCGCGCCCACCGCCGAGGCATGATTGCCCTTGAGAATCATCGGCTCGACCCGCGGCAGCGCGACGCGCTGGTCCGGAAGAGCCACCGGCTCGGGTGCGTCGCTGGTGCGATGGCCGAACAGGTGGGCTGGGTCCACCAGTTCAAAGTCGATCTCACCCGGCTCGGCCATCAGCCCGTGCGGCTCCGGACAGGCGGCGATGCACAGCCCGCACCCGTTGCACTGGTCATAGTTGATGACAATGGGCGTCTGCCCGGTCAGCGGGTTGATCTCGGTGCCCAACTCGATGCAGTGCTTCGGGCAGGCGCTGATGCACCGCCCGCAGGCCTTGCAGGTTTGCGGCAGGAGGAAGGGCTTGGGGCGTGACTTTTCGCTGATCATGGTCGCCTGCCTTTGCCGGGCCGAAGGTGTCCGGGCAAAGCGGCAAGTCGGGCTGGTGGCCCAGATGCTGCGCGGTCCCGCGACGCAGCAGTTCCCGGTTGCCGCCCGTCGTCCGCCCGGCCTCCTTCCGACCCAAGAGAGAAGAGCCTCAGAGATCCTGAATACAGGATGATGATATACGCTATTCGACTGCCGGTCCCCGTTTCCGCCTTCCCACCCGCCAGAAAACCCGCTCAGCGGACCCGGAATCAACCCATGACCGATAACATCATCAGTCTTCCGGAGCCGCGCCGACGTACACCACGAAGTCGGCCCGGCCCACGTCCTCGGGATCGATGGTTTCCCCCTCCTTGGCCACCACGGACAGGGTGCGGATTTGCACCTCAGGCTCGGCCCGGCGGATGAGTTGGATGGTCCCGCCGTCAAAGTCGGCGTGAAAGCGCCCGACCACCAGCACCACCGGCTGATTCCCCTCCCGCAAGGCCGAGACGACCGAGTCGGCCATCGTCGCGTCCCACATCTGCTGTGAGCGGTACATCTTCTCGACCCGGTCGGGAGGCATCGCCTGATCGCCGTGCCCGGACATCATCCCGAAGAAGTCGTCGCGATACTTCCCCTCGACCAGGGAGTCAGGCACCACGAAGAGGGCCTGCTGTCGCGGCCCGAGGCTGATGACCTCGGCGTAGCCGTCAGCGGTGGTGCGGCGGACGTACCGCCGCGGAGCGTTGGCTGCGATCACCGGACGCCCCCGTGCCCGAGCGCTCTCGAGCATACTCCGATGTCCCGGTGGGTAGTTGGACTCAGTTCGTCCGGCCGCCTTTTTGAACTCATCTTCTTTTGTTACGCCCGCAAGATAGTCGTCAATGTCGATCTGCTCGTCGCGCTCGAAGAACTCGAGCAGCAGGGCCGCGTCGGGCTCGGTGGCCAGCACGTCGTCGAACAGGCACGCGGCCGCGGCAAGCCCCAGCGGGTGGCCGTGCGTTTCGCCGATCACGATGACCTGCGCTCCCGAGACGTCGCCACGCATGAAATCCCAGGTGGTCGGGTTGCCTTGGCGATCGAAGATGTGCACGGCGGTGCGCGGCTCGGCGGGCAGGGCCTCGACGACGCGACGGGGCGTGGCGGTGCAGCCGAAGAGGACAAGCGAAAACAGCGTGGCCGGCGCGAGTGACTTGAGCATGCCAGAGCATACGCGCTGACCGGTTCGTTTAGGCCTGGCGCTTCAGGGGCGGGCCGCCACTGCGGCCACCTCGTCGAGCAGGGCCTCGGCCGATGGCTGGTCGGGCGCTTCGGCGATGAGCCGCAGAATCGGCTCGGTGTTGCTGGGGCGGACATGCACCCAGCGGTCGGAGAAGTCGACCCGCACCCCGTCCTGCAGATCCACGCGCTGGTTTTCGAAGTGCCGCGCGATGCGGCGAATCGTGGGCAGGGCGTCCTCCTTGCGGGCAAGCGGCGTCTTGCGCTTTTCGATCGCGTAGGCGGGCATCGCGTCGACCAGTTGGCTGATGGTCCTGCCGGTACGGGCTCGCAGGGCCAGCACCAGCGCCATGGCCGAGAGCGAATCGCGCACGTAGGTGACCGCGGGCCAGATGACTCCGCCGTTGCCTTCGCCACCGAGGATGGCGTTGTGCTGCTTCATGGCTTCGACCACGTTGGCCTCGCCGACCGGGGTGCGCAGCACGCGCGCCCCGTGCCGAGCCGCCACGTCGTCGATCATGCGGCTGGTGGACAGGTTGGCGCACAGGATCTGTCCTTCCGCCCGCGTGCCCAGGGCAGAAAGCACCGCCTCGGCCGCCAGCACCAGCGTGTACTCCTCGCCGATGTACCGGCCCTTTTCATCGACGATGGCCAGCCGGTCGGCGTCAGGATCCTGGGCAAACCCCACGTCAGCCCGCAGCCCGCGCACCGCGTCGCACAGACCTCCCGGCGCCGACAGGTTCTCCCGCGTCGGCTCGGGCGGATGCGGGAACAGTCCTGTGGCCTCGCCATGCAACTGCACCGCGTGGCAAACTGTGTCCTCGAAGAACAACGCGTCGGCCGCGGCGCTCGACGAGTTGACCGAATCGAGCACCACGCGCCCCACGCTCCGCGAGCGAGCGATGGCGTCCCAGTAACTGTCCACCCCGAGCAATGTCTGACAAGCCTCCAGGACGCGATGGCAATGAGCCTCGGCAGCCTCGTGATCGACAGAGGCGTCGGGAATCTCTTCAGGCCGAGTCCAAGCGATTCGGCCCTCATGGAAGCGATCGACGATCTGCTGGGCCAGCGCGGCCGAGGGAGCACAGGCGTCGACCAGTTCGTCGCCGGCGTTGGTCCAACTGCGCGGGCGGATGAGCGCCTTGAGCCCGTTCCACTCCTGCGGGTTGTGGCTGGCGGTCAGGATCAATGCTGCGTCAGCGCTGAGCATGTCGGTCGCCACGCCCACCGTCGGGGTCATGGCCACACCCAGATCGCAGACGCGGGCGCCTGCGGCCTGGAGCCCGGCGACGGCCGCGTTCCGCAGAGCCTCCCCGCCGGCCCGACCGTCGCGTCCGACCAGCACGAACGGCTGCCGACCGATTCTCTCGGTGATCCAGGTGGCGACCGAGGCGGCATACCGGAGCGCCAGGTCTGGTGTGAGGCTGTGCCCCACGATTCCGCGGAGCCCGGATACGCCAATCATGAGTGGAGCGTCGCCCATGAAGAGTCCTCCAGTCGCCCCCGAGGGGTTTGAGATTGTTCGGCACCTGCCGGCCAACATCTATACTCAGCGGATGTACGAACTGACCGTGGAGCGGACCTTCAGCGCCGCGCATGCAATCCGCATCTGCGGAGTGGTTGAGCCTTTGCACGGGCACAACTGGCATGTAAAGGTGTCGGTGTGCGGGCAAGAACTGGACGACGAAGGCTTGTTGTGCGACTTTCACACGGTTGAGGAGATGCTGGGGGAAATCTGCGGACGCTTCCACAACGGCAACCTGAATACCATCCCGCCGTTTGACCGGACGAATCCCACGGCCGAACTGGTCGCACGGCACATCGCCGACGAACTCGGACGCGGGCTCGACGGGGGTGAGGTGTGGGTGTCGTCGGTGAGTGTTCAGGAAGCGGTGGGTTGCGTGGCGACCTACCGTCCGGGCAAGCCTTCATGATGCGATCGGAAGACCAGGTCGTACGCGCTGCGGCGGCGCCGCGCGTGGAGGGAGAGGAGCGCTACTTCAACCGCGACCTGTCGTGGCTGGAGTTCAACTATCGCGTGCTTGCCCAGGCGTTGGACCGGCGCGAGCCGCTGCTGGAGCGCGTCAAGTTCCTGGCGATCTTCTCGTCGAATCTCGACGAGTTCTTCATGAAGCGGTTCGCCCTGCTGCGCCAGCGCGTGCAGTCTCCGCAGGCCGACCCCGGGGCCGCCGAGTCGGCCGTCGCGGTGCTGCCACGGGTGCGCGAGCGGATCATCGAACTGGAGGCCATGCAGGCGCGTTGCTGGGCCGAGGAGATTCGCCCCGCCCTGGCCGAGGCCGGCATCGGCGTGGTCGACTACCTCTCGCTTTCCCCGCGCGATCGCGCCGGGCTCGACGAGTGGTACCGGGCAAACGTGTATCCGATTCTCACGCCCCTGGCCGTCGACCCGGGACACCGCTTTCCGTTCATTTCCAATCTTTCGGAAAACGTGGGCGTGATCGTGGGGCGTCCGGACAGCGACGAGCGGCTCTTTGCCCGCATCAAGATTCCCAACATGCTGCCCCGCCTGGCGCTGGTGGGCGAAGGCGGCGACCACCCGACCTACGTGCCAATCGAACAGATCATTCTGCACAACCTCGACGAGTTGTTCCCCGGCATGTCCATCCACGACGTGATGGTGTTTCGGGTGACGCGCAGCGCCGTGACGGCCGAGGAGAACGAAGAGGTCGACGACCTGCTTGAACAGGTGGAGACGCAACTGCGGCTACGTCGGTTCGCCAGCGCGGTGCGTGTCGAGACCCCGCCGAACCCGTCGCAGGAGATCCTGAGTTTCATCACCGAGGAACTGGGGTTGTCGCAGCACGAGGTTTTCGAGCGCGAGGGTCCGCTCGACTACGGCGCACTGTTTGAAATCGCCGACCTGCCGCGCCCGGAGCACCGGGTGCGGGCGTGGACGCCGGTGATCCCGCCCGTGCTGGCCGGCGACGACATCGACATCTTCGCCAGGATCCGCGAGCAGGACATTCTGCTGCACCACCCCTACGAGTCGTTCCGCGCCTCGGTCGAGAAGTTTGTCGCCGACGCGGCCCGCGACCCCGACGTGCTGGCCATCAAGCAGACCCTCTATCGCACCAGCCGCGACTCGCCCTTCGTCGATTCACTGGTGCGTGCGGCCGAGCGGGGCAAGCAGGTGGCCTGCCTGGTCGAACTGCGTGCCCGCTTCGACGAGGACAAGAACGTGCGATTCGCGCGCCAACTTGAGCGTGCCGGCGTGCATGTGGCCTACGGCGTGGTCGGGCTCAAGACGCACTGCAAGTGTTCGCTGGTGGTGCGGCGAGAAAAGGTCAACGGGCGCGACGCGCTGCGCAGTTACGCCCACCTGGGAACGGGCAACTACCACCCCAAGACCGCGCAGTCGTACACCGACCTGGGCCTGCTCACCACCAACACCGACATCACCGATGACGTGGTCAGTTTGTTCAACGTGCTCACCGGGCGCGCCCGTCCCGACAACTACAAGCGATTGATCGTTGCGCCCGAGATGATGCGTAGCCGCTTCATGCAGTTCATCGACGATGAAATGGCGCTGGCGCGCCAGGGCCGCGGTGGGCGCATCATCGCCAAGATGAACGCACTGGAAGACCGCCAGATCTCCGAGAGACTCTACGAGGCATCGTCGGCCGGCGTTCAAATTGACCTGATCGTGCGCGGCTTCTGCTGCCTGAGGCCGGGTGTTTCCGGGCTGAGCGAGAACATCCGCGTGCGCTCGGTCATCGGTCGCTTCCTGGAGCACTCGCGCGTGTTTTACTTCGGACGCGGCGCCGCCGACCCGCGTGACGGCTGGTTCGGGTTCGGCAGCGCCGACTGGATGTATCGCAACCTGTCCGATCGCGTCGAAGCCGTGTGTCCCATCATCACGCCCGACGCGCGGGCCCGCCTGTGGCGCATCCTCGAGATCATGCTGGCCGACTGCTCGCAGGCGTGGGAACTCGGGCCCGACGGCATCTACCGCGAGCGCACTCCGCCGCCCGGCTGCAACCCTGATTCGCCGGAGGCACTGGGCACCTTCGCCACGCTGATGCGCGAAACCGAGGCCGCCGCGCGGTAAGAACCCGGCGGCGCCACAGGGTAACTTTCCCCATCGCCCGCGAGCGCGATCAGCGCCTACTCCGACTTCTTCTCCGTCTCGGCCGGAGCGGACTTCTCGGCGATGTCGGGGAGACGCCCGAAGTAGCGCTGGATGTTTGACTGGTACTTGCGCGGCACGGCCTTCTGCTCGAGTGCGTTGGCTGCCTCGACGCGCGCCGCCGCCACCGCCTGCCGAAACTCGGCCTTCGACTCCCCGCGCACCTGCGCGCCGTAGACGATGGTCTGCCCGATGATCGGCCCGCCCTGATTCTCGACCTGCTGCTTGATGCGCTCGAGCACGAAATCGGTCTGCTGCTCGTTCATCGCACCGCCCGACCCCTGACCGGCGCTGCCTGAACCGCTGCCCTGCATCATGCTCGAACCTTCCGCCCACCTGCCCTGCGAACCCTGCCCATCGCCGAAACACTGTCCAGGCTGTCCGCCCTCACACATGCTCTGCCCGAGTTTGTTGATCTGGCTCTGGCATTCTGCGGCCGCGGCCTGGAGGTTCTGCATCTCCTGCCGGGCCATCTCCAACTGTCCGAGTTGATCGGACATGGCGTTGGCTCCCTGCGAAGCCTGTTGACCCTGCTGGCCTTCCTGACTCATGGCCTGCGCCATCTGTCCCATCGCCCCGGCCATGCCGTTGCACGACTCGCACGCCTGCGACTGTGCCTGGGCCATCTGCTGCAACTGCTGCTTCTGCTGCTCGCTCAGCCCTTCCATCTTCTCAAGTGCCTGCTGCATGGCCTGCGGGTCTGACGCGGCCTTGGCCAGTTGCCGGGCCTGTTCGGGCGAGAGCCCGGCCTCCTGGAGCGCCTGCTGCAACTGCTCGGAGTTCTGCGCCAGTTTCTCCAACTGCTCCCTGAGATTCTCCAACTGCTCCTTCGCCTTGGCACGGTCCGATTCGCTTATCGAACCCTCGGCCAATTGCTGGGCGATGGTTTCCAACTGCTCCTTGGCGTCCGCAAAGTTGCCGCGGGCCAGGCTGCGCGAGAACTCCGACAGCGGACCATCCCCCGGCGTCTTGAGTTGCCGCAACTGGTTCTGCATCGCCTCGAGCGCCTTAGCCTGCTCGCCCTCCTGCCGGGCCTGGATCTGGTCGCTCAGGTTTGTCAGTTTGCGCAGCGCCTCGCGCTTGATCTCCTCGATCTGCTTCGGATCGACCGCCTTTGTCTCGGGCTCCGGCGGCCGGTCGCCCTCGCCCGGCTCGACTCCCGCCCGACGCATCAACTCGTCCAGTTTGGCCTGATCCACCTTGATTTCGGCCATTACCTTCTGCACTTCGTGCGTCTTCTGCTCCTCCGCCTCCTTGCGCGCGATCAGACCGGTGACGTCATACCGCGGAAGCCACCACACGCACACCAGCGCCGCCGCCAGCGCCAGCGGCGCCTGCCACAGACGCGGCGCCTCCATCGGAATCGCATCGCGGACGATCACACGCCGGGCACGCTGGCGGGCCGTCTCAACCACCAGACGCGACCAGCCGTCCTCCTGTCCGGCCACGATCAGGGCCGTGCTGATCGACTCGCGCAGGCCGGCGCGCTCATCGACCTCGCGGGCCAGGCGCAGTCCGCGATGCCGTCGCAGGAAGGCCCACAGCACCGCCACGACCGCCGCCGCCCCGGCCGCGATCGGGAAAAGCCGCGACCAGTCAGAGGATACCGGGAACAACTTCTCTACCACGCGCAGCCCCAACAAGGCCGTCAGTGTGATCGAGGCCGTGACGACGGTGGTGCGGAAGACGTCGATGATGAAGAGCCTCCACGAGGCGGCTTTCAAAACGCGGTCGATTTCCTGCATCGCGGGTTCCTCGCGGGGCGTGTGGCCTTGAGGGTACGAAAACGACAACCCGGCGTCACCCCCTTTTGTTCGGATCCAGACAAGATACGATTCGGTGACATCATCAGATCGGGCCGACTCTCCACTTGGCCCATCTCCCCAAACTGATACCGTTGAACCCTGGATCAGTTGAACCCCCGCCTCGGGAGGACGGCTTGCCGCACAAATCCGCTGCGAAACCTGCTCCCGATCGGCCTGACACCAGACATGTTTGGTATGTATCTGGATTGTTCGACCCGGCCTGGGCGGAGGCCGCGTTTGAAGAACAGGCTCGGCTCGTCCCGGCCGGGATACACCGTCACGCCTGGGTGGCCGGGCTGGCGATGCTCCTGCTCATGACCTTCATCAGCGCCGCCGAAGTGGGGGCCGCACTTCTCGGTGCGTTCTTCCTGCTGCGCACCCGGCGCACCATCCGCCTCTGGCCTTCGAGCCTGCTGCAACCCGTGCCTCTGCTCATCATCGCGTGGACCGTCTGGCAGTTCACCACGTTGCTGTGGTCGGGTGACGTGCGACTCGGGCTCGACGAGATCTCCGAGGCGCGGTGGGGTGTGCTCATCATCCTCCTGTGGCCGGTGATTCGCTATCGGCACACGCTGATCTTCGTGCTGGTCTGCTCGTTCCTCATCACCAATGCCGCCCAGTGGGTGCACTGGTTGTTCAACGGGGCTGACTGGCTGCCGTGGGTGCGCGAGCCCGACCGCATTTCAGCGTGGTGGGGACCGGCGGTCGGGGGGACGATGCTCACCGGGGCGCTGGGTCTGCACCTTCCCGCTGCCATGATGGGCCGCGGACGCACGCGCGTCATCGGCATCGTCCTGAGCATCGTCACGCTCATCGCGATTCTCATGACGGGCACGCGCGGCGCTTGGATCGCCTCGGCCGGGTTGACGGTCATCGTCGCCTGCGTGGCGATCTGGACCAGCCGACAGTGCGGGCGACTGCTGGCCGGGCTCGGCGTGGCCGCACTGGTTCTGCTGGCTGCGGGCCTCTACCTCCGAGAGCCGATCATGAGCCGCGTGCATAACGCCCGCGACGAAATCACCCGCGCCTTGGAGGAAAAGGATTACACCACCTCCACCGGCACCCGCATCATCATGTACTGGTGGGCCATCGAGGCCTTTGCCGAGCATCCCATCGGAGGCGTCGGCGCGGGCGGCTACCACGCCTGGATCGATCAGCACCTGGTCGAGCAGGACATCGACCCGGCCCGCAGGCGCGTGCTCGACCACGCTCACTGCGCGCTCCTGCACGTGGCGGCCACCAGCGGCACGGTCGGCCTGCTCATCGCCGGCGCCTTCATCGTGCACGCGCTTCGAGGCGCCTTTGCCTACGTCGGGCGCGAACAACTGGGCACCTATCTGGCCGGACCGGGGTTCGCGCTCGTCGGATTGCTGCTCATCAGCGTCTTTGACTCGGTACACGTCAACACGCAGTCGGCCGCACTGATGGCGGCGCTGCTCGCCCTGGCACCGGGTTGGCTGCCGCGCGAGGCCAGGCCTTGAGGATCACGCTCGTCGTCGAGTACTCCGGCCGCGTGCGCTGGCAACAGTCCGGCCCGTGGGCGCGTGTCATCTGCTCGGCGCTCTTGCGGCAAGGTCACGAGGTGTGCGTCGTCGCTGACTGCATCGCCGACACCGGGCACTTTGCCGGGGCCAGCGTCGAGCAGTTCCGCCCGGCCCGCAAACGCCTGCAACGCGCTCCGGCCCGCTTCTGCCGATGGGCCATGGAACGCCTGACGGCCCCTTCCATCTCGCTCAGTTCCGTCGTGCCCGCCGCGCTCTGGTGCCCGCTCGATGCCGACTGGAGACGCGAGGTTCGCGACTTGGCGTCCATCCGCAATCCGGCCACGCTGGCGATGGAGGCCGCCCATCGCCTGTGGCTGCCCTCGCTTGCCCACTCACAGCGACGCGCCGAGGCGATGGCGCAACACAACGGTCTTGCGCGAGCGAGGCTGGGCGCGCTGCAGGACCATCGCGGCGTCGTCGGCCTGGGCTTCTGCAGCGCCATTGATCCGTCCGCGCTCAACGTCGCAGAACTTCGCCATCGCGTGCGACGGGCGCTTGGCATTGACGATGACGCTTTCGTCGCCTGCGCCAGCGCCGCCCACGCCGGGCACGCCGGGCTGCGCGACATGCTCGCCGGCTGGCGACAGTTCGCCCGCGCGGATGGTTCCATCCTCCTGCTCATGGCCCGGAAAAGCGCACTGCTCGACCGCATCGTCGGCTCGCTCGACATGCGCTCCTGCGTGCGCATCCTCGGGCAGACCGAGCGACCTGAACTTCCGCTCGCCGCGGCCGATGCCGCCATCGCCTGGGACGCCGCACCCTGGTCCACCGGGCGCTTCCTTTCCGATGCGCTGGTGATGCAGCGGCCGGTGCTCGCGCATCGACAGTGCGTCGGCGCTGAACTCATCGAGCGGTACGGCGGCGGCCTGCTGCTGGAATCAGAGCATTGGCCCCACGCGCTCTCTCAACTGCGAAACCACCGCTCTCCACCCGCTCGCGTCGATCACCTCTCGCCCATCGCGCTGGGCGAGCGCATCGAGCGCGCCCTGCTCGCCTGTCCACGATGAATCGAGGCGCCGCTGCGTCTCGGAGACGGGATGGGTTCAGTCGGCCGAGATTGACTTGGGGCCCTGCTTGCCGGCCACGCGCTCCATGTACCCGTCGCCGCGCTTCTCATACTTCGTGAAGCCGAGGCGCTCGAGATTCTGGTTCGAGAGCATCCCTTTGCTCTTCAGGTCCGACCACTTGCCGGCGATGTTGAACGCCTGCGGCACGCGCCGCACCGGGCGGCCGGTCTCGGGGTGCTTTGTCAGCGCGTCGTCCTTGATCGACTGGACCACTTCAAAGAACTCGCCCGTCCCCTCCCCCTTGTCGTCAAGCACTTCGTACACGTACGTCGGCATACCCGATGATAGGAGTCTCGCCGACGATCCCGGCCCGATCGCGCAGGCCGCCTTCAGCAAACGGATGCGGGCACGCCGTAATCACCTCCCTACCATCCCCCCATGACCACGATGACTGAAAACCGGGTGGACACGCCGGCGCTGCGCGCCCTGATCGCCGCGGAGATGCCCGGCCTGCTCGACATCCGCCACGATCTGCACGCCCACCCCGAACTGATGTTCGAAGAGCGCCGCACCAGCGAGGTGGTTGTGCGCGAACTGACCACCCTGGGCATCGCCCACAAGACCGGGCTGGCCAAGGGCACCGGCGTGCTCGCCCATCTGCCGGCCACCGAGCGCACGACTCGTCCGGCCGTCGGACTCCGCGCCGACATGGACGCCCTCCCCATTATCGAGTGCACCGGGCGCACCTACTCCTCCACCCACCACGGCGTTATGCACGCCTGCGGGCACGACGGGCACACGACCATCCTCCTCGGGGCCGCCCGCGTGCTCAGCAAACTCGCGCATCGTCCCAACCCCGTCACCTTCGTCTTTCAACCGGCCGAGGAAGGCGGCGCGGGAGGCGAGGAAATGTGCCTGGACGGTTGTCTTGAGGGCGATTCAGGACGCGGACTGGGCCCGCCGGTCGCGCGCATGTACGGCCTCCACGGCTGGCCTCAACTTCCGCTCGGGCAGATCGGCACACGCCCCGGGCCGCTGCTGGCCGCCACCGACGACTTCAAGGTCACAGTCCGCGGCACGCAGTGCCACGGCGCTTACCCGCACCTGGGGTCTGACTCGATCCTCGCCTCGGCCCACATCGTCGCCGCGCTCCAGGCCATCGCCTCGCGCCACACCTCGCCCACCGACTCGATCGTCGTCACCGTTGGCGCCCTCCACGGCGGCACCGCGACCAACATCATCCCGGCTGAGACCACCTTCATCGGCACCGTGCGCACGCTGCGCGATGAAACGCGCGCCCTGGCGCGGCAGCGGTTCTTCGAGATCGTCCAGAACACCGCCCGCGCACACGCATGCGAAGCCCACATCGAATGGGAAGAGGGCTACCCCGTCACACAGAACGATCCGAAACTGGCCGGGCAGGTGCTTGCCGTCGCCGAGTCAGCCTTCGGTGCTCCGCGCACGCTGCTGGTCGCGACCCCGAGCATGGGCGGGGAGGACTTCTCATACTACGGGCGGCACGTGCCCGCGTGCTTCTACTTCCTCGGCCTGTGCCCGCCCGGTCGCGAGCCGCTCAACGTGCCGCAACTGCACCAGCCCGACTTTGACTTCAACGACGAGGCCCTGGCGCCGGGTATCGAGATGATGTGCCGCCTGGCCTTGTCCGAGACTCCTCGGTGATCCACACGCCGGCGCGTCACTTGCTCGCAGCCTCGGCATCGGCGATGCTGTGCACGCGAGAGTAGGAGATTCCTTCCTGAGAAGGAGACACGGTATGCGTGCCATCCTGGCGGCGGTGGTCGGTGCGGCGGTCCTGTTTCTCTGGGGCGCGATCTTCTGGATCGGTCTGTCCAACGTCTTCGGCGGGCTGCGACAACTCGAGCCGGCGCAGGAAGCGGCCATCGTCGGCGCGATCAAGACTCAGAACCCGCCGACCGGCGTGTACTACTTCCCCGCCATGCCCACTCACGGCAAGGAACTCCCACCCGACGAGGTCAAGCGGCTCAACGATGCATGGGAGGCCCGCCACCGCGCCGGCCCGCTCGGCACCATCACCTACGTCGCCGAGGGCAAGGCTGTCATGGAGCCGGTGCTGTTCGCGCGCGGCTTCGTCATCGACCTGATCGCGTCGATTCTCGTGTGCATCCTTGTCATCGCCGCCACGCCGGGCGGATTTCTCAAGAGATGGGGCGTGGCCGCCCTCTTTGGCGTCGCGGCTTCGGTCTCCGTCCACCTCATCGAATGGAACTGGATGTTCACACCCACCGCCTACACCATGATGGCCTGCGCCGACACCACGCTGGGCTGGGTGCTCGCCGGTCTGCCCATCGCGGCCTTGCTGCCGGCCAGCAAGTCGCGCAAGACCTGATCTACACGTTGAACAGGAAGTGGCACACGTCGGCGTCGTGCATGACGTATTCCTTGCCCTCGACGCGCATCTTCCCGTGCTCTTTGATGGCCTTCTCGCTCTTGTACTGCACCAGGTCGTCCACGCTGTAGCACTCGACGCGGATGAAGCCGCGCTCGAAATCAGTGTGGATGACCCCGGCCGCCTGCGGCGCCTTGGTCCCCTGCGGAATCGTCCACGCCCTGATTTCCTTCGGACCGGCGGTGTAGAAACTCTGGTACCCCAGCACGTGATACGCCGCTCGCGCCAGTTTGTTCAACGCCGGCTCGGCCATGCCCATGTCACGCAGCATCTCCAACTTCGATTCGGCGTCCAGTTCCGACAGTTCGCTCTCGATCCGCGCGCACACCGGCACCATCTCCGATCCGACTGACTCGGCATACGCGCGGACGCGCTGCGCCAGCACACTCTGCCCGTTCACGTCGTCGTCATTGACGTTGGCCACGTACAGCACGGGCTTGACCGTGATCAGTCCCAGGCTCTTGAGTCCGCGCCGCGCCTCCGGATCTTCCAGGTGCACCGACCGCGCCGGCCTGCCGTCCTCCAGCGCCGGCTGCACCTTCTCGATGGCCGCGAGGCGCGCCATCGCGTCGCGATCCTTGCCGCGTGCTGCGCGCTGGGCCTTGTGCAGCGCGTTCTCCAGCGTCTGAAGGTCCGCGAGAATCAGTTCAGACTCAATGGTGTTGATGTCGCGGATCGGGTCCACGCTGCCCTCGACGTGTGTGATCTCCTCGCCGCCCGGGGCCTTGTCAAAACAGCGCACCACCTGCACGATCGCGTCCACGTCGCGGATGTGCCCGAGGAACGCATTGCCTTTCCCCTCGCCCCTGCTGGCCCCGCGCACCAGCCCGGCGATGTCCACCAGCCGCAGCATCGCGTGCATGATCTTCTGCGTCTCGATGTACTGGTTGATCGTCGTCAGCCGTGGATCAGGAATCGGCACCACGCCCACATTGGGCTCGATGGTGGCAAATGGGTAGTTGGCTGCCAGCGCCCCGGCTGCCGTCAGGGCGTTGAATAGTGTGCTCTTACCGACATTGGGCATTCCGACGATGCCTGCTTCCATGACCATGCTCCCGGGGGGACGGATGGTAGAGGCGCGTTCACCACGCGACGCGCCCGCCACGCCCACAAAAGCCACACAAGATTTGTATGGCGTTTGGATGATGATTGGTTCCAACCCAACCACAGCGTGAGAATCTGGCCCGATTCTGACGAAAACTCCAGCCTCAACTGGCCAAGTGCGGCGCCTGTGGCACGTTCCTTCTCTCCGCGTCATCAGCGTGTATCCAGAGAAGAGAGGAGTATGTGCATGAATCGCTTCGTCCTGCCCGTGGCGGCGGTGGCATTGGCCGCCTCGACCGCCGTTGCGTCGCCCGAGGGACTCCAACTGTTCGTCAACGTCAGCCTCGATTCGACGGACAGCAACTGGAACATCATTGACTCGCTCCACCCGTTCGACGCCGCCATGCACAACCTCGGCGGGGCGGCCACGCTGCTCACCGCCCAGGTTGACTTCGTCACCGATGTGCTGGTCACCAGTTCGGTGTCCACCGTCGGCAATCTCCGCACCATCACCATCAACTTCGACAGCGTCACCGGCGGACTGATCTTCCAGCCGGGGCACGAAGCGCTCTTCCAGGCCGGCGACCTGTACTGGGTCTCCTTCGTTGCGTACACGATTGACGATCCTGATCGCGCCGGTCTCGTCGAATACACCCAGCGTCTCCGCGACGTGCAGGGCAACGACTGGGTCGGCACCGGCCTCACCTGGGACGGGTTCTTCGGGGGCTTTGGCTTCATCGACAGCCACAGCCTGGCCTCGTCCGACTTCTTCGGCATCTCCGTCGGCGGCTTCAGCGTCGAAATGACCTACGCCATCCCGGCTCCGGCCTCCCTCGGTCTGCTGGCCCTGGCCGGCCTGACCTCGCGCCGCCGCCTCTGAGTCTGGTCGCCTGATCGCACCCATCGCAAGCCGTCGGCCTCGCGCCGACGGCTTGTTGATTTCACGGCATCACCCGCTGCGGTGTGCGACCAGACAAGTACGCGGCCGAAAGCCCCACGCTCACTCCTCTTCCGCAGGCGGCTGCCCATCAAAGGCGAACTTCGCCCACACTGCGTCGTGATCCGACGGGCAGGCGTTCTTATCCCCCCGCGTCCGGTCGATCCCGGCCTCGATCACTCGTAGCGACGGGCTGGCGAAGATGTGATCGATCATCTCACCTCCGCGCTCATCCTTGAACCCGTTGAACGTGCCTATCCCGGTCGCTTCGGCGTGCACCACCCGGAACGAGTCAACCAGTCCGGGCGACGGCGGCGCCCCCTCGCGCCCCGAGGCGCTGATCAAATCGCCCCGCATGTATTGACAGGCCTTGTTCCCCTCGTCGGCGTTGAAGTCGCCCATCACGATGACCGGTTCGTCACCGAAGGGACGCTCGTGCATCAGTTGCGACACGAGTTCGACGCTGCGCTCGCGCGATGCCTGAGACTGATGGTCCAGGTGCACGTTGTAGACCCACAGCGCCCGACCCGAGTGCAGGTCGATCAGCCGCGCCCACGTCACCACGCGCGTGATCCCGTTGCCCCAGTGTTTCGACCCCGGAACGTCGGGCGTGTCGCTCAGCCATGTCGTGGCGCTGCGATCGATCGCGTAGCGGTCTGCTCGCACCAGCAGGGCCGCGTGCTCACCCTTCCGCAATCCGTCATCGCGCCCCACGCCGACCTGAACGTACCCCGGCAGCGTCCCGCGCATCTCGTCGAGTTGGAAGTCCAGCGCCTCCTGGAGTCCGACGATGTCCGCGTCCAGCGACTGGAGCACTCCGATGCACAGGTCGCGCCGGTTCGACCACGAGTTCTCCCCGTCATTGGCCGTCCCGTAGCGGATGTTGAACGTTGCGACCGTGAACTCTTGTCCGGCCAACCGGATCTCCCCGGTCCGCTGCCACGGCGCCACCAGCAGGGCGGCGGCCAGCAGCACGATCGAAACAATGATCTTCATCTCGGCGACTCCTTTCGCCTCCCGGGTTCGTCGCCCCTCCGGGCGGGTTCTCTCCATCCGGTTGGAACAGCCGGCAACGCGGACGCCCCACGTGGTCACTTGCCCGCAAAGGTGCTCTTGATCAGTATCGCGAATTCTCTGCCACCCAGAGCAAATATCAGTATGAGAACGAAGACAAGCGCCACCTGAGTCCCCATTCACACCTCAAAGCCCGCCCGGAACTCGGGCACAATCCACTGCTGGGCCTCGGGCGCATTCTTCACCCGTGCCTGCTCGCCGTCCCATTCGATCGCCTTCTGCGCGCGGAAGGCCGCGTTGCCCAGCAGCACCGCCTCGGCCAGCGCACCGGAATATCCGAAGTTGCACGTCGTCGGCGTGCCTTCCCTGCACGCCCTGAGCCACTCGGCGTGATGCCCGATCGACGCGGCAATCGAGGGTGCGGGGCGCTGATAGTCGGCGAAGTCGCTCTCCGGCAGCAGCATGTGCCGTCCGTAGTCACTGATGAGCATGCCCTTCTCGCCCACGAACAACTGTCCGTCGCCCCATTCCAGCACCGAGCCATCGGACCGCCGCAGTTCCTTGAGCACTTCGGGCCGCTTCGAGCCGTCATACCACCAAACCGGCAGCACGCCCTGCCCGTCCGGCTGCGGGAAGTCCCAGCGGACGGTGAGCGAGTCGGGCGTGCCGACCTGGTGCACTTCCGGGCCAAAGGCCTCGATGCGCCGCGGGTGCCGCAGATCCAGCGCCCAGAACACCAGGTCCATGTAGTGGCAGGCCATGTCGCCCAGCGTGCCCGTCCCGAACTCCCAGAAACGGCGCCAATTGCCCGGGTGCAGCCCGTCGCAGTACGGCCTGTCCGGCCTGGGGCCCAGCCATAGGTTCCAGTCCAGGTGAGCCGGCGCGGCCTTCGGTTCGCCGAAACGTCCGTTGGACCAACTCTTCCCGCACCACACGTGCGCCTCGGTCACGCGCCCGATCGCCCCTCCCCGGATCAGCTCGACCACTCGGCGGTAGTTGTCCCCCGCGTGAATCTGCGTGCCCATCTGCGTGGCGAGTTTCCTTGATGCGGCCAGCCGCGCCATCGTGCGGCATTCATACACCGAATGCGCTAAAGGCTTCTCGCAATAGAGATGCAGGCCGCGCCGCAAGGCGAACGCCCCCGCCGGCCCGTGCACATGGTCCGGCGTTGACACCACCACCGCGTCAAGTGATTCCGTCGAGATCATCTCGCGATAGTCGCGGTACAACCGCGCACCCTTGTACGCCTGGGCTGCTCCCTCCAGCGTGCGGCGGTCCACGTCGCACAGCGCGACAATCGTCTCGCCCGACACCCCGTCGAGGTTGGCACGCCCCTGCCCGCCCACGCCCACCACGCCGATGCGCAGCCGCTCGTTGGCCCGCGTCGAGGCGATCGACCGTGGAAGAACCAGCAGCGAGCACGCGGCCCCGCTGGAGGCAAGCAGGAAGTCACGACGGGATACCAGCGTGCGACGCATGCTCGCTTCTCCTTCTTCCACGCCCCCCGGACGCTTCGCCCTTCGCCCCTTCGTCTCCGGACGTCTGCCAGGATCCCGCATCCAACATACATCAGACCGCGGACTCGCGCCGTCACCCGGCCATCACAGCCGGCGAAACCCGACGAACGCCCCCGCCAGCCCGGCCCCGAAGGTTGGCAGGTACCCGGTGATGAAACCGGCCATCCCCTTTGTCTGCTCGCTGAACCACGCGCCGAACGTGTCGAATCCGCCCGAGATTGTCTCCCAATCCACGTCGATCACACCCGCGTGATGCAGCCCGGCCAGCCCGAGAATGGCAATGCCCGCAGCCGCCAGCGTGATGCGCACAAACATGCGCATCGCGTATCCGACGGCAAAGCCCGCAAAGAACCCGAAGCCTAGGCGAAAAACCGCGCCGCTGGCCGAATCAACTAGGCGCTCGGACTGAGCCGGCTCACTTGATGGAGACGCACTGGGCGTGCCGCCGCCGCGGGGCGCAAACCCGCGCATGAGGCTGGACGTTTCCGACGCTGACCCAACCGCGGCCGGTGAGGGCTGAGGCCTGGTGCCGGCGGCGTATACCATCAGCCCTGCCCCACCCAGCGCAACGACGACCGACAATAGGGCCAAGGCCTTCTGCCACGGGCGCAGGCGTCTGTGGGCCCCATGCTCACGCTGCTTGCGATCCTGCCTGTCCGCACGCGGCTTGCTCACGACCTTCACCTTCTCCGATCGGACCCGGGCCCGAATAGACTCTGGGAGCAGTGCCCCCGTAGCTCAGCAGGATAGAGCGACGGTTTCCTAAACCGTAGGTCAGAGGTTCGAGTCCTCTCGGGGGTGTTTCGGCCGAATGCCTGATCCTGCTCAGGGCAGATCACCGTCGGGCTTGTCCGGCTTCCCGTCGCCGTCCTTGTTGGTCGGGGGTTGATCCTCGGGCGGATTCTCTCCGTCCGCGTCGTTCGGTGTACCGTCCTCCGACCCGTCCTTCTCCGGTGCCGCATCGGCCGGATCCCCCATCGGCTGATCCGCCGGCGATTCGCCCGGCTCACCCGCGGACGGCCCGGCTGACTGAGCGCCCGGAGCGGGCGCGGTTTGTTCTGCCGACTGATCGCGATCACGCCGTCGCCGCGGCTGCTCGGCTTCAGGCGGGACTTCGCCCTCGCGCAGCGTCTTGACCATCTGCGAGATCATGCTGTTGATGCGGATCTTCTGGTGCCCCGAGGCGTGCTGCCCCACGCCGTTGTTCAGGAACGTGATCATCCGCACCGTGTTCTCGACCGGCATGCGTCCGGACTGCACGAACTCGAGGTCGCGTTTGGCCTGCCGGCGCCCCTCGATCAGCCTGTCCTCATCGGAGATGTTTCGTTCCTCGCCCGCGAGTTTTTCCAGTGTTTTCTGGAACTCAATGAAGGTGTTCTCGACGTAGCGATCCCGGTCTGCCGGGGGTGCCTTGGGGTCGAACTCCTCGGCGTACTTGTCGAACAGGTCGACCGCCAGCAGTGAAGCGTTCTTCTCAAACTGCGTGCGCACCTGTCCCGTGATCTGCGCCGCGAAGGCGGCCATCAGCAGCGACTGGTCGGCGTCAATGGAACGAAGTCGCCTGACCAGTTCGGCAATCAACTCCAGGCGCTTTTCGATCGGGAGTTTGTTGAACTCGTCGGTCAGCAGCGCATAGTTGAACAGCACATCAATGTTGGCAGTGCGGAAATCAGGCTGCGGCACCGGGCGGAAGTGGAAGAACGCCCCGACCGCCACGCCCAGCGCCAGCAGGCCCGTGCCGATGCCGAGCGCCAGCCTCGCACGCGGGCGCGCCCACAGCGAGGCCACTCCTGCGCGCATCCGCCGGTCCACGCGACGATCCCAGCGCTGGCGGCGCGGCTTTGGTGCTGCCGGGGCGAGTTCGTCGGCCAGAAGTGACTCCAGTCGGGGGCGCGGGGCGTTGCTCATGGCGGATTCTCACGGGGCTCCGGGAAGCCCGCTCAGGCGCACGATGTCGATGAACAGTTCGACGAGAATCTCGGTGTCATTGGCCAGGTTGATTTCGGCCCAGTCTGCCCGCGCATCGGAGATGTACAGGGCATTGGCTCCCATGCCGCCCGTGCGCGGATGGAAGGCTGCGGCCGGGTCATCCTCGAGCATGCAGGCGTCCACTAGGAAGGGCAGTTCCTTGCCTTTTTCCTTCCACAGGTCCCACACGCGGGCGACCACGCGCGGGCTGATCTGCATGTTGTAAATCAGGTTGGTGAGCTGGAACACCGCGCCAGGGGTGTAGTAGTAACTGGTGCCGTACTTCTCCCAGTAGGAGTCGGTGCGCCGTCCGTCGTCGCCCGGGCAGGCGTAGGGCGCCTCAGACAGGAACGGGGCTGTCGCCGGGTCGGGGTACGAGGGATCACGCCGCGGGGTGGGCGCGTCCACATAGTCGCCCAGGAGCGTGAGCAGACTGACGTCGTTGTTCGGGTTGACCTGTCCGCCGTCCTGGATCGGCTCGACCAGCGGGAAGGCCCCCTTCGATGCCTGATCCATGTACATGGTGGTCGCCTGCCCCAATGAGCGCAGGTTGTTCAGGCACCCGGTGCGGCGCGAACTGTCGCGGGCCTTGCTCAACGCGGGCAGGGTGATGCCGATCAGGATCCCGATGATGGCGATGACCACCAGCAGTTCGATCAGGGTGAACGCGAGGCGGGGGTTGCGTGTGGTTCTGGTCATACGGGCAGTCGGAGCATGAATCCTTCGTGCGTTCGCTCGTCCACGATTCGCTTCGCCGTCGGCGTCTGAACAGATCTCAATGTATCGGCATGGCGTTGTATTGCGGAACGGAACTGTTCATCTTTCTCGGCGGCCTTGGCGATGCTGACCGCGATCGACCCGGCGGCCCGCTTGAGTTGACTGGCCCGGAACACGGCCGCGACCAGGGCTCCGACCAGAAGTGCTGGACTGCGCAAGGGTTCCGGCAGGAGGGGGGCGGTTTCGCTGACGATCTGCTGCACGATGCCATCCGGAGATTGTTCGGTTTCTAGCACGCGATCGAGGGCGACGATTGCCCGGTCGAGGTCGGAAAGACGTCGGGAGAGCGAGGCCGCCGCCTGGGTCGAGGCCGCTGCGAGCGCGGCGTCAGACTGGACCTTGGCATCCGTTTCCAGGCGCTGCATCTCGCTGGCCAGTTCGTCGCGGACGAGGACTGCCTGCTGGCGCAGGGAGGCCAGTTGGGTCGTGTCCACGCACCCGCCGAGCGTGAGCGTCAGCCCGAGACAGAGCACCAGAATGAGGAAGAGACGACGGGCGAGCGTGACCTGGCGCGAATGCGATGAAGTCAGGCGTGAACACGACGAAGCGAAAAGTGAGTGCAGCATGAGTCCCTCCAGTGGCCGCAGGTGTGCGACAGGCCCGGACGTGCGGAATCGCCCGGGCGAGGGGGAAGGGGGGACTCCGGGCTCACGATACCGCGGGGGCGGGGAGATGCAAGGGGTTGGGGGCGCAGGGGCGCGTTTGCGCGCGCGCGGGTGGCAGATCCGGGCGCGGAATCTGCAAATCGTGGAATGAGGAAGGGAGGGTCTACCAGTCCCGTCCGCGCACGCCGTCCTTGCACAGTTGGAATGGTCCCAGCCGCATGTCAACGCTGTCCGGATCCAGCCCATAGGCTCGATCGATCGGGAGTCGCACACCGGGCGTCGCGTCTGCGCCTCTGCGCCACTCAACTGAGCCGTCCATGGCTGCGACCATCAGGCGAAACGTATCAAGATCCCACTGATTGGGAAAGTAATCGGCATCGTGGAACGGTTCGGTCTCAACCAGCAGGGCCTTCTGAGATGCGAATGTGACATCGTGGAGCGCATTCACGCGGAAGAACCAGTCCTCCCAAGTCGTACGCGGCGCGGTCAAAGCGGCGGGATCGACATAGCACGACATGGAGAGCCCGCGAACCGCCGGTCCCTGCACTTCCTGCTCCGGAACACCGGCTTGCGCCGCCATTTCAGCCCGCGACGCCAGGCTCAGCACGTCATCCGGGCAAAGCAGAACGTCGGAGTACATCGAATCTCCGAACTCGTTGAACATGGCGACAGGCCAGTAGTGGCTGGCGCCGAGAGCCCCGATCGGCGGCACGACACGGCCTGATCGGACGTAGCGCCAGTTGCCATCGCCGGTGGGCTCGAGCGGGAACGGGAGCAGATCGCGGCTGTCCACGCAGTAGGCGAAGATCATCGTGGACAGTTGGTGCATTTCAGATTGACAGACGCGCCTTCGCGCCTCGGCGCGCACGCCGGATAGCGCGAGCATCAGCAAGGCCGCGAGGATCATGAGGATGCCCATGACGGCGAGAAGTTCAACAATCGAAAAGGCCGCTCGCCGGAGTCGTCGCATCGATTGTCTCCGAGGAGGTGTACAACGCGCGGAGCCTTGGGTTGCATCCGCGCCGGCAACATTGTGAAAGTTCGCGCCGAATGTAAATTGTCGCCCGGATGACTTGACACAGTACCTGAACGTCGGTAGGTTGTCAATCATCATCCGAACAGCCCTCGACGAGGAACAATCTGTTTAGGAGAACCTCGATGAAACTCGATCGTGGGACGGCCTTGATTTCAACTGGAGCATTGGCGGTCGTCGCGTCAGGGTGGTGCTGGACGACTGTTCCCGCTACTCCATATGTTCCGAACGTGGAGGGACCGGGGTGTACGGCGGCCGCTTTGAATGGATGCACCACCTATTACGTGCCTCAACAGGGAGACGTTTGCGCCCATGCGTTTCCCCGAGGCGCCATGTCGTGCACTGACTTCATGGCGAATAGACCTGTCATGGAATATCGAGACGGCTGGTCGAACTCCGCTGGCTGTTGCACGGGCGGGCCGTTTGTTCGGCTGCACCCTACCTTGACGACGCCGACCCCTCTCGCGGTTCTGGGCCTGCCGGGATGCATCATTGCCGAACCGGGGCCCGAGTGATGATGCAAAGTTGGCTCATACGACTATTGGTGGTCTGGCTGCTCATCACGTCAGTTTCGGCTTTCGCGCAGACTGTCACGCCTGAGCAACTCGCCCACCAGGTGCCCTTGCCGCCGGCCTATAGCGGAACAGCCATGCAAACCGTGGTCGGTGATCCGCCGGGATCTCCGCCGGCCAAGTTCGAGTTTGATTTTGCGATCGCTTATGATTGGACCGCGGCGACGCAGTATCGAATCGATCGTGAGTTTGGACGCTCGCCGATCACGTACGAGCATGGGACCATGCAAGAGTCGTATTGGTACGCCTTCAGTTCGGGTTGGAGTGTCAGCCGAAACACTCGGCTCCAATCTACCGGTATGATGGGCATTGAGCAGGGCCTGTCGCCTCTGCCCATTATTCGATTCTTACGAACCCATCCACTCGAAGCGTCAGCCTGGACCATGCGCATTGAGGACGACACGACTGTGCTGGAGATCCGGCAGAAGCGCCCGGGGCCTGCCCAGCGCCTCTATTTTGAAAACGGTTCGCATCGGCTTGTGCGCCTCCAGATGATCACTCCCCAGGGGGAGACAGCTTCGGATACCATGTTCAAGGACTGGATCTCGGTCGGCAATGACTTCGAGGTTCCCAAGACAATCACGACAAGCATGAATCCTCCGGGCGATCACATCGTCCTGATTGTTGAACTTGCTGATTTGCAGCTCGTCGATGCCGCGACACCTCCGCCTCGGAAGCCTGTCCCCACTGATGCAACCATTGTGGACGAAATCACGGGAGTGACAACGCGTGCGGATGGGTCCGTTTTGGATGATCTGAAGCTCAAGCCCACCGCGTCTCATCCGAAATCGGGTAAGCGGGGCTGGCTGGCGCTTGACACGAGGAACCTGATGATCGCGGGTGTTGCGCTCTTGCTGGCCGCAGGGGCCATCGTTGGCTGGCGCCGATGGAAAGCCGGCTGATGCGGCGCGGCGTATCACTGCTGACAATCCTGGTCGTCGCGGGAATCTGGGCCGTCGCCGCCGCGACCAAGGCGATGGAGTCTCGCGAGGCCGAGTCATGGTTCGCCACTTTTCCCGGGTGGTTGCAACAGGTTGTGGTTCTGTCCGAGGCGGGCACCGCGGGCATTCTGCTGGCAGGCTTTCGGCGCGCGGGCCTGATCGTCGGCCTCATTCTGCTCTTGGGATTCACCGGAGCCCTGATCGTGGCGCCCCCGGCACCTGGTCAACGTTGCGGGTGTCTTGGGGCAATGCCGATCGACACTGGCCCCCGAGACGTTGCTGCTCATCTCTTCGCCTTTGCGGCTCTCCATCTGTTTGCGGGCGTGCTCGTGGTCGCAAGTCGCTCCACGCGAATTCCGGCGCGCAGGCTGTCTGCTGGATGACTTGGGGTTACCAGTGTTCCGGCGTGCATCTGCCTGGCCGGCAGGGGCCGGATCGCGAGGGTCGAATTCGGAGCCGTTGACCCACCCGAGAGGCGTGCTATTTCGCGCAGTCCGTTGGTCGCTCGCCCGTTTTGCGGTAGGTGGAGCGGCGGTCGGCGTATTGCTTGGGGGTGATGGGCAGGTCGGGGGTGCGGCCGTGCTGGTGGTCGGCGTGGAGTTTCTTAAGGTAGGGGACGCACCACCCGCACCCGGTGCCGGCGCCGAGGCATTCGGAGATCAACGAAGCAACCGGGGGATCCTCGCGTTCGACGAACGCGCGGATCTTCCGGAGGGATACGTGGAAGCACAGACACACGTCGTCGTCGGGGTCCACGATGTCACTCTAGGTTTTGGTGAGGGCGTCAAGCAGGTCAAGCACGCCGAGGGCGAGGGGGCGCGAGGCGACCATGTCGGCCTTGGGCTTGAGGGCGTCGGCGGCGTTGGCGGGGCATCCGAACCAGGCGACGCGATCGCGGATGAACAGGTCGCTGGCGGTGTCGCCGATGCCAGCCAGGCGATCGTGCCGGAGTTGGTGCGCCGCGATGATGCGGTCGATGGCGGTGGCCTTGCTGACGTGCTTGAGATCGACGTTGACGCAGGTCCAGGTCATGGAGACGCGCATGGGCCAGCCGCATTCGGCGATGAGAGCCTCAATGCGTGGAACGACCTCGCGTGCCAGCCACGCGACATCGTCGTGAAAGACAGTGGCCGAAGCGTGCTTGCCCAGTTGCAGGAAGCACCCGCGCGGGCCGAGTTCGGCTTCAACCCAGCGTTCGAAGGCGCGGACGGCAGCGAGGTGGTCGGGCGTGATGGCGGGGTCCATGTGCCAGCGGTGGGCCAGGAAGTCGTAGACCCACACCCCGTTCTCGCACGCGGCCAGCGGGCAGCCTAGGGCGCGGCAGACGGCTTCGGCGTAGGGCTGCGGCCGCCCGGTGCAGGGAATGAGCACGGGTCGGTTGGCTTGTTCCAGAGCGGCGCGGTTGTAGTCGGCGACCCGTGCCAAGGCGGACAGGTCGGCGGGGTGGGCGTCTTCGGGCATGAGGCATCCGTCAACATCGCAGAAGACCGCGTCGAAGCGCCGGGCGCAAGTTGGCCTGAGGCTGTTCATGGCTGGCGACTGTACGCGGGCGTTTCGGGGAGGGGGGTGAAAGCGCGGGCGTGCGACTGCCAATGAGGGAAAGCCGAGGGGACTTGGAGGTGGTGATGAAGCGAAAGATGTTGGCCGCGATGGCGGCCTCGGCGGGGCTTCTCGTAGCCGGGTGCGGATTGCAGCAGGCGCGGTTCACCCGAACTGACGCGCTCAGCCATCCGCACCAGGGCGGCGGCGGGCTGGACGTCGAGGGGGCCAACGGGTCGATCGACGTGAGTTGCGGTGGCCAGGCGGTGTCGATTGAGGCGAAGATCCGTGCCCTGACGCAGGAGCGGCTGGAGGCGACGCATGTGGTGGCGACGCGCCAGGCCGACGGGACGCTGCACATCCGCATCGATTGGCCCGAGGGTGGGCGGAAGAGCAACGAGGGGTGCAGTCTGGCGATCGTGATGCCCGACGCAGGGGCGATCGATCTGAGGACGAGTAACGGCGCCCTGAGCGTCAACGGGCTGGGCACGGAAGCGGTGCTTCGGACGAGCAACGGAGCGATCAAGGTGGTCGGTGTGAGCGGCAGCGTCGACGCACGCACCAGCAACGGACGCATCGAGGTGCGCGATGTGCCGGGGGTGGTTTCGGTCGAGTCGAGCAATGGGGCGCTGGAGTTGGTCGGGCTGGGCGGCCCGGTCCGAGCGTCGACCTCGAACGGAGCGGTGACGGTGCTTCTGAGTGACGCCGCTGCGGGCCCGGTGGACGTGCGCACCTCGAACGGATCGGTCAGGGTTCAAGTGGGGACTGGGTTCCAGGGCGAGTTGGACGCGTCCACGTCCAACGGCGGTTTCCGCGTCGAGGGGTTTGCTGGCGCGCAGTCGGTGGACTTGGGAAAGTCCTGGGCCAGGATCCGGCTCGATGGCCAGGGTTCGTCGCGCATCCGGACCAGTAATGGGTCGGTGACGCTGACGCGGACTCTGGGAGAATAAATTAGGCTTGTGATAGCATTGTGTTCTTTGAACCGGACGCTGGCGGGCAGCGGGTGGTTCCGGTATGCTCGGGTGTTCCCGTGGCGGAATGGGCGTCTGGCCGATGGAGGTCGGGCGGTCTGCGGGCGGCCTTGTGGGGGTTGCCTGACGTCGCGGGGCACTGGTTCGGCGTCGTGTGCGGGCGTCCTGGCGTTGGTCGGGGCGTGGGCGCAGGCGGGGCCACAATCCGGAAGGAGCGTGACCACCATGGTGCAGTCCACCAACGGACATGGGTCTGAGGGTTATCGGGCTATTACCCGCGCTAACGTTCATAAGTTGAGTAACTGGGCGAGTTTATCGAGTGATGTGCGGGAGGCGATTGAGGTTGTGTCGACAGTCCTCCCGTTTCGTGTCAACCGGTATGTGGTCGAACAGTTGATCGACTGGTCGCGGGTGCCGGAGGATCCCATCTTCCAACTCACTTTCCCACAACGGGGGATGCTCGAGGAAGAGGACTACGAGGCGATGCTCGCGGCCGTGCGCTCGCAACGACTGGGATACACGAACAAGGAGGAGTTGGAGCGCGAGGCGAATCGGATTCGGCTGCGGCTCAATCCGCATCCGGCCGGGCAGATGACGCACAACGTGCCGACGCTGGTCAGTGAAGAGGGTGAGTCAGAGATTCTGCGCGGTGTGCAGCACAAGTACGCGGAGACGGTACTGTTCTTCCCCAGTCATGGGCAGACCTGTCATGCGTACTGCACGTTCTGTTTCCGCTGGGCGCAGTTCGTGGGGCTGGAGGATTTGAAGTTCGCCAGCCGCGAGGTCGAGCCGCTGGTGCGCTATCTGCACCAGCATCCGGAAGTGACTGACGTGCTGATCACGGGCGGCGACCCGATGGTGATGAAGTCGCGCGTGCTGGGCGAGTACGTCCGTCCGCTGCTGGAAGTCGAGAGCGTGCGAACGATCCGAATCGGGACCAAGTCGGTGGCGTACTGGCCGCAGCGGTTTGTGAGCGATGACGACGCCGACGAGTGTCTGCGGCTGTTCGAGTCGGTGGTGCAGAGCGGGCGTCACTTGGCGATCATGGGGCACTACTCGCACCCCGTGGAGTTGTCGACGGACGTGGCGCAGCAGGCGTTGGTGCGCATTCGCGGCACGGGCGCGAACGTGCGGATGCAGAGCCCGTTGATTCGGCACGTCAACGACGACCCGGGCGCGTGGGCGGAGATGTGGCGTATTGGCGTGCAGTTGGGCGCGGTGCCATACTACTTGTTCGTGGAGCGGAACACGGGCGCGAAACGGTACTTCGAATTGCCGCTGGCGCGGTGCTGGGAGATTTTCCGTCGGGCCTACGGGCAGGTTTCGGGGATGGCGCGGACGGTGCGCGGGCCTTCGATGAGCGCGTTGCCGGGCAAGGTGCATGTGCTTGGCGTGGCGCGGGTGGGAGGTGAGCGGGCCTTCATGCTCGAGTACCTGCAGGCGCGGGATGCTTCGCTGGTTCGGCGGCCGTTCTTCGCCCGGTTCGATTCGCAGGCCACCTGGTTTGACCAGTTGGAGCCGTTGACCTTTGCGGATGCGCGGTTCTGGCCGAGCGAGGGAGAGCCGGGTTCCCCGGAGATCGCGGTGCGTGTGCGTGGGCAGGCAATCCTGGAGGGAAACATGGGCGCGCAAAGGGAGGGGGTGTCAGACTGAGGAGACTGGCCTAGGCTCACCGCGCGCATGCAGTGGGTGAGCGACTGGAATCCGGGAGCGGTCGCCGTGTTCGGGGTCGTGATGGCCTCGAGCATGGGGTGCCTGGTGTACTGGTCGGTGGCGTTGGGGCGTGTGCTGCGGTCGCTGCGCACGCTGCCGACGGCTCGGGCGGGCCTGAGCCTGCCGGCGCCGCAGCGGCGGGTGTGTCTGATCGTGCCGGCTCACAACGAAGAGCGGGCCCTGCCCCGCTTGGCCGAGTCGCTCAAGAGGCAGGACTACAAGACGGCGCGATTCGTCCTGGTGCTGGACCGATGCACCGACGGCACGGGGGAGGCCGTGCGGCGCGTCGTCGGTGACGATGATCGGTTCGAGATCATCGAACTGGGGGAGTGTCCGCCGGCCTGGGCGGGCAAAGTCAACGCGGCGTGGCAGGGCGTGCTCCAGTCGCGAGCGGCGAGGGAGGCCGAGGTGCTGGTGTTTACCGACGCGGACTGCGAGTTGGATCCTGGGTGCCTGCGGGCGTGCGTGGCGCTGCTCGAGGATCGACGGCTCGATCTGCTCAGTCTTCTGAGCACGCTGCGGATGGAAAAGTGGTTTGAACTGCTGTGCCAGCCCGCGGCCACATTGGAACTGCTTCGACACAACCCGCTCGAGCGGGCCAACCGCAATGACGAACAGCATCGGGCATTTGCCAATGGTCAGTTTCTGATGTTCCGGGCCGAGGCGTATCACCGCGCCGGCGGGCATCCGACGGTGCGGGAGGCGCTGCTGGAGGACATCGCGCTGGCCAAGCGGATGGCGCACGGGCCGGAGCGGTTCCGAACGGGGTTACTGGTGGCCGACGGCATGGTGCGGTGCTCGATGTATGACACCTGGACGCAGTTTCGCAGCGGATGGAGGCGGATCTACATCGAGGCGTGCGGGCGAAAGTCAAAGCGGCTGGTGGGCAATGCGTGGAAGGCTCGCGGAGTGGGGACGGTGCTGCCGCTGGGCGCGGCCGTGGGGCTGCTGACCAGCATCGGCGATCCGAGTCTGGACGTGGGCTGGCGGCTGGGCGTTGGGATTGTCTCGGGTTCGGCGCTCTCGGTGTGGCTGGCGGCGTTGTGGTTGCTGGCGCGTGCGGGCGGCGCGGCGGGCTGGACGGTGCTGCTGCACGCTATCGGTACATGGCTGGTTGGGGGTATCCTGATTGAGGGTGCTCGCGACCTGCGCGAGCGGCGTCCGACGCGCTGGGGCGGGCGTGAGTACGTGCTGGAGGATCGCTCTTGATCCGGTTCCGTCGAACCAGTCCGGATGTGCGGCTGGAGATGACGCCGATGATCGACGTGATCTTCCTGCTGCTGACGTTCTTCATCTTCGCGCTGGTGCTGATGGTGCGGGCCGAGGTGCTGGATGTCCAACTTCCGGAGATCGGCGCAGGGGAGAAGCCTTCGGGAGAGTTGATCACCATCGCGATGGAGCGGGACGGGCGGATCGTGGTGGATGGGCAGCCGGTGGAGTTGGAAGGCCTAGTCGATCGCGTGTGGATGCTGAAGGGCGAGAGGCCCCAGGCGAGGCTGGTGATCGCGGTGGATCGGGAGGGGCGATCGGGGGCCTTGATTCAGTTGGTCGACACGCTGGCGGGTGCGGGGCTGGGTGAGTTTGGGATCATCGGGACGCAGGCGGAAGAGGGCGGGGGCGAGTCGGAAGAAGGGCCTTGAAGTGGGGCATGATGAGGGCTGGGGTTCTCTGGAAGCGCCGTGTCGAGGTTCATCTATAATCTGTTCGTGCAGGTGGACTTTCTGAGCCGTGTGACGGAATGGTGGCGGTGTGCCGGAAAGACGGCGCGATCGGTGTGCCTGATGCTCCTGACGCTGGGGCTGGGCGCGTGGCAGAGCACTGCGGTGGAAGGGCAGACCCCCGTTGCGGTGCCCGGGGCACGGCAGGCCGACGTAGTGGCGGTCATCACGATTGACGGTCCGATTGACGGGGTGACGTCGTACAGCGTGCAGCGTCGGATCAGGCAGGCGGCCGAGGGGGGCGCGCAGGCGATCGTGTTCGAGATCAACTCGCCCGGGGGCGAGTTGGGCGCGGTCCTGGAGGTGTCGCAGGCGATCAAGCAGAGCCCGGTGCCCAACACGGTGGCGTGGGTGCGGCCTCAGGCCTATTCGGGCGGAGCGATCATTGCGCTGGCGGCCCGGGAGATCGTGGTGTCGCCTTCGGCTCAGATGGGCGATGCCTTTCCGGTGACGCCGGTGGCGAAGGAGGGCGGTTCGACCGGTCTGCGCGGGCTGACGCCGGACGAGCGGACCAAGTTGCTGCCGCCGCTGCTGGCCGACGTGGTCGATTCGGCGCGACGAGCCGGATATGACGAGTATCTGGTGCAGGCGATCGTGACCGATGGAGTCGAGTTGTGGCTGGTGGAGGAAGAGGGCACCGGGAGGCGTTTTGCCGTCAACCAGGACGAGTATCGCGCGGTGTTCGGGCGCGATCCCACGCGCGGGAGCCCGATGTTTGCGCATGTGAGCGGGGGGCGTGCCCAGGCCGCTGCGCCGCAGACACCGCCGGACGCGACGAGTTCACCTTCCGGGCATGAGCATCAGCAGTTCAAGCCGGCCTCGCCGCAGTTGGCAGAATTGTCGCGTGCGGTGACGGATCGACTGACGGTCGAGTCGGAGAGGCCGGTTTTCGACGCTTCTCAGGCGGGGCAGTGGCGCGAGGTGGCGTACCTGACGGACGGCAGCGCTCCGATCGTCATGTCGGGCGAGCAGATGCGGACACTGGGATTTGCCGCGGCCCAGGTGGGGACGGACGAGGAACTGCGACAGTTCTTCGGGGCCAGGCAGTTGGTGCGGGTGCATCAATCGTGGTCAGAGACGGCCTCGGGATTCCTGTCGCAGATGCCGGTGCGCTTCGTGCTGATCGCGGTGTTCCTGCTGGCGCTGTTCATCGAGATGTCCAGCCCGGGCTTGATCCTGCCGGGCGCGATTGCGCTGCTGTCGGGCTTCCTGCTGCTGGCGCCGCCGATGATCATCGGGATGGCCACTTGGTGGGAGATCGGGGCGATCGGGCTTGGGGTGGTGCTGATCGCGCTGGAGATCTTCGTGCTGCCCGGATTCGGGATATTCGGCGTGATTGGGCTGGTGGCGCTGTTTGGGGGGCTGGTGGGAACGTTCATCCCCAACCAGGGACTGCTGCCCGATGCCTCGCACACGGGAGACGCGCTGCGCGGGATCGTGACGATTCTGCTGGCTCTGATGACGGCCGGGGTGGGGATGTACTTCATTTCGAAACACTTCCAGACGCTGCCGTTGCTCAGTCGGCTCGTGCTCACGGATCGGCGCGATGAGGAAGAGGATCTGTCGCTGAAGGAGATGCTCGGGCCGGAGCCGACGTTTGCGGTGAAGGTGGGGGTGGTGGGAGTGGCAACGACGAACCTCAAGCCAGTGGGGCAGGCCGAGTTCGGGGACCGCATCGTGGATGTGATGTCGGACTTGGCGTTTGTGCGTTCGGGCACGCCGGTGCGGGTGGTGTCGGTGAGCGCGACGCGCGTGGTGGTCGAGCCGGTGGAGGGAACGTCGGCATGACAGGAGAGACGCTGCTGTATGCCGGTGTGGGCCTGCTGGCCGTGGCTGTGTTGTTGATCGTCGTCGAGGCGTTTGTACCGTCGGGCGGCGTGATCGGGACGGTCGCAGCGATCGCGGCTGTGGCGGGGGTGGTGCTGCTGTTCCGGTACAGCACGGGCTGGGGCGTGGCGGGTTTGCTGAGCACGCTGGTGCTGGGTCCGCTGGTGTTCTTCTTTGCGGTGTCCATGCTGCCGTCGACGACAATCGGCAAACGCCTGATCGGGCAGCCCAGCGAAGAAGAGGTGCTGGCACGCCAGGAGCGGGAACTGAAACTGATCGAGGAATATCGTGCGCTGGTCGGGGCCGAGGGGGTGGCGTTGACGGACCTCAAGCCGGTGGGAACGGCCCGGATCGGGGACAAGCGATACGACGTGCTGGCCGAGGGGGGGCTGATCGACCTTGGCGCGAAGATCCGGGTGACGTCGGCCGAGCCGAACCTGATCAAGGTTCGCCCGGTGCGGGAGTCGTGAGCGGGTTAGGATGAGGCGCGGGCCGGGGATTCCGGCGCCGCCTGGAGAGACAACCGAATGCCGAGCAACAACACCATTCTCATCATCGTCGCGATCATCGGCGTTCTGATCGCGATCGTCGTATTCTTTTCACTCTTTCAGTTTCTGGGGCTGTGGTTCCAGGCGTTGCTGTCGGGGGCCAAGGTATCGCTGGTGGACATCATCGCGATGCGCTTCCGCAAGGTGGATATTCGTGCGGTGGTGCTCAGCCGAATCCGCGCGGTCAAAGCGGGCATCAATGCGACGACGAACCAGTTGGAGACGCATTACCTTGCCGGCGGACGGATCGTCAACGTGGTGAACGCACTGATCGCGGCGCAGAAGGCGCGGATTGACCTGGACTGGGACACGGCCGTGGCGATCGACCTGGCTGGTCGCGACATTTTCGACGCGGTGAACACCAGCGTGAATCCCAAGGTGATTGACTGCCCGAGCCGGGAAAGCGGGCGGACGACGATCGACGCGGTGGCCAAGGACGGGATCCAGTTGAAGGCGCGGGCGCGGGTGACAGTGCGGACGAACCTGGCGCGACTGGTGGGCGGCGCCACCGAGGAGACGGTGATCGCGCGCGTGGGCGAAGGCATCGTGTCGGCGATTGGATCGGCTGACTCGCACAAGCAGGTGCTCGAGAACCCGGACAACATTTCCAAGGCCGTGATCCAACGCGGACTCGACGCGGGGACGGCCTTCGAGATTCTGTCGATCGACATTGCCGATGTGGACGTGGGGGAGAACATCGGCGCCAAGTTGCAGGCCGATCAGGCCGAAGCCGACAAGCGGCGATTCCAGGCTGAGGCAGAGAAGCGTCGAGCGATGGCGGTGGCGCAGGAGCAGGAGTTCACGGCCGAGGCGCAGAAGAACCGGGCGCTGGTGGTGCTGGCCGAGGCGGAGGTTCCCAAGGCGATGGCCGAGGCGTTCCGCAACGGGAACCTGGGCATCATGGACTACTACCGCATGAAGAACATCAATGCGGACACGTCGATGCGCAGCGCGATTGCCGGCGAAGGACCGGGCAAGCAGACAACGTGACGGGTAGGCCGAGTCCGCCGATTTGAAAGTGTCAAGCGCCGGCTGCCCCGTGTTCACGATGGTTGGTCGCAGCGCGGTTTGTCTGCCCGCTTCCGGCAATGGCCGAGGACGGCCCTTGCCGGCACATGCTCAATCTTCACCGCGCAGGGCGCGCTCGAGCAGCATGTCGACGCGGCGCCGCCGGATGTCATCGTTGTACCACATCGAAAGGTCGCGACGGATCTGCGCCGCGGCCTGGGCCTCGGAAACCGCGCGGGCGCGCTCGGCGAGCGGGTCGGTCGCCGGCCCGGGCAGAGCCGGAAGGGTCAGCGATGTTTCCATGCGCATCGGCAGAATGCTCGTTGACACGCGCCCGTCGATGGCCGTGCTCAGCGAGGAATTGATGCGGTTGGTTGCAGGCGAGAGAATCGAACGCTCGCCCACCGCCAGCCCGAGTTGCCGCAGCAAAGAGGGTGAAGGCTCACCGATGACGAACACGGTATTGGCTGGCACCGTCGGCACGGTTCCAAACTGGGTGTTGACGTAGTTGGACTGCGGGAAGACGGCCGTCACCGCGCCGGCACGGCGGGCGTAGAGCGTGCCATTGTCGGACTCGAGACTATACAGATCACTCCAGTCGTCGGCGATGCGCAGATCAAGGGGCATCAAGCGCAGACTCTCCGACAGGATGCCCATGTCCTCGGTACCCGGGTCGGCCCGGTGGCGGAAGTTCCAGCCCGATTCGGGCTGGGCCAGCATCAGGGCAAGGATGAGCGTCGGCGCGAGCATGGAGGTGATATCGGTCCGGGCCGAGGGGCAGGCTCAGCCGCGGAGCAGCAGTCTCACGGAATACGTCAACATCTGGTCCTCGCCCAGTTCGTCGATGGCCTTGCCCCTGGCCTTCCACCGGTAGATCGCGTCAAGGATGGCGCCGTCGACGTAGGGGTTTCCCGTGTTGAGGGTGCGCGTCGCGTTGCGGGCAAAACGGGCGTGCCGCACGCGCCCGTCGGGCCCGAAGTCAATGACCACCAGCGGGTTGTCCGGATTGGCGAGCATCCGCACCGTGGTGCCGAAGTTGGGACGCACGGTGGTGATTTCGATACCTTCGCCGGCGATGGGCTTGCCCGGCTTGTACTCGAGCGGCCTCTTGAGGGCCGCGGCGTCCGACTCACGCGGGTCTTGCAGGCCCGGACGTCCGCTGGCACTTTCACTTGGCGTGGGTGGAGTCGCTGGCTGAGTCTGTTCGGGCCTGGTAGGTGTGACCGGTTCCGTGGGTGCCGACGGAGTCTGTGTCGGCTCTAGGGCCCGATCGCTGGTCGGAGCAGGGGGAGCGATGGCGACCGGCGCCAGCACTTCCAGCGGCACGCCCGGAGCGGGCGGAGGAGTTGGCTGCGTCTGCGTGGCGCGTGGCGAAGGCTGGGCGGCGGGTGTCGGAGGCGAAACCTCGGCGGGTGGAGCCTGGGGCGCGGGCTCGGCCGATGCCAGCGGCGAGAGACCTGGTGCGGGCGTCAGCATCGCCTGCTCCACCTGGCTCAACGGGGCCTGATGTTCAGTCGGTGACTCGAAGCCGACCCAGGTGACGGTCACGGCGTTGGAGCGCTCGATGCCCAGACGCGGCACATTGGGCTTGACTGACACCAGCGGCTCGACCTGCGCTCCGCTCGGCGCGGGCGAGGCAGTCTGGTTCCAGGGCGCCACGATGACCAATCCGCCCGCCAGATGCAGGAGCACGCTGACAACGGCGGCTGCCCAGAGGGAGCGCGGACCAGATTCGACCCGGTTTGCGGGCATGGAAAAGGGTAGGTGGGTCAATGCTGCCCCGGGAAGACCGTCTCGCCGCGCCTTTCTGGAGAGTTCGGCGGTCCGAGCCGATGGGCGCCTCCCCTGATTGGTTCATTCAGGCGGGGAAGTTCATCGGGGGTGACAGGCGTTCGAGCGTGCGGGCCACCCGCAGGAGGGTGGGCTCGTCGAACGGACGGGCGACCAGTTGGACGCCGATGGGCAAGGGTTTGTTTCCTTCGGTCATGCCGGCGGGCATGGCGATGGCGGGCAGGCCCGCTAGGCTGACGCCGACGGTGTAGACATCTTCGAGATACAGGGCCAGCGGATCCTTGTCCTTCTCCCCGATGCGGAAGGCCGGTCCAGGGGTGACAGGCATCAGCAGCGCGTGGAGCGCGTGGGTGTCGAAGGCGCGGTCGAAGTCATTGCGGATGAGGCGTCGGGCCTTGAGGGCGCGCAGGTAGTAGGCGTCGTAGTAGCCTGAACTGAGCACGTGCGTGCCGAGCATGATGCGACGTCGGACCTCGGGCCCGAAGCCCTCGGTTCGGCTGGCGCGGTAGAGGTCATCGAGCGAGGCATCGTTCGGTATCGCGGCGCGGCGGCCGTACCGCACGCCGTCGAAGCGGGCCAGGTTGGAACTGGCCTCGGCCGGTGCGACGATGTAGTACGTCGCAATGGCGATGTCGGGATCGAGCAGGTCGACGTCAACGATGGTTGCACCTGCATCGGCCAGCCGGGCGGCGCTTGCTTCGATCGCCTGGTTCACTGCCGGATGATTGGCGCCGGAGAGCATCGAGCGGACGAGGCCGATGCGCAGGTTCTCGACGGGACTTTCCAGCGAGGTGAGCAGATCGGGCACGGGGCGTTTCGAGCAGGTTGAGTCATGCTCATCCGGCCCGGCGATGACCTGCAGTACGCGGGCTGCTTCGGTGACGGTGCGTGAGATCGGGCCGATGACGTCCAGGCTGCTGGCGTAGGCGATCAGTCCGTAGCGGCTGACGCGCCCATAGGTGGGCTTGAGCCCGACGAGCCCGCACAGGGCGGCTGGCTGGCGGATGGAGCCGCCGGTGTCTGAGCCGAGGGCGACGGGGACGATGCCGGCGGCCACGGCCGAGGCCGATCCGCCGCTGCTTCCACCTGGCACGCGATCGAGATCCCACGGATTGCGCGTCGGCCCATGAGGCGAGTGCTCGGTGGATGAGCCCATGCCGAACTCGTCGAGGTTGGTCTTGCCGATGACCACGGCGCCGGCGTCGAGCAGGCGGGCGACCGCGGTGGCGTCAAAAGGAGAGCGGTAACCCTCGAGGATGCGACTGCCGGCGGTGCTCAGTCCCCGGCGCGTGCAGATGTTCTCCTTGATGGCCACGGGCATGCCGGAAAGTGGGCCTGGTCGCGGTGCGCCGGGGGAGTCGAATATCTGCGTGAAGGCGTTGAGGCGCCCGTTGAGCGCGCCAGCGCGGTCTATGGCGGCGTTCACGGCTGTTCCTCCGAAAGCAGCGCGTGCAGCGAAAACCCGCCGACCATCGACCCCTCGCGCATGTACAGCCAGTCCTCCAGTTCGTCGCGCCGTCGTTCAACATCCTGCCCTTCGGCGATGTTGGTGACCACGGTCGGCTGGTTGCCCAGCCTGCCGCGGATCATGTCGCCATCGATGGACGAAACCTCGATCCACATGTGCTCGATCTTGTCCGCGTCGGTGAAGGGGAACTTGACGGAGAAGTTCTGCCCATCATGCCGGTTGAAGGCGTCGGTGAACTCGCTCCAGCGGGAGAGGGCCTTGCGGCGGGCCTCTTCGAGCGCGGGGTCGTTGCGCTGCATGGGCACGGTGTGATCGAGTGAAGTGATGTGGAAGTGCTGGAGCCACACGCCGCGGCGCATGTCTTCCACCAGGGCCGGCGAGGGCAGCGAAGCCATTCCCAGCGCGGGCACGAACAACAGACACGCGTGATCGTCCATCAGTTCGGCGGCGATTTGTCCGATCACCGAGTAGGCGTCGTCACTCGCGCCGGCGACGAAATCAACGGCCAGCCAGGCCCGGTGACGCGCAAACGCCTCTACAAAGTCCGGGCGATCGCCCTCATACGCCTGTTCGGCCGGATCCGTGTAGGGGAAGGGCGCGACGAGGATGCCAAAGACGGCGCGATTGACGGCCACGGGCAGCGTGCGGCAGGGACCAGCGCCGGGTGCATAGGCAGGCGCGGGCATGTGTCCACCTGGAAGGATCTCCGGTGCACTGACCGGCAGGGCGCGCTTCACTGCGGCCACGATGGCGTCGTCGGACAGGTCTGGAGGTGATTCTGCGAGGATGACCAGGGACACAAGCGACTGATCGGCGCGTCGCTTGCCGCCGAAGAGCCGGGCGATGAGTCCGAGCAGGCGGGCCAGCATCTACGCGCCGCCTCCCTCGCCCAGCACCTTGGGCACGCGAACGAAACAGTCGAAAATCTGCGGCGACAGGTCGAGCAGCGTCTGCCGATCGAGTTGAGGCCCCGGCCGATCTTCGCCCAGCACATTGGTCTCGTCGCCCACATGGGGCATTTCGAGCACACCATCGAGGTTCAGCGCGTCGAGCCGGGCGACGTATCCGAGCACAGCCGCCAGGCGCGCGGCCAGATCGTCAAGTTCGTGGTCCGGGGCGTCGAGCCGACATAACCGAGCCAGCCGTTGCACCTGTTCGCGTTCCAGAGCCCCGTGGTCCATGCGGGCAGTGTAGGAAGGCCTTCAGAAGCGCTTGTGGGTGGGGCGCGACTCCGGCGGCTTGAGCCCGAGGATGGCGCGCACCAGGCGCACGTCGGAGGGGCGCGTGATCTTGATGTTGCGCCGATCGCCTTCGACGACGATCACGGTCTCTCCGAGGCGTTCGACCAGGGCCGCGTCGTCGGTGCTGTCGAGGTCGGACTGGGTGTAGGCGCGCCGGATCAGGTCGAGTGTAAAGATCTGCGGCGTCTGCACGAGCACGAGGTCAGCGCGTGGAAGCGTCTGCTCGACCGGACGCAGCGCCGGGCCGGACTTGCTCGCACCGAGGATGGCGGCGATCGGGTCATGCTGCCCCGAGGTGTCAATGGGCGCGCCCACCCGCTTGAGAGTCTCGTCCACCGGAACGGCCGGGATGACGGCCGGGTGGTGGGCGGCTGCGTCGAAAACTCGGTCGATCAGATCGGGAGGGGCGGCCGGACGGGCGGCATCGTGGACCGCGACGTGCGTGTGGTCGGGCCCGACATGGGCGAGGGCGGCCTGGACGGTTTGGTAGCGATGAGTCTGACCCCCCCGACAGAGGGTGACACCGAAGAGAGAGAGTTTGTCCCCATGCCGGAGTTGGAACTCCTGGAAACGCGCGTCGTCGTGAGGTCCGGCGACGATGATAGTGCCGACGTCGTCGCGGGTGTTGAACAATTCAACAGTGCGTTGGAGGACTGGCTTTCCCCCGAGGTCTTCATCGAGTTTGGAGCGATGGGAGTCGAGGGGATCTGAGTTGAAACGGGTGGAGGAACCGGCGGCGGGAATGATGACAGCGACGCGCATGGGAGTGATCCTAAGCGCTTGTCTCGGTGGAGAATGGAACAGGCGGAGCGGCAAAAATCGCGCGCGGGGCCGCGTGCTTCCCGCCGGTTCAGGCCGAGGGAGCGGCTAGAATGAATCCCCGCTCCGTTCTCTGGGGGTTTGACATTGCGGACTGTCTGCCGTCCCTTTCCCAGAGCGACCCTTCCTGCGGGCTCGCCGGTCAACGACTATGGAGTGCAAGTGATGAGAGCGAAATGGATCGTCTTCGGTGCGGCCATGCTGGCTGCGTCCTTCTTCGCCGGGTGCCAGTCACAGGACGGACGGGCCACCGGAAACGACGTCGACCGCGTCGCCGTCGATGTGCAGGCTCGCCAACCCGATCCGTGGTGGGATCCGACCCGTCCGGATCGCCGGGCCCGCGAAGTGCGTGAGCCTGCGCCGGCCGAGCCGGCGCCGACGCCGGTGGCCTCCGACGGGCGTGGCAGTGTTTCGGCCGCCTATCCGACCGGCGACCCGCGCACCAGCGCGATTCTGATCGAGAAGTTCTTCCCGCTGACGGTCAACGCGGGCGCGCCGTTTGAATACGAGATCCGCGTGACCAACCTCACCAGCCTGAGTCTGGACAACGTGCAGGTCTGGGACAACGTGCCCAACAACTTCCGGCTCGAATCCTCCGAACCCAAGGTGGACAGCGCCTCGGGCAACAACCTGATGTGGCTGCTCGGGAGCATGGGCCCGCGCGAGATCAAGACGATCAAGGTGCGCGGCTCGGCCCCGGCCGAAGGCTCGGTCACCGCGTGCGCCAAGGTGGCGTATGACACCAGTCTGTGCCACGAGATCTCCGTGGTGCAGCCGGCCTTGGCGTTGTCCGTGGACGTGACGCCCGAGGTGACGATCTGCCAGCCGATCACGATCAAGTACACGGTGTGCAACAAGGGCACGGGCCCGGCCACCAAGGTGGTGGTGAGCAAGACGCTGCCCGAGGGGCTGACCGTCAACGGGTCGCGCGAGGTGCGATTCACAGTGGATCGTCTGGCTGCGGGCGAGTGCCGCGACTTCACGGTGCAGGCGCAGGCCGGCAAGACCGGGAAGTTCTCGGTGGATGGTGCCGCGACTGCCGAGCCGGGCCTGACGAGCCAGGCCAGCGCTCGCGAGACGGTGGTGCGCCAGCCGGTGCTGACGATCGCGATGGAGTGCCCGGGCCGCGTGATGGCTGGGCAGAGCGTGCCCGAGGTGCCGATCACGCTGACGGTCGAGAACACGGGTGACACGGTCTCGGCCAACACGGTCATCGAGGCGCCGGTGCCGGCCGGGACGAACTTCATCCGCGCCAGTGATAATGGAGTCAACGCGGGCGGCACGGTCCGGTGGCAGATTGGTTCGCTTGCGGCTGGCGCCAAGCGGACGGTGAGTTTCTCGGTGCAGCCGGGCGATCGCGGCGTGGTGAACGCGACCGGTCGCGTGGTGGGCGAGTGCGCCAACGCGGCCACGGCCCAGTGCAGCACGCAGGTGCTGGGCATCCCGGCCGTGCTGCTGGAAGTGATCGACGTGGAAGACCCGGTCCGCGTGGGCACCACGGTGGTCTACCGCATCACGGTGACCAACCAGGGCAGCGCGCGTGACACCAACATCCGCGTCAAGGCCACTCTGGAAGATGAAGGCCAGTACGTGAGCGCCAGCGGGCAGCACACGGTCAGCGGCCAGACGATCACCTTCGCACCGGTTCCTGTGCTCAATGCCAAGGAGCAGGTGACCTTCGAGGTGGTGGTGCGGGCCGTCAAGGCCGGCGACGTCCGCTTCGCGGTGGAACTGAACACCGACGAACTGGGCCGCCCGGTGCAGGAGACCGAGGCGACCAACTTCTACGAGTAAGTCGCATTGAGTGAGTGACAATCAGGGCCCGTCCCCGATGGGGACGGGCCTTTTCTTTTCGCACGCCGTCCATTCTGTGCGCCGGGGGCTGTCTTGTCGCGTGGCCACTTGCGGTCATTGACCGCTGAAAACGTGCAACGAGGACGGCGTCGGCAGTTACCACATTGCAATGGCATCCAGAACTCTCCCCCAAGATGCAGATTGACAGACTGTGGGGGGGCATGCCCCGCGACGGGGTCCGGTGGACCGCGCGGGGTGGTTTGGTCGAGCGGCAGGCGTCTTGAAAGGAGAATTAGTCATGAATGCAGGGCGATGGGCGTTCGGCTGGTTCTTGACACTCGCGCTCGCGATTCCAGGTTCGTTGGCCTCGAGCCAGGTCTTCACGGCTCCGGACGTGCCGACCATGGCCGAAATGGCCGTCGCCGGCGCGAATCCGATCGATCCGGAGTTGGTGCCGTACTGGCAACTGGTTCACAATCAGCAGGAAATCTTCGCCGACGTCTTCCATCACCCCTGGACAAAGTACGACACTTATCTCCCGCTGGCCGGCTGGGCGCACGGGGACTACACGGATACCACCGGCGTGACGCGTTCGGGCGAGGAGTTCGGGATCGATGTTGTGCTGGCCGTCACTGCGGACCTGGAGCACGATGAAGGCATCGACGAGGAGGTGCGTGACCAACTTCTCGCCATGCAGTTCGAGTGGTCGTGGGTGGCGGCTTACCTGAGCGGGCCGCAAGGCACCGTGCCCATTGTCGGCATCCTCATGTCGATGGTCGCAAATGGCGAACAGTCACACCATCTACTGATCACGCAGCGGCTCGAGGCGTCTGCGATGGCCGACCTTGAGGCGCAGCAGGACTATTACTACGGCAGATCCCTGCCGTCGATCCTGTGCGCGGATGCAAACGGTGAGCCCGTGACGACCGATCCGCTGTACGATACCTGTATGCTCAGTGTGCAGGCTGGGTACGCACGTGAGCGCGAGTGCCTCCGAGGGCAGGTGATCGTGGGTCAGATCATCGGAATCGGATTCACGGCGGGTTGTTGGGCCATCAATTTGACCGGCGGCGGGATCGCTTCTCCCGTGTGCTTTGCAGTAACCGGTGCGTGGCTTGGTTATTCGCTCTGCATGGCTGCAAAAAACCACGACCTGTGGGCGGCTCTTCAGTATGCTCAGTCGTGCTGCTGCACATCGCTGCAATGCCGCTTCACCACTCCATCAGGATGCGCGGACATCACGACGTGTGACATTCCGTATATTATTTGTGATGACGTGGCCTGTGCCCCGTTCTTTTGAGGTTATTGATGCTGAACTGGCTCTACATCACAATGACTGTCTTGGGTGGGATCGGAATAGGCCTTTGCGTCATCGGCATCGGCCTTTGGTTTCGGTACGAGAATAACCACAAGCGGCTTCAACAAATGCTCGGGCTTTTTGCCTTCTGCATCGGCATTGCGATCGCGTCGCTCCTCTTGTGGGACCTTCGCAACGGTGCAACGTGACTTCATAGTTCGAGTGTTTGGATGACCAAGCCGTTGCTCTTCCCATCGAAGGGTTGTACGATGCTTCAACGTTGCAGTACCGGGCAACCCGGATGTACGGAGATATCGACCTGCGGCATTCCCATGATCTTCTGCGACGGTGTCGTGTGTACTGCACTGTTCTAGGAGAGGCGTGATGCTGGCTTCCATCCCGTACATTGGCGCTGTGCTCGCGGCTGCCGACATGACGATCTGCCTGGCGGGGTGGGTGCAGTGGAAGCAATACGGCAAGTCGCGAATGCGCCTCCAGATCTGGTTGGCCGCCATATCGTTTGTCATCCTGCTCATGATGTTCGGGTTGATCTGGTGGATGGCGGCCGCGTCGGCGCCAGCGTGAGTCCGCGGGCCGGGACTGACTTGGCATCGTCAGTTCTGGGGAAGCCTCGCCTTCGGTCGTTCGGGGCAGGCATTCGGCGAACCGGTTGCGCCGGAAGTGCGTAGTATTGGCTGGGCCGATGAGGCGCGATTGACAAGTTGGGGCCGACATGGTTTCGACCGGGCAGGGAAGGCTTGGTGTGGCGTGCCGAGGGGCGTGCTGGCCTCGTAAAAAGCACGCAAACTCAATGACTGCCGAACCGCAGTACGCTCTGGCGGCCTAACAGTGCCGTCGATCCGCTGCCTGACGCCCGATGGGGCGGCGGATCCAGACATCGGGCTGGCATGACCGGGGCGCAGCCGGCCGGTCGTGCGAGGAGGTTCACCGGACGCTGAGCGACAACGCAGGCCGTCGGTGGCCGGCGTCAAGCCCAGAATGAAAACGCCGACTACGCACGTAGAAGCACCCTGCTGACTGCTCTGGGACGGGGGTTCGATTCCCCCCGGCTCCATTCTTCCGAAACACCGGGACTTGCGGAAACGAGCCGCAAGTCCCGGAAATCTGCGGAGTTCCGCGCTTCGGCCCGCTCCGCGTCATTCCCCTGTTTCCGCTCGTTTCCGGCCCCATCCGACGCCTTCCGCTGCGCCTGGCGCTGCGCGCAGGCCGTGGCCTTGGCCGCACGCTCGAAGAGTTCATCGGGCACGGCGTTGGCGTAGTGCTTCCCGCTGATGGTGATGCTGTGCCCGATCCACCGGCTCACGGCGAACTGCGGGAAGGTCATCGCCCATTCCTTCTCGCAAGACGAGCGCAGCGTCTGCCACAACCGCGCCCACGGCTCGACGCTCGCCTTCGCCCAGATGCGACGCACGCGGCGGATGACGGCCCCCTTGCCGCCGATGGTGACCAGCGGCGTCTCGCCCTCGCCCCCCCACGGCATCGACTCGAAGCGTTCCCGCAGCAGCGCCATCAACTTCGGCGTGATCGGGACCACCCGCTCGTCGTGGCCTTCCCACCGCTCGGTCTTGGGGCTGTGGACGGTCAGGCGTGCCCGGTGCGACAGGGGCGAGACTTCACTCGGCGCGGAGAAAAATGTGTCCGACGCGCCGCGTCGGCCCTTCGACGCCGCGCGTTGGGCCTTGAACGCTCTGCTTCGAGCCTTCCACGGTCTTCGTAGCCGCTCTCACGCTCAGCGTTCGCCCGTCGACGCAGGCTGGGAAACCAACGACGAGTAACGTTGAACCCTCGACTCCGATCGTCATACCTGCCACATTCGCCGTTGCCCATGCCGGAGTGTTTCCTCTTGGCGGGGTTGTAGGGGGGCAGCCCCTGCGCCAGCGGGAGATGTTCGGTATACTTCGGTCATGGCGAAGAAGCCGTATCCGACGAGCGAAACCGAGAAAACCGAAAGCACTGCCGCCAAGCCCAATCCCGCCGAGGGACACGCTGCCGGGGCGGGCGGAAGCACCGTGGGTACGGGAAGGGGACCCGGAGGCTCGCGCGGCTCTCGATCACGCAAGCGCAAAGCAGTGAAGACGACCGGGGCGACCAAGCCTGGGACGAACAGCCGGGGTGGAAGCCGCGCGCAGCGCCCGTTCCCCGCTCGCACGCTGGAAGAAGCACTGACAGTTCCAAAGGCGATCCGGGAGAAGAACAACGGGAAGGAATGGGACAGCGATCAGGTCGCCCAAGCAACATTGGGCATCAAGAAAAATAACAACCGTTTTTACTACCTTGCTGCGGCATCGCGTGACTATGGCCTGACGGTTGGAGGGCGCGACACCGAGAAGGTTGCTCTCACCCAACTTGGCCGCGACATTTTCTTTGCCGGGAACGAGGCAACCGCGCGTCAGAAGCGTATCGAGGCGTTCTTCTCTGTTGACATCTTCAAGAAGGTGTTCGACCACTACGGCTCGGGCAGACTTCCAGAAGACCAGTATCTCAATAACACGCTTCAGAGCGAGTTCGGGCTGGACAGCGAGTTTCACGCCGACTTCCGCCGCATCTTCGAGGCAAACTGCAAGTTCCTCGGCATCGAGAACGGTTTGGGCAAGGGCACAGCGACCGCCGAAGTAACCCGTTCAGAGCACGGAGCCGACATCCGCGTCGTCGGTGAGGCCAAGGGCAAGTTTGACCGCACAGCCTTTGTCATCATGCCGTTTGTAGAGAAAGGACAAGCACAGCGTCCCAGCGGTTTCTTCAAGGAAGTGCTGACCCGGCTCATCACCCCGGCGGCGAATGAGGCGGGGTTCGCTGTTGAAACGGCTGAGCAGGACGGCAGCGACGTGATCCAGTCCACGATCATCAATCAGTTGCTCAAGAGCGACAACCTGGTGATCGCCGACCTCACGGACCACAACCCCAACGTGCTGTTCGAACTCGGCATCCGCATCGCCAAGGAGTTTCCGGTCGCGCTCATCAAGGCGGACGGCACGGGACGCATCTTCGACGTGGACAACATGATGCGAGTGCTGGCATACTCGCCGAATCTCTGGCCTTCCACCGTCGAAAACGACCTGCCGAAACTCAGCAGGCACATCAAAGCCGCATGGGACAACCGCACGACCGGCAAGAACTACATGCAGATTCTCACCAATGCCCAGCCCGCGGCGATGATCGAGGCGAAGCCTGCCGCGGCGGCCGTTGCTGCGGCGACCACATAGCGCGACACATGAAGTGGAAAGACGCGGTTCGGCAAGCAATCGTGCGGCTGGCAAGCAGTCGCCCCGGGAAAGTGTTCTCGCTCGCGGAACTGCGCGAAGCCGAGTTGGCAAGGATCGTTCGTGACACCGGCTCGCGCGGCGCAACACCGGAACGCACGCTCGAACGCGAGTGCCAGGAACTCCGCGACCTCGGGTTCATCGAGTTCGTGGACAACGACGGAACCTACAGGCTCAGGTGATGCGGTGCCGCTGGGCCGCGGCGGCGATCACCGGGCGCATCTCGCGGCCCTTGTCCGCCTCCCACTTCAGGATCGGCCGCAGCAGTTCCGCCAGCACCGCTGACTTACGCGTGCCCGGCTCGGAGAGCACCAGCGCCCACAGCGGGGCTGGCTCGATGTGATCGCCATGCCCGCGGACGCACGCGACGTTGCAGAGGCACGCCGACGCGACCGCCATGCCCAGCAGGGCGGCCATGTCCGGCGGCGTCTGTGTCGAGCGGGCCAGGTCGGCGAAGTACTCGCGGATTTCAGCGGTGGCGGCGGGGAACAGCGCGGCGAGGTCGAACGCGGGGCGCTCATCCGGCTTGTCGTGATCAGGTGCCAGGGGTGCAACCGGCGCCGTCGCCACGGCCAAGGCGTCGACCCTCTCATGCACCGCCTCGGCATCGCCCCCTTCCATCGCCAGCACATCAACGAGGTCACCACCTGGTGGAATCGCGGGCCAGTTTTCGGCGAGTCGAGCGGTGCGGACTTCTTGTGCGCCAGCGGCTTGGCAGAGCAGCGCGACTTCATCGGCGTAGGCATCGCCCGCGGCATCGTGGTCGGGAATGATGACGGCGACCTTGCCCTTCATCACGGACCAGTCGGACTTGCCCGCCGCCTTGCTGCCGCCAGCGCTTGTCGTGGCGACGAGGCCGATGGCCCGGGCCGCGTCCACGCACTTCTCGCCCTCCACGATGTAAACCCACGCTCCTTCGGGCAGTCGGGACAACTCCGGCAGGTTCAGAAGCGGCCGCGGCTCGGGCATTGCTGCGATCACCCAGCCATCACCCCGGCGACTGATCGGGCGCACGATCTTCCCACCCACGGGCGGATTCCAACGGACCACCTCTCCAACGGAAACACCTTGCGAGTCGGTGTAGGCCCAGCGTGCAGAAAACGACCCGTGCTTCCGCTCCATCACCGCGATCGCATCGTCGGCGGTGGCGAAGGTCGTGTCGCTCGCGTTGTTCCGTTGGGCGGCAAGTCTCATCGTTTCGCCCATCGGCGTGGGCATGAGGTCCCTCATTGCCATGCCGAGCGTGACGACGATCGCCTCCGTTGGGCACCCGGCGTGGCAATGCAGGAGAACACGAGCGTCCGTGCCGATGCCGATCGAGAGCGAGGGATCGCGGTCGTCGTGCGCGGGGCACCGGGCCGACCATGCCTCGCCGTGTCGCTTGGGCGTGCAGCCCGCCCGCGTGAGGGCGTCGAGCACCGCAGCAATGGGCTCACCCATGTCCCACCCCCTGCGTCGCACGCTTCGCTCGATCGATGAAGCGCCGCAGGTCCGCCGGATCGATCCTCACGCTGCGCCCGAAGCGCACCGCGGGCAGCGTCCCGGCCTGCACGAGAGTCCAGACGGTGCGGGGCGTGACGCCGAGTACCGTCGCCGCCTCGCGATAGCTGAGGAGCGGGTGCATGGTGTCCTGACCTCCGGTCATGTTCTTGAGCTCGTCCATGAGTGCGCACCCATCGCGCCGCCGCGATCGGCGCGGCATGCGTCATTCGTGATCCGTGTGACAGAAAGGCCGGGGGCAGCCCGCAACCGCCCCCGGCCCCACCAGCGCCGTCCGTTT
>JAHDXL010000005.1:0-142638 GCA_023382935.1 Phycisphaerales bacterium
TGCGCTGGATTGTTGGGAAGAGCACCAGGCCGCTGTAGGTCACGTTCCAACTCGCTGTCGCTCGCGTGCGGATAGGCCCAGTAGCCCTCCCGGCCCTGCCCGTACTTGTTTGGGTCGTAATACAACGCCTTGACCCACTCGTCATACGTCGGAATCCAGAACTGGGCGTCTGCGCTGTGGGTCAGTTGATCGGTGAAGGTGCCGTCGGGATTGCGTCCGAAGGTGGAAGCGTCGTAGGCACCGGTCTCGAAGGCCCACTGCTCGGCGACCTTGCCGTTATGCAGCCAGTTGCAATATCGGGCGGCCATGCGCCAACTGGTCTCCATCGGCGCGCGGTCGGCGCCGCTGGTCATGTGATACTGCCCCGTGCCGGCGTCGTAGGAGAGATAGAAGCCGGTCATCTCAAATGCCCTCGGTGGGCCTTGGTTGAACGGCGCGTAGGCGTTGACGAACTCGAGCCACTGCCCGTAGGTCACTTCGGTCTTTGTGATGCGATAGCGGTGATTGACCGACCCGTACTGCATGTAGGGCCAGTACCCGGGCACCTCCGATTCGATCGGCGCCCGATTCCCGACCGCTCCTACGCTGGACCACCGAAAGTCGTAGTCCGGCACCGGCCCGGCGAGGACGTCGGACGCGAAGGCCGCCGAACCCGCGACAGCCGCCCACACCATGACTCCACGTGCCAAATCTCTCGATCGAGTCCATTCCCCAGCAGCCATGTCGTCACCTCCGTGTGCTTTCAAATCGTACCGCGTCATCCGATAACGGGTTTCGGAACTTGTGCTGCAATCGTGTGAGATTGTTCCGCGCGTGCAACAGACAGCGCCTCGCGCATCGGTAGATGGATGGGCGCCCGGGTTTCATCCGACGCGGCCGCGCACTGCGGCCCAGCGCGCCCATCCGGTCGCGATGGTCGGCCGCGCTTGCAGGATCGCGTCCGAAAAAGCAAAAGCCGCGTTTGCGGGATCGCAGGCCCGATTTCCCGTTCCGGTGGGCCGCGTCCGAACGATCCGGACGCCCGTCCGCGCTCTCCGGACGCCCGTCGGAACGATCGAGAAGGCCGTCCGGGCGTTCCCGACGCGGGTCGCGGAGAGCCGGACGGCCTGCTGCTCTGTTCGGACGTGCGTCGGGGCCCATGCGGGCGGCAGGATGCCGCCCCCCCCCCCCTTGTGCAAGGAGGGCCGCTCGGCCGGTTGCAAACCGGCCCCACCAAGACCACCGTCAGGATGCCGGTTCCACCGCCCGACGTCACGCTTCTCGACCTCCCCACCTTGCGCCTCCCCTCCTCCCGACTCCCGACCTCACGCCTCCCCCCGATTCGCGACGCGCGATTCGCGCCCCTCCCCCTACCATCGCTCCATGCCTCTGCTGGCGGCCACCAACATCTCGCATGCGTTCGGCGACCTGATCATCCTCGAGGGCGTATCGCTGTCGATCGAGGACGGCGAGCGCGTCGGCCTGGTCGGACGCAACGGGGCGGGCAAGAGCACGCTGCTGAAGATCATGGCCGGCCTGGTTCGCCCCGATGCCGGGCAGGTGGTCCTCCAGCGCGGGGCCCGGGCGGCCTACCTGCAACAGGATCCGGTGTGCGTGCCGGGGCGGACGGTCAAGGACGAGGCAGAGATGGCCTTCGCCGAGTTGCACGCGCTGCACGAAGAACTCCATGCGGTCTTCGAAGCGATGGGACAGGCCGGCCACGACCTGCCGCGCCTCATGCGCCGGCAGGAAGACCTCGAACGCCGCATCGAAGCCATGGGCGGCATGGCCATCGACCACAAGATCGGGCAGGTGCTGCACGGCCTGAACTTCACCGACGAGCAGTTTGACCTGCCGGTCGAAGTGCTCAGCGGCGGGCAGCGCTCCCGCTTGGCGCTGGCGCGAATCCTGCTGGAAGAACCCAGCGTCCTCCTGCTCGACGAGCCGACCAATCACCTGGATATCGCCGGGCGCGAGTACCTGGAGGGGTTTTTGCGCGATGAGTTCAAGGGAGCCGTGGTGGTGGTCTCGCACGACCGCTACCTGCTCGACCGACTCGTGAACCGGATCGTGGAAACCGAGCAGGGAAGGCTGATCGATTATCCGGGGAACTACGAAGCGTTCCGGAAACTGCGGGCCGAGCGGCGCCTGGCGCAGTGGCGCGCCTACGAGAATCAGCAGACCCAGTTCAAGAAGGAAGAAGAGTACATCAGGAAGTACAAGGCTGGGCAGCGTGCCAAGCAGGCGCGCGGTCGGGAGACGAAACTGGAGCGCCTGAAAGAGCAGAGTTCGCTGGAGCGGCCGATGGAGTTGTCCACGCTGCGGCTGAGCCTGCCCAGGGCCGAGCGCAGCGGCGACTTGGTGGTGACGGCGCGCGAACTGTCCAAGGGCTACACCGACGAGGAAGGCTCACGCAAGCAGTTGTTCACCGATCTGACCGTGACCATCGCCCGCGGCGAGCGATGGGGCATCATCGGCCCCAACGGGGCGGGCAAGACCACGCTGGTGCGCACGCTCCTCGGGCAGATCGAGCCGGACGCCGGCGCGGTGCGCCTGGGCAGCAGACTCTCGATCGGGTACTACAGCCAGATGCACGAGGAACTCGACCCGGCGTGCTCCATCGTCGATTACCTGCAGACCATTGTGCGCAGGGAGTGTCCCGGACAGGCCATGAGCGAGCAGAGCGCCCGCGACCTGGCCGGCGCTTTCCTGTTCAGCGGCGACGAACAGGAAAAGACGATGGACATGCTCAGCGGCGGAGAACGCAGCCGCGTGATGCTCGCCGGGCTCATGGCCAGCGCAAAGAATCTGCTGGTGCTCGACGAGCCGACCAACCACCTGGACATTCCTTCATCGGAAAGGCTGGAAGCAGCCCTGGCGCTGCCGGAAAAGGGAGGAAGTTTCGAGGGCACGCTGATCGTCATCAGCCACGACCGCGCGTTCCTGGATGCGACGTGCGATCACCTGATCGTGCTGGACGGACGCGGCGGAGCGGAGGTCTTTCCGGGCCGCTACAGCGAATGGGAGCGGACCCGCTCGCGCCGCGGCGCCCCGGTCACGCCCCGCGCCGACACGCGCCGGGCCGCCGTGGCGCCCGATGAGAAACCCGCGCCGCGCCTGGCCGCGAACCAGGCGAAGGTCCGGAGCCGGTTCTCGTGGATGCGGCCCGAGCAGATCGAAGAGCGCATCGGCCAGATGGAGCAGGCCGTGCGCCAGATCGATGCGGAGTTGGACGACCCGGACGTGTGGCGCGACCTCCAGCGGGCCAACAACCTCACCGAGCAGCGCGACGCGCTCAAGAACGAACTGGCCGAACTCGAAGTTGAGTGGCTGAGAAAGATGGAGTGACGCCGGCACGGGGGAAGTAGCAGTACCCGGCCGGTCCTCAGCCTTCGTGCCCCGTGTCGTTTTCCTCGTGCACCACCGGCAACGGATCCAGGCGGATCGGCGTGCGGGGGGGAAGACTGACGGGTTGGATGGCGCCCAGCGTGATGGCCGGCACAAGTAAGGGCTGACCGGCCGGCAGGCCCGCCTCGGTGGGCATCACCAGGTCGCGCACCGGGCCACCTTTGGCAAAATCGAACTGTCGGTAGATCTGGCGGCGGACATCCAGACCGGAAAAGCGGCTGTCGCGGCGCGGGCCGAGGAAATCGGAGATCGACGCGATCAGTTCGTCGGCCGGGGCGTTCCAGTCCGCCGGGATCAGGTGGGCTGCCGGGCTGGTGGCAAACAGCGGCACCCCCGGAGAGGGCACCAGCAGGTCGCGGACGAGCCCGGTCTGGATCAGGGCATTCGACAGTTCGCCGGGATGGTCGGCCACCAGCACGTCGGCGGCCACCACCCAGGCAAAGCCAAGCGTGCGCCCCATCGCCAAGGCCAGCCGCGCGTCGGCGATCAGGTCGGCCAGTTCGGGGGGGAGCGGCTCGGCCTGCCACAGGCTGTCGATCCCGGCGGCGGCGTGGCGGATGGTCAGTTCGGCTCGATCCAGCGCCAAGGGAATCTCGCGATGGTCAATGGTGGCCAGTTCCTCCAGCGCATGGGTGACGGCCTGGAGAGAAATGATGTGCGGCACCGCGTCGCGCCAGCGGGAGGCCGGTCCGGTTTTAGGCAGGGCCAAGGCCGACTGGGCGAACTCCGTCCAGCGGGCGAGCAGCGCCGACCAGGTGATGAGCGGATCGGAGAGCACGGTGTCCAAGCGTACCCCGCAGCAGGCCAACCTGCCCGGGCCTTGCAATCGTGACCGGGAATAGCGCAACAAGGGTTTGAAATGTCAGAGATTTCCGTTTCAGGCGCGTGAGTGATCGTGAGCAGGCTTCGCTTCCGACACGCCGCCCGAGTTCTCCGGAGGTGGGGAAGAGGAGACCCCACCTTCGGTCAGCCCGAACGGGTCTGAACCGGGTGATGAACCCACGCCCTTGCTGCCTGCTTTCCCGGCCTTGGTCGAGCAGGCGTGGCGGCAAGGAGCCCCCAGCAGGCCGGGTCGCCCATAGGCTGCCCGGCCTTTTGCCATGGCGAACTGGTTCCGGGGCAAAGGGCGGCGGTGCTTCGGCCCACCGGACCGGGCAGTCCGGGTTTGGATCGACCGGGCCGACGGTGCGCGGCGAATGCGTGGGTGCAGGCGCTGCCCCGCATCATCGCCGGGGCCGGATCCCTGTCACTCCCGCGCAACGGCGGACTTCCTAATGCAATCTGCGCCCCATTGCGGATATTCTGCGAATCATCGAGGACAAGTGACCCGTCCGACGGAGTTGCGCATGCGCCGATTCGTGTCCTTCCTGCCCGCCCTCGTGGTCTTGTTGACCTCGGCCGCCGTTCTTCTGGCCGCCCCGGAGACCCTGCGCCGCATCGGGTTTGCCCAGACCGCCCTCCAGGTGGAGTTGGCCCGCCAGTCCATTGCGGCGGACGACATTCTCGTCCGCATTGACCGCGCCGTGGCCGCCATTGCCGACGCGGTGGAACCGTCGGTGGTGCATCTCGAAGTCAGTTCGGCCAGTTCCCGCTCTTCGACGACTGGTTCCGGGTGGGTTTTTGACACACAGGGTCACATCATCACCAACTCCCACGTCATTCGCGGCGCCGACTCGATCCGCGTGCACTTCTCCGATGGGCGCACGCTTCCCGCCGGCGTGGTCGGCGCCGACCCCTTCACCGACATCGCCGTTCTCAGGGTGAACTCCGACGAGGGCCTGTTCCCGGTTCAGATCGCCCGCGGAGCCCTGCCTCGCAAGGGCGACCGGGTCTACGCCTTCGGCTCTCCCTTCGGCTTCCGCTTTTCGATGAGTGAGGGCATCGTCTCCGGACTTGGGCGCGACCCCCAGGGCTCGCTGGGGCTGGGGGGATATACCAACTTCATCCAGACCGATGCGGCCGTCAACCCCGGAAACTCGGGAGGCCCGCTGGTCAACGTGCTGGGACAACTGGTCGGCATGAACGTGGCCATCGCCACCGGACGCGACACCCAGGGCACGACCGAAGGCGGGGACTCGGCGGGCATCTCCTTTGCCATTCCCGTCGGCACGATCGAGCCGATCATCCGCCAACTGATCGACGAAGGGAAGATCTCCCGCGGGTTCGTCGGCGTCATGTTCCGCGAGGGAGAAGATCGCATCAACCTACCCGACGGTTCGGCCGTCGTTGGTACGCGCGTGACCGAAGTGCTCGCGGGCGGACCGGCGGAGAAGGCCGGACTGCGAGCCTCGGACATCATCGTCTCCGTCGCCGGATATCCCGTCACCGGCTCGTACGCCCTTCAGTCGCTCATTTCCTCCGGGCGCCCGGGGCAGGAGATCCCCATCGAGGTGCTGCGTGACGGGGGCATCACCCCGCTGACGATCCGACTGGGCGAGATGCCCCTCTCCAACATGCTCGACCGCATCGCCGGGCAGTTGTACCGGCAACTGGGCATCCTCACCCGCTCGGTGTACGTCGGCGGCGAGACCAATATCCCCGCGGTGGCGATCACCGAAGTCACCGAAGGCTCCATCGCCTCGCGCATCGGGCTGCGCCCGGGGCAGATCATCCTCCGTGTGGGCACGCAGAACATCTCCAACCGCTCGGAACTGTTCGAAGCCGTGCATAACCAGGGACTGCTGGTCCGCGGCGAGGTGCCCTTCCTCCTGGCGACGACCACTGACCCACAGAAGCAGTTCACGATCCGGGTGCGGATCTATCCCTGACGCGCTGCACGCGCACCACCACAGGCTCGTTCACCTTCGGCATCACTTCGTTCCGTGCCAGCAGGCTCGGGTTTTCAATCTGCGCGCTGGGGTGGTGCATCGCCCGGGGCGCGATCACCTCGGTCCCGAACGTCGTCAGCCCGATCACGGTTCCTTCGACGTCGCCCAGGTAGCGCTCGGCCCCCTGTAGCACGCGGAAGCCGGAGCCGGCGAACACGAAATCCATCGTTGGCATCGGCTCGCTCGCGCCGCCCTCCCGCCGCACGCGGATCCAGTCTTCCACGGCGGCCTCGGTGGGCCCGTGCGCTCCCTCGTAGATCAGGCGTACTCGCACCGGCTCACCCCGCGGCTCGATCGGCACGACACGGTCACCCTCCCGCTGCCATCGGCCCGGTGAGCCCGGCTCCAGCCCGATGAGCAGCAGCCCCGCGTGCACCTGCGCCGCCGTGGGATCAATCACCACCAGCGACTCATACTCGCGTGTATCGCGCGTGCACGCGACCAGTTCCAGGAACACGTCCGGTGTGCGCGGGTCATGCACGTCGGTGGCCACGCGCGCGTCGATCTCGACCACGCCGGCGCCCGCGTCAACGCGCACGCCCGGAAAAATCTCGATGAACTGAAACTGCCCGGCCTGCCGGGGCTGTTCGACTTCCGTGGGCCTGGCCCGATCGGCCTGCCCGGTCTTCGTCGCCGCGCACCCGCCCAGCAGCGCCAGCATCGCGATGCCCACGCAAGACTTCATCGCGCCGCCTCGCGTGCGAGATCCGCGAAGCGCTGCCCGCGCTCCTCGAAGTTGGCGAACTGGTCCCACGACGCACAGCCGGGGCTGAGCAGCACCGCGTCGCCCTGCCTGACCCTGGGTCCGATCCACTCCACGGCCCGGTCCAGCGTGCCGCACACCTGTCCGCGCGAGGCGCACACGGCCTCCCCGGTGGCGCCGATGCCGGCCAGGCTCGCCAGTTCGCCTGCCAGAGCCGTGATCGCCGCCAGCGACACCTTCTTGTCGTATCCGCCTGCGATCAGGTGAATGCGGTCCATCCCCGCTTCGCGCAGCGCGCGCACGGCCAGCACCGTGGCCTCGGGCGTGGTGGCCTTCGAGTCGTTGTACCACCGTGCCCCGCGCGCCGTCCCGACGAACTGCAGGCGGTGGGGGAGCCCGGGAAAGGCGGCAATGCCCGAAAGGGCGCCGGCGGCGTCGCACCCCAGCGCCACGCAGGCCGCAAGTGCACACGCCGCGTTCATCTCGTTGTGTCGGCCCGGCGTGGCCAGGCCGGGCATGCGCTGTGCACCCGACACCACCACGCGCCGGGCGCCGTCAGTGATGCTCCAGTTGCCGACGTTCTCGCCGAGCACGGCCGTGCCGCCCGCGCGCACGCGCATCGGCAGGATCTGCTTGCACCGCTGGTAACCCTGCAGCGTGCCGTGCCAGTCGACGTGGTTGGGCGCGCAGTTGGTCACCACGCCGACGCGCGGGCGAAAAACCTCGCACGCCTCCAGCCACCACAGCATCGCGCTCGAAATCTCGAGCACCACCGCCGACGCGGGGTCCATCTCGCCCACCTGCCCGAGCAGCGAGCCGCCGAGGTTTCCGCCTATCCACGCCCGGCGTCCTGTGGCTTTCAACCCCGCGCCGATCATCGCGGTCGTCGTGCTCTTGCCCATGCTCCCCGTGATGGCGACCAGGTCTGCCTGCTCGCCGATGCGATGAGCGACTGCCCGCACCGTCAGTTCGATCTCCGTGGTCACCCAGGCGCCCGAGTTCCGCGCTGCCGTGATGTCAGTCCGCAGCCACGGCGTTCTGACCGCCGGGTTGATGACGACCAAGTCGCCCGGCCCGCACGGGGGAAGATCATCGCGCCCGAGGTCCAGGCGCACGCGGCCCGCGGCCGCCAGATCGGCGATCCCCGCGATCGATCGCTGCAACTTTTCCGCGGGCAGTTGATCCACGACGACGACATCGAGACCCTGCCCGGCCAGCCAGCGTGTGACGCCGACGCCGCCACCGAAGGCCCCGAGTCCCAGCACCACCGCCCGCTTTTTCTCGCGCAGATCCACGCGCAATCCTCCCTGCACTTGACTGCCCGCCTCGCGGCTCTCTTGCCGGCGCTTCGGGCTCGCGTTGCTCTGCCAACCTGCCATCCTGCAACATCGCCTCTACAAAACCGAAACCGGGTCCACGTCGATCGCAAACGTCGCGTCGCTGGTCAGGTCTTCGCGTTCGCGGACCGCGTTGAGCACGCCGACCAGTTCGCCGGCACGCCCGGCCAGCACGCGCACTTCAAACCGATAGCGTCCGGCGATGCGGCTCAGGACGCACGGGTTCGGGCCGTCCACCCGCGCCACCCCGCGTGCCGCCCGGTGCACCTGCTCGGCCGCGTCCTCGGCCATCCTGCGGGCTTTCACCGCGTCGGTGTGCCGCACCACAATCCTTGCCATCCGCCGCGCCGGCGGCAGTCCGGCCGCCTTGCGGTCCTTCAACTCCTGGTGCGCAAACTCCACGTACTGGTGCCGGGCCGCCCGTTCGATCGCCGGATCGCCGGGGTGCATCGTCTGCACCAGCACCAGCGCCTGGCCATACGTTTTCGCATCGCCGCGCCCGGCGCGACCCGCCACCTGGCTGATCAACTGAAATGTCCGCTCCCTTGCGCGAAAGTCCGGCAGCACCAGCGCCGTGTCGGCGTTCAGCACGCACACCAGCCCCACGTTCGGAAAATCCAGCCCCTTGGCGATCATCTGTGTGCCCACCAGCACGCGGATGCGCCCGGCCCCGAACGCCTCCAGCACGTCGAAGTACGACCGACTCGAGTGCATCGAGTCTGAATCCACCCGCGCCAGATCCTCGCCCAGTTTCAGACCCAGACGCCGCTCCAGTTCCTCTTCGGCGTGCTGCGTGCCCGCGTTGAGCAACACCATCCGGCCCGCGCACGCCGGGCAGCCCGCCGGCACCATCTGCCCGGCCTGGCAGTGATGACACCGCAGGTAGCGTCGGGCCTTGCCGGCCGGCATGCGGTGGGCCGTCATCAGCGCGTCGCACGCCTCGCATCGCATTGCCCAGCCGCACGCGGCGCTGGCGCAGCCGACGTATCCCGCCTCGCCGCGGCGGTTGAGCAGTACGATGGCCTGCGAGCCTCGATCGAGCGTCTCTCGCAGCGCCTGCTCCAGCGTCGGCCCTATCAAATCGAGCGAAGGCCCGCGCGCACCTTCCACCCGGAAGCGCTCCCGACGCTCGGAGGCCAGGTCCACGACTTTCACCCGCGGCAGCGTCCCGCCGCCCACGCGGTCATCGAGCGTCCACAGCGCAAAGCGACCCTGTTCGGCATTGTGCCAACTCTCCATCGAAGGCGTCGCCGATCCGAGCACCACGCACGCGCCCTCCAGTTGCCCGCGCTTGATGGCCACGTCGCGCCCGTTGTAGCGCGGGGCCGAGTCCTGCTTGTACGACGCATCGTGCTCCTCGTCGACCACGATCAACCCTAGTTCGGGCATCGGTGCCAGCACCGCGGACCGTGGCCCGATCAACACGCGCGCCCTCCCCTCCGCGCACGCGCTCCACGTTCGGTTCCGCTGCGCCCCCGTCAGGCGGGAGTGCATCACGGCGATCGTCTCACGCCCAAATCGACGGCTGAACCGGCGCACCGTCTGCGGCGTCAGCGCGATCTCCGGCACCAGCACGATCGCGCCGCGCCCCTGCGCGAGCACCCGCGCGATCAACTGCAGGTACACCTCGGTCTTCCCCGATCCCGTCACCCCCCGCACCAGGTGCACCGCCGGTGGCACGGGCGTCGCGCCCTTCTGCGCCCTGTTCATCTCCTCCCAGATTCCCTCGACCACCACCCGCTGCGGCTCGCTTAGCGGCAGGGCGCTGTCGCTGTCTTCCACTCCCTCCAGCCACGCCTCCGTTCCCGCGTGCACATCGTGCCGCTCGACGATCTCGAGCAGTCCGGCCTCCACCAGTTTCTTCACCGGGCCTGCGTTGGCACACGCGAGCCTTGTCGCCAGCACGCGGGCGTCCATCGGCCATTCAACCGCGCCGATCTCCGCAATCCCGGCCCAGGCCTTTGCCACCGCCGGCGTCATCCGCATTTGCTCGCCCGGCGCCGCCCCGGTCGGCCTGACCACGCGGCGGACCTTGTGTCCGACCGCTTTCTTTACCGCCCCCGGCAGCATGGCCTTGACCACCAGCCCCAGCGGACACACGTAGTACCACGCCATCCACCGCGCCAGCGCCACCTGCTGGCTGGAAAGGGCTGCCTGCCCGGCCTCAATCACGGACTTCACCTTCGAGGGGTCCAGCCCCTCGAGCAACTCGCGCCCGCCCGAGGCCACCACCACCCCGCCCACCTGCTTGCCCGCTCGACCCAGCGGCACCGTCACCCACCGCCCGATTTCGAGGTCGCCTCCGCGATACGTCAACCCCTCCAGCCCGGCCGAACCCTCGATCCCGCGTTCGACCACCACGCGCACGTACCGCGCCTCGTCGTCCGCATTCAATCCCTGCTCTGCGCGTTCAAACAGTTCCACGGTGCGCTACAGTATCACCCGTGAACCAAGCCAAATCACCGTCATCCCCCGCTCCGGTCGCTCGCCTGGCGCTCGCCGATGGCTCGGTCTTCAAAGGCCGCGCCTTCGGCGACACCACGTCCGATCGCGTGGTCACCGCCGAAGTGGTCTTCAACACCGCGATGACCGGATACCAGGAGTCGCTCACCGACCCCTCCTATTCCGGCCAGATCCTCGTCCAGACCGCGCCCCTCATCGGCAACACCGGCGTCAACCCCGTGGATGTCGAGTCGGGCAAGGTCCACGTCGCCGGCTTGGTCGTCCACGAACTGGCCGCCCGCCACTCCAACTACCGCGCCACCGACTCGCTTTCGCACTACTTGGCCATCTCCGGCGTGCCTGGCATCGCGGGAATCGATACGCGGGCCCTAGTCCGCATCCTGCGTTTCTCGGGCGCCATGATGGGCGCCATCGCGGTTGACAGTGCGCTCTCCGACGCCCGGCTTGTGCAAGCCGCTCGCCAAGCCGGCTCGATGGACGGCGCCAACCTCGTCACCGGCGTCGGCTGCACCGCGCCCATTGACTGGGATGAAACCCGCGAGGATTGGGCTGATTCGTTCGCGCAGCCCGGGCAACTTCGCGTCATCGCCCTGGACTGCGGCGTCAAGCGCAACATCCTCCGCCATCTCACCGAGCGTGGGTGCGCCGTGCGCGTGTTGCCGCACGGCACGCCCGCAGCCGAAATCATCGGCATCTTTGAACGGGGCGAGGCGGATGGACTGTTCATCTCGAATGGCCCGGGCGATCCGGCGGCGGTCGACGAGACCATCCGCACGCTGCGAAGTGTGCTCGACGAGCGCTCGCGCCTGCCGATTCCGACCTTTGGCATCTGCCTCGGACACCAGTTGCTGGCGCTGGCGATCGGGGCCAGGACGTACAAGTTGAAGTTCGGACATCGCGGCGCCAACCAGCCAGTGCTGAGTGCTTTATCGGGCCATGTGGAAATCACGTCGCAGAATCATGGTTTTGCGGTTGATGCGGAGTCTTTGCTTGCCGCAGGCGCCCAGATTACCCATGTTCACCTGAACGACGGAACAGTTGCGGGCTTCTGTTTGCCCGACGCCCCAGTGTTTTCGGTGCAGTATCACCCGGAGGCAAGTCCCGGCCCGCACGATGCTTCCACACTTTTCGATGCCTTTGTCTCAATGATGCGGACTCGTCGTTCGCCCGCAGCCGAGAAGTCGTTTCCAGCCTTGGCTGCAAAGCCATGACCCCTGCCTTTTTCGGACGACGGGGCCGAGTTTTCCCCAGCAAGGTCCACAGTCGGGCAAATTGCCCAACGCGGCGCTTGCATCCGGTCCCGATTCGTGTATATTGCCCTGAAGGGTCGCTCCGCAAAGTCGGTCTTGACTTGGCGTAGGATCCCAAGGAGTAGAGGTTCCCAGACTTCAGGGAAGGGGATTCCTGGAGTTCGAGAGTTTCAGGCCGTGCGTTCCGTTGGGCCCTTCTCGTGGGGTTCAGGTCGGGCGGCAATGGAGAGAGGTGTTTTGAAAGCACGGCTGGTTTGTTGGTCGTAAGCCTGTCCGCGTCGCGTGTACGCGGGAGGTTGTCGGTCTGTGTTTCCCCTCTGGGGATTGTGTCGAGTTGTGGTTCCACAGTTCTTGATTTTTGAAAGAGGAGCGTTCCATGAAGGCGAAGACTTGTTTTGCCCTGGCGATCGCGGCTGGCTGCGCCACCGTCGCGACCGCGAATCCTGAGAAGGTGGCCATCAACGACTTCCAGTCGATGTCCGCCTCCGCCATCAAGACCATCTACTACAACGTCGCCACCGGCGAAATGATCCGCACCAACGGCGGCAACGCCCGTCAGGGCGACCCCCTCTGGGTCAACGAGCAGTACCTCCAGTGCGGCTACCCCGAGTGGTACTACTTCGGGCTCCGCAACGACGGCGCCGGCAACTCCAACCGTTACTGGATGGACTGGGGCGACGTGGCGGCCAACTCGGTCGTCGATGCGATGACCTTCCTCTACTTCACCACCGTCGCCGACCCGGGTGAAGACGGCGAGAACGGCTTCAGCATGGAAGTCTCGTTCTTCGACGGCATCGACTGGTGCTGCAACATCCAGTCGGGCATGACCCCCTACCTCACTTGGGACATCCAGGGCATCCCCGGCTCGGCCTCCGGCGGCACCGCCTGGCTGATCACCGTCGACTTCGGCGATACCCCCGAGAACTGGTTCGAAGTCGGCGACGCCGACGGCGTGGATGACTCGGGCAACGGGTACAACTCCGGCGGCCTCGGCGTCGACACGGACAGCGCGGGCAACGGCTCGGACTTCGGCTATGGCTTCTTCTTCAATCACCCGACCAATCAGGTCGCCACCACCGGCTGCGGCCTGGTGGCCCCGACCGAAGGTGTTGAGCCCAACAGCCTCGGCTCCGAGGACGTGTTCGCCCTCTATCGCAACGGCTGGGACCAGCTCGAGAACTTCTACTGGTTCGGCGGTTACGCCTGCACCGGCTCGGGCTTCCAGTGGACCCCCTGGGCTGACTACTACCTCGGCCTGTACGAGGCGGGCGGCGGCCCCGTCGATCCGTGCCCGGCTCCCCCGGACATGGTCGATGACAACATCCTGAACTTCTTCGACGTTCAGCAGTTCCTCGCTTGGTTCAGCGCCCACGATCAGCGCGCCGACCTCATTGACGACGATGTCTTCAACTTCTTCGACGTGCAGGCCTTCTTGGCCTCGTTCTCGGCTGGCTGCCCGTAATCCCGGGTTGGCTGTTCAAGCCTTGATCGCTTGATCTCGACGCCCGCGTCTCTGCGACGCGGGCGTCGCTCTTTTCTCCAGCCCGCGTCGGGCACGCCTTTCCACGTCGGGCGTCTGGGGGCGCCGGGGATGAAGCCTCCCTCGCGCGTCACCAGTTGCCTTCGGAATCGGGATCAGTGTCCGTTGGACGTCATGGCTCGGAGCCGCTCACCTGCTTGGATCAGAACCTGCTCGGCCACCTGCTCGGGGTTGTACCCAGCCGGCATGGTGACGATGGGAACCCCGGCCTCGCGGGCATAGGCCCGGGCTTCGTCGGCATGCAGGTGCCCGGTGAGTTTGGTCAGCACGACCACCAGGCGGGTGCCGCGACGCATGATGGGCGCCCGCAAGGGCTCGGCGCTGCCGTGCTCGGTCAAGGACATCCACTCGACGTTTTGGAGCGAGAAGGCCTCCTTGAGCCGGTCCACTGCGTCCGGACGGCGCTCGCCCCCGACCACCACGATTGACGAGCCTTCCAGCAGCCCTCTCGCCTCGGCCACGCGGGCGCTCCAGCGCGGCTCCAGCGAGCCCTCGACCTTCGATTCTGTCGAATCCGGATTGTCGGCAATGATACCCAGCACGGATTCACTGGCCGGGGCAGCCTGCGGGAAGGTCTCGCTGCTCAGGTGGCGCAGCGCCTCGCGCAGAAGGGGGTCATCCGGCGCGACGCCCAACTCAATCAAGTCTTCCACGCAGTCGTTGACGCGCTGGCAGTCATGTGCGTCGCCGGCGCCTTGGTCCCGGAGCCGGCGCGCGTGGTAACGCAATTTTTTGAGAAGCGTCTCGATCCGCGAGGTCGCGGCCCGGCGCTCCGACAGCAGGGCCATCAGCGAGCGGATCTCCCCCAGCAGGTCGGCGGCCCGACGCGGATCGGCCGGGTCGCTCACCTTCATGTACCGCGGAACGAATATCTGCCGATCCCGCGTCTGCTGGCGCAGCCAGTTGTGAGCCTCGTCCTGATCGGTGTCCGGGTTGGTCAGCCACGTCCAGCGCAGGGCCTGACGCAGGGCCGAGTTGGCCTCGGCCAGCATCTGAAACGCCTGCTCCACGTGCACCAGCCTGACGCCCGCAGGCGAACGCAGAATCGCATCGCACAGTTCGGCGCTTTCCGCCAGGGCTTCGTAGTTGGTGGCAATGATCTCCAGCCGCTCGTCCTCCGGTTGTTCCTCGTACCGCCAGAACACCCAGAGAAAACAACTCCGGAGCGACTTGGCGTGCTCGATCATCTGGTTCATCGATGACAGCACTTCCTGCTCGGCGTCCGGGTCGTTGGCCGTCGCTCGACGACGCACATAGAGCCGACACGACGCTGCCTTCAGTCGGCTCCGCTGGGCGAGCAGCGCCAGGTCGATTTCCTCTCGTTCAAACTGCCCGTTGGTCGGAGGCAGCGGGGGTTCGACGGCGGCGCGGTGCGCGGCCTCCAGATCGGCCCGACTCCCCGGCACGGCGACGTGCGCCAGCGCATCTCCGATCGCCAGCGGCACTAAGCCCACCTCAGGAGGCTCAGGGGCAATGGCGGGCTCCTGCGGGGCGACAGGCTCTGATTGAGTGCCGGACTCGTCTGACTCGGCTTCACCCGTGACCAACGCCTCCCCCGATGAAACTCCGGCCGACGGGGTCGTGTCGACGGCCTGCGACTCGATACGGTCGGCCTCGTCGAGCACCAGTCTTGCCAATTCCCGTGCCACCGCGCGGACGCCTGGTGAGCGAAGCTGCTCACGAAGCAGCAGGCGGATGGCCTCAGCGAGTTGATCGGCCTGGTCGGACATGGCGTGCGCCCAAGCCTATCGGGGGGAGGCCGTCCGGGCGAGAGCGGACTTCGCAAGCACGCTCCGGGCCGCGTAGTGTTGGCACCGACCGATGGCCAAGAACAAGCCCAACCCGTCCAAGGCCGAGCCCACGATCGAGAATCGTCGCGCCCGCCACGACTACACCATCGCCGAGACGCTCGAGGTAGGCATCGTTCTGCTGGGAACCGAGGTCAAGTCCGTTCGCGCCGGCAAGGTGTCGCTCAACGAGGGCTTCGTGACGGCGACGGCCCAGCCGGGGGGAGCGGTGGGGTTGACGCTGCATCAGGTCAGCATCGGCGAATACGCGCCTGGGGGCACGCAGCAGCACCGGCTGGATCGGGTTCGCGTCCTGCTGGCGCATCGGCGGGAGATCGTGAAACTGGCGCGCCAACTCGAGGTGAAGGGCGCGACGATTGTGCCGTTGAAACTCTACTTCAAGGAAGGGCGCGTCAAGATTCTGCTCGGTATCGGCACCGGCCGGGCCGAGCACGACAAGCGCCGGTCGATCGCGGAGCGCGAATCGAAGCGCGAGTTGCAGCGGTTGATGTCGCGGCGCGGGTGAGCGAGCCACCCTCCACGTTTGAGGGGTTCGTGCCTGCACCCAAATGGGTGATTCATGGCGCAAGATGTGGGTTTCCTGTTGAATCACTTGGACAGTTTCCAGAAAACCGAGAAAGACTGAGCAAAAGTCCGATTTGTCATGGCGGAACGGGATCCGGTCAGGGAAGGCCGACGCACGGAACCGCGTTGGATCCTGGGTTGAGTGTCCGCCGACGGGTCAAGGATCGACTCTCTCTCCTCGGTGCCGCTGGGTCACAACTGGCCGAGCGGCTCCTTTCTTTGGAGACTGGGGCGTGAAAGCGCTGGGGGCTGGTTCGGAAGTTCCCTCGAACTGCGGTGACTCATCGATGCGGTCCGGCGACCTGTCAGGGTTGCGCCGGGGCGGTCGGAGTACTGTTGAAGGAAGCGAGCGGGCGGGGGCGCCTGTCGCCGAGATCCAGTCTGCGAGGAGAACATCGTGCGACGCATGAGCATGCTGATGATCGGGGGTTTGTCGGGGCTGGTGTTGCTGTCGGGTTGCGCGAGCCAGCCTCCGGTGGGCGAGCGCTCGGGGCGGGTGAACCCGAGCGACACGACGCCACCCGAGGCGGCCGACTCGCGGCCGCTGGTGGCCGACTTCATCCAGTACAGCGATCAGATCGCCTCGGCGCTGATGCGCGACATGATGGACAGCGAGCAGTTGGCGCCGATGCACGCCGATCGGACGACAGTGCTGTACGGCGACATCAAGAACGAAACGGGCATCGTGAGCACCAACGACTTTGAAGTGGTGCGGGAGCGCACGAAGAACCGGCTGATGCAGAGCCGCACGTTCAACAATCACTTCCGCTTCCTGACCAGCCGCCAGAGGCTGGAGGAGTTGCAGCGGACCGAACTGGGCGGCGACCTGTTCGAGAAGGACGCCGCCGGGCGGGTGCGCAATCCGCGCATCCATCCCGACGACACGCTGCTGCTCAACGGGACGATGTACCGCATCTCGCGCGGGCCGACGAACTACTACCTGATGACCTTCGAACTGGTGCGATTCAGCGATGGCGAGATCGTGTGGACCAACGACTACGAGACCAAGCGGTGGTGAGGTGGCGGTCGGTGGCGGCGATGGTGTTCGTCGGCGCGAGCCTCGGCGCGTGCGGGGGGAAGCAGGTGCGCACCACGCGCATCGCGGCCGAGGACTTTGCCGACGTTGCGGCAGCGGTGGCCGCGCAGTTGCAGAGCAGCGAGGCGCTGCATGATCGCGGTCCGGGCGACGAACCGTGGGTCATCACCATCGACCGGGTTGAGAACCTGTCGAGCGACGTGATCGCGGTGTCGGAGCAGTGGTGGCTGATGGCCAAGATGCGCGCGTCGCTGCCCATGCGGACGCTTTCGACCGAACGGGCGGTGAAGTTCGTGATACCGGCCGAGCACCTGGCGGCGGTGCGGGCGCGTGACCCGGAACTGGCCGAGGCGGCGGCGGAGCGGTCGCCGACGCATCGCATGGGGGCGGTGTTCCGCTCGGTGACGCGCGTCGGGCAGAACGGGCGCACGGACCTGTACCAGGTGGACTTCGACCTGGTGAACCTGGGCGACGGGCGGCTGGAGTGGTCAGGTTCGTACGAGTTCAAGCGGCTTGCGTTCGGGCGAGGATGGGACTGAGCCCGGAGAGGATCGCGTGCGAGGCGGAGTACGCACAACTCGGGCCGGGGAAGCGGGCGAAAACGCGTCAGGCTTGACAAGCCGGAAGCGTGAGCAAGCGGTTGTCGTGCGTGAGGTCTCCAGGAGGCTCGGCCTTGGTGCTCGGGGCTCGTGGAGGCTGGGACGGGTGACCGGTTGGAAACCGGTCTTGCTGCTGCTTGCGCTGCTAACTGGGTGTGCGTCGAGGCCGTATGCGCAGATTGATCGCCCGGTGTGGGATGGACAACTGGGGCGGGCGCGGGCGGCCGTGCTCGACGAGCCGGCAAGAAAGAATGATGACGCGCTGCGCGAGGCGACCTTGGCGGTGCTGACGCTGTCGGACGGGTATCCCGCTCAGGCCGAGGTGCCCATGCAGCGTGTGTACGAGGTGTTGCGGACCCGCGGGCTGAACGCGAACAAGGAAGCGGCCTCGAAGGTGCTCAACGAGAGCGTGCGGCTGTGGAAGGGCGAGCCCTACGAGCAGGCGATCCTGTACCTGTATGTGGGCATGCAGCAGGCGGCGCTGGGGGCGTGGGGCAACACGCGGGCTGCGGCCAACTCGGCGCTCGACTTGCTCGACGAGTTTGACAAGGCGCGCGACGTGGTGCGTGAAAACCCGCCCACCGAGCACGGGTATGTGGTTTCGCAGAGCGACCTGGCGCTGGCGCACCTGCTGGCGGCGGTGGCCAATCAGCAACTCGGGCGCGATGACGAGGCGAGCGACCACCTGTCGCGCGTGCGTCAGCAGCGCCCGGCGCTGGCAGGTTTGTGCGACCGGATCGCGGACAGGGACTACGACACGGTGCTGGTGGTGGAGATGGGACTGGGGCCGGTGCGCGAACCAGGCGGGTCGGATGACTCGGAGGCGACGCTGGACTATCGCTGGCCGAGCGATGAGCGCGAGATCGTGGTGCGTGACGCGCGGGGCGAACTGGGGCGGTTTGGGCGCGTACTGGACGTGAACAACTTCGCCGACGCCTACCGGTGGGACGTGCTGGCCAGGTGGAGACGGTTCAAGTCGGGCGCGGGCACCGTGATGACCGGCGCCGGCGCGGCGCTGCTGCTCAGCGACGATGACGGGGCGCAGATCGCCGGACTAGGCTTGGTTCTCGCCGGGCTTTTGACCAAGGCCAACGCCCGCGCCGACGTGCGTTCGCTGGGCGTGCTCCCGCAGCGGTACTACCTGGTGCCGCTCAAGATGAGCGACGCGACGGGGACCATTGAAGTGAGCATCGGCAGCGGCCGGGGTGAATCGACCCTGGTTCCGGGTCTGCGTGGGGGAACCGACGGAAAGGCTCGGCTGGTCGTGCGGCGTGTGCCGGGTGATGCTCGGGCGAGCGCCTCGGACGCCTGGGCCGGACCGCGATACGCGGGCGATCAGACGCTGGGTGATGTTCCCGGTGCCGATCTGCCGTACATCCTCGGCGGGCGGTGCGTGATGACCCCCGGCCCGGAGGCGCTGAGCAAGTATCAGGCGGCCGGCTGGTTTGACGGGTGGACGAGCAACGACCTGCGGGAGTTGTACCGAGAAGAGGGGATTGTGCTTCCGGGACAGGTGGGGCCTGGCATACCGCCGGGGCTGCATCTGCTGGAGGGGGGGCGCTCGCTGATCAGCCCGGAGCCTGGGACACTGGGATTCGAGCGGCTGTATTACGAGGAACACGCGGCGTATCGCCCGCGGAGCGAGCGGGTGGCGCGCCTGGCGGAAGAACTGAAAGTCAAAAGGGAGACCGTGCCATGAAGTGGATGCTGATTGCGACGGCCGGAGTGGCGTGGATGGGGACGCTGGGGTGCGCGCGTCCGACGGTGGCGCCGCCCGCGCAGCCCATTGCTGATCCGATGCAGTACCCCCAGATTGTGTTGTCACAGGATCTGGCGGGCTGGATCGCGGTCGATCGCCCGGTGGTGGAGGGCATGGGCTCGGACGACGGTCCGCTGAACGTGATGGTGCCGGTGCGGACGCTGACGCGGCGTGGGGAGGCCATTCGGGTGCAGTACCGGTACATTTTCCTGGATGATCGGGGACGGCCGGTTCATCCACAGGGGGACTGGCGGTACGAGAGGATGGAGTCTCGGACGCAGAAGTTCTTTGAGGGCAACGCCCTAGACGAACGCGCGGTGGACTGGAGGTTGGAGATCAGGACGGCGCGCTAGATCCCCTGTTTTGACAGAGGCGTAAAAGGGCGTAGACTCGGGCGCTTGATTGGGTGGGCGCCCGGGGTTCTTCCGGGCGTGAGCGGATCGGCCGGGGAGAGTCTGCGCCATGGATGCGAGCCTTCGAATTCCGGATGGATACAGAGCGGTGGACCTCGAGCCGGGAGGGTCGATTTCGCCGCTGCGCCTGTGCGTGCTGTGTCGGACGGAGGCGGATCCCGTGGGCGGGCATCTGGTGGTGTTGCGCGATGCGCTGGACGCGCGGGCGCTGCTCGGGTGCGTGGTGGACGTGGGCAACGTGGTGCAGCGGTGGGTGCAGATCTGGATCCAGGACGTGGACCGGGTGGCGACGAGTTTGCGCGCGTATCAGTCGAACCTGTCCAACACGATCCTGGAAGAGCGCTGGGTCCGGATGGTCGAGGCCGTGGAAGAGGCGTGCCCGCAGGATCTGGTGCGGACTGGATTTGAGCGAGAGGCGGCGCCGGCGTTGTTTCTCGATCCGGTGCGTGGCAAGGTGAAGCCGCTGATGCACGAGGCGTCGGGCATGCCATTCGAGGTGTGCCGTGACGACGGGTTGCTGCGGGAGCGTGGGCTGGCGCCGTTCTCGACGTCGCTTCATCGGTATCTGTATATCGAGGCCTTGGGGGTGGAGGGCCCGTTCGTGGCGGCGACGGAGGGCGCGCCGGGGGCGGAGGTGCAGCCTCTTTCGTCGATGATGTCGGGCATCAATCGCGACTTGATCTCGCTGAACGCGGGCGGGGGGCTGATGCTGGTGCGTCGGTACAGTCCGATCGCGCTGGGGCAGTTCATCGAGGTGCTGAGCGGGGCTCCGTGGCCGGGGGTGGCGCACGGATCGGGGCTGGTGCACATTGATTCGGAGTCGGTGGAGGCCGAGCATCGCGGGGGCGAGTCGATCGACCCGGACCGGTTCTTTCTTGGGCGGCATGGTCGCTGGGGACGTCTGGTCGAGACGCTGCACCTGAAGTTGCGTCTGATCGCTGACGCACTGGGCGCGGTGTCGCAGATGACGTCGCGCACGGGTCGGCCGCTGCTGAACGTGAGCGACGAGAGTTTCCAGGTCGAAGTCTGGGACCGGGCGTGTGGGCTGCCACGGTTGTGGACGGCCCGGACGGTGCTGGTGGATCCCGGCGCGGCGGTGGCGCTTCCGATCGAGGGAAGCCGACTGAGTTACTTTGTTTCTCCAGATGGGCTGGGGCGCGGGATCTATCGCCCGCAGTTGGGCATCGAGGCCGTGCGGGGGCTGTGCGCGATCCGGTTCCGGCAGGTGACGGTGGATGAAGACGGAACGGCGACGATCGAGGGCACGTTCCAATCGGACCAGCGCGTCAAGGCGGATGGGAGCGACCTGGTGGCGCTGCAACTGAACCTGGCGGGCGAGCGGGTCGAGGTGTTCGTGAAGTTGGAGTTGGCGTCGGCGATGGCGGCCGGCGAGTTGCGATTCCGGTCGGTGCCGCAGCGTGTGAGCGCGTCGCAGGGGAAGGCGATGCGAGCGGCCGAGGGTGTGCCGATGCGTGAGGTGGCGTTCGAGGTGCTGCCGCTGCTGTCGACGCCTTGCGACCTGTACGCGGTCGGGGTGCTGGCAGTCAAGGCGTTGTTCGCCGGGCAGGACAAGAGCGTGGCCGAGGCGCTGGATGAGGCGCTGAGTCTGGCAAGGCAGGCGGCATCGCTGCGCGCGGAATTGGGCGGAGATTCGGCTCCGTCGCTGGCGGACCGGATCAGGTTGATCTTTGACGCCGATGCGAGGTGGTCGGGGTCGCTGGGTCCGCAGCGGCTGGGGCGGGAGAGGATGTCGGCCGAGGAGGGCTTTGACCTGGTGCCTCCGGAGTTGTGGTGGCGCGTGCTGGCGGCGGTGGTGCGGATGTTCCCGGGCATGGGCCCGGACAGCATCTGTCGTGATCTGGGTGATTCGCGCGGGGGCGGGGCGCACCGGGTGTTCGGGCCGGCGATGGAGGACGTGGACGACCTGCTGGTGCGGACGCGAAGTCTGATGCTGATCGACTGGCGGTACAACCGCGAGGTGCACTCGGTGATACGAGGCATGAGGACGCAGATGATCGACATGGGCGTGGGGATCGGTCGCTAGAATGAACGCCACTGGGCGTGAAGCGCAAGGAGACAAGATGAACCTGTTTCAGAAGATGATGGCGATGGTGCTCGGGCTGTCCCTGGTGCAGGGGCTGGGCGGGTGTTCGTGCACGCCCAAACTCGGCAACTACATGGTGACGGTGCGGCTGTCGGACCAGTTTGGGGATCAGTTCACGCCGTTCGACGTCGACCTGATCGGGCTGACGCCGGCCGAGAAGGGCTGGGCGGAGAGCAAGTCGGTCAGTGCGTATTTCAGTGGGAGCGACTCGGACCGGAACTCATATCAGACGGCGGGCGCGGAGATGCGACGGATTCCGCTGACGTTCGGGCCAGGGCGTGATCGCTCGTATGTGCTGACGCTGGACAAGAAGAGCGAGTTGTACACCAAGTGGAAGAATCAGGTGCGGTACCTGGCGGTGTTCGCACAGTTGGAAGGCGTATCGGCGTCGGGCGCGACCGATCCGCGGCGCGGGGTGCTCTCGCTCGACCAGTGCGACTGGGGCGGGCGACGCCAGTTGGACACGATCGTGATCTCTCCGACGAGGGTGGCGGTTCCGACGCCGCCTGAGAAGAAGTGACCGGGCGGACCGGGGCTGAGGCTGGTGGATCAGCAGGAGTCATGGGCCGTCCCTGACGCGGGGCGGCCCTTGCATTGTGCATGGTCAGTTACGCGGGTTACCAGTTGGTACGGGAACTGCGTCGCAGCCCGGTGGGCTTCGATGCATTGGCGCATCGGTCGGACGCGCCGACCAGGGAGTTTCTGGTCGAGGTGCGCTTGCCCGACCCGATTGCGGCCGGGGGCGACGAGCGGCTGGGCATCGAGCAGTTCCTGCGTCAGGCGCGGGTGCAGCAGTCGATCGGAAGCGACGCTTGGGTACGTGTGCTCGAGGTCGGGCAAGGCGAGGACGAGGGGTACGCGGTCAAGGATTACTACGCGCGCAGCGTGCGCACGCTGATCGAGGCGAAGGCTCGGCTCGAGCCGGCCCAGACGCGCCTGCTGATGCTCGGCATTCTTGATGGTTTGATCGCGCTGCGTGACCGGTGCGGGGGGCGGGCGCACGGGGAACTCGATGCCGCGCGTGTGCTGATCGATGAATCGCCCGGGCCGGGGCGATGGCGCGGGCTGCTCAACGCTCCGGCGGATGATGCGGACGGACGCGTGCGGGGCAAGGTCGCGCGGCTGGATGATCTGCGGGGGCTGGCGCGGATCATCATCGGGCTGGTGGATCTCCGTGTTCCTTCGAGTCTGCCCGGCTCGGTGGGGCCCAACGAGCGGTGGAAGCAGGCATTCGGGCCGCAGGTCGAAGCGTGGGTGGAGGTGGTCAACGCGCTGCTGGACATCAGTCTGGATCCCGACGCGCTGCCGCTGGAGGAGGTGCGTCGGCGGATCGAGGTGATCGTGGCGCCGGTGCGTCGGAGCAAGCGTGGACTGGTGATTGCGGGGCTGGTGGGGCTGGCGGTGCTGGGCGGCGGGGGCTACCTGGGCGTGCGCATGCTGGGGGGCGGGCAGAAGGCGGCGGTGGTGCACTATGACTTCACGCCGTTGCACTGGGTGGAGTTCAACATCGACTTCCAGTTCAAGGACCTTCTCACTGCGGAAAACTGGTCGCCGCCGCCTGGCGTCGGAGCCGAATCGGCTTGGGAGAAGTGGTTTGCGTCGCTGGGCGCAGCGGTCGCGCAGAAGCCCGATACATCGGAGAGGCCGTCATACATTGCCGACACTCCGGAACTGCTGGCGCGGTTGATCAATCCGGCGGGCAGTCAGGAAGTCGAAGCGGCCGAGCGGGATCAGCAGAAGGCGGGCAAGGCCGCTGCGAGTTATGCGGCGTGGAAACGGGGTGTGCTCGACGTGCTGGTGCAGGCACCCGGGAAGCAGTCGCTCGAAGAGGTGGGCGCGTGGTTGGGTGAGAATCCTCTCGGCGAGGCGTTGACACGGCAGGCGAGCGCGTGGGAAGAGTGGACGTCGCCGTGGACGACGCCGGAAGGACTCGAAGGGCAGATCGACTCGTCGGCGTTCAAGCCTGAGGCCACGGCGCGGGCGGAGCGTGTCAAGGCCTTTGTCGATCGTGTGCGTTTGGCGGCCGCGGCGGCGGAGGTGAACGAGCAGATCAGGAAGTTGGAGGAACCGCTGTCGCGAATCGTGCAGGCGGGCGAAGCGAATGATGATGCGGTCTTGCGCGAGGCGGGGGCGATCGTTCGGCGCTTCGTGGTGCGTGACGACAAGAGGGACGTGCGCGCGGCGCTTTCGGGCATGGGCGAACGCTTGAGCACGCAGGTCAGCGACGTCGTGTCGGCGATCGCGGCGACGCTCGACGGCGTGTACGCGCAGACGCACAAGCCTTCGCTGCGCCAGGCGCTGGCGGACGTCAATACGCAGGACGGGACGCTCGAGTCGCTGCGGCGCTGGCACGAGGTGGTGAGTGGCAAGACGCTGGTGGAGTTGACCGGTCCGGGCGACCCGCTGTCGGCCTGGCGCGGCGGAGGGCAGCCGCCGAAGAGGGCGGGCTTTCCGGCCCAGATCGCGCAGTTGGAGCAGTTGCTGCGGCAGGATGGTGTGACCAGCGAACAGCGGGCGGCGGTGGCCGAAGAGATGCAGCGGGCGAAGAAGGGAATGGACGAGGCGGATGACCTGGTGCGTGCGGCCCTCGATCTGGCGCCGATCGCGGCGAATCAACAGCGGCTTCGAGAGGCGGCCGACGCGGCCAAACAGCGCGTGGATGAAGCGTCGAGCCTGATGGCCTTACGCATTGACGACTTGTCCGTGACGCGCGACAAACTGAAGACCCTGTTTGCACAAGCCCGGAAGTTTGGAGACGAACAGGTTGACGCTCGATTCGATGAGATCCGGGCGCAGTTTTTTGCGCGGCTGGATTCCACGCCGGTCGAGGCGCTGCCAAAACTGAACGAGTCGTACAAGCAGGTGCAGGCTCGGATGGAGGAGATCAAGAGGCGGCACGACGTTCGGCTGGAGACGGGGGCGTGGGCGGGCAAGTTGGCGATTGAGGCCGTGGAAACAAGTTTCGCGCAGTTGCGATCGAAGCGGCTGACGTTGGCGCTGGTGGCGGTGAGCATCGATGCGGTGGCGCCGGCGCCCTCGAACGAAGAGACAGACCCGGTGCTCACGCAGGTGCGAGTCCTGCTCGAGGAGGCGATCGGGCGGGTCGGTGATCTGTCGAACCGGCTTGATGGGTGGCAGGAGCCGGAAGCGATGCGCGAGGAGTTGGCGCTGGTCAGCGGCTTTTCGCTGGCGGGAGTGCCGGGGCTGGAGGCGGCCGATGCGCAGACGTTGGCGAGCGCCTTTGGCTCAGCCAGCGCGGACCTGCTGGCGCGTGTGCGTGCGGCCGGGCTGGTGAGCGGCACGCCGGATGAACTGGTCGGGATCGTGCGGCAGGGGCTGAGCAACAAGCCGGAGCAGCGCGTGGCGGCGTATCGGGCGCTGAGCAGGTCGGAAGCGTGGCCTCGGACGACGGATGACCTGAACAATGAAGTGGCGGCGCGGGAGTCGCTGCTCGAGGCCATTCGATCAGCGGGCGTTTCGGTTCCCGAGTTGGTCGCGGAGATCGAAAGGACATCGGCACAGCGGTGGCACGCGGCGCTGGCGGGTTCGAGCGATGAGGCTCGATTCAGCGCGGTGATGGGGCTGCGCGATCGGTTCAAGGATGCGGATCAGTTGCTGACCGACGCGGACCGGCGGAACATCCGGCTGCTGGAGTTGAAGGCGGCGTTGTCGCGTGTGGATGCGAGCAACAAGGAGCAGGCCGACGCGCAGGTGCGCCAGGTCGTGCAGGCGTGGGTGCGAGAGGCGGGTGGTCTCTTTGACGGGCAAGCGGCTTGGGTGAGCGGGCTGGAGGCGGCGCTCGAGGAGAACGCGAAGGGTGCGGCCGGAGGCATGTTCGAGGCGGATTCCGCTGGTCCTGCGGCGGTCGGTGCGGGTGTCTTCAAGGGAGCGGACGAGGAGTTCTCGTACCTGGATTACACGATCGCGGGCATAGACGTGCGGCTGCTTCGCGTGGGCGAGTTGGAGTCTGACGCGGCGAACGAGGCGGGACAGACCTTTGTGTGGTACTTGCAGACGGAGGAAGTGAGCCTCGAGTTGTTCAGCGCGGTGGCCCGGGAACGGAGCCGCGAGGAACAGTGGCGCGCGTTGGCGCGGGCGAGCGAGACGGGGCCCAGCGTGTGGCAGCGTCGAGGGCCGCGCGGCTTTGCCGTGGCGAGGGCGTGGCTGGAGGCCAACCCGGACATCAGCAGCAGCGCTTCGCCGCTGTTCGCTCAGGGTGATCCGGCGGACCGTTACCTGCTGGCGCAGCGGGAGCAGAACCCATCGCCGGGCATGCCGATGCAGCAGATCAGTTATAACGTGGCCAAGGAATTCGCCGAGGAGGTGGGGCTGCGCCTGCCGACGCTGGCGGTGTGGCGTTCGGCGGCCGGGGCGGTACTGGGCGGGTTGAATGCGAACGCGGCGCAGGCTGCGGGGTTGAACTTGCGGGACGCGACGTGGGGGCAGCAGGCCGATTACGACCGGCAGAACAATTTCTTGCAGGGGATGGCCGGTTGGAGGAGCGACTGGTTCGGAAGGAACCCAGCCACCGATTATTTTGAGCAGCGATGGGGAGACCTGAACGACGGGTATCTGTATTTTGCCCCGACGAATCGGGCGTCGGCGAGCGGTCCGTTCGCGGATCTGGTCGGGAATGTTGCTGAATACGTGACGGCGGGCGACGCGGGGGGCGCGGTGTACGTGGTGGGTGGGTCGGCGATGTCGCCGCCACCGACGGGCGGGGGCGACTTGGAGGTGCGTGCGCGGCCGCGAGACCTGCGCGATGGATACGCCGACGTTGGTTTCCGGCTGGCGATGCGGGTGCCGAAGGACGCGTTCATCACGACGGCATTGCAGCGGGTGAATCGGCACCTGCGGTCGGCACCGTTCACCTGGGCGGGTGGGAATCCCTGAAACAAGGCAGTTGCTTAGTCGGCGGTGGGGGCGGTGACAATGCGGGTGTCGCCAGTGGAGCGCATGCGCAAGGCGTAGGCCCGGGTGTCTTGGAAGCAGGCGGCACCGAGTCCGTCGCTGACGGCAAGGTACCCGAGCGAACTGCGGGAGAACGTGGCGGCCCCGAGGTCGTCGGAGGCGGCGAGGACGATGGGCTGGTTGACGGGGGGATACCACCAGTCGCGGTCTTGGACCGAGTAGGTGTGGACATGGGACTGGCGGTGGGCGCCGCACCCCCCCAGAACGAGCGATGCAGAAAGGATGACGGCGTACCGAGCGAGCCTCATGGTTTCTCTCCTGTGAGTGCAGGAGAAAGATCGACGCTGAGGACGGGCGGGGTAAGTTGGTCAGGGGAGGAGGGGCGAAGAACGAGACTCGCAGACGTTGCAGGCGCGCGAAACGTCGAGGTCGCAGCGGGATGCGGGTGCGGGGCGCGGAGAAACCCCGTATTATGGGCCTCGACCTGTGGCGCAGGGATAGGGCGCAGGGAAAGGCGGTCCGGCGTGGGTGATGAGACTTGGCGTTCGCTGGCGGAGCGAACGGGGAACCGAATCCGACTTTTGCAGGCCGACTTGGCCGACTCGGACGCGGAAGGGCGTCGGGCGGTGATTGCTGACGAGATCAGGGCGGCGTTGGAGAAGGTGATCCCCCAGGAACGGGAGATGTTTCTGGAGGCGATCGAGGCCAGGTTCCCCGCCTGGGAATCGGAGGCGCTGGGGCAGGTGCAGCAGGCGGCGCCGGCGGCGAGCGTGTCGGCGACGGACATGGCCGAGTTCAATGATCCGGGGTTTCTGATCCGCCAATTGCAGCAGTTGGCGCCGAAGATGACTCCGGACCAGCGGTTGCGCGCGGCGATGCAGTTGGAGAAGGCGGGGATCTCCACGGGCGGAGCGGCCGGGGTGGGGGCCGAGGCGATGGCTCGGCTGCGTGCGACGGTGCAGGCCTCGCCGGACGCCAGGATCGATCTGGACCGGTTGGTGACGGTGATGTCGGTGGCGATCGAGAAGATGGTGAACCTGGACGACATCGCCAGCAAGAACTGGGCGCAGTTGAGTCAGGGGGGGCGGCACCGGGGCAGGTCGGGCTTGGCCAAATCAATCGGGCAGTATGTCACGGGCGACGCGGCGGTGGGCAGTTTGCAGGTGACGGAAGAGTTGGAGCAGTTTCGTCGTCTGGCGGCGTCGCTGATCGTGGCGCTGAGCCACACGGGGCAGGCGGCGTATGAACAGATGAAGAAGTTGCACCCGGAGACGATCCAGACAGCAGCGGCGGCGGAAAAGGGGCTGCTTTTGGGCAACGAGGTGAAGTGCTGGCGCAAGTACCGTGAAGTGGCTGAGTCGATCGACCCGGCGGCGGTGGAAGCCGAGGTGCTTCGGATGCTGGCGGGGTTTGTGAATGACCTGATGAGCCGGCAGTCCCGCTAGCATCGGGTGACTGGGTGTGACGGGTTTGCTGGAGGCCTTTCGAGAGTTATGACCGTACAGGTTCACTGGCACGAAGGTCTCTTTCTGCAGCCGCATCATCTGCAGGCGATGCAGCGTCAGTTGCTGCAGCGTATTGCGAGCGAGCGGCGGTTTGGGTGGTCGTATCCGTACGGGCTGATCGAATCGAGGCTGTCGACGGACGAACTGGAGAATATGCGGCTGCGGTTTGACCGGCTGCACCTGGTTCTTCCGAGCGGGCTGGAGTTGAACATCCAGGTGAACGCGGACCTTCCGGCGCTGGACATCGAGGAGGTGTTCAACGCGAGCACGGCGCCGTTCACGGTGAGCATCGGGGTACCGCTGTGGTATGCCAAGCGTGCCAACGCGATGGCGATCGGAGGGGAGAAGGACTGGCGGATCAAGAGGCTGTACAACGTGGCGGAGGAGGAGGCGGCTGACGAGAACACGGGGGACAACCAGCAGACGGTGCTGGTGCGGAAGATCAATGCGAGGCTGTTGTTTCCCGATGACGACCGGAGCGACCTGGAGACGCTTCCGCTGGTGCGGATCATGCACGCGGCGGGGGAGGAGACGGGGGTTCCGCGGCTGGATCCGAACTTCATTCCGCCGTGCATGCTGCTGAGCGGGTCATCGGTGCTGCGGGAGGCGTTGCGCGACATTTCGAACCAGGTGGAGGCGGCGCGGAAGGAAGCGGCGCAGTTGCTCAGCCGCGGGGGCTTCAACGCCGAGGCGATTCGCGGAGTGATGGTGCAGCAGTTGATGCGTCTTCAGACGCTGAACCTGTATGCGGGGCGGCTGGGTCCGCTGACGCAGGCTGCGGGCGGGGTTTCGCCGTTCGACATGTACCTGGAGTTGCGCGGGCTGCTGGGGCAGTTGGCGGCGTTGTCGCCGGACGTGGACCCGTTTGAGGCGCCCAAGTATGACCACGACAACCCGGCGATTCCGTTTCTTGGGCTGTGCAACCAGATTCGTGCGTTGCTGCGCGGGGAGGGCCCGGAGACGTGGATTCGGACGATGTTCCGGCTGGAGGGGGGCATATTCGTTGCCGACCTGGAGCCGAAGCACATCCAGGGGCCGAACGAGTATTTCCTGGGGATCAAGACGCGCCGGGATCCGCGCGAGTTGGCCAAACTGGTGGAGGATCAGGACGAGTTCAAGTTGATTGCCAAGACGATGGCGCACACGCGCGTGCGTGGGGTGAAGTTGCAGGAGGAGCGGCATCCACCGATGCAGTTGCCTGCGCAAGTGGGGCTGCACTATTACCGGCTGCTGCGGCCTGAGAGCCAGCGGATGTGGGACAAGATCTGCTCGGAGAAGTCGCTGGCGGTGAATTTCAAGGGCGTGGAATCGTCGGGGTTCGAGGAAGTGGCGCTGTATATGACCGTGCCGGGGTGAGACGGTCTGAGGGCTGACGATGAGACCGGAGTTGCGACTGCACGAATTGTGTGAGCCGCTGTTTCAGTATGTGTGCCGGCTGAACCGTTCGGCGCGCAAGGGTGTCGGGCTGGAGCCGAACCTGGTGCGTGCGGACATCCAGGCGTTGTTCAGCGACATGAGGTCGAAAGCGGCGCAGGAGCCCGGGCTGGGTGACCAGTTTGCCAAGGTGGAACTGCCGCTGATCTACTTTGTGGACTTCATGATCAAGGAAAGCAGTCTGTCGTTTGCGCACCAGTGGCGCGAGTTGGCGCACGACCTTGGGAAGATGGCCGGCGACGAGGAGTTTTTTGACCTGCTCGATGAGACGCTGCGTGACCCTAGCGAAAGCGCAACGCAGCGGCTGGCGGTGTTCTACTCCTGCCTGGGGCTGGGGTTCACGGGGTTTTATACGGGTCAGCCGGAGTACCTGTGCAAGAAGATGATGGAAATCCAGGCTCGGCTGAGGCCGTTCGTGGACATGGACCCGAGTGGGCGTGTGTGTCCGGATGCATATGAGCATGTGGACACGCGGCCGCTGAACCTGCCTCCGCTGCGAAACCTGACAGGGCTGGTGGTGGTGATGGTCGTGGTACTGATCGGCGTGATGGTGGCGAACTGGGTGCTGTACGCAAACGCCGTCGGCGATCTGAAGGATGCGCTGTCGGTGGTGGTGGATCAGCGGGCCGAGTCGAAGAAAGAGTGAGGGTTCGGGCAATCGCTGGAGCGTGGGCATGCCGAGTCTGAACATGTTTTTCAATCTGCCGATGCCGGTGAAGGCGGGGCTGCTGCTGGCCTCGGGGGGCGGCATAATCATGCTGCTTTTCATGCTGATGCACAGCAACGTGCTGCCGCCAGTGGTTGGATACCTGATCTTGGTGGTTCTGGCGCTGGCGGCGGCGGCGGGAGCGGCGTGGAAACTGATTACCAAGAAGTTGGAGAAGAGGAAGGCCAAGCCGTTCGAGCAAAAGATCGCGGAGAGTTCGGCGGCGGCGCCGCAGGGGGTGAGCGACCCGGGGAGCCGTGCGAAACTGGATGACCTGCGCAAGAAGTTTGACGAAGGCATCCAGGTGTTCAAGGAGCACGGCAAGGATCTGTACACGATGCCGTGGTACGTGATCGTGGGCGAGCCGGGGTCGGGCAAGACCGAGGCGATGCGTCACAGCAACGTGGGATTCCCGCCGGGCTTGCAGAACCAGTTGCAGGGCGTGGGCGGCACGGTGAACATGCACTGGTGGTTCACCAACGAAGCGGTGATGATCGACACGGCCGGTCGGCTGATGTTCGAGGAGGTGGAGCCGGGGCAGACGAGCGAGTGGAACGAGTTCCTGAAGATGCTTCGGCAGGCCAGGCCGAACTGTCCGCTCAACGGCATGCTGCTGGTGATTCCGGCGGACAGCCTGATCAAGGACACGGCCAACGACATAGATCGCAAGGGGAGCAAGATCGCGCAGCAGTTGGACCAGATCCAGCGTGCACTGGGGGTACGGTTCCCGGTGTACATCCTGATCAGCAAGTCGGACCGGATCAACGGGTTCCGCGAGTTCTTCGACGAACTGACCGATCCGGTGGCGGCGATGCAGATGATGGGGTGGTCGAACCCGAACGATCTGGACACGGCGTTCGATCCGTCGATGGTCGAGCAGCACCTCAAGACAGTGCGCGACCGGCTGGTGCGGCGGCGTTTTGCGTTGCTGTCCAACCCGGTGCACAGCGAAGACCCGATGGGGCGGCGCATCGACCAGGTGGACGCGCTGTATGCGTTCCCGGACAGTCTGGTGAAACTGGCGCCGCGCCTGCGCCGGTATTTGGAGATGGTGTTTGTCGCGGGTGAGTGGTCGCAGAAGCCGCTGTTCCTTCGCGGAATTTACTTCACCAGTTCGATGCGTGAGGGCGACGCGCTGGACGCGGACCTGGCCGACGTGCTGGGCGTGCAAGTGGATGCGCTGATCGAGGGCAAGTTGTGGGAGCGTGAACGGAGTTACTTCCTCAAGGACGTGTTCAAGGAGAAGATGTTCCGCGAGCGAGGGCTGGTGACGCGTGAGACCAACGTGGGCAAGAGCCGTCGTCGGCAGTCGATGATCCTGATGGGAGCGGCGGCGGCGGCGGCACTGGTGATCGGCGGCTGGACATGGTTCAGCGTGCAGAAACTCAGCGAGAGCGTGGCGGGGTACGCGGGCTTCTGGACCGCCCTGGCCAAAGACATTCGCAGCAAGGGCGTGGGAAAGGCGCTGGCGGATGAGAACACGCGCAGCGTGATGGCGGTGAGCCCGGTGGCCAGTTGGGAGTATCGCGACGGGATGTCCAACTGGGGGTTGGAGTTTTCGTGGACTCTGGACGGCAAGGAGATGGGGGCCGGCACGGAGCGCGACCGGCGCATCGACATGCAGGAGACGGCTCTGACGCACGCGACGCGGATTCGCTCAATGGGCACGACGCCCCTGATTTTCCGTTTTGCGGGGGCGCTGACGACGGACCTTCCGCGGCAACTGCCAGAAGCACAGAAGGCGCTTTTGGAATCGAAAGTGCTGGACGCATTCGTGAACCCTGCTCGCAGCGTGATGGGGTCGGAATTGGGGCCCAAAGAGTGGAATCGCCCGGCGCTGGATGCGCTGGCCACTCTGGTGGAGATGCAGGCGATCGGGCTGCCGGGGGGCCCTGGCTCGGGCGAGAGCACGCCGGCGTACGAGCGTTGGATCACGTCGCTGGGATTCCGGGGCGACAGCGGGGAGGCGCCATTCCAGGGACGGCAACTCACCGATCGCGGGTGGGGAACGTTGATCGAGACGGGCGCGTCGGGCACGCACGCGCAGCGTCTGGCGAAGATTCTGGACCAGACTTATCGCACCAGCGGCGGGGCGGTGGACTTGGAGAGTTTGGCCAAGGCGCTGGACATCGAGTCAGGCGACGCGTTGGAGGCGGTGAAGCAGGGCGTCGAGTCGTTTATCGCGGCCGGCGGGTTGCGCGAGGGGTCGGGCGGACTGCTGACCGAGTTGCAGAAGTTCAACGCGGCGGCGGCGGAGTACGTGCGGGCGGAAGAGGCGTTGGGCGCGTTTGGCGGTTTTGCGTCGGTGCAGTCGCGGGAGGATTTTCGCGGGGCGCGAAGCGCGTGGCTTCAGAGCGTGTCAGCCCTTGAAGAGAAGAAGAGGGCCGTCGACGCGGTGCTCTTCGCGAGCGACCGAAGTCTGACGGCGATCGGGCGGTTTTTGACGGAAACAGCGCAAGAGAACCTCAAGAGCGAGATGGGCAAGCGGGCCAGCCAGGACATCAATGACTCGTTTGGGCTGCTCATCAATGCGATTCCGGTGGTGGAAAACGCGGCCGAGTTCCGGCCGGAGAAGTCGCGGGAGCGTGTCAAGGCGCTGGCAGAGTTGAGGACGAAACTGGAGAACAAGCGCAAGGCGCTGGTTGAGGAAGTGGCCGGGCAGGTGGAAGTGGCCTTCGGCGCCACGCCGAGCCAGTATCGGACGGCGATGATGACGATGTCGGCGGGAAGCCGCGAGCCGGCGTACGTGACGCGGTTCGAGGCGATCTCGGCGGTGGCGAAGATGGTGGGAGAGGACCCGGCTGTCGCGGACGTGGACATCTTCACGCTGGCAGAGGCCGTGGGCAGGTTGGGCGAGCGCATGAAGGCGACGCCCGCACCGGCGGGAGTGGCGTCATGCGCGGCGGCGAGCGCGGCGTATCAGCGGTATTGCGAGACGCTGGTGGTGGAGGCGACGCTGACGCGTCTGCTCGATGCGGGCACGATCGGGCAGATGGTGGCTTTCCGGCAAGTTGGAGCCCCGCGAACGCTTGGACTTTCATCACTGTCGCTGCTGGGTGTTTCGGCCGAGAATGACCGGGTTGACCCGCAATACGACCCGCAGGTGGCCAGGAGTCTGTTTGAGTCGCAGAATGCCCTGGACGGGCGTTTCCGGTCCGAGGCCAGTGACCTGCTCGACGCGGGGACCATGAGGCAGACGTATGCGCGTGTGAAGGACAAGTTGACCGAGTACCGCGGGCAGTACGCGACGTACTGGATGCAGACGGTGCCGATGCGGTTCACGGTGCCTTCGGGCAGTGCGCCGGACGTGTGGGGATCCTGGAAAGAGCGGATCGTGCCGACGGCACCGGACACGGTGTGCGACAGCCTGCGCGACGCCACGCGCATGGTGCAGGAGGCGATCGAGGCGGTGCCGATGGCGCCGGGGGAGATGGCGGAGTTGGCGTCCTTCCGCGAGGCGCTGGCGGCCGATGTGCGGAATCTGGCGACCGACGCGCCGTTTCGAACGAACGCGCGGCGGGTGTGGAATAGTTGGCGTGGGCTGGACAGCGCGGCGGTGGGGGCGATCTCGACGCTGCGGCTGGGGATGCAGCCGAACAAGTTGGCGGACTTCCATCGCGACTATCTGGCAACGACGGAGGTGGTGACGGGGGCGTGGACGCCGGCGCGGCGGTACTGGCACAGTTTCGTGCAGGCGGGTTTGACGTCGCTGGGTTCGGCGTACACGGCGCAGTCGGACCGGGACATATCGGACCTGACCGCGCGAGGGAAGGCGATTCCGCTGGTGAGGGGGCGGGGCGTGACGCGTGTGCTGACGCGCGAAGAACTGATGGAACTGGGCAACGTGGCAGATCGTCTGCTGGGTGTGGCAGATCGGCAGGAAGAAGCGCCCCGCGGAGAACGGGCGCCGGACGTATCGCGCGAGATTCAGGAGGAGTTGGACAAGTTGAGCGGGCGTCGGTCCGCGTTCAACGAACAGCAGCGCATATGGCTGCGGAACGTGAGCCGTGTGGCGAAGGCTTTGACGGGCGGAGCGTCGCCTCCCCAGGTGGCGATCGTGTTCCCGCGGGTGGACGGCGTTCCGTCGCCGCATCCGAGCAAGGCTTTCTGGGACGAGGACGGTACGTACGCCAGAGTGGAGCGAGGCGGCGTGCCGTTCGGCAGCGGGGGATACGTGATCAACATCGGAGAGGGCGTCAAGCCCATTGCCGAACGGAGGCTGCCGGACACGGGCGAGCCGATCGTCGTGAAGTTTTACGCGACGCTCAATGCCTTCCAGAACGGCAACCCGCCGTTCGTGCAGGGAGAGATACCGTCGGCGTGGAACGGGCTGCAACTGTGGCTGCAGAGCGACTACAGCCGTGGGCCCGAGCCTCGGCAGATTGACGGGTACACGCTGGTGGAAGTGGCGCGCGATCGACAGGGCAACCCGTTCTACCTGGGCGTGCGTCTGCCGGAGAATCTGCCGACGTGGGAAGAGTGGCCTTCGCTGGAAACGTGGCCGAACTGACCCGCTTGGAGTGATCGAGCATGGTCGACGAGGCGGTGCCAGTCTGGCTCGGGGCATTCGGGAAGCACCCCGGATGGGATGATCACATCGCCGACCAGGGGCTCGAGACCGAGTTCTTGGTACGGGTGCGGCGGCTGCTGTATGTCGAGGGCATCGGCGGGAATCTCGACGCGGGCGCGTGGGACGAACTGAGCGAGGAAGAGCGCACGCCGGGCTTCGACCATGTGTTCCTGTGGCGCACCGTCGAAGGGCTGATGGTCGGGCGGTTGTGGTCAAGCAGCGACGGCAAGGGGCGGACGCGCTATCCGCTGGTGGTGTGCTGCCAGTCGCGCGGGCTGTCGGGCGAGTGGGTAGTGGGCCCGTGCCTGGATCGACTGGAGAAACTCGCGGCCGAGTGCCGTCGAGTGACGACGGCGGGCGAAGTGATCAGCCTGATCGACGCGGCGCGGGCGGACCTGCGTCGATCCGGGCGTGGGGCGCCTCCGGCGCGGCGGGAGCCGCTGGCGCCGCCCAGCGCGATGGCCCGGCTGCATGACCGGTACGCCGGTGCGCTCGGGCCTGAAGGGCTGCTGCGCGTGAGTTACCAGATGGAGCGCGAGTTCTCGGCGTTCCTTCGGATGGAGGACGAGGGCACGGGAACCCGTTCGCGCACGGTGGATGTGCGCCCTCGCCACATGCGTGTGCCTTCGTGCGAGTCAGACGTCGGCAAGGCGTGTGCCTTGTGGATGCAGTTCTTGTACGGGCGTGCAGACCCGGCGGCGCCAGTGCTGGTGTTCGGTCGCGTGGGCGGAGATTTCGTGGACGTGGTGGTGGGCGAGCCGGGGCGGGGTCAGGTTTTCTGTCTTCAGGCCTCGCCCAAGCGTGTGCCGCTGACGACGGAGATTCCGTACAACGTTGACGAGGCCTTCCGTGCCGAGCAGGCGGCGCGGGTGGAGCGGGGTCGCACGGGCGAACTGCGCGACATGGACCTGGGCGTGGTGGCCGAGGAATTGCCGCGGATCCGTCGTCCAAAGGTCGGTGGAGCGAAGAAGGGATCGCGGCTGGGCATCGCGATCGTCATTGTCGCTGTGCTGGTGGCGTTGGGTTGGGCGGTCAAGACGGTGCTGTCGAGCGGAGGTGGGGGTTCGACGATTCAGCCGGAGAAGAAAGGAAGGGAAGCAAAGCCGGCGGAACGGGAGCCGGTCAAGCCGGCTGAAGGGCCTGCAAGTGCGGAGGTGGTCGCGAAGTTCCGTGCGTGGTGCCTGGCGTATGACGGGTGGCTGGCGCGGCTGGTGGCGGGAGTGAGGGGCGGCACGGATGGGCTGGAGGGCGATGCGTACCTGGCCGAACGCGTGCGCGGGCCGGTGCTGGCGGCGATTGCGAACAAGACGGAGTTGAACCCGAGGTACGTGGTGTCGAATCCGCCGGCGACGGCCCGCGAATTGGCCGACCGGGTGCCGGAGGAGGTGGGCAAGGCGTCCGTCGCGACGGCGACGGAGCAGGCGACAGCGCTGATAGACCAGGTGACTGAGGCGTTGCAGCGGTGGCCGATGCGTCAGAAGGCCGAGGAGATGGCCACGACGTTCGGCTCGCTGGGCTGGGCGGGGCCTGCGGAGGAGTTGAGAGCGCTGGTGAGCGGAGTGACGCCCGGTGGCGGGGTCGATATCGCCGCCGGCGTGCCCAGGCTGGTGTCGGCGATGCAGCGGCCGGGGATGGAGCAATTGGTGACGGCCGCACGGCAGGTGCAGGAACACCTTGGGGTGATCGAGGGCGCGGGGGACGCAGTGCTTTCACGCGCGGCGTCGGATGTGCGCGGCGAACTCAGGTCAGTGGCTGAAGCGCCGAGCCTGGAGGCGGTGCTGTCCCGCTGGACGGAGGTGCAGGGGCTGGCGGCGACGACGGGCAGTGTGCACGCGTTCCTGAATGATGGTTGGAAACGTGTGGATCGAGCACTGTTCGAGTCGGAAAGCCCGGTGCATCGGCCGGGCCATGGGGACAAGGGAGCGGTGCTGCTTCAGACCTGGCTGGGCGACGCGCAGCGCGATGTGTACGTGGCGATCGACGCCGAGCAAGATCCTCGGCGCCGCTGGGCGATCGAGGCCGAACGGGCGCGGCTCGAGGCCGATCTGAAGGAGGTCGAGAGTCGCGCAGGCGAAGACGCCGGAGCGGCAGTGGCGAGCCTGCGGGCGAGGTTGGAGGGGGTCGGTCGGCAGGCGCAAGAATTGGGGGCGCTGGGATGGAACGCCTTGACGCGCGACCGGATCGAGTCGGGTGTCGAGCAACTGTCGCGCGAGGTCAGGCTGGTCGAGAGCCAGGTGCGTGACCTTCAGGCCGACGTGAGCAAGGATGTCAGCGCGCAAGTGGCCGAGATTCGTTCGCGTGCGAGCGTTTCGGAAGATGGGATCATGGCGGCGGATCGTCTGTGGGCGAAGGGGCGCGACGCGCTGCTGGCGCGGTATGAGAGCGACCAGGACATTCGCGCGTTGACCAGTGCTGCGCGCCAGTTGCAGCGAACTGTGCGACGGATCGAGCAGGCCAGCCGGGTCGAGGGGTGGGAAGCCGAGGTGCGTCCGGGTTGGAGAAGCCCTGTGATTGCTTCGGCCTTGCAGGCGGCACGGGAGTCGGCGATCGAGGCGCACGCGGGAACACTGGAAGCAGTGTCGGCGGGCGAAGCGCAGATCGAGGCGGCGTGTCTGGCGGTGGCCGGGCAGATGCAAGGGGTGGTGTCGCGTCTGCGCGACGGGCTGAGCAGACTGGCTGCGGCGCAGGACCACGTCGCGGCGGGGTATGCGTGGGGCGAGGCATGGGCCGAGGGCGGGAGCATCGGCGAAGCGGCGGCCGCCGCCGGAGCGGCGCTGCCGCCGATCGAGCAGGTTGCGCCCGAACTGCATGTGATGCTGGGGCGGCTGGAGCGGGCGGCGTCGGCGGGGCGCGACGAACTGGTCGAGTTGGCGGGCGATCAGGCGTTGGGGCTGGCGCGGGTGCAGGCGTGGCGGGCGCTCGACGGCGTGCAACCGGGATGGCCTGCGAATGAAGGCGAGTTGCTGACGGACTTGCGGAATCTCGCGGAGATCCGCGGCCTGGTGCAGTCGATCTCCGAGGCGGGGCGCCGCGGCGTGCTGACGAATGAACTGAGCCAGGCCATGGCGCGGCGCTGGACGAGGGCGATGGAGGCAGCGGATGGCTGGGCCGGACTGGCGGCCTGCGATCGGCTGCGGGATGAATGCGGCGGGAGGGTCGAGGCGCTCTCACCGATGCGCCAGTGGGCGTTGAGCGTGCTTGAAACCCAGGCGGCGATCGCGGGCGGGGGCGACGATGCGGCCAACCAGGAACGGGCGAGGCGGCTGGTCGCGCAGGCCGAATTGCTGGGCGTGCATCAGGTTGCGGCATGGACTCCGGTGGTGCGATTGCTGGAGGCGATTGCGGCGGAGGATCTGTCGGCGGTTCCGCCGCTCGAACCGGGCAGCGTGGGGCCTGGGCGCGTGGGCTGGCAGGCTTCGGCGGAGAGCACAGAGGAACGGCTGGTGTATCAGCATCCAAGCGGTGTGCGACTGAGTTTCCACCTGGTCGAGACGCCGACGGGGGCAACGTATGTCGGGGAGGAGGAACTGAGTGTCGGTGTCGTGACAGCCCTGGTTGAGGCGGATGTGCGGGTCGGGCAGTACCTGGCGGCGCAGTGGGAAGAGGCGTCGGGCATGCAAGTGTGGTCCATCATCGGGGGCAAGGACAGGCCTCGCGTGGTGCCTGCGCCCGAGTGGACGGCGCGCGTGGTCCCGATGGCGACGTACTACCCACCGGGTTTTGAAGCGGGCAAGCCGAGCGCCGAAAGCCCAATGCAGCGGCTGTCGCTCAGGGAGGCGGTGTATCTGGCCGGGCAGTTGGGGTGCCGATTGCCGACCGTCGAAGAGTGGCGGGCGGCGTGTGCGGCTGCCGGAGCGGAGGATCTGGGCGCCGGGTGGAACCTGAGAGATCGCTCGGTGGCCAGGCAACTGGCCCACCTGCAGTCGCTCCCTGGTTGGCGGAAGGACCCGAAGTTGCCGAGCCCGGACGCGACGGCCCTGGGTTCGGAGACTCGTGAGGGCGCGGGCGTGTTCGAGTTCGATGACGGCGTGCTGTGGGCGGCACCAGTCTCGGGAGGTCCTGCGCTGAAATTCCGCAACATTATCGGCAACGTGCAGGAATACGTGATGGCGTCGTGGACTGATCGGGCAAGGGACATTCTCTCGGGCGGCGGAGATCCTCGTGAACGTGCGCTGGGCGAGTGGCTGGACGCAGCGCGAGGTATCCAGGGGGCGGTCATGGGAGGGTCGATGTTCTCGTCGCCGGAGCGGTCGGTGGACGAGCCGCTGACGGCGAAAGACACCATGGGCGGATGGAGTGATGTGGGAGTGAGGCTGGTGTTTTCGCCGGGCGAGGGACGGGTCCGTCGGTCGTTGGGGGCCCGGATTTCGGAAGTTCTTGCGTCCGCGCCGTTTGTGGAGGTTTCGGGGTCGCGGTAGAACAGGCCGAGACTGGGTATGCTGAAGGCGATACAGGCAGTTGCGGCGGAGACTCCTCCGTCGGCACGACTCTTCTTCAGAGGTGTGGGGAAGTCAGAGGAAAAGGGCATGCACCAACAGAAACTTGCGGCCGCGTCGCAGCGGGGCCGGGCATTGCGCGGGTCATTGTTGATCAGCATGGTGACGGCCGGGCTGGTCGGAGGATTGGTCGGCATGCCGTCCGCGTGGGCACAGGAGGTCCAGCCCGAGGATCCGGGGATTCCGCCGCCGCCGGAGATGGTCGGCCAGCCGGCTGCCCGGTCGGGGCAGGCTCCGGCAGTCGATGCGAGTGGGTTTCCGGAGGTGGTCAGCAGCCCGAATGTGCCGGACCCGGCGGTGGATGGCAAGACGTTCACGGTCAGTTCGATCAACCTGGCGTATCTGCTCGAGCATCCGCAGTTGCCGCCCATCGACGAGTTGATGGATGTGCGGGTGGAACTGGTGCAGACGCCGCAGGGCTGGGTGGGGCCGCGGCCGGGCCTTCCGACGATGAGCATGTCGCTGCATGACCTGAGTTCCGGGCAACCGCGGGAGTTGTACGAGTCGGCGATCATGGCGATCGGGCGGGCGCTGGTGAAGGAGTTCGGGCGTCGACAGATCCTTGGGGTGGTCGTTGCGCCCGATCCGGCGCAGATCGACCAGGGCGCGGATCTGCGGGAAGGATCGACGGAACTAACGCTGATGATCTACAACGTGGTGGCGGGGACGGTGAAGACGATCGCGTCGGGCGAGCGCATCGCGGTGGAGGACCGCATCGACAGCCGCAAGCACCGGCGGATTCTGAGCAACTCTCCGATTCTGCCGTATGACCCGTCGGTGGGGGGAGAGCGAAGGGATTTGATTCTGCGGGACAAACTGGACGAGTATGCGATGCGTCTGAGCCGACATCCGGGTCGGCGTGTGGACGTGGCGGTGGCGCGTGGCGCCGGCGAAGCCGAGGCCGAGGTGCAGTATCTCGTGCAGGAGAGCAAGCCGTGGACGGTGTACTTCCAGTTGTCCAACACGGGCACAAAGAACACGGCGGAATGGCGTGAGCGGTTCGGATTTGTGCACAACCAGTTGACCAACCGCGACGACATTCTGTCGTTGGAGTACATCACGGCGGGGTTTGACGCCTCGCACGCGGTGGTGGGTTCGTATGAAGCGCGGATGGGCGACCTCGAGTGGCTGCGGTGGCGGGTGTCGGGAACGTACAACGAGTACGACGCCTCGGAGGTGGGGGCTCTGCGCGAGGATTTCGAGGGCACAGGCTGGACGTGGGGCGGCGACCTGATCGCCAACGTCTTCCAGAAGGGCAACCTGTTCGTCGACGTGGTCGGCGGCATTCGGTACGAGCACATCGAAGTGAGCAACGTGACGCTCGGGGCCCTGTCGGAAGGGGAGGACGACCTTTTTATTCCGCACCTTGGTGTCCAGGTTGAGAGGGTGGGCGAGACGTTCAACGTGTTCGGCTCGCTGAACTTTGAATGGACTGTGTCGGAGATTTCCGGTGCGACGGTCGATTCGCTAGAGCGGCTGGGCCGCCTGTCTCCGGACGAGGACTGGTACACCCTGCAGTGGGATGTGCAGACGAGTTTTTATCTCGAGCCGTTGTTCAACTATGCGGCCTGGGCCGATCCGTCGACGCCGGAGTCATCGACGCTGGCCCACGAGATGTTCCTGTCTTTCCGGGGTCAGTACGCCTTCGGACACCGGTTGATTCCGAATGCCGAGCAGGTGCTGGGCGGGCTGTACACGGTGCGCGGGTACGAGGAATCGTCGACGGCGGGCGACACGACGTGGGTGGGGACGGTCGAGTATCGCTTCCACCTGCCGCGGTCGCTGAAGATTGATCCGGACCCGAAGGGGCGCCTGTTCGGACGGGAGTTCAAGGCCCGGCCGCAGCAGGTCTATGCCCGCCCGGACTGGGATTTGATCTTCAAGGGCTTCCTGGACGTAGGGCAGACGAAGAACAGCGACCGGCGGGTGTTCGAGCGGGACGAGACGCTGGTGGGGGCGGGGGTGGGGATGGAGTTGTCCATCTACAACAACATCAGTTTCCGGACCGACTGGGGTTTCGTGTTGGATGAGGTTGGTGACGGTCAGCAGGAGGTCGGCGACAACCGTCTGCATGTTGTGTTGACAATCCTCTTCTAATCCGCGGGAATCGCGGGTATGTTCAATGGCGACAAAGGTTTGTCGGTTAGTGATCACGTCCGATAGCAGGCGCTCATGACCCCGGGGTCGCGAACTCGGGGCTTGGTGCGAGAGATCAGGAGCGAGCGATGTCGACGCATGCGCGCACGAACAGGGGTCGGGTTCTGGGTGGCACGTTGGGGCGGCTGATGATCGCCGGGCCACTGGTCGGGCTGGCCAGCCTGCCGGCGCTTGCGGGGCCCCAGGGCGAGCAGGTGGTGCACGGCTCGGCGCAGTTCATTCGGCGCGGCAACGAGACGCTCATCCGCACGAGCCAGACCGCCATCATCAACTACTCGAGTTTCGACCTGGCCAGTTGGGAATCGGTCCGGTTCCTGCAGCCGGACGGGAGTTCGCGCGTACTCAATCGCATCGGAAGCGGGATCCCGTCGTACATCGACGGGTCGATCACCGGCAACGGGTCGGTCTACTTCATCAACAACGCGGGCATCGTGTTCGGGCCCAACGCGGTGATCAACGCCGGCTCGTTCTACGCGGCGGCCGGCAACATCTCCAATCGCGACTTCATCGCCGGGAACAACCGTTTCACGGACCTGTCGGGGGACGTGGTCAATCACGGGAGCATCAACGCCAAGGGTGACGTGGGTCTGCTGGGGCGTCGCGTGGCCAACTTCGGGAGCATCGTGTCGCCGCAGGGGGCGGTCACGTTCGCGTCGGCCGAGGAAGTGTTCATCGGCCAGCGTGGCAGCCACGTGTTTGCGCGCATCGTTGAGTCGGGACCGGCCGGGTCCAACGGCGGAATCGAGCAGGCCGGAACGATCCAGGGGCGTGAAGTCAGCCTGGCCGTGGGGGACCACTTTGCGCTGGCGACGGTGGATACGTCGAGCATCCGGGCGCAGCGAGTGACGATCAAGGGCGGGGCCGACAGTACAGTCCACGTCTCGGGCGAGATCGACGCGACGCAGGCGGGGGCTCGCGGCGGGCGAGTCGACGTGTTCGGCGAGCGCATCCTGCTCGACGGCGCTCGCATTGACGCTTCGGGCGACCGGGGCGGCGGCGTGATCCGCATCGGCGGCGATTACCAGGGTCAGGGGCTGGCTCCCCGCGCGGAATACACGCTGGTGAGCCCTGACACGACGCTGCGGGCCGACGCACTGCTCGCCGGCTCGGGCGGGCGCGTGATCGTGTGGGCCGACCAGACGACGATGTTCGGCGGGTTCATCTCGGCGCGGGGCGGGGCGCTCGGGGGCGACGGCGGCTTCGTCGAAGTTTCGGGCCACCGGAATCTGGGCTACTACGGCCTGGCGGACGTGCGTGCAGTGGGCGGCAAGGCGGGCACGCTGCTGCTCGACCCGGAGAACATCCACATCTCCCCGACGGGTGATCCGTTCCCCGCGTACGGCCTGGACAACTTCATCGACATGCTGGAAGGCCCGGAGAACCTGTCGATCCTCGACACCCAACTTGCGGCCCAACTCACCCTGCTGGGCTCGAACGGGCAGTTGGTGCTGCAGGCGGCCAGGGACATCTTCTTCGACAACGGTTCGAACGTGGTCAGCACCGGGCAGGGTCTGCTGGTGCTCGAGGCCGGGCGTCGCGTGCGGTTTGACGGCAACGCTCTGCTGGACCTGGGCACGGGCTCGCTGCGGATCATTGCCAATACAGCCGGATTTACGTCCGCCGAGTACTCGCGTGGAAGCGGGGCCGGCGACATCATCATGTCGGCCGGTTCGAGCATCCTGAGCAACGGCGGAACGGTGGAGTTGTTCGTTCAGAATGGGAACGCCCTGAACGCCTACCGTGATTCGGCCAACATCAACATTTCAACGATCAACGTGGGCTCGGGGACGGTGCATGCGCTGCACACGGGCGTGCTCGGGGCGAGCAACCACCACATCGTGCAGGTGTCAGGTGGAGCGGGCATCACGGCCGGTTCGGTCACTCTGGAGACGACGGACGTCACGGGCGGCGTCGGACCGAACAACGCGCTGCGCATGATCCTCGATGCGGACCAGTTGACGGTTCGCACGCACGGGGCTGCGTCGTTCCTCACCCTGTCGGGCGACACGACGATCAACAGCATCCGGACGGACGGTGGTGCCATCGAGGCGATCTCCAGCGGTGCGCTGGATCTGGTCGGGAACGTCAACGCGGGTGCGGGCACGGTCGTGCTCACCGGCACGGATATCGACGCGCTGGGCGGAGTGGTGACTGGTTCGAGCGTGCGTCTGACGGCGACGACCGGCGGCATCGGGGCCGACGGCGCTGCACTGGGCGTGACCACCGATCTGCTCGCGGCAACGGCCAGTGACGGCGTGTTCCTGAGCACGCAGGCGCTCAGCGGCGGCGCGATGACGGTGGGCACAGTGGTAGGGTTGAACGGCATCACGAGCACCACGGGCACCATCACGCTGCTGCACACGGGCGACCTAGTGCTGGCACGCGGGCTGACGGCCACAGGGCACGGACTGAACACCGACGTGATCCGGGTTGACGCGAATGCGGTGGCCTTCCAGGCCGGAGCGGCGGTGGACGCGGGCGCCACGGGCGGCATCGTGCTGAACACCGGATCGCTGGATGTCAACGGCACGGTAGCGGGCGCGCTGAACGGGCGCACGGCGACGTTCAACGTGGGCAATGGCGGCGTGCGCGTCAGCGCGACGCTGACGGGCTTTGAAGACATCACCTTCGCCACGACGGGGGCTTTTGAACTCCAGGCGGGCGGGCGAGTGGACGCATCGAGCGACCTGTCGATCACTGGGGCGAGTTTCAATATCGCGGCCGGCGGCGGACTGCGCGGCGGCGACACGCTGGCCCTGGTCTCGACCGGCGCGATGAACCTGTCGCAGGCCGCGGTCGATCAGATCGAGATCGGCGCGGGCGGGACGATCACGCTGCGCACGCAAGGCGGCGATCTGACGCTGGGCGGCTGGACGGCCGCATTCGGTCAGGCGGCCCAGACGATCCTCGACAGTTCCAACGGGTTGTTCCTGGATGCGCCGGCGCCGGTGACGTACGTGTTCAACGCGCTGACGGCCGAGGCCGATAGCGGGATCACGTTCGGGGCGAACGTGGATGCTCTGACAACCAGCAGCGCGCTGCTGGACGCGGGCGCGGGCGCGGTGAACGTGATGCGCTCGGGGCAGTTTGCCTTCACCGGGCCGATCGATCTGCGGAGCAACGTGCTGGCGCAGCAGGTCGGCGGGGGACTTCTGTTCGCCGACTCGGTCAACGCGACGGGCGGTGTGGGAAGGCTGGATCTGTTCACCGACACCGGCGGGCTGGAGATTCAGGACTCGCTGACCACGGGTGGGCGCAATGTGCAGTTGCTCACGGCCGGCGGCCTGATGCTCGTGAGCGGCTCGGTGACGACCACGGGCGGGAACATCACGATCAACGTCGGGTCGGGACAGTTGGGCCTGACGCCGGGCTCGGTGCGGCTGAACGCGGGAGCGGGGCGCATCGCCCTGCTGGCCGATGCGTGGGACGGGGGTAATACGTTTGACGCGGCGCTGATCGAGCGGATGACGGCCAGCCAGTTGACCGTGCAGGCGCAGGGGGCGGGCGGCAACGTCCGGGTGTTCGGTCCTCACGTGGCGCTGGATGACATCGCGCTGGTGCGGCTGATCGCCTCCGACGGGCGGGTGCTGCTGGGCGGCGCGGGCGACTACGAGTTTGACGCGGTGGAACTGAACGGGGCGCACGGCGTGGAGTTCGCGGCCGGGGTGACGGCGCTGCGTGCCCTGAATACCGCGATCCTCGACGGCGGGGATGGATTGATCGAACTGCTCAATCCGGGCGGGTTCACCATTGCGACGGTCAACGGCACCACCCTGCGCAGCGAACTGGCCACGCAGGGCAACCTGGTGGTGCAGGGGCGGCTGGTGTTCGATGGTGGGTCGATCTCGGGCGGCGCCAATGACATTTCGCTCGAGGGCGGCTTCTACGGGCTGGGTGCGGGCGGAGACCTAATCACCACCACCGGCACGCTGCGGTTGGTCGGCATCGCCGGCGACCACACCTTCTGGATCGGCGACGACGGGCAGATCGTGGCGGCTTCGGGGGAGGGCGCCACTGACGTGCTCATCGGCAACTCGTTCCTGCAGCGGCTGTCGGTCGGGCAGTTGGAGATCGGATCTTCGACCAACCTGGCCGTGACGAACAGCGTGGCGGCGCACCTGTTCTCGGTGGCGGCTGCGGATCTGAACGGCGGCGGCATCGCTCGCGTCGGGCAGATGCGCGTGTTCGCCCGTGATGAAATCTCGTTCAACGAGCAGACGTCGAGTTTCCGCGACTTCGAGGCCCACACGGGCCTGGCGGCCGGGCCGAACTTCGGCATCATTTTCCGCCTGTCGGATGCGGCCCAGCGCGTCGAGGCGGTGGACGGCGGGCTGTTGCTCGACGCGGGCGCGGCCACGATCTTCGCCGACAACGCCTTCAGCGGGCACATCGCGCTTTCCAGCACGACGCAGACCGTCCTCTCGGCCGACGTGACAGCCGACAACGGGCTGACGGTCGATGGCGCCAGCACATTCAGCGGTAACCAGATCAACACCGATGGAGGGGAGGTCGCCTTCAACGGCGACGCGACTTTTGACGGCGGCGACGTGACGATCAACACGGCCACCGGCGGCGGGGCGGGGGCGGCGGTGCGATTCCAAGGCCTGACGCTCACGGCTGGCGGACTGACGATCGACGCGGCGACTTCGTTCCTCGCGGAGGGGGCCGTGCGGGCCAACAGTCTGTTCATCGGGGCCGGCGCGGGCGTGTCGTCCATTATCTTCAACAACACGCTGACCATTGACGGGGTGGGGATTGCTGACGCGAACCTGTCTCTGCAACTGAGGGCCGTCAGCCCCGATGCGGGCATCACGCCGGGCGTGCTGCAACTCAACGGGCTGGTGCTGGTATCGGGCGGCGCGGTCGAACTGGGGGCCGAGGGCGGCGCGGTGACGTCGAGCGCGGACCTGCGCATCGATAACGGCACGCGTGGCATTGCCCTGCACGATTCGGCCGAAGCGGCGAACGACATGCTGCTGGTCGGCAACGTGCGCCTGGAGGGCACGGGGAACCGGACCCTGACGGCCGGCGGCACTGCTGCGTTCCACGGTCAACTGGACCTTGGCGCGACCGATCGCGTGGCGATCAGCGCCCGCGAGATTGATTTCCGCGATGCGACCGGCGTTCTGTCCGGTTCGGTGATCAGCGACGGACTAAGCACCCTGGCGCTGCTGCCCGGCGATCGCACGCGGATTGAGATCGGCGACGTGGCGGCTGCGAGCGGGAATGCGCTGGTGCTCGATCTGACCGACCTGACCTCGCTGGGCGCCTCGCTGGCGCTGATCGAGTTCGGCGATGCGGTCGGCGGCGATGCCGACATCGTCGTCGGTTCGAACGCCGGATTGCCGATCGCGTTCCTTTCCGACGTGTCATTCTTCGCGACGGCGGCCGGGCGCGAGATCCACTTCGAGAACGGGCTGACGCTGGTGGGCGCCGGCGATGCACTGTCGGTCTTCGGCAGCGGCGGCACCACCTTCCTGACCGGCGACTTCACAACCAACGGGGGCGACGTGCTCATCACGGATGCGGTGGTAATCGCGGGCATGGCCAACGTGGTCACCGGCGGGGGAAGCGCGGTGTTCAACGCGTCGATCCGCGGCCTGGCCGAGGGCGCGGACAGCCTGGTGATCGACGCGGGCGCGGGTGCGGTTGACTTCCGCGGCTCGGTCGGACGCGCGGGCAATCGCGAGTTCCTCGCCCTGCTCGAAGTGCTCAACGCTTCGCGGGTTGACTTCCGCGGCGGAGCCTACGACGCGACGGCCCAGCGCTACAACGCGGGCGAGTATCACATCGATCTGCTCGGCGGCGGCGTGACGGAGTTCATGTCGCGCGGCGGCGAGATTACCTTCACCGGCGGGGCGATCAACCTGGCTCTGGACAACGACCTCGACCTGCGGGCCAATCTGGGCGGCAACGTCACGCTGACCGATCTTCTGCGAGATCTGGCGGACTTGGACGCCCGCGTCACGGGCAGCATCCGCGACCGGATCGACTTTGCCAACATCGGCACGGCGACCGAGCGATTCGCGCTGCTCGACGTGGCGGCTGGGCACGCGGTCATCAACAACTCAGCGTTCGTCACCGAGTATCGCATCGCTGCCGACGAGATTGACTTCCTCGGCGGTGCCGGTTCGATCGTGGGCGACTTCATCACGCTGACGGAAAGCGACCTGAACCGCGGCATCCTGATCGGTGGCGACGGGCTGAACGGTTCCAACGTGAACCTGGTCGATGCGGATATTGCGGCTCTGGCCGACGGCTTTACCCTGGTGACCATCGGGCGCGACGAGACGAACGTGATCGAAATCATCAATGCGGGCGATCCGGCGTTGACGCTGCTTGACCCGTACCACTTCCGGGCGCAGACGGCCATTCGGGTGGCGCGTGACATCAACGCGACGGGCGACGGCTCGCTGCGGTTCTTTGCTCCGGCCCTGGTGCTCGACAACACGCGGATCAGCACGCAGGGCGGGCTGATCGAGGCCCTCACGCTGGCGGGCGGGCCGGGCACGGTGCGCATCCGTGGGACGGTGGACCTGCTGACCAACGGCGGCGGAGTCAACCTCGGGAAGAGCATCGAGGGCACGACTGGCACGGACGATGCGTTGACCATCAACGCCGGCGCTGGCAACGTGGTGCTGGGTGACATCGGCCTCTCGGAACGACTGCTCAGCCTCGGCGTGATCGGGAACAACGTTGACCTGGGCGACATCGGCACCAACGCGACGGCCGGTGTGGGCGGCACGGCCGACGTCGACGCCGCGGGCGTGCTCCGGTTCCTGGGTGAGGTCTACAACACCGGAGCGGCCCGGTACGCGGCCACCGGTGGCATGACGGCGGCGGGTCACATCGCGTTCCTGACCAACAACGCCAATCTGCGTTTCGGCGAGGCCGGCAACGCGGGCCGGGGCTCGCTCAGTTTGCTCGCGGCCGACTCGACCTTCACGGCTGATGCCGGAACCGGTGAGTTGTTCCTGGATGGGGCGTACAGCGGCACGCGGGCCAATGTCACGTTGGACGCGGCCAGGATCCGCCTTGCGGGGCACACCACGTTTACGACGCCCAGCGGCACGCTGGTCTTCAACGCGCCGATGCTGGGCGCGAACGATCTGATCATCGGCGCTGCGGGCGGACGGGTCACTTTCAACGGGAACATCGGTTCGGACAATGCGGCCGACCGGGTGACGACGTTTGACGTGACGGCCTCTCGCATCGATTTCGAAATGGCGCGGGCGGTGGTGGATCGGGCCAACTTCACGGCAGCCAACTACTTCTTCAACTCGCTCGACGCGCTGGCGATCGCCGATCAGACCCTGGTCGCTGAACTGGGCGATCTGGCGTTCAACGGCGGGATCATCCGCTATGTCGGATCGGACAAGTTTGGTCAGTCTGGGCTGTCTTTCGTTTCGCGACAGGGTCAGGTGGTCCTGAGCGACCTGCGCGGCAGCAGGTCGGCGACGCAATTGCTGGTCAACGGCCGCCAGGGCGTCACGCTCGGCGCCATTGGCACCGGCGCGGCCAACGGAGTCGATCGCCTGCTCGTGCTGGGCAAGGATCTGGTGCTCAACGGCGACATCTTCTTCCGCGAGGGTGCGCTGGTTCGTCCTTCAGAGGACGGACGTGACATCCTGTTGGGCGTCGATGCTGACTTTGGCACCGATGCACTCGAAGTCTCCGAATCGGCTCTCAACCGGTTCCGCCCGAGCGCCGGCGCGATGCTGGGCATCGGCGGGCTGGCGGCTTCGAACGACCCGAACAATCCCGGCTTTGACAACATCGGGTCGCACTCGGGCAGCCACGTCCTGATTCGGAGTTTCTCCTATGACCGCGACCTGTCCATCTTCGGCAGCCAGATCGAGATCCTCGCGGGTCAGCAGGTGTCGATGAACGGCGGCGCGCAGTTGCGCATCAGTTCCGAGACCACCTCACGTCTCAACGGCGCGATCGTGTCGCAGGGAGGGCGCGTCATCGTCAACGGCACCGAAGCGATCCTCAACTCCAACATCTTCACCAACGGCGGTGACATCCTGATCCGCTCGACGGCCTTTGTCGATGCGGGCGCCAACCTCAATACGCTGGGCGTGCTCGACGACGGCGACTTCATCGTCACCGGCGGGGTCGAAGGCATCGCCGACGGCTCGGGTGACTTCGTGCTCAACGTCGGGCGCGGGGCCATCACGCTCGGTCCGGGCGCGGGCATCGGACAGGTCAACCGGCTGCGATCGGTCAGGCTGACGGCCAATCAACTTGCCCTGACCAACGTGCGCACCACGTTGAACCAGGACTACTTCGGGGCGGCGAACCTGGTTCTGGCCGGCGGCGTGCTTGAATCGGCGACCGGCGACATCACGTTCCACAACCGGGTGTCCGTGGCCGGCGACCAGATTGTCCGCACGGGCGGGACCGGCATGATTGTGCTGACCGATCGCGTGGAAGGCGCTGGCCAGCCCGCGTTGGAGAGGATCACGCTTGAAACGGCCGACGGGGCCACGGAGTTCCGCGGCGAGGTGACCGGTGTCGATGGACTGACGGTCGACGGGCGCTCGCTCATGACGCGCGACATGGTCTTCACCGGCGGCAACCTCCGCTTCAACGGGGCGGTGGACGCGGTCGGCGGCAAGTGGGCTCTGGCTCTTGAGGGCACGAGCGAGGTGGCGCTGCTCGGCAACGTTGGTGGTGGCCCGGGCAACCCGGGCTTTACCACCCTCCACGTGCAGGCTCCCAGCATCGTTCTCGGCACCAGCGGACAGAATGTCCGCATCGACACCTGCGGGCAGCAACTTTTCGAAGGCGATACGCGGGTCGCCGGCTCGGTCACGCTGCAGGCGCACGGCTTCGGCGCCGGGCCCAATCGCAATGACTCGATCCTGTTCCTCGGCGACATCGAGGGCACGGCCGCCGGCGCCGACGCGCTGACCCTGATCGTCGACCGCACCAGCGGCGCACTGGCCGAAACCGACGCGGCGCCGGCCACCAACGTTCCCTTCATCGGCATCAACGGCAACGTCGGACAGGCGGTGCGGCTGGGCGAACTCAACCTCAACCGCGACGGGCGCGTGGGCGGCTTCGCGTCGGCGGTCGCCACGGTGGTCTTTGGCGACCCGCTGGCCCAGGCCCTGAACGGCAACTTCGTGGTCAACGTCGATCACTTCCGCATGGGCCTGGGCGAGGCGCTGGTTTCACTGGGCAATCTGACGGTCAACGGGCGTGAGGGTCTCATCGGCGACATGGCCGCCCTGGGCGACCTGCGACTGAACTTCTCGACCCGGCTTGAGATCATGAGCCGCGGCAAGGCGTTCGTGTTTGATCCCATTTCCGAGCGTCCGGTGCTGGACGACGGCACAGACATCGTGGCCACGGGCGGCATCTTCGTGGAGACGCCGGATCTCAAGTTCCTGCCGGGCCTGAACGGGGTGACCGACACGATCTACTTCGCGGCCACCGGCGCCAATATCTCGGTGAGCCAGACTCCGGCGGGCATTGCGTTCCGTTCGCTCCCCGCCAACTCGGACAGCCTGTTCCTGTTCGCGGCCCCGGGTGGTGCGGGCGATTTGCTCTCGCTGGGCAACGGGCGAATTGTGCTGGATGTTCGTTCAGCCGGTCCGTCGAACACCAACGTGGCCGAGGCACTGGCCGGTGCGGTGCAGACGGCTGACTCGGGCCAGGTCGAACAGGGCTCGCTGGTGGCCTCGACGGTGCGTGAGATCCTGGGTTACCTGGGTCTGGCGCCGCGCGGGTATCCGGCCGATTACATGCCCAACTCTCCCGAGGCTGCGCAGGCGGTGACGGACATGATGCTGGCGGCCCTGAACGGAGCGGCAATCTACGTGGACATGTTCGACCTGGATCAGGACACGTTCACGGAACTTTCGCTTGAGCGTCTCGAACGCGAACTGACCACGCAGATCATCGAGATCCGCTACTGGGAACTGTGGTACGGTGTGCGTGACGAACAGGGCAACATCGTCGAGGTTGATCACTCGAAAGGCGCAACGGGCCTGGAGACCAACGGACAGTTGCGCGAGGCCTTCGAGCAGGTGATCGACGATTGCTATACATGGCTGGAGACGGCCAACCCCGAGTTGGCCGGAAGCAGTCCGTTGCCGGCCGACGTGTTCATTTCGTTCCTCGAGCAGAATGCCGAGAAGTATCCGCTGGCGATGACCTATGTCCGCGAGATTCGCGAGTTGTTCGATGGGTTGCGACTGATCGGGCTCTCCACGGACGAGTTGAATCGCGTGTGGGAGTTCCGCTTCATCAAGACTCCGGGCGTGCTTCCGCGTTCGCTCGATCGCGAGCAACTGGGCGCCATCTTGGCAGGGCAGCGTCCGCTGCTCATGGCCGACTCGACCGACAACGGGAAGGAACCCGTGGTCGACGTCGATCAGTAAACTACCTGCCGCGGGGCGGGCCGGACCTTGCCGGTGCAGGGTTTTCGGCCCGCCGGGTTCGGGCAGAGGAGCGTGGAACGCTATGGCCTTGGACATCGAAGCGCTGCTAGCGGAAATCTCACCCGAAGAGCCGTGCGGGGCCGACCTGAGTTACGACCCTGCCTACTACCAGTTCATGCGCGACGCCGAGGGCACGCCCGAGCAGAGGCTGGGCGACTCGGTTATCGAGGCGGTGGAGCCCGACTGGCGATCCGTGAAGTCGCAGGCCATCGACCTGTTTGCCCGCACAAAGGATCTGAACGTCTGCATGGTGCTGATGCTGGCGCTCACCGTCAACGACGGGATCGGCGGGCTGGCCGAGGGTCTGCAACTGCTGCACCGGTTGCTCGACCGCTGGTGGGATCATCTTCACCCGCGGCTGGACCCTGAAGACAATAACGACCCCCTAGAGCGCATGAACCTGATCTCGGCGTTGAACGTGGCGCCGGGGGCGATGGGGGACACGCGGCGGTTTCAGGCTCGCGTGCGAGAGATGCCGCTGTGCAAGTCGCGCCAATTGGGCGTATTCAACTATCGACATGTGCTGATCGCCCGCGGTGAGATTGACCGCCCGGCGGGGATGGAGAACCCGCCCGACATGGCGATCATCGAGGCCGCGTTCGGGGAGGTCGAGCCCGAGCAGTTGAAGGCCGACGCGGAGGCTGCGGCCCGGGCGACAGCGAGCATCCGAGCGATCGACCGCTGGATCCTGGAGAAGGTGGGGTCGAATCATGCCCCGGATATCCAGAATTTCATCAAGTTGCTGGCCGGGATCGAGAGGTTTTTCCAGGAGCAACTGGTCCGTCGCGGGTTGGGCGAGGCGCCGGTGGAGGAGGCGGCTGGTTCGGCCGGTGAGGCCGGATCGGTCGGTGGCGGCGGCGACCCGATCCGGGGCTCGGTCCAGGGCCCGAGCGACGTTCTGCTGCTGATCGGGAAGATCTGCGAGTACTACGAGCGGCACGAGCCGTCCAGTCCGGTTCCGATGCTTCTCCGGCGGGCCGAGCGTCTGGTGGGCAAGTCTTTCATCGATGTCGTGAGGGACCTGAGCCCCGACGCGCTTTCGCAGTTGAAGATCGTGGCCGGTGTGGACACCTTTGAACAGCAGTAGGCACGTTGGTGCGTTCGGGCGAATGTGTTATCATCGTGGCCGAGAGGACGCGCATGCGCGGTGGTTGAACCTCCGCGAATCGGAGCAGCGTCCAGAGGCCGGTGGGAAGGTCGGACCGTTGGGATGAAGGAGTAAACATGGCCAAGGCAAGCAGTCAGAAGTTCATCGCGCGGAACCGGGCGCCGCGCGTCCAGATCGAGTATGACCTGGAGTTGTACGGGGCGGAGAAGAAGATCAACCTGCCCTTCGTGATGGGCGTCATGGCGGACTTGTCGGGCAAGCCCGCGCAGGAACTGCCCGGCGTGGCCGACCGCAAGTTCCTCGAGATCGACGTCGACAACTTCGACGACCGACTCAAGTCATCCAAGCCTCGCGTGGCGTTCCAGGTGCCCAACACGCTGACGGGCGAAGGCAATCTGAGCGTCGACATCACCTTCGAGAGCATGGACGATTTCTCTCCGGCGGCCGTCGCCCGCAAGGTCGACGCACTCAACAAGTTGCTGACGGCGCGCACGCAGTTGTCCAACCTGCTGTCGTACATGGACGGCAAGTCGGGGGCCGAAGACCTGCTCAACAAGGCGATCAAGGATCCGGCCCTGATGCAGGCGCTGGCGTCCAAGGCCAAGGATTCGGGAGGTGGCGGCAATGGCTGAGAACCCTGAGATGCAGGCACAGGCCGGCCCGGCCGAGACCATGCAGGAGGGCGAGTTTGCCGCTCTCCTGGAGGGCAACTTCAAGCCCAAGTCCGATCGGCAGCGTGAGGCGATCGAAGAGGGCGTGCAGACGCTGGCTGCGCAGGCGCTGTCAAACACGGCCCTGGTCAGCGATGACGTGATCAAGACCATCGAGTCGATGATCGCCGAACTGGACCGCAAACTGTCGGAGCAGATCAACCTGATCCTGCATCACCCCGACTTTCAGGCTCTGGAAGGCACCTGGCGCGGTCTGCACCATCTGGTGAGCAACACCGAGACCGACGAGATGCTCAAGATCCGCGTCCTGAACATCTCCAAGAAGGATCTCGGCAAGACCATCAAGAAATTCAAGGGCACCGCGTGGGACCAGAGCCCGCTGTTCAAGAAGATGTACGAAGAGGAGTTCGGCACCCCGGGTGGCGAGCCGTATGGCTGCCTGGTTGGCGACTATCACTTTGACCATTCCCCGCCGGACGTGGAGATTCTCACGGGCATGGCCCAGATCGCCGCGGCCGCTCACGCGCCCTTCATCGCCGGGGCCGACCCCAAGGTGATGAACATGGACTCGTGGCAGGAACTGTCCAACCCGCGCGACCTGACCAAGATCTTCGGCAGTGCCGAATATGCCCCGTGGCGCAGTCTGCGCGAGAGCGAGGACTCCAAGTACATCGGGCTTGCCATGCCGCGATTCCTCTCTCGCCTCCCGTACGGATCCAAGACGGCTCCGGTCGAGGAGTTTGCCTTTGAAGAGGACACGGAAGGGGCGGACCACAGCAAGTACACCTGGGCCAACTCGTCGTTCGCGATGGCGGTCAACATCAACAAGGCTTTCAAGATGTACGGCTGGTGCAGTCGCATCCGCGGCGTGGAGTCGGGCGGCATGGTCGAGGGGTTGCCTTGCCACACCTTCCCGACCGACGACGGCGGGGTGGACATGAAGTGCCCCACCGAAATCGCCATCACCGATCGGCGCGAAGCGGAACTGGCCAAGAACGGGTTCATGCCGCTCAGCCACTGGAAGAACACGGACTACGCGGTATTCGTGGGGGCCCAGAGTCTGCACAAGCCGGCTGAGTATTCCGATCCCGACGCAACGGCGAACGCCAACCTGGGCGCTCGCCTGCCGTATCTCTTTGCGACGTGTCGGTTTGCGCACTTCCTCAAGTGCATCGTGCGTGACAAGATCGGCTCGTTCAAGGAGCGGGCCGACATGGAACGCTGGCTCAACAACTGGATCATGCAGTACGTCGAGCCCGACCCCGCCAACGCGACCGAAGAGGCAAAGGCCCGGCGTCCGCTGGCCGCGGCCGAGGTCGTCGTCGAAGAGGTCGAGGGCAACCCGGGGTATTACTCCTCGAAGTTCTTCCTGCGTCCGCACTACCAGTTGGAAGGCCTGACTGTTTCGCTGCGGCTGGTCTCGAAACTGCCCTCTCAGAAGGGCGGGTGACCGGCCGGTCGGCGTTCGATCGCAACTCCGCTCACGCCCCGGATTTGGGAGTGAGCGGGGTTTTTCTTTCGCGAGGGCGTGAAAAGCGGAACGGTTCGTCGCTTTCAAACTGGGTCCGAATCGAGCGGATCCGGAGAAGGACAAACAACGGGCAAGGCCCACTCACACACGGTCAGGAGAATCACCAATGGCATTCGACGGCTTCCTTCAGGTTCAGGGCATCAAGGGCGACAGCACGGACTCGGCACACAAGGATTGGATCGAGATCCAGGCGTTCAGCCACGCGGTGACGCAGAGCACCGGCGGCGCCGCCAGCGCTCAGGGCACCCACGCGGGCGGCCGGGCCGACCATGCCGACTTCACCATTGTCAAGCGCCTGGACACCGCTTCGTCTCCGTTGTTCTTGCACTGCTGCACGGCCAAGCCGATCCCCGAGATCAAGGTCCAACTCTGCCGCGCCATGGGCGAGAAGACCACGTTCATGGAGTACATCATGAAGGACGTGATCGTCTCGTCGATCCGCCCCTCGGGCTCGACCGAAGGTACTGACCTGATCCCGCTGGAAGAAGTCTCCTTCCGCTACGGCGAGATCCACCTGGCCTATACCCCGACCGACCCGCGCAGCGGCGGCAAGACTGGCCCGGCGGTCAAGGCGGCCTGGAGCAGCCTCGAGAATAAGCCCATCTGATCTGTCCGCTTCAGATCCGATACACTGCCGGCAGTGGGCCACCGCCCGCTGCCGGTTTTTTCGCTCCAGATCGTGGGAAGCACGTGGGGAGGTGGTGTCATGGGTGCGCCTGCCAGATCAGCCGAAGAAATGCTCCGCGCGGGGCGCGTGTCCGATGCGATGTCTGCACTGCGGGAGTCGATTCGTTCCGACCCGTCGGATCCGAAAAAGCGCCTGTTTCTCTTTCAACTCAACTGCGTGCAGGGAGAGTGGGACAAGGCGCTCAACCAACTCAACGTGGCGGCCGAACTCGACCCCGGGGTGCAATTGATGGCCCGCGTTGGTCGGGCGGCCATCCAGTGCGAAGTGTTCCGGCAGGAGGTTTTCGCCGGCAAGCGTTCGCCCCTGCTGCTTGGCGAGCCAGAGCCGTGGGTCGGGATGATGCTCCAGGCGATGCAACTGTCCGGGCAGGGCAGGCACGGGCCTGCGGCCGAGTTGCGCACCCAGGCGTTTGAGAAGGCTCAGGCCCTTCCGGGCACGCTGACGGTCTCGGAGGGGGAAGTCGGCACGCCGCACAAGTTTGAGTGGCTGGCCGACGCGGACGAGCGCCTAGGCCCGATGATCGAGGCGATCGTGGAAGGGAAATACTACTGGGTGCCGTTTTCGCACATCCGTGCGATCTATCTCGAGCCTCCCAGCGACCTGCGTGACCTGGTCTGGGCGCCGGCGACGTTCCGCTGGGCCAACGGCGGTGAGATGGTTGGGCTGATTCCCACCCGTTATCCCGGCTCTGAGCGTTCGCCGGACGGGGCGATTGCTCTGGCCCGCAAGACCGATTTCAACGAGGTGGCGTCTGACACGTTTGAGCCTCTGGGCCAGCGCATGTGGGCGACCGACATGGGTGAATATCCTGTGCTCCAGACCAGGCGCATCGAGATCGATCATCCCGACGGACCTGTGACCAATGGCTGAGTTGACCCCATCCGACCGGCTCCAGCCCTGCCTGCTCGACCGCCTGACCGACGACGAGCCGGACAAGCAATCGGAGAGCCGCAATCGCCGGGTGTTTTCGCTCCGGCAGATCCGCGAGGCGGTGCTGCGCGACCTTTCGTGGCTGCTCAATACGCCGGCGCGCTCGGCAACGGAAGACTTCTCGCTCTTCCCAGAGGTCGAGAAGTCGGTGCTCAACTACGGGATTGCAGACCTCGCGGGCCTGACGGCCTCGGGCGTCAACCTGAGCCAGCTCGAGGTCATGGTGGCGCGTGCCATCGAGCGCTACGAGCCGCGCGTGCTGCCCAACACGGTCAAGGTGCGGGCGGTGGTCAGCAAGGACCAGACGGAGCGCAACACGCTGGCGTTTGAGATTTCAGGCGATCTCTGGGCCGAGCCGGTGCCCGATCCGCTGTACCTGAAGACCGAACTGGACCTGGAAACCGGTCAGTGCACGCTGCGGGAGAGAGTCGGTGGATGAACGGCTGAAGCGCTATTACGAGCGTGAGTTGCGCCACGTGCGCGAGTCGGCCGGGGAGTTCGCCCGCGAGTTTCCCAAGATCGCGGCGCGCCTCAGTCTCGACGAGATGTCGTGCGCCGACCCCTACGTCGAGCGTCTGCTCGAGGGGTTTGCGTTTCTGTCGGCTCGTGTGCAACTTAAACTCGACGCCGAGTTTCCGCGCTTCACGCAGCACATGCTCGAGAGCGTCTATCCGCACTATCTGTGCCCCACGCCCTCGATGCTGGTTGCCCAGTTCAAGCCCGATCTGGAAGACAGCGGGCTGGCCAGTGGATTTGACGTGCCTCGTGGCACTGTCCTGCGCAGCAACATCGGCAAGGAAGATCAGACCGCCTGCGAATATCGCACTGCCCACGCGGTCAAACTCTTCCCGCTCGAACTCTTCGAGGCCCAGTATCACGACCGCGATCTGGCCAGCCTCGGGCTGCCGAACATTCCCGGCGTGCGGGCGGCCATCCGATTCCGTTTGCGCGCCACCGCCGGGCTTTCGCTGGCCGAGATTGCGCTGGACCGTCTGCCCATTTTCATCCGCGGGGTCGGCGACGTGGCGGTGCGCATCTACGAGCAGGTCTTTGCACACGGGCTTGGCGTGGTGGTGCGGCCAACCACCAAGCCGGCCAAGTGGCACCATCACATTCCGCAGAAGCGCGTGCGTCAACTGGGCTTTGAGCCCGAGGAGGCGCTGCTCCCGCCCGGCCCGCGCAGTTTCGACGGGTATCGCCACCTCCACGAATACTTCACCTTCCCCGAGCGATTCCTGGCGTTCGAGGTCGGCGGGCTGCGCGAGGCGATGCAGCGCGCCGACCAGACACAGATCGAACTGGTCATACTGCTCAAGCAACCCGACGTGGAACTGGAAAACGGCATTGACGCCGAGAACCTGCTGCTGCACTGCACACCGGCGATCAACCTGTTCGAGAAGCGGGCCGACCGCATCCACATTTCCGACAAGTTTCCCGAGTTTCAACTGGTGCCCGATCGCACACGTCCGCTCGATTACGAGGTCTACGACGTGCTCGACGTCACTGGCTTCGGCACCACGGCCGACGAGGAGACACGCTTCCGCCCGTTCTACGCCGCGACCGACTATGACGAAGGCTCGCAGGCGGCTGGGGCCTACTACGCAACCAATCGCGTGCCTCGTGTGCTCTCGGCCAAGGAACGCCGCCTGGGGCGTCGCTCGCGGTACACGGGCAGCGAGGTCTACCTGTCGCTGGTCGATGCGCACAACGCGCCGTTCAAGTCGGACCTGAGGCAGATCGGCGCCACCACGCGCTGCACCAATCGCGATCTGCCGCTGCGGATGCCGGTGGGGGTCGGCCGCACCGACTTCACGACCGAGGCCGGCGCCGCCGTCGAGTCGGTTCGTTGCGTTGCCGGCCCGACTCCGCCGCAGTCATCGGTGGCCGAAGGCGAGACCGCCTGGCGACTGATCAGCCACCTGTCGCTCAACTATCTCTCACTGGCCGACGAGGATGAAGTTCGCGGCGCCGGCGCGCTGCGCGAACTGCTCGCTCTTTACGGCGACCTGTCCAACTCGGCCATACGCAAGCAGATCGAGGGGGTGCGCAAGGTTGGCGCCCGCCCGGTGACGCGCCGCGTGCCGGTTCCCGGCCCCATCGCCTTCGCCCGCGGGCTGGAGGTCGCGGTGACGCTGGAGGACGCTGCGTTTCAGGGCTCGGGCCCGTTCCTGCTGGGCGCGGTGCTCGAACGCTTCTTTGCCAAGTACGTCTCGCTCAACTCGTTTGTCGAAACCTGTATCAACACCACGGAGCGTGGGGAGATCATGCGATGGCCGACGCGCATCGGTCTGAGACATACGCTCTGATCCTGCGGCTGATGGAGAAGCCGTACGCCTTCGACTTCTTCCAGGCGGTGCGGCGGCTCGACTGCGCGCGAACGGGCGGAGAGCCGATCGGCATCTCCACCCGCCTGAAGATGGACCCGGTGCGCTTCGCACAGAAGGTCAGCCTCGCCTTTGCGCCGTCCACCATCGCCGGCGTCGACAAGCCGGTGGAAGGTTCCGCTCCGCGATTTGCCGTGAACTTCTTCGGGCTGCTCGGGCCAAACGGGCCCATGCCGCTGCACCTGACCGAGTACGTTCACGAGCGCGAGCACAACTACCACGATCGCACGCTGGCGCGGTTCCTTGATATCTTCCACCACCGGATGATCTCGCTGTTCTACCGCGCCTGGGCTGTCAACCAGCCCACCGCCAGTTTCGACCGGGCATTGCAGGATCCGCTCAGCGATCGGGTGGGCGCCTACGTGGGCTCGATGGCCGGGCTGGGTTCGCCCGCGCTGCGGCAGCGCGATCGCGTCAGCGATCTGGCCAAACTGCACTACATCGGGCGGCTGGCCTGCCAGACCAGGAACGCCGAGGGGCTTGAAGCGATCATCGCCGACTACTTCAAGGTGCCCGCGAGCATCATCGAGTTTGTCGGGCACTGGATGGACCTGCCCGAGGACAGCCGATGCCGTCTCGGGCAGTCGCGCCACACCGGGACGCTCGGTTCGACCACCGTGGTCGGTTCGTCGATCTGGGAAGTACAGCAGAAGTTCCGCATCCGCATCGGGCCGGTGGGCCTGCGGGCCTACGAGCGGTTCCTGCCGACCGGGCGCAGTTTCGGGCGTCTGGTCGATTGGGTTCGCAATTACGTGAGTTTCGAGTATCGTTGGGACGCCCAGTTGGTGCTCGATCGTCGCGAGGTGCCGCAGACGCGCCTCGGGCGGGCGGGACGACTGGGCTGGACGACCTGGCTGTGCACCCGGCCTCTGGAGCGTGATCCGGACGACCTGGTGCTCACGCCGCCGGAATAGTCTGTGCCGCGCCACGGCACGGTGTGATGGGAAAGCGGGAGGCATCGTCATGGCTGAGATCAGTCTCAAGTCGCTGTTCGGGAAGATGAACAGTTTGTGCTACAAGAGCGCGGAGAGCGCCACCGTGTTCTGCAAGATGCGGGGCAACCCCCGCGTCGACGTGGTCCACTTCATCCACCAGGTGCTGCAACTGCAGGACTCGGACCTGCACAAGATCATCCGCCACTTCCAACTCAATCCGGCCAGACTGGCCTCCGATCTGACGGCGACGCTTGATTCCGTGCAGCGGGGCGCGTCTTCGATCGCTGGATTCTCCAGCGACCTTGAGGAGGCCGTCGAGCGGGCCTGGGTCTACGGCAGCCTGATGTTCAACGAGCGTTCGATCCGCTCGGGACATCTGGTGGTTGGCATGCTCAAGACCAAGAGCCTCTCGCGTGCGCTCATCGGCATCAGTGAAGAGTTCGCCAAGATCCGCGTCGACGAACTGTGCGATTCCTACGAGAAGATCCTCGGCGATTCGCCCGAGTCCAAACTTGCGGCCCGCGAGAGTGGGGGAGTGGGCGGCGGCGCCGTTCCAGGTGAGGCGTCCGGCGCCATGGCCCCGGCGGAAATGGGCAAGGAAGAGGCTCTCAAACGCTTCTGCCGCGACATGACCGAGGAAGCACGCTCAGGCAAGATCGACCCGATCGTCGGTCGCGACGAGGAAACCCGTCAGGTCATCGACATTCTCATGCGCCGGCGTCAGAACAACCCGGTGCTGGTCGGCGAAGCCGGCGTCGGCAAGACCGCCGTGGCCGAGGGATTCGCCCACAAGATCGTCGAGGGCGATGTACCTCCGCCGTTGCAGGGCGTGCGCCTGCTGGAACTCGACGTCTCGGCTCTTCAGGCCGGGGCCAGCATGAAAGGTGAGTTCGAGCAGCGCCTCAAGCAGGTCATCGAAGAGGTGCAGGCCTCGACGAGGCCGACAATCCTTTTCATTGACGAAGTTCACCGCCTGATTGGTGCCGGCGGGCAGGCGGGTACGGGTGATGCGGCCCAGTTGCTCAAGCCGGCGCTGGCACGCGGCCTGCTGCGCACCGTCGCCGCGACGACCTGGGCCGAGTACAAGAAGCACATCGAGAAGGACCCCGCGCTGACGCGGCGATTCCAGACGGTGCTGGTCGATGAGCCGGGCGAAGAGCGTGCCATCCTCATGATGCGCAAGGTGGCCGGCATCTTTGAGAAGCATCACAAGGTGCAGATTCTCGACGAGGCGATCGAGGCCGCCGTGCGCCTCAGCCACCGGTACATCCCCGCCCGCCAGTTGCCGGACAAGGCGGTGAGTCTGCTGGATACGGCCTCGGCGCGCGTGGCCATCGGGCAGCACGCCGTGCCGGCTGAGGTGGACGACACGCGCAAACGCATCCAGGCGCTCGAGACCGAGTCGCAGATCCTCGCCCGCGAGCAGGCGGTGGGCTTTCACCACGAGAAGCGCATGCAGGAAGTGGCCGAGCATATCCGGGCCGAGCAGGAGCGCCTCGCGTCGCTCGAATCCAACTGGCAGAGGGAAAAGGAACTGGTCGAGCGTGTGCTGGGGATTCGTGCCAGACTGCGTGGTCCGACCGGCGCCGAGCACGTCGAGGGCACCGGCTCCAAGGCCGAGGCCAGGGCCGGGGCGCAGGTTGCAGCCGAAGCCGCCGCTGCCGGCAAGTCGACGCTGAGCGATGCCGAACGGGCCGCGCTGGTGGCCGAACTCGACCAGGTAAAGAAGGAACTGGCCGAGTTGCAGGGCGACAAGCCGCTGATCATACCTGACTGCGACGCCAACGCCGTTGCGGCCGTTGTCGCCGACTGGACTGGCATCCCCGTCGGGCGCATGGTCAAGAACGAGATCCAGGCGATCCTGCAACTGGCCGATACGCTCAACAAGCGCGTCATCGGCCAGCGCCACGGGCTGGAGGCCATCGCCAAGCGCATCCAGACCAACCGCGCCAGCCTCGACAATCCCAACAAGCCGATCGGCGTGTTCATGCTCGCCGGGCCCTCGGGCGTCGGAAAGACCGAAACCGCTCTCGCCCTGGCCGAGGCGCTCTACGGCGGCGAGCAGAACGTCATCACCATCAACATGTCTGAGTTCCAGGAAGCGCACACCGTCTCGACGCTCAAGGGCGCCCCTCCCGGGTACGTGGGATACGGAGAGGGTGGTGTGCTGACCGAGGCCGTCCGGCGCAAGCCCTACTCGGTCGTTCTCCTTGACGAGGTCGAGAAGGCCCACCCCGACGTTCACGAGATTTTCTTCCAGGTCTTCGATAAGGGGAACATGGAGGACGGCGAGGGTCGGCACATCGACTTCAAGAACACGGTCATTCTCCTCACCACCAATGTGGGCACCGAACTGATTATGAACATGTGTAAGGATCCCGACCTGATGCCTTCGGTGGAGGGGCTTCAGAAGTCCTTGCGCGAGCCGATGCTCAAGGTTTTCCCGGCCGCGCTGCTGGGGCGCATCACGGTCATCCCGTATTTCCCGCTCGACGACAAGATGCTCAAGGAAATCGCCCGCCTGCAGTTGGGACGCATCCAGAAGCGCATCAGCCAGAACCACGGGGCCCGTTTCGACTATGGCGAAGACGTGCTCGACCTGATCGTCAGCCGGTGCACCGAGATCGAGTCCGGCGGCCGCATGATCGATGCCATCCTGACTCAGACCATGCTTCCGGAGATTTCGACCGCCTTCCTGAACCGGATGATGGAGGGTCGAACCATCGAGCGGGTGCAGGTGCATGTGGGAGACAACGAGTTCCGCTATGCCTTTGAGTGAGCGGCGGGCGCGGTTGTCGCTTGAGAACTGGGTCCAGACGGGTTCCGGAAAGGACGAGGCTGTCGATGTCGCTGCGACGAACACCCGGGGTCATCTGCCAATGCCAGTCGGGGACTGGGATTGATGGTGGGACCAACGCCCTGACGCTGTCGGGGCTGCCGGGTCCGACCACCGACCTGATGAGCGCTCAGGCTGCGGCGAGGGCGATTTACGCCTCGGTGTCCAACCAGAGCCCGGTGTGCATGGATTGGGACGCCATCCGGGGAGCCGGGCAGTTGGCCCGGGCCGCGACCGCGTCCATGATTGAGTCGAACCTGCAACTATCGCTCGAGCAGGCGGTCTACGGCTTTGCCGTGCGCCAGGTGGCCGAGCAGTACCTCGATGTTCGGGAAACTGGCGGCGACAACCGGGGCGAAGAGGTCGAGGCGATGCTCGAGGGTGCCGGCGGCTCGGCGGGCATGTCGTGGTGCGCAGCCTTCGTCTCGCACTGCCACGTCGAGGCCGCCGCCCTGCTGTGCGCCGGCACGACCTGCCCGCGCACGCTCAGCGCGGTGATGATGGTCTTTCACGGGCGCACTGCGGGCAACCTCACGTTCAGCAAGGCAAGCGTCCTGTCGGGCGCCATCATGCCCTTTGCCGGCGACGTGTTCTCGATGGTGCACCAGGGCCCGGTCAGTTCGCTCGACCCGGGCCGGCCTGCGCAGTTTCGCCGCGGGCATACCGGTATCGTCATCAGTTACAACGCGGCGACGCAAACGCTCACCACCATCGAAGGCAACACCAATGAGGGTGGCGGACGCGAAGGCAATGGCGTGTACCTTCGCACCGACCGCATGCGCAGCGCCCGCCTGTGGGGCTTCATGCGTCCACGCATCGTCTGGTTCTAGGAGACACACCCATGCCCGCTGGACTGCGGACTCAGGCAAACCGGACCATCGCCATCAACACACCCCTCGGTGCGGACAAGGTGGCCATTCAGTCCATCCGCGGGCAGGAGGAACTCGGGCGCCTGTTTCAGTACGAACTCGAACTGCTCAGCGAAGACGACACGCTCGTCTTCGAGGAACTGCTCGGGCAGAACGTCACCGTCCGTGTCGGCATTGGCTCGGGACCGGACGTGCGCTACATCAACGGATACATCAGCCGAATCTCTCAGCATGAGTATCGTGCCGGGCTGGCGGTCTATCGTGCCACGCTTGTTCCGTGGCTGTGGTTCCTCACCCGCCAGTCCGACTGTCGCATCTACCAGGAGATGACCTTCCCGGACATCGTCAAGTCGGTGTGCAAGGAACTTGGTTTCACCGACATCAAGGATCAACTCGCGAGCACCTACCAGTCTCGAGACTTCTGCGTGCAGTACCGCGAGACCACGTTCAATTTCGTCTCGCGTCTGATGGAGCAGGAGGGCATCTACTACTACTTCGCCCACGAGAACGGCAAACACGAACTCGTCCTGTGCGACGCGCCCGACGCCCACGCCGCTCTGGCCACCGGGCTTGAAATCCCTTTCTATCCGCCCGACGGAAGCAAACGCAACGAGCAACACATTCGCGGCTGGACCGTGCAGAAGCAGATCCAGTCGCTCAAGTACGAACTGGCCGATTTCGACTTTGAGAAGCCCAACGCACCGGTCGTGAGCAACTCGCAGCAGCAGCGCGACCACGCGACCGGCCCGTGGGAGGCCATGTACGACTACCCCGGCGAGTACGTCACCGGGGAGGAGGCTCAGCACTTTTCGACCATCCGGCTCCAGGAGTTGCAGGCCCGATATGAGCAGATCAGCGGACAGGCCGATCATCGTGGCATTGTCGTCGGTGGCCGCTTCAAACTGACGCTGCCCGCCAAGGGCATGCGCCCCGACCAGGAGCGCGAGTACGTCGTGACGTCGACGAGTCTCCAGGCCTCGCAGGATTTGTTCGGCTCGGGCGGCGACGCGGGTAGCGAAGACCTCTTCTCGATCGCCTTCACGGTCATTCCCGCGACCGAGCACTTCCGCCCGGCTCGCACCACGCCCAAGCCCCTGATCCAGGGTCCGCAGACCGCCATCGTCGCAGGAAAGGACGGTGAGGAAATCTGGACCGACGAGTATGGGCGCGTCAAGGTGCAGTTTCACTGGGACCGCTACTCGGCCGGCGATGAGAAGAGTTCCTGCTGGTGCCGCGTGAGCCAGAACTGGGCGGGCAAGCGCTGGGGCGCCATGTTCATGCCGCGCATCGGGCAGGAGGTCATCGTCGAGTTTCTCGAGGGAGACCCCGATCGCCCAATCATCACGGGGCGCGTCTACAACGGGCAGAACATGCCGCCCTACAAGCCCACCGAGATGGGAACCGTGAGCACCATCAAGAGCAACACCTCCAAAGGGGGGGCGGGCTTCAATGAGATCCGCTTCGAGGACAAGAAGGACGAGGAGCAGGTCTTCATCCACGCCCAGAAGAACATGGATGTCCGCGTGCTCAACGACCGCTTCGAGACCGTCGTGCACGATCGACACCTCGTCGTCGAGAACGACAAGTTCGAACACGTCAAGCACGACCGGCACCTGGTGGTGGACAACGATCGATTTGAACACATCAAGCGCGACGTGAACATCACGGTGGACGGCAAGCATGCCGAGGCCGTCTCCGGTTCCTATTCGCAGAAGGTCACCGGCGACGTGGCCGAGGTGTACGAGGCCAACCAGTCCACTGAGATCACCGACGACCTCTACATCAAGGCGAAAAACATCTGCTTCGAGGCCGTGGAGAACATCACCATCAAGGTCGGGAAGACCAGCATCGCTCTGGAGACGACCGGGGTGGGGCTTGCAACCAAGGGCGACATCAAGGCCGAGGCGACCAAGAACATTGAACTCAAGGCCACCACCGAGTTCAAGGCCGAGGGTACCGCCGGCGTCGACGTGAAGGGTGCCAAGGTCGACGTGAAGGCCGACGGGATGGCAACCTTCGAGGGCACCGGTCCCACCACGGTCAAGAGCGCCGCGATCCTCACCGTGCAGGGCTCGCTGGTCAAGATCAACTGAGGTGTCTGCATGAACCCCAAAGACGGAAAATCCTGTTCGCTTGTCGAACCGGGTGAAGCGACGGAAGCGACCGACGCCGACACCGCCGACCCCGGAAAGGTCTCGCAGATCAAGGCCCGCGAGCGCGAGAACAAGGAAGGAAAATACGGCAAGGAGACTGTCGAGCCCTTCACGCCGGCCAACGAGCCCTACGACCCCGTCGAGACCAGTTGGATCGAGATCGAACTGGTTGACGAGTCCGACAAGCCGGTCGCCGGCGCGCAATACGAGGTCACGCTGTCCGACGGGCGCGTGGCATCGGGCATGCTCAACGGCGAAGGCTGGGCACGGCTCGAGGGCATCCCGCCGGGCACCTGCAGGATCTGCTTCCCGAAACTCGACGCCGAGGCGTGGGAGTTCATCGAGTCGGTTGACGAGAAGTATCCCGCCATTCAGGTTTCCTAGGTCTGCACACAGGACGATCCGAAAATGCCCATCGATCACGTGGTCAGACATGGCGAATGCCTCCTGTCGATCAGCGACAGGTACGGCTTCTTCCCCGAGACGCTCTGGAACCACGCCGACAACCGCCAACTCAAGCAGCAGCGTGAGGATCCCAACGTCCTCCAGGCCGGCGATGTCGTTCATATTCCCGATCTGAACCGCAAGGAAGAAAGCAAACCTGACAAGCAGCGTCATCGCTTTCGCCGCAAGGGCGTGCCCGGCAAACTCAGGATCCGCCTTCTGGACAACGGCCAGCCGCGCGCCCATGTGCCCTATCGCCTCGTCATCGACGGCCACATCATCGAGGCCCAGACCGACGGCGACGGCTTTGTCGAGCAGGATCTGCCCGCCAGCGCCAGCCAGGGTGAACTGATCGTTGACCGCGACGACGGCGGCACCGATCACTACCACTTCAACTTCGGCACGGTCGATCCGATCGACACCGAGGCCGGGCAGCGCCATCGCCTGCACGACCTGGGCTACGACACCACCGAGCACCCGGAAGCCATCCGCGCCTTCCAGCGCGATCACGATCTTGAGCCCAGCGGCCAGGCGGATGATCAGACCCTGTCCAAACTGCAGGAGATCTTCGGGCAATGAGCGGAGTTGTCTCTTTCATCTCGCGACTCGTACAGTCCGCCACGGCGCACAACACGATCAATCTGCCGACGGTGCCGGTGACGTTCCAGCGATCGCCGGGCGTTCCGACGGCCAATGAGCGCGGCATCTCCGACATGGACTTCCGTGTCACCTCCCTGGGGTTTGTGCTTCAGACCGGTCGCACGCCGGCCAACGGCCGCATCGATGTCCGACTCGTCGGCGGGCGTGCCACGCTCCAGTTGCTGCACAACGGCAACCCCGTGGCCGAGTACGACATTCGTGTGCACACCGCCGCAGTCGAGCCCGACTCCACCATCAACGGCATCCAGCGTCGCCTGCGCATGCTCGGGTACCAACTCGGGCACGAGGGCGCCGGGAAGGACGGCATCACCAACACCATCACCAAACTCACCGATCGCGCCATCCAGGACTTTCAGATCGACCAGAAGGTCGCCTTCGATGGCAAGGTCGACGCGGGCACCACGACGAAGATCAACGACGCCGTGGCCGCGCTGCCCTGATCGACGACACTGCGGAAAGACTCTCCCATGATCCGGATCAACGTCGCACAGAACAAGCAGGTCATCGTGCCTCTGCGTTTCCGCCGCGCCAGCGATGCCGACGCCGAACGCGAGTTTCCGGAGATCGACGATCGCGGCTACGAAATGGGCACCCGCGCGGGCACCTGGGGGCAGTCCACCGCCCGCGGGCCCATGGTCGGGCTGACCACCGGCTTCACCGTCACGCTGCGCGTCGTGCGCGAGGACATCGACGCCAATGCCCCCCTGTTCGCCAGGAGCACCGATACGGCCGTGGTCAAGATCATCGAACCGGCCAACGGCGGACCCATCCCGGCTTCGGGCGACTTCAAGATCAAGGGCGTCGCCGACTTTGCCAATCGTCCCGTTTCGGTGCAACTGCGGCTGGGCGGCATTGATGGGCCGGTGCTCGGCGAGATCGAGCCTCACATCTTCACGCCCCGGAAGATCAAACTGGTCGTGCACAACATGCGCATCGACGACGCCACGGGTCAGGGTACCCGCGCCGCTCTCCCGATCGAAGACATGGCCGCCCGCGTCCGCGCCATCTGGTGGCCCGCGGGCCTCGACATGGATTACGACCCCGTCGCCCGCCCCGACAAGAACAACGACAGCACGCTCGCCAAGAAGGACGAGGTCAAACTCTTCGGCGGCGGCTTCGGCGAGGTGCCCGGGCTGCTCCGCCAGCACAGCGTGCTCGACGACAAGATCCACCTGTTCGTCATCAACGCCTTCACGCCCAATCCGGCCACGCCCGACCTGACCACCGTTGGGCTGGGCGTCACGCCTGATCTTGCCACGCAACTCAACTGCCCCCCGGGCATCTTCGTCACCGCGAAGGACGTCGTGGGCGACCAGGCGGAAATTGAACTCCGCTCGCGCACCATCGCACACGAGATCGGGCACTTCCTCACGCTTGAGCACGTGCACCGCAAGAACGCGACCGAGGCGGCCGGCGACACCTACTCGCGCCGCCATCTCATGTATCCGCTCTCGAACATCGTCGAGGAGGTCACGCCCCGCACGCTCACCAGCGAGCATCGCTTCAACGACAACGGGTATGGCGAGCAGGTGCGGGGCTGGATGCTCACGCTCAAGAACCTCGATCATCACGACACCGACGATGAAGTCGCCAAGGCGCGCAAGCGTGCCCAGGCCGTGCAGGGAGGCAAGTGGAGTTGACGCGACCGTTGGCCTCCGGCGGAAGGCCCCGGCCATCTGCGAGTTGTCCGACCCGCCCTTGCGGAGATACCGATGGACACCAGGGAACTCACCACGCTCATCCGCGCCGGGCACGACGATCGCGCCATCGACGTCGCCCGCGCCTCCGGCCCGCCCGCCTTCAACCAGGTTGAGGCGCTGCTGGCCGACCCATCGCCGCAGGTTCGTGCCATCACGTTGCGCGTCCTCGACGCGGCCGATCCGCGGCGGGCTCATCCCTTGGCCCTCAAGGCCCTCTCCGACCCGAGCGATGAAGTCCGGACGTTCGCCGTCGCGGTGCTCCGCCCCAATCCCCCCTCCGGCCACGCCTCCGAGTTGCTCGCCGCCTACAACACCTCCCATGACCCCGCACTGAGGGCCGAGATCGCGCTGCTGGCCGGGCGCGTCCAGCCACCCGAAGCGATCGACACCTGGCGCGCCGTCTGGGCCCGCGAGGACGACCGCTACGCCAAGGCCGACGTGTGCAAGGCCCTGGCGCGCATGGGCGACCAGCCCGCCCGCGACGCCTACGTCGCCGACATGAAGCGACAGCGCGGCCGCCCCGTCTTCGATCTCATCCGCGGCACGGCCTACTTCCAGAACACCTGGGTGGTCCCCGCGCTGGCCCAGATGCTCGATCGCAAGGACGTGGCCCTGCACCTGGCCCCGGACTTCCCGGACACGCACCCCTTCCGCGTCTGCGACGTGGCGCTGGAGGCCATCCTCACACTCACCGGGGAGAAGGTCGAGTTCCAGGTGCCGCGCCCGACCCAGTACGCCGAGTCCGAGATCGCCACGGTCCGGGGCATCGCGCGCAGGTACGGGCCCTGACCCCCGGCCCCCGGACCCCCGGCCCCCCGGCCCCCCGGCCCCCCGGACCCCCGGCCCCCCGGACCCCGGCCCCCCGGACCCCGGACCCCCCCCGGACCCCCGTAATTCCGGCTTGTCCCCGTCGGCCTGCACGCCTCGGCCGGACTCCGCTTTTTTTGGATGCACGCGCGCGCCGTGCCGCCCGTTCGGCCGCCCCAGCGCCCGTGCACGCCCTCCGGACAGCCGTGCCCGCCCGCCGTGCACGGTTTCACACCCTCTGGCAACCCGTGCACGCCCGCCGTGCACGGTTTCACACCCTCTGGCAACCCGTGCACGCCCGCCGTGCACGGCTTTCCGCCCGCCGGCAACCCGTGCACGCCCGCCGTGCACGGCTTTCCGCCCGCCGGGCAAGGGGGATGGCGCCCGCCCGCGTCCGCCGCGACGGCGGCGATGGATCGGGTCGGGGCGCCATCCGTCGTCCACCTGTTCAAGCGTCCCTGAAACACTCGGCCTCGGTGCTCGCGCACGCCGGCACGCCATATTTTGTGCCTCCCGTCTCCGGCCGCACTTGCCGAGGGCTCCGGGACTGCAAGAATCCATCCCGTTCGGGAACGTGCAAAATGGGCATGGATCGGAGAGAAGCGCTCTCCGTCTGCAATCACCCCACGTTTGGGTGCCATGTTTCGGTGTTTTTGGACCTCGCACGCTGAAAGGGAATCGATCGATGAACAGGCAGACCGCGGCGGCTCGAGCAGTCGAAGAGTCCATCCGTTGGCGCGAACGTCCTCGCCGCAAGGCCGAGCCGTTTCGCGCCGACCAGCAATTCGGATGCGACGTCTTCGGCGGCCAGGCCCTGCGCCAGCGCCTGCCCAAACTGGTGTACCGATCGCTGGAGAGGACGATCGAGCACGGCGAGCCGCTGGATCCCACCGTGGCCGACGCGGTGGCCAACGCCATGAAGGACTGGGCGCTCGAACGCGGCGCCACCCGCTTTACCCACTGGTTCCAGCCGCTGACCGGCGCCACCGCCGAGAAGCACGAGGCGATGATTGTTCCCGATGGCAAGGGCAGAGTGCTCTATGCCCTCTCGGGTTCCGAACTGATCCAGGGCGAGCCCGATGCGTCGAGTTTCCCTTCCGGCGGGCTCCGCGCCACCTTCGAGGCGCGCGGGTACACCGCCTGGGATCCCTCCAGCCCGGCCTTCATCGTCCGCGGCGACTTCGATGCGACGCTGTGCATCCCGACGGTGTTCGTGTCGTGGAACGGCGAGGCCCTCGATAAGAAGACTCCGCTCCTCCGCTCCATCGACGCCTTGGGCGAGCAGGCGCTGCGCATCCTGAGGATCTTCGGCACCGACCAGGGCGTCAGCCGCGTCTACACCACGCTCGGCTCCGAGCAGGAGTACTTCCTCGTCGATTCCAACTTCTTCTACGCCCGCCCCGACCTGGTCTCCTGCGGCCGCACGCTCTTCGGGGCCCGTCCGCCCAAGGGCCAGCAGTTGTCCGACCACTACTTCGGCTCCATCCCGCAGCGTGTGCTGGCCTACATGGACGAAGTGGAGACCGAACTCTACCGCCTCGGCGTGCCGGTCAAGACCCGGCACAACGAGGTGGCGCCCGGGCAGTATGAACTGGCGCCCGTCTTCGAGGAGACCAACGTCGCCTGCGACCACCAGATGCTGGTCATGGAGACGCTGACGCGCGTCGCGCCGCGCTACGGCTTCAAGGCTCTGCTGCACGAGAAGCCCTTCCTCGGCGTCAACGGCTCGGGCAAGCACAACAACTGGTCGATGACCACCGACACCGGCGTCAACCTGCTCGACCCGCGCGACGAGACGCACACCAACATGCAGTTCCTGGTGTTCCTGTGCGCGGTCATCCAGGCCGTCAGTCGGCACGCCGACCTGCTGCGTGCGTCGATCGCCAGCGCGGCCAACGACCATCGCCTGGGCGCCAACGAGGCGCCGCCGGCGATCATGTCGGTCTTCCTGGGCGACATGCTCACCGACATCATCGAGCAGTTGGAGCAGGGCGACGCCAAGCGCACGCTCAAGAAGGGCTCGATCAACCTGGGCGCCCGCACGCTCCCGCAGATCCCGCGCCACTCGGGCGACCGCAACCGCACCAGCCCGTTCGCCTTCACCGGCAACAAGTTCGAGTTTCGCGCCGTCGGCTCCAGCGCTTCGGTCGCATGGCCCAACACGGTCATCAACACCATCGTCGCCGAATCGCTGGACGACATCGCCACCGCGCTGGAGAAGGAACTGGGGGCCAATCCGACGCCCGCCAAACTCGAGGCGGCCGTCAAGCGCGTCCTCAAGGACATCATCGCCGAGCACAAGCAGATCATCTTCAACGGCGACAACTACAGCGCCGCCTGGCACGCGGAAGCCGAAAAGAGGGGCCTGCCGAACTTCCGCAACTCGGTCGAGGCCCTGCCGGTTCTCAAGAGCAAGAAGGCCGCGGCCCTGTTCAAGAAGTACAGCGTGCTCACCAAGCCGGAGGTGGACAGCCGGGTGAGCATCTTCATCGAGAAGTACGCCAAGCAGTGTCTCATCGAGGCCGAGCAGATGGTCCTCATCGGGCGCACCATGATCCTGCCGGCGGCGACGGAGCACCAGTCGCGCCTGGCCGAGGCGGTCGCGGCCACCGAGGGGGCCGGCGTCGATTGCGAGTCGGGTCGCCAGGCGCTTGAAGAGTTCGTGGACCTGACCCACCGCTTCCGTGAGGCCCTGGCGAAACTGGAAGAGGCCTCCCGGATTGAAGCCGACGCCCATGCGCTCGAGGAGAATCCGCTTCCCGTCGCCCAGCACATCCTCAGCCGGGTCCACCCGGGCATGCACGCCCTGCGCGAGGTCGCCGACCAGTTGGAACTGAGCATGGCCGACGAACTCTGGCCCCTGCCGACCTACCGAGAGATGTTGGCGATTCGATAGGTTGTTCCACCGCTTCCGGCTCAGTGAAATCGCCCACCGCTCCGAATCAGGAGCGGTTTTCTTGTTTCCTTTGGCCAGTCGGCGTCACTTCTTACGTTTGAATCCGTAGGAAGGAAGGAAACCAACCTTCGCGCTGGCGTGGGCGTGATGGAAGGCAACCCGCGATTGTTTGGGGCCGCTCTCGTGGCTGAGTTTGGTCCAATCGGAGTTCTTCGGGTCATTTGTCTTGATCCACACGAACTCATGCTGGCTGGTCTGGCCACGCGCCTGGGGCAGGAGGCCGACATGGAGGTGGCCGGCCTGATAAAGGACGTTGGGAAGGTCGTGGGCGTCGTCGCTCGTGAGCGTCCGGCGGTTCTGGTCACGGAGATCGACATGGAGGGCGCGGACATCTTCGGGCTGATCGCCCGCCTCGCGCGCTACCACCCCGACACGCGCAGCGTCGTTCACACGGCTCATGCGCGACCGGCGTGCGCCCAGGCCGCGCTGGCGGCAGGCGCCATCGGCTTCTTCTCCAAGAGTGACCCGGCCGACGAACTGGTCGAGGGTGTGCGAGCCGCGCCGGCCGCCAGGTCGTGCCTGCTCGGTTCGTCGGTTCGCGCCAGCGTTGCCGGATCAGACACAACCAGGAACGGGGTGGCCGCTCCGCTGTCGCTGCTCACGAGCCGGGAGGTCGAGGTGCTGTGCCTGATCGGGCGGGGCATGTCGCGGACGGAGATTGCCAATTCCATCCGGCGCAGCCCCAAGACGGTGGACGCCCACCGCTCGTCGATCATGTCCAAACTGGGCTTCAAGGACCGTGTGCAACTGGCGCGCTTCGCGATCCGCGAAGGCATCGTCAGCGTGTGAGGCGAGCGCGGCCACCAAGGCCGACGGCAGAATGACCCCGACGGGATTCGAACCCGTGTTACCAGGATGAAAACCTGGTGTCCTGGACCTGGCTAGACGACGGGGCCGGACAGGGCCGATTGTAGCCCCCCGACCCGGCCCGGCCACACCCGTGGGTATCATGGCCCATGCCCGGTGCCACGCCGACGCCCTTGCCAGTGCCCGTTTGTGGCGGGCGCCTCGTGCTCTTCGGGGGCTCGTTTGACCCGCCGCACCGGGCCCACCTGTTCTTCGCGCGGTTCTTGCTCGGTCGGTTCCCCGAGGCCGTGGTGCTGACGGTGCCCGCCGCCCGCTCGCCGCACAAGGCATCAGGGCCCCTTGCCAGTCCGGAGCAGCGATGCGCCATGCTCCGGCTGGGCCTGCTCGATGTCGGGCTCTGGCCCGCCGATGCTCCCGGAGCGGCCGAACCTGCCCCTGCCGGACCGAGTGCTCGCGTCGGAATCTGGACCGACGAGATCGACCGCAGCGATGGCGGTGAGGGGAGTTACTGGATCGACACGCTGCGCCGGGCACGGGCCCTGATCCCGCCCGAGGTGTCGCTGAGTTTTGTGGTGGGCAGCGATCAACTGGCGGCCTTCGATCGCTGGCGCGAGCCGCACGAGATTCTGCGACTGGCATCGCCGATCGTGCTGGTGCGCGGCGGTGGTGCGGTGGAAGACGGGATCGAGGTGGATGAGGCGCTGGCTGAGCGCCTTCTGGAGCCGGCTCGTCTGGCTTTTCGCACGACGCAGCAAGGGGTGATGGCGCCGACGTGGTCGCCGGACGAACTGTCCCTCTTTCGAGCCGGCATTCTCACCGGGCAGCCGACCATGGCGATTTCCTCCACGCTGGTGCGAGAGCGGCTGCGGACACAGCCCGGTTCGCTGGATCTTGAGCACTTGCTCACGCCGTCGGTGCTGGCGTTTCTGCGTCGCGAGAATCCATACGCGCGGGCGTGATGGCTGCGGTGGGCTGTGATTCTTGCCCGCACGTGAGAGAACGATCCGCGGAGAGCAGATTCATGGCGAGCCGGCTCAATGTCGGGCCGGGTTTCCACACGCTTCCCTCTCGGAGGAGTTCGCCATGACCAAGCCTCTGCACGTTGCCGCGATCGCCGTTCTGGCCGTTTGTCCGGCCTCGGCGCTGGCCCAGATTCAGAACGGGAGTTTTGAACTCGGGCTGGCCTATCCGTCGGGGCTGAGCATCTTCACTGCCGGCACCCCGTCGCCGTGGTTTGCCACCAGTTTCACGCCCGACCTCTACGACAACACCGGTGTGGACGGCTGGAGTCTGGCCGGCATCCCGGCGTACAACGGCATGTTTGCCCAGATGCTCGCGTGCGACGGAAACCGCTTCATCGGCTTTGCGGCCTCGGCGACGTTCAGTGAGGCATTTGCCCAGACCACCGCACCTCTGGTGGCCGGTCAGCAGTACACCCTCGGTGCCTGCATGGCGGTCGATGACCTGGGCAAGGCGGCGCCCTTTGGCGGGCCTTACACCGGGCGCGGCGTCGTCGACGTGTATCTCAACAGCGGCTACATCGGCTCGTTTGCGCAGAACACCGCGACCTATACCTGGGAGGCCCGCTCGATCACCTTCGTTGCCACCAGTTCGCTGCCCGCGACCTTCACCTTCGTGGCGCAGGTGGATCCGACGAACGGAGCGGCCAGTTACATGGCGCTCGACCACATCCGCCTGGTGCCGGCCCCGGGCGCGGCCGCGCTTCTCGGGCTCGGTGGAGTGATGTGCGCGCGTCGCCGGCGGTGAGGAAGCCGGGATGTGATGGGAGCGCGGGTTCATCTCCCCCGGTTGCGCGGGGGGGGGCCTCTTCTTTTCCCTTCCATTGCAGCAGTCGGAGCCACAAGGCAACAGGGGCGCACCTCGAAAGGTGCGCCCCTGCCTGTACGGTTCGAGTTTCAAACGCCCGCGTGCGACTGAAACACATAGGCCGCGGACCAGTGGCGGCTACTCCTGTCGGATGTACGAGGCTTCGAGGGCGCGAGTGATGCGTTCGCGTGCGTCGACCAGGTGGGCCCTGGAGTAAGGATCAAGGTCTTTCTGCATGGCCTTCTCGATGTGGGAGTCGATCTGCCGCAGTTCCTGGCGTGCCAGGGAAATGACCGTGTTGGCCGAGGCGTTGGGCCAGCGAGCGCCGGTGGCCAGTGCGATGAGCCGGTTGAGGTGCTCGCGCTGGGCGTTGCGCTGAAGGCTTGAGATCATGGGGTTGCGGGCGGTGAACCCGTGCGACGAGCCGTTGCCGAACTTGGGGTCGAGCGAGGCCCAGACTTTGGTGCGGACTTTTTCGAGCACTTCGGGGACGGTCAGGGCGTCCTGGCCCTGCGGAGTGCGCATCTCGTTGTCGAGCACTCGGCCGAGGCGGGTTGGGTTGATGAGCATGGACATGGCCGAGGCTTGGACGCCCAGCACGGTGTCGTGGACCGGGACGTCGGCGCGGTCGCCGCCGCGGCCGTCGAACCACTGCTCGGCGCCGAGTTTGGCGAGGATCTCGGGGGAGAGGCCGAAGGCGCGATCGTCGAAGGCGTTGTCGAGGATGAAGTCAAGAGCGCGGCGCTGGCGATCAACTTCGACCGCGATGACAGGATCGGGTGCGTTCTCATCACCTTTCTTGAAGCGGTTGAAGTAGACGCCGCCGACCCACTTGCTGGCGATGCCGACCGCGCTGAGTTGCTTATAGAGGAGTGTGGTGTAGCCTTCGCGGGCCTTTTCCCACGACTGGCCGTCCTTGACGACCTTGTCGAGGAGTTGGCCCCGGACCTTGTGGACGTAGCGCATCTCGGCGTCGGCGAAGTCAAGGGAGTTTTCGCCCAGATCCCAGACAGTGGAGCGCGGGTCGGGCCCGCTGGAGCCCTCGTCGGAGATGAAGGCATGCTCCGGGTGCGTGCAAGCCTTCATAACCTCATCGGGCTTGTCGGTGTAGCCCCAGGAGATGGCCCACTTGTCGTAGGGGCCGATGTCAATCTGCGCGTAATCGCCCTGGATGAGTTGTCCGTCTTCAACCACGATGTTGGTGGGGGCGTAGTCCATGACGCTGACGAGGATGGGCTTGCGGCCCTTGAAGTCAGCGCTGTTCATCTCGGCGAACTGGTAGACGCTGGAGCCGCGCCAGTTGTGCATGAGGCCCATGGTGTGCCCGACCTCGTGCATGATCACGTCGCGGAGGAGCGGGCCGATGAAGGACTCCGGCAGTCCGTCGAGGAGGCTCTCGCCCTCGGCGGCGGGAATCTCGACCAGTCCGGAGCGAATGGCCAGGCGCATCATTTCGATGTTGGCGCTCATGGCCGGGAGCGACATGCACATGGCGTTTTGCTGATGCTCGCGCGGGTCGAGCCAGACGCCGGGGAGCATGGTGGGCGGAGCCAGTTCGGGGTTCGCCGAGCCGTCCTTGAGTTGGGCCATGTAATTGAGAACGGCGGCGCGGTCCTCCGGGTCGGCCAGACGCAGGCGCGGATCCCACTCGGGGTTTTCGGCCAGCCAGTCAACGGTTTCGGGCTCCATGTACATCATGGCGGCTGAAGCGAGGAGCGAGGACTGGTGCGCCTTGGCCCACCCGCTGATGAAGGCTTCGTCCATGACGATGTCGGCTTCGAAGATCTGGCCGGTCTCGGGGTGGGCATTGCTGGGCCCGATGGCAAAGCCCATGTGCGAGTTGGTCCAGCGGACAAACGAGTAGCGCATGTCCTCGGGGTCCTTGTCCATGTGGGCGCCGGTTTCGGCGTCCTGCTGGTAGACCTCGATGGCGTTGACGATGCCGACCTGCTCGAAGGCCTTGTTCCACGCGAGGATGCCGTCGCGAACCCAGCGGCGGTAGCGCACGGGTGTGGTGTGCTCGATGTAGTAGACGATGGGCTGCTTTGGCGGGCTCATCGCCAGTTTCGGTTCAGCCTTCTGAAGATTCCAACGCTCGATGTAGCGCGTCGTCTGACTTTCGCCGTCGTTGCGGCTGCGGTCCGTGAAGGCGGTGTAGAAATACCCGACGCGACGATCAGCCTCGCGGGGCTTGTACGAGGGGTCTTTCGGCGGGACGCCGATGGAGTAGTGGATGGCCGACATGATGCCGTTGGCTTGCGGAAACTCAAAGGTGGCCTCGATGTTCTGCGGGAAGGCCTTGATGCTCTTCACGGTGGAAAGGTTCATGCGCGCGCCGCGCGTGAAACCCCCGAAGAACTCGCTCGACTGGTTGAGCATGAGTTGATCGAGGTCGATGACCGGCCCCCCGCCGGGCCCGTTGGCGACGACGCGCGTCGAGAGCACGACGCGGTCGGTGTAGATACGCCCGGTGGCGGCCTTGGACTGGGCGTCGCCGGTGGCGCGGAAGTTCAGGTTGGGCTCCATCAGCGCCAGTTCATCGCCAAAACGCTTCCAGTAGACGTAGCGGGTGGGGCTGCCCACGCGATCGTGGTAGACCGAGTAGACGCCCGTTTGCGGGTCACCTCCGGCCACGGTGGCGATGATGAAGAACTTCTGTCCCTCGAAGTTGCGGGGGAGTTCGGCCAGGAGTTGCCCATCCTTTTTTTGGTGGTAGACGGTCCAGAGTGGGCTGGAACCGTCGGCCGTAGAGACCACCTTTTCATAACCCTCGGAGACCTTTTCGAATGGGGGCAGGTCGGCGGCGACGGCCAGTCCGGCTGCCGAAGCGAGCAGCACGCCCATGAGACCCGTGAATCCTGGTGACACGTGGAGATCCTCCTTGTTTGCCCGACGAGACATCGGCCCGGTGGCCGGATTTGCTCCGACAATGAGTCAGAGGTCCAGACATGGTCCGCAGTTTTGGTTCGAATGGCAAGCCTGATTTTGAAAGCGGGCGAGGATTCAGCCTCCGGGGGACTTGAGGGGGGAGTGCCCCCACTCGGCCCGGCGGCGGACCAGGAGGGTCCAGGCCGGGGGGTGCCTGGCGATAAGTTTGTGTAACTGGCTGGCGGTGCAACACATGCGCGACGAGGCCTTCATGCTGTCCCAGTGGCAGGCTTCAAGAACATCGAGCGCTTCGGCCAGCAGGCTGGGATAGTCGTGATGGCTGGGATTGCACACGATGCGCCCGTCGCGACAGCGGGATTTCCAGAGATCGGACCGGATGTCGCCGACGGGGACGGGGGTGCGGATTTCCGTGGCCAGCGCCAGGCGCAGGCGACGGATGGCGACGGGGCGGTTCTCGCGGATGGTGCGGCGCTCGGAGGCGCGGGCGTGGACGCCGGTTGACAAATGGGTCAGTTCGACGCCGGTGGAAACCTTGTTGCGGTGCTGTCCGCCGGGGCCCCCGGTGCGGCCCTGGATGTACTCGCATTGGGAGAGCAGTTCCTCGTCGGTGAGGGCGGCAGGGTGAGGGGGGCGAGAGACAGGCTTTTCAAAATCGAACACGGTGGATGATTGTTGCCCGAGTTGGTGGTCGTGGCGCCGCCGCTCTCCCGTGGGACGGACGAACGTTCGCCGGGCCATGTTTCGCAAGTTCGCGTCCAGAGGCACAACTGCACGCGGCCTGATGACAGGAAAGTCAGCGGTCGAGGGCCCCCTGCAATCGGTGCATCAGCGCTGCGTCACGCCCGCTCGCGTCGGCCTTTCGCGCCGCGGCGAAGTCGTAGGCGGCGAACGGATCCATCAGCCGCTTCACCGGATCTTCATGGGCATAGCGCGGGATGACGTGCCCGTGCAGTTCGGGCACCTGGTTGCACAGCATGAGATAGTTCAGTCGCTCGCAGCCGGTGGCGGCGGCGACGGCGTCGCCGAGCAGCGCAAGATCCGTGAGAAAGGTCGCCCTGGCGCGCGGGGGCAGATCGTTGAGGTGCGCCGGCGTTGGAGGGCAGGATGAGCCTGCCAGCAGATCGGCAGGCAAGTCGGGCAGAAGCATGCAGCACCCATCGAGCGGCTGTTGATTGCCGAGAATCGCGTAGCCCGAGGTGAGGCGGGCGATGAGTTGCGGATCATGCCCGGCCTTGATGCGGGCGATGCGGGCGGAGATGGCGCCGGTGCTCATGGGCGATGGTAGGGGCGCGCACAGGAGGCCTGCCGTCTGGTACAGTGGCGACATGCACAAGAGATGGATGGGGTTGGTGATGTTGGGGCTTATGGTTGCGCTGCTCGGCGGGTGCGTGCCGCGGGCGATGCGCGGGAACCCGGACTACACGTTCGTATTTATCCGCACCGGTCCGGCGACGGGGCTGAGCACGGAGCAGCAGGAGGAGGCCTTTCGCGGACACTTCTCGAACATGGCGCGCCTGGCCGGGGAGAGGAAGTTGCTGATCGCCGGGCCGTTTGGCGAGCCGCGGGCCGATGCGAGTCATCGCGGACTGTGGGTGTTCAACACGCCGTCGGCGGCCAAGGCGCTGGAGTTGGGCGCCACCGACCCGACGGTGGAACTGGGGATTTTCGTGCTCGACGCCCATCCGCTGGCGACTGGGGCACCGATCCGCTCGCTGCCGCGCCTGGAGGAAGAGGACGAGGCGCGCCGACTGGCCGATCCGGATGTGCCCGACGAGTGGCAGGGGCGGCGGTACGTGCTGGCGACGCACCCATGGTCGAAGAAGATGGCGAGGCGGGTGAATGGGCGTTCCGGCGTGCTGATCGCGGCGCGGCTGTATGGGCATGGCGCCGACGGGCGCGATGAAGTGCTGGCGTGGCTGGATGCTGAGACGCCCGACGCGGCCCGGGCGATGCTGCCCGACGCCGATGCGTGGACACTTCACGGGTGGTACGGGTCGAAGATGCTGAGCCGGATGCGCGAGTGATTGGGCACGCGGGCGGCCGGGGCGTTCGTGGCGCCGGGCGGGCCAATGAAAAAAGCCGCCGTCACGGAGACGGCGGCTTCGGATTGGTGAACCGGGGGAAAGGTCGCGTGTTCAGCGGCGGCGACGAGCGCCCAGCACGCCTGCGCCGGCGAGCAGGGGCAGAGCCGCAGGGGCCGGCACCATTGCGGTGATTCCGGTGACGATCACGCGCTGCACGTTATTGGCGCCGTAGTCGCTGATGACGATGGAGGTCAGTGTCTCGTGCGCAAAGGCGGCGTCGAGGTCAAAGCGCTGCATGTCGAGGCGCTGGTTGCGCCCGTTGTCGAACACCTGCTGTGTGGTGGTGCCGTTGATGGTGTTGGTATACATGGGGTTCTGGTTGTAGTCGCGGATGTGAACGCCGCCGACGAGGACGAAGGTCTGGGACAGGCCGCCGGTGGCGTTGAAGGTGACGCTCGCGAGGCCGTTGGAATCGGGGTTGCCCCAGTAGGTGTTGATGAGTGTGAAGACGCTTACCACGCCATGCAGATTCACCGGGACGTCGAGGCTGACGGGGTTATCCGTCCCGCCGGCGGCGGCGTAACCCGACCAAGACCAGAATCCGGATTCGCCGGTGGTGCTCATCGCGACGGGCACTAGATTGGAGCCGTGGGTGAACATCTGGGGCCCGAAGGGCATGGTGAAGCCGTTCACCAACGTGTTGCGAATGTCATTGAACTGGTTCGAGAAGTCAATGGTGAAATACTGGGCGCTGGCGGCGCCAGCCATTGCGGCCACGCTGGCGATGGATGTCAAGAGACGCATACTTCTTCTCTCCTAGCACACGGACGTGAAACAGGGCAGGCTCACGAAACCCGACACTGCGCAAGCCGCGATGCTGGAGAGAATTTGTCACTGAAACGGCGAATTGCAAACATTCGGGGGGTTCACTACCTGAAATCAGAAGTTCGCCTGGTTATGGGTGATCCGAACTCTGGCATCCGGTGACGGGACGTACGCATGTCGGCCGCAGTTTGCTCTATGTACGGACTGGACGCCTTGGTCAGAGTTCCGGCGATGCCGCCTCGCGGCACCCGGTTCTTGGAGGTCACCCGAGCATCGGCTTGAGGTACTGCCCGGTGTAACTTCCCTTGGCTTTGGCGATCTGTTCGGGTGTTCCCGCCGCGACGACGGTTCCGCCCCTGTCCCCGCCCTCGGGCCCCAGGTCGATGATCCAGTCGGCGCACTTGATGACGTCGAGGTTGTGCTCAATGACGACCAGCGTGTTGCCGGCCGCGGCCAGACGGTCGAGCACCTCGAGCAGTTTGCGGATGTCCTCGAAGTGCAGGCCCGTCGTGGGTTCGTCGAGAATGTAGAGCGTGTGCTCGGGGCTGGGCGTGCCGTCGTAGCGGACGCCCTTTCCCAGTTCGGTCGCGAGTTTGATGCGCTGGGCCTCGCCGCCGGAGAGCGTGGTCGATGGCTGGCCGAGGGTGATGTAGTCCAGCCCGACGTCGCGCAGGCACTCGGCGAAGCGCAGGATCTTGGGGTGGTTCTCGAAGAACTCGCACGCGGTTTCGACGGTCATGTCGAGCACGTCGGCGATGGAGCGCCCGCGGTAGGTGACTTCCAGCGTTTCGCGGTTGTAGCGCTTGCCGCGGCAGACTTCGCACTCGACGAAGACATCGGGGAGGAAGTGCATTTCGATCTTCTTGAGCCCCTGTCCCTGGCAGGCTTCACAGCGCCCGCCGCCGGAGTGCGCGGGGACGTTGAAGGAGAACCGCCCCGGCTGATAGGCGCGGATCTTGGCCTCCCTCGTCTGCGTGAAGACCTTGCGGATGTCATCGAAGATGCCGGTGTAGGTGGCCGGGTTTGAACGCGGCGTGCGGCCGATGGGCGACTGGTCCACCTCGATGATGCGGTCGACGTGCTGAAGCCCGGTGATGCGGGCGTGCTGCCCGGGTGTGGCGCGGGTGCCGAGCAGGTGCTTGCGCACCGCTTGGAGAAGGATGTCGTTGACGAGGGTGGATTTTCCCGAGCCGGAGACGCCCGTGACGCAGACGAAGCCGCCGAGCGGAATGGTGACATCAATGTTCTTGAGGTTGTTCTGGCGGGCGCCCCGGATGGTCAGGGCCTTCTTCTCGGAGAGCGCGCGGCGTCTGGCGGGGATGTCGATCCTGCGCCGCCCGGCGAGATAGTCGCCGGTGATGCTGGCGGGTGTGTCGCAGATCTGGGTGACGGTGCCCTGCGCGACAATGCGCCCGCCGTGGACCCCCGGTCCGGGTCCGACGTCGAGCACATGGTCGGCCGAGCGGATCATGTCTTCATCGTGCTCGACGACCAGAACGGAGTTGCCGATGTCGGTGAGGTGGCGCAGGGTGCGGATGAGCCGGTCGTTGTCGCGCTGGTGCAGTCCGATGGTCGGCTCGTCGAGCACGTAGCAGGCGCCGACCAGTCCCGAGCCGACCTGCGTGGCCAGACGGATGCGCTGGGCTTCACCGCCGGAGAGCGTGGCGGTGCGCCGGTCGAGCGAGAGATACTCAAGCCCGACGCTGGTGAGAAAACGCAGGCGGTTGGTGACCTCGCGGAGAATGGGCTGGGCGATCTGCGCGTGCTCCTGCGTGAGTTTGAGTTGCTCGATGAACGCGACGGCGTCGTTGATGTTGAGCCGCGAGAGTTCAGAGATGTTGAGCATCGAGCCGTCGTGTCTGGGGCGCCCAATGACGGTGGGAGAAAAGGCGCGTTCCTTCTCGGCCTTGTGTCCGGATTCGATGAGGACGTGCAGGGCCTCGATGCGCAGTCGGTCGCCGTGGCAGGACGGGCAGATCTTCTCTGTCTGAAACTCGTGCAGGTGGTCCTTGACCCAGGTGGACTCGGTCTTCTCGAACCAGGCGTGGAGCATGGGCAGCACGCCCGGCCACTCGACGCCGTACTTCTCTTCGTCGGCCGGTGTGGCGCCGCGGAGAAGGATGCGGCGAAGGTCGGGGTCGAGGCTGCCGATGGGCGTGGAGCCGTGGACGTTGTAAGAACGGCAGAATCGGCGCAGGTACGAGGGGTAGATCATTCCGCCCGGCCCGTTTTTCTTCCACGGCGCGATGGCGCCCTTGAGGATCGGCAGATCCTCGTCGGGGACGACCAGGGCTTCGTCGAACTCGAGAATGGCGCCCAAGCCGTGGCAGGCCGGACAGGCGCCGGAGGGAGAGTTGAACGAGAACAGTCGCGGGGCGAGTTCTTCCAGAGCAACTTCGGGGTTGTCCGGGTCAGCGAAGTTGGTCGAGAAGGTCTGGTCGGTCCACGCAGCGCCGGTGGAACGTGCGTCCCGCGTGCTCGTCGCAGGGGCACCGGGCCCGGGCGCGGCGCCCGGGGCGTCGGCGTTCTCCGCGCTGATGATGACGGTTCCCTGGGCCAGTCGCAACGCGGCTTCGACGCTCTCGGCCAGACGCTGACGCGCGTCTGGGTGGATGGCGATGCGGTCGACGACGGCCTCGACGGTGTGCTTCTTGTGCCGGTGCAGGTTGAGCGGATTCTCGCTGCCGCTCTTGAGCGCCTCGCGCAGGTCGATCACCTCGCGGTTGACGCGGGCGCGCGTCCAGCCCTGCTTGAACAGGTCTTCGAGCACGTCCTTGTGAAACCCCTTGCGGTCGCGGACGACCGGGGCGAGAACCATGAGGCGCGTGCCCGCGGGCATGCTCATGAGAGTATCGACGATCTGGGTCGAGGTGCTGGCCTCGATGGGGCGGCCCGAGCGCTCGAGAATGGTGCCGTCCTTCCTGGTCTTCGTGGGAGCCCAACTGCGCGGCGTGCCGCAGCGCGCGAAGAGCAATCGCAGGTAGTCGTAGATCTCGGTGGTGGTCGCCACAGTCGATCGCGGGTTGTGCGCGCTTGACCGTTGCTCGATGGCGATGGTCGGCGGGATGCCCTCGACCTCCTCGACGTCGGGCTTCTTGAGTTGGTCCAGAAACTGCCGCGCATACGCGGACAGCGACTCCATGTACTTGCGCTGCCCCTCTGCGAAAATGGTGTCGAAGGCCAGCGAACTCTTGCCCGAACCCGACAGCCCGGTGATAACGACGAGCCGGTCGCGCGGAATCTCGACGTCGATGTTCTTGAGGTTGTGTTCCCTCGCCCCCCGGACGCGAATCAGTCGGTCGTCGTGGGCGGAGGAACGGTGGTAGGGCTTGGGCTCGGGCATGGGCAGGCGGTCTTCGAGCACGGCTCGGTCGACGGCCGAACTCGCAGTTTGTGGATTCATGTTCTCTCTCGGTCCAGGGTGTGCATGGTAGGTCGATGGTCGGTGGAAAATGCGCGAAACTGAGTGCTGTGTTCTCCGAGTTAGTATATACTAATTTGAAGGTGTGCCATGAGTGAACCACCACCGGTTCGGGTGGATGCGAACGGCACAAGGCTCGGCGCGATCGGGTGGATTCGACGCGCGGGGTTGTTGGTCTGGGCATTTGCGCTCGGCGGGCTCAGCCTGGTTTTCGGCTTCGCCGAGGCCGGCGAAGGCTGGGTCAATCTACTTGCCCACGCGATGCTGAGCGGCGCGATGGTGGCGCTGGCGTCGTCGGCGTGGTTGTGGCCCCGAGTGGGCGGAGTGCTGCTGACGGCGGCGGGCGCATGGGGCATGTGGTGCTTCCCGCACCAGTTCGCCGTCTATGCGCTTGCGCTGCCCGCGCTGATCCTCGGGCTGATCGCGCTCTTTTCAGGGAAGTGACGGCGGCGCCCGCTCGGACGACCGCTGGGCAGCCGCCTGTTGCTGGGCGGCGAAGCGGCGCTGCATCTGGAACATGCCGAGCACCACCAGCCCGATGGCGATGCCCAGGACGTAGTAGCCCAGGCGCTGTGGGAAGGTGCTGGCGGTGTCGGTCTGGAGTCGGTGCACGAGTGAGTTTAGCGCCCCCTGCGGCTGGGACGGGGCCTGGACTTGATTTGGCCCCCGGAGCGGCGGGGGCCGGCCTTGCGGGCAGACTGCTCTAGATCGGAGCGTCGGATGAGCACCGGGCCTTCTCCCGGATCGGCGGCGGCGACGAGTTCGCGGACCCGCTGCAACTGGTCGCGCAGGTGCGCGGCCTTCTCGAACTCCAGCGATTCGGCGGCCTCGCGCATGTCGGCTTCGAGTTCGGTGATGAGCAGATCGGCGTCGACGGCCGGCTCGTGCGTTTCGACGGCCTCGCGGGCCTTCTTGCGGGCTTTCAGTTCGGTCTCGATGCCGCGACGGATGGCCTTCTGAATGGTCTGCGGCGTGATGCCGTGGGCTTCGTTGTAGGCGATCTGCTTGGCACGGCGGCGTTCGGTCTCTTCGATGGCGGCCTGCATCGAGGGCGTCATCTGATCGGCGTACATGATGACGCTGGAGTTTGCGTTGCGCGCGGCCCGGCCCATCTGCTGGATCAGGCTGGTGGCGCTGCGGAGATATCCCTCCTTGTCGGCGTCGAGGATGCAGACCAGCGAGACTTCGGGCAGGTCAAGCCCTTCGCGCAGCAGGTTGACGCCGACGAGGATGTCGAAGGCGCCTTCACGCAGTTCGGTGAGGATCTCGACGCGCTCGAGCGTATCGATCTCGGAGTGGAGATAGCGGACGCGCAGGCCCTGGCGATCGAGGTAGTTGGTCAGATCCTCGCACAGGCGCTTGGTAAGCGCGGTCACGAGCACGCGCTCGCCCCGGGCGGCCACATCGCGGCAACGCTCGACCAAGTCGGTGACCTGCCCGCGGGCCGGGCGCACCTCGACAGCCGGATCGACCAGACCAGTTGGGCGGATGACCTGCTCGGCGATTTCGCCGGCGCAGGCCTGGAGTTCGTAGGGCCCGGGCGTGGCGCTGACGAAGAGAATCTGCGGGACGATGGACTCGAACTCCTCGAAGCGGAGGGGTCGGTTGTCCAGAGCGCTGGGCAGGCGGAAGCCGTGCTCGACGAGCACTTCCTTGCGCGCCCGGTCGCCGTTGAACATGGCCCGGATCTGCGGGAGCGTCACGTGGGACTCGTCGATGATGAGGAGCCAGTCTCGGTAGTTGGGCCTTTGACGAAGAGATGGAGAGTCAAAGAGGCGGGGAGACGAAGTGTCGGAGTCGTGCGTCGCTTCCGCGGCGTCATGCCGGCCTGTTGTGGTTCCACTGGCGCTGTCGGCCGGGGGAGCGAAGTCGAAGTAATCGAGCAGGGTGTAGGGTCGTTCTCCGGGCTGGCGTCCGTCGAGGAAGCGCGAGTAGTTCTCGATGCCGGAACAGAAGCCGATTTCCTCGATCAGTTCCAGGTCGTACTTCGTGCGCGCGAGCAGGCGCTGGGCTTCGAGCAGTTTGCCCTGCGAGCGCAGGGCAAGGACGCGGTCATCGAGTTCGGCGCGGATGCCGGCGACGGCCGCTTGCAACTGGTCGTCGGGCATGACGTAGTGCACGGCGGGGAAAAGGAAGAACTGGCGTTCCTCGGCCAGCAGTTCGCCGCTGGTGGGGTTGACCAGTTCGAGTTGATCGATTTCGTCGCCGAAGAGTTCGATGCGGACGGCGAACTTCTCGTAGGCGGGCCAGATGTCGATGGTGTCGCCCCGGACACGGTAGAGCCCGCGCTTCCACTCCATGTCGTTGCGCTGATACTGCATGGCGTTGAGGGAGAGGAAGAAATCGCGCCGGTTCATACGGGCGCCGCGGGTGATGGTGAGCACCTTCTGCGAGTAGGCAGTGGGGGAGCCGAGCCCGAAGATGCACGAGACCGAGGCGATGACGACAGTGTCGCGCCGAGAGAGCAGGTTGCTGGTGGCGGCGAGACGCAACTGATCGAGGTCGTCATTCCGGCTGGCGTCCTTCTCGATGTAGATGTCGCGGGCGGGGATGTAGGCCTCGGGCTGGTAGTAGTCGTAGTACGAGACGAAGTAGTTGACTGAGTTGTGGGGGAAGAAGGCGCGGAGTTCCTCGAACAACTGGGCGGCCAGCGTCTTGTTGTGGCTGATGATCAGCGTGGGCTTGCCAAGGGCGGCGATGACATTGGCCATCGTGAAGGTCTTGCCGGTGCCGGTTGCTCCGAGCAGACAGGCGCCCCGGGCGCCCGAGCCGAGGCGCTGGACCAGTTGTGCGATGGCCTCGGGCTGGTCGCCTGTGGGCTGAAATGGGCTGACGACCTGGAAGGACTGTGCCACGGGGCGATGATACGCAGGGGCGGGTTTGGAATCTGCGCGGGTTGTGCGGGCGGTGCCGAGCGTGGAGATGTCCGCAAGCGGAACTCGACATACGAATTCGTCGAATGGACTGATGAGGGAGGGGCGTAGTCACGCCCTTGAATGGGGTTCCGTAGAAGGAGTCGGCCCAGAATGCCCTTGAAGATGGGTTCTGGTCGGCTCGTCCGCTCACTTGGAAGGGGACTTGTCGATGCGAAATCGGAATGCTGTTGTGCTCGCCTTCGCGCTGGTCGCGGGCGGGACTTGCTCGTTTTCTTCGGCCCAACTCGTGGACGGCCCGCCTGGGCTGCTCCAGGCCGAGTTGGACCAGATCATTACCAGCCAGTTGGAAGAGATGCTTTTCGGGCGTTTGCCTCGCGAGCATCAGTCGGCGATCTTGGCGGCCTCGCCCTCGGAGTTCTGCGAGCGGTTGCCGGATGACGCGACGGTCTCGGATGTGCGGTATGAGCACGTCAAGGGTTACATCAGCCGCGATGGCTTCGATCGGATGCGCCCCGAACACCGGCTGGCGCTGGCGACGTTGATTCGCAGCCGGATCGACGGGATCGCGGTGCCCGCGTTGTGCTTTGAGCCGGGCAGCGTGGATGATGAAACCGCGTATGCGTTCAGCCTGGTCCTGTTCGGCGACAACGCACGCTATCAGCAGACGACGCGCTGGACTTCGACGGCATTGAGCGGGGGCGGGCTGACGCAGGGCACGCCGACGATCCTGACCTACTCGTTCGTTCCGGACGGAACCTTCTGCCCGAACATCACGGGGTGGAGCGGGAACAGCACGTTGTTCGCGTGGCTGAACTCGCGCTACGGGAGCCAGGCCACCTGGAAGCCTCTGTTTGACCAGGTGTTCGCGCGGTGGGCGAGCCTGACGGGCCTGAGTTACGTGTATGAGCCCAACGACGATGGTGTGACCCTGAACCAGAATCCGGGCGTGGCCGGCGTGCGTGGCGACGTGCGCATCGCGGCCATGACCCTCGATGGAAACAGCGGAGTGCTGGCGTACAACAACTTCCCGCAGGACGGGGACATGGTGCTCGACGCCTATGACTCATTCTACAACATCACGTCGTCCAACTCGCTGCGCCTGCGCAACGTGGTGGCGCACGAGCACGGACACGGACTTGGCATGCTGCACGTGTGCCCGGCCAATGCCACCAAGTTGATGGAGCCGTACGTCTCAACATCGTATGACGGGCCGCAGACCGATGACATCCTCAACGGCAACCGGCACTACGGCGACTACCTCGAGCACAACGACACGGCGGCCACGGCGAGCGCACTGGGTGATCCGGGCTTCGGTGTGTCGCGGACCAACGTCTCGATCGACGACAACTCGGACGTGGACTACTACTCCTTTACGGTGGCGGAACCCAAGCAGGTGGTCGCCAGTGTGACGCCTCGAGGCGGAGAGTACCTTCAGGGCACGCAGACCAGCGCCTGCGACACCGGCACGCTGACGAACTACAACATCGTGCACAATCTGGCCATTGACCTGATCGGCACCAACGGAACGACGGTGCTGGCGACGGTGAACGACTACGGGGTGGGCGTGGCCGAGACACTCAACGCGGTGGTCATCGATCCGGGAACGTACTACCTGCGTGTGCGAGGCGATGCGACCAACTCGTGTCAGTTGTATGACCTGCTGGTGAGCACGCTGCCGGCGACGCCGATCGTGCTGAACACCATCACGCCGGCGCCGAGCGTCATCGCGCCAGGTTCGATCGCCTCTTTCGACGTGGAAATCATCGGCGTGACGCAGAGCATCGCAGCGGCGAATCTGCGCTATCGCGACAACGGCGGCGCGTATCAGACGATCGCGCTGTCGGGCTTGGGCGGCAACGCGTATCGTGCGACGCTGCCGGCGCCGGACTGCGGCGACGTGCCGGAGTTCTATATCGAGGCCACTGGCTCGGGCGGATACGTGGCCACTCTGCCCTCGGGCGGTGCGAGCGACCCGTACGGCGCCACGGTGGGCGTGGAGACGGTGGTGATGTACGACAACGCGGAGACCAACATCGGATGGACCGTCACGGGCACGGCCACTGACGGGCAGTGGAGCCGCGGCGTGCCGGCGGGCGACGGAACGCGCGGCGATCCGCTCGTGGATGGCGACGGCTCGGGCGCCGCCTGGCTGACCGACAATGTGCTCGGCAACTCGGACGTGGACAACGGAACGACGATCCTCACCAGTCCGGTGCTCGATGCATCGCACCCGGCGTCGGTTCTCTCGTACTGGACGTGGTTCTCCAACACGGCCGGCGCGGCGCCCAACGAGGACGTGATGACGGTCGAAGTCTCGGGCAACAACGGCAGCACTTGGACGACGGTCGAGGTGATCGGGCCGACCGGGCCCCGGGCTTCGGGCGGGTGGTACTGGACCAGCGTGAGTGTGTCCAACTACGTGACGCCTTCCAATCAGTTCCGCATTCGTTTCACGGCCGCCGACACAGGCTCCGGCTCGGTGGTCGAGGCGGGTGTGGACGGGGTGTCCATCACCGCGTTCTCGTGCGAGCAGGAGCAGTGCCTGGCCGACTTCAACAGCGACGGCGTTCTCAACTTCTTCGACGTGCAGGCGTTCCTGGCGGCGTTCAACGCCCACAATCCTGCGGCCGACATGAACGGCGACTCCAACTTTGACTTCTTCGACGTGCAGGCGTTCCTGTCGGCGTTTGCGGCCGGCTGCCCGTAAAGTCGAGGCAAGACCCGAATCTGTGCAGGGGCGAGTTCGAAGGGGCTCGCCCCTGTTTGTCTTGTGACGCGGGCGGACGACTACAGTTGCCCATGCGTGCAGACGGGAAGCGGTGGATGTGCGTGGTGGTGGTGGGCGGCGCGGCGGCCGGACTGATAGGCTGCGAGCGTCAGGCGGGCTCTCCGGGTGCGGCGTCAGGGGCGGGATGGCGTGAGGTGAGTGAGGAGCAACTGACACCGACTCGCAAGGTCGCCCGTGATGCGGCCTTGTCGGCGATCGACGATCTTCAGCAGACGCTGCTGGCGCAGGTCTCGGCAAGCATCCAGCAGCGCGGGCCGGCGGGCACCATCACCGTGTGCAAGGATCTTGCTCCGGAACTGGCCGAAGAGGTGGGACGCACTCATGGCGTGCGGATCGGCCGCACGTCGCACCGGTTGCGGAACCCCCGCAACACCGGCCCGGCGTGGATGAAACCGGTGGTGGAGGCGCAGCGCGATGAGGTGGTGATGATGGCCGGCCCCGGTGACGCGGTGCGGCTGGCGATCCCGATCCATGTCGCGGCGCCTTGTCTGGCCTGTCATGGCCGGCCCGACTTGCTCGCGGCCGAGGTGGTGACGGCGCTGGGTGAGCAATATCCTGATGACGAGGCGACGGGCTTCGCCGAAGGCGACCTGCGCGGTTGGTTTTGGGTTGAAACAGTCGAAACGCCATAGGCGCCAAGCGGCGCGACATGAGGGAAGCACGATGCGTAAGTGGACGACGCTGTTTGTTTTGGCAAGTGTGTGTGCGAGCGCGTGGGCGCAGGTGATCAACCGCTACTGCCCGGTGGGCAGGGAACCGATCGACCCGGACACGCCCACGATCAAGTACCAGGGGCATGAGATCGGGTTCTGCTGCCCAGGGTGCGAGGAGATGTTCCTGGCGTGGGACCAGCAGCGGCGCGATGAGTTCGTGAAGTTGGCGCTGGCGGGCAAGGAGCCTCAGATCGAGGAGGTGAAGCGTGAAGCACCGGCCGGGGGCAAGGAGGACGCAGAGCAGGGATATCCGTACACGCTGACCACCTGCCCGGTGGCCGGTCACGAGATCGACCACGAGGGCGAGCCGGTGGTGTACGTGCACGAGGGGCGCGAGGTGAAGTTCTGCTGCGAGGATTGCGTCGAGAAGTTCAAGGCCGATCCGGGTAAGTACCTCGAGAAGATCGACCAGCAGATGATCGAGCAGCAGGCGATGCACTATCCGCTTTCGAAGTGCTTCATCTCGGGTGAGTCGCTGGTCGAGAACGGGAAGTTCACGGGTGTGAACGTAGTGTACAGGAACCGGCTGGTGCGGGTGTGCTGCAACAAGTGTGCGGCCAAACTGACGGCCGATCCGGTCACGCTGATGAACAAACTTGACCGGGCCATGATCGAGACCCAGCGGGCCGCATACCCGCTCAAGTCCTGCGTGGTGAGCGGCGAGGATCTGAGCGAAAAGGCCCAGCCGGTCGAGATGCTGTACATGAACCGGCTGGTGCGCTTCTGCTGTGAACGCTGCACCGGAAAGTTCAACAAGAGCCCGGGTGAGTACATGGCCAAGATTGACGCGGCCTATGCCCAGGCGCAGCGGGCGGGCGCGAACACGACGTGCCCGGTGTCCGGCGAGGAATTGGATGACAGCGCGGTCGAGGTGGTGGCCGGGCAGAAACTGGTGCGATTCTGCTGCGACAAGTGCGCGGGCAAGTTGAAGAGCGAGCCGGACGCGGTGCTGTCGAAGGTGGGCGGTTGATGCGTGCAGCCGTGCGGTGCATGCGCCGTGCCGGAGTCACGGGTGCCCGTGCACGCCGAATGTGAGCCGTGGCGCCCGTGGATGGCTGCGGGCATGGCGCGATGCGCTCACAGCACCGTCCCGCGGAGAAGGAACAGGGCGACGAGGAAGTAGATGGTCAGCCCGCTGACGTCCATCAGCGTGGCGACGAGGGGCGTGCTCGACGTGGCAGGGTCCAGGCCCACCGTCCGCAGGATGATCGGGAGCATCGAGCCGACCATCGTGGCCCAGGAAACGATGGCCAGCACGCTGAGCGCGATGGTCATTCCGATCAGCCCGGCATGTTCGGCGTGGACCAGTCCGATCCATCCGGCGATGGTGACGGTCAAGAAGCCCAGCAGCCCGAGCAGCGTTCCCAGTGACACGCCGGTGATCAGTTCGCGGCGTGCGACCGACCACCAGTCCGAGGCGGACACCTGTTGAAGTGAGAGCGCACGGACGAGGATGGTGGCGGCCTGGCTGCCGGTGTTGCCGCCGCAACTGATGACCAGCGGGATGAACGAGGCCAGCACGACGGCGCGGTCAAGTTGATCCTCGAAGAAACTGATGATGCCGATGGTGCCGACCTGCATGGCGAAGAGCAGCGAGAGCCAGCCGCCGCGCTTGCGGACCATGGTCGCCAGACCGACGCTGGTGTATGGCTCGTCGAAGGCCTCCACGCCAGCGAGTTTGTAGATGTCTTCGGTGAACTCCTCCTGCGCCACGTCGGCCACGTCGTCAAAGGTCACGATGCCCACCAGCACCCCGCGTGAATCGACCACCGGCAGGGCGGTGCGGTCGTAGCGGGCCATCATGCGGACCGCCTCTTCGCGGTCATCGGTGGCCTGCAGGGCGACAAACTCATGATCCATCAGCGACTCGATGGTCTGCTCGGGATCGGCCAGCAGGATCTGCCGGATGCGGAAGTCGTCGATCAGTTGCCCAGCGTCGTTGATGACGAAAATCCAGTGAATCGTCTCGGCGTCGTGCCCCCAGCGGCGGACGTGTTCGAGCGTCTTGGCCACCGTCCACGAGGGACGGATGCGCACGTAGTCGGGCGTCATCAGGCGCCCGACGCTCTCGGGCGGATAGTTCAGGATCGTCTGCGTGATCTTGCGCGTCTGCTCCGTCAGGCGCTGCATGATGGCCTGGCTGACGGCGCTGGGCAGTTCGTCGAGCAGGCGGGCCCGGTCGTCCGGCTCCATCTCCTCGATGACGCGGGCCGCCCGCTCGTCGCCGAGGCGGGTGATGAGTTCTTCCTGACGCTCAGGCGGAAACTCGGCGAAGACCTCGGCCGCCTCGTCGCGTGGGAGCACGCGGAAGGCCAGGGCCGAGAGCGTGTCTTCGAGTTCGTCGATCAGTTCGGCCGAGTCGGCGGGAGGGAGATGACGCAGCGCATCGCGCACGTCGCGATACTGGCCCTCCCTGAGCATCTGGGCGATGTCAGGGGCGAGGAGTTGGACGGTCGGGCTGCTCATGCGTCGGAGTAAGGATACCCGATGCGGAGGCCGGTCAGGCAAGTGCGTCGAATCCGGTCAGTCCGACCGGCTCCCTAGTGAAGAAGGGTTCGCCAGCCGTTGTGCCGATGCGCGAACCGAAGTAGCGGGCGGCGCCTTCGATCCATTCGAGCACCAGCCGGTTCTTCTCGGGGATGACGAACTGGGTCTCGTAGGCGCGGATGGACGCGAGTTTGCGATCCAAACGCCCCGTGATGTCGAAGATGAAACTCGGGTCGGCTGCCTGTCGCAGGTGCGTCGCGTAGTAGTAGAAAAACCACTTGGGATAGATGGGCTCTCCGAGGAGGTGTCTCTGCCCCGTCCACTGGTCGATCGGGTCGGGCAGCTCCAGGCGCGTCAGTTTGGCGTCAAATCGCGCATCCTCGGCGATGCGGGTGACCGCCCGGTGGTCGGGGTGCGCATCCTCTGGATGCGGAGCGAAGATGACCTGACTCTGATGAGCCCGGATGACCGCGGCCACGGCGTACCGGGCTGCGACCGTGTGCTCCACCGTGCGATTCGCCAGCCCGAGCAGCCAGCGCCGCAGGGGTCGGCCTTCGGGGTGCCAGGCGGGGTTGGGGTTGAGGATCTTCAACGCCGCGGCGGCCTCGGCCTGGCGCTTCTCCGGCGTGCCGAAAGGCGTCGGCTCGCCGTTGGTCACGTCGAGCAGCAGGACATCGTGCCCCTGCTCGGCCAGCGCGGCGATGGTGCCGCCCATGCCCAGTTCCTGATCGTCGGGATGCGGACCGATGACGAGGATGTTCATGGGGGAGGATAGGAACGCGCGGTCACCGAGCAGCGATCAGACAGGCTCCCGGTGACTGGTCGTCGATCGCGGTGCGATCAGCCCGCCATCTCGTCGCGAATCTTCTCAAGTAACGTCTTGGTGGCGCGGATACCCGCGAACTCGTCGAGTTTATTGCCCTCGTACTCAATGCCGACGTACCCGTGGTAGCCCGCCTCGACCACGATCTTCATCATGCGCCGGTAGTCGGTGTGGATCTCGTTGCCCTGCTCGTCGAAGTCGTGGCTCTTGGCGCTGACGGCCTTGGCAAAGGGCATCAGTTCCTCGACGCCTTTGTACCGGTCATACTGCTTGCCGTCGCCGAGGTTGAAGTTGCCGAAGTCGGGCAGCGTGCCCAGGTTGGGCAGGCCGACCTTCTTCATCACCCCGGCCAGCCACTGCCCGTTGCTGCTCAGCCCGCCGTGGTTCTCGACCACGACGCTCATGTCGTGCTCGGCGGCGAACTCGGCCAGTCGCCGCAGCCCGTCGGCGGCGCGATCCTGCTGCTGTTCAAAGGTGCCCCCGCTGGCGGCGTTGACGCGGATCATCGCGCAGCCGAGATACTTGGCAGCCTCGACCCAGCGCTTGTGGTTGTCGATGGCCGAGGTGCGCTTGCCCTCGTCGGGGTCGCCCAGCGCACCTTCGCCGTCGATCATAATGAGGCGCTGGACGACGTCGAAGTCGACCGCGCGAATCTTCATATCGAGCAGGTACTGCTTGTCGGAGTGCTTGTCAGCGAAGAACTGATTGACGTACTCGATGGCGCCGATCCCAAACTCGGTGCGGGTCAACTTCGCAAAGTCGAGGTGATCGACCTTCTTGTCGCGGATGGCGCGGTGCAGGGACCATTGCGCCAGCGATATCTCGAAGGCCGGCTCGTTCATCAGACGCGGGCGAGCCAGGGCCGGCCCGGCGGCCGCGGCGGCGAACAGGCCCGCCAGCGCCTGCCGGCGCGAAATCAGCGTGCGTCGAACCTCCACAGCGCCGGCGCGAGTCGTCAGATCGGACATGCGGTGCTCCTTCACGATGAGCATAGGTCAGGCGCGATTACCCGCTCAGGCCCTTGATGTCGCCGACACGTCGCAGTGATTCGTATCGCGTCAGGGCACTCTCGATGATGGAGTGGGCGGCCTCGGCGGGCATGATCTCGTCGACCTCCACCTGCTTGCCTTCCAGCATCTTGTAGTCTTCGAAGAATCGCTTGAGCATCTTGAAGGTGTGGCGAGGAAAGTCCGAGGCCTTGTGATAGTCGGCGAACTCGGGGTCGTTGATGAGCACGGCCACGATCTTGTGGTCGGGCTGCCCGTCGTCGACCATCGTCATCACGCCGACCGCCCGGGCCTCACAGATACACAGCGGCGGAATCGTCTCCGTGCAGAACACCAGCACGTCAAGCGGGTCGTTGTCCTCGGCCAGGGTCTGCGGGATGAACCCGTAGTTGGCGGGGTAGTAGACCGCGCTGGAGAGCACTCGATCCAGCCGAAGCATGCCCGACAACTTGTCCAGTTCGTACTTGTTGGACGAGCCCTTGGGGATCTCGATGACGGCCTTGAAGTTATCGGGCAGGTCAAGCCCGGGGATGCCCGGTGAAACGTGGTGCCAAGGGTGGATCATGGTCCGTCAGGGTAGCAAGGCGCCGGACGCGCGGCGCAGCGACGCTCGCAGGGCGACTGGCCGGCCTTGCCCCAAGGCTCGAATCAAGCCCGCTGGGTCATCATGAGCGATTCGATGATGATGCTCGTGGCTCGCTCCAGTTGCGTGCGTTCGATGTTGAGCGGGGGGAAGAAGACCAGGTTGACACCGCCCCCGACCTTGCACGACAGCCCGCGGGCGAGCATCTCGTACAGACACCGGTCGGCGATGTCGCGAGCCCGCGGTCCGCCCAGTTCCACCGCGACCATCAGTCCCAGGTTGCGCACGCCCCGCACCATCAGCCCCGAGGCGACCGAAGCCGCATCGGCCAGGTCGAAGAGCGCCTCGCGCAGATCCTGAGCCCAACTGGACCCCAGCATCGCTGCACGCGCAGGCAGGGCGTCGCGCGTGAGGATCTCCAGAGTCGCCAGCGCGGCCGCAGCGCCGGCCGGAGACTTCTCATGCGTGAAGTGGCCGAGGGAGAGGTTCGCGAGACGGATGACCCCGGCGTCGTTGAGCTCGGCGCGCCCGACAATGCCCGCGATGGGAACGATGCCCCCGCCCAGACCCTTGCCGATCACAAGTATGTCCGGCGTGACGCCGAAGTGCTCGCAGGCCCACATGCGACCGGAACGCCCCAACCCCGTGGGAATCTCGTCGAAGATGAGCAGCGTGCCGTGGCGTGTGCAGGCCTCGCGCACGCGGCTCCAGTATGCCGGAGGGGGGACATGCACGGTCGTCGCTCGCACGGGCTCGGCGACGACGGCGGCCACGTCTCCCGCGGCCAGCAAGGCTTCCACGCGATCGGCGCATCGGCCCGTGCATAGCCCGTCACATAAGTTGCACGGCTGCGAGCAGGGTGGCTCGACATGCAGCGCGCCGGGCGGCAGAGGGCCCATGCCGCGGGTGAACAAATCCTGACCGCCGATCCAGGCTGCTTCCAGCGTGGCACCGTGAAACGAGCCGGCAAAACTGATGGTCTTATGTCGCCCGGTCACGGCCCTGGCCAGCCGCACCGCTAGCCCGACCGCAACCGCACCGCTCGGCACCAGCAGCACACGCGCGTTGCCGGCCAGTTCACCTGGCGCCAACTCGATGAGGCGCTCGGCCAGGCGCACCGCCGGTTCGTTCGTGAACCGCCGCGGGCTGAACGGGAGTGCCCGAACTGTGCGCTCGATCGCCTCGATCACCTCCGGATGCCCGTGCCCAACCTGGTGCACCGAGTTCCCATGGAAGTCGAGAATGCGGCGGCCAGCCGCGTTGATGATGAACGGACCCGCGGCTTTGATAATCGCATCCAGGCAAGGCGTCGAGAGCGACTGGTGAAAAAAGGCGCGTGCGTCGCGGTCGAGCAGGGTTCGGGCGACGCTTCCTTCCATACCGGCGGCCCATGCCGTGCGCGCTACGCCGTTGTTTGCGTCGCCCTCGACGACCTTGACTGCGAGGAGCGTTTCGGGCGTCGTGTTCTGTTGCTGGTCGAATCGGCTCATGCGGCAGTCTCCGCGGTGGTCTTGGACGTTCCCGTTGCAGGTACACGCGAGCGCATCCAGAGGTAAGTCGCACTGAGTCCAAAGCCCAGCACATTCAGGCCCGACATCGACATCGTCAACTGTTTGAAGAAATCGAGCCTCGACTCACCGGCGGCGAATAGATCCTTATAAATCTGGACGGCGACCGAGCCTGTGTAGCCCAGCGCGTCGGCCAGGTAGATGGCAAAGACGGCCGTGCCGCTCAGTCGAGTGGCCGCCATCATGCGATCAAACAGCACGGACCCAAAGGGGACATACGCCAGATACGTTCCCAGCCCGAGCAGAATCATCCAGGTCAGGCCCGAAATTATGCCGGCGTCGAGCGCGATGGTTGCCCCGGCCAGAAGGGCGGATCCGAATATCATGATCCCGTGCGCCGCCAGCAGTCCAGCGCGATTACCGCGCACCAGGTTGAGCGCCGCCAGGACGATGAGCACGCCGAGAGCAACGGGCAGTTCGCTGCGAGAGAAGATGGCCGGCGCCTGCGTGTATCCGAGTTGCTCGAACATCTCGACGCCGTAGTTGTCGCGGAAGTCGCGGAATGCCGTGAGCACGAAGTACACCACCAGCAGCGGCAGCATGGATGGGAACAATTGCGTGATGAAGTTCCAGCGTTCGCGCCCACGCATGGGCTGTCGCATTGAGCGCTCTACAACGTCTTGGGCAACGGGATCCGGCAGGTGATCCATCAGCCACACCAGAGCGATGAAGGGCAGCAGGAACATCGCCCCTGTCGCCGCCGGCATCCACTGCTCCGGCACGCCCGAGGCGAGAAGCCATTTGCCAATGTCCTTGACCACCCCGCTGGCGAGGATGAAAGAGCAACTCAGCGTGGCCAACAGCAGTTCGGAGGTGCGCCGTCCCTCGAGATACAGCACCACCAGCCCCCAGACCATGCCCAGCGGCAGCCCGTTGAGCAGCATGGCCGCCCAGCCCCACCTCAGCGGCAGGAGGGCGAAGAGCAGCAGAGCGCACTCGGCCCAGGCGATCAGCCCGACCAGCAGCCAAGCCCGCCCAGACCGCCTGACTTCTGAGCACACCTTGATGCCTGAATACTTCGAGATGGCGTAGCCGATGATCTGGCTGATCACTAGGAGCGTCTTGAGTTGCAACGTGCGGTCGAAACCCGGAACGGCAACGGCGCCGCCCTCGGCGAACTGCCCGGCCGTGAACGGCTTCCGAAACGCATACATGCAGAAGTACGTGGAAAACGACGCCGAACCAGCCAGCATGACCAGCGTCCACTGGGGCAGGGCGGCCATGCGTTGCTCGATCCTGACGCTGCGCAGCATGCTCACTCTCCGTCTGATGAGAAGAGTGGTCTTAGCCGTCGATGGCTACCCGCGTCGGTTGCACACCGCTAAGAGCGCGCGAAGACTGGAGATGACTGCGGACGCACCAGCGGACGGGGTGCATGACGCCCTTACGACACGCTCGCCGACAGGAACTCGGCCAGTGGGTGCAGATCCGGCCACAGATGCGTGTGTGGGTGCGGCCTGAGTTCATCCAGCGTGTGTGTGCCATGTCCAACGCCGACGACCACGGCCACACCGGCCGCCATGCCCGCCTGGAGATCGGAGGGCGTGTCACCTGCAACGCCGACTCTCGCCGGATCATGCACGCCAGCCCGGCGCATGCACTCGAGAATCAGGTCGGGCTGAGGACGTCCGCGGGCCACTTCGTCCGAAGCCACCAGCAGGTTGGTCGGCCAGTCCAGGGGCGTCAGCACCGCCAGCGCCGTATCGCGGCTGAAGCCGGTGGTGAAACCGATCCTGACGCCGGTCTGGCGCATCAGTTTCATGGCCTCCAGCGCCCCGCCAAGCGGAACCGGCGGATGGCGCCGCAGATCCTCGGCGATCGAGGACTCAAACAGTGATCGCAGTTCGCTCACCGTGGCCCCGCACCCTGGCACCGTGTCGATCAGTTCGGCAAACACGACGCGCTTGTCCCAGCCCATGCGGTTGCGGACCCAGTCATCGGTCGCCCTGGAGTCGATGCGGTCGGCTACGCGACGGAACGCGCGCATCACCAACCCGTCGTCACGCACGGTCGTGCCCGCGATATCGAAGATGAACAGGTCAAGCATCACGCCCCCCCGCAATCATGCTCGGAAACTTCTGCTGCGCCCCATGGGCGGCATGCGAGCGGCATGGTACTCCTGGCCAAGGTCCGATCCGGCGCAGCAACTTGAGAAATCAGGGCGGAGGTGATTTCTGAGCGCGCTCTTCAAGTTCAGTTCACGAAGGGCACCGTTCCAGATTCGAGTGCAAGTGTCGCGGGAGCACCCGCTTGTGCGCCGATGACCGCTTCATCGATTGTAAAGCACATCGTTGCAGTATCCCGCACAAGGGTGCTTCAAGACGGGTGTGCTGAACACGTCCTTCACACATCCGTGGAGTTGCAGTGGTACGAGGGCCGTTTAGATTCGGATAAACCACGCGACATGCGGTCTGGCTCAGTTGCATGGGCCTTCGGGCTCGGGTTAACTGTTCCGCACAGGAGGCGGCACCGCATTCAGGCCGTGCGAAACCGCAAGCGTATGCGTTGCGTCCGCGCAGGCTGCTCTCCGTGTCATCGTGCTCGGGACTGTGGGATCCAACAACAGGAGATTGAACGTGCAGGAGAGATTGAATCGCATTGCAGGGCTCGGTTTGCTCGCCGCGTGCGGGCTGGCCGTGTCGCACGCATCGGGCGGCACGCTGGTCACCCTCTACACGGAGAACTGGGAAGGTTTCACGCTCTATCCCAACATCGAAGAGGGCATCTTGACCGGCCCGGCACAGAACGTTGCGCAGGCCTTCTTCGGCGACGCCATCGACGCCACACCCTTCAACGGCACATGGACCGCCAACGGCTGGACGCAGACCTTCAGCCCAGCGGGCGTTGGGACGGCCGAATGGGAGGGCTGGTCTGTTGCCAATCGCGAGTTCTGGGTCAACTCCGCATTCCAGTTGCGTGAGGAGTTTACCAAGGCGCAGGGCGCCGTCGCCGTCGCGGACCCCGACGAGTGGGACGACTATGACCCCGTGCTCAGCGACCCCGAGTCGGCCGGCTTCTATGAAACCACGCTGACCAGCCCGATCATTCCGCTCGGCGGAACCACCGAAAACACCGTGGTCCTCACGTTCGACTCGAGTTGGCGCCCAGAGGACAACCAGCAGGTCCGCCTCTCCGTCCGCTTCAACGGCGGTGGATGGCAGGAAATCCTATATTGGAACTCTTTCGAGGGCGATCCCAACTACCACCCGGATGCGACCAATGAAACGGTGAGCATCAACATCAACAACCCCGCCGGCGCCGCCGACATGCAACTCCGATGGGAGATGTTCGAGGCCGGTAACGACTGGTGGTGGGCAATTGACAACATCGTTGTCGCTGGCGAGGGTGGTGACCCGGTCAATCCGCCGACCCCCTTCAACCTGACCGCTGATACATTCAACCCCAACACCACGCCCACCATCTCCTGGACTCAGTCGATCAACGCCACGGGCTACGAGGTGCAGTTCGCCAACGATTCGGCCTACGCCGACCTCGATCTGGCCGTGCTGCTCGACGCCGACACGCGGACCTACACCCCAGATGCCGGCATCCTCAATCCGGGTGTCTACTACGTCCGCGTCATCGCGCGGAACACCGTCGGCACCGCCCAAGCCGCCAAGATCATCGGCCTCGACGCTTCCTGCCAGGCCGACCTCAACGCCGACGGTGTCAAGAACTTCTTCGACGTGCAGCGCTTTCTCGGGCAGTTCTCCCGCGGCTGCGACTAATACCAGGACCATGATCGCGTGAGCCGTTGTTTCGGCAGTGTCACAATTAACAACGGGCCGGCAACGCATGGCGTGCATGGCCCCGGTCGAAAGACCACGAAAGGAACTGAGAATCAAGACTTCGAATCACATCAGCAGAATCGCCGTCGCTGGCGCCGCATTGTGCGCGCTGGCCGCCTCGGCCGCTGCACAGACCGAAAAGGTCTTCTTCGTCGAGGACTTCGAGAGCCTCCCCCTTGGACCCAACGTCGAAGAGGGCATCGTCACCGGAACCGGCGGCCCGCGCACCAACGTCTGGGCCGGGCCTGGCGTCTTCCCTCCTGGCTGGACTGCCACCTTCAGCCAGCCCGGCATCGGCGTCCTCGAGTGGCAGGGTTGGTCCGTCGCCAGCGGTGCTTGGTGGAACCTCACCTGCGGCGACCAGGATCGCAGCAACTTCACGGTCGACGCGGGGCACCTCTCCTACGGCGCCTGCCTCATCGCAGACCCCGACGAATGGGACGACTACGACTCCAACGGCCTGAACCCCGACGGCGATGGGCGCCGCTTCAACGCCTCCATCACCACCGCTTCCTTCAGCCTCAGCGGCGCCGTGGCCGGCACCGCCGTTCTCCGCTACTTCTCCAGTTGGCGAGACGAAGACTCCATGACCGGGGTGGTCTCCGTCTCGTTCGATGGCGGGCCTTTCAACGTCCTCAAAACCTACTCCAGCGACCCCAACAGCCCCGACTTCGTCAACGACGCACCCAACGACGTCGTTGAATTTCCGCTCAACAATCCCGGCGGCGCCACCAGCGCCCAGATCCGCTTCGAACTCAACGACGCCATCAACAACTGGTGGTTCGCAGTCGACAGTATCGTCGTCTTTGCCGAAAGCACCGGCCCCAACACTCTTCCGCCGGCTCCGTTCTTCTTCGATGTGCCGACTTTCAATCTGACCACCGCCGCTCCGATCACCTGGCCGACGGTCGAAGGCGCCACATCCTACACCGTGCAACTCTCCAAGACCGCGGACTTTGACGCGATCGAGTATGCATTCCCCTTCAACTCCGCCGGCGCCAACCTCCCGCTTGGCGCCACGTTCCCCGGCATCTACTACGCCCGTGTCGTCGCCCACAACTCCGTGGGCTCGCGCATCTCGGAAAACACCATCCGCTTTGTCGTCGATCGCCCATGCCTCATTGACATGAACGAGGATGGCGTCACCAACTTCTTCGACGTCCAACGCTTTCTCGCACTCTTCTCGGCTCCGTGCAACTGACTGGCTCCCGGCGCTCCTCGCGCCGGACTCCACAACTCTTCGCCGTCGACGCCAAACCGTTGGCGGCGATTTCCCACTCGCCCTGATCGAGAACGTCTCGACGGGGTGACCGCTTCCGTCTCCGACAGGAGTCTGACCTCATGCTCTCCATCACGCAAGGATGCCACACCCGCCCCGCCTTCACCCTCATCGAACTCCTGGTCGTCATCGCCATCATCGCTCTGCTCATCGGCATTCTCCTGCCTGCTATGGGCAAGGCCCGCGGCACCGCCCGCACCGTCGTCTGCGCCTCCAACCAGCGGCAGACCGATACTGCTCTGCAGACCTATCGCAACGAACATCAGGGCTGGGGCGGAGAACGCCTCAACGGCTCCAACCGCTTTGACCCCGACACTTCCACCGGCTACGGCGACTGGGGACGCCGACTGACCACCTCGCAGGAAGACCGTGTCGATGACCCATACTGGGGCATCTTCTACGACGACTACATCGGCGATGCGCTCGATGTCTTCAACTGCCCCTCAGGCATGCTCATGGATCCTGATCCGGGTTGGCTGCCCGCCTGGGTCGGCTTCGACACCGGAAACATCCAGGAATGGTCCAAGTGGCAGATGTGGGCCGCCAACGGCGTCTCTGGTCCGACCAACGATCTCTCCAGCGAAACCTGGAAGTGGGGCGCCTGGGGCGTCCAGACCAGGTACATCGTCAACCGCGGCGGCATTCGCATTCCCGATCGCAAGGTATTCCTTCGCCCGGCCTACCAGATCCCCTTCCTCTCCGAACTCATCGTCTTCCAGGACGGCTTCGAGCACATGATGGAGTCCGGAGGCTCCGATGCTCTCGACGGGCTCACCCAATATTCCGCAGGCGCCTGGTATGGCGGCGCGATGGCCAGTTACTGGCTCTGGGAGTACTTCCGCCACAACGGCATCTGCCAGGTCATCTTCGCCGACTCGCACCTCGGCTCCTTCAACTACAAGGACATGCGCGAGTTTGACCCGGTCAACGGCCGCGCCCTCCAGCCCGACTGGCTCTACTTCTACACCGGAAATCCGGCTCATCGTCCCGACTTCAACCAGCAGCCCTGATTGCATCGCAGAGAGCACATGGACAAGAGAACCGTCACCCTGCTCGCCGTCATCGTCGCCATCCTCCTCGGCGCGCTCCTCATTGTCCGCGCCAACTCGGGTGGGGCCTCAGGTGGGGCCAAGGCCCCCGATCGTGCCATGGTGGTCAGCCACATGGCCAACCTGCCGGTCGAGCAACTCAAGTTCACACGCGCCAAATGGGCTGCTCAACTCGACATGTATCGCCAGGCCGCAGGTGTGAAGAAGGAGACCATCGTCTCGGCCGAGCGCAACTTGGCTGAACTCGACAAGATCCTCGTGGAAAAGGGCGTCGACCCGTCCACCATCACGTCGCCCACCCCGTGACCAGCGCGGCTGGACTGGTTGCCATCTCGGCGCGCAAGCCCGGTTTCCAGGCGACCTGACATCACGTCTCCGCGTCGATCATCTCTCCGAGCCGTTGCCGGCTTCTCGGCAGGCAACGCCGAGTCATGTGCCAGCAATTTCGGCCTTGCCAAATCGGTGCCCGAAAGCCCTCAGTTGCTCAGGCACGGACTTCCGAAGACGGATGTCGGTGGCACATGCGTCCGTGACGTCCCCGACGTCACTGGCGACGCCGCCATCGATGAACCGGAGTGCTTCGTTGACGCCTGCCTCCCCGCGTGAAAAACCCACCCACAGGGCGGGGGTAGGCTCGCCGCAGGTCTGCACAAAACGCCGAAGCCCCGGCGTAGCCGAGGCTCCTTCCGCGTCGCGCGGGCGCCGGTGCGCCCATCCCGAGACAAGTGACCCCACGGGGATTCGAACCCCGGTTTTCAGGATGAGAACCTGACGTCCTGGACCTGGCTAGACGATGGGGCCTTCAGGACGAAACAACCGTTCAAGCGTATCCGGGCACGCTCGGCGGTCAACCGATCAGGCGTACGACGTGGCCATCACGTTGCGGCGGAGTTGCGAAAGGGCGTACACAGCCGCCTCAGATTCGCTCTGTCCGACCACGGCGCCGCTCGAACTGCCGCCTCGCTCGCGCCACTCGGCGCGATAGCAGTCGAACAACTGGATGTGGCGCACTGAAAAATCGAAGCCCGCAGCCTCAAACTCATTGGTCACGCGCGAAGGCGTGGGAAATGAGCGTCCGTCGCCGAGATGCACGCATCCGGTCGTGTCCAGTGACGACCATCCGGTCGCGTACAACTCCTCCACCGCAAATTCCAGTCCCATGGCTCGCCCCTGTCTGCCCGTCCACCATCGACCCGTTGCCGACCGCCGGCGGCTCCCTCTCTCTCCGGCTGAGCGTCGTTACACCTATGGCGCTGACCGAACCTCACCCCTCACACAATGTATCGGATCGCCAGCCCGGGGTCCACTGCCGGGCGGAGGAGTCTACCCGGTTCCCGTTCCGAATCTACCCCTGTTGTGGGGAAATAACCGTCAGGACCAAGACATCGTACAGGGCGTGCGCCGCCACCACGATCCCAAAGCCCCGTAACAAGTAGACCGCGCCGAGATAGATCCCGGCAGCAGCGTACAAGACAAACCAAGGAAGATGAAACCCTGTTCCGGGTATGAAATGGTAAAACGCAAAAGCGGCGGCCGAAACACCCACCGCCCCGATCGCCCCCGTCCGCTTGCTCAACCGGAAAATGTCCACCAGGACAAAGTCCACTGCCGCGATGACGACCATGCGGAACAGCAGTTCCTCGTACAGGCCGGCTCCAACGGAAATGGTCAACCGGGCGCCGAGCGGCCACGTCGAGACGTCACCGCCGTTGGATTGGGCGAGCACACCGGGCGTTAGGATCACCGCGATCATGAGCAGCGGAAAGGTCCAGACAGCCGACTCGGCGGCCATTCCGGCCAAGACGTCAAACCGGACTTTCCACGAGTCGCGTGACAGGAGGTGCCATAGAAACAGCACCGTCAGCATGGTCACAGCCGGCAGGTGCATCCCCAGCACCCCGAAACGCTCGAATGCCTCCTCGAAAAGTCGCTGGGCTCGAACCGTTTGCACGACCTGGCCCGATGGGTCGGCTAGGAAGTGCAGCGAGGCCGCCTCATAGGCGATGACGACCGGCAGAAGAAAACAGAAATTGGGCCACGGAAGGCGGGTCTGGGAAAAATAGCCAGCCGGCGCAGGGGCGCCGGTTTTTCTCGAAGCCGGAAGTTTGGATCGGGAGCGGCGACGGGACATCGCGACGCGTCCCCCGGGGTCAGGCGTGCGGGCTCAGCCCTTGACCTTGTTCTTCAACTGGGCGTTGAGACGGCTCTTGCGACGCGAGGCCTGGTTGCGATGAATCACGCCCTTCTGGGCCGAGCGGTCGATGATGGCCGAGCACGACTTATAGGCTTCGGCGGCCTCGGCGGGCGTGCCGCTTGCCAGAGCGTTGTGGAAGCCCTTGACGGCCTCGCGCATGGTGCGAAGGCGCCAGCGATTACGGGCGCGTGCGGTGGCGTTCTGACGAACCCGCTTCTGTGCCGACTTCGAGTGAGCCATCCCGGTTAATCCTCATCAGGCGCCCGACTTGGGCGCGGGAAGGGATCTTTGCCTCTCGGGGGCCCGAATCAAGCCCCTAGCGGGCGGAGGCTGCACGATTCCCTTTGGTCCGGCACTGGACGGGCTGCCCGACCGGGCTTACTGTTCCCCCGCGCCACGCGGGCGTAGCTCAACTGGATAGAGCACCTGACTACGGATCAGGAGGTTGTGGGTTCGACTCCTACCGCCCGTGCTTGAAGACGCCCCCGTCGGGGGCGTTTTGCTTTTTCGGGACGCCGACTCCCCCTGCCTGGGACAAAACAACGACCTCCGAGCACCCTTGCGGATTCTCGGAGGCCGCGATGAAGTCTCAGGGCTGCTCTCCCCGGATCACGGGCAGCCGGCCGAGAACTGGTTGAGGAACTCCTGCACATCGAAGAAGTTGAGCACCCCGTCGGCGACGAAGTCGGCCACCATCGAGCCACCACTGAAGGCGCTCAGGAAGGCCTGCACGTCAAAGAAGTTGAGCACTCCGTCGCCGTTGAGGTCGGCGCGGCAGGGCAGAGTGAACTCGTAGGGGCCGCGGTCGATCACGTTCGCGTAGCCGCTCGCTCCGACGCCGGAGATATCCACCACGCGGGTGCGCCCGGCCAAGTCGTAGGGCGCCTCTTCCCAGACGATGCCGTCGGCGTCGAGGTCGTAAGTGTCAGTGGGGGCGAAGGAGATCTCGCCCGAGTCGATGGCCGGTGAGCCGGCGGAGAGGCGGTAGTTGTCGTCGATCGTGCCCAGCACGTTGTCGGTGCCGTTGAAGTCGACGAAGAGCGGGTTGAGTTCATTGTTCTGGAACAACGCCGTGTTGAACGCAACTTCCATCTTCGAGCCATTCTGGACGCTGGCATGGGCGAAGGCGACGCTCGTCGGACCGTTGACCACGTCAATGGACGCCTGTCCCTCGAAGCCCGGCTCGGTCAGACTGGCCGAGTTGCCCCAGATGATCGAGTTGAGGACATATCCGTCGGCCCCGTCCCGCAACAGCACACCGGCCGAGTAGCCGGCCGCGCTGTTGTGCCCGATGGTGGTGTTGCTGAAGCGGACGTCGGCGTTCTCGCCTTCCGAATACACGGCCGCGGCGTTGAGCCCGTTGGAGTTCCCCGCGATCAGGCAACTGCCAAACCGACTGTCCTGCCCGTTGAGAATGTGGATGGTGCTGGTCGAGCCCTGGTTGCCGAGAAAGCGGCACCCGAAGAACTCGGCGCCTGAGAATCGCAGATAGGCGGCCGCGCCCTTCTTAGAGGAGTTGGAGATGAAGTCGGTGTAGATGTAGGTGCTTCCGCCGCTGTAGTCGGCGACCGCTCCGCCCTTGCCCTCGCTGTTGCTGGCCAGCGTGTCGTTGTCCTCGAAGAGGCAGTTTTCGAAAGTCGTGCTGGCGTTGTAGAGGTAGATGGCTCCGCCTTCGCTGCCGGCCAGGTTGTTGCGGAAGATCACGTCGCGGAACACCGGTCCGTCATTGCCGAACGGATCGTTCGACTCCATCACCATCACCGCGGCGCCGCGACCCTGGTACAGCGACACGCTGACACGCTCGTCGGCCGCGTGAGCAAAGGTCAGCCGGTCGGTGATGGTGCGGCTGGAGCACTTGTCGTAGTTGGCGAGTTTGTACGAGTTATCGCCCATGCCCGCGTTGCCGATCTCGCCGCTGATGATCGTCTGCGGAATCCCGGTGCGCTGGGCCGGGTGGGATTCGTTGCCTGAAAACCCGCCGTACATGCTCATGCCGTCGATGATGTTGAGCCGCTCGAAGCGGGTGGGGTTCGAAGCCGAGGTTACCTTGTAGGTGCCGCCGGCGATCCACATGTCGAGGTCGACGGTGTTGTCCGTGGTCTCGGTTTCGTAGTAGTACGCGCCGTTGAGCAGTTGCATGGGCTCGATCACGCCCGCCATCGCGTTGGTCCAACTCGAGCCCGAGCGGTCGCCCGCGCCGTTCGGAGTGATGTGAATGGGCTTTCGGGTGCCATTGAGTTTGACCAGGCTGAAGCCCGCCACGTTCGCCTGCCCGCCGTTCAGCCTGGTGATCGCCATGCTCAGTTGCCCGTTGGCGGACACGTCGGCCAGCGAGAGGGTGTAGTTGGCGCCGGCCTTGAAGGTGTCGGGCGTCGAGCCTCCGGACAACTGCATCGATTGTCCCACGAATCCGCTGACATCAACCGCAGCGCCGATGCCCGAAGCGGTATTGGCAAAGTACACGTACACGAGGTAGCGTCCTTCGGTCAGGCCGTTGAACGTGTAGTGGTCGGTGTCATCCACGGTGTTGACCCGGAACCCATCGGTCATCAGGCGCCCGAAATCTCCGGTGTCCGAGTTGCCGGGCGGTACGACGACCGTGACGCCCGCCGGGCGGGTCAGCGTGACCGCAGTCATCACTCCGGCGGTGTTGACCAGCGTCGCGTCCGGCTGGGTGGTCGGCCAGATGACGTTCCACGAGCCGGCCTGGCCGCAGGCCGCAAAAGACGACGCGATCGCGCCGGATCCGGCGCCCGCCTGGGCTCCGAGGTCAACGTTGAACGACTGACCGAAGACCGAGCCGACGGTGCACACGGTACCAGCAGTCGCAATGAGCGAAGTGATCGCGCAACGGGTCATGGCAAACTCCTTCATCGGTGAGTTGAGTCCGGCACGAGGCCGCGAGGTTGGCGAGTGACGTGCCCACGCAGGCGTCACTCTCCCCCATCAACGCAATACCGCGGGAAGACCCTCAGGTGCACGAGCAGTTTTCCGGCAGCATATGGCCGGCTGCATCCGCAACCCCACCCTCCGAGACGCGGGTCGCTCGCGTTCGCGGTTCGTAGGCCACAAAAAGCAACAACGCCGCTCTCCTGCGGCGTCGTTGTTCTTCTGTGGTCATCAGCGCCGACGACGCAGAACCACTCCGCCCAGTCCCAGCAGCGCCAGGCCCGACGGCCCCGGCACCACAAACTGGAGGTGATCGACCTCAATCCCGCCTGACGAGTTGCGGATCCAGATCGAACTGATGCCACCCGCGTGGATCACGCCGTAGAACCGGTCATCCCCCGTCGTTCCGGAGTACGACCCGTCCGCATGGTTGCCCACCAGCGTTCCGATTTCGTTGCCCTGCGCGTCGTAAGCGGTAAACGTAATCGTTCCATCCCCATCCGTCCACACGATGCCCGCCTGCGTGGGCAGTTGCCCGAGCACGCCGGCATCGAAGAAGAACCGGATGCCCGTGGCCCCGTTGGGCGAGTGGAACGACCACCCGGCCGATCCGAACCCGTCGATGTTCCCGTCGTCCTCGTCCACGCTGTCGGTGATGCTGCTGGGTCCGAAGGGATTGCCCGCGCTGGCTGTCACGCCCGGAATGTTGAACACCCCGTCCTCGAAGTTCTCGAAGTACGACAGATTGCCTCCGAACAAGTCAAGCGGGGAGTCGCCCAGCCCCAGGTAGGGCGTGGGTCCGATCAGGTCGGCGCCAGCCAACTGCACCCCAAAGGCCGCCACCAGCGACCCGACGAACATGCGCCTCTGCATACAAACTCCTCCAATCCGTTTCCCAGTGGACGCTTCGAGTATGCCCCATCGAGGGGAAAAGGCCACCGAATGCGGGAAATGAACGAGCGAGGATCAGTTTAAACTACCTGGTTAGGGTATTTTAAAGCGACTTTCAGGGAGTCCGCACGGCCGTCACCACCCGCGGCAGAATCTGGCTGGCCTTCCCGCGCAGGCAAATGTCCACCCGTTCGGACATGGGCGTGGGGTCGAGGTTGATTTCCGCCGTCAGTCCATCCGACTCGCAGGCCACCTCGGTCAATCCGGCGGCCGGATACACGAGGCTGCTGGTCCCGATGACCATGTACACCTCGCACCACTGGGCCGCCCGCCAAGCCCGCTCGAGGGCTCGTTCCGGCAGCGCTTCTCCGAACCACACCACGTCCGGGCGATAAAGCGACCCGGAAGGCGAGCGGGGGGGGTACTCCGAGAATGGCTCGGGACCGGGCAGAAAGGTCCGCCCGGTGCTGGTGCACTTCCACACATGCAGCGACCCGTGCAATTCGATGGGTTCGCTGCTGCCCGCCCGCTGGTGTAGCCGGTCAATGTTCTGTGTGACCAGCGTGAACGACCCACCGCGGTCGCGGACCGTCCTCTCCAGATCGGCCAGCGCAATATGTGCGGGGTTGGGCTGGCACTTGAGGACAGAAAGCCGGCGCTCGTCGTACCACCGCGTCACCAGCGCCGGATCATCCTCGAAGGCTTCGGGGGTTGAGAGTTTGGCCGGGTCATACTTGGCCCACAACCCTTCCTGCGGGTCGCGAAAGGTTGGTACGCCGCTCTCAATGCTGATGCCCGCCCCGGTCAGCACGCACACCGAATGAGCCTTGCGGAGTGCTTCGATCAGGCGCTGTTCACCGGTCATGCCGTGAGCATAGGGGTGTGCCCGGCAACCTCGCCCCCTCGGCGCGGCCCGGTTCAGGTCACGTCAGGGGCCCAGGCGTGCGCGCGCAGGCAGGATCTGCACTTGGCGTTCTCCGCACGCCGATACAGGCTCCCGGTGTCGGCGTGTCTGATCATCTCGGACGGCTCTTTGCCCGGCATGGTGGCTGCTGCCATCGAGTCGGAACGCCGCGTCGACTCGCAGCCCAAGGTGTGGGCAGGCGATCCGCTCGGACAGGTTGTCGGCCCCACACGCTCCATGGCCCGGCTCGCCGTGCAATCTCAGGCCGACGCCCTCGGACTCGAACTGCTCGACCGGGATTGGATCGGATCCGACGGCACCGGCGCTGGGCAGAGCCTGGCACTGCTCAGCATCGCCCAGCAGGCCGCAGCGATGGGGGTTCGTCGGGTGGTGTGGGCCGTCCAGTATCCGCTGCTCGGCGTCGAGCCCGACCTCGACCGCATCGCGGCCACGGTGGACCGCTGCCTGCTGATTTCTCGCCTCGTGTCGCTCGACCTGTGGGACCATCCCAACCCGTCGGTGCCGGAAGTGCGGATTGAGATGCCGCTGGTGGACCTGTCTGATACCCAGATTGCCGACCTGGCGCTGGATCTGGGAGCCCCGATCGCGTCGGCCTGGTGGATGGAAGGGGTGGGCGAGCCGGCCCAGGCCGAGCAGCGCCGATGGCTTCCGCTCCTGGCCGAACTGGGATGGGCGGCGCAGTCGGTCTGAGCCTGGCCTCGGTGTGCGGATTGACGAGCGGTGGCGGTGCACGCCGTTGAATCCGGGGCCCGACCGATCGTGGCGCCAAACGAGCACTGACTAAGTCTTGGGCGGATCGTCTGAGGGCAGTTTGCCCTTTGCGATCAACTTCTGTCGGTGTGACTCCAGAAGGTCGTCGGCGTTCTCGCCCAGCGAAGTGAGCAAGCGGTACAGGTAGGGGGCGCGCCCCAGCCACAGCCGCCAGCGGATGAAGGCGTAGACCAGCGAAGGGGGCGTGACGACCGCGGCGGCGATGATCCAGGGGCGGGTCTGGATAAAGGCCGCGTAAATCGCCACCGCCAGGCCGACACAACCGGCCAAGAACGCGAGAATCAACTGCCCCCCGTCGGAAGTGACGGCCTTTCGGATGGTCTGCTTATCACGGACGTTGAAGTAGTGGGCCTCGGGGTCGAATTCGATGTCATCGGGGGCCTGCGCGGCCGGCGCGGGCTGGGGGGAGCCGGGCTTGGCTGCCCGTGTCTCGACGTGGTCCAGCGACTGTTCGAGTTCGACGTCGGCGACCGTCTCGTCCAGGGCGGATTCGTCGATGGAAGTGTCGTCGGGGTCGATGGGCATCATGTGGATGGTTCGATTCCTGCCTCTTCAACGATTCCGGGCGACACGCGGTTGCATGAACTTCAGCAACAACAGGGTAACGGCCCGATGGATGGGGTGCCAGTGGGCGAGAACCCCGCGCTATACTTGCCGCCTGAACGGGTTACAGAGAAGGAGTTGATCCATGAACAATCCGAGTTTGCTGGGTGTCGGCGCCCTGTGCGTGGCGCTGTGTAGCCCAATCGTCCTGGGGCAGGCGCCCCGCCAACCGGGTTCGGAAGCCGCACCGGCGGCTCAGCCCGTGGAGGCCCCCAAGCCCGCCCCCATCGAGCCGTTCGTCCCCAAGTGGTCCGATGAGGGCATCGCCAAGGTGGCGCAGATGCTCAGCGGCACCTGGCAGACCACCAGCCCGGTCGCCGAGATGGACTCGGAGTCGGGTGGCTCGACGCAGTTGGTGATGCAGGTCGGGGCCGTTCCGGTCGCCGGCGTTCCCAATGCGCTGGTAGCCGAGGTTGCGCGGGCTGACGATCTGGCCAGTCCCTATCAACAGAGCATCTTCTCGCTGTATCGCTACAAGGACCAGGTCCGCTTGCGCACCTACGAGTTTCGCGAAACGGGCAAGTTCGCCGGCGTGATGGTCGGCACCTGGGCGGCACCGGAATACTTCCCCGCCATCAGCACCAAGGATCTGGTGGCCACGCTGGACGTGGAACTCAAGCCGACGGGCACGGGCTTCGCCGGCGCGACTCCCTACCCCTATCCCACGGGCAAGGATGGCGCGGTCGAGATGACCAGCCACGTCGAACTGACCGGCAAAACGCTTTCGACCGCCGATCGCGGGTACGACGCCGACGGCAGGGTTGTGTGGGGCGCCGGCGAAGGCAGCACCTGGAAGTGGACCAAGATCGAAAACCCGGTGAAGGTCATCAAGATGGACCGCGGGGTGATCGCGCTGGAGTACAAGCATCCCGAGGGTGAGGCCATCGCGGAGAAGGACACCGTTCACATTCACTACTCGGGCTGGACCAACGACGGCAACATGTTCGACTCCAGCCGCGGGCGCGGGCGCGCGTTCATCTTCCAGTGGCCGGCGCCCGGACGCCTGATTGACGGCTGGAACATCGGCATCACGGGGATGACCGTTGGCTCGCACCGCCGGCTCATCATCCCCAGCGAGGTGGGCTACGGTGAGCGTGGGCAGCCGCGTGCGAACATCCCGCCCAACGCCACTCTCTACTTCGAGGTCGAACTGATGCACGCCGAGAAGCCGGCGCCGGAAGAGGAATCGGGCGAGGGCGGCGAGCAGCCCTCGGCCCAGCCGGACCACGAAGGGCACGACCACGACTGATCGACACGCCGAACAGATTCGGGTGTGATGCGAGTAAAATGAGCAGCGGCGCCGACATGCGCCGCTGCTCATTCGTTTGAGCGGGGGAACTCGGCATGCCCGATCGCGATTTCTACGAAGTCCTCGGCCTCAAGCGAGGGGCCACCGCCGACGAGATCAAGCGCGCCTATCGCAAACTCGCCCGTCAACTTCATCCAGACGTCAACAAGGCGCCCGACGCCGCGAAACGATTCGCCGAAGTCCAGGAGGCCTACGACGTCCTCTCGGACGAAGAGCGGCGCAAGCAATACGACCTCTTCGGGCGTGCCGGCGTAGGTGGTGCCGCCGGGCGTGCGGGCGCCGCGAGCGGACCGCACGGCGCCGGATCTTGGCCTGGAGGCGTTCGCTTCGAGACGGAGATGGGCGACCTCGGTGATCTTGGTGATCTCGGCTCGGTCTTCGACGCCTTTTTCGGCCGCTCGGCCTCGGGCCCCACGCGCAGCGCCCGCGCTCACCGCGCCGCCCGCAAAGGGCGCGATGTTCGGGGGCAGATCGAGGTCGATCTCGAAACGGTGGCACTGGGCGGGCGGCGCTCGCTCCGCGTGCGCGAAGGCGATCGCGAACGCACCATCGAAGTCACCATCCCCGCTGGAGTATCTTCGGGGCAGACGCTGCGAATGCGCGGCGAAGGCGAGCCCGGTCCCGGAGGCGAGCGCGGCGACCTGCTGGTCGAAGTCCGTGTCCGCGATCACCCGCTTTTCCGTCGCGGGCAGCCCGGCAAACCGAGCGATTCAAGCCTCGATCTCTTCTTTGATCTTCCGCTCACGATCTGGGAGGCCATGCACGGCGCCCACGTCGATGTGCCCACGCTGGAAGGTACGGTGCAACTGACCATTCCGGGGGGGACATCAAGCGGCAAGTCGCTGCGTCTCAAGGCCCGCGGGCTCCCGGGTCGATCCGGCGAACGGGGCGACCTGTATGCTGTTGTGCAGATCGTCGTGCCCAAGGCCGATGTCCTCAGCGGCGCCGAGCAACGGGCGATCGAGAACGTGGCACGCCGGGGCCCGAAGGTGCGGAGCGGTTCTCCGTGGACCCGCTGATCCTTGATTTTCCTGCAGGTCGGGTCAGAAAGTGCTAGGGTAGGGGCAACTTCCCCGATGCGATGGGGGAATCGAGAGGGTTGCGGCGCGTGCTCAAGCAGCGACATCAGATTTTCGTGGCATTGTTCGCCGCCGCTGATGCCACTGCCATTGCGGGCGCCTCATACTTGGCGTGGGTCATTCGGGTGTCGCGACGCGGCGATGCGTGGCCGGTCGAGTGGGAAGAGTTCATCAAGGGGCCGATGGTCCACGTGATCGTGCCCGTCGCGCTGTATGTCTTTTCCGTTTTCCGGCTCTACCGTCCCCGGCGTGATCGAAGTCTCTGGAACGAGCAGGGCGGGGTCATCAAGGCCTCGCTGGTCACCATCGGAGTCGTGGTCATCGCTCTGACCCTGACCGGCTCTTCCTTCATGACCCGTCCGAGCGGGACGGCGCTCGGGCCCTGGGGCTGGGCGGACACGCCGGGCAAAGTTCAACTGACCTGGCTGGCCATCCTCATGCCGGTCTGGGTGGGGTTGCAGCGCGTCGGTGTTCGCCTGACTCTGCGCTTCTTGCGTGCCCGGGGCTGGAACCTCCGCTATGTCGCGATCATCGGCACCGGACGGCTCGGGCAGATCGCCTGCCAGACCATCGCGCGGAACTCGTGGACCGGGCTGAACGTCTCCTATTTCGTCAGCCACCACGAGCGCACCGCCCGCCGGACCTGCCTCAACCGTCCGGTGCTCGGTGGGCTGGGCGAGTTGGAGAAGGTTCTCGAGAAGCGTCCCGTGGATGCGGTGTATGTGGCCCTGCCCAGCCAGCAGGCCGGGGAACTGACCGGCCTGCTCCAGCGACTCGAACGCTTCGCCGTCGACGTGCGCATCGTCCCGGACGTCAGTCCACGCTACCTCCCGCAGAACATGTTGGTGAGCGAACTGGAGGGCATGCCGATTCTCAGTTACCGCGAGTGCCCCACCTATGGGCTGGGCGGTTTCAGCAAGCGTCTGCTCGACATGGTGGGGGCGCTGGTGGCCTCGGTAGCCTTTGCGCCGGCCATGCTGGTGATCGCGCTGCTGGTGCGGCTGAGCGGGCCGGGGCCGATTGTCTATCGCCAGCGCCGCGTCAGCCTCGGCGGCTCCACCTTCGAGATCTACAAGTTCCGCACCATGCGCGTCGAGGGCACCGACACCCTGTCGGGCACGCTCACCCCGAATGGAATCGAGGGCTGGACTGACCGCGACGATCCGCGCATCACCCGCGTCGGGCGCTTCCTCCGCCGAACCAGCCTCGACGAACTCCCCCAACTGTGGAACGTCCTCAAGGGCGACATGTCGCTGGTCGGCCCGCGCCCGGAGCGCCCCGAACTCATCCAACGCTTCCGCGAAGACTGGCGCGGGTACATGCTCCGTCAACACGCCAAGGCCGGGATGACCGGCTGGGCCCAGGTCAACGGCCTGCGCGGGCAGACCAGCCTGCGCAAACGCCTCCAGTACGACCTGTTCTACATCCGGCACTGGTCGCTGTGGTTTGACCTGCGCATCCTCGCCATGACCATCTACCGCGGGTTCGTCCACCGCAACGCACACTAGGGCCCCCTTGTGCCGACGGACCCGGGTGCCATTCGGCTCTTGTCGCGCCCTTTACGACGCGCTGAGGGCGAGCGTCCTTCTTCCATGTCTGCCCATCGCAAGGAAGTTGGCCAGCAGCCGCGGGCCTTCGTCGGTCAGGAAGGACTCGGGGTGAAACTGCACGCCTTCCACCGGCTGTTTCGAGGCATCGCCCCACACCCGCCGCAGTCCCATCACCACGCGGGCTTTTGTTCCGTCCGGCAGCGTGTCCTCGCACCACGCCGAGACCTCCCACCCGTCCTTCCCGGGCTCGGGTCGAGGCGGCACGGTGTCGGCCCGCACCACCAGCGAGTGATACCGCGTCGCCACCATCGGGTTGGAAATGCCCGCAAACACCCCACGCCCGTCGTGCGAGATCAGGCTGGTCTTCCCGTGCATGAGTATCGCGTGCCGCACGACTTCCATCCCATGCATGTCGGCCATGCACTGGTGCCCCAGGCACACCCCCAGCACCGGAATCCGCCCGGCAAAGTGCGCGATCATGTCGGGCGAGACGCCCGCCTCCTTCGGCGTGCAAGGCCCGGGGCTGATGATCAGGTGCGTCGGGCCCAGCCCGTCGTTGAGCCGGTCCGCCTGTTCGGGCGTGAGTTCATCCGAGCGATACACCAGCAGGTCACGACCCGGTTCGAGCGTCGGGTCGAGTTCGCCCAGCCGCTGAACCAGATTCCAGGTGAAACTGTCGTAGTTGTCGATGAGCAGGATCACGGGCAAGGGTAGGTCGGCTCTCCGAGCCAACGGGGTCAGCCACGCCTCTGCGCACCGGAAATCCAGGCCCGAAGAGAAGGTAGGCTCAGTGTACCCTTGTGCAAGGCGATGAACGACGGACCCGACTACCCCGGTCAGGCGTCATTCCGTTCATCGCTCCATGGCTTGGTGTGTTTGTCCCAGCCTCAGGCCGCCAGTTTCCCGATCGTCCCTGCCACTCCGTCCCGCGTGACGTAGAACAGGTCCGAGCAGATCGGATACGGCAGTCGACGGTAATCTTCTTCGACGCGAGCCTGGAGGCGATCGCGGAAGGCCTGTGGGTTGGCCGAGATGGCCAGGAACATGTCCCGCGCCGGCGTGGCGACATAAAAGTCCCCACCCAGTTGCGGCGCGATTCGCTGATACAGATTGCTGAGCAGCAGCCGCGCCGCGTCATAGCCATCCTGCTCGGCCACGATCACAGCCTTGCCCCCCTCGCGGCTCTCGACGATCTGTGTCTCAAAGTCGGGCGCGTAGGCATCCAGATTCGCCCGCGCGATATCTTCCAGTTCTTCCATCGACATCTGCCAACGCACCGCCTGCTCGGTGGTGATGCTCACCGTCATCTGCGGCATGTCGATCACGAACACGATCACGGTGCCGTTCACGTAGGGCACATGGGCCACCAACTCGCGCGACAGGTGGTCGAAGATGCTCTCCGGCTGAATCCGGGGCATGATGCGCGTGCGGGCCAGATCAAACGGCAGATCAGACATGGCTGCGGCATCGGAGGCGAACAACTGGTCCAGGAAGTGTTCGACAATCTCCATGCCCCGGTTCGGCTCGTGGGCCACCATCCGGAACAGGTTCTCAAGGTCGAGCCGACGCCCGTTGACAATCAGTTCGCGAGGGCCGACCAGGTCGATGTCATACTCGGGCTGCAGACGCTTGAGTAGGATGGCGACCTGCTCGGCGAACGCTTCGGGCTCTTCGGGCATGCGGGTCATCAACTCAACCTCCGTGTCGTCGCCGGGAACACAGCCCAAACAGGTCCATCTGGATGGGCGTTTCGGGCGGCTCTGTCGGCGCCGTCCGGCGCTGGTGCATCGGTCCGAAGGCGGGCTGCATGGAGGGTGTGAACCGGTTTGGTCGGTTGCGGAACCTCTACGGGCGGTACAACCGGACCCTGCCCCGAGTCGGGCCTTTCCCTCCCGGATCGCGCTTGGCGGGAAACCACTCTGCGGGCTAGAATCGCGGCCAACGGGACGAGGCTGTCGACCCGGCGTGGGAACGGATCCATGGGATCGTTGTGGAGACCAAAGCGTGACCGAGCAAGAAATCGAAGCAAAGGTGATTGACATCGTCGCCAATCAACTTGGAGCCGACAAGGCCAGCATCACGCGGAACACGAGCTTCGTCGAGGATCTCAATGCCGACAGCCTCGACACCGTCGAACTGGTCATGGAGTTCGAGGACGAGTTTGAAACCTCGATCCCGGACGATCAGGCCGAGAACATCCGCACCGTCGGCCAGGCCATCGACTTCATCAAACAGGCTCAGGGCGTTGAGTGAGTGATTCTGTCCACCAGCGGCGGAGGTCCGTCGTTCCAGGCCGCGGTTCCACGTCATGACTCCCCACATCCGCCCTGACCATCGTGTTGTCATCACCGGCATGGGGGGGATCACGAACCTCGGCTTGGATGCCCCCTCAACTTGGGCGGGCATGCGAGCCGGGCACAGCGGCATCTCCCGCCTCGAAAGTGATGATTTCGCCCGCTATTCCGAGCATTGGAATGTCCGCATCGCCGGGCAGATCCGTGGCTTCGATCCTGGCAGTTTCATGGAGGTCCGGGAGGCTCGACGCCTGGATCGATGCACCATTCTGGGCGTGGGGGCCGCCGTCGAGGCCGTCCGTGACAGCGGCATTGACTTCGCCTCCACTAACCCCGCCCGTTGTGGCGTGGTGATGGGGTCTGGAATCGGTGGTATTCAGACGATTGAAGAGGGACTCCTGACCCTCTCCAGCCGCGGGCCGGATCGTATCAGCCCGTTCACGGTGCCCCGCCTGATGGTAAACGCGGTGTCGGGCACCATCTCGATTCGCTTCAACCTGCAGGGACCGGCGTCGGCGCATGCCACCGCCTGCGCCAGTTCGGGTCATGCCATCTCCGACGCGATGTGGTACATTCGTCGCGGAAACGCCGACGTCATGCTCGCCGGCGGCGCCGAGGCGGCCATCACGCCCCTTTGTCTGGGCGCCTTCAGCACCATGAAGGCCCTGAGCACCCGCAACGATGATCCGACCCGGGCCAGTCGCCCGTTTGACACTGACCGTGACGGATTTGTGCTGGCCGAGGGCGGCGCTGTGTTCGTGCTCGAATCGCTCGAGCATGCCAGGGCCCGCGGGGCGAAGATTTACGCCGAACTCGTCGGGTGCGCCAACAGTTCCGATGCCGGGCACATCACGGCCCCGGACCCGGCCGGTCGCGGTGCTGCCCGGTCCATGAGGTGGGCGCTCGAAGATGCGGGACTTTCACCGCCGCAGATTGGATACATCAACGCGCACGGCACCTCGACCCCGCTGGGCGACAAGGCCGAAGTTGCGGCCGTCTTCGACGTCTTCGGCGACCACGCCCGCAAGAGCCGTGGAGGTACGCTGCTGATGAGTTCAACCAAGTCGATGCACGGGCATTGTCTTGGTGCATCCGGCGCGGTGGAACTGATTGCCTGTGTGCATGCCGTGCGCGACGCGATTGTCCCGCCGACGATCAATCTCGACCACCCTGATGAGGGGTTCGATATTGACCTAGTCGCCCATGACGCCCGCGAGCGTCCGGTCGCCTACGCCATGAACAACACGTTCGGGTTCGGCGGGCACAACGTGACGCTGATCATCGGGCGTTATCAGGACTGAATCTGGTGGTGGCACGGCTGGCCGAGCCATGAGCGTGCCGTCCGAACTCGTCGGCATCGCCCGTGGCATGTTTGTTGCGGTTGAGTTCTGCTGGCCGATCGGTTCGGCTGATTTCGTGCCCTCTTGCGTCCGAAACACTGGTTATGAGCGCCGAACTGTCGACGATCCTCAAACTCGAAGTGCCGATCATCGTGCAGTTGGCCGAGCGTCGGATGACGGTGGGGGAAGTTCTCGCGCTGGTGCCGGGGTCGATTGTGGAACTGCCAAAGACGGCCGACGAGGAATTGGAACTGATGGTCAACAACCGGATCATCGGCACGGGGGTGGCCGTCAAGATCGGGGAAAATTTCGGGATCGAGATCCGGTCGGTGGGCACTCCGGGGGAGCGTGTGGCGGCCTTGGGTCCGGCCACTGCGGCGCCGGAGCAGTCTGGCGGATCGGAAGAGGTCGACTTTGAAGCCTTGGCGGCGGCGATGCTGGAAGGGCAGTTGTAGCCGGGTGGCAAACGAAACCAGGAGTCGGGGCTCATCAGCGCCGGGGACCGCGATGGCGAGAGCGTGGCGGCGGACTGATCACCCCCGCGCGTGGCTCGGCTTGGCTGCTACTGCTCGATCCTCGGATCGACCCAGCGATAGAGCAGATCCACCACAAGGTTGAACACGATCAGCATGGTCGCGAACACCAGCACCACGCCGACGATGAGGAAGAGATCCTTGGTCTGCACGGCGTTGACGAAATGTTCGCCCAGGCCGGGGATCGAGAAGACCCGCTCGACGATGAACGATCCGGTCATCGCCAGCGCGGTCGCGGGCCCGAGAAAACTCAGGACCGGCAGAAATGCGTTCTTGAGGGCATGCTTGAAGATCACCTTTCGCTCGCTGAGTCCCTTGGCGCGGGCGGTGCGGATGTAGTCGGCCGAGAGGGTCTCGATCATGCCCATGCGTGTGAGGCGTGCGATGTAGGCCGCGAACGGCAGCGACAGCGCGATGGAGGGCTGGACCAGCCGGTCGAGCGTGCCCCAGCCCGCGACGGGGAAGATCGGGATCCAGACGCTGAAGAGCAGCAGCAGGACAGTGCCGGTCACAAAACTCGGCAGACTGATACCGACGAGCGCGATCGCCAGGGTGGTCAGGTCGGCCAAGGAGTTGGGACGGATGGCGCCGATGACGCCGGCGGCCACGCCCACGCCGGTGGCGATGAGGATGGCAAAGACGCCCAGCGTCGCCGACACCGGCAGCGACGAGCCGATGATCTCATTCACCGACCAGTCTTCGTAGTAGAGCGACGGGCCGAGATCGAAGACCCGACGGGGGCGCGGAGCGATGCCCAGTTCGGCGGCCTGCTGGCGATCGCGTGCGATGGTGCCGTCGAGACGGTCGGCCGCGTACTTCCAGCCGGTGGCGCTGGCCAGATAGGAAAAGTAGAACTTCGGGAACGAGTCGAGGTTGTACTGCTGCTGCATGCGTTCGACCACGGCCGCGGGCGGACGGCGCCCCTCGTCGTTGTCAAGGGGATTGCCTGGAATGGCCCAGGCCAGCGTGAGCGTGACCGTGTAGATCACCAGGAGGACGATCGGGAGTTGCAGGAGGCGGCGGACGATCAGGGCGAGCATGAATCAGTCTCCCGGCTCGCGTGCCCCCCGCCGGGGCGGGGGGCTCTGAAGTGAGTTCTCGTGGTTGCTTCCCATACCGCCGGTTCGTCTGTCCGTGTGTTCATCTGTTCCCCGGTCATGCATCACGCGCGGCACGTCGGTCCCCTTGCCGTCGCCCAGCACGTCGATCAGGAATGGGTTCTGGTTCGTGCGCGGGTGCGGGTTGATGCCGCTGATGCGGTCGGCGTCGAACAGGTAGATGGTGACGTAGTGAAAGATCGGAATCTGCGGCAGATCCTCCTCGACAAGCAGTTGCTCGGCCTGGCTGAGGATGTCCAGCCGCTTCTGCGGATCTCGTTCGGCGCGGGCCTGCGCGAGAAGGGCATCGAAACGCGGGCTGGAGTACTTGCGGTCGTTGTTGCCGTCGCCGGTGCGGTTGACGTCGAGGAAGGTGGTGGGGTCGCCGTAGTCGCCGTACCAGCCGGCGCGGCTGGTCATGAAGTTGCCCTTCTTGAGGTCGTCCTTGTAGACCTTGAGTTCCTTCTGCGCCAGGCGCGTCCGCACGCCGAGGTTTTCCTGCCAGTTGCGCGCAATCGACTGGGCGATCAGGTCGTGGCCTGAGTCCTTGTTGAACAGAAGTTCCACAGTGGGAAACTGTGAGGGGTCGGTCCAACCCGCGGCGGCCAGTTCCTCTCGGGCCCGCTGCGGGTCGTAGGGCAGACCTGCGGGCGACGTGTAGCCGGCGATCGAGCCGGGCGGAATGATGGTCGAAGCGACGGGTTCGCCCGTGCGTTTCACGTCGCGCACGATGGCCTCCTTATCGAGGGCAAGGGCAAAGGCACGCCGCACGCGGGGGTCGTGAAACGGATTCTCGCGCCCGTCCGGCAGCGTCGGCCTGCAGTTGAAGTTGTACCAGTAGGTTGCGAACGACGGGATCGCATGCACGTTCTTTCGCGGGTCGGGCGGGAGGCGGCGGTCGATCTCGAACTGATCGAGCCCCTCGGCCTTGAGGCGTTCATACTCGGCCCGATGCTCGTCATAGAACTGCGCCTTGGCCGCCCACATGTCGGCGCGGTAACTGACGCCCACGTCGGTGATCCAGTCGGCCGAGCCGGTCTCGAAGGCCAGCACCTGTGCGTTGGGGTCGCTCACCTCCGGGCAGATGATCGAGTCGAGCGCGATAGCGTCGCGATTCCAGTAGTGCGGGTTCCTGACCAGGTACATGTCGCGTTTGAAGCGCCAGCGTTCGAGCGTGAAAGGCCCGTTGGACACGATGAGCGGGGGCTTGGTCCAGCCCGGCTCCATTTTCAGAACGCCGCTGCCCGCGTCGACGTGCTCATACCGTGTCACCAGCGGGGGATACACCGGCACGAAGGTGGCAAAGGCGGCGATATCGAGAAAGTAAGGCGTCGGCTCATACAGACTCACCACCAGCGTGCGCTCGTCGGGCGCATCAAGCGCCACCATTTCGTCAAACCGGGCCAGCGTCTCCTGCCACAGCGCCTCGGCGGCTGCACGCGTGCGTTCAGCGGCGGGGCGTGCGGCAAACTCATCGAGCGCCTTTTCGCGCCATTCGTAGAACTCCTTTGAACCGGCGATGAGTTGAAACAGCCCGATGTAGTCGCTGGCCGTGTCGGGCAGCAGCGCCCTTCGCCACGCATAGACAAAGTCGTCGGCCACGACCGGAGCGCCATTCGACCACTTGCCATCAGCCCGCAGATGAAACGTGTAGGTCAGCCCGTCGTCCGAGACTTCCCAACGCTCGGCGGCGCCGGGGATGATGTCGTATCCCCAGGTGAACACGTCGTTGTGGACGAGTGGCTCGAACAGCGTGCGGCAGATGCGCAGGTCGGGCATCCAACTGGCCCGCTGAGGGTCGAGCGTGGTCACGCCGGTGCCGTTGATGAAGGTGAAGTCGGACTTGGGCAGAGGTCGGTCAGACAGGACCGACACGGCCACGAGCAGGACGAGGGCGAGGAAGGGAGCGACGAGCCGGCCCATGCCGATCAGGATAGGGCCTCGAGGTGTATGAGAATCAGTCGAGTTTGAATGTGTTTGGCTTGAAGTTGAACATGCGGTAGAGGAGCCCGTTGTCACCGATCAGTTCGATGACGGCGATGCGGAAGGCGTTCATGTTTCCGCCGGAAAGAGACTGGACAAGGGAGGTCGGCCTGGTGGACGGAGCATTGGGCGTCTGCTGGAGTGCGACAATCTGCGCGATGGACTCGGCCGAACGTTCGGCCAGTCGCTCGAGGTACCGCTTGGCGTTGGCTGCGGCGGGAGGGACACGCCCGTAGATCCGGGTGACCAGGGCCAGGTTCTGTCCGGCCAGATGGGCCATTTCGCGGGCCAAATCGTTGTTGAGCGTGCCGCCTGCCGAGGTGGCCAGGGAAGACCGCACGGCGTCCGTTGCTTCGAGAAACACGAGGAGGTGGGAGAGGTCTTCCTCGCTTTCACCGAAGGAGCGGGAGGTGACGGCCTTGAGCCGCTCGCTGGTGCCGATGCAGAGTTCCGTCAGCCCGCGTCGGGCGGCCGAGGAAACCTCATTGCGCCGCACGGCCGCCAATGCCCGCAGGGCCCGCACCTGATACAGGGCCACATGGGGGTCTGATTCTTCGGCCAGCAGGCGCCCGATGGCGCCCGCGAGTCGTTCCAGCGTGCCCGATTGCACGGCCAGTCCGCCGCGATCAACCTCGAGGAACATGACCCGGGCCTGCCCCAGCGCGACGAACTGGTCGGACTTCTTCGAAGCGGCGACTCCACGCTCGAAGATTCGAGCGGAACTTTCGGTGGCAGTGCGGGCGGCCAGTCGGAAGCCCGCATAGCGCAGGAAGCCTTCGTCGGAATCGATCAACTGTGCGATGGGTTCGGCCAAGGCGGATCCGGCGGCGAAACGGAAGGCCGTGGAAACAGAGGGACGATCGAACATCGCCAGCAGTTGGTCACGAGCCTGGGCGCGGACGCGGAGGGTCGAGCCCGTCCGCATGGTCTGAACCTGCGCCTGGATGAACTGAGTCAGGCTGGCCTGCTGTTCAGAGGAAAGGGTGGGGGCTTCCTGGATGCCCGGGGGCAGGGTCGCCTGGGCCCACACCCGCCCGCCGATCGCGCAGGCCAGTATCGCGCCGAGCACCCACATTCTGGTCAAGACCGCTCGTCCCAAGACGGCATCCCCTTTGGGTGAGGAAACTTCGCACAGGGCCAGAGCCGTACCCCCTACGACCCTGACTTGGTTCCGGGATCGGGAACTTACCAATCCCCTCTCGCGGGGTCAACTTTAGCACCCCGCGACCGCTCCATCGCCCCTTGGCTGGGGATCAGTACACTTCGAGGAAGAGCCTTCCTCCCGCGCGAACCACCTTTCCGAACTCCTTGCGATCGATCGACTCGATCGGGCCTGCCCCTTCCTTGACGGTGACGTATTGGGCGAATACCTCGGGGGGCAGCAACTTGGCCATCAGGCGGATGATCCCGACCTCCATCCCGGCAATCCCGCAGACGTAGATAAGGGTTCGCGGGTTCAGGAGCATCGGCACCAACTCGTCGGCGTTGGTGTTCAGACGTTCCTGTACGTAGATCTTGCTGGCGCCCTCTTCGCGGACGTATTCGCGGCTGATGGCTGTGAGATACCGGAAGTTGGAGTATTCCTTCGACCACTTGGTGAACTCGTCGTCGTAGAGCAGGTCGGTGGTGTAGGGCGAGCCCATGATCAGGACGATCCGGGCATCGGCTTTCTGGTTCAGGAGGTCCATGACCATGGCGCGGAACGGGGCGATGCCCGTGCCGGTGGCGAAGAAGATGTAGTCGTGGTCGCTGGGGTTCTCGGGCAGGATGAAGCGTTTTCCGCTCGGGCCGGTCAGAAGGGCCTGGTCGCCCTCCTGCAGGTCGCAGATGTAGTTGCTGGCCACGCCGATGAAGAGTTTGTGGTTGTCCCAGTGTTCATCGATGACGCGCTTGCAGACCGTGGCGACCACGTTGCCCTGCCCGTCGTCGCCGGTGCTCGGGCAGGCCAGCGAGTAGAGGCGCAGTTTGTGGGGCTTGCCGTTGGCGTCGACGCCCGGGGGGAGGACGCCGAAGGACTGCCCGGCGCGGAAGGACTTGGCCAGAGGAGTTCCGCTGACGTCGAAGGAAACGTGCCGCACGAACGCAGCGGACTTGCGCCCACCCCTGGTGACTGGCCTGGTGGAAATGACCCTTCCGACCACCGGCGAGGCAGGAGTGGCCACATTGACCTTCACCTCGGGGAGTTTGGGGTTCCATGCTTCGACTTGAACGCTCATAGATTCGCTTTCATAGCGCCTCGATGACTCAGCCCTGATCTTCGTCGGCGGAGGCATCGCCGCCGGTGGGCTCATCTTCAGACGCCGGCCCCCCGCCCGCGCTCTTCCTGAGGCGGTCCGACAACTTATTGAGCAAATCCGCAGTTTCGGCCTTTCCTCCCAGGCTCGCCAGGTCTTCAGCCGCAGCGACGTAGGCCTCCCGTGCCTCGGCCAGAGCCGCTGTGGCCTGCGTGCGAGCCTTGGCCGCCTGGTCGGCAAACCACGCAGATTCCGGAAGAGCCGGCGTGGACTGAGCGGCACGCTCCATCAGCATCGCCACGTCTTCAAACGATCTGGCTCGCTTGGAGAGTGCATCTCCCAGCGCGATGTTGGCCGAACCCAGCGCCGCCCGGGCGCCCACCCGCATGCCCGACACCGCCTGGCGGGCGTTGCTCACAGCATTGCGGAGTTTGGAGACCTGGTCAGCAGAAATCTGTTCAAGCCCGGCGCCCTCGACCCCCGCGCGCCCATCACGGAAGGCCAGCAACGCCTCGGCCTTGGCGCGGACCTGCTGGGCTGCCTCGCGTGCCTTGGCACGGGCCGTCTCGGCCTCGTTCCGACCCGCCTGCTGCATCGCGGCCACGTCTGCCTTGGCCTGCTCGTTGATCGCCAGTTGCTGGGCCAACTTGCCCAGGGTCAACGAGGCTTCCGTCGCACCCGTCCGCATGTGATCGGCCCGTGCCTGGAGACGCGAAACATCGAACAACTTGCCCTCGGCCGCCTGGGCGTGCTGCTGGATCTGCGGAGCAATTTCCGCCGCCGCGATGGCCGTCATGGCCGCTGCCTTCAGTTCCAACTCGGCGCTCTTGGCACGCTCGGCGCTGGCGGCCTGCTGCAACTGGACGATCTGGGATTCCAGTTCGGCGATTCGCCCGTCGATCTCCCGCTTGGCCTGCTCGGCCCGCTGTATCTGCGCCTTGATGTCCGTCTCGACCTTGGCCAGTTCGGCCAGTTCGGCGCTGGGGTCGTAACTCTCGGCCGCCGCGGCCAGCGCGTTCTGTTCTTCCCAGCGACGAATCAGAGAACGGATCTCCGCTGCTTGTTCGGCAGCCTGGCGCTCCAGTTGGCCCATGAGCAAGGAATCACCGGCCGCCAGACCGGCGGCGGTGCGTGCCTTGAGCACCATCACGCCTGCCTTCTCCACGTCGGTGCCGTCGAGGGAGGGACGCTCCAGCGCCTTCTGCGCCCGGGCGAAGTGATCGACGGTGATCGAGGGCTCCATGGCTGCTCCGCCGCCGCCGGCGATGGCGTGGATCGAACGCCCCGCATCGTCGATGGCACGGCTGGCTTCGCTGCCTTGGTCGCAGGCGGCGAGCATGCCCACGCCGACCAATCCCGCCGTCATCAACTTTGCCGTGTTTCCAAGCCTGATCGAACGTGCCATTGTTACTGATTCCCTCGACAACGGTAGTGGTCCGGCTCCCCAGCGCAGGGTTCTGCGGACTTTAGGACGCCTGGGTCGTGCTTCCCACTCTCAACGGTCCGGTTTGCCCTCTTCGGGCTCGGTTTCGATCTCCGCGATGAACCTGGGCGGCTCATACTCGATGGGGTATTCCGGACGCGGGCGGTACATCGTCGACAGCCACCCGACCGCCTCCTGGAATCGCTTGTCCTCCGATGTCCTGAACACCGGCCGCCACCCGCGCGAACCCCTGGTTCGCTGTGCCTCAGGATGCGGGTACACACTCAGATCTGAAGGAAGCCCCATCTGCAGCAGGGGCGAACGCGCCGGCTCGGAGTAGTTCAGCAGCGGCGTGCCGTCGGAGAGGCGGAACCGCTCCAGAATCAGAAAGTTGGTGTAGACCGTCTCGTCCGAGAAGGGCTTGCGGTCGTACAGCCATAGGCGCCCTGCCTCACCCCCGCCGTGGCACTGCGCGGTGGCGCAGGTGTTGATGAGCCAACGTCCATGCACCTGGTCGCGGAAACGCTCCAGCGAGGTCGGATGCCCGCGCACGATCACCTGCCCGTACAACTCCCTCGCTTGGAGGCGGAACATCAACTCCAGCAGTTGCTCGGGCGTTCGGCGCATGAGGGCCTCGCGCCCCTCGGGCGTGGCCGGGATCAGTGGACTCTCGGGGAACATTCGGATCAACTGCTCGATCGTCCCGCGCTTGATAAGCAGCGGAGGAGGATTGCGCAGGTCCACCTCGTACACCTTGAGCAGGTTGATCTGGTCGGGTGTGAGCAGCGGAAATTCGTTCTTGGCCCGCTGGCGAGCGAGATACGTGGCCTTGGCATCGGCGTCTGCCCCGCCGGGCTGCTCGCTGATCGGCCGAGTTCCGGTGAGTCCGACCTGGAGATCCAGCCACAACTTCAGTTCGCGGGCCCGCCCGTGCCTGGGATCCTTGTCCAGCACGGCGTTGACCTCGAACAGGGCAAGTTGGTACATCTCGCGTGAGCGCAGCCACTCGACCAGCAGCACGCGCCCGTCCAGATCGTCGTCCGACAGAAGCGACCGCATCGTCACATAGCGTTCGAGGACAGGCGGCAACTCGCGCATGCCCGTCAAACTCGACTTTTCGAAACTGGTCTCGATCGCCTCGATGCGCAGGGTGATGGTCTTCTCGTCCTCGCGCACCATGACCCCGGAGACCTCGCGCCCGCCGCGCAGCGACAGGACCACCTCACGCGGGCCCTCATTGGCGGTGACGGGCTTGGTCTCGACCGGTGGAGCATCCGAAGGCGGCTGGGTGGCAGGGTTGGTCTGCGACGAGGGCGTGCCAGAGTCTTGTCCTCCGGCCGGCAGGGGCGCGACCAGTCCGAGGGCAAGAAGCCCCGCCGCGCCAACGCCGAGTCGCATCATGCACTGCATCTTCACGATCGTACCAATCCGCATGTGGGTGTGGGGCACACCCGCCCGCGCGGCAACGTTGCGGCGTGCGGCGCACCTGCCCGGGCCCTTGCCGCGGGCTACGGGCGGCTATTCGCGGCGCACGAGTCCGCTGTTCCGACGCACACGGATCGGGGTCGGAAGGAGAAAACGCCGCGACCGAGCCGCAGCCCGGTCGCTCAATGCCCAGGAGAGGACTCGAACCTCCACCCCATTTCTGGGACTACCACCTCAAGGTAGCGCGTCTGCCAGTTCCGCCACCTGGGCCTTCGGTTCATGCGCTGGGGCATGAAGGGCGGGAGTATAGCCCGGTGTGCGCGAAGATGCATCAAGGATCGAGGCGCGCGGGAGGAGGCTGCCTATCCTTACGCCCCGCGGTGAGAACCGGGGCACTCGAAGCCGCGCGGATGTGCTCGAGGCGTGATTGTGTGTGCAATCAGAAACCGAACGAACTCTGAAGTGACACTCTTCGTGCGCGCAGAAAACGACGGGAGCATCGCATGCGCATCATGATGCTCGGGTGGGAGTTTCCTCCCTTCATCGCCGGCGGGCTGGGCACTGCCTGCTACGGACTGACCAAGGCTCTGGCCCGACAGGGTCACGAAGTTCTCTTCGTGCTGCCCAAGGCCATAGACCGCTCGCACTCATCGCACGTCGAATTGCTCACGCCCGACGAACTGCGCTCGGCGGTGCAGTCGATTCAGCAGCAAGCGCCCGGGCAGGCACCGGCCGCTCCCGGGCAGCGGCGGAAGACTGAAACCGAGATTGCGATCGATCGCCTGGACAAGAGCACCCGTTCGCGCATCGAGGCGGTGGCGGTTCCCTCGGGGTTCACGTCCCCCTATCCGGAGTTTCAGATGCCCGGGGGCAAGTCGCTCGAGGCCTTGATTGAAGAGGCGCGGGTGATCCGCTCGCAGCAGATGATGCGTGTGGCGGGTATCGAGTTGCCCGTGAACGCGGCGGCGGCCGAGTTGATCCAGCGTGCCTGGGAGCAGGCGTCGAACATGGGCGGGGGCGAGGGGCACTACGGGCACGACCTGATGGGCGACGCGCAGCGCTACGCGGTGCTGTGCGTGGCCCTGGCCAGCCAGCGCAACTTCGACGTGATCCACGCGCACGACTGGCTGACTTATCCGGCCGGGCTGGCGGTGCGGTCGCTGACGGGCAAGCCGCTGGTGGTGCACGTGCACGCGACGGAGTTTGATCGCTCGGGCGACCACGTGAATCAGCAGGTGTACGAGATCGAGCGAGCCGGGATGCACGGGTCAGACCGCGTGGTGGCGGTCAGCCAATTGACGAAGAACATCATCACGCGGCGTTACGGCATCGCGCCGGAGAAGATCGACGTGGTGTACAACGGCGTGGAGCAGGAAGAGGACCAGCCGCGCAAGGGTGCGCGGATCGAGCGCGACGACAAGATCGTGCTGTTCCTCGGGCGCATCACCATGCAGAAGGGGCCGGAGTACTTCATCCGCGCGGCGCAGAAGGTGCTGACGAAGATCCCCAACGCCAAGTTCGTGGTCGCCGGCTCGGGCGATCTGGCGATGCGGATGATCCACGAGGCCGCGGCCCTTGGCATCGGGCAGAAAGTGCTGTTCACCGGGTTCCTGCGTGGACGCGACGTGAAGCGGATTTTTGATCTGGCATCGTGCTACGTGATGCCGAGCGTATCGGAGCCGTTCGGCATCGCGGCGCTGGAAGCGATGCACCACGACACGCCAGTGATCATATCCAAGCAGTCGGGCGTGTCGGAAGTGCTGACCCACGCGCTCAAGGTCGATTTCTGGGACGTGGACGAGATGGCCAACAAGATCGTGGCTGTGCTCAAGTACCCGCCCCTGAGCCAGACGCTGCGTGCCCACGGAGCGATGGAGTTGCGCGGGCTGAACTGGGACGGTGCGGCGGAGAAGTGCGTGCGGTCGTACGGTCGGGCGATCGCCGGGCATCACTGAGCGGCGGGCGGAGCCGAGCATTTTCCGAGCCGGGCCCGCGAACCTGGGCGGGTCGGAATCCGAAGGAGTATGCATGAACAAGTACCTGTTCCGGGGCGTTGCTGCGCTGATTTCGTGTACGGGCCTGGCCGGCGCCCAGGATTCGCCATTCCTTCGGGTCACCCAGCCGGACGAGCAGACCAGTCGACTGGAAGTGGCGGTGAGGACGCTGGCGCCGGAAGGGGAAGGCCCGGTGGTGCGGCTGGTGGGCGCGGTGCACATCGCCGATCCCTCGTTCTACCACGAGTTGCAGGCCTGGCTGGACCTGCATGATGTCGTGCTGTATGAGGGTGTGGGTGGTGGGCACGAAGCCGAGGTGGAGCCGGCCGAGGCCGCGGCGACGCTGGCGACCGATCGCAGGTTGCGATTGATTGGCACTCTGGCAGAGCAGATGTATCGTGACACGGGGAGGTATCCAACTTCGAGCGCCCAGATTGTGGAGACTTTTGAAGGGGCGACGCGGACATTCGTCGCGTCGGCATTCGAAGATGCGTGGGGCAACCCGGTGCAACTCGAGGTGCGTGATGGATTCGACGCGGTGAGTTTCGGCGCCGACGGCCGCCCGGGCGGCGAAGGCGTCGACGCCGACCGGCGCTTCTCTCAGACCAGGCCGTACAAGGCGACCAAGCCCGAAGGTGCCGCGGCCAAGGGCCTGCAGCGCGACCTGGCCGACGCGCTCGGGTTGGCCTTTCAATTGGACGGCATCGACTACTCACACCCGCACTGGCGGAACAGCGACCTGAGCATCGAGCAGATTCGGGCGGCCCTGGCGGGGGAGCCGCTTCCGCCAAAGCAGAAGGTGAGGACGGTCGAGCCTGTTGACGAGGCGTCACCCGCGCCGGCGGGCCAGAAGCGATCGGGCGCTCGCACTGACGCGGAGAAGGCGGCCGACATGCTCTTCGGAGCGCTTTCGGGTGATTCATTCCTGGCCAGATCGATGGGCTTCCTGGTCAAGTTGATGGGATCGAGCGAGCAGGGGCGTGCGATGATCAAGATCGTGCTCTCTGACACGCTGTGCAACGCCGACGCGATTCTCCAGTCTCAGGCCGGCGTGCTGGGCGACCTGATGAAGGTGCTGACGGTCGATCGCAACAAGCAGGTCGTGGCAGACCTGCGCGAGGTGGCCGAGAACGAGCCGGAGGCAAGATCGGTGGCCATCTTCTACGGGGCCGGACACTTTGCCGATCTCGAACAGCGCATCTGCGAGGAACTTGGGTACCGGTACGAGAGCACGACGTGGATCCCAGCGATGACGGTGGATGTGAAGGCTTCGGGTCTGAGCGTCGAGCAGGTCAAGTCGTTCCGCGCGATGATGCGCAACACGCTCGAACAGGCGATGAAGCGTGGCGAGTAGTTCGGCGCCACCGTCATGCCGGGTGTGTGCGTCAAGGCGTGCGAAGCGCAGAATCGATGACTGCTGGCCGGAGGCGGAATTGGTTTCAGATGAGACCGCCTGATTGAAGGGAATAGCCGGTCGAGACACCGTGTTGAAATGGGAAACCCACTGCCAAGGAGCACGGACATGTCTGGTGCGACGAAGGTTTCCAAGCGGCTCGGGGTTGTACTCTGGGTTCTGCAGGTCGTGATCGCGGTCATTCTCGGGCAGACCCTGTTCTTCAAGTTCTCGGGATCGGCGGAGAGCGTGTATATCTTCACGACGCTGGGAGTGGAGCCCTGGGGACGTTGGGCGGCCGGGTGTGCCGAACTGGCGGCTGTCGTCCTCGTGCTGACGCCCCGCACTGCCGGCTGGGGCGCGCTGCTGGCGCTGCTGGTCATGTCCGGCGCCATCGGCAGCCATTTGACGCGTTTGGGCATCGAGATCCGCCCGACGGGCCGGACTGGCGATCACGGGTTGCTCTTTGGAATGGCCTTGGTCGTGTTTGTGTGCAGCGGTGCCGTCGCTTTCATCAGGCGCCGGGAATTCCTGCCGGGTGCAGCAGAACGAAGAGGCACGCCCACAATCTCTGCTTGAACCTGGCCGTCACTCATTCGCGTCAAGTGCCTTCGATGGTCAGGCGGGTGGCGGCCATCTTCTCCCACCCGCTGCCCAAGTGGCCGATCGGATCGGGCGGGGCAATGTGCACCTTCTTCTGGCCGAGTCTGGCCTGGCCTGAGCGCACGCGGTCCTGGAACGCGGCGCACTCAGCCAGCAGACGGTCGAGGATCTCGGCCTCGCTCACCGTCGCGACGCGCTCGCCCTGCACGTAGATGATGCCCTTGCGATCGCCCGCGAAGACCGCGACGTCGGCGCCCTCGGCCTCGCCGGGCCCGTTGACCACGCAGCCCATCACGGCCACTTTCATCGGCACCGCGATCTGCTCGGCCAGTTTGGCGCGAACCTGCTGGGTGAGCGTGAACAGATCAACCTGGATGCGCCCGCATGTCGGGCAGGCGATCAATTCGGCCCCTTTTCGTTCACGCAGCCCCAGGGACCAGAGAAGTTCGAGCCCGTCTTCGACCTCGTAGACCGGATCGCTGGCGTAACTGATTCGGATGGTGTCGCCGATGCCGCTCGCCAGCAGCGTGCCCAGCGCGACGACACTGCGGATGCACCCGGTCTCCCTCGGCCCGGCGTGCGTGACGCCCAGGTGCAGCGGGTGGTCGAACCGCCGCGCAATCTCGGTGTACGCGTCGATCACCAGCGTCGGGTCGATCGACTTGGCGCTGATGACCACGTCGAAGAAGTCGTTGTCGTAGAAGATGTCGAGATATTCCTCGAGTTTGGCGATCATGATCGCCAGCATCGCGCCGTGCTTGTGGTCGCCGAACACGCCGGCCAGTTCCTTCGCCCGCTTCTGCTTGTCCTTGCGTTCGACGATCGAGCCTTCGTTGACACCGACGCGGATCGGGATCTTGACGTCGCGGCAGGCGCGAATGACATCTTGGACTTGGGCGCGGTCGGAGATGTTGCCGGGGTTGAGGCGGATCTTGTGCACGCCGGCTTCGACGGCCTCGAGGGCGCGCCTGAAGTGAAAGTGCACGTCGGCGACGATCGGCACCGTGGTCTGACGCAGGATCTCGGGCAAAGCCTGCGTGTCCTTGCGCTCGGGCACGGCCACGCGGACGATGTCCGCTCCGGCGGCGGTGAGTTTGTGAATCTCCGCCACGCATTTGTCAATCTCGTGGGTGTATCCGCTGGTCATGGTCTGGACCGCGACCGGCGCGGGAGGCTGGCCGGTGGCACGGGCCTGGCGCCCGTGGCCGATGCCGCCCCCGATGAGCACGATGCCGGTGCGCTCATCACCCACCTTCACCTGTCGCGTTGCACGCCGTGGATTCATCGCGAGGATGGTACGAGCGCCGCGGGGAGGGAGTTTGACGGCGGTCTCAGATCCCCGGCTCGCTTGTGGCCGCCCGGCGTTCGGCCGCCCGGATCTGCTCGAACTTGCGGACGTATTCGGCACACGCAATGACGTAGGTCGCGTGGCTCCAGGTCAGCGGGCTGACGCTCATCGGCTTGCCGGTGTACGGGTGGAACTGCTCGGCCAGAACCCCGGACAGTTCGGTCCGGTGCACCGTCCACTCGAGCAACGGGAGGGCGCGGCGCAGTTCCGGCATTGTGCGTGCGCGAGCGATGAGATACTGCGCCTGCCACAGCGTGCAGATGACCCACGGGTTGCCGGGCACACGCTGGATGTCGTTTGACTCGACCTGGTGGTAGTAGTCGTGCTCGTAGCGGGCAAAGCCACCTACCTCGGTCTGCACCCACAGGCGTTCGCGGATGCGGTCCATCTCGGCGCTGACCATCTCATCGTGCGGCTCAAGCCCGGCAAAGGCGAACAGCGCGTAGTTGGCCGAGTCAGCCGTCAGATCGAGCCGGTACGTCCCGTCTTCGAGCGGAATGGCCATGCGGGCGAAGCGCTGCTGCTCTTCGTGCCACAGGTAGCGTCGCAGGGCGCCGCGCATGCGTTCGGCGCCTTCCTTGAACTTCGATGCCCGGTCAGGTTCGCCGAAGTCGCGTGCGAAGAGGCTGGCGGCCTCGAGCGCGCCGATCGTGGCGGCCACGGTGAACGTGTGCACCCCGCGTCGCTCCTCCCACAGATCCCACGAGGGCTTGGGCAGCCCGTGATGGTCGCGGTAGTCCAGCATCCACTCGGCCGGTCGTGCGACCAGCGGGCTGTACAGCCCCTTGATGAACTCGACGTCGCGGAAGGTCTCGAAGTGGCGGCGCAACGCCCAGAGCACCAGGGCCGTCTCGTCCTGCTGGATGGGCAGCACCTGGTGCCCGCCGAGCATCCACGGGTGCCAACTCGAGGCCAGTTCGCCGCGCGGGGTGTACTTGTGCAGAAAGAAGCCATCCTCGTCGATGCAGCGGGCGGCGAAGCGGAAGAAGTTGCGCGACAGTTCGCTCTGCCCGGCGAGGATCAGGGCGTGGGTGACCAGTGCGCCGTCGCGCATCCAGCAGTACGAGTAGTGGTCGCCACCGAACTGTGTGATGTCCGAGTCGTTGGCGGCGATAATAGCGCCGCCGTTGTCGATCTGCGTGCGCAGGATCAGCATCGAGCGGTAGAACAGGTCGCGGATGTGCTCGGGCAGGGGCGAGGTGTCGAGCGGTTCCTTCCGTGCCCACAGGCGCCAATAGGCCGCGGTGCGGGCGAGCATGCGATCCGGGCTCTTGTCCCAGATGCGCCGATTGAGTTTCTTGACCTGCTCGTAGGAACTCCCGCAGGCGATCCATGAGATGACGTAGGCCTCCTGGTTGGGTTGCACCTGCAGGTTGAAGCCCACCGTCGCATCGACCGAGCCCTGGCTGATCGCGTTGCGCCCGAGTTGTCCATCCTCGGCGTCGCGCCATGTTCCCTCGGCGTCGCCGATGCGCTTGGTTCCGATGGCCCAGTGGTCGATTCCGCACTTGTGCTGGTCGCAGGCGTTGATGAGGAAGTAGGCGTCTTCCTTGTAGAGCACGACGGCGTTGGTCTGTGGGTCGTAGTTGGCCGTGTCGCCGACGGCCGACCCCTTGATCGACAGGTCGATGTGGAAGAACACGCGGACGTCGCGCGGCTTGCCGAGCAGGTCGCGAACCTCGCAGCGGCGGAAGTAGACGGGCTCGTGAAAGTCCACGGCGTCATTGCAGATCAGTTCCAGCCCGAGTTTCTCGTTGACCAGCCGAACCTCGGTGACGAGTGTGTCGGTCCGGTAGCGAAGTTCCCGGTGCCAACTCTCGTGATCGATCCAGGCGAACTGCCCATCCGCCCAGACGCCGAACCGCTGGGCGTGTCCGCCGGTGTGGTCGTGCCTCCCGACGTTTGGGTAGTAGATGTCCCGCACGCGATAGGTGCGGTCAAAGGTGATCAGCAGGCTGCCGTTGCCCACCGGGATGTCGCGAGCCATGCACTTCTCCAGCCACCGCGGCCGCCCCCGCCGACGCGAGCATAGAACGACACGCCCAAACCTTTCTCCGGAGTCCTTCATCGGCCGGGAGCGGGGGGGAGGCGCACCCGGACCGAAAACAGGGACTCCTGCGGGCGCTGCAGCGGCCGGATATCCCGAACATCCAACGTGCGTGCGGGGTGCTGACGCTTGGCGAGCGTCGGGCTTGCGAGGGGGACGGGTCTGAGAGCACCAGGTATTTTTCGACATTGGGGTGTCGGCATTGACAAAGCGTCCGACTTCGGTTCCAATGCCGGTGCCCGGTTCCGGGCTTTCCGCCCTGCCCGCGTCTGAGCGGGGTGGTTGAACCGATTGGTCGGGAGCAGGAGCACGCCATGATTTGGCCGCGCCGTCGTGCATTTACCCTCATCGAACTGCTGGTGGTGATCGCGATCATCGCGCTGCTGATCGGCATCCTGCTGCCGGCGCTGTCCAAGGCACGGCGGACGGGGCGCGGAGTTGTGTGCGCTGGCAACCTCAAGCAGTTGGGCGTGGCGATGGCGTCGTACGCGACCGACTTTGAGGACAAGATCACGTCCTACACCTGGCGATCCGGCGTGACGTACAACACGCCGTGGGCTCCGCTCAACGGGCCGCATACCAGTGATATACGCGCCGGCATGGCGCAGGCGACCGAGATTCTGCGTCGCCTGACCGGGCGGGGCGACGGGGACCATCGCATCCTCAACAACTGGGTCACCATGCCGCATCGGCGCTTCAATCACCTGATCCTCTTCGACTATCTCTCCAGCCAGTTGCCCGAGTCGATTGCCGCGTGCCCCGAGGACCGCGGGCTCATCCTGTCTCAGGCCAACCCACTCGACGAATCGCTGTGGGCCAGGGCTGATCCGCAGTACAGTTCGGAAATCGCTGGCTCGTTCAACCAGCCGGAGGTGCGTCAGCGTTGGCCGTTCGCCTCGACCTACCAGACCATTCCGCAGGCCTGGGCTCCGGACAACGGCGATTACGTGTGGCCCCACACGACCACGCACCTGTTCTGGGTCATGAACGTCGACGGGTGGGCGGGTCGGCGCAAGTTGAGCGAGGTGCTCTTCCCCGGCGGTAAGGTGTTCATGTTCGAGTTCCACGACTGGCACAACTCCAGGGAGTATGCGTTCTACGCGTATCAGCAGGCCCGCTGCAACCAGTTGTTCTTCGATGCTTCGGTGCGTGCCAACGCGACCAGCGATGCCAATCGCGGCTGGAATCCGCAGAATCCCACGTCGCCCGATCCGTCGATGTGCCGCTACACGCCGCTTGATCTGGAGCCGGCGCCCCTGGGGGATCCGAACGCAATGCTTGCTGTCTCGTATCGCTGGACGCGCGGCGGGCTCACGGGCGTGGACTACGGGAGCAGGGAAGTCAACACCGGGCAGCCGCAGGACTGAGAACTCCCCTCGTCGACGTCGCGTGCTGCCGCGCGCGAACGTCGCATTGCGACTTGCACCCTGGCCCGGGGTCTGGTTCAATGGAAGCGGGCCCGGCGGCGCTTGTCGGGTGGAAGGGGAACTGGCATGCACAGGCCTCGGCGCGGTTTCACGCTCATCGAACTTCTGGTGGTCATCGCGATCATCGCCCTGCTCATCGGCATCCTGCTGCCGGCCTTGGCCAAGGCGCGCCGGGCCGGACGAGGGGCCGTCTGCAAGTCCAACCTCAAGAGCACCGGCACCGGCATGGCGTCCTATGCCACCGACTTCCAGGACAAGATCGCGTCGTACTCCTGGCACGCCGGCATGGTGCCCAACAGCGAGTTCATCGACTTCGACCCCGGGCCAAACGGCTTTGCCGACGACATGAACGCCGCGATGTGGCAGCAGACCGAGATTCTCCGGCGTCGCACCGGGCGGACCGAGGGGGCGCACCGCATCCTCAACAACACGCTCACGATGCCCCACCGGCGTTACAACCACCTGGTTCTGTTCGACTACCTGTCGAGCCAGTTGCCCGAGGCCATCGCCGCCTGCCCGGAGGACCGCAACCTGCTGCTCTCGGCGGCCAACCCCCTGGATACGGCGTTGTGGGCGACGATGCCGGCGTGGCCGGGCATCAGCCTCAACAAGTTCAACGGTGAGCGCGTGCAACAGCGATACCCCTTTTCATCGACGTACCAGACCATCCCCAATGCCTGGGCGCCCGAAGGGCTGGCCAGCGCGGGGCAGGCATGGGTGTCGCCGATTTTTGAGACCACGCACCTCTTTACCGTGGTCCAGGCCGACGGCATTCACGGTCGGCGCAAGATGAGCCAGGTTGTCTTTCCCGGCTCGAAGGTGCAGATGTTCGAGCACAACGACTACCACGGGAACTCGAAGAACCCCTTCTATGCCTACTCGGAAGCCGCCTGCCAGATCCTCTTCTTCGATGCATCTGTCCGCCAGATACCCTCGGCCGATTCGAACCCGGGCTGGAACCCCAGCAACCCGACCAGCGGCGACACCTACCGATACATGTACACGCCGCTGTCGACCGAACCTGACCGACTGAACGACGACCCGGTGCCGGTGCTCTATCGCTTTACCCGCGGTGGGCTGACGGGTGTGGACTTCGGCAGCAGGGAGATCAACACGGGGCAGCCGAACTGAACCGGTGGAGCGGCTGTGAGCCTGCACACTGAGCACAGGAGAATTGGCTGGATCCGCGGACATTTGCCCGGGCGGGGGCTTGCTCCGGGCGGGTCGGGCTGGTTCAATGGCGGTCGGCTCGGCGCCGGGCGCCGGGCGGAAGGGGGTTGCATGATTCGTCGTCGCGCGTTCACGCTCATCGAACTGCTGGTGGTGATTGCGATCATCGCGCTGCTGATCGGCATCCTGCTGCCGGCGCTGTCCAAGGCCCGCAGCACAGCCCGTCGGGCCGGGTGCCTGTCGAACCTCAAGCAATATGGCGTGGGCTCGGCCAGTTACGCGACCGACTTTCAGGACAAGATTCCCTCGTACACCTGGACCGTGGCGCAGATGAACACCACGTATGCCGACCTGCGCACGCCGCCCGACGATGTCGAGGCGACGATGTACCAGGCCACGGACATTCTCCGGCGCCGCACCGGGCGCGATGACTTCCCCAAACTCACCGAGATCTACCCCCACCGGCGGTTTACGCACCTGGTGATGCTCGACTACATAGGCGACGCCCTGCCCTCGGAAATGGTCGTCTGCCCCGAAGACCGCACGCTGCTGCGCTGGCAGGCCAATCCGCTCGATCTGTCGGAGATGCCCGATTGGCGCGGACCGGCGACCAAGGCGATGTGGCCATACAGTTCGACCTATCAGGCCGTCCCCGCGTCATGGTCCGAGGACACTGGCAAGGGGCACGATACCACGGTCTCCCAGTCGGGGGACTACGAACTGATGAGCGTGGGCACCAAGCCGCTCGGACGGCGGAAAATGAGCCACGTCTCCTTCCCTGGGCAGAAGGTTTTCCTTTTCGAGTTCCACGATCGGCACACCAACAAGCAGGGCATCTTCTACGCCTACGACATCGCGCAGTCGTCGCAACTGCTTTTTGATGGGTCGGTCGACTCGCGCAAGACCGCGGACGCCAACAAGGGCTTCCGTCCCAACTTCGCCCACCTGCCCGGCTCGTCCACTTTCTACTACAAGCCGGTGGAACTGACGTTCGAGCCCCCGCCTCTCTATGACCAAGTCCAGGGCGACTTCCTCAAGGGCTTCTACCGCTGGACCCGAGGCGGGCTCAAGGGCGTCGACTACGGCGGCACCGACATCAATACCGGACAGCCGGCCGAGTGAGGCCCGTTCTGGGTCGGCTTGGTTTGCTCAGGTGGAGTTTTGGATCGTCCGAGAACCTCGTTCCGTCGCAATGGTCTGTCCGGGCTTGCATGTCAACCTGTTTTGGGGGATTATGCGCGTCCCCAGTCACCCCTTGTCGGGTATGGCGTTGGGGACGTCCGGGGGCGTATAATCACAACTTGTTGTCCGACAAGAGATTCCAGCAAGTGACCTCTGATTCCGATGCAACCCGTCGGCCCTCTGAGGCGTTGTGTAAGGCAACGGAGGAAGCCGTGCAGGAGGGGTCGGACTTGAATCTCACCCACACCCAGACCGAGTGCCTCAAGCGGGCCTTGGAGTTTCTCGACCACGGCCACTCGGGCCGATTCGAGGACGAACTTTGGCTCGGGCTCGGGAACGACTGGTGGCCTCTGCGGCAGCGCCTGCTCAAGAACGGGTACATCCGGCAGGTCGGCGGGTTGCGGGACGAACTGACCATCACCGAACGCGGAGAGGCCTTGCTTTCGCAACTGTCGGGGCAGATTCGCGTGGCAGGGTAAGGCAGAAACCGCTGTCGAGCCCTCGAGGCCATGACTTTGACATCAGAGTGTGTGCTGGCAAACTTGTGTTCAAGTTGGCCGTGGATGCCCGGGGCGGACGACCCACGGCCGCAACGTCGGAGGACCGACATTGCTGGCACCGCGGAATAGGATCACCCGCCTTCGGCCGGGCCGCGGGCTGAGCCAGGCTCGATGGATTCACCGGCGCGCCGGTCGGCTTCTTCGCGCAACTGGATGAGGTGCCGGGCGTACTGCTCGTCGGTCATGTCGCCTCGGGGAGGCAGTTGCGAGGGGTCGGCGTCGAGCGATGCAGCCGCGCCGAGCGTGCGCCGGGCGTGCTCATTCAGTTCGCCGCTGGTTCCGGGCGAAGAGGGGAAAAGCGCCCGCACGATGAGCAGGCTGCTTGAGAGCAGGAGGAGGGCGGCCACGACGCCGATGATCTTCTGTTTCCGTCCTGAGTCCATCGGGTCACCTCGGGATGTCGCGTCCCTTGACGCCGTGGCGGGTGGCCCAGAAGAACGCGGGGTAACTGCCGGGGTTCTCTGTAGTGCCGTTCTCGAGGTTGTCTTGGTCCATGCCGTAGGGGCGCAGCACCGTGGTGGACGGCGGATTCCAGATGTCGGTGGGCTTCCACTCGAGAGCGCGAGCGGGATCGCTGTCGGCGGAGCGGTCGTAGAGGTCGGCCATGTCGACGCGTGCCACGCTGCCATCGGCGGTGGCGACGTTGGGCGAGGCGTAGGGGTTGTTCCAGTTGGGTGCGTAAGGCTGCGTCCCGAAGCCGACGGTGATGTTGGATCCGGGGATCACCGTCGAGGCGATGCGCGTCTGCACCGTGGTATCGAAGCGCTCCCACATGATGACCTTGGACGATGTGAACACGACATGCTCGACGCGATTGCGGCGCACCAGCGAAGCGGGGGCGCTGGCACGCACCGGCGAGGGGCGGAAATCGGCGCGGTAGCGTTCCGGTGCGAACCACAGCGTCGGGCTGAGGCAGTAGGACGAGTCCCAGATCCACTGCCAGAAGTTGGCGTAACTGCTGGAGAACATGTCGGCGAATCGCCGGTATGGGGCTGGGTCGAGGGGAGCAAACTGAACTTCGCTCGCCCAGTCGCCTTCGTTGAGTTCACCCGCCACGAGGCTGTACCAGTGGAAGGCGTACATCTCGCTGTACCACGCGCCGGGGCCGGTGAAGATCCACGTCGCGCCGGGGTATCCGGGCTTTTTCGCCCGCGCCCAGTCGCCGCCGACATTTCCTCCCCCGACGTAGTTCTGCGGGAACGGATTGATGAAGGAGTCGGCGTTGGAGGCGTTGTAGAGGGCGCTGACCTGGGCCAACGACTTGAGGTTGGACTCGCTCTGAAGATTCTGGGCGCTGCGACGGGCCTTACCAAGCGCCGGCAGCAGGATGCCGATCAGCAGCGCGATGATGGCGATGACGACCAGCAGTTCGATCAACGTGAACGCCCGACGTGCGCCCATGACTCCCTCCAGATCGCCGCGTTGCATTCCGTTCAACCACTCAACCACCCACGCGCTGCGGGCCCTTGCCGGTCGGCGGAGTGAAGGGCTCCTCGGGAATGTCGCGCCTTGGAGGCGCCGCCTCCTGGGACTTCTTCGCCATTTCGTCGGAGCGGGCTTTCAGTTTGTCATAGTCCGAAGACTGCGTGGCCTTCTTGGGCGACAGGGCAATGTATGTAACCGCCGCCAGCCCGAGACACACGATCACGAGCCCAATCATCAAACCCTTGCGAGCGTTCACGAGTCTGTTCCTTTACCTGAAGTCGCGTCCGGTGATGCCGAAACGGGTGCGCCAGAGGTACGCGGGCTGTGTGACGTCCCAAAAGAAGCCCTGGGGCTCGCCGTACATCTGGCGCGTGAAGGCGGTGCCCGGAGCGAAGCGCCCCGAGGGATACCACAGGCCCTGAACATTGGTAACCGCGTCAGAGAAGGAGGTCTGGATGTCAGTGTCTCCAATCACCTCGTTGATGGAGACCGCGCGCACGCTCCCGTCGGCCAGCATGGTCTGGGGCTCGGCGCCGGGTACGTTGAACTGGGGCTGGTCGGGCTTGACGAAGTCCTTGTTCTCCATCAGCACGACTTTCTGAGTGGTGTAGAAGACGTCGGAGACGCGGTTGCGCTTGAACCAGAAGTCGGCTGCGGGGCCGGCGAACTGCTCGATGAAACTGGTGAAGCGGGCCCGCTCCTGCCAGAAGACGGGCGAGTACCAGTAACTGGTCGGGAAGATCCAGTCAAGGTTGGTCTGGGCGTTGGAGTCGCGGTTTTCGCGCAGCCAGTTCTGGAGGGCCCGGTCGGCCGGGGCCGCGATGATGCCCAAGCGCGACTCGACCTGGTCATAGGCGTAGAGCGTGTGGGCTAGCCAGTGCCACCCGTAACTTTCAGACTGCTGGGAGCCGGACTGATAGTCCCAGCCCACGCGGCAGTGTTCGCCCTCGACCCAGAGCCAAGCGTTGCTGACGCCGTTGCACCCGTCGCGTTCGAAGGGATTGACCCATTCATCCTTGAAGTCGTTGGCGTACATGAACTGGATCGTGGAGCATTCCTTGAGGTTGGCGCCGCTGGCGATCTTCTGGGCCGCGCCGCGGGCCTTGCTCAGGGCCGGGAGCAGGATGCCGATCAGCAGCGCGATGATGGCGATGACCACCAGCAGTTCGATCAACGTGAATGCGTGACGACGGAGTGTCATGTCCGGATACCCCCTCCCCGGCCGGGCGGCCGGGAGTGCCGACGTGAACCAATCGGGAGGATGAACCGCCCTGATACCCCGAACGGGGCCATTGAGAATCAGTGTACCGGGAGAACCCCGATTCTGCACGAGACTCTTCGGGCTTTCAGCCATTTCTGATCCGTTTTTCTTGGGGGGGACATGGGGCACAGACCGGGGCGGAGATGCCTTGGGGGGGGGGGGGGGGGGGGGTGGGCCGCGGGGGGGGCCACCCATTGAGGCAAGGTCCGCGCGTTCAAGCGGGGCGGTTTAACGAGGACAC
>JAHDXL010000005.1:142648-303492 GCA_023382935.1 Phycisphaerales bacterium
CCCCCCCCCCCCCCCCCCCCCCCCCCCCCCCCCCCCCCGCCCCCCCCCCCGGATTCAGCAACGTCGGGGACCAGCATTGCTGGCACGGTCCTCGCTTTCACTCGGGGCTGTTTCACTCTGACACTCTGGCGTTTCCCCCCAAAAACAACAGCCCCGACCAGCGTGGCCGGGGCTGTGATCCCTCTTCAGAGGTTGAGTTCAGGCCGGTTGAGGCCTGAGGCGTGCGTCAAGGAGTGATCGGCTGTCCGGTGTTGATTTCCTTGGCACCGAAGTCGACGCCGGCAAGTCCGCCGCGGGTGAAGCGGTAGAGGACGGGAACCGGGTCGTCGTTGAGGCGATCCGGCTCGGTGTTCATTGGGGTGTAGGCGTAATAGAAGGTGTCGGGGCTGGTCAGAGTGCCCGGGTCGCAGCCCTTGTTCGCATCGGCCGATGGCACCTGGCGGACAGAGGCGTCGAAGAACAGGATCTGACATGCGGCTTCCGAATAGGCATAGAAGGGGTTCTTCGAGTTGCCGTGGTAGTCGTTGAACTCGAACATCTGAACCTTGGCGCCGGGGAAGACGACCTGACTCATGCGGCGCCGCCCGTAGATGCCGTCGACGGCGGTGGTGGTGAACAAGTGGGTCGTGGTGGCAATGGGACGGACGTACCCGCCTGTGTCGGGCACCCAAGTGGCGGGGACGGTCTGGTAAGTGGAGGAGTACGGATAGCGCTGGGCGACGCGTTCGCCGTTGTGCTGGCTGGCGTTGGGATACTCAGGACGCATTTGGGCCCAGAGGCTCGAGTCGAGCGGGTTGGCGGCCGAGAGGAGCAGGTTGCGGTCCTCCGGGCAGGCGGCGATGGCCTCGGGCAACTGGCTGGACAGATAGTCGAAGAGCACGAGGTGGTTGTAGATGCGGTGCGGCATCGTCAGCGTGTTGCTGAGGATGCGGCCCACGCCGTCGGTGCGACCCGTGCGACGACGGAGGATTTCGGTGTTCTGCCACTGGGCAGCGAGCATGTCGTCGGAGAAGCCCGCTGGCCCGGGGTCGAAGTCGATGAACTCGCTGTTGGGCACCATGCCGGCGTGCCAAGAGTACGACGCGATCTTGTCCTGGAAGTCGGTGGCGTAGGACGCCATGCCGGTGCCAGTGCTCTTGAGGTTGGACTTGCAGACGGCGCCGCGGCCGGCACGACGTGCCTTGGCCAAGGCGGGGAGCAAGATGCCGATGAGCAGGGCGATGATTGCAATGACGACGAGCAGTTCAATGAGCGTGAAGCCGAGCGCTCGCCTTTGCCCCAAACGACTGAGACCCAATTTTGCCATGTCTTCACCCCTTCAACGAGGTTCACTGAAAGATGCGTGACTTTTTCCGTCGCACGCCGAGGCCGGGCACAGAACGCGCCCGCCAGACGCCCATTCTATCCGCAGCAGAGCAACGAAGTGTTCCGCTGAATTTGTCGCACTGTTCCGATGTTCCGCCTGAGACAGGGGACATTGTAGAGCCTCGCCTCGCCTTTGCCAAACCGTCTCGCCTCTTTTTGGGGACGCCGGCGAAGGCACGAGACCCGGCGGCGCATATTTGGTGTGTGTATGGAATCCGTGTCGTGCCCATATTCCTGCCAGACTACGAACGGAAGGGCATGTTCCCGTGCCAGCGAGCCTGTATTCGAAGTTGCTGGGGATTGGGGCGACGAAAGGCTGAAGGCAGCAACGCCAGGGGATCGACATTGTCGGCAGGGGATTACACTCCGGAGTGACGAAACGGGAATACCGGGTCATCGTGGTGGGCGGCGGACACGCGGGAGTCGAGGCGGCGTGGGCGGCCGCCAATCTGCTCGGGCCGGACGCCCGGGGGGCGTCGGTGGCGTTGGTGACCTTGGACCCGGGGCGGATCGGGGAGATGAGTTGCAACCCGGCGATCGGGGGATTGGCCAAGGGGCAGTTGGTCCGGGAAGTCGATGCGCTGGGCGGGGTGATGGGGCTGGCGGCCGACGCGACGGGCATCATGTTCAAGGTGCTGAACATGTCGCGCGGGCAGGCGGTGCGGGGGCCTCGATGCCAGTGCGACAAGCATGCGTATGCGGAAGCGGTGCGGGCGTTCGTGGCGTGGCGGCGCGAGATCGAGGTGATCGCGGGGCGGGTCGAACAGATCCGGTACGAGCGTGGGCCAGGGGTGGGCAGTTCGCGGCGAGCGACTGGAGTGGTGGTCGAGACGGGCGAGGGTCGCGTGGAGACGCTGCTGGCGCCGGCGGTGGTGCTGACGACCGGGACTTTCATGCGCGGGCTGATGCACACGGGTGAGGACCGGACGCCGGGCGGTCGATTCGGCGAAGGCGCGGCGGTCGGGATCTCGGGGGCGTTGCGCGAAGTTGGGTTTGAACTGGGTCGGTTGAAGACGGGAACGCCGCCGCGATTGAAGTGGTCGAGCATCGACTGGGAATCGCTGGAAGTGCAGGAGGGAGACGAGGAGCCGGAGCGGTTCAGTGCGCTGAGCGGGGAGGAGCCCACGCGGGCATTGGGGCCTTTTTCCGAAGTGCTTGCGCGATTTCCCGTGCTTGAGCAGGTGCAATGTCGGAAGACCTCAACCAGCGCTGAGACGCACGAGTTGATCCGGGCGAATCTGCATCGTGCGCCGATGTTCAGCGGACAGATCGAAGGAACGGGGCCGCGGTACTGCCCGAGCATCGAGGACAAGGTGGTGCGATTCGCGGAGCGTGAGTCGCACACGGTGTTTCTGGAGCCGGAGAGTCTTCGGACGGATTGGATTTATTGCAACGGGATTTCGACGAGCCTGCCGCGTGAAGTGCAGGACGCGATGGTGCACGCGATGCCGGGGTGCGAGCGGGCAGAGATTCTGCGATACGGGTATGCGGTGGAGTATGACATGGTGCGGCCGCACCAGATCCACGTGACGGGCATGACCAAATTGATCGAGGGGTTGTTCCTGGCCGGGCAGATCAACGGGACGAGCGGGTATGAGGAGGCGGCGGCACAGGGGCTGGTGGCGGGCGTGAACGCGGTGCGGTGGAGTCATGGGCAGGGGGAGTGGGTGCCGCGGCGCGACGAGGCGTACATCGGCGTGCTGATGGATGACCTGGTGACCAAGACGCCGACGGAGCCATATCGGATGTTCACGAGCAGGGCCGAGCATCGACTCATGCTGCGGAGCGACAATGCGGACGATCGGCTGACGGGAGTGGCCGAGGAGTTGGGTCTGCTGGGACAGACGGAACTGGGGGCGTTACGTCGGCGTGTGCATGCGAGGCGGAGAGAGCAGTTGAGGGGTGTGTGGGAGGCGCTGAGAGGTGCGAATGCGGCTGGAAGCCGCGCCTCCGGCGCACCTGGGGATCGGGCGGAGGGAAGCCGGGCCTCCTTGGGCAATGGCGATTTGCTCAAGTCGCTGCGGCGTGCCGAGGCGACGTGGGAGGATGTGCAGCGACTGGTGGGAGTTGGCTTCGACCGTGAGGTGCTGGAGACGGTGCTTGCGGAGGTGCGTTACGAGCCATACATCGAGCGTGAGCGGCGCGAGGTGGCGCGGCGGGCGGAGACGGAGCGTCGGCGGATTCCGGAGTGGATTCGGTGGGAGGAATGTGCGACGCTGCGGCACGAGGCGCGGCAGGCGCTGGCGCGGTTTCGTCCGGACACGCTGGGGCAGGCCGGACGCCTGGAGGGGATTACGCCGGCCGATCTGACGCTGGTGGCGGTGCTGGCGCGGCGAGCATGGAGCGAACGGGGCGAAGGGCAGGGTGAGGATTGCTGACGCTGGCGGCGGGGGCGATGGCGATTGACTTGCTGGCGATCCTGCTGTGCGCGGGACTGGTGCCGATGCTGCTCGGGCGGCTGCGCGTGGCGTTGATCCCGGGGTATCTGCTGGCGGGCGTGCTGATCGGACCGGTGCTTGGCTTGGTGTCGGATGCGGACCGCATCTCGGGTCTGGCATCTCTGGCGACGGTGCTGCTGATGTTCACGATCGGGCTGCACTTTGATTTCCGGTCGATGAGGTCTTCGGCGACGGCGATCGTCGGCGTAGGCGTGGGGTCGACGGCGCTGAGTTCGGTGCTGCTGGCGGGCGGGGCCATGGCGCTGGGGTTGACCTGGGAGAGCGCGCTGGCGGTGGGCATGGCGTTGGCCATGTCGTCGACGGCGGCGGTGCTCAAGTTGCTCCAGCAGCGGCGCGAGTTGCACCGGCCGCATGGGCGGCTGAGTTTCGGCGTGCTGTTGATGCAGGATCTGTGCGTGGTGATCGTGCTGGCGGTGATTCCAATGCTCGGCGAGGCGAAGCCTGTGGCCGAGGAGCACCTGCCGCACCTGCATCCGGCGGCGCGGGTCGCGGTGGTGGGGGCGATGATCGCGATGGGCAAGTTTGTCGTGCCTCGGGTGATGCACGCGGCGGCGCGGTCTGGGGGAGCCGAACTGGTGCTGGTGCTCGGAGCGGCGGTGGCGCTGGCGGCGGCGGTAGAAACCAAATTGGTCGGGCTGTCAGAAGAACTCGGCGCGTTTGTCGCGGGCTTGACGCTTGCGTCGTCGCCGTTCCGGCATCAGTTGGCCGGGCAGTTGGCGCCGCTGCGGGATCTGTTCATGGCGGTGTTTTTCACGGCCGTTGGGTTGCAGGTCTCGCCGGCGGACATCGAAGGGTGCTGGTGGGTGGTGGGATTCGGAACGGCGGCGTTGCTGGGGCTCAAGTTCGTATCGATCACCTTCTTTTCGTGGGCGGTGGGGGCCAGCCCGGCGGTGGCGACGCGCGCGGGCATGATCCTCGGGCAGGCGGGCGAGTTCAGTCTGGTGGTGCTGATGGTGTCCGCAGGGGTAGGGGCGATTGATACGCGCACGCGGGCGATTTCCATTGCGATCGTGTTTGTGAGTCTGCTGGTGACGCCGGTTTTCGTGTGGGGCTCGGGGAGGCTGGGGAATCTCAAGGGATTCGGCTTCCAGGCGCCGTGGGTTCGGCGATCGGTGCTGTCGGAAAGCGGCGAGGAGGGCGACGAAGGCGCAGTGGCCGCCGTGCTTCACGAGCCGGTCATCATCGCCGGCTTCGGGCCTGTGGGGCGGGCGTGTGCCGAGCGGCTGGAGAAGAAGGGTGTGGCGTACACCATCATCGAGTTGAACGCGAGGACGGTGAAAACGCAGTCAAGGCTGGGGCGGTCGATCGTGTATGGCGATGCGACGAATCCGGCGGTGCTCGAGTCGGCGGGACTGGAGTCGGCCCGGGCGGTGCTGCTGACGATTCCCGATGACGAGGCAATGGTGCGTGCGTGCCGGGTGATCCGCAGGCTGAACGCGGAGGTGTTCATCGCGGCGCGTTCGTCGGTGCTGAGCAAGGCGCTGGAGGCCAGGGGAATCGGGGCCGACCTGGTGATGGTCGATGAGATTGCCGCGGCCAAGGCGATGTCAGACGCGGTGGTGAACGAACTGCACAAGCACGAGGAGAAGCAGGGAGTGTGAGTGCCAGCACCCATGCCCTCAGGATTGCGTCGGATCGCGAGGCCGGGTGCCGGGGCAGCAACGTCCGAGGTAGGACGTTGCTGGCGCGATGAAGTGAGATCAACTCAGCGGATCAGTCGATGGTCTGGAGACGACGACTGCGTGTGGGGTCGACCAAGTTGACGTTCTGGGCGTTGGTGCCGTGGTCGTCGTTGGGTTCGCCGAAGAAGGTGTTGTGGACGCTGCCCTGGAAGAACTCGGCGTGTCCGTCGGTGAAGGCCCAGTTGCCGCCGGTGTCGCCGTGGTTGTCGGCTTTTGCATAGGAGCGATGCGAGCCCTGATTGTCCCACACGAGGCCGGCGTAGTTGGCGTCGTCCTGATTGCCGTAGAAGGAGTTGGTGCCGGTGTCGGGCCCCTGGGTTTCGTCTCCCCAGAGGGGCGCGGGCTTGAGGATGCCGCCTTCGTTGGCCTTGAAGCCGGCGATGTACATGTAACTCATGTTGTATCCGACGACGTCGTTCGATCCGCCGGGGGCCTTGGGAGTTTTGAGGCGTCCCGCGTTGACGGCGTCGCGCAGGCGCGTGGGGCCCTGCCCATAGAAACGCCCCCAGTAGATGGTTTCACGGTCTGACGGGCAGAGGAGCACGCTGAACGCATCGAGGTAGGAGGCGAGAAGTGGGACTTTGTTGCCGTCGCGGTAGGCTCCGTAGACCAGGCCTTGGCCGGGGACGACGGTGCCGAAGTAGCCCACATCGCCGGTCGGGGGTTCGGTGGGTACGCCGTCGCCGATCTGGAACGTGCTGAACAGGCCGGCCGCGCCGCCGTACTTGAACTGTCCGTCGAGATACGGAGCCCCGAAGTCGCCGCGCCAGGCCTGCTCATCGACGGTGCTCGCCCAAGGCAGGAGCGGGAACCACTCCTGCTGGTCGATCGAGTACCCGTTCATTGCAAGACTCATTTGTCGTGCGTTCGACAGGCAGCCCATCTGCTGGGCCGACTTGCGGGCCTTGGAAAGGGCTGGCAGGAGGATGCCGATCAGCAGGGCGATGATGGCGATGACCACCAGCAGTTCGATCAATGTGAACGCGGCTTTGCCCCGTGGGGCGCGTGCGGTCGGCATGTGGTCCAATCTCTCGATACGTGGTCCCTTGGAGTCGGCCCCCGGGCACAATGGCCACGCAGAACGCGCAGGTGACTCCAATTGGTGATCGTACAGGAGGTTTTCGGCGGGGTCAATCACTCTCTTGCGGTCACGGGTGCTCGGAGATGGAGACGGGGGTTCGCGCCGCTCCTGCAGGGAGGGTGAAGAACTCGGTTTGACCATTTGGCGCGGGGAGGAGCCGGCTGTTCCGGTCGGGCCTGTTCTCTTGATTCGTCCCGGCGCCCCCGCTGGCGCGGGGGGCTCTGACGGGAAAGCGTGTGAGAACAACCGTTGAGCGGCTGGGGGCGGGCGAATCGTGAAGAAGCGGTGAAGGCGGGGCGGCTTATTGGGCCCAGGGCGGAGCGAATCCACCCGCCCCCGCTGGCCTTTGAGGGACGTTTTCACTATGCTTGCAGGTTCAGAGGGACCGATTCGCGGCCGCTCGGGAGGCGCGCCGCGCTGTTGTTCACCACGTCTGACTTCCGCTACCCGGGGGTCGACCAGTTTTGCAGAGGGAGATCTTCATGACGAATCAGCGTGTTTTGTGCGCGGCCGTTCTCGCTTCGGTCGCGGGGTTGGCCATGGCTCAGCCCACCGTGGACGGGATTTTCAATCCTGGCACGGAGGGCTCGTTGTACAGCGACGTGCTGTGGAGCCAGAACCAGCCGACCGGCTTCGGTGACAATCTGGCTGGCATGTACACGGGCGGCGATTTCGGCGATCCGCCGGCCGACGTGGCCACGGGGGTGGAGTTCAAGATCCCGCTGTCGGCGATCGGCGGCTCGCTGCAGTCGTCGGGCGGGACGGCGACGTTCAAGATGGCCGGCTGGGTCAACTCGGGCGACCGCACGTACATGTCCAACCAGATCATCCACTCGGGACTTCCGATCGACACGGGCAACATCGGCGGGCATCCGGACTTCACGACCATCGGCGGAACGTCGCACATCACGGTGACGGCGACGGTGGCCGGTTCGATCACGGTCGACGGGGCGCGCGACGCCGCGTATGGCGCTGCCCAGTTCCTCCAGACCAACTACACGGGCTTCGGCAATGAGACGGACGGCACGGTGGACGGGTCAGGCCCGAACGGCGGCGGTTCGGAGATCGATGCGGTGTACGTGGCGACGGACGGGACGTATCTGTACGTGTTCGTGGCCGGCAACCTGGAGTACAACGGCAACGGGCTGGACCTGTTCCTGGACAGCGACAACAACGCGGGCACGGGCTCGACGACGCTGGGCACCGGGGCCGGCGCGGGCGGGTACATCGTAACCGGGCAGAGCGGGCTGGTGTTCGACACGGGTTTCGGGGCCGACTTTGTGGTCTCGGCGGACTCCTGGGACGATGACGGCGACGGCAACACGCCCAACGTGCCGCGGGCGTACGCCGGTCCGATCTCGGGCACCATCGTGGATCTCGGCTCGCTGGCGGGCTATGGGGCGGGTAACGCGGGCGCACTGTCGGGCGGATATGCCCTGGGCGTGGACAATTCGAACGTGCTGGGGGTGATCGGCAATCCGTCGCTGGCCTCGCCCGTGTCGCCGGATGCAAATTGGGCGTACGGCTCGGAAATCGACAACGTGCGTTCGTACCTCGACACGGCCAACGGCAAGTTGTACATCTTCATTGGCGGCAACATGGAGGTGAACTACAACAAGTTGAGTTTGTTCATCGACTGCGCTCCGGGCGGGCAGAACACGCTGCGGAACGACAACGTGGACATCTCGTTCAACGGGCTGAACCGGCAGGCGAACCTGGTCTTTGACGAGGGCTTCACGGCCGACTACTGGCTCAACGTCAACAACGGTGTGGACGGTGGGACGGGCAACCTGCAGAACTACACGGACTGCGCGGTGCTGCGCACCAACGGCCCGATCGTCGATCCGTTCTTCGCGCTGCGGGCCGACTACGGCTCGTACTTCGGGGGACACGTGACCACGGGCACCGGACAGCCGGTGTCCAACCCCGTGGAGGTGATGGACTTCTCGGGCACGCGGTTTGACCAGCAGGACGGCTTCCTGGCCAACCTGTATTCGAACTATGCCCCGCGTGCGTCGTCGGACCTGGGGCTGGACATCCTCATGGGCATGGCTGACCCCGGCGATCGTCCTGCTAGCGGGCTTCTGCGGACGGCGATCAACAACTCGAACGTCGCGGGCGTGAGTTCGAGCAGCGCGGCCGGCAGTGCGTCGGTGAACACGGGCGTCGAAATCTGCATCGACCTTGCCGAACTGGGCTGGGACGGTCAGCAGGACATTCTGCTTGCCGGCTGGGTGGCCAGCGGTGGCTTCGACTACGTGTCCAACCAAGTGATCGGCGGGCTTCCCGCGGGCGACAACCTGGGCGAGGTTAGCAACATCAACTTCAACAACGTTGCCGGGACGCAGTATGTGAACCTGATGGCGCAGGCGCCCTCGTGTCCGGCGGACACCAACAACGACGGCGTGCTGAACTTCTTCGACGTGCAGACCTTCCTGGCGTGGTTCAGCGCCCATGACGACCGGGCCGACTTCATCGACGACAACGTGTTCAACTTCTTCGACGTGCAGAACTTCCTGGCGCAGTTCTCCGCTGGCTGCCCGTGACATTCTCGCCTCGCCTCTGAGCGCAGCAGCCCCGGGAGACCGGGGTTGCTGTTTTTTGGTCGTGAGGCGTTTGTCGCGTCAGCAACCTTTCTCTCCAGGTTGATGCGCGTCGCGGGAACGGAGGACCAACGGCAGCAACGTTGGAGGACCGACATTGCCGGCACGGGACAAGGTCGCTGGTCGGGTTCCATGCGGTCCGGCAAACGCTTAGGATCACCGCATGACCCGTACACTGCGCATCATCTCTGGATTGCTCGGCACGCTGGCGGCCGCCTTCGCGGTGGCTCAGGACATGGTTCAGCCGGAGGAACTCGAGCAGGGGTTTGTGATCGTGGTCGATGACATCGCGCGGGTGGCGACCAAGGACCGCCCGATGTACCTGGCCTCCAACTTTGGCGGCTGGGATCCGGCCAACCGTGACTACCTGATGACGGCGCGTTCCGACGGGCGTTGGCAAATTGTCTTTGAGCATCCGAGGCCGAACGCGACGCTGCAGTTCAAGTTCACGCTGGGCTCGTGGGATTTCGTCGAGACCGACCCCGACGGCAAGGACATCGAGAATCGCATACTGCCGAAGGTCGATCGGGCGGCGCTGGCCGGCGAGCGGCCGGTGTTTGAACTGCGCGTGCCCAAGTTCCGCAATCCATCTGACATTGCCAATGAGCGCGACTCGACGGAGTATCGCGACTGGCAGGTGCAGGGCACGCTGCGGCGCTTGCAGGTGTCGGGCGGCGCGGGCCCGGCCGCGGGGACGATGCGCGACCTGCTGGTGTGGCTGCCCCCGGGCTATGAGGACGAGGCCAATGCCGAGCGACGCTACCCGGTGCTGTATCTGTTTGACGGGCAGAACCTGTTTGAGCAGCGCAAGGGTGGGCCGAAGGAGTGGCAGGCAGACGAGACGGCGACGAGGCTGATAGCGGCGGGAGAGATTGAGCCGTTGATCATCGTGGGCGTGCCGCACGCGGGAGCGGGGCGGATGAGCGAGTATCAGCCGTTTGACATGGGCCTGCGGGTTGAACCGGGTGGGCGGGAGTTTGCACGCTGGTTCATGGGCGAGGTCAGGCCTCGCGTGGAGCGGGCGTTCCGGGTGTCGGGCAGGCGAGAGGAGATGGGGGTGGGCGGAGCATCGCTGGGGGGCACAATTTCGCTGTACCTCGCAGGAACCTATTCCGACGCGATCGGGCTGTTGCTGCTGGAGAGCACGGCCCCACTGGATGGTGGTGACAGCGCTGAGGCCAGGGCTTGGCTTGATGGCATCGAGCGATGGCCGATTCGCACGTTTGTAGGCGTGGGAGGGCGCGAGTTTGGCGATGGGGAGCAAGCCAGGGAGCGGAGCCGGGCGTTCGCGGACTGGTCGAAGGCGTTCTCGGACCGGCTGACCGATGCGGCCGGAGACGAGGCGGTGCGATTTCGCTTCGACCCCGGTGCGGCCCACAATGAGGAGGCGTGGGCTGGACGGCTGCCCGAGGCGCTGCGCTACCTCTATCCGGTGCGGAAAGACTGAGTGGCGGTGGGCAAATTCCCTTGGATTGGCAGGGGATAGCGAGTACGATGAGAGCCCCGCAACGGGGTCAGTCTGGGGCTGTGGAGCGCCGCAGGCCGAGAGATCGTGGGCTCAAAGGAGCGAGAGATGAAGAGCATGATGACCGCTTGCGTGGTCGCGCTGGCCGCCGGTTTGGCGTCGGGCGATGTGTACAACGACAACTTCGGGAATCATCTGGCCGGTGGCGACCTGCATGACTTCTTCGCGTCGCAGGGCTTCAACCACTTGGACATCGTGTGGGTGAGCGTGACCAACGACGCGACGAACCTGTACTTCACGGTGCAACTCAACGGCGACCTCGACGCGACCAACTGGGGCAAGTACTGCGTTGCGATCGACAACATGAAGGGCGGCCTGTCGTCTCCGGACAACGGGTGGTTCCGCAACGCGAACTGGGGCCGCAACATCACGCACTGGATCGGCACCTGGGCCGACGACTGGGGTTCGGGCATCGGCGGGCAGGTGTGGGACTATTCGAGCGGCTCGTGGAACCTGACGGCCGGGCTGACCAGTTCCGATGACACGCAGCACGGGGCCGGGCGGCAGATCTTCTCGGTTTCGCTGGCGTCGCTGGGCGTGGGCATCGGGGACACGATCGAGTTTGACGTGATCAGCACTGGCGGGGGCGACGACCCCGGCGTGGACCACCTGTCCAACCCCTTCTACGCCACTGACAGTTGGGGCAATTGGTCGCAGGCGGGCCTGTTCCTGTCTTACACCATCGTTCCGGCGCCCAGCGCGGCGGCACTGCTGGGCATGGGCGGGGTGATGATGATGGCGCGTCGTCGCCGCTGAGTTCGACTTGAGCATCCGGGTTTTTCCATGCCCGCTTCGAGCGGGCTTTTTTGCGTGCGTGCCTCGCCAAACTTGGGGGGCCGGGTGCGAGCGGGTTGATTGGGGGGCGAATGTCGGTTAGTTTCGTGCCCGATGGAGACCGGTGCCCGCAAGGTGGTTTTGCGTCGCCCCGTCACCACGCTGGTGGTCTTGGGCGGTGGCGTCGTGGGCGCGCTGGGGCTGGCGCGTCCGAATCAGCCCGACCCCGCGCCGGGCGATCCGCAGGCGCGGCAACTCGAGCAGCGGCTGCGTGATGATGTGATGCCGCTGCTGGCCGAGTTCTGCATGCGCTGTCATGGGGCTGAGAAGTCCAAGGGAGAGGTGAGGTTTGACGGGCTGGCGAGCATCGGACAGATCATGGCGATGGCCTCCGACCTGACAGTGGCGCGCGAACTGGTGGCGACGGGCGAAATGCCTCCGGACAGGGAACCGGCGCCGACGGAGCACCAGCGGCTGGTGATGCAGCAGTGGCTCGATGACGCGCTGGCTTATTACCCGCCGGACGGGGCCACGGACCCGGGGTGGTTCACCATTCATCGGCTCAACCGAGCGGAGTATCGGCTGACGATGCGCGATCTGCTGGGGGTCGATCCGGGGAAGGTCGATGTGAGCGAGTGTCTTCCGCCGGAAGACATCGGCTACGGGTTTGACAACATGGCCGATGTGCTGGCATTTTCGCCGCTGCACCTGGAGAGGTACTTCGAGGCCGGCGAACGGGCGCTGGAGGCCGGATTGGGCCCGGTGGTCGAGATCGATGCACCGGCGCGGGCTGTGCGCCTGAGCGAGCGTCCGGAGAACGGGGCGGACCTTTCGCGTGGCGGGTTCATGATGTACTCCAACGGGCGGGTGGCCGGGGTGTACGAGGTTCCCGTCACTGGTGAATATGAACTGATCGTCAGCGCGTGGGGAACGCCGGGCGGGGCTGAGCATCCGCGGCTGAGTCTGCGCGTGGACGGGCGCGAGGTGGCACGGCTTGAGGTCGAGGCCAAGCAGGCCTCGCCGGGGGAGTATCGCGTTCGCACCAGGTTGCCGGCCGGTCGCCGCACCATCGCGGCTCACTTCACCAACGACTTCTACCAGCCCAACGTGGCCGACCGCAATCTCGCGGTGGAGTCGATCGACGTGGGGGGACCGGTGGACATGGCGGGGATTGAAAGGCCGGCGGGGTACACGATGGTGTTTGTGGCCACGCCGGGCGGGGGTGTGTCCGAAGAAGAAGCGGCCCGCGCGGTGCTTGCGGGCTTTGCGAGGCGCGCGTACCGGCGGCCTCTGGGCGATGAAGAACTGGGCGGGCTGATGGCCCTGTACCAGTCGGGGCGCGATGACGGGCAGTCGTGGGAGCGGGCGGTGCGTCTGGCGTTGACGGGGGTGCTGGTTTCGCCGCGATTTCTGTTCCGATTCGTCGAGAACCCGTTGCCCGATGAGCCGGGATACGTGTACGAACTGAGCGACCATGAACTGGCGGCGCGGCTGTCGTACTTTCTGTGGTCGAGCATGCCTGATGCAGAGTTGTCGGCGTTGGCCGACGCGGGAGGCCTGCGGGACGAAGAGGTGCTGCGCGGGCAGGTGCGGCGGATGCTGGCCGACGAGAAGTCACATGCGTTTATCGAGCATTTTTCCGGGCAGTGGCTGCAATTGCGCAACCTGCCGGACCTTCAGATCGACCGGGAGCGCTACCCGGCGTATGACGACGATCTTTGCCGCTCGATGATCGCCGAGGCCACGCTGCTTTTCGAGGACGTGGTACGAAGCGGGCGCAGCGCCCTGGACCTGATCGACAGCCGGGAGACGTTCGTGGACGCGAGGCTGGCGCGGCTGTACGGGCTGGCGGGCGTGGTGGGCGAGGAGTTTCGACGTGTGACGCTGCCGGACGGCTCGCCGCGAGGGGGGATACTGACGACCGGGGCGGTGCTGACGCTGACGAGTAATCCTGGTCGGACAAGCCCGGTGAAGCGGGGGCTGTATGTGCTGGAGGAGATTCTCGGGGCCGCCCCTCCGCCTCCGCCGGCGGACGTGCCTCCGCTGGAGCAGTCGGGCGCCGCGCTTGGGGCCGGGGCCTCGTTGCGTGAGCAGTTGGAGGCCCACCTGACCAACCCGGTGTGCGCGTCGTGCCATCGTCGCATGGACCCGATCGGGCTGGCGATGGAGAACTTCAACGCGATCGGGCAGTGGCGAGACGATGACGGGGGCGTGCCTATCGACGCGTGCGGGGAGTTGCCTGGGGGCGTGAGGTTCAACGGGCCATGGGAACTCAAGCAGGTGCTGCTGTCGCGGGCCGGGCAGTTCATCGAGAATCTGACGGGCAAGATGCTGACGTATGCGCTGGGGCGTGGCCTGGAGCCGTTTGACCGGCCGACGATCGCGCGCATCGCGGACGCGGTCGAAGGTGATGGGGGGCGTGTGACGACAATGATCGAGCAGATCGTGTTGAGCGAGGCCTTTCGCACGTGCAGGGGGCGAAGCCGTGAGAACTGAGCACAGTGGGCGGGTGGAAAGCCTGGGAGTGTCGGCGCGCGGCATGTCGCGCCGCACGGCGCTGCGCGGGCTCGGTGTGACGATGGCGCTGCCGTGGCTGGAGGCGATGGCTGGTGTTCCTTCTGAGAGGGCGAGAGCCGCGGTGAGCGGTGCGACGGGCGCTGCCGGGGCGGCGCCGCTGCGCATGGCCTTCATCTTCGCTCCCAACGGCGTGAACTACGAGCACTGGGTACCCAAGGGCTCCGGCGCCGACATCGTGCTTTCGCCCACGCTCGAGCCGCTCGCCGGCGTGCGGCAGCACGTCAACATCTTGACGGGGTTGACGCTGGACAAGGCGCGAGCCAACGGCGACGGGCCAGGCGATCACGCGAGATCCTCGGCCTTGTTTCTGACCGGTCGGCAGGCACGCAAGACGGCTGGCAATGACATCCACATCGGCACCTCCGTCGATCAACTGGCCGCGCAGCAGGTGGGGCTGGGTACACGCTTGGCGTCGCTGGAGATTGGTTGCGAGAGCAGCCGCAAGGCAGGCAACTGCGACTCGGGCTACTCCTGCGCTTATACGAGCAACATCTCCTGGCGCGACGAAGACACGCCGGCCCCGAAGATGATCGACCCGGTCGAGGTTTTTGAGGCGTTGTTCGGCGACGCCGAACAGACGGCCTCGCGGCGCGAGATGCTGCGAAGGCGCGCCAGCGTGCTCGACTTCGTGCGCGATGATGCGCAACGCCTGGGGCAGCGGCTGGGTGCGTCGGACCGGCGCAAACTCGATGAGTTCCAGCAGTCGGTGCGCGAGATCGAGCGGCGGGTGCAGCGCGCGGTGCGTGAGTCTGAGTCCGAGCCGCGGCCAGGGGTGGAGCGCCCGGGCGGCATCCCGCGGCAACTGAGCGAGCACATGGACCTGATGTACGACATGCTGCTGCTGGCCTTCCGGATGGACGTGACACGCGTAGCCACGTTCATGCTGGGCAACGACGGGAGCAACCGGACGTTTCCCGAGATCGGCATCACCGAGGGGCACCACAACCTTTCGCACCATCGCGACGAGGCGGGCATGGTCGAGCAGATCCGGCGAATCGACCGTTTCCATATGGAACGATTTGCACGCTTCGTGCAGCGTCTGAGCGAGTGTCCCGAGGGCGAGGGCACGCTGCTGGACAACTGCATGGTGATGCACGGATGCGGCATCTCCGACGGGAACAAGCACAATCACGAGGATCTGCCCATTATCCTGGCCGGGCGGGGCGGCGGGACGATTCGGACGGGGCGGCTGATCGAAAGTCCGCGCAACACGCCGGTGTGCAATCTCTATCTCGAACTGCTCGATCGCATGGGGTGCGAAGTGGACAGTTTCGGCGACAGCACCGGCGGGCTGGTGGCTCTGGCGGGGTAGACGCCACTTATGGTGCATGACCGGTGTCAGATGGCGGGGGTGCATTGTAGTTCGGCCTGCCGTCCACTGGCGCTGCGAGGCGCGGGAGACGAGCACTGCGGCCTGGAGGGGGTGAAAACTGCCGGCGCGCCGCACGAATTGCGATGGCGCGGGGGTCGTAGCAGCATTCTCGGGCGTCGCAGGGACGATTTGGGTTGGTTTTTCCACCGCTGGCGTGGTTGTGCGGGGAGTTGACTTGACTGTCGACAAAACTGGCTATGCTCATCGCTTCCGCGCGGGCTGGTACCCGGCGGGACCTGGAGGTCGCCAGCGCTGGCCGTATGGACGGGCACGCAAACGGCAAGGCAGATTCAAACGGACTCCGCGCGGACGACGAACCGCCAGAGCACCTGATCCGACCCGCGTCGCTGAGAGATCTGGATGTGCTGGTCCGTCTGGAGGAGGCCTGCTTCCCGCATGCGGAGGATCGGTTCTCACGCCGACGGATTCGCGGGCTGCTGCTGAATCGTCGCGCGCCCGTGTTGATCTATGAGCACAACGGTCGGGCGATGGGCAACGCGGTCGGCCTGATTCGGCAGCATACCTCGGGGGTGTCGGCTCGAATCTACTCGGTGGCCGTGCATCCGCAGGCACGGGGCCTGGGTGCAGGGCGTCGTTTGGCGGAGGCGTTGCTCACCCGTTTCAGTGAGGCCGGCGCCCGGCGGACGTACCTCGAAGTGCGGGTGGACAATATTCCGGCGATCTCGCTGTACGTCTCGCTCGGCTTCCGGCAGGTTTGCACGCTGCCCGATTATTACGCGCCCGGGCAGCACGGATTGAGTTTCTGCCGCCCGCTGGACCTTGGCGATGCCGCCCTGATCGGACCGACACTCTTCGACCAGTTGGAAGCCAAGTCTTTGCGGGCCGTCACGGAGCGCGGCAGCGGTTGAACCGCCGGAAGCCGACGAAACGAGTTCACCATCGAGAGAGAAACGAGTCTCCATCGATGAGGCGGGGTTGGTCCTGTCATCTCCGCCGGGAAATCAACAGCCCGCCCAAGGCCAGCAACGCCAGCGACGCGGGAGTCGGGATCACGAGCGTCTCGATGCCAGCGAAGGTCAGCGTGGTGCCGGGGTCGTTGGGAGCAATGACCGAAGCGCCGTCGGTGCTGACAACGTAGTAACTGAGCCCGCCGTTGGGATTGGGGTTGCCCGGGATGTAGGTGATCCAGCCCCCGGTGCCCACCATCGTCGTGACGTCGAACTTGAAGAGCATGATCGGGTTGCTCATGTTGATATTGGGATTGAGGAACCCGAAGAGGTTGGCCAATTGCCCGCCCGAGGTGTCGATCATGTTCGCGCCGACGATGGTGCCGTTGGTGCCGAAGCCGGCGGCCCAGGGAGCGATGATGGTCGGCCCGAGCCCGCTGATGATGCCGGCGCCTTCGACGTTGAGGATGTCAATGCCGAAGCCGGCGATGGCGCTGGTGCCCTGCACCCACGAGCCACCCGCCACGCTTCCCCACACCTCGATGGTGTAGGTGTCGCCGGGCATGACGAGATTCGGAGCCTGGAGCCAAATGTGGAAGTCCTGTGCGGCCGCAGTCGATGCGGCAGCCGCCACGATCGCCCATGCGAGTTTCATGCGCAGTCTCCTTCTTGTGGGCTCCGCCCCCCCCTGGCCTGAGCCATTGGCGAAGCAAACTCCACCAACTGGAAAGATGCACGCGCCGCACGGGGGTGCAAGCGGTTTGACAGAATGTGTGCGTCTTGGTTGGTGATTTCGCAGTGTGTTTGACTGCTGTGTTGCGAACGGGGACTCTGCTGAAGGCCGATCGAAGGGCGAATACCATGCGGGCGCGAACGGTACCGTGCACAGGAGGCGGCATGAAGCGAGCACACGTGTGGTCTGAATCGGCGGCAATCGGGCTGAGCATGGGGTTGGCCGGCGCTGGGCAGGAGGCAGGCATCGAAGGAGTGATCTTCATTCATCCCGAGGGAGCGTCGGCGGCGACGTGGACGGCCTCCCGAGCCATGCACGTTGGTCCTGACTCGGATCTGAAACGGGATTTGCTCCCTGCCATGGCGATCTATCGCGGGCACTTGGCCGGCTCGCTCACCCCGACCAGAAACGGCGGTGGGACGACTCCTGCCCTCGCTGCTGGGATCGGACGTTCGAGGTTGGCGCCTCGCGTGCTGGCAGGCAGAGCCGCATGATGGAACATGGCAAGACGACGGAAACTCCCGGCGAGGGCCCGTTGACTTCGCGATTGCTCGAAGTTGTCGTCGTGTTTCTCAAACTCGGGCTGACCTGCTTCGGTGGGCCGGTGGCGCACCTGGGCTACTACCACACGGAGTTTGTACGCCGGCGCGGCTGGGTGACCGAAGAGCAGTTCGTCGATCTGGTCGCGCTGAGCCAGTTTCTTCCCGGACCGGCGAGCAGCCAGGTGGTGTTCGGGGTTGGGATGAAGCGCGCCGGATCGATCGGTGGCGTCGTCGCGCTCACCAGTTTCATGCTGCCCTCGGCCATCATCATGGTTGCGTTCGCGTTTGGGTTGGCGCGTTGGGAGAACCTCGGCAGCGCCGGCTGGGTGCATGGGCTGAAAGTCGCGGCTGTGGCGGTCGTCGCGGCTGCGGTCTTGAGCATGTGGCGCAAACTTTGCCCGGACGGGACGCGATCGCTTGTCTGTCTGGCGGCGGCCGCTGCGTTGCTGCTGCTCCCAGGCCACTGGTCACAGGTCAGCGTGATCCTGTCTAGCGCTGTCCTCGGCTGGGTGCTTTTCCGTCACCAGGCGGACGTGGCGGCTCCGGATGGCGATGACCCGAAAGGCGGGCGCAGGATCGCAGTCGCGTGCCTGGTTGCTTTCGCGCTCCTTTTGATCGCGCTGCCGATGCTGGCCAGGTCAACCGGCTCGCGCACGCTGGCCGTGCTTGACAGTTTTTACCGCTCCGGATCGCTCATTTTCGGCGGTGGGCACGTGCTTTTGCCGTTGCTGCGCACCGAGGTGGTGCCGCACGGGTGGGTCAGCGATGACGCATTTCTGGCCGGCTACGGCGCGGCGCAGGCGATTCCGGGGCCGTTGTTCACCTTTGCCGGGTATCTCGGAGTTCTGATTTTCGCGGGCCCTCGCGCCTGGCTGGGCGCGATTGGCTGCCTGTTTGCCATCTTCCTGCCCGCCTGCCTGCTGGTGCGAGGCGCCATCCCGTTCTGGCACCGCCTGCGATCGAAGGCTTGGGCGCAGGCGGGCATGCGCGGGGCGAATGCCGGCGTGGTCGGCGTCCTGCTCGCGGCGCTCTACAACCCCGTGATCACCGAGGGCATCAGCGGCGCTGCCGATGTGGTGATCGCCGTGGTCGCGTTCGGGATGCTGCTGACCAACAGGATTTCGGTCATTGTCATCGTCGCGATGTGCGCGGCAGCGGGCCAAGTGACGGGCTGATCGACGGGAGTGTGCGCTGTTCCGCGCTTGCTGAACGCGACGTATGCTCAACACCGGCCAGTTCAAGGAGAAGATGCGTGATCACGCTGCGAGGAATCACCTGGGATCATCCGCGCGGGCGTCAGCCGCTTGAGAGTACCGCCGATCTGTACGCGCAGCGATTCGGAGTGCGGGTGGAGTGGTCGGCCCGCTCGCTGAAGGATTTTGGTGATGCTCCGATTGATGCGCTGGCCGAGCGATTTGACATCATCATCCTCGATCACCCACACGTGGGGATCGCGGTGACGGCGCGGCGTCCGCTGCTCCCGCTTGATGCCTGGATCGCGCCTGATGATCTGAAGGCACTGGCGGCGCAGAGCGCCGGTCCGAGCCACGGGAGTTACACGCTCGCCGGGCACCAGTGGGGGCTGGCCAACGACGGCGCCATGCAGGCCGGCTCGCGCAGGCCCGATCTGGGCGCGTTTGACTGGCCGCGGGATTGGGACAGCGCGATCGCGCTGGGGAAGGATCTTGCCCGAACATCGGCGTGGTTGGCCATTCCGCTTGCTCCGACCGACGCGGTGTGCAGTTTCATTTCGCTCTGCGCCGGTCGGGACGGCATGAACGAACCCGCGGAACGATTCGTCACGCATGACGTCGGGCTGTGGGCGTTCGACGTGCTGCAACGTCTGCTCGCGGTTGCTCACCCGCAATCGCCGCATTGGAATCCCATCGCGATGTACGACCACATGAGCACGCACGACGAGGTGGCGTTTTGCCCGCTGGCATTCTGCTACACGAACTACTCGCGAGCGGGTTTTCGCCCTCACCGGCTCGCGTTCGGGCCGGTGCCGCAGCAGCGAGGCTCCATCCTCGGCGGCGCGGGGTTCGGCGTCTCGGCCCGCTGCCAGCACCCGCAGGAAGCGTGCGCGTATGGGCGCTGGCTGTGCAGCGCCGAGGTTCAGCGGGGGCTGTACGTCCGCCACGGCGGGCAGCCGGGAAACATCGAGGCCTGGCGCGATGTGGAAGCGGACCAACTCACCGGCGGCTTCTTCAGCGGCACGCGCGAGGTCATCGAGACTGCGTTCGTGAGGCCGCGTCACATCGGCTGGCCGGCCTTCCAGGAGTGGGCGGGGAACGTGATCCGCCGCACGCTGCTGGAGCGGACCGACCACGCGGCGTGCCTGCGCGAGTTGGAGGATCGCTATCAGCAGTCGCTCGAGGAGGTGGAGCCTTGATGGGTGCCGTGCGGGGGTGAGTCCGGATCGGTGGTGCAGCCTAGCGTTGCGTCGGCGCGGTGGTCAGGCGCGCGACGTGGCTGCGTCGCTTCTCATCCGCCCTTGATACACATGCCCCCATCGACGCGGATCACTTCGCCCGTGATGAAACTGGCCGCGTCGCTGGCGAGAAAGGCCACCAGTTCCCCGACCTCCTCGGCCCGGCCGAATCGCCCCAGCGGGTGCATCGCGTTCCACTGTGCGATCAGTGCATCCGGATCCCTGGCCTCGCGGAAGATCTTCTCATTCATCGGCGTCATGATGGTGCCTGGGGCCACCGCGTTGACACGGATGTTGTCCTTCGCGTAGTCCACGGCTGTCTGCCGCGTCAGCGCGTTGATCGCGCCCTTCGTGGCCGCGTACCCCGACCAGCCAACAAATCCGACGAGGCTCTGCACGCTGCTCGTGTTGATGATCGAGCCGCCGCCGGACTTGAACATGTGGGGGATGGCAAAGTGCATGCCGCGGTAGATGCTCACGAGGTTGAGGTTGAGCACGCGGACGAAGTCCTCTTCGGTCATCTCATGCACGCGCCCGGGGATCGCGACTCCGCAGTTGTTGAACAGAATGTCGAGCCTGCCGAACTCGCTGACAGCCGAGTCGATGGCGTGTTTCATGTCGCTTGTGACGCCGACGTCGCAGTGGACATACACCGCCGTTCCCCCGGCCGCGCGGATGTCGGCCAGGGTGCGGGCGCCGGTTGCGTCGTCGATGTCGGCCAGCACGAGGCAAGCCCCGTCGCGTGCCATCGCCACTGCGCCGGCGCGCCCGATGCCCGCGCTGGCTCCGGTCGCCACTGCCACCTTGCCTTCGAGTCGTCCCATCGTGGCGCCTCCTTTCTGGATGCCCGTTGGCTATCGCCCGGTAAACGTGGGGCGACGTTTTTCCGTGAACGCCCGCACGCCCTCGCCCGCGTCGGCGCTGTCGAACAGGCGTGCCAGCGCCTCCTGCTCGATCGTCAGCGCCGCGTCAAGCGGCAGATCAGACCCCTCGCGCAGCAGTCGCTTCATGGCGCGGGCGGCGAGCGGGCCGATGGTCGCGATCTGCCGGGCCTTCTCAAGGGCGGCTTCGAGCAACTGCGGTCCGGGGACTACCTGCGCCACCAGGCCCAGTTCCATTGCACGTGCCGCCGGCAGCCGTCGAGCCGCCAGCAGCACGTCGGCCGAGGCATACCGCCCGATCGAACGGACAAGCCGTTGCGTTCCGCCGCCGCCGGGACACAACCCGAGTCGGCCTTCCGGCAGCCCCACCTCGGCGTGTGCGGCCGCGATGAGAATGTCGCAGCACAGGGCGATTTCAAAGCCTCCGCCGAGGGCATATCCGTTGATCGCGGCGACGGTGGGCACTGCGAGGCCTTCAAGCCTGCAGAACAGGTCGCGGCTGAAGTGCTGGTAGTTCACGAACTGCTCGCGTGTCTGACTTGCATACTCCTCTATGTCCGCGCCGGCGACAAAGGCCTTTTCACCGGCGCCGGTGAGTATGACGCATCGCAGGGTTTGGTCGTCCGAGGCCGCGTGCAGCAGACTGTCCATCCGGCGCAGCATGGGGGTGCTCAGCGCGTTCAACTTCTCGGGGCGGTTGAAGGTCCACACCTGCACGCCGGGCTGGGGCGACTGGCAGAGGATCAGATCGTCGCTCATCAGATCACGCCCTCCGCGGTGAACTGCTCGATCTGCTCGCGCGAGTAGCCCAGGCGGGACAGAATCTCATGATTGTGCTGTCCCACCGTCGGCGGGGCGAGCCGCACGCTGCCGGGTGTCTGGCTGAAGCGGCTGGGTATGCCCGCCAGGCGGATTCTTCCCTCGCGCGGGTGCTCGACCTCGATGATCATGTTGTTGTGCGCCACCTGCGGGTCACGCTCGACGTCGCCGAAGTCCTGGACCTTGGCGCACCAGAGGTCGCGTGTTGCGAACAGATTGAGCCAGTGGGCCGTTGTCTTCGTGCGGATGACCCGCTCGATGATGACCTTGATCGTGTCACGTTCGTCGTAGGCCTTGCGCTCGGTGTCGTACTGCCTGAGTTCGGGCAGATCAAGCAGATCGGCCAGCACCGGCAGCGGGTTCATCGAGATGGCCATGTGTCCATCGGCGGTCTGGTAGATGCCGAACGGCGCGGACAGCCATGCCCCACCGATGCCTGCCCTGCTGCGCTCGAACTTCCGCTCCATGTTGAGGAACACCGACAGTTCCTGGCACTGCGCGGCGATGATGGTGCTGAACAGGTCGACGTCGATGCGCTGTCCCTGTCCGGTGCGCTGCTTGTGATACAGCCCGACCATTGAGCAGAACGCCAGGTGCATCGCCGTGATGGCGTCGACGATCGACGAGCCACAGGGGGTCGGCGGATCGTCGGCCCGCCCGCCGTAGGCCGCCAATCCCGACATGCACTGCGCCAGCATGTCCTGCCCCGGCCGATCGACATACGGCCCGTCGCGTCCCCAGCCGCTTCCGGCGACATACACAATCGACGGATTGACCTTGCGCAAGTCCTCGTATCCGATACCAAGCCGGTCGAGCACGCCGGGTCGGAAGTTTTCGACCACCAGGTCGCTGTTCCTGGCCAACTGGTGGATGATCTCGCGTGCCTTGGTGCTTTTGAGGTTGAGCGTCAGACTCTTCTTGTTTCGGTTCATCGCCACGAAGTACGGGCTTTCGCCGTGTGGCATCAGTTCGCCCATCGCGTGCAGCGAGCGTTCCCACTCGCCGAACCTGGGACGTTCGATCTTGATAATCTCGGCCCCCATGTCGCCGAGGAACTGCGTACCCCAGGGGCCCATCATCATCTGGGAAAAGTCGAGGACGCGGACGTTTTCGAGAGCCATCGCCATGCCGGTGTCTCCGCTGTGGGGGGACTGTAGGAACACCGGTCGGGTCCGCACGCGGCGGCTTCAGTGCAACTCGTATTCGAACTTGCCGACGGCCCGGCACAGCCCGCGGGCTTCGAGATCGGCTAGGTGAGCCCGGATCATGTTCAAGGCCCGGAACTCGCGGATCCGACCCATCGCCGAGCACACACCCGTCCAGATCCGCTCGAGCGAAACCCGTCGCGCCCCCGCCAACTCGCTCAACACGCTCGCCTCCACGTCGTCGATGTAGACTCGGGCCCGCTCAATCAGGGTGAGCGTCTCCGCGGGCGTCATGCGTCCGTAGTGGGCCGCCTGCACCTGGGTGACATTGCGAGCGGGAATCAGTGCCTGCAGACGATCCAGCGTCGCACGATACGCGCTCACGTCGAGGTGGCTGTGGAAGATCGGCCAGTCGAGCCCGGTGATTGCGTCGCCGAGAAAGAGCGTCGAGGTCGAGCGCTCGAAGTACGCCAGTTCGGCGATCATGTGCCCCGAGGCTTCGATCGCCTCCAGTTGCACACCTCCGCCCAGGTCGATTACGTCGCCGGCGCCGAGGTGGATATCAAGCGGGCGCGGATCGTCGAGGATGTCGAGTACCTCGGCCCGCAGTTCTGGTGTGTCGGGCACCAGGTCCGGGCACGAACGGGCAAACTCTTGGTAGTGCCTCTCGAAGTCCTCGTGCCACGCGGCGTAATAGCCGGGCCCGGCGATGAGCGAGCCGAAGGCGTCCTGCATCCGCGCGTTGCACCCGATGTGGTCGTGGTGAGAGTGCGTGTGCAGGATCCACTGAAGCCCCCGCTTTGTGCCGGCCCGCCCGACGCCGGTTTCCTCAGCGAGCGCGCGCAGTTGTGCGAACATCGGCTTGACCCCGGTGTCGATCATGGCGCAGGCACGCTGGCCCACAACCATCGGCACGTGCAGCGCGATCACGTCGGTCAGGCTCGTGGACCCCACGCGGCAGATGGAATCGAATGACCGGGTCATGAACAGGATCATAGCGGATGGCTTTGTGGCAGGTTGTGCGCATCGGCGCGCGCACAGGCGAGGGGCCGCGCGATTCGCCGCACCCGGCGGCGCGGTGCGGTGGTACACTTGCCACGCAAGGAGCACCCATGCGCCTCACTCGTCACGCATGCCCGGCCGGACCGCGCTGGGCTTTGGACGGCACGTTGCTCACTCCTGCGTTTTCGCTCTCGCTGCTAGCGCAGGCGACGGATGTGCAGGGTTTGCTGCGTGCGTGCCGGACGGACGAGCCGGCGCAGGGGGAATTGCTGGCGCCCATCGACCCACACCAGGAGTTGTGGGCAGCCGGCGTGACCTATCTGCGCAGCAAGCAGGCCCGGGCCGAAGAATCGGACATCGGTGCGCGACTCTATGAGCATGTGTACGAGTCTGACCGGCCCGAACTGTTCTTCAAAGCCTCCGGCTGGCGGGTGGTGGGGGCAGGGCAGCCGATCCGCATCCGGCGCGACAGCGACTGGAACGTCCCCGAGCCGGAGATGACGCTGTTCGTGAATGCACGACTTGAGATCATCGGATACACGGCCGGCAATGACGTATCGTCGCGCTCGATCGAGGGCGCCAACGCGCTGTTCCTGCCGCAGGCGAAGATATATGACGCCAGCGCAGCATTGGGGCCGGGCATCGTGCTGACCGACGCGGGCGGCGTGCGCGATCTGCCCATCACACTGGGAATTCAGCGTGGGGGCAAGGCGGTGTTTGAAGGAAGCACCAGCAGCGAGCGTATGAAGCGTGACGCTGCAGAACTGTGCCGCTGGCTGGGGGCCGAACTGAGTTTCCCGGATGGCGCACTGCTGATGACGGGGACCGGGTTGGTACCAGGGGATGACTTCACGCTTCAACCGGGCGATGAGGTTGTGGTCGGGGTCGGCTCAGAGCGACTCGCGAACACCGTGGCCTGAACGAGATGGCGTTCATCAATCGGCCGGGCGACCGAGTCGTTCGAACTCTTCGTCATCATCGTCCGTGACGCGGCTGATGGCCCATTCGGGGTAGGGGTCGGTGGTGCCGCGCATGGCGCGCCAGAGGATGCGATTGAGCACGTCCTCGGGGGCGCGGTCGACTTGGCGGAAGTTGAGCGTGCCGGATACCACGGCATCCTCCCGGAGGACCGGATCCTCGATGTGAAGCGCGAGGGGGTTCATCTGGTCGAGAGGGATGTTGTTTGGAAGCGCGACGTAGGGCGTCAGGTCGGGCTGGTCGGTAAAGCAGTCGAACATGGGCACAGCGCTGGCGTCGAAGGCGTTCATGGGGGGCAGGCCGAGGATCTGTTCGATGGTGCGCAGGATGCTGGTGGTGTTGTACTGGGTGCTGACGATTGCTCCACGCTTCACGTAGGGCCCGGCGCAGAGGGCGACGGTGCGGTACCCGCTGACGTGGTCCCATCCGTCCTGGGGATCGTCCTCGATGACGAAGACGGCCATGTCCTTCCAGAAACGCGAGTGGCTGTAGGCATCGAGGATGCGTCCGAGCGCCAGGTCATTGTCGGCCAGCGTGGCGGCGGGCGTGGGGCATCCCTGCGAGGTGCCGCTGGTGTGGTCCTGCGGCAGACAGATGAGCGTGAGTTGGGGATACTCGCCCTTTTCCTCGAAGGATCTGAGTTCTTCGAGGATGAAGTCGGCGCGATACTGGTCGGGCACGGACATGTTCCATCCGACGTACTGGAGCGGGGAGATGGCCCGGAGCGACTCGACCGAAGGCCAGCACTCGAAAATGACCTCGTCGGTCTTGTTGAGCCAGGCGTTGTAGCAGGCGGCAAAGTCGGGCTCGCCGGGGCGCGAGGAGTCGCGCCAGCGGACGGAAGGCCCCATGAATTCGCCATAGTTGCGGATGGTGCGTCCGTGTGCCAGGGCGTTGTCCCAGATGAATCCGCTGGGTGCGTAGGCCAGCGCGTCGTCTTCGTCGACGCCCATGCCGTCGGGATAACTGCGCGGGAATCCGGCGAAGGACTTCTCCATGTAGTCGGTGGAGTAGGCGGTGGTGCTCCACTGGTGTCCGTCAGCGCTGAGGATGCCGCAGCAGTAGGTGTTGTCCAGCAGGACGAACTGATCGGCGATGGCGTGATGATTGGGGGTGACTTCGCGGCCGAAGATGCAGAGCGAAGGGTCGCCATTGCCGCGTCCCATGGCGCCGAAGACCTGGTCGTAGGTTCGATTTTCCTTGATGATGTAGACGACGTGCCTGATGAGGCTGGGCTCGCCGATGCGCTCGGGAATGGCGCGTGGCGGTTGATCCGGGCGTGGCGGCAGCATCGCCTCGGCGATGCGCGGCGCCCGCAGGTTTCGCATGACGCGCTCGGAAAGTGCCGGCAGGTCAGCCTCGCGCGGGACGGGCGCGAAGGTGAGCGAACCGGAATAGTGGTGGGTGTTGAAGCCGGTGGCTTCGGGGACGGCGCCGCGGCGGTAGGCCCGGGGCCGACTGGGGAGTCCCTTGATGTTGGCGACGACGATCGTGTTCCGCTGCTCGTCGAGCGTGAGCGCGCCGGGATACCAGCCGACGGGGATCAGGCCTTCCAGTTCCGATTCTCCGGGGTTGTCGACGTCGATTTCCACAACGGCAATGGCATTCTGCGAGCCGTTGGCGACGTAGAGCGTGCGTCCGCTTCGGTCGAAGGCGGCCGCGTTGGGAGCGGCGCCGAGCAGGTCGGACGGTCTTGACTTCATCCAGACCTTCGCGACAACCCGATCGAGCGTGGTGTCGATGAGGCTGAGCGTGTCGCTGGCGGCGTTGCAGCAGGCCAGCAGCGAACCATCGTGGGAGACGGCCAGCCCGCTGGCGTGCAAACCGGTGAGCAACTCAGCGGTGACCGCGCCCTGGTCGAGATTCACCACGCTGACGGAGCCTTCGCTGGCGATGTGGCGGACTGGATCGACGCGGACGGTGGTGCCGCGCCCGGCGGGGCCGGTGAGATCTCCCGGGCCCGGGCGGCGGCCGCCCCAGTTGCTGACATAGGCCTTGCTGCCGACGAGTCGAACGTCGAATGGCGCCACGCCGACGTCGAAGAAGCGGCGCACTTGGCCCGTGGCGACGTCGATCTCGATGAGGCGGTTGGAGAGATTCCCGCAGACCAAGAGGGTGGTGTCGTCCGCGGAGAGCGCCAGTCCGCTGGGGATTTCGGGTGAGCGCCTCGGCGCGTTGGCCGGCGGAAGGACGATCGAACGCTCGGGCGCGACCATGCCGTCTTCGCCGACGCGGAAGACCTTGATCGAGCCGTCGACATTGCTCATGAAGATGCGCTGGGCATCGTGCGAGAAGATGAGCCCGGTGTAACTGAGTTGCCCGTGCTGGTCGGGCTGGAGCACTTGGTCGGACACCGGCTCGGCTGCCGCGACGCCGGCAGGCTCGGGCGGCAGGGGCACACGCTGGCGGATGGACGCATCGGCAGGATCGATCACCACCAGTTCATTGGTCTTGCCCGCGGTGACGAGAATCGAGCCGTCGGGCGAAAGCGCAACGGCCTGCGGGCGCATGCGAGGAAGGTCCAGTTGCTGCCCGACCGGGGTGACGATCTGGTTGACGGGTGTGACCATGCTGCCGTCGGTGGCATGGCCCACGGCCTCGTCCTTTGGGCGCTGAACGTCTGGCTGTGCAAAGGCGGCGGAGGAGGCGAGGATCGCCGCGGTCGTGAGCGTGATCCAGCGTGACAGTTTGAAGCGGCGGGCAGCCCGGGCAGGCCCGCTGGCGCTCGACGCGGAATGATGAGATTGCATGACCAGACCTCCGAAGACGGGGCGGCACAAGCCCCGCACCGCAATGGAGGAGTCTACACCGACGCGGTCGGCCGATGGTCAAGGAATGATGAAGTCGGACGCTGGCCCTAGAAGAGCAGCTGCATCTGGAAGCCGACGGTGAACTGGCTGTCTTCGTCGTCGCCAAGCAGACCGACGGCCGTGTCGGGCGTCTTGATGATAGAGCCCGATTCGGACTGGGTGTCGGGGTACCACGTGACTTCGCCGGTGAACTTGAGCGCGTGGCTCCCGGGGATGAAGTACCAGTTGAAACCCCCCGTGATGGCGGCAAAGTCGTCGTTGCCTCCGGAGCGCGCGTCATCCGGGAAGATGCGGGCGTAGCGGGCAAACAGTTCGGCCTTTTCGCTCACGAACACGCCCGTTTGTATCAGGGCGCCGCTGTCATAGAGCGAGTCGTCAGCGCCGTCGATGATGCGGCCGGTGTAGACGGCCAGCGCGTTCCAGCCGTCGCCTTCAAAGCCGACGTCGAGCGTGTATTGGTAGAGGTTGACGGTTCCGGTGGCGTAGGAAGGAGCGCCGGTGGAGCCTTCCTGCTGCCAGTGCCCGCCCAGCCCGATGAGCAACCCGTTCTTGTCGCCGCGGAAGGCGGACTGGTCGCGGAACTGCTTCCACGGCGCCTCGCCGAGTCGGAACTCGGCACGCCCGGTCAGGGCGAACTCGGCTTCGGCGGAGGACTCATAGGTGGTGTTGAGGGCGCGACGTCCGTCGGAGATGGCAGCGGAGATCTGCCAGCGTTCTGCCTGATAACTGAGCATGACGCCCTGTGAGCGATCGAGCCGGAACACCGACGAGAGAACCGATGCTTCCATTCCCTGAACGGCCCAGGGGTTGGAGGCAAAGAACTCGCGGTCAAAGGGGAGTTTGGATTGCCCCCAGCGGATCTTGAGTTTGTTTTCGAGTTCGTATTCGCCGTAGGCATCCTGGAGTTCGAGCACGCCGGTCTCGCGGTTGAAGTTGGTCAGGACTCGGTAAGTGAGTTTGGGTTCGATGACGTGCCCGCGGAACTCGATGCGGGCGCGGTTGTGCTGGAAGCCGCCGTCGTAGTCATCGACGCTCGAGGTGGCGTTGAAGGTGCCGTAATAGCGGAACTGCAGTTCGCCGCCGATCTGGAGTTTAAACTTTCCGTCGCTGCTGGCGATGAAGAAGCGTCCGTCGTGTCCGGAGGTGGCCGCGTCTTCGAGCAAGGTGTGCGATGCGGCGTCGAGGAGCAGTTCGCGGGTACTGAGAGAGGTTTCGGCAGCCGTGGCGGTACCGCAGATGGAGAGAATCATCGCGGAACTTGTGCACAGCAGGCAATCGTTGGTCGATGCCTTCATGAGGTTGCTCCAGTTGAGTCTCGACTCAAAGTCGGTTGAAGTGAAGGGAATCGCATGCGACGCTCCCAGCAGAAGCGGCTAGAAGACGTGAACACGATGCGGCGTGACGAAGACCTTCTCGCCGGTGCCGGCCGAGAGGCGTGCGAAGCGATCCTGCGGCAGTTCAGCGGTGATGAGTCCGCCGTCGGGCAGTTGGAGATCAAGGCGTGCGACCGCGCCGGCGGCGTTGACGCGCAGCACGGTGGCGGGGAAGCCGGGCTTGCCGTTCTTCTGCGGCAAGACCTCGAGTTCGTGCGGACGGACGAAGACACGCACGTCACCGTGGCGAATGACGCCATCGGAGGCGGCGACGGAGATATCGGCGAACTCGACGTCGCGCCCGTGAGCGTGGCCTCGGAAAGTGTTGACCTGTCCGAGGAAGTTCATGACGAACTCGGTCTGGGGCGAGTGGTAGACGTCGGCGGGGGAGCCGATCTGCTCGATGCGGCCCTGGTTCATCAACACGACGCGGTCAGCGACTTCGAGCGCCTCCTCCTGGTCGTGGGTGACAAAGACGCTGGTGATGTGCAGGTCGTCGTGAAGTTTGCGGATCCAGTGGCGCAGTTCGGTGCGGACCTTGGCGTCAAGGGCGCCGAACGGCTCGTCGAGGAGGAGCACGCGCGGCTCGACGGCCAGGGCGCGGGCGAGCGCGACGCGCTGGCGCTGTCCGCCGGAGAGTTGGCTCGGGTAGCGCCCGGCCATGCCTTCAAGTTGCACAAGCCCGAGCAGATCGTGCACACGTTCGCGGATGCGTTTGCGGCTGGGGCGCTTGGCGCGGGGCAGTACGCGCAGCCCGAAAGCGATGTTTTCGAAGACGGACATGTGCCGGAAGAGGGCGTAGTGCTGGAACACGAAGCCGACGCGGCGTTTTCGGACCGGCTGCCCGGCCACGTCTTCCTCGTAGTACCGGATGGAGCCGGCGCCCGGGTCGAGGTCTTCCAGACCGGCGATGAGGCGAAGGAGCGTGGTCTTTCCAGAACCCGAGGGTCCGAGCAGGGCGACCAGTTCGCCGGTGGGAATGTCAAACGACACGTCGTCGAGCGCCTTGAAGGCGCCGAAACTCTTGCTGACGTTGCGAACCTTGATACTCATGACTTGTCCCCCAGTCGTGCAGACAGTTCCATCTGCCGGCGCACGCGATACTCGACGGCCGTCTTGAGCACGAGCGTGATGATCGCCAGAATGGCCAGCAGCGACGCGGTGGCAAAGGCCGCGGCGAACGAATATTCGTTGTAGAGGATCTCGACGTGCAGCGGGAGCGTGTTGGTCTGCCCGCGAATGTGTCCGGAGACGACCGAGACGGCGCCGAACTCACCCATCGCTCGGGCGTTGCACAGGATGACGCCGTAGAGCAGCGCCCAGCGGATGTTGGGGAGGGTGACACGACGGAACATGGTCCAGCCGCGTGCGCCCAGGGTCATGGCGGCCTGCTCTTCTTCCAGGCCCTGCTCCTCCATGAGCGGAATCAGTTCGCGGGCGACGAAGGGGAAGGTGATGAAGACCGTTGCCAGCACGATGCCGGGCGCGGCGAAGATGATCTTGATGTCGTGCTCGGCCAGCCAGGGGCCCAGCCAGCCCTGACGCCCGAACACGAGGACGTAGATCAGGCCCGCAACCACGGGAGAGACTGCAAAGGGTAGGTCGATGAGCGTGACCAGAAGCGAGCGTCCGCGGAACTTGAACTTGGTGATGGCCCAGGCGGCGCAGAGCCCAAAGACCACGTTGAGAGGCACGGACACGCCGGCGGCGATGAGAGTCAGACGGATGGCCGAGAGGGCGTCCGGATCTTGGAAACTCCCAAGATAGACGCCGATGCCCTCGCGCAGGGCTTCCGTGAAGACGACGACCAGCGGGAGCACGAGGAAGACGCCCAGGAAGGTCAGGGCGATGCCGGTGAGCACCCAGCGGGTGAGCGAGGTGTCCCGGGTGGCTGGAGTGCCGGGCCGGACTCCGACGGACAGTGACAATGCGACGGCACCGGGCATGGCTTGATCCTCAGGCGCGGGTGCGCGCGGTGCTCCAGACCTGGATGCCGTTGATGACCAGCAGCATCACGAACGAGAACGCGAGCAGGGCCAGCGCGATAGAAGTGGCGCCGGCGACGTCGTACTGCTCGAGTTTGGTGACGATGAGCAGCGGGGTGATCTCGGTCTTCATGGGCATGTTGCCGCTGATAAAGACGACCGAGCCGTATTCACCGACCGCGCGGGCGAATGCCATGGCGAACCCGGCGAGCAGCGCCGGCAGGACCGCCGGCACCACCACGCGGCGGACCGTCTGGAGCCGCCCTGCGCCCAGGCTGGCGGCCGCTTCTTCCACGTCGGACTCGAGGTCGGCCAGCGCGGGCTGAAGAGTCCGCACGACGAATGGCAGGCCGATGAAGGTCAGCGCGATCACGATGCCGAAACGGCTAAACGCGCCGTTAATGCCGACGTGTGAGAGCGGGCCGCCTAGCCAGCCGTTGCGGGCGTAGAGGGCCGTGAGCGCAATGCCGGACACGGCCGTCGGCATCGCGAAGGGCAGATCGACGAGCGCGTCGACCATCTTGCGCCCCGGGAAGGGATAGCGCACCAGCACCCACGCGACGATAAAGCCGAAGAACAGATTGATGGTGGCGGCCACGAGCGAGGCGCCGATGCTCAGACGGAACGAGGCCAGTACGCGGTCGTCGATGACGGTGGTCCAGAACTGGCTCCACGAAAGTTGGGCCGTCTTGAGCACGAGCCCCGCGAGCGGGATCAGCACGATCAGTCCGAGGTAGGTGATCGTGATGCCCATGGTCAACGGGAATCCCGGGATCTTGCCGGGCCTGCGTTTGAAGGGGCGTCGCATGATGTTCTCCGTCCTCGTGAATCCCCCGGTCGCCTGGGAGAGCGGCCGGGGAGTCGAACTGGGGTCCTTGTTGCCTTCCGTCCGCGCGGCCGGCCCGGCGCGAACGGAGCGGGTGTCTATGGCTTGTAGATCTGGTCAAAGACGCCGCCGTCGTCGAAGTGCTCCGTCTGCACTTTCTTCCATCCGCCGAACACTGTGTCGATGCTGAGCAGTTCGAGTTTGGGGAAGCGTTTGAGGTCCTCAGGATCGACCAGAGACGGGTCGTAGGGGCGGTAGTAGTGCTTGGCGGCCAGGCGCTGTCCGATGGGCGAGTAGAGATATTCGAGATAGGCTTGGGCCAGATCGCGGTTGCCGTGCTTGTCGGAGAACTTGTCGATGAGCGTCACGGGGGGCTCGGCGAGAATGCTGATGGAGGGAACCACGATTTCGAACTTGTCCTTGCCGAGTTCTTCGACGGCCAGGAAGGCCTCGTTTTCCCATGCGAGCAGCACGTCGCCGATGTTGCGCTGGACGAAGGTGGTGGTTGAGCCGCGGGCTCCCGTGTCGAGCACGGGCACACGCCGGAAGACGTCGGTGACGAACTGGCGGGCCTTGGCCTGTGCGGCCTTTACCGCTTCGGCTGCGTTGGGGTCTTCCAGTTTGGCTAGGTCACCCAGTTCGCGTCGGAGGGCGAAGCCCCACGCGGCCAGGTAGTTCCATCGAGCGCCGCCGGAGGTCTTGGGATTGGGCGTGATGACCTCGACGCCGGGCTTGAGCAGGTCGTCCCAGTCGCGGATGTTCTTGGGGTTGCCCTTGCGAACGAGGAAGACGATGGTCGAGGTGTAGGGCGAACTGGCATTGGGCAGGCGGCTCTGCCATTCCTTGGGCAGCAGGCCGGCGTGCTCGCTGATCGCATCGATGTCGTAGGCGAGGGCCAGGGTGACGACATCGGCTTCGAGCCCGTCGATGACGGCACGCGCCTGCTTGCCTGAGCCGCCGTGCGACATCTTGATCTCGACGGTCTGTCCGGTCTTCTCCTTCCACATCCTGGCGAACTCGGCGTTGAAGTCCTTGTAGAGTTCGCGCGTGGGGTCGTACGAGACGTTGAGCATGGTGCGTGTCTGTGCCAGCACGCTGGTGGCGCACATGACCAGTCCGATGATCGAAGCGAGGATCGGTCGCCGGGGTCTCATTCCCTGGTCTCCTTGGTGTCGTGTGGTGCGAGGTCGTACGTGGCCATTCGCGGCGCTGGTCTGAACGCGTGGAGCGTGACCAGTAGTTCGCTCGAGAATGCCTCGTTGATGATCGAATGGATCAGCCCAGGTTCGCAGGCCAGCACCGAGCCGGTAAGGAATCGGTCGCAGGCGGCTTCCATGACGCGGCATTTCGCATCGCGTTCGTGGCGAGACTCGATGGCGATGCCGGCGAGGACGCGGAAGGCGCAGCGTGCCGGCCCGTGATCGTGGGGCATTGTTCTCTGCCCGGGCAGATACCCACGCAGTTCGATGACGCATTCGGGCGATTCAAGCAGTACGCGGCGGGTATGGGAGTTCGGCTGAGAGGTCGCGCAGCCGGCGAGCGGGAGAAGATGCGCGGGCAGGGTGGCCAGGAGATCTCGGAGGGATTCCAGACTGGTCCGAGCGGCAACGTCGCGGGCGAAGTCTTCAAGTCCGTGGGGAAGGGCTCGCAGCAAGGGATGCGTAGTAGGAATGGTCATCATCCACACCCCTGGTACAACCAGCGTGCCATCGGTGGCGCCCGGAGAAAAAGTCCAGTCCCGGCCCAAAAGGCCGCGCTGGTGGGGAATGTCCGTGAAATAACACGGACTATGCCACTTGATATCACGGATTCCCGTGGTATAGCAATGTATCATGGAACGACTCAAGGAGATGCAACTGGCGTTGTGGCGAGAAGCCTGTCGGCACATCGACCTGTCGGACTCGATCTCCGATCTGCACGCAGTTATCAGGCCGTTTGTCCGCATCGAGGCGATGTGGATCTTCGCCCTGCACCAGTCGCGCTGTGTGCTCGTCGGCGTGGCCGGGTCGGCGCAGGGGGCATCCGGTCGCGTGATCTGCGATGGCGAGGGTGCGCAATCGCTCAGGAGGTTCACTGCTCGAGGCGGGCTGTGCCTGTTCAACCCCCGGCGCCCGGGTCGAAGCCTGCTTCGTCCTTTGGAATCGTGTCTGGGCGAGCAGTCGGTGGTGTGCGGGGCGCTGCAACGCGCCGGGGCGGAGGGGGTGGTGGCCTGGCGGCTTGCGGATGGCGTGGAGTTGGATGAGCGTACCTCAACTCTGCTGGCGGCGACGCTGGAGCCGCTGGCGGTGGCGCTGGACACCTCGAACCGGTTTCACGAATTGGAAGACCTGAGGCGGGCGGCAGAGGCCGAGCGTCAGGCGGCGTTGCGGCGACTGGGTCGTCAGTCGCTGCACGAACCGATCGTGGGAGCGCAGGCCGGGCTGGCGGGAGTGATGGAGAGGGTGCGCGTGGTGGCCCAGTCGGACCTTCCGGTGCTGATCCTGGGCGAGACTGGTTCGGGGAAGGAAGTGATTGCGCGGGCGATTCACGATTCGTCGCGAAGGCACGAGGGCCCATTCGTGCGAGTCAACTGCGGGGCCATTCCGCCAGACCTGATCGACTCCCAGTTGTTCGGACACGAGCGGGGCTCGTTCACCGGCGCGGTCGAGCAGCGGCAGGGCTGGTTCGAGCGGGCACATGGGGGCACGCTGTTTCTCGACGAAGTCGGCGAACTGACTCTGGCAGCCCAGGTGCGGCTCCTGCGCGTTCTGCAGGATTCAACGCTGGAGCGGGTGGGCGGGCAGGAGTCCATCCGCGTGGATTGCCGCATCGTGGCCGCGACGCATCGCGACCTTACGGAGATGGTGCGTCTGCGGACGTTTCGCGAAGACCTGTGGTATCGGCTGGCGGTCTTTCCGCTGCTGCTGCCGCCGCTGCGTGAGCGCCACGAGGATCTGCCTGAACTCGTGAGGCACTTTGCTCATCGCGCCAGTCTTCGTTTTGGATTGCCGGAGTTTGAAGTGACGGAATCCGACCTTGCGATGCTGCGGGCCTATCCGTGGCCCGGGAACATCCGCGAACTGGCGGCCGTCATCGATCGCGCGGCACTGCTGGGGCAGGATGGGCGGCTGGCGCTGCTCGCGGCGATGGGACTCAACGCGCCGCTCCACCCGGTTCCGTCGTCGACGCAACGGCCGCCGGCGGCGCAGGCACCGGGCTCGCTCAACGACGTCATCCGGGCGGCCATGGAGTCGGCGCTGCGGTGCTGCCACGGCAAGGTCGAGGGTCCCGGCGGCGCAGCCGAACTGTTGAAGGTGAATCCAAACACGCTTCGATCGAAGATGCGCAAGCACGGGGTCCGGGCGCAGTCATTCACCCGAGAAGGCGCGGTCAGGGACTGAGCACTCAGGCACTTGGGGACGACGCGATCATCGGTGAACCGGCGTCAGGTGTGCTTGGAGCAGCGAGAGCAGAGTTGCCGAATCGATGGGCTTCTGGAGCACACCGGCCACGCCGATGGCTTCCGCATCGATGTGTCGGTTCATCATTTCCCCGACGCTGCTGAGCAGGTAGACCGGCGTCTGGATTCCACTGGCGTGCAGATCACGGATGAAGGACAGCCCCGAGTCGACTTCTTCCATCATCAGGTCGACGATGATCAGGTCCGGGTGTGAGCGTGAGCAGGCGATCAGGCCATCCTCGCCGGAGGCTGCCCCGATCATCTCGTAGCCGTGGGCTTCCAGGATCTCACGGACGGCGGCGCGCCACTCGGCTTCGTCATCGATGAAGAGAACGCGGTTGGCAGTCATGGTTTACCTCTTGTGCTCTGGTCCAATCGGAGTGCGCCGGTTGGGCACGCGGCGACGATCGCGCCAAGACAGGCGTTGTCGATCTGGACCTGATCGTCCATCCAGAGACGCCTGCCCTCCCCGCGCCCGATAACCCGGACGAACCCAGCGGCGCCGGCCGCATCGGCGGCACGCTCGCATCGGCCGCACATGATGCAGCGGGCGTGATCGATCACGATCTGTCCAGGCCCGCGCTCGATGGGAAGGCAGGCTTGGGCGCGGGCAAATGCGCTCTCTTGCACGCCCATTCGCGCCGCCTCAGCGTCGAGTTCGGTTGTGCCATGGTCTTTCCCGCACTGTGCGAGGAGAATCTCCAAGAGCGTGCGGCGCAGCGTACGCAGTTCGGGCGTGTCGAACTCGACGCGCATGCCCTCGGCCAGCGGTTCGATGCAGGTGGCACGCGGGCGTCCGTTGATCAAGCCGGTGCACAGCCGGCAGCGACCGCCGCCGGTCTTGAAGCAACCGCGGCAGAGGTGGGGGATGGAGAGGCCGGCGGACTCGGCCCCTTCAAGCACGGTCATGCCGCGCGAGCCGGAGAGACGGCGGTCATCCAGCGTCCAGGACAGCGCACCTGACATGGCTCAGTCTCCTGCCGCATGGGCGGGCTTGTCGGCCCCCCTGGGCTTGGCCTCGATGTGTGACCGGGCAACGGCCCGCTGTCCGCGGGCACGCGACTCGAACAGCGAGCGATGATCTTCCAATGCCTGGGAGAGGAACTTGCCGGCCGCCTTGCCGAGCACGCACAGACTGCCGGTGCGCAATGCTTCTGCCAGGCGATGCAACTGATCGAGTTCGGCCCGACATGCGGTTCCTTCTGCGAAGCGGTCAAGCATCTCGCGGACCAACGGCAGCCCGCCGCGGCAGGGAACGCAGGCCCCGCATTGCTCAGCATGAAGTGCTTGCGCATACGAGGCGATGATGGCCAGCGGGTCGCGGGCGCGGGCGAAGCACTGTATCGAGCCCGTGGTCGCCACGTGCTCGTAGCCGATGCGATGCGCGAACTCGGCCTCGGTGGTCAGGCGCGGCGACTGCCCGCTCAGGAGCACGAATCCGGTGTTTTCGGCTCCGGCCAGTTCGAGCACGGAGCGGATGCTGATGCCAAACGGAACTTCGTAGACGCCGGGGCGCCGGCAGTCGCCCGAAACGCAGAGCAGTTTGGTGCCGGCGCTCTGGGACGTGCCACACTCGCAGAACGATCCGGATCCCTCGTCGAGAATCTTGCTTACGCAGCAGAGGGTCTCGGCGCAGTTGGTGGCGGTGGGGTGCCCGAGGTACCCGCACGAGGTGGGATATGGCGGGCGCGGATGGACAGCGCCGGCTCGCCCTTCGCACGCAGCGATGATGCTGGTCTCTTCGCCGAGAACGTGCGGATGCGCGCCGAGGCGCACTTGGATTTCAAAGTCAAAACCGCGCTTGCCGCAGATGTCTTGCCCCAGCAGTCCGTCTTCGGCGCGCTTGGCCAGCAGAGCCTCGAGGAAGGTGACGAGATAGGCGTACTCTTCACGGATGTACAACAGCCCGAGCCGGGCGCCCACGGCGTAGCCGGCGATGGTCATGCCGGCGAACACGCGCTCGGCGCACTCAGTCAGCATGACGCGATCACGGAACGAGCCCGGCTCGGGGTCGCAGGCGATGCACACCACGTATCGTTCATCCACTTCCATGATGCGGTCAAACTCGCGCGAGTAGTCGCGCCCGATGGCGGCCTCCTGCCCCCAGAGCGACTCGACGCGCTCCGCACACGCGGCCCGCACGAATCCCCACTTCACGCCTGTCGGCAGGCTGTCAATGCCGCGGCCGCGCAGGCGCGCGGTCTTGACCGCGCGCATCACCTCGGCGGGAGTCATGCGCACGGCCTTACGCAGGGCTTCGCCACGCGCCATCGGGCGGAATATCACCGGTCCCACCTGGCGGACATGGTTGTGCACGGCGCTGTGCACGAGCGGATGAGCGTTGTTGCCGTCGCCCAGGGACGTGATGAGTCCTGAAGCGGGTCGGCCCTCGCGCAGGTGCGTCCCGATGACGTGTGCTTCCCGTTCGCCGACTTCAGGGATCACCACGTCGTCCACAAGGACGACCGGTCCCTGATCTGCCAGGCCCATGTCGCCGGAGGGTTGAACGCGGAAGTGCGCGTCGTCGTCGGACCCGGGCGCGCTTTCGAGGTGTTCACGCAGAATTGTGATGACTGCCCGTGAGCCGCGCAGACGCGAAACCGCATCGTCACTGACCTGTACCAGGGTGCATCCTCGCGGATGATCGTGAAAGCGGTCGAAGAAGTGGACGGCTTCGATCACGTCTGCCGTGGACAGTCCGAGCCGGTCGGCAATGCCGGCCGCATGCGGCGCCGAGACTTGACCCTCGCGCCGGGCCACGTCGTGCAGGATGTCGAGCAGTCGGTGTCGATCGTCGCTGTGAGCGCGACATTCGCGAACGATCAGGTCGTCAAGTCGGCTGGTCATGGTGAGCCCCCTTTGCGGGATGGCAAGCCACGCCGCGCATGGCGGACGGAGACATGCCGACGAAGTTGGCGCTCGCACGGCGAACCGTTTGGCGGTTCGCAGGGATCAGTCGTTTTCGCAGGGGCGGCATGTCTGGGCCTCCGCACAGATGAGCGGCGCCTTGCACACCTCCAGGTTACTGTGCCGCAGTCCTCTCAGACGAGCGCCTCACTACGCATTGTCTTGAGTGATTATCGGTAACTGCGTAGAGGGCTCGGTGCCATATACGAGACGATACAGATCAGGCAGGCAGGTCGCCCCCATTTTGTGGATGATGTGAGATCGGTGCACGTCGACCGTGCGAGCGCTGATGGACAGGATGTCGGCGATACCCTTCGAGGACTTGCCCTGCAAGACCAGTTCGAGCACCTCGCGCTCTCGCGCGGAGAGCGTGGCCAGTCGGCGGGCGCCTTCCCTGGCCTTGGAACGCCTCTGGCGGCGCTCGGTGTCCAGGGCAATGGCCGTGCGCACCACGCGCAGCAGGTCGTGTTCGCAGACTGGCTTGGACATGAAGTCAACGGCACCCGCGCGCATCGCCTGTACCGCGGCCGGCACCTCCGCATAGGCAGTCACGAAGATGATCGGCAGGTCGTCGCCCCGCGAGGCCAGTTCAGCCTGCAACTCCAGGCCGTCCATGCCGGGCATGCGCAGATCGAGCACGAGACAGCCGGGCTGCGCGGGCACGCGCGCCGCGAGGAAGTCGCGCGCATTGCTGAACGTCGCGGTGTCAAGATCGATTGACTCGACCATCGCTCGCAGCCGGTCGCGATCATCGGCCCGATCGTCGACGATGTACACCGTCGGACCTGAGTCCGAGCCCGATCCGCACGTCCGCCGGCGAAAGACCGCCGTGGCCCGCATGATGCACCTGACTTTCAAACAAAGTGCTCGGACCGGGCGACGCAGTGGGGGTGCGGATCGTCGGTCCGATGCACCAGCCTTCCCCCCAGAGCATCCGTGTCGGCAGGCCGGTTTCCGCTGTAGGGTTCGAATGCTCTACGTCATTCTACGCGCCAACGCACCGCCGAAAAGCAAATTCGGCGTAGTCCGAGCCGTATCCGCCCTTGCAGTGCGAATGCCTCGGGAGCGTTCGCGAAGTCTTGTGTCACCTGCCCGGCCATCCGGGCAGCACGAAGCGCCCGTCGCGCTGGATCACGATGCCGTCGGCCTCGATGACGCCGCGCGATCTGCTCGCGCGGGGGGGCAGATCGCACATCAGATCGCCCGCACGCACGCCGATGCAGTGGGTGACAGGCATGCGGGCCAGTTGCTCAAGGCATCGTTCGCTCATGCGTGCCCCTTCGCGGGCGAGTTGCCGACGCCGCATCGTGCGTGCGCGGGGATCAGGTCGATCTCGAAGATATCATGCTCAAGCCCGTGACGCACGACACCTGCAGTCCCGAGGAGTCTGGCATGAGCGACGCAATGTGGCTGCGTGTGGACGAGTTTGTCAACCGGACCATCGTTCACGAGGACGAGCCTCTGAAGTCCGCGGTGCGTGACAGCGCGGCTGCTGGACTTCCGGCCATCCAGGTCGCGCCCAACCAGGGCAAACTGCTCCAGTTGCTCGCGCAGGCGGTGGGGGCGCGGCGCATCCTCGAGATCGGCACGCTGGGCGGCTACAGCACCATCTGGCTCGCCGGCGCCCTGCCGGCCGACGGCGAACTGGTTTCGCTTGAGATCGATACCAAGCACGCGCGGGTCGCGCGGGCGAATGTGGATCGGTCGGGTCAGGGCGGGCGTGTGAAGATCATCGTGGGCCCGGCGATCGTGAGCATGGCGAGCCTCGCCCCGCCTTTTGACTTTGTGTTCATCGACGCGGACAAGGAGAACATTCCCGCGTATTTCGATCGGTCGGTCGCGTTGTCGCGCCCGGGCGGGGTGATCGTGGTGGACAATGTCGTGCGCGACGGAAGAGTGGCCGACGAGTCGTGCGCCGACCCGGCGGTACTCGGCGTGCGGCGCCTGCACGAGATGATCTGCCGCGATCCGCGCGTGTCGGCGACGACCATTCAGACCGTCGGGGTGAAGGGGTATGACGGACTGCTGATCGCGCTGGTGAAGTAGCCCAGGAGGTGTGGATCAGGACGTGAAAAAGGCCCGGGCGATGCGTGTGAACCCGCCCGGGCCGGTCCCGCTCATGGTGAAATTGTTAGCGGCGACGACGGCTGGCGATCAGAGCCAGCCCGAGAATCGCGAGCGTGGAGGGCGCGGGGATGACGCAAGCGGCGTCGCCGCTGGTCGCACCCGTGGCTGCGATGCTGCCGGACACCGAGGCCGTCTGTGGGAATGTGATCTCCCATGTGACGCGGTTGAGAACATGCCTTAGCACGTTGTCTGTGGCGCCGGTTGAGTGCGTACTCGTCCACGCTCCGGGCTTCCCCTTCACGGGCGTCAAGGTCCAACCGTGGAGCAGTTCGTCGTCAGGATCATCCGCGGATTGTGACTTGAGCGTGAATGTCCAGGTGCCGTCGTCTTCCCGCCGCATGGTGGCGTCATACGTTCTGGTGCGTGTCGCGCGCATCACGTCGAGCGCCGAGCCGCCGATCCATGTGAACTCGTCCACCTGGTTCATCCATCCGTTGAGCCCCACGCATGCGTCACCGATCACGGTGCCCGCCGCGATCGAATAACTGATGTTGCCCGGGGAGAGGTTGAACGGCATGAAAAAGCGCGCGTCTTGAGGACCAAGCAGGTTCGAGAGAGCCCAAGTGTCTTCATACATTGCTCCCATCATGATCTGCAGCGGAATCAGGTTCTCGAACTCATCGTCTCCAAGTGACACGTTGGCGCCGAGAGTGATCGCGCTCAGCACAACCAGACTCTTTGCGCTGTTCAGGTTCATCGTCCTACCTCCTGCCCGCATCTCGGCGGGCTTTCGGGCATGTCCATCTCGCGGGCGGCGCTCGTGCGCCTCTTTCCGTTTCCCGTGCCGCGTGGTGCACATGTCTGATAGATTCCTGCCAAAGAGGTCCGGTTCTCTCATCTACAGGTTGGTTGTCGGTGCGAAATGAGGCACTGTCCTGAGCAGACGCCCAAGTCGAACAGGTCAGGGGCACTCAAAGGCCGCCCGATCGCATTCCCGTCAGCCCGCGTCCGTCCACGACCTTCTTCCGTGCAGCGTGCCGCGGAAGCGGGCTTCGAGTTTGGTTTCCTCGATCTTGGACGGGTCGAGGCGCAGCGGGGCGATGAGGCTGAACATCGAGCCATGCCCTTCCTGGCTGACCAGTTGGATCTCGGCCTGGATCACCGAAGCCAGTTCGCGCGAGATCGCCAGCCCAAGCCCCGTGCCCGGCTGCGAGCCGTCGCGGTCGCGGTCGAGGCGGCTGAACTTCTCAAAGAGTTTCTTCTGGTCCTCTTTCGAGATGCCCGGCCCGTTGTCGATCACGCTGACCCGCACGCGGGCATCCTCGGCGTCGAGCCCGGACGGCGCCAGGCGTTCAGCCCGCAGGATGATCTTGCCCTTGTGCTCGGCGCCGCCCGTGAACTTCACCGCGTTGGAGAGCAGGTTGAAGACGATCTGGCTGAACTTCTTGACGTCGGTCTGGATGATCGGCACGTCGGCGCGCACGTCGAGCGTCACCTCGACGCCCTTGCGTTTGGCCAGCGGGTCGATCAGGGCCGCCAGACTCTCGCACGTCTGCCCGACGCTCATCGGCTCGACCTTGACATCGACGCGCCCCGCCTCGAGTTTGGCCATTTCGAGCAGGCTCTCGATCATCTCCAGCAGCGTGCGCCCGGCGTCAACAATGTTGCGCAGGTATCGCTCTCGCTTGACCAGGGCGCTCGGGATGCTCTGGTTGTCGGTGTTCAACTGCTCGCGCTCAGTCCGCGCGATCTCCAGCAGCAGTTCGGCGAAACCGAGGATCGAGTTCATCGGCGTGCGCAGTTCGTGGCTGACGTTGGCGACGAACTCGCCCTTGAGGTGGGCCGCGTGCGCCAGCGTGCGGTTGACCTCGGCCAGTTCGGTGAGCCTGCCGTCCAGAGCCGTGTTGATCGCGCGCAACTGGTCCTGCTTGGTCTGAAGATCACCGAGCATCAGGTTGAACGTCTCGGCCAGTTCGCTGAACTCGTCGCCGGTCTGGATGCTTGAACGCGTCGAGAGGTCACCGTCGCGCACGCGCTCGGCCGTCTGCCTGAGCGAACGCACCGGCGAGAGGATGATCCGGGTCAGGATGCCGTGGAACAGCAGCACCGCCACCCCGAGCACCACCATGCCAGCAGCCAGCAGGTAGAGCGCGTTGACGACCAACTGCACGGCTGCCCCGGGCGAGCGGCGTTCGAGGACGATCAGCCCGACGAGGTGGCCGGCATCGTCGCGCCGGGCCCGCGCGTATCGGTATCGCTTCGTTCCGCCCTCCCACGAACTGACCAGCCTTTCGTTACCAGGCCTCTCACGCGAGAACGCGGTCAGCGAACGCCGGACGAAAGCATCGGTTTCTGCTAACGCTTCGGCCTCGGCGACCGAGAGTTCATCAAATGTCACGCCTGCGAGCAGCACGACCTGACGATCGGTCGCGTCCAGGTCGCCCCACAGGTCAATCAGTTCGCGGCTGACTTCCAACTGCCCGGCGCGCACCAGTGCGTTCATGCGCAGCCACGGCACCGTCAGCGCGATCAGGATCAGAATCGTGATCGCCCCGCCGAAAAGCAGCAAGCACTTGTTCGAGAGCGACAGGTTGCGCAGCCGCGCCAGGGGCATGGGCAAGTGTACGGGGGGCGGCCGGTGGGCGATGGCTTTCGCGGGCTACTCGGCCGCGGGAGCGACGAGTTCGACCGAGGACGCGGGTAACCATGTGTGGACGCCGGATCGCAGTTCTACCTGCACCCAGCGGCCGCGAGATTCGACCAGCCGTCCTTCCAGCCCTGGCAACAGGGCAGTTTCGAAGGTCGGCAGGTACACGTCAGCGCTGGGTCCGTTGTAGCCGACGGCTCGCTCCATCAGAACCGCGTCGCGGGCGTGGCGATCGTACCGGTCATGCGCAAAAAGGGCCAGGCCCGCCGCAGCCGCCACGATGCCAAGCGTTGTCAGGCTCGCCAGCGGCGGCGTGCGACCCCGCAGGCGTGCGACCAGCCATGCCAGCCAGAACGCCGTCCACGCCAAGGCAAACGTTGCCTGCATCGTCCACAACGGAATGTAACGAGGCCACAGGTTCACAACCTCGAGCCAGTGTCGTGTTCGCGAAATCGGCGCATCGAGGTTGATCGAGGCCCGAGCGGCCGCGAGTCCCTCCGCAGCGCGCCGATTTGAGGGCTCCAACCGCAGGGCGCGACGAAAGGCGAGCACCGCCGGGCCGTGATTGCCCGCCAGCAGGTGCGCGTTACCGGCTGCGCGAAACAACTCGGCGCTGGGAGCCGGACTTTCCGCGCCGGCCTGGTCGAAGGCGGCCGCCGCCTGGGCAAAGAGCGATCGTGCACCAACCGGGTCGTCGGGTACGGCCGCCAGCGCCTCATCGTATCGTGCGCAGCCCTGGGCGATCAGGTCGCCGACATCCGCCCGGGCCGCGGCAGAGTGCAGTGCCGCGAACAGCAGAATGAGCAGGGCCAGGCGCCTCATGCCCGGCCTCCTTCGGCAAAGTGCACTCTGCGAAGTGCCCCGAGCAGTTCGGTGGTGCTCACCGCCTCGGCCGGCGGCGTGCCGCCAAACCGTGCAAACTCTCTGGCTCTCAGACAGTTCTCAAGCGTGCGGGCGGCCTGTGGATCGTCGGTCGCACGCAAGCAGTCGGCCGCGGTGATCGACGCTGGGAGTTGGCAAAGCCGAGCGCTCAGCAACGTGCGGACCGCTTCTTCGTGCCGGCCTCGACGGGCGAGCCTCGTGGCGGCGGCCTGCGCGCGATGAAAAGCCGCCTGGCGCGATGACCCGCGACGTCGCTGCAACGTCCACCCGACATGTCCGCCCAGCAGCAGCGGGGGCACCACCAGCACGATCGGAAGCACCCGGCGCAGCAGCGGCTCCGGACGCCCGGAGGCCAGCGTCGTCGGCGGCGCAATCGACCACAGCCCGGTGCTTGGCGTGCCCAGTTTCTCGCGAACGCTGGGCGCGAGAATCGAAGACGTCACGGCATCGGCCAGCGTGACGTTGCTCGCCGCGTGCACCGTGATGGGAACTGGCTCTGACATGGCCACGCGATACACGCCCGCGTCCGCGTCGAAGTAGGGCAGTCGCACCGGCGGAATCTCGCGGACATCGGGCGACAGCGCTCGAATGGTGGTCTGGAAGCGGGCCTCTTCACGCCCTGTCAGGTCTCGCTCCCACCCGCTCGGATCGAGTTTGAATCGCTCCGCGAACGCCGGGTCCGCGGCCAGTCTCGGGCCTGCCTGCACGCTGAGCGGATCCGTGCCGGTGACGGCGATGCGCAGCCCGATCGGGTCGCCCACGCTCACCTCCGTGGGTCCTGCAGTCGCCGAGATCCGGTAATTGCCGATCAACCCCGTGAAGTCCGCCGGGCGCCCCTGTGTCGGCAGGGGCAAGGCCTCGAAACTCACCGGCTCGGCACGCGAGATGCCGCGACGCGAGTTGAATCCCTGTGCCGTGTCAAAGACGATGGCCAACGAGCCGAAGTCATAGGTACCGGTGGCGGTGGGGCGGACCTGCATCTCAAAAGTCACGGCCGCGACGCTGCGGCCTGCGCGGGTGACCTGCCGCACTTGGCCGTACACCTGCTGTCCGAAGATCACAGCGCGGGGGTACTGCGATGGGTCGCGTGCGGCTGCGGGAGGGTTGATGCCCTGTGCCTCCAGACCCCCCGGCAGACTCGACGCCACTGAGAACGAACGCACGTTGTCCGCCGCGTACCAGGTGACGCGCAGCGTCACGGGTTCGCCGACGTAGGCTCGCGGCTTGCTCAGCCTTGCTTCGAGTTCGAAGCCCTCTATCTCATCCGGTTCGATCACCTCGATCTCGACTGCGTTGGTCCAAACCGACTTCCCGTTCACGAGCACGCGAGCCGGCGGAATCGTGACGTGACCCACCGCGTCGGCCGACAGCGTGTAGCCGAACGACTGGGTGGTGACGTTTGCGATGCGGGTGGTTCCGTCGGGATGGCGCACGCGCGCCGGCCCGGATCGCGTCGAATTGGAACTCAGTCCGAGCGATCGCACCGAGGCGGGCAGGTCGAGCGTCGGTTCGCCGATGTCATACTGCCCAATCACCTGCACGTTTACGGTGTATGTGAACGTCGAGCCGAGATAGGCCTGCGCCGGCGAGACCGTGGCCTCGATCTCGATCCCGTCCTGACCTCGTGCCCACGGCACCAGCGTCAGAACTGCCATCAAGATGATTAGCAACTGTCGCATGGCTACCAATCCTTCTTCACCGGAACCGGGACCGAATACAGGCGTCGGTTCGCCGCCCGCTGTTCACGCTGGGCCTTCTCCACCTGCAGAATCCGCTCGGCCAGTTGCTCTTCCGGGCTCTTCCGGTCGTCCTGATCCTGCGGCGTGGCTTCCTGCGGTTGCTCGCCCTTCTGCCCCGCCTGCTGGTCATCGGATTTCTGACCCTGCTGCTGCTGCCGGGCGGCCTCGCGGAGTTGCTGCGCCGCCTCACGCAACTTGTCTGCAGCCTCCTGCATGTCTTCCGAAGCCCGGTCCGGCCGACGGTCAGCCAGGTCCTGCATCGCCTCCCTCTGCTCCTGCATGGCCTCCTGCATCTGCCGAGCCGCCTGCCCGGCCGCCGGATCGGGGCCCAGTTCCTCGGCCAATTGCTGCATCTGCTCACGTGTCTGATCGTTGATGGCCTGTTGCTCTTGCACACGCTCCTCGGCCTGGCTGGGGGGTGAGTTGCGGCTCTGATCGGCCTGCGCCTGCTGCTGATTGGCCAACTGCTCGATCTTTTCTGCCTGCTCCTGCATCTTCCGGGCCTGCTCGCCCGCCTGCTGCTGTTGCTGCTGCGCCTGCTTCATCTGCTCTTCGAGGTCGCGAATCATGCGCCGCACTAGTTCGGTGTTGCGTGCTGCCTCTGCGTCGGTTGGATCGACCTCGAGCACCGAGCGAAATGCCGCGGCGGATCGTCGCAACTGCTCGAGCGTCTTCCTGGAATCCGGTGCCGCGGCCGCGGGAGCCGCGTTCCCCGCCATCGGATTGGCCTGTGGCGCGGCCGCCGGCGACTGGGCCTGCTTGAGCAATGCGTGTCCCAGGTTGAACCGGGCCCTGGCCGCCAACGCCCCCGGCGCATCGGCTGCCTGGCGAAATGCGGCCGCCGCCTGCTCAAAATCACCCGCGGCCAGCAGCGCGCAGCCGCGGTTGTACGAATGCTCGGGCGAGGCGGGCAGTTCGGCATACACGGCCGCGGCCTCGGGATAGCGCCCCTCGCCGTACAGTCGCCTCGCCGCCTGCTCGGCGTTCTCCGTCTGCGCCAGCATCGCGATGACCAGCATCGCCTCGATCATGCGCTCCACCTCCGCTGGTCTTCCAGCACTGGCTCGACGAACAGGCACGCAAGCCCGATCGCAAGGAAGATCCAGAACATCTGTTGATATTCCGTCACCGACGAGGTCTCCAGTGTTGTCTGCTCGGCCGAGCGAATCAGGTCGCGATACACCTCATCTAGCGCGATATTGCCCGTGCCGACATTGAGGAAGACCCCGCCGGGCGTCGCTTTGGCCACATCGGCAAGCGTCTTGGAATCCAGCATGCTGCGTACCGGTTCGCCCTCATAGGTCAGAAACTGTCCGGGCCGATCAGGGTCGGGCACCAGCGAGCCCTGCGTGTCCGAGCCCAGCCCGATCGCGATGATGCGCACGCCCGCAGCGGCCGCGGTCTCGGCGGCGGCGACCGGCAGACTTCCCTGGTCTTCACCGTCGGTGATCAGCACCAGGTCGCGGAAACCTCCGGCCTCGGGTTTGCCCCGCGGCGAAAGTTCAAAGACATGGGTCACGGCCTTGCGAATGGCGTCGCCGATCATCGTGCCGCCGCGTGGCGCCGTCGCCGGTGTCAGTTCCTCCAGCGCCAGTTCAAAGAAGCCGATGTCGCGCGTGAGCGGGCACTTGACCACCGAAGCGCCGGCAAAGGCAACCAGCCCCACGCTGTCACCCTCGAGCACCGACGTCAGGTCGCGGATCCACAACTTGGCCCGCTCAAGTCGGTTTGGGGCCAAATCGGTGGCCAGCATCGATCGCGACACGTCCACCACGAACACCACCTCGCGTCCACGACGAGTCACCGGAATCTCGCGCTTGTTCCACTGCGGCTGCGTGAGCGCGATGACCAGTCCTGCCATGCCTAGGGCCAGCAGCGCGATCTTCACACCCGATGCCAGAATTCGCGGCGGCGGCATGATCGCATCACGCATGGCATCGTCGGCGAACCGGAGACGGGCACGGCGCTGCGCGCCAAGCGCATGCACGCTGGCAAGCACCGCCGCAGGCGCCAGCCACATCGCGTGAATCCACTCAGGCGCTCCCAGGTGGATCATGCCGGCCTCCGGAGCACGAGCGTGCGCAGCATCACCTCGAGCGATAGCGCGATCAGGGCGCCCATCAGCAGCGGGCGATACAACTCGCGGTAGTTCGTGAACTCCTCGGTCTCGACGCGGGTCTTCTCCAGTTCGCCGATGCGCTGGTACACCTGCCGCAGGCTGTCCGCATCAGAAGCCGAGAAATACTGTCCATCCGTCATTCGCGTCATTTCTTCCAGCAGGCGTGTGTCCACCTGCGGCGCCGCCAGGTCGAAGATCGACCGCTGCTCGCGCGGCTTGTCGCCGATGCCGATGGCGTAAATGCGAATTCCCCACTGCGCCGCAAGCCGCGCCGCCTCGACCGGGGAGACGTTCTGGTTCTCAATCCCGTCGGTCAGCAGAACGATGACCTTGCTGGCGATCTTGAAATCCGGCTCGGTCCGGCTTGTGCGGTTGATGGAACGTTGCAACTCTGCCTCGGCATTCTTGAGCCGCGCCGCCGCCAGCGCCACCGCCGTCCCGATGCCTGTGCCGTCCTCCGCAGAGCCGCGCGGCACGGTTTTCAACTCGCCCAGCAAGTCCACCAGCGCCCTGTGCGAGCGCACCAGCGGGCAGATCGTGTCAGCGTAGCGGGCGAACGCGATCAGCCCGATCATGTCGCCCTCGCGGCTGGAGCCCGGCTCGGAAGAATCGCCCTCGATGAACTCGCGCACGACCTGTTTCACAACTTCGATGCGAGACGACTGCCCGCTCGCGAAACTCATCTGTGCTTCCATGCTGCTCGAGCGATCGACCAGCAGTTGAATCGCTACGCCCTCCGTGCTGCTGCGGACGTGGCCGAGCAGTTTCTGAGGCCGGGCCAGCGCGAAGGTGCATAGCACCAGACAGATGGCCCGAAGCATCGGCGGCAGCCAGATCAGCCGGGTGCGCCACGAGCGACCGACCTCCGCGAGCAGGTCGTGCCGCGTGTGCATTGCCCCCCCATGCTGCGCCCGTCTCGGTCGCCACAATGCTAGCGGCACGAGCAGCAGCAGAACCATCACCCATGGCCAAGCGAAGCGGTCCATCAGGCGTGGCCCTCCTCCGCCTGGAACTCGAGCGAGGCCAATTCGCCCGCGACGGCCTCCGCATCTGCGAAGGAGGGCTCATCCGGACCGTACCAGAGGCGATCAAGGTGAGCCAGCAGTTGCTCCACGCGAGCAGCCTGTTCGCCGCTCAGCCTTGCACGCGCCGAGGCCAGCATCTCCGCGCCGGTGGCCGAAGCCGGCATGGCCCCGATGCGAGAGGCCAGAAGTTCACGCAACCGCCGTCGTACGCTTTCAATCTGCCCACGTGCCCCGATCGGTTGATCCACCGCCGTCTGAGTCTTGGCCGCTGCTTTCCGACGCGAGCGAAGCCTCCACCACAAGCCCCCGCCAGCCAGCATCGCGCCCGCGATCACGCCTCCGACCAGCAGCGGCAATGCTGATTTGTTCCGATTGGCTGCGACCTGCACCGGCGGCCGGGCAGCGGCCAGTTCGTGCCCCGCCTCCGCAAGTACCGATGTCACCGTGACCGCCTGCGACGGCGTTGAGAGTTCAGCCGTCACAGTCCCCTTGCGCAACTCGATCCTGGCCGGAGGAACTTCATACGTTCCATCGAGGAACGGCTCAAGCCTGAAAAGCCACATTTGCTGCGCGCGCCCGTCGGCCCGAATCAGCACCCGCGACGATTCGCTCGCCACCAGCGTCCAGCCGGCCTGCTCCGGCTGAAAGCCCAGTTCACTCACGGTGACACCGCTGGCGTGCTCCAGCCCGACAGCCACTTCCAGCCGTTCTACGGTGCTCAACTCCGTCCTCGAGAGCGACAGCGTGAGCGTGCCCAGTTCGGATGTCGCGCGTGCTGTGGCTGCGGGCTCGGGCGCCTGTGTCGGCGGCGCGGCAGGCTCGCAGCCCGACAGCAGGCTTGCCAGCAGGATCATCGCGAGTGCACGCTTCATCGCCGACGCTCCCGGGCTCGGAAGTAGCGCAGCAAGTCCGGGCCGAATGACCGGGCCGTGGATACGTCGATCAGGTCCGAGCGGGCGCCGCGGAAGATCAGGTCGATCGCCTGTCGGCGCTGCTCAGCCGCCTGCGCGAAGCGCCGGCGTGTGGAGCGCGACGCGGTGTCCACGAGCACTGCTCGGCGCGTCTCCGGATCGACCAGTTTCACCAGTCCGATGGGCGGCAACTCCAGTTCTCTCGGGTCGCTGATCCGCACACCGACGACCTCGTGCCTGTGTGAGACCATGCGCAAGGCCTTGAGCACGCCCGGCCCCCGGCTCGGGTCAATCAGAAAATCCGACAGCAGGAAGACAATCGCGTGCTGCCGTACCACCGTCCGGACAAGTTCGAGCGCTTCGGTCAGCCCCTCGCCTCCCCCCTTCGGCGAGGTGTCCAGGCACTCGCGAATCACGCGCAGCAGGTGCGTTCTGCCCTTCCGCGGGGGAAGAAACAACTTGACCGTGTCGGCGAAGGTGATCAGCCCGACCCGGTCGCTGTTGCGGCTGGCCACCATCGCCAAGACCGACGCCACCTCGGCCGCAACCCGCGCCTTGCTCCTGCCGATGGTGCCAAAGGCGTGCGACGCGCTGGTGTCCAGGCACAGCAGCACCGTGAGTCGGCGTTCTTCAATGAATCGCTTGATGAACGGTCGCCCCGCCCGCGCCGTCACGTTCCAGTCAATCGAGCGCACGTCGTCGCCCGGCTCATACTCGCGTACCTCGGCGAACTCGATGCCCTGGCCCTTGAAGGCGGCGTGATATTCCCCGGCAAACAAGTCATCGACCCGGCGTCGGGCATAGATCTCCAGGCGCTTGACCTCGCGAATCAGGTCGTCGGGAAGCACGGGTTCATCCTCACGGAATCGGCACGCGATCGAAGATCCGACGCACCACCCACGAGGAATCAATCCCCTCGGCCTCGGCCTCGTAACTCACCAGCACGCGGTGGCGCATCACGTCCAGCCCGATGCTCTTCACATCCGACGGCGTCACGAATCCACGGCCCTGCAGGAACGCATGCGCCCGCGCCGCCATCGTCAGGGCGATCGACGCACGCGGCGAGGCCCCAAACTCGATCAGCCGCTTCAACTGGTCATCCACTTCCCCGGGGTGCCGCGTGGCATGCACCACCTCAACCACATATCGCTTGATCTTCTCGTCCACATGCACGCGGTCGACCGTCGAGCGGGCTTCACGCAGATCCTCCAGCGTCAGCACCGGCGTCGTGGTCAGATCGGGCCTGCTCGCGGCCATGCGGTTGACGATCTCCAGTTCCTCCTCGCGTGTGGGATAATCGACAATCACCTTGAGCATGAACCGGTCGACCTGCGCTTCGGGCAGCGGATACGTGCCCTCCTGTTCGATCGGATTCTGCGTCGCCAGCACCAAGAACGGATCATCGAGCCGGTGTGTCGTTTCTCCGATCGTGACCTGGCGCTCCTGCATCGCCTGCAGCAGCGCGCTCTGCACCTTGGCCGGCGCACGATTGATTTCGTCGGCCAGCACGATGTTCGCAAAGATCGGCCCGCGCCGAGTCGTGAACTCTCCCGTGTCCGGTCGGTAAATCAGCGTTCCAACCAGGTCGGCGGGCAGCAGGTCGGGCGTGAACTGCACGCGCGCGAACGACCCGTGGATCGCCCCGGCCAGCGTCGAAACCGTCAATGTCTTGGCCAGCCCGGGCACACCCTCCAGCAGTACGTGCCCGTTGCACAGCAGCCCGATCAGCAGCCGCTCGACCATGGACTTCTGACCGACGACCACGCGCGTCACGGCCTCGGTTAGCCGCCTCATGGCCTCGGCGCGGTTCTGCACTTCGCGTTCGAGGTCGAGTTGCACCGACAAAATGCCAGTCTCCTGAGTCGAGGTTCACGTCCATGAGATGCAGTCCGGCCGCTAACCCGTCACGCCCGGACCGCTCGACAGGGAAACTATGGATCCCGGACTCCGCCGGTTCGCTCAGTTGCCCGCGTCAGCCGGGGGCTGCGGGCCCCGCTGCAGGCGGATCTCTCCGTTCTGCTCTTCAAACTGCCGGATCAACTGACCCAGACTCATCGCCAAACGCTTGGCCCCGGCCCAGTTCATGATCACCCGGCTCCCCACGCTGAAAAGCACCATCGGCTGCTGGTTTGGACCCTGCATCGGAATGTTCAGCCCAAAGTCCAAGACCACCTCATCCAGCGTCGTGGAAGTACGGATCGTGTTCGCATACGCGCTGTGCATCTTCGACTCGTCGATGCGAAGCTGGATCTGCTGCTGTCCCTGATTCTCAGCCATCGTGGACCAACCTTTCCTGAAGCGCTCTGAACAAGCGGCCGGCAAGCACGTGCGGGCCGGGATCAACCTTAGCCCTTCCATCGTCAAACGCAAACCGACTCGATCATCCGTTCCTGCCTCAAGGCTGCCCGCCGGCCACGGGTAGACTTCCCAATCCCTGGAGACCACCGATGTCGTTGACCCTCGTCGAGAAGATCGCCACCCGCTACGCCGTGGGACTCAAGCCGGGTCAGGCCGCCCGCCAGGACATGATCGTGCGCATCCGCCCAAAGCATGTGATGACGCACGACAACACAGGGGCCGTCATCCCCAAGTTCCATTCGATCTTCGAGGGCACCGGCAAGCAACCCAAGGTCGCCGACCCCGGACAGCCGGTCTTCGCCATCGACCATGACATCCAGAACCAGACGCCGGAAAACCTCGGCAAGTACGCCAAAATCGCATCCTTCGCTGAAAGGCACGGGATCGACTATTACCCCCCAGGCACCGGCATCAGCCACCAGGTCATGGTCGAGCAGGGCTACGCCGTGCCGGGATCGATGATTGTCGGCTCCGACTCGCACTCCAACCTTTATGGCGGTGTGTCGGCGCTGGGCACCCCGGTCGTGCGCACGGACGCCGCATGTCTCTGGGCCACCGGCGTCACATGGTGGCAGGTGCCGAAGGTTGCACGCTGCGTCTTGAAGGGCCGCCTCCAGGAGGGTGTGGTCGGCAAGGACGTCATCATTACCCTCTGCGGGCTGTTCAACAAGGATGAGGTGCTCAACCACGCGGTCGAGTTCGTCGGCGACGGCGTGCGTTCCCTGAGCATGGATCAGCGCCTCTCGATCGCCAACATGACCACCGAGTGGGGCGCGCTGGCCGGTGTGTTTCCCTTTGACGAAACGCTGCGCTCCTATCTCTTCGCACGCGCCGATTACTTCGCCAGTGCGAGCAGGCCCGGTGAGCGTCGCCCGCACTCCAGGGGCGTTTACACTCGCCGGGATGTCGAGCGATGGTGGAGCGAACGGGTGAGTCCCGACGCCGATGCGTCGTATGCACTCGAAATCGAACTCGACCTGGGCACTGTCATCCCGCACGTCTCTGGCCCCAACGAGGTCAAGACCATGGTCAGTCTGCCCGAGATCGAGGCTCGCAAGGTCAAGATCCACAAGGCCTATCTGGTCAGTTGCGTCAATGCCCGGCTCGAGGACATCGAAGCGGCCGCCGGCGTTCTGCGCGGGAAGCGCGTGGCCCAGGGTGTCCAGATGTACGTCGGAGCCGCATCCGAAGAAGTGCAGCGCGCCGCCGAATGTTCGGGCGCGTGGGACAGTCTGATCTCGGCCGGCGCCACCATGCTTCCCCCCGGGTGTGGACCCTGCATCGGTCTGGGGACCGGTTTGGTCGAAGCCGGCGAAGTGGCCATCAGCGCCACCAACCGAAACTTCAAGGGACGCATGGGCAGCAAGGAAGCCGAGGTGTATCTGGCTTCGCCCGCGGTGGTCGCTGCTTCAGCCGCCGCCGGGTACATCTGCGCGCCATCCAACTACGCGCCCGGGGCGCCGAAGGGTTCAATGAAAAGGTTTGCATGTGCCACGCCTGTGGAAAACTCGCGCGACCTCATTGAGGGATTTCCCGCGATTCTGCGCGGACGGACGCTCTTTCTTCCTAAGCACAACATGAACACTGACGGCATCTACGCCGGCAAATGGACTTATCAGGACGGCATGTCACCAGAGCAGATGGCTTCGGTCGTCTTCGAAAACTACGACCCGCGATTCGCGCAGATCGCCCGCGCTGGCGACATCATCGTCAGTGGACACAACTTCGGCACCGGCTCCAGCCGTGAGCAGGCGGCCACGGCTCTCAAGTTTCGTGGCATCTCTTGTGTCATCGCAGCCAGTTTCAGCGAAACCTATCTGCGCAATGCCTTCAATAACGGATATCTGTGTCTGGCGTGCGAGCCGCTTTCACGCTTGTTTTTTGAGCGATTTGTGCGCCCCGGAGAAAAGACGATCATTGGCCCGGAAATCGAGATCCGCTTTGGAGATGGGCGCATTGTCTTGGAAGGCCAAGAGGTCATGTTCACCCCGCTGAGCACCGCCGCTCAGGAACTCATCCGCGAGGGAGGCGCTGAGCCGGTGGCGCGACGTTTGCTCACCTGACCAACACGATGTGGGGGACCGTCTGTAAGGAAATCCACAGCATTTGTCCCCTTTCCCCACAAACCTGTGCGACAACGAGGGGGTCCGGATCCCAAGCGCTTTTCGCGGCGCGTCGTTGATCCCGTGCAACCGATACTTCTTTTGCGCATAATGGAAGTCGTCAGTCAACCTGGTCATCAACGGGGTGGGGCACGCGAGCAGGGCTGGGATTCAGAGGAATGTGCATGCAGGGAAGCACCGGGGACGTTTCTCCACTCCTACAGCATGGGCGCTTCGAGAGTCTCGTGGGCGTCATCGAGCATACACCAGGACTCGGCGTGTTCTTGATCGATGGTGATGCGCGCGTTGAGTACGTCACCAGGCCCGCCGCTGAGATCCTTTTCCGCTGCGAGGTGCATGAGGCCATCGGGCGATCGGTGCCCTCGCTGCTGCACGCCTACGGGACCGACCTGCTCAAACGGGCCTGGAGCCGGCCGTTGCACAGCGAGCGAATCATCTGGGGTGGCTGGCAGTTAGTCTTGGTCTTCTTCGCCGACGAGAGTTTTCCGATCGCCGGGCGGGCCTGTACCGTGCAGCGCGTCAGCGGGCCCATCGGAGACCAGTGGGGAGGGCTGAAGATCCACAATGCCCCCTGCGCCGACCTTGGACCGCTCGACGTACTCAGCGCCCGTGAACTGGAGATCGCCGCGTTGATCGGAACCGGCATGAGTGTGCGCGATATCGCTTCGCACTTGCACAGATCCATTAAGACCGTCGAGAACCACCGCATCTCCATGGGGCGAAAACTCGGGATCGGCAACCGGCTGGAAATCGCCCTGCTGGCCAACAACGCCGGGCTGCGCCCGAGTGATTCGGAACTGCGCCGCATCCCGGCTTCCGGTCAATCCCGATCCTGAGCCCGGCCACAGGCCATCGCCCGCTCACGCTGCTTCGCGCAGCCCGACCCCCTCTGCGCACATCGGCGGGCTCGTCCACCGCTCGGCGATGGCGGCAAACTCCCCTTCGACGCGCAGGAACGCGCCGACCACCTCTGGGTCAAACTGCGTGCCCGATCCATGCCGAATTGTTTCGACCGCCTGTTCGTGGGACAGTGCCGGCTTGTAGACTCGAACGCTGCGTAGCGCGTCGTACACGTCGGCCACCGCCACAATCCGCGCAGAGAGGGCGATCTGCTCGCCGGCCAGTCCGAATGGGTAGCCCGTACCGTCCCATCGCTCGTGGTGTCCCAGCGCGATCTCGATGCAGAGGTTCAACAGGGGTGAGTCGCCCATGCGACGGCGTACCGCAATGAGCGTGTCGGCGCCGATGAGCGGGTGCCGCTCGATGGTCTGACGCTCCTCTTGCGTCAGGCCATCGGGCTTGAGCAGCACCCTGTCGGGAACACCAACCTTCCCAATGTCGTGCAGAGACGCCGCCAACTTCAGGTTCTCAATCCACGCCCTGTCGATTTCCGGCCTCTCTGAGGCCAGGTCATGCGCCAAGGCAGCCGCGTATTCGCAGATGCGATCCAGGTGTGCGCCGGTGTCCGAGTCGCGAAAGTCAGCCAGTTTGGCCAGCCCGAAGATCATGGCGTGCAGGCGCTCGGTGCCGGCAGCAACCTGGCGTCTGACTTCTTGCTCCAGTTCGGCGTTGATGCGTTCAATCTGCGTTTCATATCGCCGCATGATGAGCAGGCCGACGATGGCCGTGAGGCCCAGGGTGGCAATGCCCGCAGCGATGGTCCTCGCATACGCCCGCATCAGAGAAGCCTCGGCAAACATGCTATTGCCCGGCGCCGGCTCGACGACAATCAACTGGAAGCCGTTGGGCAGCCTGTGTCGGGTTGCGATCAGGCCCTTGGCGTCTGCGACTCCCGGTCGCGATTCAACTTCCGCAGCGAGGTCTCCCTGCGTCGCCCATCCCGGTGGCAGATTCTGGCGCTGCAGGTGTGGGTCGTGTGGGTCACCATCCGCCAACACCCAGACGACCTCGTGGTGCTCACCCACGATCCACGCGGCTGCTCCCGGGTCCAGGCGGGACTGTGAGAGCAGTTGCCTCAGGCGAGGCTCATCCTGCGCGAACATCTGGGCGGACAAGTCGGGAATCTGCTCGCGGATGAGCCGGGGCGTGAAGTCGTTGTGTTGCTCCAGATACCGCACCATCTCTTGCAGTTCAGCCGCTCGGTTGTCCCTGAGCAGCAGGCCGCCGACTACGCCCAGGATCAGCCCCTGCACCGCCAGCGCTCTGAGGAGCATTCCAGACTTGGATCCAGGCTTGAATTGTCCGCGTCGTTGTTTCAATGTGCTCCTCATCTGAGGAATTCCACTCCCTGTGGTCCTGTTTTCGTCCATTGCAGAGGCCCGGTTCAGGCACTGGTTGCGCATCGAGGGATATCTGGATCGTTTGAATGGCAATCCCCAGTCCGGGAAGGTGGGCTACGGGATCACGGCGCCGGGGTTGGTTACACTTCCCCCCCAACCCGACTGAGGAGTCAATGTCTATGGCCAAGTACAGAATTGCATGGATGCCCGGTGACGGCGTGGGCGTGGACGTGATGGACGCGACACGGATCGTGCTGGACGCGATGAAGTTCGACGCCGAATACATCCCCGCCGACATCGGGTGGGAGTTCTGGTGCAAGGAGGGAAACCCCCTGCCCGACCGTACCATTAAGATTCTCAAGGAAACCGACTGTGCCCTGTTCGGGGCGATCACCAGCAAGCCCCGCGAAGAGGCGGCCGAGGAACTGGCTCCCGAACTCCGCGGCAAGAAACTCAGTTACTTCAGCCCGATCGTGAAGTTGCGCCAGTTGTTCGACCTGCACACGAACCTCAGGCCGTGCAAGGCCTACCCGGGCAACCCCCTCAACTACCGCGACGACATCGACCTGGTGGTCTTCCGCGAGAACACCGAAGGCATGTACGGCGGGATCGAGTGGTTCCCCCTGCCCAGGAAGGTCGCCGACGCAATGGCCGACCCCGAAGTCGGACACCCTGACCGCATGAAGCGCTGGTATGAGAAGGGGCTGGAGAATGTCGCGGTGTCGACGCGCGTGATGAGCCGACAGGGCTGCGAGAGCATCTGTCGACAGGCGTTCGAGTATGCGAAGAAGTTTGGGCGCAAGAGCGTAACCCTCGTCGAGAAGCCCAACGTGCTGCGCGAGACCGGCGGGCTGATGACGCGCGTTTTTCGGCAGGTGGCCAGGGACTATCCGGGAATCCCCGCGTGGGAGGCCAACATCGACGCGATCTGCATGTGGATGCTCAAGAACCCGCAGGACTACGACGTGCTGGTTGCCGAGAACATGTTCGGCGACATCGTGAGCGACCTGTGCGCCGGACTGGTCGGCGGGCTTGGGTTTGCCTGTGCAGCCAACATCGGCGACAAGTACGCCGTCTTCGAGCCCACGCACGGCTCGGCGCCCAAGTACGCCGGTCAGGACGTGGTCAACCCGATGGCGATGATCCTGACGGCCAAGATGATGCTCGACTGGCTGGGCGAGGACAAGGAGGCCCGGCGACTCGAGGCCGCGGTCGCCAGGGTCATCAAGGAGAACAAGACCGCGACCTACGACGTGAAGGGCCGCGGCAAGGGCGATTCGACCACGGCGGTGGCCAAGGCCGTGGCGGCGGCGCTGTAGTCATTGCGAATATCTGACCCGATTCGTGCCAGCAATCTTCTCTTCAAGGTTGCTGTCTCATGCGCCTGAAGCGGCGCAGCGAGGTCGCCAACGTGCAGGATGAATATGGTCGGAACGACGCGAACCTACTTCGCCTCCGGCCAAAACCGCTGGTGCGAGCGGATTGCTGCCGCCCGATGTCGCACCAGGTCGAGCCGATGCGCGAACTGTCCGACCAGGATCAGCGCGAAGATCAGCGCGATGGGAATGACAACGGCGCCCCAGCAGCCCAGAATCGCCATGAGCAGCCCGCCCGGTGTGCCCGGAACCACGGCCAAGGCTACGAGAACGCCGATCAACAGCGTCACGATGGCGACCCCGAGCGAAACGGCAATGAACCAGCCCGTGATCCACGCGGAGTTGGACATCTTCGCCGCCCCGCCCCGACGCGCCAGTTGGGTGAGGTGGAACATGAGGACAGCCCAGCCCGCGGCGGCGAGAAACTCGTCCAGCCAGTCGTACGCCAGCATGCCCCCCGGGACCTTCGGCGCCCTGCTGAGAGTCCCGAAGCGCTGCACGACGTTGAGCACAACGCCGCTGATCATCAGGATGCGAACCGCGTATATCAGTTGGCGTCCGCGCGGCTTGAGGTCGTGCTCGGGCGTGGTGAGGTTCCAGATGCCCAGCAGGAACCACAGTGACAAGCCCGTCAGCACGACCTTGAGCACCAGGGAGGCGATCAGCGTGGAAGAACCCTGGGACAACAGCGCGATCCCCGGCCCGCCCGCGGCGCGGATCCCCAGCCATGCCAGCGTCGTCCACACGACTGCCCAGGCGCCGCGCTGCAGGCGACCGAGCCACGCGGGCTCGGCCAGCACCAGCGCGTCGCCGCGCATCGAGGCCTGAATCGGCAACCCGCACTCAGGGCAGTAGCCGTCGGTGAGAAGCCCGCCGAGTTCATACTCGCACGCACGGCACACCACCCCGGTTGGCACCACCTCCGGGCGGGCGTCATCTCTCAAACTGGCGGGTGTGAAGGGCGTGTCCATGCGGCATCCGGGCTGGGGCAACGGCTAAACTCCACCGGAACGGTTCGCGTTCACAGGCGGAGGGAACGGCGTGGCATCGTACAAGACTGAAGGGTTCGTGAGTTACCCGCTGGCCGAATGGGCCTGCGGGCTGACCTTTGACAAGTTGTCCGACGCGGCCATCGAGCGGGCCAAGGCCTTCTGGTTCGACTCGCTCGGGTGCGCTCTGGGCGGCAGTCGGCAGGAAGACGCCAGGATCCTGCTCGCTCATCATCGCGAGATGGGCGGGAGCGGGCCCTGCACCTGCTTCGTCTCGGGCTTCAAGACCAACCCGGTCGATGCGGCCTTTCTCAACAGCCACATGATCCGGGCGATGGACTTCAACGACATCTACTGGAAGGCCGACCCCAGCCATCCCAGCGACATCCTCGGCGCGCCCCTGGCGCTGTGCGAGTTCAGGGGCCTGGGCGGCAAGGATCTGATCGTCGCCACGGTCATTGCCTACGAGATCGAGATGCGACTGGTGGAGATCGGACGCCCCGGTGTGCGAGAGTACGGGTGGCACCACGCCACGCTCACCGGCTTTGCTGCTCCGTTCTCGGCCGGGCGTGTGCTGGGGCTCAACCCGAAGCAGATGGTCGCGGCCGTGGGAATCTGTGCCAGCCGCACGGGTTCTCTCGGCGCGGTGACGGCCGGGAAACTTACGAACATGAAGAACGTGGTGGACCCGTGGACGGCCCGCATGGGCGTCGAATCGGCCATGCTCGCGGCGCGCGGATTCAGCGGGCCCGAGCACATCTTCGACGGCAAGGAAGGTCTCTTCCACGTCTTCGGGCACAGCGTGTATAAGGGTGAGCCCTGCACGTTTGACGCGGCCGCTCTGGTCGCCGACCTGCCCGCGTCGAAAACCGCCCACTACCGCATCGCCGACTGCGGGATGAAGAGTTTCCCGATCGAGGCGCTCTCCCACGCCCCGCTGACGGCCATGATGAAGTGCGTGCAGGAGAACAAGATCAAGGCGGGCGAGGTCGCGGAGATCAAGGTCGAAGTCATTGCCCGCGCGGCCGACATCCTCGGCGATCCGCACAAGTACCGCCCCAACAGCAAGGAGACGGCCGACCACTCGCTTCCCTACTGCATGGCGGTGGGACTGGTGGACGGCATGGTCACGCCGCTGCAGTTCAAGCAGAAGCGGATCGAGGACAAGAGCCTCGAACCGATCATGGACATGGTCAAGGTGGTGCCGAACGCCGAGTTTGAAAGTTTGTTCCCAAAGTACCAGCCCAGCCGCGTCACGCTCACGCTGAAAGACGGGCGGAGTTTCGCCAAGCGTGTGGACGTGCCGAAGGGCGATCCGCGAGATCCGATGACGATGGACGAAATCGCGGTCAAGGCTCGAGCGCTGGGCAAGGAAGTGGTGGGTGAGGCGAGGGTCGACCAGATCCGCGACTGCGTGATGAACCTCGAAAACGAGAAGTCGGTGGCAAGGCTGATGAGTCTGATGACCGCCTGATGGCGAGGAGGTTTCGATGCCGGTCAAGATGCTCGCACTGCTCGGAGCGGCGCTGCTTGCCACGCAGGCCGCAGCCCAGGTCGTGACGTTCGAAGGACTGCTCGAAGAACTCAATGACCGGGCGGTGTTGGCGCGCCTGCCCGATCCGGCGTACACCTGCAAGCAGTTCTCGTCGTACGACCGTGCTTCCAAGGCGCCGGGCGACGACTCGTGGTTTGCCAATGCCGACGCGGGGCAGTTCATCCGAGTCGACAAGATCAACGGCCGCGATGAGTACGTGATGATGGACGCGGCCGGGCCCGGCGCCGTCGTGCGTATCTGGTCGGCCAACCCGAAGGGCACGATCCGCGTCTACATCGACAACCAGCCGCGGCCGGTGATCGAAGGCCCGATGGGCAAGATGCTCGAAGCGGGCGGGCTGGCGCCTTCGCCGTTGGCCGGTGTGCGATCGCGCGGATACAACCTCTACCTGCCGATTCCATACGCGCAGCGCTGCGTCATCACAAGCGACGAACCTGGCTTCTACTACCAGATCAACTACCGCACCTATCAGCCCGGCACAGTGGTCGCCAGTTTCGGGCCCGCCACGCCGATCGAGTCGGCGCGCGCCATCCAGGAGGCCGCCAGCGAACTCACGGCCTCCTGCTGGGTCGAGGGTCTCAGCCCCGCGTGGGAGGCTAGGGTGCCCGCGGGGAAATCTTTCGAGAAAGCGATCAACACGCCCGGCCAGGCGATCGACTTGCTCAGGCTGAGCATCGATGAGCCCGGCGACTGGGAACGGGCTTTGCGCTCGCTGGTGCTCGAGATCGAGTTTGACGGGCAGTCCACCGTGTGGGCGCCGGTCGGCGACTTCTTCGGCTCGGGCATCGGGCTGCACGAGACGTCAGATCGTGTGCGCTGGGTGCGTGAGAACGGGCTGATGGCCTGCGGATGGATCATGCCCTTCCAGCGCCAGGCCGTGATTCGGCTGCACAATCTGGGCACGGAGGACCTCAAATGCTCGCTTGGCGCGCGCACGACTGCGTGGACGTGGGACGACCGCTCGATGCACTTTGCCGCAACTTGGCGCGAGCAGCGTGACATCGCCACCCGACCGATGAAAGACTGGAACTACGTGACCATCTCCGGCTCTGGCGTCTTCGTCGGCGACACGCTGACGGTCACCAATCCTGTCGAGCAGTGGTGGGGCGAGGGCGATGAGAAGATCTACGTCGACGGCGAGACCTTCCCTTCGCACTTCGGCACCGGCACCGAGGACTACTACGGCTACGCCTGGTGCTGCCCCGAGCCATTCCAGTCGCCCCTGCACGCACAGGTCCGCTGCGACGGGTACGCCTACAACAACAACTACGGCACCACCACCGTCGCCCGACTGCGCTCGCTCGACGCCATTCCATTCCAGAAGAGTTTCCGGTTCGACATGGAAGTCTGGCACTGGGCCGACACCAAGGTGAGTCAGAGCGCCGTCGCGTACTTCTACGCGCGCCCGGGCACGACCGCCAACGTCAAGCCCGACCGCAGTTCGGCCAGCCTCGCCCCGCCGCGGGCGCCGGAACTGCCCCCGCCGCTGGTGATTGAGGGTGCCATCGAGGCCGAAACGCTCGACGTGGTCGGCAGGAGCGAAGGCGTGCAGGTCGGGCCGCAGGGCGGCTTTGGGCCATACCTCTGGAGCCGGGGGCAGCACCTGTGGGTGCGAGCGACCAGGGTGGGAGACTACGTCGAGGTCAAAGTGCCCGCCTCCGGCTCAGGCCCCGAGCGCCTGTTCGTGCACCTGACCAAGAGTTGGGACTACGCCACCGTGCGCATCAGCGTGAACGGAAGCGAGGTTGCCTCGGGTATCGACCTGTTCAACACCGCCGGTCGCGAGGTCGCGGCCACCGGCGCCATCGATCTCGGCACGCACGAGCCGAAGAACCACGGGTACCTCGTCCGGTTTGAAGTCACCGGCTCCAACGCCAGGGCCGACAAGCCCGGTACGTACTTCGGCATCGACTGCTTCGAGCGGAGGCGGACCGATTGAGCAAGATCGCGGCCGAGCGTTGCGAGGATCTTCTGTTGCGTCAGTTCGGACAGGGTCCGGGCGCGGTCGGCAGTGCGCCCGGGCGGGTCAATCTGATCGGCGAACACACGGACTACAACGACGGTTTCGTTCTGCCGATGGCGCTGGAGCGCCGCACAGGTGTCGCACTCTGCCCCAGCCCCGACTGCCGATGGCGATTCGTCAGCGAGCATGATGACACGGTGGTGGAGTTTTCGGACGAGGAGGCGATGCAGGTCGGTCGGCGTGACTGGACCTCGTACTGCCGAGGCGTGGCGGCGGGCTTTCGCAGCGCCGGCCACACCGTGCCTCCGCTGTGCATCGCCGTGGCCAGCGATGTGCCGCTGGGCGGCGGGCTTTCGAGTTCCGCGGCGCTCGAAGTCAGCGTCGCCTCGGCCATCGAGGGGCTGATCGGCGTGCCAATCGAGCCGGTGACCAAGGCCCTGCTCTGTCAGAAGGCCGAGCACGAGTTCGCAGGTGTGCCGTGCGGATACATGGATCAGGCCATCAGCGTGATGGGCCGGGCCGATCACGCGCTGCTCATCGACTGTCGCTCGCTCGAAGCCACGCTCGTGCCGGTCAGCGATGGCTCGGTGTCCGTTCTTATCGTCAACAGCATGGTGCGCCATGAACTCTCGGGTGGCGAATACGCGCAACGTCGCGCCCAATGCGAACGCGCCGTGAAGGATATCGCCCGAGTTGACGGCGCTGTGTCATCCCTGCGCGATGTCTCGCTCGATCTGCTCGCGACCGTCCGGCCTCATGTAGAGCCGATCGCCTGGAGACGGGCGCGGCATGTCGCCGGTGAGATCGCCCGCACGCTCAAGGCCGCGGTGGCGCTGCGTGCTGGTGATTACGCCGGCTTCGGGCGGCTCATGGACGAATCGCACGCCAGTTTGCGCGATGACTACGAGGTCAGTTGCAAGGAACTCGACCTGCTGGTCGAGATCGCCCGGTGCCAGTGCGGCGTGCTCGGAGCCCGCATGACCGGCGGGGGCTTTGGCGGGTGCATCGTCTCGTTGGTGGCCTCCGAACACGCTTCCACCGCCGGGCACGCCATCGCAGCGTCCTATTTCGCACAGACCGGTGTCCGACCAGACTGGTTTGTCACCCGCGCAGGGGACGGGGCCAGGACCGAGCGTGCCGCTCACTGAGCCACGTTGCAGGCTTACCATTCCGAAATCAGGCCCCCCGGGCCCATGATCAGGAGGATCGCAGATATGAGCAAGAGGTTCGGACGCGCGTTCATGGGTGCTCTGCTGGCGGCTGTTTGCCTGGCCGTCGCGGCCTGCAACACCGTCGAGGGTGTCGGCAAGGATCTCAAGGCCGGTGGTCAGGCCATCGAAAACGCCGCCAACTGACGCCTCGGCCGAACAGTGGCGCTGAGTACACGTGAAGTACGCCATCATCATTCTGTCGGGCGCTGCCGATGAGGCTCTGCCCGAACTGGGAAACCGCACGCCGCTTCAGGCGGCCCACATGCCGCACGTCCAATCGCTGGCTCGCCGAGGGCGTGTGGGCGCCGTCGTCACCGTGCCCGAGGGCTTTGAACCTTCGTCCGAGCACTGTCTGCTGACGCTGTTGGGTCACGATTTGCTGCGAACGCCGTGCGGCCGCGCCGCTCTCGAAGCCGAAGCCCTGGGTGTGGATGCGGGCGCAGGCTTTGTGTTCAGGCTCGATCTCGTCACAATCGGCGATGCAGGAACTTCCGACGCCGGGCTTCTGCTTGATCACGCCGGCGGAGCCATTCCCCGCATCGAGGCCGATGTGCTGCTTGACGATTTGTTGGCGTACTGGAGGCGGGAGTCGGGCGATCTCGTGCACGCCATGGAAATCACGCGCCTGCCCGCACACGCCGCGCTGATGGTCGATCGTTCCGGGCGTGATTTCGCCGAGGTTCTGACCGTCGCCCCGCGGTCGATCGTCGGCCAGGAGGCTTCCTCACACCTGCCGGGGGGCGGTGCTCCGGGTGCAGCCGACGCGCTGCGTCAACTCATCGAGTCGTCCTACGATCTGCTCTCACGCCACGAGGTCAACCTCGCACGAGTCGAACAGGGCCTGCGCCCGGCCAACTTGGCTTGGTTCTGGGGCCACGGGCGTCGGCTTCAACTGGATTCGATGCAGCGACGCTTCGGCGTCAGTGCCGCCGCAATCGGGTCGAGTCTGGTCTTCCGAGGTTTGGCCCGTGCCGGCGGCTGGAATCTTCAACTGCCGGCCGGTGACCGTGCCGCGACGGCCTGCCAGGCGTGCGACCTGCTTCAATCGCATGACCTCGTGCTGGTGTGCGACGATGCACCCGACCATGCCTCGCATGCGGGCGATTGGCAGGCCAAGACCGAGTCGCTCGAAGAAATCGACGCCGAACTGATCGGCCCGATCGTCCAGCGCCTGGCCGCCTTCGGCGATGCCGAGCGCGAACCCGATGCGATCGGCTGGCGGGCGATGGTTGTCGTCGACCACGCGACCCCGGTGCGAACGCGCCAGCACACGCCCGGCCCCGTGCCGGTGGTGCTGGCCGGCTCGTGGATCCGATCAGCAGTGGAGCGGAGTTTCTGCGAATCACAGGCCGACACGAGCGACATGCACGTCGATCCGGGGCATGAACTGCTCGAGTTCTTTCTCAGGGGCGGGCTGGCGAGGGTGCGCAAGGAGTTGCGATCATGAGCGACGAACGCGACAAGCAAGATGAAGTTTCGTCGGCAGGCCAGAATGTCGGCGAGTTCGCCGCGAGACCGGCCCCGGGTGGGAGCGAGGGCTATGAACTCGCTCCCGAGCCCCAGCCAGCGTCATCGGGTCCCGCTTCGTCGTCTGTCAGCACGCCGCCCGCGGTTTCAGCCCAAGCCCCGACCGCTCCATCTCCCTCCCGTTCCGATCGACCGACCCCGTTTGTGCAGGGGTTTGGCGGGATCCGTTTCACCGCTACGCTGCTTGGCGGGCTCCTGCTCGCGGCGCTGGTGATTGTCGGCGTGCGTGCCGGTTCCCTCGGGTTCCAGCAGGTGCTGGTGCATCTGGCGTCCGCAGTCCTCCAGGTCGCCGCATACGGTTCGCTGGGCGCACTGGCCGCGATCGCGGCCGCCCGGTGCGTGGGCACGCGCGTCGCCGAACCCGAACTCTTCGCCTTGCGCATGCTCGCCGCGACCGCCGCATACCAACTGCTCTTCGCCACCGGCACGCCCATCCCCACGCGCATCGACGATCGCATACTCGGCATGGCGGGCTACGCCACCACCGTGTGGCTGCTCTTCAAACTTACCCCACGCGAGACCGGGCTGGTCGCGATCTGGCACTTCGGGCTGGCCAGCCTGCTGTGGCTGAGCATGGCCGTCTCGTCCGTCGTCGTCGAGCCGAAGCCGGCGCCCAATCAACCGGGCAGCGGCGAACTTGGCGTCTCACCACAGCCAACGAACACCACGCCGTGACTGTCCGTCGGCGTTCCCTGCGGTTCAACGCTTCTTGCGCAGCCAGGCGTGCAGTTCGTCGGCCGACCATGTGTTCACGCACTCCTTCGGCGTGACCCAGCCGCGACGGGCCGTCGCGATGCCGTAACGCAGGTTGTCAAAGTCCTCCAGTGAGTGCACGTCGCAGTTGATGGCGATGTTCGCGCCCGCCTCCACCGCGCTGCGCACGTGCACGTCGCGCAGATCCAGCCTCAGCCAGTGGGCATTGATTTCCAGCGCCGTCCCATGCTCGACCGCCGCCGCGATGATCTCATCGATCGCCGGTTCGAGCCCCTTGCGCCGCCCCAGCACTCGCCCGCTGGGGTGCCCCAGAACGTGCACCAGCGGATGCGACACCGCCCTGAGCAGCCGCGCCGTCGCCGTCGCGCCGTCCTGCGACAGACTCGCGTGCGGACTGGCCACCACGATGTCGAGCCACGCCAGTGTCTGGTCGTCAAAGTCGAGCGACCCGTCGGGAAGAATGTCAACTTCGCTCCCGTGCAGAATGGTGATCTGCGTTCCGAATCTCTCCCTGGCCCGCTCGATCGCCTCCCGCTGTGCGTGCAGACGTTCTGCGTCCAGTCCGCGTGCCTGGAACGAACTCTTCGAGTGATCCGTCACCGCGATGGTGTGGAACCCGCGGTTGATCGCCGCCTGTACCAACTGATCGAGCGACAGCCGCCCGTCCGACTCGGTCGTGTGCGCGTGCAGTTCGGCCTTGATGGCCTCCGCCTCCACCAGGTCCGGCGTTTCCCTCAGCGACCACTCCTCATGGTCCTCGCGGATCTCCGGCGGAATGAACGGCAGCCCCAGCGCCCCGTACACCTCTTCCTCGCTCGCTCCAGCCACCGGAGGCACACCCCTCCTGTGCGGCGGCGTCGCCTCGTCGTCCACTGGATAGAGCCCGTACTCGTTGAGCGTGTAACCCTGCCTGAGAGCCTGCTCGCGCAGCCGCACGTTGTGCTCCTTCGATCCGGTGAAGTACATCAACGCCGCGCCCCAACTCTCCCTGGGCACGATGCGCAGGTCCACCTGCAATCCCCGCCGTCCCTCGCTGCCCCAGCGCCCCCCGTCGGCCTCCAGTGCGATGCGTACCGACGACTTGCTTTCTCCTGCCGCCAGCACCTCGTCAACGCCCGGGGCGGAGCGAAAGCGCTCGCCGGCCGCCGGCGGATCGCTCGTGCTCACCAAGAGGTCAATGTCGCCCACCGTGTCGCGACCGCGACGCAGCGAGCCCGCAAAAGCCACCGCCTCGATACTGCCCGACTCTCGCAGATACTCCATCAACCGCTCGGCCAGCGGCCACGCCAGCCCGAGTTGAATCCGCTCGCCGCTGCTGGTCATGAACGCCAACGACGCCTTGATCTTCTCCACGGCCTTCTCGCCCATGCGCGGAAGCGTGAGAATCGACCCGTCGTTGATCACCCGCTGGAGCCCCTCCATTGACGTGACGCCCAGACTGTCCCACATCGCCCTGACCGTCTTGGGCCCCAAGCCCGGAACCGCGAGCAGATCGAACAACCCGCGCGGCACGCGTGCCGACAACTCGGCGTGTTCCCTTATCGTGCCGGTCTTGTGCAGTTCGGCAATCTTGTCGGCCATCTTCGGGCCGACTCCCGGAATCTCCCGCAACTTGCCGGGCTCGCCTGCGATCGCCTCCAGCGGGCCCGCGTACCCTTCCAGCGACCGGGCCGCTCGCGCGTGTGCGTTGATCCGGAACTTGTCCTCGCCCAGCAGTTCGAGCATGAGGGCGATTTCCTCGAAGCAGCGGATTGCGTCAGACTTCAAACTCATGCCTCAGAATAGGAAAGGCTCCGCTCCGCGTGCGTCTCGCCCCGCCCTCCTTCCGCGGGCGTGGCCGATCCGCTATCGTGCCTGCAACATGAAGCCCACGTTCATCTCGATTCTGACCCTGGCCGCCACTTCCACCTTGGCTGCCGCACAGCGTTTGGCGCCCCGCGAGGCCGACTTCTTCGCCGAGGCCCTCAACCAGACCCCCGCACCCACCTCCCTGGCGTCGATACACGAGCATCTGGCCTCCGAGCCGCACATCGCCGGTACGCCCGGCGACCAGCGCACCATCGAACGCATCGCCGCCCTGTTTGAGTCCTACGGGCTGGTCGTGCGCCGACAGCCCATCTGGGCCTACCTCTCTTATCCCGTTGGCGCGGGCGTGCAGGTCGTGCAGGGCGACGCCGATCCCATCGACCTGTCCATCACCGAGCCGCCCGTTGAAGGGGACCCGGATACCGCTCATCCCGACCTCACCTTCGGCTGGAACGGCTACGCGGGCACTGGTGAGGTGATCGGCCAAGTGGTCTATGCCAACTACGGCCGGCTCGAGGACTTTCAAACTCTCGCCGACGCGGGCGTCGATTGCCGCGGCAAAATCGTCATCGCTCGCTACGGGGGCAACTACCGGGGCTTCAAGGTTCGCTATGCCGAGCAGGCTGGCGCCGCCGGGCTCATCATCTACACCGATCCGGCCGACTCGGGCTACATGCGGGGCCTGCCCTATCCAAGGGGCGGATGGGCCAACCCGCACAGCATCCAGCGTGGCTCTATCACCACGCTCAGTTATCCGGGCGATCCGCTCACGCCGTTCATCCCTGCCGTAGAAGATGCGCCGCGCCTCGACCCCGAGCAGGTTGACCTGCCGCACATCCCCGTGCAGCCGATGGGCTGGCAGTCGGCTCACGAAATCCTCGCTCGCATGGACGGGGATCCGGCGCCTCGCTCATGGCAGGGCGGGCTTCCCACCACGTATCGCACGCAGGGCGGCGCCGACCTGCGTGTGCGCCTCAGGCTCGAACACCAGCGACGCATCGTGCGCACCGAGAACGTGATCGCCGAAATCCGCGGCTCGACCTGGCCCGATGAAATCGTGCTCATCGGCTGCCATCACGATGCCTGGGGCTTTGGCGCCGCCGACCCGCTGGCCGGGCTGATCTGTGTTATCGAGTCGGCGCGCAGTTTCGCCGCGCTGGCCCAGGAAGGCTGGCTGCCGGCACGCACCGTGCGCTTTGCCGCCTGGGCCGCCGAGGAGCACGGCATCATCGGCTCCACCGAGTACGTCGAGCAGTTCGGCGAAGAACTCACCGAAAACGCCGTCGCCTACATCAACCTCGACATGGCGGCCATGGGCCCTCATTTCGGCGCCGCCGGCGAGCCCTCGCTGGCGCCCGCCATGATCGCCGCCGCCCGCTCCGTCCCGCAGGCCCGCAACCCCGACAAGACCGTGTTCGAGCAGTGGGCCGGCAGCCTGCGCGCCTCCGACCCCGCCGTCATGAGCCTCGGTGAACTTGGAGGCGGCTCCGACCACGTCGGCTTCAATGCCCACCTCTGCGTCCCCTCGGCCGGTTTCCACGCCGGCGGCTCCGACGGCACCTCCTACCACTCCAACTACGACACGGTCGCCTGGTATCGCATGGTCGTCGGCGATGACTATGAGCCGGCCCTGATGATCACCCGTATGACCAACGCGGCCATCGCCCAACTCACGCAACCTGCCATACTGCCGCTCGATCCCTCACGCTACGCGGCGGCGACGAAGAACTACGTCGATCAGATCGCGGCCATCACCTCTCGTAGCCCCGCCTTCGGTGCAGATCGCCCCAACGCGCTCGATCGCGTCGCCACCTCTGCCGAGTTGTTTCGCCTCCACGCTGAGCCGGTCGTGCGCCGCCTCGCTGACACCGAGGACATCGATCCCGATCGGGCCGCCGCGATCAACGCCTGCCTGATGCAGATCGAACGCACTTGGTGCGACGCCGGATTCGAGACCGGGCGATCGTGGTATCGAAGCGGATTTTCCGCACCCGACCAGTCATCGGGCTACGCAGCCTGGATGCTCCCGGCCCTGCGTCACGCCGTGTCCCTCGACGATCCGGTTCTCCTTGAAGAGCGTGCCGACGCGTACGAACGGTTCTTCGCGAGAGCGACCGAACTCATCGAACAGGCTGGACGCCTGCTTCCGTAAGCACACCGTTGCCCGCCGACCCTGCGCGCGCCGACGATCCGGCCTGCTCTCCGGCGGCGCCCGTCCGACGCAGGACGCGGTGAATCTCGACGATCAGTGTGTCATCTTCCGTCGGCGTGTGTCCGCGGTGCTCGGCCACGCCGGCCAGCAGAACGCCGGCACGTTCCCCAGGGCTGCCCCCGGCGCGGGCGATCATCGAGCGGAAACCCTCGATGCGCAACATCCGCCCGTTGGGCGCGCGGGCCTCGATCGCTCCATCGGTGTACGCGATCATCGTGTCCCCTGGCATGCACCGCACCCGCCGCGGCGCAGGATCAAACTCGTCATCGCGCGCCGCTCCCAGCACGAACGCCGTCGAACCGACTTCCTCGATCGTCCCGTCCACGCCCAGCAGAAAGGCCGGCGGGTGCCCGCCGTTCGCCACGACCACCTCCTGCTCACGCGAGTCGAAGCGCAGGCACAGCGCCGTCGCGTAGATCGAGTGCTTGGCCAGCGTCAGGTTCACGTATCGGTTCAGGTGCTTGAGCACCGTCCCCGGATCGACCTCAGGATCGGCCGCGAACATCAGTTCAACTTCCCCATGCAGCCGATTGACTGTCAGCGCCGCCGGAATCCCGTGCCCCGTCACGTCGACCACCACCACGCTGAGAACTTCCGAGCCGTCCGGGCGACAGTGGTGCGAGACGTGCAGGTAGTCGCCACCGATGTGACGCATCGGTTCGTACTGATACGTCAGGTCGAACGCGCCTTCGCGGCACGGACTGGGAAACAGCGCCTCGTGGATGCGCCGCGCCGACGCCAGTTCGTCACGCAGTTTTCCGTAACGCGAACGCATGAAGCGGTAGCCGAAGTTCCGCTCCCGCCACTCCTGCTGCACCGAGCACGCGATGATCCCCGGAACGCCCGCCACGGCCGACAGGATCGTCCCCAGCGAGTCTGTTACTCCATTGCCCTGCCGGTCGGTGAAGACATACCCGGCGTGAATGAGCACAAACACCCCCACCGGAATCAGCGACTGACTCGCCGTCCACGGGAAATGCGCCGATGCGAGCAGATGAAAAGCCATGAACAAAAACAACGACAGCCCCGTTTCTTCGAGCCCGTACTGAGCCACCGTCAGGTGGACCCCATAGACCGCGACCAGCCCGATGCTGGCCACCAGTGCCGGCTGGCGCGAACCCTTGCGGTTCAGCCCGATGTACAGCGCCGCCCCAAACGCCAGCGCCGCCAGCAGGTCGTTGACGCCCTTCCATACCGTCGGCCACACCTGAAAGGTCTCGGGGTCCAAGTTCCGCAGACGCAGGAACCACTTGGCCATCGTGAAGAGCAGCCAGATCCCCCCGACCACGACCACGAAGTTGCGCAGACGCCGGCGCAGCAGGCTATGGGTCTCCTGCACAAACTCATGCCGGAACTCGAGCGTCTCCGATCCTGCCACCAGAATCTCCACCTCTCCCCGGGCGGGGCATGCACGCCCCTTACCTTACCGCACCGGAACGCCGGGCGCATCATGGAGTTTCTTAACCCACCCGCTCGCCGGACTCCCCCACGCCCGTCTGCAAGGCCGCCGCGCGTGTGGCCGGGCTGCCCGCCGTGTCGAGGTGCGCCGGGACAGGGATTCGGTACGCTTCCACGATCAGCACGTCGTCGGCCGACGGCCCGTGCCGGAACTGGTGGATCGCGCGCATGATCGACTCCGGCCAGCGCTGAGACTTGTCGCCCAACCCTCCCTCGACAATCCGCCGCAGTCCAGCCACTTCCAGCCGTTCGCCCGTGCGAGATCGCGTGTCCATCGCCCCGTCGGTGTACGCGATGATTGAATCCCCGGGCATGAACCGACGCTGCACCGGCGCTGGTTCATATTCCGTCGGATCGAGCGCTCCCAGTACGATACTCGTGGCCCCGAGTTCCTCGATCACCCCCGCACTCGACTGAAGAAACGCAGGCGGATGCCCGGCGCTGGCAAATTCCAGCGTCGACGTCGTCGGATCCACCCGAAACACGATTCCCGTCACGAACACCGAGTGGTCGGACAAGGTCAGGAACACATACCGGTTCAACGCCCGCAGCGCCGCCCCGGGGGCCATGTACGGGTTTTCCGCGTACAGCCGCACCAGTTCGCCATGGAGCCGGTTGACCGTCAGGGCCGCGGGGATTCCGTGCCCGGTCACATCCAGAATCGCAATGCTCAGGGCTTCCTCAGGCCCGTTCTGCCCGGGGCAGACGTGCGCGTGCAGGTAGTCCCCCCCGATCTGCCGCATCGGCTCGTAGGCATACGAAAATCGCACTGCCCCGGAGTCTCGCGTCGGCGGGAACGCCGCTTCGTGAATCAGTCTCGCATCCACCAGTTCCTGCCGAACCTCCAGGTACCGCGTCCGGAAAAACTCGACCATCTCCCGCGCCTGGTCACGCCAGTTGCGCAGGATCGAAATCGCCAGTCCGGGAATTACCACCAAGGCTCCCACCGCAAGGAACCCGAACCGACCCAGATAAGCCGGGGGAACCGCAATCACGCCCACCATCGTCACCACGAATGCCCCGCTGGCCGCCAGCAGGGCACGCAGAGGCGTCCAGGGCAGCAGAAGGGCCCCGGCGGCGTGAGCGACCTGAACCCCGACCAGCAGTGATGCTCCCCGAGGATCGACTCCAAAGACCAGCCGCAGCACGCCGAAGCATGCCTCCAGCACCACCACCAGCACCGACACCCGCAGCAGCAGCACTCCATCCCGAGGCCGCAGCAGCACTCCCATCACCAAGCCCGCATACGCCAAGCCCCAGAAGGTGTCAATGATCCAACCTGAACTGGGGTAGCCGTTTGCATGTCGAAAGGCCAGCAGCCGCGATGCCATCAGAATCAGCCCGGCCCCGAACGACGTCGCGATCATCCCGAGCAGGTCGCGCCGGACGGTGGGCAACTGCTCCTCCAGGATGGGGGGGTCGAGCATCTTCCAGACGCTCTGCGCCACCTGAGGTTCACTTGTCCGCGCGTTCATGGGTATCTCGAGCAATCGCAACACCGACATTGATCGACACGAAGCCGACGTGAAATCACCCCCCGCGATTGGTTCCCGGCTTCCAGAGCACGTCGGTCTTACCGCCCTCATTGGCGACCCGGGCCAGTACGAAGAAGAGGTCGCTGAGCCGGTTGAGGTATTGGACCGTCAGTGGGTTGGTTCCGGCAGCATCCGCCCGAAGCAGGGAGACCACACGTCGCTCGGCATCGCGGGTGGTGGTGCGGGCCAAGTGCAGCGCGGCCGCCAGGGGTGAGCCGCCCGGGAGGACGAAACTCTGGAGTGGTGCGAGTTCGGCATTGTGCTCGTCGATCAGGTGCTCCAAACGCTCGATCTGGCTGGGCACGATCCGCAGGCGCTCCTTGCCGTCCAGCGGCGTGCACAGGTCGGCGCCGAGGTCGAACATGTCCTGCTGGATCGAGGCAAGCAGGTCGGCCATGGGCCCGTCACCGGCCTGAGCGGCGGCCACCACAGCCATCCCGATGGCCGCGTTGGCGCTATCGACCATGCCGTAGGCCTCGACGCGCAGGCAGTCCTTCTCGACACGAGAGCCGTCGCCCAGCCCGGTGGTGCCGTCGTCGCCGGTTCGGGTGTAGATCTTGTTGAGTTTGACCATGCGCGAGCATTCCTTTCGTGCAGGCGTACCGCTGCGAAGCATGCTAGATTGCGTGGGGCCGTTTGGGAGGAGACCTGTGCACGAAACCGTCGCGTGTGAGAAGGGACTGACCCGGCGATGGACGTGCCGCGGTCTGCCGGCGCCGCCCGGCTCGGCGCTGTGCGATCGCGTGCTGGCCTCTCGCGGGCTGCAGGATCTGGATCGCGCCAGAGCGTACCTAAGCCCGTCGCTCACCCAACTGCGTGACCCGGCCGAGTTGCCCGACATGGACCGAGCCGCCTCCCGCATACTGGACGCCGCTCGCGCCGGGGAGCCCATCGTGATCTATGGCGACTACGACGTGGACGGCATCACCGCCTCGACGGTGATGTACCGCATGATCCGGGCCGTCTGTCCGCAGGCCGCTGTATCGACGTACATTCCGCACCGGTTGGAAGAGGGCTACGGGCTGAACGCCGAGGCGATCCGCGCGCTCGCACATGGCGGCGCAAGGTTGATCGTGAGCGTGGACTGCGGGGTCACGGCCAGCGCCGAGGCGGAAACGGCCCGCTCGCTGGGAGTGGACCTCATCATCACCGATCACCACAACCCACCGAAAGACGCGGACGAGTTGCCTCCCGCATTCGCGCTGGTGCATCCGGGCCTGCCGGGGCGGGAGTCGTCCTTCCGGGATCTATGCGGCGCGGGCGTGGCGTACAAGGTGGCGTGGCGTCTTGCAACGCTGGCCAGCGGGTCGGAGCGTGTGCGTGAGGATCTGCGGGGGTTGCTGCTTGACTTGCTGGGCCCGGTTTCGCTCGGTGTGGTGGCCGACGTGGTGCCGCTGGTCGATGAGAACCGCGTGCTGACGCGCTTCGGGCTGGGGCGTGTCAAGCATTCGCCGTTCGTGGGGCTGCGGGCGCTTGTGCGTGCTGCCGGGCTTGCCGGCGACGACATTGACACCGAGCGCGTGGGCTTTGTGCTGGCGCCACGGCTGAATGCGTGCGGGCGGATGGGGCATGCGCGGGAAGCGCTCGAACTGCTGATCACCGAGGATGAGGTTCGGGCGGCGGAAATCGCACTGCAACTCACCCGACTGAACGAGCAGCGCCGGCGCACCGAACAGACCATTGTCGAGCAGGCGTGCGAACTGGCCGAGGCGCTGGGCATGACCGGGCCGCAGCGCCGGGCGATCGTGCTGGCGCACGAGGATTGGCACCCGGGGGTGGTGGGTATCGTGTGCTCGCGCCTGGTGGAGCGGTATGGGCGCCCGACGATTCTCATGCAGAAGCAGGGCGACCTGTGCGTGGGCTCGGGGCGATCGATCGACGGCTTCAACTTGCACGGGGCGCTGGTCATGTGTGCCGAGCATCTGAGCGGATTCGGCGGGCACGATATGGCCGCCGGGGTGAGGGTGCATCCCGATCGTCTTGCCGCCTTCGCCGAGGCGTTCATCGCGCAGGCGAACTCGGACCTCAGGCCCGATGACCTGGTCCGCCGCGTCGAGTACGACTGCGACGGCCTGGTGAGGGAGTTGGATGTGCGGGCGATCGAACGCTTGCAGATGCTGGCTCCGTTCGGGCGCGGCAATCCGCATGTGGCCGTGCGCCTGCGCGGGGTGCGGGTGAACGGGGCACCCAAGCGATTCGGCAGTCACTCCAGGCACATGTCGCTCGAACTGGTCGATGAGGGCGGTGGAGTGGTGCGCGGCGTGCGGGCGGTCGGCTGGGGCTGGGCCGAGCACGCGGAGAGCATTCCTGCGGGCTGCCGTCTTGACGCGATCGTGCGCCCGACGATCTCGACGTGGAACGGTCGCAGTCGCGTTGAGGTCGAGCTGCAGGACGTGTTGGTACGGTGAAACTGGCATCAGTCGTGTGGTGTCAGCCGGCCAAAATGGAAAGACACCCCGGGTAGGCCGGGGCGTCGGTGAGTGGACATGGTGGATTGATCAGGGCGTCTGCACCTCCGCGATCGTGCGGTCGATGCGTGCGAGCACCGCGTGCGCCGGCGCGTTGGCCGGATCGAGTTTGAGGGCGGTATTCAGGGCGACGCGGGCGGCGTCGGGCTGCCCGAGGTCGAGCAGCACGAGGGCACGCATGGTCTGAAGCGTTGGGTCTTGCGAGTCGCGGGCGATGGCGTCGTCGATGCTCCGCAGTGCCGAGGCGGGGTTCCGCTGGGCCCGGTGCAGCAGCGTCCAGAGGACGTAGCCCTCCTTGCGATTGGGCGCGATGGCCACCACCCGCGACGCGGCTCGGCGGAGTGTGTTGGTGTCGTTGACCACGAAACTCACGTTCCCAAGCCCGATCCATGAGTCCACATCGCCCGCGCCCGCGGAGTCCTGGGTCAGTTTGAGATAGACCTGCCGAGCCTCGGCCGTCCGGTCCAGGATGAGCATGCACTCAGCCTGCATGCGCAGCAGGTCGCGCCGTTCCGCGTAGTCCGGATGCTTGAGCAACCTTTCCAGCCCGTACGCGGTGTCCGGGTAGTTGCGGCTCAGATACTGGGCGCGGGTCAGGTCTTCGAGGATGTCCATGTCATCGGGCGCCAGCAGTCGGGCGGACTGGAAGTGGGCCACCGCTTCGCTCACCCTGCCCTGCAACTGTGACACATGCCCCAGTGTCTGGCGGATGCCCGCGCTGTGGTCGAATGCGGGCGATTGACGCAACTCGGTCGCCGCCTCGGGGCTGCGCTCCAGGTCGATCAGCGTCTCGGCCGCGGCGATGACGTACTGGTCGTTGTAGGGGTCAAGCGCGGCCGCCGCACGGAAATGCTCGAGCGCCTCGTCAAACTTGGTCAGACGCTCGAACGCCAGTCCGTTGTAGTAATGTGCGTCGACGTTGTTGGGCTCGATCGCCAGGGCTGTCTCGAAGGATCGCTGGGCCAGGCCGATCTCGCCCATCTCGAGCAGGATGCGCCCCTTGAGCACGTGGCTTTTCGCGACATTGGGATTGACCTCCAGAGAAGTGTCCACCTTGCGAAGCGCCTTCTGCAGGTCGCCGGCGAGGAAGGCCTGACGCGACATCTCCCACTCGGTCGCGCTCTTCATGACGTTCATTCTTTCCTTGGCCAGACTCGAACCCTGGCGGGTGTAGCGGCCCTGGCCGCCGCACCCGGGGGCAAGCACGAGGCCGGCGGCAAGTAGAATGGGCACGAACGCGCGCAGTCGGACGAGGTGTTCCATGTCTGTTCTCCAGATGTGAAGACCGCGCGAAACGCGGTGGCGCTTCGCGCGGTGAAAGTCAGTCGTTCGGATCGGTCGGCACGTTCGTGAAGGTGGAGTTGGGGAACATGTTGTCCAGGTCGTTCAGGTTGAACATGCCGCGGGGGATCGCGATCCACACCAGCCCGCCGTGCATCGGGAAGAACACCGGGATCTCGTCCGCGCTGGCGAACGGATTGGTGCCCCAGTCGTCGAAGTAGGTCGAGTCGACGTTGGCTTCTCCCGAGGTATTGTCGGGCGACGTGCTCTCGTCGGAGTCGGTCGAAACGCCCTCGGCCGGGCCCAGCGCGGCAAACTCGTCGAACTCGGGCTCGGTGGATGAGTCAGCGCCTGCGTCGGTGAATGGGCCGGGTGCGCTGTTCACGCCCGAGCCGATCGTTTCGTCCTCGTCGGCCCATCGGGCTTCGCCGGGCAGCCACACGGCCTCAGGCCCGAAGACCTGCGTCGCCTGCTGACGCAACTCGACTTCGTTCGGCGTCAGCGCGGTGTAGCCCTGCCCAGTCGTGTTGGGAGATGGAGCGGCGGAGGAGCGGGCGTTGTACTCGGTCGTGCTGATCTCGCCCACTTGGTCAGCCAGCAGCCAGTCGGTGGTCGTGACCGACGAAACCCCGGTGCTGGCCGAGAAGCGGGCGTTGGACCCGAAGGTGAAGCCGGAGGCGCCGGCGGAAGCGGGGGGCAGGTCGAGTTCGTGATTGAACACGTCCTCGAGCATGCTGCCGCTGGGATAGATCTTGGGATCGCTCAACTGGTCGAGCATGCGCCGGGCCTCGACGTTCTGAGGCTGGAGCGACAGGGCGTTGCGGACCTTGAACAGCGCCAGTTCGCGGTCACCTGACTCGGCGGCCTTCTTGGCGGCGATCAGCAACTGCCCCACGCGACGGTCGCGGCCCCAGACCAGCGTCCCCTGACGCGCGCCCGTGCGGGCACCGGCGACGTGGTCCTTGGCCCGGTCACCCGCCTCGGCCATCTGCGTGTCGTTCACGATCGAAGGCGTGATCATGAAGATGATCTCGCTGCGTCGGGTTTCATCGTCGCGCCCGCGGAAGGCGTTGCCGATGATCGGGATGTCGCCCAGCCCGGGCACCTGCCGCCGGTTGGCGGTGGTCGTCTCGGTGAACAGCCCGCCCAGCACGATGGTCTGACCGTCGCGCACCATCACGTTGGTCGTCAGTTCGCTGGTGTCCTCGTCGGGGATGGTGACCGTCGCGCCGGTGGCGTCGGTGGCGTCACGCAGGCGGAAACTCGAAACCTGCGGCTTGAGTTCCATGCGGATCAGCCCGTCGGCCGAGACAAACGGACGCAGGTTGAGTTGCGTACCAGTGTCAAGGAACTCGACCGTCTGAGTGGTCGCGGTTTCGGTGCTGGTGGTATTGAGGTAGCCCACCTTGGTACCCACGAGCACGCGGGCGGGCATGCGGTTGAGCGTGAGGATCTTGGGATTGCTCACCACCGTCACGTCCGTGACTTCGTCCAGGAGGCGCAGGAAGACTGCCACGTCCTCGTTGACGATGCCCGCTTTCAGTCCGCCGGCGTCGCGGACATTGCCCACGTTGGTATTCAGTCCGGAGCCGTTGCCCCTGATCGGAACGGTGGTGGGAGTCTTGGCTCCGCCCGACATGGTGTTGCCCACGCCGGAGATCAGGTTGTCAACCACCCCGAGCGGGCCGGCGCCGACGAAATCCTCGAAGTCCATGTTGTTGATGATCGAGAAGTCGACGCCGAAGGCGTTGTTCTCGTTCAGACTGGTCTGGAGGATCGTCGCCTCGACGAGCACCTGCACCGGCTTGGTGTCGAGCAGGTCGATCAGGTCGCGGATTTGCTGCACGTTTTCTTCGTAGTCGAACACCACCAGCAGGGCTGAAAGGGCGTACTCGTCGGCCCCGACCGGCGCATTCTGACCGATGGAGAATGAAGATGTCTGCGCATTGGCGGTGATCTTGCCATCAGGGCTGAGCAGAGGCTGCACGAACGCGGCCGCATCCGCGGCGCTCAGGTAGTCAAGGTTGATGGTCGACGTGATGCGCTTGCGCTGCCCGTCGGTGATCTTCATCAGTTCTTCGGCCGTGTACACGTAGATGAAGTTTCCCTTCTCCACGTATCCGAAGCCGTTGACGTGCAGAATCGCGTCCAGGGCCTCCTTGAAGGTGACGTTGTACAGGTCGGCAGTGACCGTGGCGCTGACATTGTTTGAGGCCACGATGTTGCGCTGACTCTGGAGGCTGAGCAACTGCAGCACATTGCCCAGGTCCTCGTTGTTGACGTGCAGGTCGACGATGTCGTACTCGTTCACCTTCACCTTGTCCTCGAGGTAGGACAGGTCGACCGGTTCAGGGGGGGACTTCTTGGGCTGGGGGCGCACGTCTCCGGCGGTCGGATCACCGAACTCGTCGAGGAACTCCTGCCCGAGGTCGCTCAGCCCGGCGCTCTGGGCATACCCGATCGGCGTGCCCGCGATGCAGGTCAGGATGCCGATCAGAACGCTCATGCGCCGACCCGTGGAAGAAACAAGCGAGCGGGTGGTGACGGTGTGCAGACCATCCAACATCTCTGAGCCCTCATGCGTGGAGCCCTCGGCGAGCGGACAGGACCGGGATCGCCTCGCGGCTCGATGCCTCTTGAACGAACGGAACAATCGCGAGGGTTTCGTCGTCCGCCGGGGATGGGAACTTTGGGCTGTTTATCCCATCTGGCGAGTTGTCGGCCGTTTGCAACGAATTGCGATCGACGCGGCGCAGGTTCTGCCGGACCAACCTTGACGGGCGCGACAAAAAGCCCCGCGCGGGGCGGAGCCTGGTCAATGGGAGCCAACCAGCGGTGCGTCCGATACGTCTCGCCGATCACTCGTTCTCGGGATCGACCTTCGTCTCGGGAGTACCTGCCTGTTGCAGCGGCTTGTCCACCTCCTGCTGCTCAGGATCGGCCAGCACCGTGCGCGGGAAGTTGGTCACCAGCCTGAGTTTGGCCCAGATCAGCAGTCCGGCGACTGCGGTGAGCGCCAGCAGGTTCGTCTTGAGCGTCCAGGTGTTCTTCTTGCACGTCTGCATGTGTGGCTGCCTTCGAACTCAAGTCACTGTGGTTCCTGCTCCCCGCTATCCTCGAGCGGCACCTCGGCGACGGTGATGTGCCCCGTGAACGCTTCCACCGTCACGCGCAGGCGCGACCTGGAGCCGATAATGTCCACGCTGCCCGTCGAGCCCGGCACGTCCGAGCCGGGTGAAACGACCGGTCCTCCCAGTTCATCGAAGATCAGGACGTGGTCTCCGTCGAAGTCGGCTTGGCCAATCTGGGCGTTGCCGAACGCTGGGTCGTCGAAGTCAACGATGTACTGCTGTCCGGGCCCGCGGGGGTCGAACAGCGCGTTGGCCGCCGGATCCACCAGCCCGTCGAACACCGCCACCAGCGTGTAGGCGTTTTCGTTGGGGTCAAAAACCACCGCGCGCTCTTCCTGATAGGCCAGAGCGTCAGCCTGGGCGAAAGTGAGGTCGGCGACCAGGGCTCGCACCGCACCCTGCACGCGCAGCACGTCCGTCTGCCCGAGCGTCGGTACGACCATCATGCCCGCGACCCCGAGGATGGTCACCACCACGAGCACCTCGACCAGGGTGTACCCGCGAGCGGCGCGGAACAAATCGCCATTGAACGAACGCATGCTCCCTCCGGACGGGCGAACAGGTGAAGAGACGGAACGCAGGTCAACGGGGCCAGGGCACGTCGTTTCCGTCGAAACCGCCGGCCCACACTTCGCCCGTCGCCTGGTTGTAGATCCATCCGTATCCGGTTTGATAGTTCGTATCCGGTCCACTGCCGTACACGATAACGCCTGCGTTGGCTCCTCCCACATAGGGATTCACCGGGGCGCTCTTCAAATACTGGTTCCCGGACGTCAGAGCCCCCCAGGTTCCGTCGCCCTCCGTGACGTTGGGCAGTTCGTTGTTATTGGTGATCGTGTATACCTCGATGGCGCGGCGCAACTTGTACAGTTCGTGGTGCGTCGTCTGGATCGATGCTTCCTCGACCGTGCCCACGAAGTGCGGCATCACCAGCGCCGCCAGGATGCCCAGCACGATCACCACGACAAGCACTTCAATCAGCGTGAATCCGCGCCCGAAGCCCCGGGCGAGCGCGTGGATCAATCGGATGCGAGTTGTCATGTCGTTCACATCGGTTGTCCGGAGCAGTCACCTGAGTCGGGGACAAAAACGACGACCGATCCCGAGAGGGATCGGCCGTCTGGAGAACATGGAACTTGTGTACCCGTCGCAACGGGTATGACGGAGATTACGGAGTAGACGTAATCGTGCCGGTGGTCTCGTCAAAGTAGGAGGCGCCGAACGAGCCAGTGGCCGCGTCCCACACCCAGCCGACGTTGGCGGCGGCCGCCGCAGCGACGCTCTGGCTGTTGTTGACCGGATTGGTCGGAGAGGTCTTCAGGTAGTCGTTATCCACCATGATGCCAAACGACGTGCCGCGCGTCGCGTCCGTCGGGGCCGTCTGGAGTTCGGCCAGCGTCGGATAGGCGCCGGTACGGGCCCGGAACAGTTCGAGCTGGTTCTCGATCGTCTTGATCTGCGACTGCAGGTTGCCCGCGCGGGCGTCGTTGGCCGCGTTGGTGAACTGCGGCACGACGATCGCGGCCAGGATGCCGAGGATCACCACGACGATCAGGATTTCGACGAGCGTAAAGCCGCTCTTCCGACGAGACGTTCGATTCATGCTCATACTGGACACTCCTTCAGCTGAAAGCGGTCAGTCGGGCCTACCTCCACCCGGCGGGACCCGTTGGTTCCTCAGAACGTCCGGGCCTCTCCTCCGTGCCCGGACGACGCCTCGGCGATGGCGCCATGACGCGATCTGGACATCGACTCACTCAGCCGACACAATGACTTCCGCTTCCACGCGATATCGCTCAAGCGCACGCCTGTAACGCCTGGACGGGCCTGAGAGTCTTCAACCGCCTCTCGAAACCCGTACCTGTATCGATTCACGGACCTGCCCGACGCCCCTGCGTGACAAAAAGAAATCAACGCACGACCGAAGTCGTGCGTTGATCAGCATGGCCTGCGTTTTTTGTTCAGCGGCGATCGGCCGTGGCCGAGGGCGATTTCCCGTGTTCGAGAATCAGCGGGACGACGTCCACGTTGGGCAGTTCGAGCGATCCCATGACCGCCGCCGCGGTGGTCGCCAGCGATTGGTCTCCCGAGCCCGACAACTCGATGAGCCGGCGAACCTGACGATCGGCGAGTTTGTTGCCGAAACGCTTGGCGGACGAGGCGACCTGGGTCAGGAGGGCCAACTGCTCCTGCCCGCTGGCGCGCGTAGCCGCATCCATCAGGGCGCTTTGAGCGTCGGCCCGATCAATGTGGGCGAGAACCTCGGCGATCTGCAGCCGAGTCGGACCGTCCTTCTCACCCAGCGATGCGATGAGGCTGCCCGTGGCGTCGGCCACCGGAAGAACCTGGTTGCCACTCACCGCCAGGTCGCGCAGCACCGCCAGCGAGCGTGAGGCGTAGGACTTGGCCTCGGCTGCGGTGATCAACCCGCCCGAGCCCGCCTGAATCACCTGCTCGATGGCGTTGGTCAGCATGTCATCCGGCAGGGCGTTCTTCCGCGTGGCCACGAGCCGGTCACGCAGGTACTGACGCCGCAGAGGCTCTTCGTCGGCCGTGGGCACGAGCGCCAGTACGGGGGTGACGGCCAGTTTCTCATCGGCCCGCATCGCCTTGATCAACTGGTCAGTGGCCGAGCCGCTGGTCGAGGTGATCACCAGGTCAATCGCCGGAGCCTCGGCGATGGGACCGGCGATGTCGCTCAGACCGGCGTCGGCCGGAGGCAGCACGGCAAACCCCAGCCCCGTCAGCAAGGTGTGCAGGCGGTCGTACTCCTCGCGGTCTCCGCCCGTCAGCACGATGGCATGCCGGGACGATGCGTCGCGAACCGCACTGGCCAGCGTCGGCACCACCCGGGCGGCGCCCTCAAAAGTGGAAGCGGGCTGCGAACTGCCCAGCGCCAGCGCCGCCTCGTAGCGCACCCGACGATCCGGATACCGCAGCGCATCCAGCAGCGGGCTGCGGGTCTGTCCGGAATCCCCCAGCGAGATCAGCGAGTCACGACCGGCTGTCTCTTCTATTGCCTCGATCGCCAGGCGAGCCAGAGGCGTGTCCGCGTTCTCCAATGCACGAGCCAGTACCAACTGGCTGACCATCGGTCCGGCGCCCACGGCGTAGTACATCGCCGAGCGGCGACCAGCCGGGTAGGCCGGGTTCTGGTACTCAGGGGGTGAGTCGATCTCGCGCGAGAAGTTGGCCGCCATCCACAGCGCCAGCGTGCCCCGGTCCGACGCATCGTGCTTGAGCGAGCGTTCGGCCATGTTCATCGCCATCGCTTCGTGGAAGACCTCGGTCACCACGGGCACCATCACCAACCCCAGTCCGGGGTCGTACTGCCACAACAACTGGAAGTCTTCCTCGGCGAAACTGGTCAGTTCGACCCGTTCGTCGTAGTAGCCTTCGGCCAGCGCATAGAACAGGTCAGCCGGTTGCGCGCTCAGGTTGCCTTCGCGGCGCTGAATCGCCCTCGCCAGAGCGGTGCGGAGCGACTGGCTGTTCGTACTGTTGTACAACTCGACCAGGAACGGAAGGCTTGTGCGGTACGGAATCTGCCCGAGGATGTCGACGATGATCTCCTGCCGACCCGGATCGAGCACCGGCAGGGCGGTCACCAGCGGAATGATCGACTGGCGACCCAGGTCGCGCATCACCCCGACCACGCGGGCACGCAGTTCGGGGTCTTGCCGCTGAAGCGCGGCATCGAGCAACTGCGGCAAGGCATACTCGCCGGCGGCCACGAGCCGGTCGTGGGCAATCTGTTGCTGGCGGAGCGTGCCCTTGAGCAGTTCGATGTTGCGAGTGATCTCGGCTGGGTCGCGGGCGCGGTCCAGTTTGCCCTGCCGATAGGTGCGGTCCATCAGCGCGGCCAGGTCTTCCAGTTCCGCCACGTTCATCGCGCGGGCCAACGCCTGCTCGTAGCGGCGAATGTTGCGAGACTGCTCGACCAGTTGCACGAACTCAATGGGCGCCAGTCCGCTGTTCATGAGTTTGGCGCCCACGTCCGCGGCCAGTTCGTAGTTGGCGATGAGCATGAAATGCTCGAAGTCTTCAAGCAACTGCGCGTTGGTCTGCTCAGGCTCACCCTGGGCAAACGCGGGGGTCGCCAGTCCGACGGCCACCTGAAGAGCGACAAGCGCGGTCATGCGGGTCAGCCAACCATTCGATCGTGCCACGAGCGTCTCCTCGATGCAAACTCCCGGGCGGAAGTCCTCCGCACCGAACCCCTTCCTGGAGTCACCGCATCTGGGCGGCAACACCCCCCGAGTGGCCCCCACACCCGTGCGGGGGGCACTCTACCGACTTCCCGCCGATCGCGTCAATCCGCGGGAGTCCTCATGGTAGCGTGCTGATCGATTCGCGGACTGACCCGGTCGGATCCCATTCCCGAACCGTCTCCCGGAACGGCCCCACCCGGTCCTTGGGACTCTGTTCCGCAATCCATGCCCGTTCCCGCCTCTGTGGACTGGGCATTCCCTGCCGAATGTGCGGTTGAGTCAAGCCGGGCCTCTGGCGCGCCGATCGACTGCTCGGCGTCTCGGCGAACCGAGGATCCCGATCCGTGTGACAGGGGTGTGCTCATGCCTTTCGAGAAGGACGTGTTGACGACGGGCGAGGTGGCGAAAATCTGCAACGTGGCCCCCCGAACCGTCTCCAAATGGTTCGATTCCGGGCAGTTGGGGGGATATCGCATCCCCGGGTCCAAGGACCGCCGCATCCCGGTGGCCGAACTGCACCGCTTCATGAAGGCCCACGGCATCCCGCTGGCCGACTTCTCCTACGGAAACACCCGGGTGCTCATCGTCGATGGGCAGCCCGAAGTCGTCGACGCCCTCGAACGGGCCCTGCGAGAGTCCACAGACTACGAGATCCGCACGGCCTCCAGCGCCTTCAAGGCAGGCCTGGAATGCGAACGTTTCCGCCCGCACGTCGTCCTTCTCGATATCCACATCTCCGACGCCGAAGGAAAAAGCCTCGCCTCGCTCATCCGCGAGAGCGACCAGATGCAGATGACCCGCGTCATCGCCATGAGCGGAAAACTGACAGACGGACAGGCCCAGGGCCTGCGCTCGGCCGGGTACGACGGGTTCCTCAAGAAGCCCTTCCCCGTGCGCGACGTGGTCAAGGCCATCGAGAACGTCACGTCGGTCGTCCACTGAGCACGCGACGAATCTGGAACAGGTCAGGCGGCGGCGCTCTTTCCGGGGGCGCCGCCGCTTTTTGCACTGGTGCCACGCAAGCGCAACTCGGGCAGATCGGCTTGAAGACCCGAACAACCCGAGGCGCATTTCAGCGGATATCCGCCAGCATGGCAGCGAGAATATCGCACGCGGCCTTCAGGTCCTTGCGATCGATCATCTCCGTCACCGTGTGAATGTACCGCGTGCCGACGGTGATGCCGACGGCCCTAGCCCCGGCGGCCGACTGCTGGGCGGCGGCGCCGTCCTGTCCTCCGCGTGCCAGGATCGACCGCTGATACGGGATCTTCTTGCTCTTGGCGATCTTCTCGACGTGGTCGGCCAGCCCCTTGTCGGAAATGAAACTTGCGTCCTTGAGGTGCAACGCAAAGCCCTTGCCGTGCGTGGTGACGGTCTCGTGGGCAGGCACCCCGGGGGTGTCGCACGCCAGCGTCACGTCGATGCCGAAGCCAATGTCCGGCTTCTCGGCGAATGCGGCCGTCTTGGCGCCGCGCAGCCCGACTTCCTCCTGCGTCGTGAAGGCCACCACGACTTCGCACGAGTGGGCGGCCTTGGACTTGTCAAGGGCGCGCACCGCCTCGATGCCCAGCCAGCACGCGACGCGGTTGTCCATCGCCTTGCTGACCAGTTTGTCGCCCATCTCACGGAAGGGTTCGTCCATGACGATGAAGTCGCCGACCTGCACGTTCTTGCGAACCTTCTCCGGCGTCATGCCGATGTCCACGAAGAAGTCCTTGGGTTCGGGAACCTTGGTGCGTTCCTCGGCGCTGGAGATGTGAATGGGCTTGCCGCCGGGGTTCATCACGCCGGGGAAGTCGCCGTGGTCGGTGCACACCAGCACGCGGCGGGAGAAGAGGTTGCGAGGGTCGAAGCCGCCGGCCGGGTCAATCCAGATGAAGCCCTTCTCGTCGATCTGGTAGACATGGAAGCCGATTTCGTCCATGTGGCACAGAAGCATGACCTTGGTGGGTTTGCCGCTGGGGGCCGCGGCGCTCCTGCCAGTCTTCTTCCTGGCGCCGGCCCGCGGATGGCGACGGCAGATCAGCGAACCCATCGCGTCGGTGGTCACCTCGTCGAACAGGCCTTCGACTTCCTTCTCGATCAGGGCGCGGACACGTTCTTCGCGGCCCGGAATACCCGGAGTTTCGCACAGTCTCTTGAGCAGATCGACGTTCACGCTGACACTCCTTCCCTGCGTTGTCGGTGCGTCCCCGAGCACGCGCCGCGTACCATGAAGATTGCTGACAAGGGAGAGTAGTTTATGGCGCGACAAAGTCCCCTGCGCGAGCGACTGGCCCGGATTGAACCAACTCTGCTCGGCTACGGCGCTGGCGACCTGGCTGTGCCGGTGGTCGAGTCGTTCGGGGAACTGGACTTCGAGTACGCCTCGCTGCGTCGGTCGGCAGTGCTGATCGACCAGCCGCAACGCGGCACCATCGAGGCCCGCGGCAGGGACACCCTCGACTTCCTCAACCGCATGCTCACGCAGAAACTAGCCGGCGCCAGTGTCGGACGGTCGCTCGACTCATTCTGGCTCAACCGCCAGGGGCGCATCGTGGCCGACCTGCGTCTGCTCCTGCTCGAGGGGCGCGTGCTGATGGATGTGGACGTGCACGTCGCGGCTTCGGTGGTCGAGTCGCTGGGGTCGTACCTGTTCAGCGAGGATGTCGAGCTGCTCGATGCGACGGAGCGATTTCATCGCATCGGGTTGCATGGTCCGGACGGGCCGCGGCTGCTGGAGGCGGCAGTGGGGTCCGTGGGGGGCGAGCCGGGCGTCTTCGGCATCGAGAATACCTGTGCGGTGCTTGCGGTCGCCGGGCACAAAGTTGTGGTCGATCGCTGGGATCGCGCCGGCGAACCGGGGCTGGAACTGACGGTCGAGACCGGCGCGGCCGACGAAGTCTGGGCGACGATCACCGCCGCGGCCGAGCAGCACAACATTCGGTTGCGCCCCGCGGGCTGGCACGCCTTCAACATTGCGCGCATCGAGACGGGTACGCCGTTGTTCATGCTAGATTTCGGGCCCGACTCGCTGCCGGCGGAAACGACGCTGGTGCCGTCGCGGATCAGTATGAACAAGGGTTGTTATCTCGGGCAGGAGATTGTGGCGCGGATGCACAACCTCGGGCATCCCAAGCAGCGGCTGGCGGCCATTCGGCTGGACGAGCCGAGGAAGGCCGAGGAGTTTCAGCCGATCACAGGGACGGAGATTGTTGCTTTCAACGAGGCAGCGGATGCAGAGAGGGCGGTAGGAGCGGTGACGAGTTCGACCGTCAGCCCAATGCTCGGCGGAGAGGTGATCTGCTTTGCGATGCTCAAGTGGTCGCACGCCAGCGACGGAGCCAAGGTGGCCTTCCACCACGCCGGCGGTCTGCTGACCGGGACGGTGCGTGAGAGGCTGCGCTTCTGGCCGCGGTCGGAGGGATGAGGCGGTCTGCTGCCGCTGTCAACCGGCGCCTGACGGAGTGGCGAAGGGGCGCGAATCGCCACGGAATCCATCTGTCGCCGTCACACGGAAAAGGGGCAGGCCGGGGCGCTTCCGGGGGGCGGAGACGCCCCGGCCTTGAGGGGTTCAGGGTCTCGTGGACCCTGTCTGAGAGGAACGCATCAAGAGGGCGGCCCCGCGCGGGGTGAGGCTGGGGTAGGTCTGCTGGGGGCGAACTTCGATCAGGCCTTTGCGGGCCAGGCCCTGGCGGAGCGACCACCAGCCATCGCCGATGCCCAGCCAGAGCGTGTCTTCAAATCCGCGTGCATCGTCTCGCTGGAGTCGCGTGAGTGCTTCAAGAACAACACTGCGCCAGCATTCAGGCAGAGTGCCCATGCTCGCCCCTCCCCAGCCCGCCCGGCGCTCGGCCGCGCGGCACCACCACACCCCGGGCGGTTACCCGGCAGGTTGGTTTCACCAGTCTGTCCTGAGGGGCCGTTCAGAAACCCGCGAATGCGGAATGAATCATCAGTGCATTCTTTCGAGCCCCTTGGGTCCGAGAGTTCGGACACACATTGGTACGCCCGGCGTGCCGGTTGGTTGCACGTCGGGCGAAAAGAACAAGCAAAGACGATGGGAGTTGGGGAATGAGCACGGGGCAAGCGGCAGCCGATTCGGGCAAGTGACGGGGGGCAGGAGAATCAGGCGTTTCGGCGAAGCCGGGCGGCGGCCAGACGGGCCAGCGGAAGCAAGGCCGCGGTGCCCGGTGCGGGCACGGGGAGCGTGAGCACGCGAATCTGGTCGATGGCCGCCCCGAGCGTGACGCGCACCGTGAAAGGGTTCAGCAGTCGAGCCAAGTTCCAGTCCGGTGTAGGCGGTGGCAAGGCCCGGTTGCCGACGCCGAAGGGATAGATGGTGGTGCCGATGTTGCCCAGTTGAGCGTCCGACTGGTCGACGCGGACATCGTGGTACATGAGCGCGATGATCGGACTGTTGAAGGTGACCCTGCCGATGACATGGAAACGCGGGTTGCCCGCGTTGGTGTCGTCGAAGTGAATGATGTGGCTGCTCACAGAGGCGGACAGGAACGTTGGAGCGGCGATGGAAGTGGTGTAGTTGAAGCCAATCAGGGGATTGAGCCGATCGACGACGCCGTTGAAGAGGACGTTCAGTTTCTCGTTGATCGCGACGGCATGGGTTCCGAATGCCTGCTGTCCCAACTGGAGCGGGGGCGGGGGTGGGGGGGGGGTAATCTGGGTCATCTGCCCGGAGGTGGAAAGGATCGAAGCCGGGGCGGAAGCGGCGAACAGGCTGGGGGCGAGCGTGGCGTGGGTCTTCGTGATTCCCTCCTGCGATGAAGGTGCGATGACCGGGGCGGCGACAGGCCGTCGGCTTGGAGGGGTTCTGCGCAGGGGGAGAGAATCTCTCAGCAGATGATGGTGGCAGCGGCAATTGTTCCCCCCAAGGGGAGAAGTTGCGATCTTTCCCGAAGTGTCTCGTGCGAGAAGCACCGCGGAGGGGTGGGAACAAGCCACGGCCCCCTGGGGAACAAGGGCAGGTCAGTGTGGGTCATGCGGCTCGCAGATCAAGCAGACGAATCGTGAGCCGAATCGCTGAACGAACAGCACGAGCGGGCGCGAGCCACATCCGCGAAGTTGAGCCGCGAATTTGTCGGGCTCGACCGCCCGGCCGCGGGTCTTGATGGTCACGACCCCCGCTTCGAGTTCGCGCAGTCGCCGTCGGACCGCGGAGAGCGACCAGGGCATTTGGTCGAGAAGGCGAAAGGTACGAAGGAACGGTGAGTCGATCGGATCGCCGCCAGTGAGCAGCCCGCTGGCGGGATGCGGCGTGGTAGTGCGGGTGAGTTCGGCCAATTCGCCAATCAGTTCGGCTCGTTCCACCGCGGGGTCGACCGTGTGCACGTAGGCGCCGACCGGACCCATCGGCGCGGGCCCCGGCTGTCCGGAAAGGGTCGCCCCGGCGTCGAGCACCGTGGCGGAGCGTGCGTGCTGCCGGCTGGCGAGAGTACCGGTCCAGAGCAGGGCCTGGCGCAGGCGGCCTCGTTCACTCAGGATCTCCACTTCGCCGCGTGGCAAAACGTCGAACGGCACACCTGGGAACAACTTGATGCAACCGGCCTCGGCGGAGAGGGCGAGGGTGGAGAGGAAGTCAATTCCGGGCTGAAGGTCATCCAGTCGCGGGGTGCGTCGGTTGCCGCCGGAACGCCGCTGCGGATCGATGTGAAATACGCGAACTTGACCGGGTGGGAGAATCCGCACGTCTTCCGCGCGGGTGCGGCACCCGGCGTTGCGGGCGCACATCCAGGCGCGGACTTCGTGCTGATCGACGCCGATCGCGTCCAGCCCAGATTGAGTGAGGGCTATGGCGTCGGCGCCGATGCCGCAGCAGAGGTCGAAGATGGGATAGGTGGTCTTGAGGGCCGCCAAGCGTCGCGCCTTGTGGGCCGCTGCCAATCTCGATGAAGCCATTTCGACGCCCGCCTGGTCGGCCCAGAGTGAGGCGGCCTGATCGCCGAACTTGTCGAAGGCGGCTTGCCGAGCCAGCGTGAGTTCGACGGCTGCGAGGACGGCCTGCGGGTCGTGCTCGCGTCGCAGTGCTTCGAGACAGGCGGGATGGCGCAGGTCGAGGGTGCGACAGCGTTCGAGCAGGCGGTGGCCGGGGGGTGAGTCGAGCGACTGCCAGGCGGAGAGGGGGATCACCGGAGCAGGCCCTCCGGTGCGAGCGTCGGCAAGTGTGCGCCCACATGCGGATTTCTTTTATTCAGCAGTTGAATAATCATGCATTGGGCCGATAGACTCTGGGTCTATGGGAAGCGGCGTCCGGAGAAGGGAACTGATCGCGGCGATGCTGCAGCAAGGCGGGGCTGCCAGCCAGGCCGACCTGTGCGCCATGCTGCTCACTCATGGTATATCTGCCACGCAAGCGACCATCTCGCGGGATCTGCGGGAACTGGGGGCGTCGAAAGGTCCGGGCGGGTACTTTCTCCCTGGAACGGATGGTGTTCAACTGCAGGGTTCCCCAGAAACGGGCAAGTCGCTTCGGCAGGCGCTGCAGACGTATTTGCGATCGGCTGAGCCGGCCGGGAATCTGCTGGTGCTGCGGACTGGGCCTGGGCAGGCGCAGGTGGTGGCGTTGGAGTTTGATCGGCATCCGCAGATCGGGGTGGTCGGCGTGATCGCCGGTGATGACACGATCTTCCTTGCCATGGCGACCGCCCGGGCTGCGGTGGACCTGGCTTCGCACGTCAAGTCGATGGCGGGTTTGGCCCGCATCGGAGGTGCGGCTTGAGTCGGGAGCCGATCCGGGGGTCTGTGGTGGGGGCCGGTGGGTACACCGGCATCGAACTCGTGCGGGTGTTGCTTCAACATCCGGGCTTTGAACTGGTGTCGGTGCATGGCACGGAGCGATCGGCGGGCGAAGCGCTGGTGGATCGTGCGCCCGAGTTGCGGGGGCTGACGGAACTGTGTCTGGCTCCGATGGAAGAGGTGCCGGAGGTGGAGGTGGTGTTTCTCGCCACGCCGCACGAGGTGAGCGCCGAACTGGCGCCATCGCTGGTCGAACGCGGGGTGCGTGTGGTCGACCTGTCGGGCGCTTTTCGTTTTTCTGATCCGGCGCAGGTGGAGCGGGTCTACAAGATCCGGCATGCGCGACCGGAACTGCTGGGCGAGCGCGTGTACGGGATGCCCGAGGTGGTTCCGGCGGACTGGGCGTCGGCGCGGCTGGTGGCCTGCGCTGGGTGCTATGTGACGGCGGCCAGCGTGCCGCTGGCGGCGGTGGTGGCTGCGGGCGTGATCGACGCGGGCGAGACGGTGCTGGTGGACGCGATCAGCGGTGTCAGCGGGGCGGGGCGTGGGGCGTTGCTGACGACGAGTTTCTGCGAAGTCAGTGCGCAGCCATACAAGGTAATGGGGCACCGGCACGAGCCGGAGATGGAGCAGGCGACGGGCGCTTCGGTGCTGTTCACGCCGACGCTGGGGACTTGGAAGCGTGGCATTCTGTGCACGGCTCACGCCAAACTAGGGGCCGGGGCGAAGGCGTCGGATGTGCGGGGTGCCCTGGTGAACGCTTATGAGTGCAGTCCGTTCGTGCGGGTGCTGCCGGAGGGCGTGTGGCCGAGCGTGGGGGCAGTGGAGCGGACAAACTTCATTGACATCGCCTGCGCGGTCGACGAGCGTCGGGGGCGCGTGGTGTTGTTCAGCGCGATTGACAACCTGCTCAAGGGAGCAAGCGGGCAGGCGGTGCAGTGCATGAACTTGGCGTTCGGGCTGCCCGAGGAAACCGGGTTGATGGACACCCGGGCCGAACGTCGATGCCAACCAATGCGTGTCGAGGTGGGCTTGTGAGCGGGCCCATCGTGGTCAAGGTGGGCGGGTCGGTGCTCGACGAACTGGCACACATGCCCGTTTTGTGGCGTGCACTGGCCGAGACACACGACACCCGCGACCGCGGGTGCGGGGTGATCATCATCCACGGGGGCGGGCGTGCCATTGACGCGCAACTGCGGGCGCTGGGGATGCAGCCGCTCAAGCGTGACGGGGTGCGGATCACTCCGCCGGAGCACATTGACACGGTGGTGGGGGTGCTGGCCGGGGTGATCAACACGCGCATGGTGGCCGAACTGCGCCAGGCGGGCGCGCCGGCGGTGGGGATCACACTGACAGACGCGGGCACGGTGAGCGTGATGCGCGAAGACCGGCTGGGACCGGACATGGGGCTGGTTGGCCGCGTGATCGGGGGCGATGGAAGTCTGTTCGGTGACCTGCTGGAGTGCGGGCGCATGCCGGTCGTGGCGTCGATCGGGACGGAGGGCGATGGACAGTTGCTCAATGTCAACGCCGACGAGGCGGCCGTGGGCATCGCCGAGTGCGTGCGGGCCGAGATGCTGGTGATGCTGACCGACGTGGGCGGGGTGATCGGTTCGGACGGCGAACTGATCGAGTGCGTCGATGCGGAATCGGTGGACGACCTGATTTCGACCGGCGTGGTGGCCGGGGGGATGATCGCCAAACTGCGTTCGGCGGTCGAGGCGGCCGAGCAACTCGGTCGTCCGGTGCTGATCGGTAGCGTGATGCAGGCCCATGCCCTGCTTTCAGGGCGAGGCAGGGCCGGGACGCGCGTCGAGCCGACGCGAACCCGAGTCATGCGGGCCTTGAAATAAGTTTCAAGGTTCGCCTCGTCCGACGGAATCGCAAACAACAGAAGCAGAATCAGTCACGAGCGTCAGCGTTGACGCATCGGAGCAGACATGAGTGGAGCAATCAAGCCAACCGGCCAGACAACAGGGCAGATCGAGACCAAGCCGATCGGTCCGGTCGCGGGCGTGCACTGTCACGATTTTCTGTCTGTGTGCGATTTGGCGCCGGGGCTGATCGACTCGGTGTTCGAGACGGCCGCGGCGTACAAGGCTGATCCGGCGGCCTACGCGGGCGTGCTTTCGGGCAAGAGCGTGGTGATGCTGTTCGAGAAGCCCTCGCTGCGCACGCACGTGACCTTTGACATCGGGCTGACGCGGCTGGGGGCGCACGTGCTGTACCTCGACCACTCCAAGCAGCGTCTGGGCGAACGTGAGGCGGTCAAGGACTATGCGCGCAACCTTGAGCGTTGGGCCGACGCGGTGGTGGCGAGGGTGTTCAACCACTCGGTGCTGCTGGAGATGGCCGACCATGCGACAATCCCGATCGTCAACGCTCTTTCGGACGTTGAACACCCCTGCCAGGCGCTGGCCGACCTGTTCACGATCCAGGAGCGGCTGGGCACGCTGAAGGGGCGGAAGATCGCCTACGTGGGCGACGGCAACAACGTGTGCCATTCGCTGATGCTGTGTTCGGCGATGATGGGCGTGGACGTGACGGTGATCTCGCCCAAGGGATTCGAGCCGCAGTACGCGGTGGTGCGTGAGGCGGTGCGGCTGGCCGAGCAGTCGGGCGCGACGATCAAGATTAGCAACACGCTGGAGGCGGTCGCCGGGCACGACGCGGTATACACCGACACGTGGGTGTCGATGGGGCAGGCCCACCAGGCAGGGCTGCGCAAGGACAGTTTCGTCGGGTTCCAGATCGACGAAGAGGTGATGCAGCGGGCGAGCAGGGGCATCGGGGGCGGGGCGATCTTCATGCACTGCCTGCCGGCTCACCGTGGCGAGGAAGTGATTGACGCGGTGATCGACTCGGACTACTCGGTCGTGTACGACCAGGCCGAGAACCGCATGCACGTTCAGAACGCACTGATGATGCTGCTCCTGGCCGGAGCGAGTTGTTGAAAGGGTTGAGAGTCATGGGAGCAGTTCACGCGAAGAAGGTTGTGCTGGCGTACTCGGGCGGGCTGGACACCTCGGCCATCGTGCCGTGGCTGGTGGAGAACGTCGGGTGCGAAGTGGTCGCGTTCGTGGCCGACGTGGGGCAGGGGGAGGACGAATTAGCCGGAGTGGAGGCCAAGGCGAAGAACAGCGGCGCCAGCGAGTGCCACATCGTCGATCTGCGGCGAGAGTTCATCGAGGAGTACGTGTTCCCGACGATGATCACCGGCGCAGTCTACGAGGGGCGTTATCTGCTGGGCACGTCGATGGCACGCCCGGTGATCGCCAAGAAGCAGGTGGAGATTGCCCGCCAGGTCGGGGCCGACGCGGTCTCGCACGGGTGCACGGGCAAGGGCAACGACCAGGTGCGCTTCGAGGCGACGTTCGCGGCCCTGGCGCCCGATCTCCAGGTGATCGCGCCGTGGCGCGAGTGGAACCTGCGCAGCCGCGAGCAGTTGCTGGCGTACTTGGCCGAGCGGAACATCCCGTGCTCGTCGAGTCTGACGAAGATTTACAGCCGCGACCGGAACCTGTGGCACATCAGCCACGAGGGGGGGTTGATTGAAAACCCGTGGAATGCGCCGCCGGAGGATGCGTGGATGCTCACGGTCTCGCCTCAGGAGGCGCCGGACGAGCCGACGGACGTGCACCTGGCGTTTGAGTGCGGGAGGCCGATCGCGCTCAACGGCACGAAGTTGCCGGGGCACGAACTGGTCGCGCGGCTGAACGTCATCGCGGCCAGGCATGGCGTGGGCCGGGTCGACCTGGTCGAGAATCGGTGTGTCGGGATGAAGAGTCGCGGGCTGTACGAGACGCCGGGCGGGACGGTGATCGTCGAGGCATTGCGCGGGCTGGAGCAGTTGACGCTTGACCGCGAGTCGCTGCACTTCCGGCAGGAACTGGGGCTGAAGTTTGCGCGGCTGGTGTATGACGGGCGCTGGTTTACGAGTGTGCGCGAGGCAGTCTCGCACTGCTGCGAGAAGATCGCCGAACGCACGACGGGCGAGGTGGTGGTGAGGCTGTACAAGGGCACGGCCACGACGATCCAGCGTAAGAGCCCGTTCAGCCTTTACAGCGAGGATTTCGCGACGTTCGGCGTGGACGAGGTGTACAACCAGAAGCACGCCGAGGGCTTCATCCGCCTGTTCACGCTGCCCGAGCGCATCGCGGCGCTCAACGGGATGGCGCTGACCAGTGGAAGGAGAGCGATTTCGCCCGAGGCGCCCGGCGTGGCGCCGTTCATCGGTCCTCGGACCGGGCCTGTGAACGAGCCGGAGTTCAAGCCGGTGGCCGATCCGATCATCAAGGAAGGACACGCCGTCTGACCGGGGGGAGTGTGGCGCACGTGGTTGAATCGAAGCAGACGCAGGGCATGTGGGGTGGGCGCTTCGCCGAAGGGCCTGACGCGCTGTTCTGCGCCATCAACGATTCGCTTCCGGTCGACTGGCGGCTGGTCCAGCAGGACGTGCGCGGGTCGATCGCATGGGCCCGGGCGTTGGGCACGGTGGGCGTGCTGAGCGCCGAGGAAGTGGTCACGCTCGTGCGGGGCTTGGAGCGCGTCAGCGCCGAGGCCGCCGAAATGCACGCACCGCCGACAGAATCGGGCGCGGAGGACGTGCACTCGTGGGTCGAGATGCGGCTGGTGGCGATGCTGGGGGTGCTGGGCAAGAAGTTGCACACCGGCCGCAGCCGGAACGACCAGGTCGCAACGGACCTTCGGCTGTGGTCGATGGAAGCCATGGACGGGCTGCTCGCCGAGGTGCGGTCGGTGCAGGAGGCGCTGATCTCGCTCGGCGAAGCGACGGTGGAGGTGGTGATCTGTGGCTACACGCACCTGCAGCGGGCCCAGCCGGTGTCGTTTGCCCACTGGTGCCTCGCGTATGTCGAAATGCTCGAGCGCGACGTGGCCCGGGCAGCGGTGGCGCGGGCCGGCGCAGCCCAGTGTCCGCTGGGGTGTGGGGCGCTGGCGGGGACGGCCTACCCGATCGATCGCGACGCGATCGCGGCCGAACTCGGGTTCGACGGCATCTGCCGCAACAGCCTCGACGCGGTGAGCGACCGGGATTTCGTGGTCGATGCGCTGGCGTTCGCGGCGGTGTGCTCGGTGCACCTGTCACGCATGGCCGAGGATCTGATCATTTACGCCAGTCAGGAGTTCGGCTTCGTCGAGCCGGACGACGGCATGGCCAGCGGCTCGTCGCTCATGCCGCAGAAGAAGAACCCCGACGCCTTGGAACTGCTGCGGGGCAAGTGCGGGCGTCTGATGGCGGCGCACGCGGCAATGCTCACAACTCTCAAGGGCCTGCCGCTGTCGTACAACAAGGACTTGCAGGAAGACAAGGCGATTCTGTTCGGCGCCGTCGATGAACTGTCCCTGTGCTTGCGAATTGCCGCGCGGGTCGTCCGCGGGCTGAAGGTCAATGCCGAGCGCTGCCGCGAGGCGGCGCGGCGGGGCGGCACGATGGCGACCGAACTGGCCGACTACTTGGTCAGCAGGGGTGTGCCGTTCCGTGAGGCGCACGAGCAGGTGGGGCGAATCGTGCGAGCATCGATCGTCAGTGGACTCGAACTGGACGAGATGCCGATGGAAGTGATGCGTGAGCACGCGCCAGCGATCGGGGCCGATGCGGGCCAGTGGCTCGCGCTGTCGGGGGCTCTTGCCAGAAGAAACGCCGCAGGGGGCACGTCGCCCCAGCAGGTTCGTCGGGCTCTTGTTGAAGCCCGGCGTCGCACCGGGGCGAGCAGCCCCACCTCGGCCGAGGCCAGAGGAGTGCATCGATGATCATGCTCACCAATGCAGCACCCTTTCATGATTTCGGGGACAAAGCGTTCGCGGTGAACGCGTCTCCGATTCACGCCGCGGCCATCTGCCGGCTGGTGGCCTACTGGGCTGATCGCGGGCTGACGATCCGACGCAACCTGCGCGAGGTGATCACGAACATCGACGATTTCGTGGTGGCGATTCATCGGCAGCGCGCGGTGGGGTGCGGGGCGCTGGAGACGGTGTCGGCGGAGGTCGGCGAGATTCGCTCGATCGCCGTGGCCGAGCATGCTGCCCGCGTGGGCGCGGGGCGGGCGGTGGTGGACGCGCTGGTGGCCAAGGCCCATGCCCGCGGGCTGAGCGAAGTGGTGCTGCTGACCAAGACTCCGGAGTTCTTCGCGCGTCTGGGCTTCGAGGCTATCGGACACGACCAGTTGCCCGAGGCTTTCACCGACATGATCGCCCGGCAGGAAGGTCGCACGCTGACCGGCAAGGTGGCGATGCGGCGTGTGCTGGTCCCCGCCCCGGTGACCACGGAGGTCGTCGTGCCGGCCGACGTAGCGGCGAGCGCGTGAGACCAATCCCCCACCAAGGTCGGGCGGGAATGCAATCCGGCCGTTCATGTGTTCTGGAAAGCAGGTCGTGTCACAGGCGTCTTGCACGCTGGGACTTTGCTTCATGTCCGCCCCGAAGGAGGTGGCCGAAGACGGGAATTCTCCGGCCTCCCAGCGTCGCCCGGGATTGAACCCGAGGTGGTATCAGTTTGAATTTCGCGGGCCACATCGGTCAGGGGGGCAGCAATCTTGGACCCGGTCGCCCTGTTCGTGTCGTCGCGTGATCTTCGCGTGTTTCCGTTGGCCGTTTGGGGACTCTGTGCGTCGCTTGGCGTGCCATGGGCGCAGGCGATGGGAGCGGCTCACTGTCTCGATCCGGCGCGGTAGCGGCGGACGCGGACCTTTTCCAGCGTGATGAGGCCATCCCTGACCATGCCATCGACGATGGGGAGCAACTGTTCAATCTTCTCCTCGCTGTCGACGATTTCGATGATGATGGGCAGGTCTTCGGAGAGACGGAGAATTTTGGTGGTGTGGAGGCGGCTGTTGGCTCCAAAGCCCATCGGTCCGCGCAGGACGGTGGCTCCGGCCAGGTGCAGTTCGCGGGCCTTGAGCACGATGGCCTCGTAGAGCGGGCGGCCGTCCCAGCGGTCGCTTTCCCCGATGAACACCCGCATCAGCACGCCGTTCTCTGGAATGTCCATGCCTCAGTCTCCGAAGATGCTTTCGGCCAGGCGTGTGCCCAGCCACACGCCGAGCAGGCCCAGGCCGACACTCAGGACGATGTTGGTCGAGGCGAGCATCCACTCGCGATCGCCAGCCAGCGCAAAGGTCTCCTTGCCGAAAGTCGAAAAGGTGGTGAAGCCGCCGAGCAGTCCGATGAGCAGGGCGACGCGGTATTCCTCGCGTACCAAGATCGGTCCGGCCAGTGCGGCGCCGAGGAAGCCGACGAAGAGGCAACCGACGACGTTGACCACCAGCGTACCAAGGGGAAACGTTGCCCCCCAGGCGTGCTGTACCCACCCGGCCAGGCCGTATCGCAGCAGCCCGCCCGTTCCGGAGCCGACGAAGATCAGCGCGAGTTTGAGCAATTCCGGACTCCCCTGCGGAAATGGGGCTCACTGGTCATCGGCCGGGCGCTCGACCCAGCGGCCCTCCATATGGCGCACGATCATGCCGGTGCGCTCGTAGATCACCTGCTCGGCGATGTTGGTGCAATGGTCGGCGATCAGCATGCAGTGCCCGATGAGTTCGTGGAGGTCGAAGGCCGACTCGATGGACATGGTGCCCTCGGTGACGCGGCGCTCAGCCTGGCGGAGAATCTCGCCCTTGAAGGCCAGCACCACATGTTCGCTCTGAAGCACCACGCGGGCAAGCGCCGGGTCGGCGTCCTCGAAGGCGCCCACCGCGTCGCGGCACAGCCCCAGCACGCTGTTGGTCATCACCTTGGTCGTTTCAGGGAAGCGCGTCGAGGGATCCGCCAGCGTGCCCACCAGTTCGGCGATGTCCGTCCCCACGTCGGCGATGCGCTCCAGTTCATTGTTGATCTTCACAATGGTGAGAATCTGTCGGACCTGGTCATTTTCGAGTTCGCAGCCGGCGCGAGCCGCGGCCGAGAGAATGGCCACGCTTTCCTTCTCGATCTCCACGTCGACGCGGTCGACGCGGTCATCTTCGGCGGCCACGCCAGCGGCGTCGGCGGCGTCACGCTCGTAGAAGGCCCTGAGAGCGGCGTCGAGCAGCGAGACCACGAGTTGCCCCTGCTCGGCCAGGCGATCTCGCAGGCGGGCGATGCGCTGAGCGGCTTCCTCCGGGGGCGGAGGCGCGGCTGGGGGCACGGGTGAAAGTGGCTCATCCATCTCTCACAGAATACCCCCTTCGCGCGCCGCGCGTCACCCGAATTCGGTCCAAGCCACCTATCCTTGCGGGTGGAACGCACCTTTCGGGCGGGGAGCGTCCCGGTCCGCAGGCGTGCGGCGGCGTTGAACCTACCCGCGGCCCGGTGAGACGCCCGGATGCTCGGCACACGGAACGGAGATTACACATCATGGCCTTCGATATCGAACTCGTCCTGGCGCGCCAGATCCTCGACTCTCGCGGCAACCCGACGGTGGAAGTCGAGGTGGCCCTTTCCAGCGGCATTGTCGGTCGCGCCGCCGTGCCCAGCGGCGCCTCGACCGGCGAGGCCGAGGCGGTGGAACTGCGCGACGGCGGTAAGCCCTGGATGGGTAAGGGAGTGACCCGGGCGGTGGACAACGTGCTCGAGCGCATCGCTCCGGCCATCGAGGGCATGGACGCCCGCGACCAGGAGTCGATCGACGCGACGATGCTGGAACTGGACGGCACGCCGAACAAGTCGGAGTTGGGCGCCAACGCGATCCTCGGCGTGTCGATGGCGGTGGCGCAGGCGGCGGCCGAGGCGTCGGGCCTCTCGCTCTACCGCTACCTGGGCGGCGCGGGGGCCAAGATCCTGCCGGTGCCGATGATGAACATCCTCAACGGCGGCAAGCACGCCGACAACACGGTGGACTTCCAGGAGTTCATGATCCAGCCGTGGGGCTTCGATGACTTCGGCGAGGCGCTGCGCGCGGGGGTGGAGATCTACCACACGCTCAAGGGCGTGCTCAAGAAGCGCGGGCTGTCGTCGGCGGTGGGTGACGAGGGCGGTTTTGCGCCCAACCTGACCGACAATGAGGACGCGCTGAAGGTGATCGAGGAGGCGGTGGACAAGGCCGGGTACAAGTGGGGCGAGCAGATCTTCGTGGCGCTCGACCCGGCGGCCAGCGAGTTGTGGAGCGAAGCCGAGAAGGACGGCAAGACCGGCTACAAGTTCTTCAAGAGTTCGCACGAAATTCTCTCGAGCGACGACCTGATCGACCTGTGGGCCGGCTGGATCGACAAGTATCCCATCCGCTCGCTGGAAGACGGCCTTGGAGAGCATGACTGGGAGGGCTGGACCAAACTGACGAAGAAACTGGGCGACAGGGTGCAACTGGTGGGCGATGACAACTTCGTGACCAACAAGAAGTTCGTGGCTCGCGGCGTGCATGAGGGCTGCGCCAACGCGGTGCTGGTGAAGGTGAACCAGATCGGCACGCTCTCGGAGACCTTTGACACCGTCGATTACGCGATGCGCAACAGGTATGCGTGCGTCATCAGCCACCGCTCGGGCGAGACGGAGGACGCGGCCATCGCGGATATTGCCGTCGCGACCAACTGCGGACAGATCAAGACGGGCGCTCCGTGCCGCAGCGATCGCAACGCCAAGTACAACCAGTTGCTGCGGATCGCCGAGGAACTCGGTGAAAACGCCGTGTACGGCGGCGTGCCGTGGTGGAGGAAATAGGCATCAGATTCCGGGCAGGAGGCGCCCGCATGATTCAGCAGTGCCCACTTTCATCCAAGCGCTCCAGTCGCCCCTTGCGCTTTACGAGGTTCTTGTAGTCCCACTGGATTTCGGCTGACTTCTTCAGCCAGCGTTTGAGATCCCTGGCGGAGACCTGCGACGCGGCGGTGTAGCGAGCCTCGGCGGCCTTGAAACTGCCCTCGGGCGTCAGCCCCGGTTCATCGAAGGACTGCCCGCTCCAGAAGAGCAGGCGGACGCCGCCCTTGAGTGTGCTGTACCCGACGATGGGGTTGCCGTCGAGAAACCAGACGGGGTGGCGGTGCCAGATCCTGCACTCAGCGCCGCGCAGGTGAGCGGAAATGCCGGCGGCCAGCGTTTCGCAGATGGCGCGGTCATCCTCGGTTTGTGCCGCGTTGTAGGCGAGAACATCGGGGTGAATCGGTGCGGCTGAGGTGGGTCTGGACGGGTGGGCGGCGGTGGGCTTGGCGGCAGTCTTCCTGACGGTCCTGGCCATGTGCTGGACCTCCTTGAGATCAGGGTAGCGGCGTGGCGCGGCGTTCGGGCAACGCGGGCAGCCCGCTCCCGCCCCGTCGCAGGCAGAGCAAGCCAGGCACAAGGAACGTCATCAGCGCCAGCAGCAGTCCGCCGCGCAGGAAACGTGACCATTCGGCCCCGCGGGCAAAGCGCAGCAACTCAGCAATGGAGATTCGAATACCCGTCTGCGAGGCCAGCCCGACGATCAGGTAGAGCGCCGTGCTGGCCGACAGTGTCCATGCCGCCACCCGTGCGCTGGGCCAGCGGGGTGGGTTGGGCCGAAAGTCTCGACGCGCCAGGATGAGCATGGCCAGCAGCACGGCGCAGACGATGGCTTCCAGCGCGTCAGCGCCCTTGACGATGTGCGCGGCCGAGCACGCCGCCAGCAGGAGCGCCGAGACGTGATACGCCCCGCGGCTGCTGGCGTGGAGACGGTGGGTGAGCACCGCGAGCAATGCGGCGGCTGCGATGCTGGTGAGCACCGAGGCCTCCATGAGCCAGAGCGGCGCGTCGCCGCCCCATATGGTCAGCCGTTCGCCGGCCGCCGGAGTCGCTGCGGTCAGGAGGATGAAGCCGGCGCCGACCGCCACCGCTCCCGACACCGCCGGCTGACGCCACATGGCTTCATTCGGGCCGGTGTACGCCAGACTGAGCGTGGTCAACACGGCCAGTACCCAGGGGAACACGTAGAAGACGAGGCGAAAGAGGAGGATGACGGCGGCGGCCTGATCAGGCTGGCTGCCCGAGCCGGTCAGCGCCAACAGCCAGGCGGTGTCGGCCGAGCCGAGTCCGCCGGGCAGCATCGAAGCCATGCCGGCCAGGTGACCGCTGAAGAAGGTGCCGGCGGCCAGCAGGGGTTCGAGCGCGACGCCGGCGGCCAGGGCGGCCAGCCAAAGGGTGGTGACCGAGCAGCCCCAGTCGAGGAAGCCGACCATGCCCAGCGCGACCGGATGAATAGATTGCAGGGCCTGGGCTGTCTGCGAACCGCCTTCTCGCCGACGGAGCAGCCCGATCGCCGCGCGGCGGATGATGGCGGTCAAGGCGACGGATATTCCTGCGGCCAGGGCCACTTGCATGGGCATGGAGGCTCGCCCGAGTGGAATCGGCAGCGCCAGGGCCGCCATCCATGCGATCAGGCCGGCGGTGAAGCCGATGTACTGGGCCGCGAGTCCGCGTGCCACGGAAGAAGCCCGCAGCCCGCGGCGCGTATACACCAGCACGCGCAGGGCAGGCCCCCCAATCGGGCCGAAAGTGAGGAAGTTGCTCCACGCGAAGCAGACGGAGCCGACACCCCATCGCACGGCGAAGCCCAGGCGGGGGGCACGGGGAAAGCAGACCGCGTCGTACAGTCCCATCCCCGCGACGTTGAGCAGGGCCGCCAGCGCTGCCAGGAGCAGGAAGCGCCAGCGAACTTCCAGCAGTTCATCGCGGACCGCGAGCCAGTCAAGGGCGGACAACTCGCTCCAACCCATCGCGATCAGCCCGACGAAGAGCGACAGGCCCAACATCGGGCGTGCCCAACGCCACGCGGTCTTCCACGAAGAATGACCTGATGAATCCGGACTTCCCATCCGGGCAAATATTCTCGCCCTCTTTGCCCGGGTCGAGTCTGGAGAGGGCCTGAATCGCCTGATCCCGTGGCCTGCGTCTGTCCCCCCACCCGCCGTCCGGGGTGTTTCGACCCGGCTGGCGCTGCTCTGCCCCTACACTTTGCCCTGATGCCCGCCCGCACCGTCTATCTCGAGACATTCGGCTGCCAGATGAACGAGTTGGATTCCGAACTCGTGGCCGGGCGGCTTGCCTCGCTGGGGTATCGATTGACCAGCGCCAGCGATGAGGCGGACATCGTGCTCTACAACACCTGTTCGGTCCGCGAGCACGCCGAGCAGAAGGTATGGAGCCGCCTGGGCGACCTGAAGGCGAAGAAGATGGAGCGTCCCGGGCTGGTGGTCGGAGTTCTGGGCTGCATGGCCGAACGCGACGGACAGGCCTTGATGAAGCGCATGCCGGTGGTGGACGTGATGTGCGGGCCTGGGGAACTGGACAAACTGCCAGAGTTGCTCGACAACGCGGTGCGCACGCGGCTGTCCTTGCTGGCGGACGAACAGACAGCGATGAGCGCGGGCGCCAGGTCGGCCGGCGTCGCGGCGCTGCAGGGAAACGCCTCCCGCCGCAGTTCGACGCTGTCGGTCGCCAACGACTCGCTGGAGATGCTCGACCTGTCGCGGTCGGTTTCGCCGATCGACTCCCAGGCCAAAGCGTCGGCCTACGTGCGCATCACGCGCGGGTGCAACAAGTTCTGCACCTATTGCGTCGTGCCCTTCACGCGCGGGGCCGAGGTGCATCGCCCGCCGGCGCACATCGTCGACGAGTGCAAGCGGCTCGTCGATGCGGGGGTGAGGGAGATCACGCTGCTCGGGCAGACGGTCAATCACTATCGCTTCGAGCACGACGCGGCCTTGGTCATCGATGGGATCGTGCAGCCGCAGAAGGGGCGCAGTTACAAGGGCGGAGCAAACGGGCATCGGCGTGATCCCTTCGCCGGCGAGCGTGTCACGACCTTCGCCGACCTGCTGTACCAGATCCACGAGCAGGTGCCGGACCTGCCCCGCCTGCGATTCGTCACCAGTTATCCGCGCGACTTCGGCGATGACGTGCTCGAGGTCATCCGCGACTGCCCGCGCATCTGCCGCTATATCCACGCGCCGGCCCAGTCGGGCAGCGACCGGCAACTGGCGCTGATGAACCGGGGTTACACGGTGGCCGAGTATGACGAGTTCATCCAGCGCTGCCGCGAGCATCTGGATCAGCCCGAAATCGGCCGCCCCCTCATGCTCAGCGGCGACATGATCGTGGGTTTCAGCGGGGAGTCGGACGAGGACTTTGCGCTCTCGGTCGACCTGCTCCGACGGAGCCGCTACAAGAACTGCTTCATCTTCAAGTACTCGCCACGCCCGGGGACGACCGCGTTCGACAGACTCCCGGACGACGTGCCGGAAGAAGTGAAGCGTCGCCGCAATAACGAACTGCTGGCCGTTCAGGCCGAGGTCAGCGATGCGGTCTCGCGTGAGCAGGTGGGGCGCACGTTTGACGTGATGATCGAGGGCATCAGCCGGCGCGAGCGCAAGCGCCGGGGCGTCGATGTCAAGCCGGGCGGCGGCATGATTGAGTTGACGGTGGGGGGGCGTTCCTCCGCGGCCGCTGTTCTGGCAGAGGCCGCTGCGGACGCATCAGGTCTGAACGGGCAGGGCGAGTCGGTGCAATTGTCCGGGCGAACCGACGGCGACCAGATCGTGTTCATCGAACTGGCGCCCCATGAGTCCAGTCGGGCTGAGGGTCTTATTGGTCACATCGCTCGCGTTTCAATTGACCGCGCGGAGAGGCTGTCGTTGTTCGGTCGGCTGGAGGCGTGACGGTAGGTGAGTCGGTTTCCCCGGGGAAGACGCTGTGCCGCGCAGTCAAGCGCCGGCGTGCAGATTCGGGATATTCTTGGTTGCATTGCGGGATTGCTTGTGTTAGCATGCCGCCCTTCGAGCGGCCGCCACGTTCTCCGGCGGCCAAGAGGAGCAAACCATGGCTAGTGCCTCCTGGATGCTGCGTGGTGGTTACTTTTTGTCGCTTGGATTGGTTGGGCTTGCTCTGACCTCGCCATCGATTGCGACGGGGCAGAGTGCCTCCGAGGTGGTCGAGTCGATTCGCCAGGCGGTGGAAGGTCGCGACCGGAGTTTCCTGCCCCCGCCCCTCACCCAGGCGGACTTTCCCCCGCGCGACGCGAAGAAGGAAGCGCTCGGGCGTCTGCTGTTCCACGACAAGATCCTGTCGGGAAACATGAACATTTCGTGCGCGACGTGTCACCACTCGCTGACCGACACCGGCGACGGGCTGAGCCTCTCGGTCGGAGAGGGCGGAATGGGTATGGGCATAACCCGCAACACCGGCGTAGATGAGGACGCGATCGTGGAGCGTGTCCCGCGCAACGCCCCGCACCTGTTCAATCTGGGCGCCACGCAGGTCACGGTCATGTTCCACGACGGGCGAGTGCAGGTCGATCCTTCTTGGCCCAGCGGGTATTTTTCACCGGCATTTATGATGCTGCCGCTCGGTCTGGACAGCGTCTTGGCCGCCCAGGCGATGTTCCCGGTGACCAGCGCGGTTGAAATGGCTGGAGGGCAGGGAGAGAACCCGGTGGCCGACGCGGCTTTGTTCGGCAACCTGCCGCTGGTCTGGCATCTGCTGGCGCAGCGTGTGCGCGGCATCCCGGAATACGCCGATCTATTCATCGAGGCGTTCGATGACGTTGACTCGGCGTCGGACATCACGATGGTGCACATCGCCAATGCGATCGCGGCCTGGGAGGACGGCGTGTTCCGGGCCATCGATACTCCCTTTGACCGCTACCTCCGCGGCGATCACTCGGCCATGAGCCAAAGCGCTATCCGCGGCATGAACATCTTCTACAACGTGGCCCATTGCGATGATTGCCATTCCGGCTCGCTGCTCACCGACCAGCAGTTCCATGCCATTGGCATGCCCCAGATCGGGCCCGGCAAGCATCACAATCTTCCGGGGTTCATTGATGGTCGCGATGACATCGGGCGTGAGGGCATCACCGGCGACGAGAACGACCGGCTCAAGTTCCGCACGCCCGGGCTGCGGAATGTCGCCCTGACCGGGCCTTGGGGACACGATGGCGCGTACAACACGCTTGAGGCCGTGGTGCGGCACCATCTCGACACTGACCTGGCGTTGCAGAACTACGACGTGACACAGGTGGCACTGCCATCGCGCCCGGATCTGGACGCGATCGACTTCATCGTGCACAATGACCCCGTGCGCCGACAGATGATCGCCCAGGCCAGCGAGTTGCGTTCGCAGCCAGGCGCGCTCCTGCGCCCGCGTCTGAGCGAGCGGCAGTTTGCCGACCTGATGGACTTCCTCCACGCGCTGACCGATCCACACTCGCTGGATCTTCGCCACACGATTCCGATGAGTGTTCCCAGCGGGCTGCCGGTCTTTGATTGAGTCCGGCCCAGTCGCCCGGTCTTCAGGATCGTGGGGCCGGGTCAGCCAGGAAGATGCGCGTGACGTAGCGCATGCAGACATTTCCTTGGGCGTCGGCGTGGTGCGCATGCAGTGTGGTCAGTTCGCCGATCAGCGTCGTCAGCCGCGGTCCTGCGGTTGGGCAGTACGACGCGCTGCGCGCACGCCCGATCAGCCCCTCCAGCGATACGTGCTGCTGGTGCGGCACGCGATGCTCCCGCACGTTGATGAACAAGGCCGACTCCTCAAACCCGCGTCCCTCGTCCATGCGCGATTCAGCGGGGTGATTGTCTGAAGCCTTGCGAATGGCCGCGCTGTAGCCGGCCGTCAGCGGGTCGTCCGCGTCGCGCGTGTTCCACAGAATGGCCAGGCGTCCGAGTCCGCGCAGAATCCGGTAAAACTCGCGCAGCGCCGCTTCGGGCTCGAACCAGTGAAACGCCTGCGCACAGGTGACCAGATCGACAGAGGAATCTCTGAGCCCCGTGGCTTCCGCCCTGCCCACCTGCGGCAAAATGCGATCATGCGGCGGACAGGCCGAGAGCATGTCCTCGTTTGGCTCCACTGCCACCACGAGCGAACCGCGCTGTGCCAGTTGACGGGCGAAGATGCCCGTTCCCGCGCCCACGTCAGCAACCGTCAGCATGCCGGGGTATCCCATGCCTTCGAGCACGAGGTCGATGCCGGCCTTCGGATAGTCGGGTCGAAAGCGAACGTAGTCGTCCACGACGCCGGAGAACCGTCGCGTGGGGTTCATCTGGTGCAAGGGCTCACCGCTCATCGGTCTGCTCCGAAATGCGTTGCTGAGCGCGCCGCTTGGCGGCCAGCAGGCGGGAATCGTCCGAGCCCGGCTGGCTCGCTGCGCCGGATGGAGCCGAACCGGACTCGGGCTGACGGCGCAGCGCCCGCCTGCCCGCCTCGTAGGCCTCGCGCCGGCGCTGGCGTGCTTCTTCGGCCAGGCGATTGGCGTCGGCCTGACCCAGTGCTGCCGGTGTTCCGTCCGCCGGCTTGCGCGTTCGCACGCGCTCGAGCAGAGTGCCCGTGCTCGTCACTGACCGCATCTTCACTGACTCGCGAATTTCGCGCCGGAGGTCGGCTCCGAAACTGGAACTGACGAAGCGGTCCCACGCCACGCGCCGCGTTCCCACGTCCAGCAGGTACACAATGAGCGCCCACGCCATCAGTGTCGGCCAGATGGGCGTTGATGAGCGCCATGGCTGGAGGCGATGGCGATCAAAGAGCACGCCGGCCTGTGGCTGCCCGATAGCGAGCACGCGCCCGCCGGTCAGTTCGGAGATCTGGAGCATCAAGGCGCGGTTGGGCTCGATTGTCGACAGTTCCGATCCCTGCGGCACCGTCACGCCGGTGAGCAGGGGCGCCAGCCGCGTCGCTCCCTGTCGCGGACGTGCGATGACGATGTACGCCCCGGGTTCAGCGGCGGGGACCGAGCCGGCATATCGCCCCGGACCGACCTGCTCCAGACGCACCGGCACCGCCTGGCCGCCGGGTCGATACACCGTCACTGGCACATCCAACAGATCCACCGGATGCCCGCCCGAATCCAGCGCGTCCAGTTCCAGTGACAGCGTGCCGGCGCCGACCTCGGCGCGCAGTTCCGAACTCGACTCCCGCGGCACGCGCGTCGTGCTGCGGGCTACCCGCGTCCAGAATGTCCGATACCCAGGCCAATCGATCCATCGTGCCGCCCACTGGTGAGCGTCGGAGGTGAAGGCCACCACTTGCCCCAGGCCCACATTCCAATGGCTCAGGAGCGGATCGCCCGACGAGGCCACCATCGCATTGACCACGTTGGGTTCTTCGCGAAATCGCGACATCACCAGCCCGAGCAGCGGCGGGGCGTCTTCCATGCCGACGGCCAGCGGCGAACCTGCGTCGCTGACGCTCGGCTTGAGCAGTCCCTCGCGGATCAGCGGGCTGCGCACGACGCGCACGGCCTTGAGGAAGATCCGCGGCAGCATGCTCGGGTTGATGACGTTGTAAAACGCGCCCCCGCCCGCCAGCGCCATGCGCTCCAGCGTCTGGGTGTCTGCCGCGTCGCCGACGGCAATCGCGGTGACGCGAATGCCTCTCTGCGCCACTTCGGCGCCCAACTCCTCGAGAGTGTCCGAGTCGGTCGATCGCCCGTCCGAGAGAATGATGATTTGCCTGGTTTTCGCCTCATGGTCGGAGAGTTGTTCGGCTGCGGCCCGCACCGCCGGGCCCAAGGTTGTCCCGCCGCCCGCGGCAATCGACCGCACCCTGGCGGCCGTGTGTTCCGGGTTAGTGTTCGGTCCCAGCGGCACAACGGTGCGATAGGAGTCGTTGAACGCGATGACGCCGATCAGATCCGTCTTGTCGAGGCTCTGGATCGCCAGCGCGGCCGCTTCATTGGCCACCTGCTGCTGCGTGCGCATCGAACCGAGCACCGATGCGCCCATTGAGCCCGAGCAGTCCAGCACGAACATCAACGCCGCTTCGGGCACGATGACCTGGTCAGGCAGATCCAGCCGCAGTGGGAGGATTCGCTCCAGATCCGATCCATGCCATCCGCCGGCGCCGAATGAATCGGGCCCGCCGATCATCACCAGCCCCGCCCCCAAGTCACGCACATGCGACACCAGCATGGCCTGCTGCTCGGGGCGCATCGCCTCGGCCGGCACGTTGGCCAGCATCACCAGGTCGTAGGCCTGAAGGTCGAGCATGTCCTCTGGGAACCCCTCCGTCGGCACCACTCGCACGTCGACATCGGCCTCGCGCAGCACGTTGGGAAGCGTCGCGCCCGCTCCGGTCGCCGCCCCATTCGACACGCCATCCACGAACAGCACCGAGCCGCGCCCCGGCGTGAGCGTGAAGGCGGACGCTCGGTTATTGGCCAGCGACATGTCGCCCACGAACTGCCCGCCGCGACGGTCCGGCACGAACACCGCTTCGAATCGATGCACCCGCCCCCGTTCCAGGGGCACGTTGATGAGCGCAATGTTGCGGCCGGGTTCCAGGTCCACGATGCGTCCGAACCCCGGCTCCGGGCCGTTGATGTCCACCGGCTCGCCCTCGCGGGTCAGTTGAAGGACGCCGCGCGTGGCGCTTGTGCTCCGAAGCATCACCCGCAGAGCGACCGTCGATCCCGGCGCGGCGCGCGGCGGCGCGTCGAGCGACTCAACGATCACCTCCTCGCCCACCATGTGATCGATCGGTACCACGTCGATGCTCAGTCCACGTCCCGAGACTGACGTTCCCGCCAATTCGGCCGCGGCCGTTGCGGCGCTGCCCGTCGTTTCGTTCCCGTCGCTAAAGAGAACAAGTCGTCCGGTTGCGTCGGGCGGGAGCAGGGCGGCCGCGTAGCGAAGCGCCGCCGCGATGTCCGTGCCTTCCACACCCGGAGATTCCAGCGAACGTTCCAGCACGTCGGCCCGCGACGGCACCGCCGCGGCGATGGCACGCCCGTCAAAGACCACCAGCCCGAGCAGGTCATCCGGCCCGCGGCCCTGCAGGCCCTGACGCAGAAACGCCCGCATCGCTCCCACCGGGTCAGGCCCGAGATCGCCGAACCGCAGCACCGACTCGGACAGGTCGATCACCGCGATAGTCGCCAGCGACTCGGTCTCACGGACACGCCGCGCTCCGGCCAGCATGCCCACGATCAGACCGATCAGCACCACGCGCGCACCCACCGCCGAGGCGCGTCGCAGCGGAATCATCGCCCGGAACCAGCGTGCGCCCACCATCGCCAGCGGCAAAGCCAGCAGCAGCAGGAAGAGCAGGGATGGATTCTCGAACGACAGTGACACGATGTGCTCGGTTCCCCTTCACGATCGGATCGCTACCGCTGCAAGCCTAGTTCCTCGACGGTGCATCCGCATCGCGACCTTCCGGCACCCGAGGCCTTTCCGCGCTTTCCTCGAACCGCCGGTAGACGTTGCGCACGTAGTTCCGCATCCGCGGCGGGATCGACTGCCCCTCAATCGCACGCTCCGCCCCGGCCGCCGCTTCGCGCACACGTTCCGCGACCTCGGCACGACTTGCTCCCGCGATGGATCGCCCGGGCACCGCGCCTGTTCCTTCGGCCGCACCGACGATGCGCGATGGCGTCTGCTCATCGGCCCCCTTCCCGCGTGCGTCAAAAAACTCGGTCTGCGGATTCCATCCGTCCGTCGGCTGCGGCTCGTCGAACAATGGCTCACGCCCGAAGCGCCCGGCAAGCCCACGCAGACGCTCGAGGTCCTCAGGGGAAGCCTGGTTCAGCAGTTCCTGCGCAGCCTCACGCAGTTTTTCTGACCGCGCCATCTTCCGCATCGCATCGAGTTTCCGCTGGTCCATATTCTCCAACTGGTCGAGCATCTCGCCCAGGCTGCCGCCCCGGCCCGATTGCGGGTCGGCCTGGTCGTTTCCCGGCTCAGTCCCCGGCTGGGGCGACCCGGGCCCGATCGGTTGCGGTGGGTCCGACGGCGACCCCCCCGGCGCTGACTCGCCGCCCCGGCGCTGTTCCTCTCTCGGCTTTCCCTGTTCGCCCGACCCTGCCGTCGGCGGAGCCCCGGGAGTCTGCTGACCCGGTCGATCTGAGGGCGGCTGCGCCGGCTGTTGCTGCCCGCCCTGCTCGGGCTTCTGATCGGGCTGTTCGCCCTTTGCGGACCCGGCTTGTCCTCCTTCGGGTGGCGTCTGATTGCCCGGAGTCGGTTGCGCGGGCGTTTGCTGTGATGGCCTCTGCTCGCCGGGCCTTTCCTGCGGCGACCCCGGCGCCCGGCCGGGTGGCTGCTCAACCGGTTGCGACGGTCGATCGCCGCCAGTTTGCTCCCGACCTGGTTGCTCCTGCGGTGTGTCGCCAGGCTTGTCGGGTCGCTGCTCGCCCGGCTGAGCCTGCGGTTGGTCGGGCTGCAAAGACTGCGGGTCGCGCTGGATCTGTTCGGCCACGCGGTCGAGTCGATCGCTCAACGCTTCGCCCGTTGGCCGATTGCCTTCTTGCCCGCGCCTTTGCTCGCCCGTGTTTGGCGGAGTCTCGTCCGTCGGCTGCGATCCCGTTTCGTTCTGCCCCGGCTCCCCATCGGCGGGTTGTTCGGGCCGAGGCTTTGGCTCGGCCGCCTCCTGATGCCCTGGCGACTCCGGCGATGGTTCGGCCGGCGCGGGCCTGCTCGGTGTCGGCGGCTCCGTTGCGTCCGACTCTTCCGACACGTCTTCGCCGGCGTTGGGTTGTTCGGCGGCCAGTCCCCGCTGCTCGGCCCGGCGAATCTGCTCCGCCAGGGCACGCAGATCCTCCGCCAGCGCTTCACGCGACTCATCGTCCATGCGCTGCGCCGCCCGCGCCATCTCGCGCAACTGTTCGCTCGCGGCCGCAAAGTCCGAACGTCGCAGCGCCTCGGCCAGTTCCGCCACGCTCGACTCCCTGTCTGGCTCGATCTGTCGCAGTGCCCTGGTCAGGTCATCGGCCTCGCGTCGGGCTGCTTCATCCAGTGCCCGCGCCCGATCCTCCAGTGCCGCCGCCGACTGCGTTCGCGCCCGCTCGGGCGTCGATCGTCCTTCCGCCAGTTCGCGCTCGATTTCATCGAGCCTCGCCAGCGTTTCATCGTCGGCCGCTTCACCGGCGCCACCCCCGGCGTTCAACTGTTCTGCGACCGCCTGCGCGGCCCGCACGATGGAATCTCTCGCCCGAGCGATCTCACCTTGGCTTGGCTGGCCCGCCTGTTGCACCAGCGTCGGGATGAGCAGCATGCCCGCCACGGCCGCGGCCGACAGGACCGGCCACAGCATCCAGTCGCGCGTGAGGCGAATCGGCACAGCCTGCGCGACGCTGACCTCGGTCGCCCGGCGCTCCGCGTCCTGCACCGCCAGTTGGCTGAATGCCGGATCCCCGGCGTACGTCGCCGATTCCAATTCGATCGCGGACGACAGGCGATCGTCCAACCGAAGCGCCTCATCGACTTTCGCCGCCGCCGATACCAAACGTCGGGGCTTCGCCAGCGCCAGGGTCGCTCCGCCCAGCAGCCCGACCGCGAGCAGCGATCCGACGATCCAGAAACCGGCCTGCCCGCCGACCCGGATGCTCGTCGGCACGCCGATGGCGATCGCCAGCCCCGACGCCCATGTCAACATTCGCCCGGACTGGCGCAGCACCTCCCCCGCCCGCACGCGGCGGAGCGCGCGCCGGGCCAAGCGACGAGAGTTGTGAGCCATGCCGGCCATCTCGGTTCAATTCTACTCGATCGGCGCGGGCGTCCCCATCGGGGTACGCTCTGCACCATGGAAACGCATGCAACGCTGGCGCAACTTCTCGCCGGGGAACCCCTCTCGGCCCCCCAGGCCGAGGTGCTCTTTGAGAGCCTCCTCACCGGTGGGCTGGATGACGCCCAGATCGGGGCCTTGCTGGCGTTGATCCAAGCCCGTGGGCCTGTTCCCGACGAACTCGTCGGCGCCGCAACCGCGATGCGCCGGCACGTCACGCGCGTGCCCATCGAACCGAACGATGGCCAGGTGCTCATTGACACCTGTGGTACCGGCGGCGCCCCCAAAGTGTTCAATGTTTCGACCGTCGCCGCGATCGTGGCCGCCGCGGCCGCCGGAGCGCCTGAACAGCCCGGCATCTTGGTCGCCAAGCATGGCAACCGCAGCCGCTCGGGTCGCGGCTCGGCCGAGGTGCTGGAACGTCTGGGCGTCAATGTGCACGCATCGCCCGAGGTTCAGGCCGAGTGCCTGCGCCGCGCGGGCGTGTGCTTCTGTTTTGCCATCCATCATCATCCTGCCATGCGCTATGCCGCCGGGCCTCGCAAGTCGCTGGGCTTTCGCACCATTTTCAACCTGCTCGGCCCGCTGACCAATCCGGCGGGCGCTCGGCGTCAACTCATTGGCGTCTACGATCTGACTCTGGTCGAGGTGATGGCGCGTGCGCTCGCGGCCCTGGGGGCCGAGCGTGCCATCGTGGCGCACGGCATGGACGGGCTCGATGAACTGACCACCTGCGCCGAGTCTGTGCTCGTGCATGTGGTGGACGGCTCGCTCCAGCGCGAGCACGTTCGCCCACCCGACCTGGGAATCGCACCGGCGACCCACGGGCAACTTGCGGTGCAATCGCTGGACGAGGCCGCGGACGTCGCGAAGGCCGTCCTCGATGGGGAGTCCGGGCCTCACCGCGACATCACGCTGCTCAACGTTGCGGCCGCGTTGCTTGTCGCCGGAACGGTTTCCAGGCTCGGCGATGGCATTGAAAAAGCCCGGCTGGGAATCGACTCCGGCCGGGCCCGGCGTGTGCTTGAACACCTGCGGGAAGTTTCACATCTCAGTTGACCGGCGCTGTCGCCCGCACCAGGGCGTCGCCGATGATCGAGCCGACTTCACTGCTCGCGCTGCCGCTAAACACGGAGCCTTGCGCGAAAACCGTGTATTGTACGCCTTCAAGCGGCTTGACTGTCGGCGTGACCCACAGCACCGCGTCAACCTCTTCGTGTGCCTTCAGCCAGGTGAGCACCGTTGTGTGGACGTCGGCCGCCTCGATGGGCCGCTGCCCTCGCGCCGCCTCCAACTCGGCGACCAACTCGATTTGGGAGTCGGCATCATCCGTCTCTCCAAGGAACAACGCCGCGTCGCCCAGGGTGTGTCCGCCTGCGTCGATCAGTCCGCCGAGCAGGCAGCGCAGACCATCGGCTACCTTTGCGTCGATCGGGGGCGTCAGGTCGGACACCACCAGCACGGAACGGTTCGAGAGCGCCTTGAAGTCGACGCCCGGGAGCCTGAACTCCTCGGGGCCCGCAGGCGCGGTCGGAATCGACGGAAGAGGCGGAGTCGCGCCGTTCGGCCAAGACTCCATGCTGCCATGCGGAGAGGTCACCATCATGCGCGGTTCGGCGCGCAAAGATGCAAACATCACCGCGGCTGCTCCCAGTGCCGCAAAGACCAGCAGCCCGACCATCGCTCCGGCCACCGTACCCCCGTTGATCGCCACCGGGTCACGCCGTCCGCGCATCGAGCGATGCAGACTGGATACACGCTGTTGCGCCGCACGACGCTTGGCTGCCGCACGCCCGCGCGCCGAGCGCAACTGCTCGGCCGCCGGCGCCCGCGCCCCAGACGGAACCAGGTTGGCCGCGTGCTTGGCCGCTCGCGCGCTGTTGTTCTTGGCCACCGCTACGCCGGCGAACAAGCCGGGGCCTGCCAGGCCTGCCAACGAAAACTCCCTGCCCGACGGGCGCCGCAGATCGTGCTCGCCTTCCACCTGGTATTGCCCTGACCACCAGCCCGTGACCTTCAACTTCGGGCGACCGGCCAGACGCTTGGGAACCGGTCGCTCGCTGCCCGCCGCGGGAGTCTGCGGCAGTGGAGGAGGCGTCGGGGAGCCCGCATGCGCCCACCCTACCACCTGTGGCTCGGCAGAGCGCTCGCCTTCAAATGCTCTGCCGTGCTGCGCCACGCTGGGCAGATCGACCGGGCGCACTTCGAACAACTTCGGCGCACCGAGCACCGCTTCGAGGTCGGCCAGCATCTCCGCGGCCGTTGCGTAGCGCTTGTCATAGTCCGTCATCGCACGGCGCACGATCCACCGCACCGCCTCAGGGCACCGACTGGTGATCTGGCTCAGCCCGCCGTGCGCAGGGAACGAGTTTTCAATGACTGAGAACAGCACCGCGCCGGCCGCGTAGATGTCAAACTTCGTCCCGTCGATCTGATGTACCTTCACGCCGCGCAGCGCCTGCCGCACCAGTTCCGGATCGCGGAAGTACTCGGTCCCGTGCGTGGTCAGCGTCATCGCGCTGCGCAGCGGTGTCACCAGCCCGAAATCGACCAGGTGCGCCCGCTTGCCATCGACGATGATGTTGTCCGGCTTGACGTCCTTGTGCCACAGCCCGCCGCGGTGATACGTGTCGAGCGCTCGCAACAAGTCGGCCATGTAGCCCAAAGCCGTTCGCAGATGGGTGTCGTTCAGGCCGTGCCCACCGGAGAGGCCGTGCATCCGCGTCGTGAGCGTCGAGAGCGACTCGCCCGGCACATAGCGCATCACGTAGAAGAAGCGGTCCTCTGCCAGTTCGTGTTCGAGCACCAGGCCCAGTCTCTTGGCCGCATCCAGGGCGCGGCTCTCACGCACGATCTGCGGCAGACTCGAACCATCGGTCAGGCTGAAACTCTTGATGACCACCTGGTCAACCTCTTGCAGCCCCTGGCGCACGAAGGCCGCCCGCTTGAGTTCGTCCGGCTCGGCGATGTACAAACGACCGCCGGAGCCTCCGCCCGGCAGGCTCCCGACGATTGTGTACCCGTTGAACATGCCCACGCGCCGCTTGCTCGGCCTGTCGGGCCCGGGGGCTTCGGCGATAACCTGCGGGAGTCGGTGCTCCAGCCCCTCCGTGACGCCCGACAATCCGATTAGCCGGAACGGATGCCCGATCAGCACGCGATACACGCAGGTCGATGCGGTCTTGACTTCGTTCTTCACCGCCCGCCCGTAGTGGGCCGCCGCCGACCATCGCCCGATCACCACGCTCCCGAGTACCAGCGGAGCCAGCACGACCATGAGCACCAGGGCGCCCACGAACCGGAACGTGTCGGAGAACATGCCGACAATGAACCGGGCCACATGGGAGATCAGGAACCCGATGACCTTGAACAGGCGCACCAGCACGATCGCCCCGAACACAGCAAGCAGCACCGCCGCGACGATTCCAAAAATGACGGCCAGAAATGTCGGTCCGATCGTCATGGTCGTGCTCCGTCACTCGGCTGTCGGGTTCATTCCCTCATCGCCTGCTCGTCCCGACGCCTCAACTCGAGCTGGCGGTGGTAGATCTCGGCGACGGCCTCATCAAACGGGCTCTCGTCGGCCTTCTCCGGTGATGCGTTCGGATTCAGGTACAGTCCATTTCGCACCGCCTCGGCCCGCTCCTCGTCCGTGAACGAGTACACCGTCATCACCTCCACCAGTTTGCTCCGCAGCAACTCGCGCACCCGCCCCAGCCGGCGGCTGACCGTTGGCTCGCTCACGCCCATAGCCGCGGCCACGTCTTTGCCGCTCTTCCCGTCCAGCACCCTCATGCGGTAGATGGAGAAATCGGTAAAGTCAGCCTCTCGCTCGCACAGGCGAATGGCCGCCTCGACCTTTGACCGGAACACGCCCTCCTCGAACGAGCGATCCACCGATCGCCCATCACAGGCGGCCATCCAGGTTTCGTCCAGTTCGGTCGCCGCGCGTCCGCCTCCCCTCTTCAAAGCCGTGCGCCGGTCGATTTCGTCTCCCAGCACATGCTTGGCGATGGCGAGAAGCCAGGTGGAAAACCGCGCCCCACGCGCAGGGTCGTACCGGTCAATCGACGTGCTCAGGGCCGCAAGCGTCTCCTGCGACAGGTCGCGCACGGTTTCCACGCCGATGCGTCCTCGGCCCCACTTGGTGAGTTGAGCGCGGATGACTGGGCCGAAAATCTCCCAGAGTTCAAACCACGCGGCCTCGTCGTTGGCGCGCAGGCGCGTGATGAACCCCGTCGTGACTTGCATGAGCATGTCCGATCCACCCTTCCGGCAGGCAGGCAGCCCGCTTCCGGATTGTTCCGATGTCCCACCTTTTTCTTTCATCACTCTGAAGAGCATACCCCAGCATGGCGCAAACGCCGCTGCTAAGCCAACCGGGTTTGCAAAATGTGAGGGAAAGGCTGCGAAATCTCGGGCCTCCCACAACTTTCCGCCGGAAATCTCGTCCGAACCTGAAAATCGCGCCCCCGATCCCGGAAGCAGTCTCTGTGACCCGTGGCATTCGACGCGGGCGAGCACACACAGGACGGGCGGCGACGCGGCCCGAAGGTTCACAAGGACAGCAGGAGGTTCCCCATGTCACTCACCAAGGGCATTGTTCGGTTCGGAATCATCGGCGCCCTCGCGCTGGGGACAGGTGTCGTGGTTGCCGAGTGGGCCAGTCCCGGTTCGGTTCACGCCATCGCCGGACAGGCCAGGGGTGCGATCAACCGCACCATCGATCGCAATATCGATGACCCCGTGGCCCTGCGGGCCCAGATCCGCGACCTCGAAGCCCAGTACCCCGGCAAGATCGCCGACGTTCGCTCCGACCTGGTCGATGTCCAGCAGCAAATCGCCCAACTCCAGCATGAGAAGGCTGTCAGCGAGAAGGTCGTCGCGCTCACGCAGGCCGACCTGTCGGTCCTCAGCGGCGGGATCGAAGAGGCTCGTGCCGTCCAGTCGGCCAACCAGGGGATGATCGTGAAGATCTCATTCCAGAGCCGTTCGCTCGGGCTGAACGACGCCTTTGCCAGGCGCGACCAGATCGACCAAACCCGCTCCTTCCATGCCTCGCGGGTAGCCGAACTGGAGAAGGACCTCGGATACCTGTCGCAGCAGGAAGAGCAACTGGCGACGCTGCTGACCCGGCTTGAGACCGAGCGGGCCGAGTTTCAGGCCCAACTTTTCCAACTCGACGCGCAGGTGGACGCCATCGACCGCAATGAGCGCCTCATCTCCATGATGAAGGATCGTCAGGCGACCATCGAGCAGCACACACGCTACCAGGCCCACAGCCTGGACCAACTGCATCGTCGGCTGGCCAGCATCCGCGCCAAGCAGCAGGCACAGTTGGAGTCGATCACCACAACCGCACAGGCCCGCGACTACGAGGCTGAGGCTCAGTTCCTGATCGACCGCAACGGAACCAAGGCTGCGCCCACCACAGCGGTCAGCCCGACGCGTGAACTTCAGGTCGAGCCGCAGGTCATCGAGATCAAGCCCTCCACCGATGGGTCGGCCGGACCGATGGCGTCCCGCAACTGACCCCGCACGTATCCCCCTTCGGCAGCGCGGCCGTCTGGGCTGGGGCGTTCATCGCCTCCTCCCGGGCGGCCTCGCTCACTTTCTCCCTCACCGATTCCACTCCCCAAGGCGTGTTTCCACCTTCCGCCCTGTCTAGGCTCTGTGGGCGAAGGCACGGGCCCATGTTCAGAACCCGGTCGGGGTGGTGGCGAAAGTTCCGTTCACCCGATAACTTGATGGCGTAGACATCGACCCCGGGGGCCACGGACCGGCTCCAACAGGAAAGCAGAAGGCGTGTTCCTAGATCGCTTCATCGGACTCCTCAGCGTCGACATGGGCATCGACCTGGGCACCTGCAATACCCTTGTCGCCGTTCGCGGGCAGGGCATCGTGCTCAATGAGCCCTCCGTCGTCGCTGTGCGCAAGGGCACCAACCAAGTTCTCAAGAACGGGCAGGCCGTGGGCTGGGTCGCCAAGGAAATGCTCGGCAAGACCCCTGGCTCCATCAGCGCCATTCGTCCGCTCAAGGACGGCGTGATCTCCGACTTCGAGATCACCGAGGCGATGCTTTCCTACTTCATCCGCAAGGTTTCCGGACGCAGCCTTCTCTTCCATCCGCGCGTGGTTATTTCCATTCCCTCCGGCATCACCGCGGTGGAGAAGCGTGCCGTGTTCGATTCGGCCGAACGCGCCGGCGCTCGCCGCACCTATCTGCTTGAAGAGCCGATCGCCGCCGCCATTGGAGCCGGCCTGCCTTTCGGCGAGCCCACCGCCAGCATGATCGTGGACATCGGGGGCGGGACCACCGAGGTGGCCATCATGTCCCTGGGCGACATCGCCACCTGTGAGTCGGTTCGCGTCGCCGGCGACGACATGGACGAAGCCATCATCGCCCACATGCGTCGCACCTACAACCTCATGATCGGCGAGCAGACGGCCGAGCGCATCAAAATCGACATCGGCTCGGCCGCCCCGGTCGGCGAGGAGACCTCGCTCGAGGTCCGCGGTCGCGACATGATCTCGGGCCTGCCGCGAAAGACCGTCATCACCAGCGAGGAGATCCGCGAAGCCCTTCAGGAACCCCTCAACTCCATCATCGAGGCCGTCACCCGTACGCTCGAGCGCGTCGAGCCCGAACTGGCCGCCGACCTGGTCGAGAACGGCATCATGATGGCCGGCGGCGGGTCGCTTTTGCGCGGGCTGCCCATCGTCATCCAGAAGGCCACCGGGCTCGACGTTCGCCTGGCCGAAGATCCGCTCACCTGCGTGGCCCGCGGAACTGCCATCTACCTCGAGAACATCGAGGAATGGCGCGATACGCTCGAAAGCGACATGGACCTTTAGCACACCGCCCCGCCCGATCGGACCGGGACGCCGGGCTACACGCGAGGATGCCGAACGCCAGAGCACAATCCCACACCGGCCCGCGGGGCAAGACACTCCCGCTGACCGTCTTCGCGCTTGGCGTGCTCGCCCTTATTCCCCTGCCATACTTGCGGTGGCTCAACCCGCTCAGCGGGCTTGCCATGCGCGTCATTGCGCCCATCAGCCACCCCATCTCCGAGGCCTCACGCTGGGTCGTTCCCGGACGGGTCGACGACCTGGCCGATGAGCCAGAGCAGGTGCTGGCCGAGGAACTCGAGCGCACCCGCCAGGCCTATCTGCGTGAAAAGGTCGAGAACGATCGCCTCCGCGCCGTCATCGAAGACCTGCAGCGAGGCTACTCTCTCGGGGCCCGGTCCGACATACGCCCACTGACGGCCTCGGTCGTCGGCAATCCCAGCGATCTCAGTTCGGGCACCCTCCTCATTCGGGCCGGCAGCGGAGCCGGAGTGAACGCCCACACCGTTGCCACCTTTCAGGGCACGCAACTGGTCGGGCGAGTCGTCCGCGTTCTCGGCGCTGTCTCCGAGGTGCGCCCCATCACGGCCCGCCGCGCCGGCCGCCTTGACGGGGCCGTCATGCTCACCCCCGATGGCTCCCAGATGCTCGCCTGTTCGCTCACGCCGACAGATGGCGAGTTGCTCGCAGGGCCGGTCACCGAGCCTGACGTACCCGACGCCGCTTATCCGCTCGCTGTCGGGCAGGACGTCCGACTTCGCACCACCGACGGCTCCTGGCCTGACAGCGCCCAGATGCTACTGATCGGGCGCATCGTCGAGATCCAGCCCGCTCCCGGTCAGTCTCTGCGCAGGTGGATCGTGGTCAAGCCCCTGGCCGATTTGCGCGCGATCAGCCAGGTGGTCCTTCGCATCCCGCTCGGTGACGCGCCGGAGGACCGACCTTGAACTGGTTCTCCTTTGCCATCGCGGCCTGGATCGGCTTCGGCCTCGAAATCGGCGTGCGCGACATGTTCAGCCTGCGCCCCTGGTCGCCTGCGCCCAGTTTCATCGTGGCCCTGCTCGTGTTCATCGCCATGCACGCTTCGCAACGGGCCGTGCTCTGGGCCGCCGTCATCCTCGGCGTCGTCGTCGACTTGACCGGCTCCTTCACGCTTCAGACCGGCGGCACGGCGGTCCTGCTCGGGCCCAACGCCATCGGCTTCCTCCTCGGAGCCCAGATTGTCCTGGCCCTTCGCGGCATGATCGTCAGCCGGAATCCACTCAGCATGGGTGTGCTTGCCATCGCCGTCTCGGCCGTCTCGCAGATCGTCGTCGTCGCATTCCTCACCCTCCACAAGATCTACTCCGACCCCGTCGCCTGGAATGCCAGCGAACGCCTGCTCGAATCGCTTCTCTCGGCCATTTACACCGGCGCGGCCGCCACTGTCCTCTCCTTTCTCTTTATCCCCATCACACCTCTCTTCGGCTTCGCCCACGCCTCACGCAGGTTCGGACACCCATGACGGCCCCCTCCCTCCCAACGGATCGCGTGCCGTGCGTCTTTTTTGACGACGCCCGCGGGCTCATCGCGCCGCTGGCCGACCTGCGCGCCAGTTTCGACATCCGCACCGCGGCCCTGACCACCTTCGAGCGCCTCACACGCACGCTTGGCCTCGAACCAATCGCGCTCTTTGTGCCCTCTTCCATCGCCGCGCTGGTCGCAGAAGTGCACTCCGGACTGCCGGTCAACGCCCTCCCTTCGCCCAGCAACGACGTTCCGATGCTCCTCATCAACGGGCGATGCGTTCTTCCGCTTGACGTGCTTGCGGATCTGCAGCCGGGTCAGGCGGCCGTGGAAGAACGCTCCGGCGACCTCATCGCCGCACGTCTGACACATGCCGGCGCCGCTCGCCTGCTGGCTGGTGAGCAGTCCGGCCTGGACCTCATCAGCGTGCATGACCCCGTGCTGCTGCGCCGACCCTGGGAGGTCATCACCTTCCGCGACCGGGCTCTGCGCACAGACCTGAACCTGCTGCTCGAGGGGCAGGGGGCCGACCTCAGCACGCTGGCCATCGTCGCTGGCGATCACCCCCTCCGCGTGCACCCTTCCGCGCGCGTGTTCCCTGGCGCCATGTTCGACCTCTCCAAAGGCCCCATCGTCATCGACCGCGACGCTGAACTCCGCCCCGGCGCCATCATCATCGGTCCGGCGTACGTCGGTCCTTCCAGCGTTGTCACCGAGCACGGCGTCATCCGCTCCCACACCGCCATCGGACCGGTCTGCAAGGTCGGAGGAGAAGTCTCGGGCGCCATCTTCCAGGGCTGGTCCAACAAGGCCCATGAAGGTTTCCTCGGCGACTCGTGGGTCGGCTCATGGGTCAACCTGGGCGCGGGCACCATCACCAGCAATCTGCTCAACACGTACACAGAGATTTCCGCCGTCGCCGATGCGGGTCTTTCCCGCGAGCGCACCGGGCTTCAGTTCCTCGGCTCGGTCCTGGCCGATCACGTCAAGACCGCCATCTCGACACGCCTCATGGGCGGCTCGGTTGTCCACACCGGCGCCATGTGGGCTGCTACGCACGCGCTCTCTGACTGCGTCGGGCGATTCGCCTGGGTCACCGACGCAGGCCTCCGACTGTTCCGCCTGCCGCGCTTCCTCGAAACCATGCACGCCATGATGGACCGACGCCACATGAGACCTTCGGCCGTCTACCTCGCACGCATCGAGTGTTTGCACCGCGACGCGGCTGTCTGACTCGCACGCGATCCGCACTATTCCGGTGTCGACCGCCCGCGTGCCCATCGGCCGGCCCGGCACGCGATGGGAATGGTCGCCACCGCCAGCAAGGCCATCGCCGCTCCGAACCAGAACGGCGCCGCGTGTGAGACGTGGTCCCACAGCACACCCGCCACCACGCTGGCCACCAGCATCGCTAGGCCGAGGCTCATCGACAGCACGCCGATCGCCGTGCCTCGCATTCCGGCCGGGGCGACGTTGGAAACCAGGGCCTTGCCCACACCTTCCGTCATCGCCGCGTACAAACCGTAGAGTGCCAGCAGGCCCCACATACCCGCTCCCTCGACCAGCGCGAAACCCGCGTACGCCCCCGCGTAAATCAACCAGCCGCCCGCGATGGTGCGCCACTTGCCGATCCGATCGGCCATCACGCCCACCGGATACGACGCCACGGTGTACGCCAGGTTGAACAGCGCATACGCCAGCACCACCGACAAGGGCGAAAACCCCACATCCGACGCCCGTAGCAGGATGAACGCATCGCTGCTGTTTGCCACGGCAAAGAGCAGCAGAGGCGCCACCGTCCACCAGTATTCCCGCCCGAGGGCACCGACGGCACGCATCCTCTCTGTACTGGCCCCCGACTCGCCGTCGCCAGCCTGCTTCCCCTTTCTTTCGGGTGCAGACTCGACTTCGGGATCCTGCGCCGGAGCCTCCTTCACCCAGAACGTGCAGACGGCCGACGCCACTCCCACGCCCGCAGCCACGAACAGGATGGCTCGAACTGCAAAACCGGATACCTCGCCCTCGCTGGCCCCCAGCCACCACAGAATGCCCGCAGAAAGGAGGACTCCGACAAACGCTCCCCCGGTGTCCATGGCCCGATGAAACCCGAAGGCCCGCCCACGAACTTCCGGTCTGGTCGCGTCTGCGATGAGCGCGTCGCGAGGTGATCCACGCAGACCCTTTCCCACGCGGTCGATCGCACGCCCGACCAGCACCATCGGCCAGGCCGTCGCGCTGGCGATGATCGCCTTTCCCAAGACCGGGAGCCCGTACCCCCACCGCACGAAGGGCACTCGCCTCGGACCACCCTTGCCGGACCGATCGCTCCGCCACCCGGCCCACCCGGTCAGCATCGCCACGAGCACCGCGCCGAGTCCCTCGATCGCCCCGAGTTCCCCGCCGCTGGCTCCCAGCACGACTGTCACGAAGAGCGGTATCAGCGGATACGCCATTTCCGACGAAACATCCGCGAAGAACGACACCCAGCCGAGCACAATCACCTGACGGGGAAGCCGCCCTGATGTCGCCGCGATCGCTGCCATGCTCGACTTCTCCGTTTCAACCATTTGGGGGCTACTGAGCCCGAACGTGAGCGTACACCGCACCGCCGCCGGCGCGCGCACATTTCTTTCCGGACCACTGGTCTCTGAACTGCGGCGCTTGGCTTGCCCTTCTGTTTGCTGTACCCTGCTTGGTAGACGCTCGTGCGTCACCTCGAAGGGAAGGAATCTGACTCATGTTCAACCTGACCCGTCTGGCCGGTGTCTGTGTCATCGCACTTCTTTCGCTCCAGAGTCTCGCTGCCGACCCGGCGCAATTGCTCGATCACGCCGCCCTGCGCCGACTGGCGGTCGGTGAACGCACACTGCTTGACCGATTCCCCCTTGGGCGCGGCGGGCAGGTCGCCCTCGACCTCGAACGCTTCTCCATCCTCGCTCCCGGAGCCCAGGTCGTAGAAGGCACCATGCTCGGCGACCGCCCCCTGCCTCCCAGCGACCTGGTGCTGCTCAAGGGCACGGTCGTCGGAGACGACGCGGACTCAAACGTCTTCATGGCTGTCGGACGTTGGGGCGTCAATGGCTTCATCTCTCGCGCCAACTCCCTGCACTGGATTACCACCGGTCCCTATGCCGGCATCCTCGCTCCGCAGCCTCGCGTCCGCGTCACCGACACCCTCGACCTGACCGAGCCCATGCCTCCCTTCTGCGGCTGGTCGCCCGACAACCCCGAACTCAATCCCCCGCGCCCTGCACGCCAACCCACCCCGCGCCCGTCCGATCGGACCACCGGCTGCGAATCGGCCGTTATCGCCATCGACACGGACTACGAGTTCACCGCCAACGTCTTCGGCGGCAACACCGTTGCCGCGGCCGACTACGCGCTCACGCTTCTCGGCGCCGTCTCCACCATCTACGAGCGTGATGTCAACGTCTCCATGACCGTCGGGTATCTCCGCGTCTGGGGCACCGACGTTGATCCGTATGGCGATGAAGCGGAAATGGGCGCGTTCCTCAACAAACTCCGTTCACACTGGCGCAACAACATGCAGGGTATCTCCCGCGTCGTGACCCACGGGCTCTCCGGACGCGGGCTCGGCGGCGGCGTCGCCTGGGTCGGCGTGCTTTGCTCCAGCGACTATGGCTACGCCGTCTCCACCGGCATCGCCGGCTCGTTCCCGCTTCCGCCCACTGACCATCACTGGGGCAACTGGGATCCTTTCGTCGTCGCCCACGAACTCGGGCACAACTTCGGCACCGGGCATACCCACGACTCCTACGACCCCGTCATCGACGGCTGCGGGCTGGGCGACTGCTCGGCGGCCTGGGGCGGCACCATCATGAGTTACTGCCACGGTTGCCCGGGTGGTATGGCCAACATCGTTCTCTCCTTCCCCCCGCGCGTGCAGGAGGTCATCGAAGCCACCGTCGCCAACGCGGGCTGCTTCACGTTCCTCGAGTCCGGCTTCGCGGCGATCGACGACCGCGGGGAGACCGTCATCAACTCACCCATTCTCATCAACGTACTTCGCAACGACATCGACGCCAGTTGCGGCGTGCCCACGCTCGCCTCAGTCCAGTCGCCCACCAGCGCCGGCGGCACCGCCATCATCACCGGTGCGGCACCGTCGCAGGCTGTCGTCTACACGCCGCCGCCCAACTTCAACGGCACCGACACCTTCACCTACGCCAACCACCTCGGCCAGATCGCCACTGTCCGGGTCGGTGTGCATGTGCTCCGCGCTCCGGCCCAGCCGGTGAACGCCCAGCCCGGAGTCCGCGTCGACTACTACCAGGTTCCATCCATCGTGGCCTTGCCCGACTTCAATCTTCTCACTCCCTATCTGGCCGACGTGGTGCCGCAGATCAACTATCCGAGCACCACCACGCTTTTTGCCACCAGCGGGCGTGCCAACCTACTCGCCGCGGTCTACCGAGGATACATCAGCGTTTCCTTTCCGGGTCTGTATACCTTCGAAACCGAGTCAGACGAAGGCAGCCGCCTGTTCGTCGGCAATCAACTCGTGGTCAACAACGACGGTTTGCACGCGATGCGATCGGCTTCCGGTGTCGTCGGGCTCCAGCCGGGCCTGCACGAAGTCCGCGTCGAATACTTCGAGGCCAACGGCCCGGCCGGGCTTATTCTCCGCCACGCCATGTACCCCAACTCCACCAGCGTCACCGCTGCCGGCGTGCTGTTCCATGAGGCCGGATCGGTCTGCGTTGCCGACTTCAACCGCAATGGAGCCGTTGACTTCTTCGACCTCCAGAGTTTCCTGACGGCCTTTGCAAACCACGACTTGTCTGCAGACCTGATGCCCGACGGCGTGCTGAACTTCTACGACGTTCAACTGTTCCTCAACGCCTTCGCCGCCGGCTGCCCGTGATCGTCCACGCCACTGGCTCCTACCATCGTCTGCATGACGATGAGATACCATTGGAAGTTGTTGCGCGCCGGACGTCTGCTGCTCGACGGCGGCGGCATGTTCGGCCTCATTCCCCGCGTCGTCTGGACGCGCCAAGTCTCGCCCGACGACAAGAACCGGGTCGAACTCCACCACAACTGCCTGTTTCTCGAGTCGGAGAACGAAGATCCGGCAATCGGGCGCCGGCGCCGTGTCGTCATTGAAGCCGGCACCGGCGACAAACTTGATGCGAAGATGCGTGACATCTTCGGGCTCGACGGCCGCACCGTCGAAACCGCGCTGCTTGAACAGGGCATCGCCCCGCAGACCATCGACCAAGTCATCTGCTCGCACCTGCACTTCGACCACGCCGGCGGGCTGACGCGGCGCGTCCGTAACGGAGAAGCGCCCGACTGGGTGGCCACCAAGCCCGGCGCCGCCTCGGGTGATGACCCGCGCGTTAAGTTCACCTTTCCCAACGCGCAACTCATCATCCAGCGGCGTGAGTGGGTCGACGCCCGCAACAACGACTCCGTGATGACCCGCACCTATTACCGCGATCACATCCTTCCGTTCGAAGATGAGCATCTCAAACTCTCCGACGGCCGCCCGCGTCTGGTGCTGGTCGATTCGCGCCGCCCGTTTCCGCTCGACCGCAAGCCCAGCCGAGGCGACGTGCCGGCCACCTCAGTCGATGAGCGCGCCAGCGAAGTGCTGCCCGGCATCGACGTCTTCCTGGTGCCGGGGCACACCTGGGGACAGCAGGCCGTGCGTTTTGCCGACACGCAGGGTCGCAAGGTGGTGTTCACGCCGGACGTGATGCCCACCGCCTGGCACTCCGGCGCGGCCTACAGCCTCGCCTACGACGTCGAAGCCTATACGAGCATGATCTCCAAGCGCTGGTTTCTCCAGGCCGCGGCCGAAAACGACTGGCTGCTCGTGCTCGATCACGAACCCGGCGAGCCGCGACGACGCGTGCGGGACGACGGCAAAGGCTGGTGGCGCCTCGAACCGGAAACGGCATAGGCGTGCCGACAATGTCCCTGTTCGCGCGCTGCCAGGGTCGGATCAGTGTGCGTGCGCAGGCAGCAACCTCGAAGGCAAGGTGCTGGCACGACATGGAGACGAAGGCGGGCAGAGAGACAGCTCATGCGCAGCCGGCCGAGAAGTACGCCAGATACGCCTGCACATCGAAGAAGTTGAACTGTCCGTCCTGGTTCATGTCGGCGCGTGACTCCTGGTTGGAGAAGGCCTGCAGCAAGGCCTGCACATCGAAGAAGTTGAGCAGGCCATCGCGGTTGTAGTCGGCCGCGCACGCGGATTGCCCGGGATTGTGATAGAGGTAGTCCACGTCGAAGTCAGGGAGCGGGCGATCGTATATCTGCACGTCGTCGATGAGCCCCTCGTAGAAGTTGGTCGGGTTTCCGCTGATGGTGATGCCGCCGACGAGCAGGTCGGCGTTGATGGTTGGGAACGCGTTGGCCGAGCCGGTTCCCTCGACCGGCGTGCCGTCAATATAGAGCCGGCGCTGCACGCCGAGGACGAACACGGCGCAGATGTGATGCCACTGCCCATCGTTGACGACGGTGTCGGAATTGACTTCATTGCCCGCCCAGTCACCGGTGTAGAACCACGTCCGGTTCGGCCGACCATAACCGCCCGAAGGGTTGATCGCCAGCAGCCACTCGGCGACGATCGTGGAGAAGTGCCGGCTGATGGGAAACGCTTCCGCCGTGTCGGTCGTCTTCACCCACAGGCTGAGCGTGAAACTGGCATTGTGCAACGCGAGCACGTTGCCCATGTTCACCAGGTCGTTGGTGGCTCGGTGCAGGCTGATGGCTCCGCCCATCACGCCGGCGCCGGGCAAGAATGTCGCCTGTCCCTGCAACGTCCCGTAGTACGAGCCCGCGCTGTCCATGGCCAGCACCGAGCCGACCGGCTCATCAAAACGCCAGTGACCCACCAAGTCCGCGCGAGCGACGCCCGCGCAGCACGCCAATGCGAGCAGTGAGCACAACCGCATGGTTCCCCTCCCTCGGCCCTGCCGCCGCGGCCGTCGATGCCCCTCCCACGCGGCAGGCGGCATCGACGGCGGCTCTCATTGTGACAGGAAACCGCAGGTGGCTCAACAACAATCTGACATGCCGACCCGGTTGCGGACTTATCAAGACACTCCGTTGGGTTCCGTCGAGTCGTAACTCGGGTACCACATCGCCCGGCGGACCGTCTCCTCGATCTGCTCGTCGCTCATCTGCTTGCCCAAGTTGAGCCGGCGGGCCTCCTTCATCACTCCGCACGCGATCATGCGCGACACTTCGCGCAGACGGTTCTGGTTCGGGTACAACTGCCCGGCCTCGAGGTTTTCCTTGGTGATGCACGAAGCAAGCGTCTTGGCGGCCACCATGAACATCGAATCGGTGACCTGGTGAGCCTCGGAGAGGATCACGCCCAGGCCCACGCCCGGGAAGATGAACACGTTGTTGCCCTGTCCGATCTTGTGTGTCTTGCCGTTGTACTGTACCGGAGCAAACGGGCTGCCCGTGGCAACCAGCGCCCGCCCGTCGGTCCACTGGATCGCTTCGGTCGGCGAACACTCACACTTGGAGGTCGGGTTTGAGAACGGCAGGATAATCGGACGCTCGACATGCTTGCCCATCTCGCGGATGACGTTCTCGGTAAACACGCCGGCCGTGGCCGTCGAGCCGAGGAGAATCGTCGGATGCACATGCGAGACCACGTCGAACAGATCGCCGGGCGAGTCGGCGGCGAACCCGTAGAACTTCATCGTGTCCGCATCCATCGCGAACTCACGCTTGTGCGGATCGGAGATCTGCTTGTCGGCGCGGATCAGCCCGCGCGTGTCGAGGAAGACGAGGTTGCGCTTGATGGTCTGCGCGTCGGCCCCCATCTCCTGCATGGCAGTGCGGACCAGGCGCCCGATGCCCACGCCCGCGGCCCCGGCGCCGTAGAAGAGAATGCGCTGATCGGTGAGTTTCTGTCCGAGCAGTTGCATCGCCGCCATGATGCCGCCCAGGGCCACGCCCGCGGTGCCCTGGATGTCGTCGTTGAAACTGGTGATGCGGAGGCGATAGCGGTCCAGCAGGCGGAAGGCGTTGCCCTTGTGGAAATCTTCCCACTGAAGCACGACGCGTGGGAACACCTCGGCGACGGCCTCGACGAACGCTTCGATGAAGCGGTCGTAGGGCTCGCCGCGCAGACGACGATGCCTCCAGCCGGTGTAGTAGGGGTCGCCCAGCAGTTCGGTGTTGTCGGTGCCCACGTCGAGGCTGATCGGCAGGCAAAGCGACGGATGGATGCCCGCGCCGGCGGTGTAGAGCGATAGTTTGCCCACGGGAATACCCATGCCGCCCGCGCCCTGGTCGCCCAGCCCGAGGATGCGCTCATTGTCGGTGACGACGATCAGGCGCACCTGCGGATTCGGGGCGTTGCGCAGGATGTCGGGGATGCAGTCGATGTCGTCGGGCGTGATCCACAGTCCGTGCGGCTGGCGCATGATGTGGCTGTAGCGCTGGCAGGCCAGCCCGACGGTGGGGGTGTAGACGATAGGCATCAGTTCAGTCATGTGATCGACCAGCACGCGATAGAACAGTGTCAGGTTGCGATCGCGCAGCGCTTCGAGCCCGATGAACTTCTCGAGGTCGTCACGCTTGGCATTGAGGTGCTCGATCTCCAACGCCACCTGCTCCTCCAGGCGCAGGGGTGTAGGAGGAAGCAGCCCGCGCAGGTGCAGGCGATCACGCTCCTCCATCGTGAATCCCGAGCCCTTGTTGCGCATGCGATCGCGAAGCAGCGGCATGCCCACGGGGCCGGGTTGAGCGGACTTCTGGTCGGGACGAGACGAGTAGGTAGCGGTCATGGCGGCACCCCTGTCGCTTAGGGGCTCGCCCACCTCGCCCCTCGTCGGGCGGCATACTCGCCGCGCCGCACGCCCGGAGCAAACTCGCCCCGCATGCTTCCAAGAAAGGCGACGGACGGGGCAGGCGATCCTTTGCGGACAAACCGATCAACAATAGACACAAGGTGTCTTTCGGACCACTCACCCGTCATCACGTGAGTCAAGTATCCGAATTCAGAACTTCTGCTTGTTTCCGCCGAATCCGGTGGTATCTTGAGAATGCTCTCGACACAAACGGAGGAGATATGTCACCTGTGCGTGTTATCGGGGCTGCCCTCATCGGACTCGCGTCTGTTGCATCTGCCGACTTCATCGTCAATGGCGATTTTGAGACCTTTGTCCCCAGCAACGGCACCGGCGGGGGGTGGTCAACTTTTCACAATGACGGCCTCGGCGGGTGGCGTTCAACCGGGGGTAACCTCGGCGGAATGTTCATCCTCAATGACGGCGGAAGTGCCACCACTGACCCAACCATCATGCAAACCGTGACGGGGTTGACGGCAGGGCGTCGCTACGTGCTTTCGGGCGACTACGCCAGTGTGTACGTCAACTGGGCACCCTGGGGCGCCACCAACTCGTTCGAGGTGCTGGTCGGCGACATACTGATCTTCCAAGGGCCAACCACCAATCTGCTCAACTGGACTCACTTCTCCGCCGAGTTCATCGCGACCGATGAAACAATGGACGTGGTCATCCGGGCTGAAGCCAACGGCACGGACAACGACTTCATGATCGACAACATCATGCTCGACGTGCCCTCCAGCGGCTCGCTGGCGCTGCTCGGGCTGAGCGGGCTGGCGATGCTGCGCCGCCGCCGCTGAGATTGATGAGCCAACGATATTCCGAAGCGCCGGGCTTCAGGTCCGGTGTTTCTTGTTTTTGTGTCGCGAGCCGAGCGACGTGAAGATCATCAGCACGAACGGCACGACCAGCAGGATCGCCAGCACACAGATGATGATGAGCATCAGACTGGGCATGTTGGCAGTGTACCTTCACCCCTGAACCTGCGTTCCACCCCGTCCACAAAAAGCCATCGGCCCGGTTCGGGCCGATGGCGTGTGAACGGATCGAGAGGGAGTTCAGGCGTTGTCGAGCAGTTCGACGGCCGCGAAGGGCTTGCCCTCGAGCATTTCGAGGCTCGCTCCGCCGCCGGTGGAGACGTGGCTGATCTTGTCCGCCAGCCCGAAGGCTTCGATGGCGGCTGCCGAGTCGCCCCCGCCGACGATGGTGACCGCGCCGGCTGCGGTGGCGTCGGCCATCGCCTGTGCGACGTGCTTGGTGCCGACCTTGAACGGCGCCCACTCGAACACGCCCATCGGCCCGTTCCACACCACGGTCCGGGCTTTTTTGATGATGTTCGAGTAGGCCAGTTGGGTCTTGGGGCCGATGTCCAGTCCCATGAAGCCGGGCTTGATCTGGTCTTCAAACACTTCGATGTCGCCCGCCTTCTCGCTGAAGGCTGTCGAGCAGATGTGGTCGAACGGCAGGTGGAGTTTCACATGCTCACGCGCGGCGTGATCGATCATCGCCCTGGCGTCCTTGAGCCGGTCCTCCTCGACCTTGCTAGCGCCCACGCCGTGCCCAGCCGCCTTGAGAAAGGTGTACGCCATCGCCCCGCCGATGAGAATCTCGTCAGCCTTGGTGAGCAGGTGCTCGATCGCGCCCATCTTGTCTGAGACCTTGGCGCCGCCGAGGACGACGACGAAAGGCCTCGCCGGCCTGGCCAGGGCATCGGACAGGTACTTGATTTCCTTCTCCACCAGCAGGCCGACGACGCGCGGGGTGCCGGCGGGCATGGCCTTCGGCACCGCGACCATCGATGCATCCTCGCGGTGGCAGGTGCCGAACGCATCGTTCACGTACACCTCGCCATACGCAGCGATCTTTGCTCCGAACGCGGGATCGCCCTTCTTCTCGGCCTTGTGGAAGCGCAGGTTCTCCAGCAGCAGCACCTGCCCGCCCCTGAGCGCCATCACCGCGTTCCTGGTCGCCTCGTCGATGCAGTCGGTCGACGGGAATGCGACAGGCTTGCCGAGCAGTTCGCTCAGGCGGACGGCCACGGGCCTGAGCGACTCCGAGGCCTCGTAACCTTTGCCTTCCGGTCGGCCCAGGTGGCTCATGAGGATCGCCGCGCCGCCGCGGTCGATGACGTTCCGGATCGTTGGCAGGGCTGCACGGATGCGGGTGTCATCGGTGATGCGACCGTCCTCGATGGGAACATTGAAGTCCACACGGATGAGGACGCGCTTGTTGGCGACGTTGACGGAAGTGACATTTCGCTTGGCCATAACTCAGCCCTCTCGATCGTCGAGCAGGTCGGCCGAGCGTCCACGAACGATCGCGCCGCCGCTCGTTCCAAGACGATCGCGCATCTGGCGCAACCTCGCGGAGACGGACGCATCGATCAACTGATCGCCGATCCGCAGTTTCACGCCACCGATCATCCCGGGATCAGTGTAGGGGTGGATCACCGGCTCCTTGCCGATGGCCGCGGCTAGGCGATCGCGAATTGAGCGCAACTGGGCGTCGTCGATCGGGGCCGGCGTGTACACGTCCACCTCGACGCGCCCGAACTGCTTCTGAACCAGTGCGTCAAAGGCCTGGGTGATGGGCGGCAGGTGGCTCAGTCGTCCCTTGCGGTTGAGCAGGCGCAGGAAGTTGAGCACCATCGGGCTGCACCGCCCCGCGAAAATGCGATCCAGCGATGCATCCCGCTCCTTCACACCCAGCACGCGCGAGGCCAGAAACTCGCTGAAGCGCGCATCCGCGCGTGCCATTTCCACCACGTCTTCAAGTTCGCCGGAGATGCTCTCGGCCCGGTCCTGTCCGCCCTGCTGCAGCGCCAGTTCGAACAAGGCGTGGGCGTAGGTATTGGCCACGGCGTCGGGCTGCGTATCAAGCAGGGGCATGGTCGGCTCCGTGGTCAGTTGTTCTTCGACGCCAATTCGGCCAGCGACTCTTCCACGAGTTTGGCCTGGTCGCCGGGGTTGATTTCGCGCTGGAGGATCTTCGAGGCCATCGTCGTGGCCAGCGTGACCGACTCGTTGTAGATCTCGTTGAGGGCCGCGCGTTTGGCGCTCTCAATGTCGCGTTTGGCGCGTTCCCGCAACTGGTTCAACTCCGCGTCGGCCTTGGAGCGCAACTGCGCGGCCAGTTCGGCCTGCTGCGACTTGGTCTCGTCGAGCATCTTCTGTGCCTCGGCACGCGCCTGCGCCAAACTCCGCTCGTACTCGTCAAGGGCGTCCTTGGCCTGCTTGCGGGCTGCCTCGGCCGCGGCGATCTCTTCGCGAATCTTGGTCGCCCGCTCGTCCAGGCCTTTGCTGATCTTCGGCCACACCTTGGCGTAAAGCACGAAGAACACGATGGCGAAGGCGATCAGCGTGGTAATCGCCTGAGCCAGGCCTTCCTTCACGCCCGCGATCGGGCTGGCCGAGTGTCCACCGGCATGATCGCCCGCCGCCGCGTGCGTGTCGGCCGCGTGGGTGTCAACCTGGAAGGCCACCGGTCGACCCGTCGCGCCGTCATGCTGGGCAATGGCATCGCGCGTGGTGGCAACAGCCAGCAGGGCGGCAGCGACCAGCGAAAGCAGAATCGAGAATCGCTTCATCATCATCTCCGCTCGTATCAGAAAACGGGCGAGTGCACGGACAAAGCCCGCCCGGGGCCTGTGGGCCACGGGCGAGTGAATGGTCAGAGGATCATCGTGAGCAGGCCGACGACGACCGCGAACAGCGTCGCACCTTCGATCAGGGCGGCTGCCAGGATCATGTTGGTGCCGATGGGTCCGCCGGCTTCGGGCTGACGGGCGATGGATTCGACGGCGCCCTTGCCGACCAGGCCGATGCCCAGCCCGCCGCCGACGACCGCCAGACCCGCGCCCAAGGCGCCTAGGCCCTTTCCGATACCTTCGATTTCCGCCTGGGCCGACGCCATCGCCGGTCCGAGCACTGCCAACACGGTGGTGGCCAGGGCAACCTTCTTGATCATGTTCATCATGGCTTGAACTTTTCCTTTCTCCAACTCGGCACTGCGGCCGCGTGTCTACGCAGCGGGGAACCATCGGTGGTGGGGCCCAAACCCCTTCGCCGTTGGCCAACCGGGCTCCCCGCCGAGCCCGAGGCCCTGTCGATTCAAACCGCTCACCTACGCGTGAGCGGGCTTATGCGCATGCTCCTCGTCGTGCTCCCCGTGGTGGCTGAGCAGCGAGATGAACACTGTTGTCAGGAACATGAAGACGAACGCCTGCAGGAAGGCTACGAACAACTCGAGGCAGAAGATGCCGATCATGCCGACGGCCGAAAGCAACGTCACGGGGCCGGTGACCAGCAAACTCTTGGCGCCGAAGGCCATCGCCACGAACATGCCAAGCGTGGCCAGCAGCGTGTGACCGGCGGTCATGTTGGCGAACAAACGAATGGCCAGCGCGATCGGCTTGATGAACACGCCCGCCAGTTCGATCAGGAAGACAATCGCTACCACGGGCAGATAGGCCGGGGTCAGCGGCACGCCGCCGGTCATGTGTTTGAAGTAGTTCTTCACACCGAGTTCACGCATGCCCTCGATGTTGATGATCAGGCCCGAGATGATCGCCAGCGAGCCGGTGACCCACAGACTCTGCGTCGCGGTGCCCCCAATCGGCGCCCAGTGCTCGCTATGCACCTTCTCAAAGGCGAAGATCGTTACCAGGTCGAGGATGGGCACCAGGCCCAGCAGGTTGTTGAGCAGGATGAAGAAGAACAGCGTCCAGAGGAAGGGCATGAAGCGCCGCGTGCGCTCGTGGATCAGCGGCTCGACCACGTTGTCGCGCAGGTAGACGCAGATCACCTCGACCATGTGGGCAAACGGGTTGCGCGTCACATAGCGGTCGTGCCCTTCGCTGGCCGGCCCGGTGGCGATGTGCCGGGCAATCCACGGGCCCAGAACCAGCATGAGCACCGCGCTGAGCACCAGGTTGGTCTGGACTGAAGACCAGATCCACCACTCCCCGACCTTGTACGTCACGTGCGGAAGCACGTGTGGCAGGGGGTTGGGCCCGCCTTCTGCGGCCAGCGTGAAGATCGTCCCGATCATGCAGGCTCCTCGGGCGTCCGCCGCGTGTGCAGGCGGATCCAGCGAATGACGTACGAAACCTCTCCGGCCAGCACCGCCATCGATGCGGCCAAGAAGATCATCCAGAAGACCATCGGCTCGGGCCTTGCGGCAAAGTACGCGAGCAGCGCGATCGCCAGTCCGCCGATCATCCGCACGCCCTGCGCGATCAGCAGCACGACTCCCCACGATCCGGCCGGACGCTCGCTGGCCGTCGCAAGCACACTCAGCCCGGCAAGACTGGCCATCAGCACGACGACCAGCGCCAAGACGCCGGCGCCGAGCACGCCCGACTCGTCGCGAACCAGCGCAATGGCGCCGGCCAAGAGCAGCACCCCGAGCATGGCGGCACCCATCCAGCGCGCAACCCCCCACACGGGGAGTCGGACACCGCTCTGTGGATTCTCCATGCTCATCCAGACAACCCTGGTCGACCCGGTCTGATGTCGATTGCGTCCCGAACAGCCCGCGATCAGGCCGACAATTCCGGCCTGCCGACAACCCCGCCTGTGGGACGAGAAGAATAGCGACTCTTCACCACGTCGGCGAGTATCCCCCGGTGCCTTTCTGACATCAACTTTTCCCACCCTCCGGGGGGAGATCCGGGGGGAGATCCGGGGGGAGATCCGGGGGATGGTCACGCTTCCAATCGCGGGAGAGTTCACGGTTCAAGCGCCAGGCCTCGCGGAAGAAATGCAGCATCCCGTAGGCGAGCCCGAAGGCGCCGAAAACCAGCATCAGGATCGGGAAGGTGTGCCACCCGAACAACTTCTTGCCAAGCCAGTCGAGTCCGGCGCCGAGCAGCAGTCCGGCGATGAGGTTGGCGGCCAGATCCCACGCAATGGCCGCGGCACGGGCAAACTGTCCCAAGTCTGTCCCGTCCTTTCGAGCCATGAACTTGTTCTCCTCGGTGCCAAGCGGTCCCTCATCGGAAGGCGCCGCGGGCGGTCGCGTCGCCGGGGCAGCGAAGTCGAAGACGAGGTCACTGACACAAGCCTACCCCAGCAGGCGATAGGCAATCTTGCGTGCTTCCGCGCCGGCCTGTTTGAGTTTGCCCAGATCGCTGCCCGCGCCTTGGGCCTGCTCGGGCTTGCCCCCGCCCTTGCCGCCCATCAGGGCCGTCACCTCGCGCACCCAGTCCCCGGCCTTGAGCCCGCGGCCGATCAGCCCTTTGGGCACCGAGGCCATCACCGAGACCTTGCCGGCCTCGGGGTCCGGGCTGAGCAGCATCACGGCGCTGCGGGGGACGCGATCGCAGATGGTCGTCATCGCCGCCTGCAGCGCCCCGCGGTCGGAGCCCAGTTCCAGCGTGGCCACCACCACTTCGTCCATCGAGGTGGCGGCCGACTCAGCGATGCGACGGGCCATTTCAGCGGCCTCCTTCGCGCGAGCGGCCTCGGCCGCCTTGTGCTCTGCCTTGACACGATCGCTCAGCCCGGCCAGCGCTGCCCGCAACTCGTGCTTGCGCGGCGCCGGCAAGGTCAGCGCATCGACCTGCTGGGCAATGTCCGTCACTTCGTCGTGCAGCGCCTGTCCGTTCAGTCGCTCGGCTTCGCGCAGACGAGCCTGGAGAAGGTCGGCGGCCTGATCAGCGGCCTTGGCGAGCGTGCCGGTCAACGCCGTGATGCGGCGCACGCCTTTGGCGATGCCCTCCTCGCTCACCAGTGCAAACGCCTGCGCTTCGCCGGTGCTCCTGAGGTGCGTTCCGCCGCACAGTTCCACGCTGTATTGGCGCCATTGTCCGTCGCCGGGCCGGCTGAGTAACTGGTCGACCGGCGCGCCGATGGAGACAACGCGCACCGGATCGGGATACGTCTCGCCGAACACGGCGCGCAACCCGGTGATGCTCCGGGCCGTCGGAAGCGCGCCGAGGTCGGCGTACACCGGCAGGTCGCGGGCGATGTGCTCGCGCACGATCTGCTGCACGCGAGCGATCTGTCCAGGCTCGACCGGGTGCCCGTGGCTGAAGTCAAAGCGCAGCCGGTCTGGTGCCACCAGCGAGCCCTTCTGGTCGATGTGATCGCCGAGCACCTCGCGCAGGGCGAAGTTGACCATGTGCGTGGCCGTGTGATTGGCGCAGATCTGCTGTCGCCGCTGCTGCTCGATGTGCAGTCGAACCTCGTCACCGACGCGCAGGTCGCCGCGGGTGGCGTGCCCGATGTGCAGCACGTAGCCGCCGAATGTCCGAACTTCATCGACGCGGAACTCGCCCCCGGCGCCTGCGCCCTCGAACCGACCGTCGCGGCTGGCGACCAGACGCCCGTGATCGGCCACCTGCCCACCCATCTCGGCGTAGAAACTCGTCTTGTCGAGGATGATGCCGACGCGCTGCGTGGCGCGCGTGCCCGTGTGCTCGTCAAAGTTCTGTCCGTTCCAGATCGCCCGCACCGTCGCGCGCATGTCGCGCCCGTGAAACTTGTGCGAGTCGTCGGTCACCTTGACGTTCATCCGCCCGAGTTGGGCGATGGCCTCGGCGTCGAGCACTAGGTCGCCTTCGCCCGCGCCTTTCGCACCTGCGCGGCTTCGGGCCTTCTGCTCGGCCATGCAGCGTTCAAACCCCTCGACATCGACACCCAGCCCGCGTTCTTCGGCCATCAACTGCGTCAGGTCGAGCGGGAAGCCGAACGTGTCGTACAACTTGAAGGCGTCCTCGCCCGAGATCCTGCCCTGCGCTTTGCCGGCAAGTTCCTCGAACAGCCCGATTCCCCGGTCCAGCGTTCTTCCGAAACTCTCTTCTTCCTCGTAGATCACGTCGGCCACGTGCTTGGGGTTGCGACGCAACTCCGGAAAGGCCTCGCTCATGGTGTCGACGACGGTGGGCACGAGGCCGGCGAGGAAGCCGGTCCTGGCCCCGAGTTTCTGGCGTCCGAATCGCACGGCGCGGCGCAGAATCCGTCGCAGCACGTAGCCCCGCCCCTCGTTGCTTGGAATGGCTCCATCCGTGATCGCAAACGTAAGCGTGCGGATGTGATCGGCCACGACGCGGTAGGCCATGTCGTGCCCGTGCGGGTCGTCTCTGCCGAGTCTGCCGTGATACCCGCCGGCATCGCCGGTGACGCGCTCGATGGCCGCGAACAGCGGCATGAACACGTCGGTGTCGTAGTTGGACGACTTGTTCTGGATCACGCTGACGAGTCTTTCAAGCCCCATGCCGGTGTCGACGTGCTTGGCCGGCAGCGGGCGCAGCGAGCCGTCGCCCTGCCGGTCGAACTGGATGAAGACGAGGTTCCAAATCTCGATCACGTTGGGGTCGCCCTTGTTAACGAACGCCCGCGCATTGCGCCCGCCGATGCGGTCGAAGTGGATTTCGCTGCAAGGCCCGCACGGACCTGTGTCGCCCATTTCCCAGAAGTTGTCCTTCATGTTTCCGGGCAGCACCCGATCGGCCGGCAGGTAGCGCATCCACAATTGGCGTGCTTCCTCGTCGGCCGGCAGGCCCTGCTCGGGGCTGCCCTCGAAGTAGGTGGCATAGATCCGGTCGGGCGGCAACTGGTACACCTGCGTGAGCAGTTCCCAGGCCCACTGGATCGCCTCGGCCTTGAAGTAGTCGCCAAAGGACCAGTTGCCCAACATCTCGAAGAAGGTGTGGTGATAGGTGTCCTTGCCCACATCTTCGAGGTCGTTGTGCTTGCCGCCCGCGCGGATGCACTTCTGGCTGTTCACCGAGCGCTTCAGCCCAGCCAGAGGGCTGTTGGGGTCGACATGCCCCAGAAAAAGGGGCTTGAACTGGTTCATCCCCGCATTCGCGAAGAGCAGCGTCGGGTCGTCGTGCGGCACCGTCGGCGATGACGGGACAAACTGGTGTCCCTGCTGGCGGAAGTACTCTATGAACGCTCTGCGAATGTCGGCCGTGCTGGGTGGCATGAAGATCCTCGGAAACGTGGCCCGATTCTAGGGACCGCCCATACCCCGTCCGCCACGCTCGCCGCTCCCGGGTTCGCCCGGTCCGACTATCCTCTTCGCGTGGCCCGCCGAGCGTTGGACGAACCGGTCGAAGTGCTTGCAGAACTCAAACTGCCGCCCATCCCGCGCTTTGACGCGATCATCGGTCAGGATCGGGCCATCCATGTGCTCCGCAAGACCCTTGCCTCGCAGCGCGTGCCTCACGCGTGGATCTTCCACGGGCCGGCGGGCGTCGGGAAGTTCACCACTGCCCTGGCGTTTGCGGCGTGCCTCATGGACGACACCACCGGGCCCACGCTCGGCGGCGACATCGAGCCCGACCCCGACAGCCCGACCCAGCAGCGCCTCGCCTCCGGCTCCCATCCCGATTTGCATGTGATCCGCAAGGAATTGGCCCTGTTCAGCAGCGAACGCACCGTGCGCGAGCGCAAACTGGCCACCATCCCCATCGAGGTTGTCCGCGAGCACCTGATCGAGCCGGCCTACCTCGCTCCGGCCATTTCGCGCAAGGCGATGGCCCCCAAAGTCTTCATCGTCGACGAAGCCGAACTGCTTGACCGCAGCCCGACGAACGCACCCGTGCAGAACGCCCTGCTCAAGACGCTGGAAGAGCCGCCCCCAGGCACGGTGCTCATCCTCGTGACCACCAGCGAAGACCGACTGCTGCCAACCATCCGCAGCCGCTGCCAGCGTGTCGCGTTTCGCAGCCTGGCCGATGACGAAATGCGCGAGTGGCTGAAACGGAGCGAGCGGTCGAGCGCTTCAAAGTGGTTGCTGCGGTTTGCGCAAGGGTCGCCTGGACGCTACATCGAGGCCGTCGAGGCCGGCATCGACCAGTGGGAGCCAGTGCTCTCGCCGCTGCTGGAAGCCCTGGCGGCGGGCAGACAGGTGTTCGACCTGGGGGCGGTGGCGCACGGGCTGATCGAGTCGTACGCGGCGGCCTGGGTGGACGCGGGACCGAACCGGTCAAAGGAGGCCGCCAATCGCGCCGGAGCCCGGCAGTTGCTCTCCATTCTCGGGGAGCACTTCCGGTCAGAGGTGCGCGCCGGGCGTCATGCCGATCGAGCGGCCCGCGCGATCATCCGGCTCGAACAGTCCGAGCGCGAACTGGCGTCCAACGTGCAGCCGGCGCTGGTGTTCGATTCTCTGGCCGCCGATCTGGCGAGCGCGTAAACCCGGGACCCGGATCGTGGAGATGGCGTTCGAGCCCGATTCGTGTCTGAAGTTGGACACTGCTGGCACGATCAAGCAGAAATGCTGAATCCACTCGCAGGCGCGGGGGCCGACGAAGCCCCGGCAGAGGGGGCGCCCGGGCGAGCGGGCGCTTTGACGCCCGCCGGGGCGTCCGCGCCCGGGGCGTCTCGTCCGGCCGGTTTTCTGCCGCGTTCTCTGGCGATTTTCTCCATGGCCAGAACCCAGGTCTCCCGCTCGTATTCCAGGATCTTGATGACGTTGTCGACCTTTGACACGTTCTTGTGGAAACTGGCCTCCATCAGTTCGCGATAGAGGAAGAGCAGCACGCCACGCACCTTGTTGACCAGGTCGGGCTCGGCGTCGTCGCGGATGCCGTTGATCAATTCCAACACAATCTCGCGTGCCTGTGAAAACCCGTTGAAGGATAACTCGTAGTTCTTCGTATTCAGCCCTTCGCGTGCCTGGTGGGCGAACTTGATCGCTCCGTCGAGCAGCATGAGGCGCAGTTCCTCCGGGCTGGCCGACATCACCCGAGTCCGCAGGTATGCGTTGGTCGTCTGCTCCATCATGGGAAATATCGGCTGCGCGGAGCGGACACTTCACCGTGGGCGTTCAGCCGATCGATCGGATCGAGGACAGCGAACTCTGCTGTGACTGCAACTGAGCGATGGCCTGTTCCATGGCCGCGAATTGCTGCGTGAGTTTGGCACGCTTGATCTCGAGCGTTGCGTTGATGCGGTCGATGTCCTTCTGCTGGAGTTTGATTTGGTCCGTGATGGACTCGTTCTTGCGCGTCAGAACGCCACTGATCGAGTTGATATACACGTCGATGAACTGCTCGATCTGGGGGATCACGCCGAGTTCCGAATAGGACGTTCCGGCGTTGGGATCGCGTCCGGTAATGCCATCGGCTACCGGAATATTGCTCCCGTTGGGGTCGATGGTGCGCCGGTTGAAAAGGGCCTCGACCGCCTCGGGGTCTTCCTCGTAGGCCGCGCGGAAGCGGTCGTTGTCAAACTGGAGCACACCACCCGATCCGATGGTCAGCCCCACCTGGGCCAACTGGTCGAACGTGCTGCTGAAGCCGCGGTTTGCGGCGAGCACCTGGTTGACCAAGGCGTTGCGCATCGAGATCATGGTGCCGTCGCCGAGCAGCGGTCCTTTTTCCTTGGTCTCAGCGACGTAGCGCGTCTGGGTGGTGATGCGCTTCATGAGGTTGTTGTACGCGTCGACGAAACTCTTGATCTGCGTCTCGATGCTCGTCTGATCCTGCGCGACGGTCAGTGTGACCGGCGTCTCCGACGCGCTCTTCAGGTCGATCGTCACCCCGCTGATCACCCCATCCATGGTGTTGGAACTGTTGGTGATGAGCACCGCCGAGGCCGGGTCCGAGGAACCGAAGAACACCCGCGCGTCGTGCCCCTCGTCCAGCGTCGTCAGCCCGAGGTTGAAGTCGCCCGTGTCGATCACGAATCGCCCCTTCGTCCCGCTTTCCTTGCTGACGATGCTCAACTTGTACGGGTTGGCCCCGGCGCCGGTGTTGATGGCGCTGACGGCCACGCCCGCGTTCGAGGCGTTGATCTTCTTCATGATCTCCGCGAGCGTGTCGGTCGGATCAAACTCGATGTGGGTCTCCATCGAACCGTCGATGTAATTGTCCGAACCGGTCCCCGATGCGGTGCCGGCGATGCGCAGGTTCTTGGCGGCCGAGCCGGTGACGTCCTCGATCTTGATCTTGGCTGCTCCCGTGCCGTTGGTGGTGTTCTCTTCGATGATGATGCCGTCGCCGGTGCTGTTGATGCGTGCCTTGACTGCAATGTTGGAGTCATTGATCTTCTTGATGACCTGTCCGAGGGTGAGCGTCGAACTGTCGATGGAGATTTCGGCCACCCCGCCCAGCGCGTCGGTAATGCGGAACCTGCCCGTGCCGATGCCGCTGCCATCGCGCAAACTGCCCAGCAGGGTCGATTCGCTCATGTAGCGGTGTTCGAGGGCTCCGCTGTTGACGGTACTCGATGCCACGCCTGCTGGATCAGTTTCGATGCCTAGGTCGGCCGCTGCGTCTCCGCCGATGATCAGGTTGCCGGTTCCGTCGGTGGTGTCGGTGATCTTGATGCCCGTGCCGTTGGCGTTGAGGGAGGCGACGATGCGCCCGGCGTTGGTGGCGTCACTGTTGATCAGTCGCAGCATCTCGTCGACGGTGGTCGCGCCGGACAGGCCGGTGAGCGAGAAGGTCGCGCCGTCGCGCAGGGTGAAGTCGAGTTGGTCGCCGCTCAGGCCAGACCCGCCGTTGATGTTGCCCAGCAGCGTGGTGTTCATGCCGGCCAGCACACGCTTCCCGTTGAGTGTGCCGGCGGCGCTGCCGAGCAGGCCGAGGTCGCGGGCGGAGGTGCCCCCGGTCTTATCAGTGACGACGATGTCCACCCCGTCGCCCGCGGTGATCTTCAGCCGCCCATTGGTCGAATCGAGCGAAGCCGAAACCCCTGACAGGCCCGCGGCTGTCAGCGCTTCGTTGATGCGCCTGATCGCCCCGCCCACGGTGGTGACCCGCGTCTCCTTCTCGACGAACTCCCCGTTCTCGTAGGCCCACTTGGAGCCGATGTTCACGCGCACGTCGACGGCGGCAGCGCCCCCCGCTCCATCGGAATCGACGGAGATCGTGAAGTCGTAGCGAAGGTCGCCGGCGTCGGTGCCGAAGTTTACGCCCATCCCGTCGTTCAGCGCGCTCAACGCCGTATCACTGCCCATGCGATACACCGACCCGCCCGTCAGTTTTCCTCCCTCCACGCTGGCCGAGCCGGAATCGAGCCCTAGGTCCTGCGCGGTCCTCTTGCCGGTCTGGCTCACAACGCTGGTGGCGCCTTCGAGCACGAAGCGGTCTCCCTCGACCCGGGCCGTGACGTTGATGCTGGCGGTTTCGTTGATCGCGTTGAGCACTTCGTTCACCGTCGCCACCCGGGAAAGATCGACCTGCGCCGAGGCGCCGTTCGAGTCGGTGATGGTGATGGTGCCGCGTTCCACGCCCAGTCCGTCGTTGAGCATCGAGAGCGACAGGTCGCGGTCGAGACGGGCTTCTTCTGGCTCAAAACTCCAGGTTCCCGCATTCTGCCCGCTGACGTTCAGGTCGGCAAACCCGCGGCTGAGCGTTTGCTGAGTCGACACAAGGCGATCGACGATGAAGGAGTAACTGCCCGGGGAGGCCGTCTTGCTCGCCGAGGCCGTCATGACGTCGATGTTGGTGCTCGAGGCTGTGCGCTTCGCAAATGGGTTGCCCGTGCGAAAGGCGGCGGCGGATCCCTTCAGTCCGTTCAGCGCCGTGTTGATGTCCAGCATGGCCGACTGCTTGACCTGCAACTGCACCATGCGCTTCTGAGCCAATGCGCGAGGCCTGGCCGAAATCGCCAGCAACTGCTCGATCAGGCTGGCGGTGTCGATCCCGCTGAAGAGCCCGGTTCCGGTGGTGATGCCGCTCATGAGATGGAACCTCCCGCCAGATGCCCTCAATCCGCGTGCCGGAACGCGGCCGGTCTTCGGGGGCGTGGTCGGCGTGACTTCGCCAGCGCGCGACCCGCCCGGACTCTCATCGACCAGGCGCGAAGGGAACTTGCCCGGCATGGGCGCAGAGGCTTTGCTCGGCCGAGGTTGCGCCCGTCGCGCAAGAACCGTCACCACGCAGGAATACCCCCAGGCCGGGGTGCGATCTTCCCTTCCGGGACCTGCTCACGCCGACAACCTCGAACAACCGATCTACCATCGCCCAGTGATGACGTCTGCGACCAAGACCATCAAAGTTCTCACGCTCTTCGCCGGGGTTGTCTCGACGCTGCTGGCGGTTGGGGGGGTGGGTACGGCGCTCTTTGCGGTGGAAAGCCCTATATGGGGGATGCTCAGTTTTGAAGTGGTGGTGCTGGTCGCCTCCGGGCTGGCCGTCTTCGCCGGGCTTGGGAAGTTCGACCAGGGTTTCGGGATGGCGACGGCTACGCTGGGGGCGACGATCGTCGGCGCGGCGGTGCTCGGCACGATTGATGCGCGTGCCAACCTCACCAGCGCCGGTTCACCATTGGCCAAGTTGGTCTTTCCGGTGCTGGGGGCGCGCATGCTTTTGGGGGCGGCTTTGGCAGCGCTGGGTGGAGTCGCAGTGCTGTCTCGCCGGCCGGTGGAGTGGAAGCGATTCATCCTCGGTGCCGTGCTGACGGCCCCGGTGCTGTTGCTCGGGGCGGCCGTCGTACTGGGCAAGGTGCCGTGGCTCTTGAATGAGCGGGAGGGTTCGGGCGAACTTCTGCGTGTGACCGGACTTCTGGTCAGCGGGGTGCTCATGATTGTTCTGCTTTCGGCGGGGGGGCATTTGTTGATCACTGCTTTCGAGCGCTGCCATGACGACGCCCGTTCCGGGCAAGCGTGAAATGCCCGATCCGGTTTGCCCAAGAACCGGTCATGGACTTCTCAGCCATTTTCCTCGGGCTGTTCTTGCTGGGTGCCTTCACCGCTGGTCTGCTGCTCGCATGGGCATTGCTTCGGGTGCTGACGCGACGCACGACGCGCGAGGTCATCGAGGTTCGGACGATCGCCGAGAAAGTCAGCGCGGTGGGAAGGCTGGTGGGGCTGGAGGTGTGCGCCAAGGAGATTGCGACGGCCAAGTCAGGCTGGGCGTGGTGTCCGCCGGTGCTGCTCAGTCAGGCCAAGATCGCGATGATCTTCCATTTTGAGAAGCAGTACGGGGTGGATCTGTCCACGGTGAGGCCCGGCGACGTGCGTCAACTGCATGGGGGCGGATACCGCGTCCGTCTGCCGGGCATTCAGGGCTCGTTGCGCCTGGTGGATGTGCAGCCGTATGACATCCAGCAGGGGAGGATGCTCGGGCTGCTGGACGTGATCCCGATGAATGCGGATCGGCAGGCGCAGTTGATGAAGACGGCGCAGGTCGAGGCGTCGCGCCTCTTCGAGACTCACGAGCAGCGCTACACGGCGCAGGCGCGCGAGGCGATTGAGCGGCAGTTGACGTCGCTGCTGGGGTTGTTTGGCCTGGATGTCGAGTGGGACTGGGCGGACCTGGCCGAGGCCGAAGTCGAGGGCAGGCCCAAGCCGCACGCGGCACCGGCGCTGACACTGGCGGGGTGAGTCTGGACTTGCGTGGCAGGGGGCCGATCGGACCGCTTCAGCAGCGTCCGAGCACGGACATTACTGGCACGAGTCTCAGGTTGGCACGAGCCTCATGTCGCTGAGGGGTGCCAGAGGGTCTTGAACTCGAGGAATGGTTCGAGAGCGGAGGGGCCTTCGAAGCGAAGTTCGTCGGCGAAATCGCCGGGATTCTCGATCGCATGGACGCGCTTGAGGTTGGCGCCGGCGCCTTCGAGCAGCGTGGCGCGGTGTGCTGGTGAGAGCCCGGCGGAGAGCACCGCGTCGATCCCGGCGTGCGAGGCGATATGGGGGACGAGTTCATCGTGCGTGCCAGTGAGAATGTTGACGACGCCGCCCGGCACGTCGCTGGTGGCCACAACTTCGCCCAGCACGCAGGCGGGGATGGGATTGGTCTCATCGCTGACCGCGACCACCGCGCTTGCGCTGGCCAGCGCCGGGGCGACGAGCGAGACCAGGCCGAGCAGAGGGCGGGATGGCGACGACACCACGATCGCGCTGACGCCCACCGGTTCTGCGATGGTGAAGTTGTGGTAGGGGCCTGCGACGGGGTTGGCGCATCCGAACACCTGCTGGTGTTTGTCGGCCCAGCCGGCGAAGCATACGAGTCGATCGATGGAGGTGTTGACTTCCGCGGCCGCGTCGGGTTCGGCCCGCCCGTCGACGGCGCGCAGGGACTCAATGAACTCGGCGCGTTTTCCTTCGAGCATTTCGGCCATGCGGTAGAGGATCTGCCCGCGCAGATACGGGGTCGCGGATCTCCAGCCGGGCAGTGCCTTGCGGGCTGCCTCGACCGCGTCGCGCAGATCCTTGCGGCTGGCGCGGCAGGTGTGGGCGAAGACCTGACCATCAGGTGCTTTTGTGACGGTGGAGCGGCCGGACTCGCTGCGCGGCAGTTTACCGCCGATGAAGAGTTTGTAGGTCTTGGTGACGGGCAATCGCTCGTTCATTCGTGAAACCTTCCGGCGGGCGGCACCGTGGCCAGTTCATCATTCCGAGAGCCGAGCCACCAGCGTGACGGTGGCAGAGGTCTCGATTTCGCCCACTTCGACGGGGGTGGAGACTGCTTCGCGCATCGCCATCACGTCGCCGCCGTACAACATCGGGCTCGGAGAAATCGAGGCAACTTCGGAGACTTCTTCGAAGCAAACGATTTTCATGTTCATGGCTTCTGCGATGACTTCGGCCTTACTGCGGGCCTCGGCGACGGCGAGGCGCAGTGCTTCTCGTTGCACGCGGTCGGAGTTCTGCAACTCGAACACCGGGCCGTTGATCTGGTTGGCGCCGACGCGGACAGCAAGATCAAGCACCGAGGCGATGGACGCAACGTCATCGGTGCGGACACTCACGCTGTTGGAGGCCTGATACGCGACGATGCGCGGCTGGTCGATGCCGTTGTGCGGGCCATACACCGGGTACAACTGCACGGAGGATGTCTGAATCCTGGCGCCCGGGAGTTCGAGTGCCTTGAGTTGGTCGATCAACTCGCTCATTGTGGAGTTGACCTTTTCGACAGCGGCGGCGGCGGTCTTGGCCTGAGCGGTCGCGCCGAGGGAAACGCTGGCCCGGTTGGGGGCGGTGCTGATACGGCCGGTGGCGCTGACGCTGACCAGCGGGCCACCCTGGTATTCGGCCTCCGGCCTCAGTCTTTCGGGCTGATTCTGATCCTGGACCTGTGTGGGAGCCAGCCCCCAGATGCTGCCCAAAGCGAGCAGCGAGGTGCCGGCAACAAGAAGCCTGAGTTTCATTTCGAGATTCCTTTCATGACACAGCAGTCCTCGACTTGCCCGCTCACAGCCGGTACTCCAGTTCGATCTCGTGACGGATGGGGATGTCGTCCAGCCCGCGATCGGGGATGTGGGGCTTGAGGCGGCGTGCCTGGGGGATTACGTCGCGGTGAATGCCGACGAGGTCGAAGTCCCGGCGCTGGTAGAAGCGCAGCGCCGGGGTGTTGTCGTTGGTGGTCATGAGCCACAGGCGTGTGCATCCACGTTCGCGGGCCTCGTGGCGCACGGCCGCGAGCAGGCATGAACCGATGCCTCCGCATCCGGCCAAACTGTTGTGCGTGACGATTTCGCAGTCAGTGCCCTCGATGCGATACGTGATCAGCCCGACGGGCGTGTCGTCGCGGATGGCGGCGAAGCCGGGCAGTTCGGCGGCGTTGGTCAGGCGGCCCTTGGAATAGATTTCAGGCGAGGCCCAGTATTGGGTTAGGACACGGCTCACCCAGTCGCGATCGGAAGCGCCGATGGGGCGAACGTCAAAATTGGCGCACTTGGGCACGATGCTGGAAGTGTCGATTCCCGGAGTTCTCTGGTCACCCACGCAAACCTCCTGCGTCATCACTTCAGGTCAACGTACGCACGCAGCCCGTGAAGCCCGCCTTCACGTCCGAATCCGCTTTCCTTGAAGCCCCCGAACGGACTGGTTGGATCAAACTGGTTGTACGTATTGAGCCAAAGCACCCCCGCGGAAAGTTTCGAGGCCATGTCAAAGATTTTCGAGCCCTTGTCGGTCCACACCCCGGCCGCCAGCCCGTAGCGCGTGTTGTTGGCGCGGGCGACGGCCTCTTCGGGCGTGCGGAAACTCAGAATGGAGAGCACCGGGCCGAAGATCTCCTCGCGTGCGATCGCCTGGCTGGGCTGCACGCCGCGGAAGAAGCACGGTCGGCAGAAGTAGCCCTGCCTGAACCCGCCGGTGGCGTGCTGGCGCGTGCAGCCGGCGTGAGCATCGACGCCGGGGATGCACAACTCGGCGCCCTCATCGATGCCCGCATCGAGATAACGCTCGATGGTTTCGAGTTGCTGGCGCGAGTTGATCGCGCCCACGTCGGTGTTCTTGTCCATCGGGTTGCCGACGCGCAGCGTGCTCATGCGCAGGGTCAGTTTCGTAATGACCTGTTCGAGGACGGACTCCTGCACCAACAGGCGGCTGCCCGCGCAGCACACATGCCCCTGGTTGAAGAAGATGCCCTGAATAATGCCCTCGACCGCCTGGTCCAGACTCGCGTCCTCGAAGATGATGTTCGGGCTCTTGCCGCCCAATTCCAGCGTCAATTTCTTCGCCTTGGTGGTCTGGCCCAGTTGCCCGGCCACGGCCTGAGCGATGCGCTTGCCGACTTCCGTCGAGCCGGTGAATGCGATCTTGTCGATGTCGGGGTGGCGGACAAGGGCTTCGCCGGTGCGCCCGTCGCCGGTGACGATGTTCAGCACTCCGGGGGGGAGCCCGATTTCATCGCAGATTTCGGCCAAACGGAGAGCGGTCAGGGGCGTGGTCTCGGCGGGCTTGAGGACAACCGCGTTGCCGCAGGCGAGGGCGGGGGCGACTTTCCAGGCCGCCATCAGGAGCGGAAAGTTCCACGGGATGATCTGCCCACACACGCCGACGGGCCTGGGAGTGCGGCCGGCGAAGGCATATGCCAACTTGTCGGCCCAGCCGGCGTGGTAGAAGAAGTGAGCAGCGGCGAGAGGAATGTCAACGTCGCGGCTCTCCTTGATCGGCTTGCCGCCGTCCATGGTCTCCAGCACGGCCAGTTCGCGGGCCCGTTCCTGCAGGCGGCGCGCAATGCGGAAGAGGTACTTGCCGCGCTCCCTGCCCGGCAGGGCAGACCAAGCAGGCAGCGCCTCGCGGGCGGCGTGCACGGCGGCGTCGATGTCCTGCGCCGAGCCCTGGGCGACACGGCTGAGCGTTTGCTCGGTCGCGGGGTTGATGGTGGCAAAGTGCTGTGAGCCCTCGACGAAGCGCCCGGCGATGAAGTGTCCGTAGCGATCGGCGATGTGGACCTTCACCGACTCGGGCGCCGGGGCATAGGTCCAGAAGTCCTGGGCCATGCGCGAGGCGGCGCCGGGGTGTCCGAGGTCGATCGTGGTCATGGGGAGATTGTAGAGGGATTGGGCTGTTGTGCCGAATGCAAGCGGGGGGCCGGCGCACGAAAAACCCCTCCGCATCGTTCGGAGGGGTTTGAAGAATGCGCGCCTCACGGAAAGGAAGGAGCGGTGACCAGCGGTCGCCCGGGGTCGGCTGGTCCGCTCCGGCGAACAGCGCAGCGTGGTTTACCCGCCGCGGGCCTTCTTGGCGTACTTGACCCCGCACCCGTAGGCCTTGGTTTCCTTGGTTTCGATGGTCTCGCCGGCGAGAACGGACTTGATCGCGTCGGAAAGAACGAGTTTGTCCTTGCCGTCAGCGGCAGGCTTCTCGGCCTTGATGTACCCGTGGTAGCGCAGCACGCCCTCGTTGGAGATGACGTACATCTCGGGCGTCACCTTGGCACCGTAGGCCTGACCGACCTTGCCCTCGGGGTCGAGCAGCACGGGGCTGGTGATGTGCCAGTTCTTGCGGGCCTCATCGTTGACTTCCTTGCCGCTGGTCTTGCTCTCATCGCTGCCGGAGTTGATGCGCAGCCACACGACTTCCTGGTTGGCAAAGGTGCCCTCGATCTTGGTGGCTAGCCCGGTGCCCTCATCGTCGTAGAAGCGCTGCACGACCGGACAGTGGGGGTTGAACCATTCGAGGACGACGGTCTTGCCGGCCGCAACATAGTCGCTCAGCCGGTGCTCCTTGCCCGTCGTGTCGATCAAGGCAAAGTCCGGCGCGGCGTTGTCGATCACGGCCTTTTCGGCGTTCTTCATCGACTCGACGATCTTCTCGACGTTGCGGTCCTGCGCGGGCTTGGCGGGCTGGGTGCCCACCTGGGCCCCGGCGATGACGGCTGCGCCAGCCACCAACGCGAAGAACGAACGAATCATCCACTGCGGTCTCATGGCTTTTTCTCCTCTGGCCTGGGTTTGACCTTTTCAGGTTCAGTCTCGAAACCATCGAGTTCAGCACTCGAAATCAACGGATGGCGGAACGAATAGTGCCGCGTCTGCCCGTCGGACTCACGCAGCGAGATGACGCCCTGTACCGGGCGAACGTCGTCGGCCTTGAACGCGATGCTCAACGAGCCGGTTTCGGAAACGCACGAGCCCTGCACATCGAGCACCGCCCGTCCGGCCTCATACGGAGAAAATACCAGTTCTCCCGGTGCGTCGGAATGGATTTCCAGTCGCCCGTCTTCTGTCATGGCAGCCTTGACGGGTGAGCCGGACTCGGGCAGGGCCGACGGCAGGGCCGCATGTGCCTGCGCGATGAACGGCGCGTCGTCGCTGCGAGTCTCGGGCACCGGGTGGCTGTAGGAGCCACTGAACCGGAAGGAGTACATGAGATCCTGCTTTTCGGCCAGGCAGATGTCCTTGCAGACCAGCCATTCAGCGTGGGCGAGGATCATCGCGCCCGAGCCCGGGACGACCTGATCCGGGGCCTTGAGGGGGTAGAGGACGACGGCGCGGCCTTCGAGTACGTGGTCGAGCAGTTCGCCTGGTGAGAGGTGTCGGTGCGGGGCGGGCCAGCGCGGCTGACCGATCTTCCAGCCCGCCGGAAGTTTCCATTCGATGTCCGGGCTCATACCTGTGTCGTTTTGGCCGGGCCAGTAGATGTGCCACTCGTCGGCGATCTCGAACTCGATGGCCGCCCAGGTGACCTGGCCGGGCTCGACGCGGGCGTGCTGGGTGTAGAGGGTGGCATGGACGCGGCGTTCCACGGGTTCCACGGGCTGGGTGCCGGCCCAGGAAGGTGTCAGCAGAAGCAGGGATGTGACGGTGAATGTACGGTGCATGAAGTCCGGCTCCTGCGGCAGCCTTCACCCGCGAGTATGCTCCGAGGAACGAACGGGCGGGCCCGGTTATTCTTGCGGTCTTCCCGGAGTTTGGACACGGAGGTGAACATGTCCCCACGAACGTGGTGGTTTACGCCGGTACTCGCGCTCGCAGCGTGGCTGCTGGCCAGTTGCGGCGAGAAGCGGGTGGACGACAGCGACATCACGTTCATCGACCTGACCCAGTTGCGTGCGTTGATGGACGAGGACCGGGGGAATCCGGACCGGCTCGTCATCATTGACCCGCGTATCCCGGGCGACTATTCGGCCGGTCACATTCCAGGTGCGGTCAACATCCGTTTGACAGACGTACAACGCAACACGGGACGCGACCCAGCCATCTCACGACATGACTACATCGTGGTGTACGGCAACGACCCGGGCAGCGCCATCGCCAAGGGGATGGCCAAGGAACTGCTGCACCGGCGCTACTCCAAAGTGCGGTGGTTTCAGGGCGGGCTGGCCGAGTGGCGCAAGGCGGGTTTTCGCGTGGAGTCATCGGCTGAGTGAGACGGGCGCGGGGTCGCAGGCCCGTCGGAGCACCTCGGCGGCGACGAGTTGGCACGAGTCGTAGGTGGGCAGAGACCAGCCGGCGTGCTCGCTGAGCAGCGGGCTTTCGGAGCAGCCGAAGATCACCGCGTCACACCCGCCCTCGCCCATGCGATCGACCGCTTGTCGCAGGTGTTTGAGGGAAGTTTCGCTGATGAACCCGTAGGCCAGTTCGGTCAGGGTGATCTGCCTCATGCGTTCGGTGTCTTCGGCACTGGGCTTGCAGATGCGCACACCGCGGACGCCCAGGTGGGTCTGGTAGGTTGAGCCGGAAGTGACGATGGGCGTGCCGATGATGCCCACGCGCTGGCGAGAGTCGCGGGCAACGGCCTCTGCGACGATTTCAGCCATGCTGACCCAGGGCACAGGTGAGCCGTGCGTGACCAGTTGCAGGGCGTGCTGGACCATGTTGTCGGGCGTGAAGCACAATTCGGCACCGATGGACGCGAGTGTCTCGGTGGACTGCCTGAGCAGCGAGGCAACCTGGTGCCAGTCGTCGCGTTCGACGGCTTCGAGATAGCGAGACAGAGGCAAATTGTGGATCGAGAGTGTGGGATGCTGGTCCGGTGGGAGTTGCTGATAGGCCAGGCGGAAGAGTTGCCGGTAGCACAGCGACGATCCGATCGATCCGACTCCGACCATGCCAATGTGCTTGGGCAAGAGGGTCACCCCCGGGGTTGTCGCTGACACATGATCTGAAATTCGAGGCCCGGCGTCAAACATATCCGGGATGGGGAGGACCGGTTATGATCCGCGCCCCCCATGTTTTATGTCCTGCTGAGCGTGCTGCCTCTTCTCTTGGTGCTTTCGGGCCTGGCTTCGGGTTCTGAAACGGCGTTGTTCAGCCTCACGGGCAGCGATCGGCGGGAAATCAGCCGAAAGTCTCCGCTGATCGGGCGGGCGGTGGAGAAACTGGTCAGCCAGCCGCGGCTGCTGCTGATCCAAGTGCTGGTGGTCAACATGACCATCAACGTGCTGTACTTTGTCGTCACGTCGGTGATGACGCTTCGGGCGCCCAGCCCGGCGACGGCGGGGCTGGTCAGCGTGTGCTCGGTACTGGCGATCATCCTTTTCGGGGAGGTGTATGCCAAGGTGCTCGCGGGGGCCCACGCCCGAGCAGCGGCCGAGCGTTTGGCGCTGCCGCTGTTGGGCATCCGAACCGCGATGCTACCCCTGCTGCTCGGGCTTGAGCGGTATGCGGTCGCGCCGCTGTCACGGCTGCTAAACCCCGGTCCGGCGCGAACCGGCGTGGAGCGTGAGGAACTGACCGCCCTGCTGGAGCAATCGAGCGGGGTGCTCTCGGTGTCGGAGCGTCAGGTGCTGCGCGAGGTGGTGGAACTTCGACATCGGCACGTGCGCGACGTGATGATTCCGCGCGTCGATCTGCAGTGGGTCGATCCGGCCTGGAGGGTGGGCGAGTTGCTGCCTCGCGGGCAAGAGTTTGTGCCGGCCTCGAGCGACGGGTTGCACCAGCATGTGGCGTTCAGCATCGATGCCAAACAGGCGCTGGTCGGATCGGAGCGGGCCTGGCGGGTGGAGCCGGTGTTCGTGCCCGAGCAGGCGCGGCTCGATCAGTTGCTGCGCGAACTGGCGCGGCGCGGGGCCGAGCACGCGTACTGCGTCGATGAACACGGCGAGATCCAGGGCATGGTGCGTCTGGAGGACGTGATCGACGAACTGGTTTCGGGCGTGTCAAGAGCCGAGGCCGAGCACGTTGTCATGGTTGGGCTGGGGGCCTGGCGTGTGCCGGGGCGGATGCCGGCGCACGATCTGGCCGAGTTGTTCTCGATCCCGGAGATCGAGCAGGCGGGCACGGAAGAGGGTGTGAGCACGGTGGGTGGACTGCTGGCGGCACGACTGGGCAAGGTTCCGGACGAGGGCGATCGTGTTCGGGCCGGTCGGCTGGAACTGGTCGTGACGAAGATGAACAACCGTGCGGTCGAAGAGGTCGAGGTGCGCACGCTCGAGTCGGAGAGGGGATCATGAACCAAACCTACCTCGGGGCGATGCTGTTCCTGTGCGGCGTTTTCGGATCGGCCTTGTGCAGCGGACTGGAGACAGGCTTCTACTGCGTGAGTTCACTGCGGCTGAGTCTGCGGCTCGGCGGGGAGGCGCGAGATCGCGCAGCCGAGCGCGTGCGGGCCGAACTTGATCGCCCGGAGCGGCTGCTGACGACGCTGCTGATCGGGAACAACGTGTTCAACTACATCGCGTCGCTGGGACTGGCCTGGATGATGCTGAGTTATCAGATCTCGGAGGTGTGGGTGATCGTGCTCCAGGCGCTGGTGCTGACGCCGCTGCTGCTGGTGTTCGCCGAATCGCTGCCCAAGGAGGTATTCCGTCTGCGTGCCGACGTGCTGCCCTATCGGTTGGTGTGGGTGGTCAGGGCGTTGCGTGTTGTGTCGCTGCCACTGCTTGCGGTGGTGCTGGGCAGTGCGAGACTGGTAGCCCGGACGGGCCGGCCGGAGCGTCGGCGGCTGGGGCAGAGCGAGCACATCGCCGCGCTGCTCAAGGAGAGCGCGCTGCACGGGGCTCTCAGCCCGGTGCAGGCGTCGCTGATTGATCGCTCGATCGAATTGGCCCGGGCGACAGTGGGCTCGCTGGCGCTTCCATTGTCAGGCGAGGTGATCGACCCGGCGGACAAGGCCAAACTGCGATCGGCGGCGCGGCGATGGGCGCCGCAGCCGGTGGTGGTGCTGCGTTCGCGAGGGGCCGTGGCGGGCCTGATCGACCCGATCGCGGTGCCGGGCGATCCGTTCGCGCTGCTGCCGCCGGTGCGGATCGAGGCCTCGACGACGGCCCGCGATGCGCTCTCGCAAATGTCGGCGGCTGGTTGCCGGCTGGCGGTGGTCTCATCGCGTGGACGTGACGTGGGGATCATCACCGCGCGGCGACTGGCCAGTCCGCTGCTCGATGCGTTGCGGGAGGACGCGCCGCGGTAGAGTGAGGGGAGACCCCAGCGAAGGGGCGGCACGGACGTGACGTGGGCTGCCATCCGCGGACGCACGGATCGAAGACCCGGGCGATCGTTGAGACCATGACGCCATCGAGCGGGTCAAGCATGGGTGGCGGCCCTGCGAGGGGGCGCCGAGGTCGGTGATGAAACGCAAGAACGTGCTGCTCCTGATTGTCGTATTCATCCTGGCGGCTGCGTTGGGGCTTCCGTTGCTGCGGGGCGTGGCGCCGACGCCGGACATGTTCAGTGAAAACCTGAGCCTCAACGCCGCACTTGATCGCAGCGTCCGGACGGGCAGGCCGGTGCTGGCGGTGGTGACGGCCGACTGGTGCGGCGCCTGCCAGGCGCTCAAGCGGGGCGCGCTGAGCGACACCCAGGTCGAGAGGATCGTCAGCGAGTCTTTCGTGCCGGTCTACGTTGATTCGGATCGCTCGCCGGGCGAGGTGGCGCAGATCGGTCGAGTTGAGTACCTGCCCACGGTTGTGGTGATCGTGGGTGGGCGCGAAGTCACCCGGGCCGTGGGAAACCAGTCAGCCGGACAACTTCGCGTCATGCTTGAACAGGCGCTGCGGCCGGCTCCTCCAGCGGATTGATGAACAGGCCGGTGGCCAGTTTGGGATAGAAGAACGTGGACTTCTGCGGCATGACTTCGCAGGCGCGGCTGACGTCGCGGACGGCATCAAGCGGAGTGGGACGCACGATCAGGGCGATCTGTGCGAAGCCAGCGCCGCCTCCGGCGCCGGTTTCGCCGCCGCGGCCGATGGCGAGTACCTCGTCGATCGAGTGGGGGAAGGCCCACTTGACGGGGTTTCCGGCATTGAGAGCGGGCTGGCAAATTTCCTCGACGATCAGGTGCTGGATGATGGCCACGTCGAGCGATCGCCACGCCTCGGACTTGTCGGGGAAACGGTCCTCAAGCGGATCATCGACCGCCGGCCAGGCGCAATAGCACAGACCGGTCGCGAAATCGAGCAAGCCGATCACGTTGGTGTTCTCGCGAGCGGCGATGGATTCGATGGCGCCGAGCAGGTGGTGGGGGTTGTTCTCGACCGGCTCGACGTGGAGCAGCCCGGCCGAGGCCTCGATGAACTTGTCGATGGTGTAGTCCTTCATGCCGCCGAGCACGCGGTGAGTGGGTCCGATGGCTAGTCCGGGGTCGGACATGCCGACGAGGACGAACATGGTGCGGCGTGCGGGGTGATCGGCGGGCACGGGGGCCTGCGATTCGAGCCAGTTGAGGTAGTTGACGGCGGTGTTGTAGCGGTGGTGCCCGTCGGCAATGAAGACGTCCTCGCCGGCCAGCGCATCCTGGTAAGCCTTGATGGTGGCGGGGTCTTCGACGGTCCAGACTTCGTGCTTGACGCCGTCGCCGAGGTCGGCGTGCAGATCCGGCCGGCGGGAGGTGGTGACTTTCTCGACCAGTGCAGTGGCGCGGCCGGATTCGTCGGCCAGCAGGCCGAAGATGGGCGAGAGTTGCGTGCGTGTGGCCTTCATGAGGGCCAGACGGTCTTCCTTGGGTCCGGAGAAGGTTTGCTCGTGGGGCAGGATGCCTCCGCCGGGGCGCGGGCCGAGCGGCTCGGTGGAGACGGTGCAGGCCATGCCTTTGCGACGCCAGGTCTGCCCCATGAACTCAAACGTCTGGACATAGGCGAACATGGCGGGCTTGGCGCGCTGGCTCAGCGTGCCCTTGGAGAGCAGATCGCGGTAAGCGCGGTTGGCATTGGCGTAGGCCTCCGGCGGGCCGAGTTCCTTGGCGGGCACGTGCGGCAGGTCGATGCCGACGATGTTGCCGGGATCACGGCTGAGCAGCGATTTCTTGCCGGAGGCGTCGAGAACGTCGTAGGGCGGCGCGACGAGATTGGAGACGTCTCCCGAGCCACCGTGGTATTGAACGGCCCGAAATGGATAGACCGAAGGCATAGAGGCTCCTTTCGGGTCAACTATATAGTGTGTCGCGCCAGGAATCGGCCCTGCAGGTCCGAGGCGCTTTAGCGAGAGGTCGCACCCATGCCGCGAGCCATCGTGATCCGCACGGCCGGAACCAACTGCGAACAGGAACTGGTGCGCGCCTTTCGGCTCGCCGGGGCCGAGGTTGAATTGCTGCATGTCGACCGCCTGATCGACGACCCGCGTCCGCTCGAGCGGGCCGACCTGATCGGCTTCCCCGGCGGATTCAGTTATGGGGATGACATCGCTTCCGGGCGCATCCTGGCGATGAAGATTCGGGAGAACCTCTGGCCTCAACTACGCGAGGCAGCCGAGCGCGGCACGGGGATGATCGGAGTGTGCAACGGGTTCCAGGTGATGGTGCAGGTGGGGCTGCTGCCGGGTCCGATGCCTGGGGAACGCTGGCCCGAAGCGCCGCCGCCGCAGACGCTGGCGCTGGCGCACAACGCGGGCGGGCGATTCGTCGACTGCTGGACGGGTGTGGAGGTACCGGGCACCAGCGTGTGCGTCTGGACGGCCCCGTGGAAGTCAGGCTTCGCATCGGAGGAGTTGATGATGCCCAACGCCCACGGCGAGGGGCGGCTCGTCGCGGCCTCGGACGAACTGCTCGATCGGTTGGAACGGAACGGGCAGATCGCGGTGCGCTACCGCGAGAACTTCAACGGGTCGGCGCGAAGCGTGGCCGGCGTGTGCGACGCGGGGGGGCGCATCTTTGGGCTCATGCCTCACCCGGAACGCTTCCTCGACTGGACGCGGCATCCGTTCTGGACTCGGCTCGGCGGGCAGGGCGGGCGAGTGACGCCGGGGCTGGCGCTGTTCCGCAGCGCCGTGCGGTCGCCACAGGGGCAGCCGGCCTGACGCAACCGGTCAGGGGCGTGCTCGGTACAGTTTTATGTGCCGATCCACGAGAGCACATTGCGGCGGATGGTCGGGGGATCGCTACAGATCGAGGGAGATCGACCATGCCGGCGTTGCGGGTATAACCTGCGTGGGCTGCGCAGCGGACAGGTGTGCCCGGAATGCGGCACCCCGATTCGGTCGCCGACCAGCGGACGGTTCGTCAACAACATGGTCGACGCGCCGCTGGAATACCTCAAGAGGTTGCGGCTCGGGCTTGGGATGCTTTCGCTTTCAATCGTGCTGGGCGTGACCGCCGGGGTTGCGACTTTTTTTACGAGCGTGCCGGTGATCGCGTTGGCGGGCTTGCTGTGTGCTCCGCTGTGGGCCGGTGGAGTTTGGTTGGTTTCTGAGGGACGCCCGATCGAAGAGAACTGCCCGCCCGATCCGATTCTTGACCACGCACAGTTGCGGACGATGATCCGGGCGACGCAGTCGATCTGCCTGCTCGCGGCCGCCCTCTTGTTCGGCGGGCTGCTGGCCCATCAGGCGGCGGCGACGCCCGTGGGGATGAAGCCGCCGGCTCACGTTCTGTGGCTCTACGGAGGTGGGGTGGCGGCGCTGTTGTTGAACGTGCTGATGCTGGTGCCTTTCGGGGTGTATCTCTCGGCGTTGTCCGACTGGGCGGGGCATGGTCCGGCGAGCATGCAGTTCCGAGTTTCGGCGATCATCATTACCGTTTCAGGCGGGGCGGGGCTGGTGGCCAGCGTTCCCGTGATCATCAATCCGCTGGGAAGTGGTCCGACGGCGATCATCGCGCTGTGGTCGGGCATTTTGACCATGCTCATGGCCGGGTACTTTCTGGTGCTGGTGTTGCGTCTTGCGAACTCAGTCCGCTGGGCGGTGAGCAATGCCGTGTCGGGCATGGAGCGTGACGCGCGCGTGGCCGAGCGTCAGGCGCGCGAGGCCGAAGAGATGGCCAATCGAATGCAAGCGCCGTCGGTCGCACCCCCACGTCACATGGAGGAGTGGGAATCGGACGCGGACATTCCGCTGGTCGAGAAGCCGGCCAAACCGGGGTCGCAGAGTCCGGGCCCTAGCATTGCTCGATGAGCCGGAGTGGAGAACGAGTGCTGGTGGCGATGAGCGGCGGGGTCGATTCCTCGGTCGCGGCGGCGATGTTGCGTGAGCAGGGGTACGACGTGGTCGGATGTTTCATGCGTCTGGGCTCGCCGGGCGAGGCACTCGACGCCGAGGACGTTTGCGACACCGGGCCGACGCGCATCGGGAGGGGGTGCTGCTCGGTGGGCGACGCGGCCGACGCGCGGCTGGTGGCGGCTAGGCTCGACGTTCCGTTCTACGTCTGCAATTTTCGCGAGGATTTTTCGCGGATCATGGACTACTTTGCGGACGAATACGCAGCCGGGCGAACGCCGAATCCGTGCGTGCGCTGCAACGACTGGTTGAAGTTCGGCAGGTTGAGGGAGTTTGCGCGATCGCTGGGGATCGAGCGCGTCGCAAGCGGGCACTACGCCCGCATCGAGCGCGTGCACGGGCGTGCGCACCTGGCCCGCGGAGTCGATGAGGGCAAGGACCAGTCCTATGTGCTTTTCGGGGTCGAACCAGAATACCTGGAGCACATGCTGTTGCCCATTGGCTCGATGCACAAGAACGACGTTCGAGCCGAGGCGCGACGACTAGGGCTGGAGGTACATGACAAGCCCGACAGCCAGGAGATTTGCTTTGTGCCCGATGACGACTACGCCGCCCTGGTCGAGAGACGCCGGCCGGAGGTGCACCGGCAGGGCGACGTGCTCGATGCCCAGGGGCGGGTGGTGGGCCGACACCAGGGCCAGCATCGGTTTACCATCGGGCAGCGCCGCGGCGTGGGGGTGGCGCTGGGCTACCCGATCTATGTCGTGCACAAGGACGCGGTGCGCAACACGGTGACGCTGGGCGGGGTCGAGCAGTTGCACAGCCAGGGCTGCATCGCCGGCGAGGCCAACTGGTTCATCGAGCCGTTCGACGGCTGGCGATCCTGTCGCGCCCAGCACCGGTACAACAGCCCGGCGGTGGCGGCGCGGGTGAGAATGGTGGAACCGGGCACGTCCGATACCTATTCGGGGCGGCGCGGGCGTTTTGAACTGGTGTTCGACGCGCCGGAGCGGGCCGTGACTGAGGGGCAGGCGATCGTGCTCTACGATGACTCGCGCCCCGACCTGCTGATCGGCGGGGGGTGGATCGAAACGGCACAGCGAACGGTGGGACGATGAACGAGCGTCAGATCGCCATCTACATCTCGGGATTCAACGCGGCGAGTTACGACCGGCCCGACGACCCGGCGGCCGATGCGGACGGGCACGTGATTACCGCGACCGTGCTCAAGCGAGAGGCGGTGGACCCGTCGCTGGTGCCGGTGCGGGTGCGGATTGGGCACGGGGTGGCGCCGGAGACGGCCTCGGGTATGCTCCGCAAGATCGCCGACATGATCGACGCGACGCCAGAACTGATGCGGGCGATGCCGGGTTTTGCCGTGCGGCGCAACCCAGACGGCAGCAGCACGCGCAGGCGCATTACGCCGGAAGGACTCTTGCACGCGGCTTCGCAAATGGAAGGCGAGGAGCGGGACCGCATGCTCGAGATGATCGACAAGATCCGCGACCAGATCACCGACGATCCGCGCCCGGAAGACATGCTCTGAATCATGGAGGTGGCCCGGCTGGCGGGCTGGCTTTTGCCTGGGGGAAGAGGACCGAAACCGTGGCCGCTCCGGGCCTAATACACTGTGGGCACGCCGCTCGGCATGCCCGCCGAGGGAGGACGCCATGGATATCTGGAAGAAACTGCGCGGGGAACTGATCGACATCATCGAGTGGCCGGACGACAACCCGGTGTCGCTGGTGTGGAAGTTTCCGCGATACAACGACGAGATCAAGAACGGCGCGCAGTTGATCGTGCGTCCGGGTCAGGCGGCTGTGTTCGTCGACCAGGGTCGCGTGGCCGACGTGTTCGAGCCGGGACGGCACAGACTCTCGACGGACAACCTGCCGATCCTGAGCACGCTGCGGGGATGGGTGTACGGGTTTGAGAGCCCATTCAAGGCCGATGTGTATTTCGTCGCCACGCGCCTCTTCACGGACCTGAAGTGGGGGACGATGAACCCGGTGATGCTGCGCGATCCGGAGTTCGGTCCGGTGCGATTGCGGGCGTTCGGGACGTACACGATGCAGTGCACGCATCCGAGCACGCTGGTGTCGGAGATCGCCGGCGCCGGCCCGCACTTCACGGTGGAGGGCATCGTCGACCAGTTGCGCAACATGATCGTGTCACGCTTCACGGACGTGCTGGGCGAGTCGAAGATTCCGATTCTTGATTTGGCGGCCAGTTATGACGAACTGGGCAAGTTCCTGAGCGAGCGCATCGCTCCGGCGATCGCCCAGTTCGGGCTGGAACTCAAGCACCTGCTGGTGGAGAACATCTCGCTGCCGCCCAACGTCGAGGCGGCGCTGGACAAGCGGTCGAGCATGGGGATCATCGGCGACCTGCACAAGTACACGCAGTATCAGACGGCCGAGGCGATCGGCGACGCGGCCAAGAACCCCGGCGGAGGCATGGGCGACGCGATGGGGCTGGGGGCGGGCTTTGCGATGGCCAACCAGATGGCCCGTGCGATGATGCCGCAGGCTGGGGTGGCGCCTCCGCCGCCGCTGCCGCACGCCTCGCAGTTCCACTTGGCGATCAACGGGCAACAGGCGGGGCCTTTCACGATGGATGAACTGCGTGTGCATGCTTCGCGCGGGACGCTGAACGCGCAGTCGCTGGTGTGGAAGCCGGGGATGGCGTCGTGGACGCCGGCGGGGCAGGTGCCCGAACTGGCGCCCGTGCTGGCCGGGCCGCCGCCGATTCCGGGTTCGCCACCGCCAGTTCCGCCGGGGGCCCCTGCAGGCAAGTGAGCGAGCCCCCGCGTGAGATGAGTCAATCGTCGACACAGGTCGAGGGCGAGCGCCGGTTTCCGTGCTGCCAATGCGGGGCCGAGTTGGCCTTTGCGCCGGGGGTATCGGCGCTGCGGTGCGTGTATTGCGGGGCGCAGACGGAGATTCCCGTCGAAGCGGCGCCGATCGAGGAACTGGATTTTCAGTCGTATCTGTCGGATCTGGCATCCCACGCCGAGACGGTTGACCGCATCGTGTCCAAATGCAACACCTGCGGGGCCGACGTGGAGTTTCCGGAAAACGTGACCAGCCACGGGTGCCCATTCTGCGGGTCGAACGTGGTGGCGACGGGGCGGAGCGTGAAACTGATCCGTCCGCGCTCGTTGCTGCCGTTCTCGTTCGACGAGCAGCGAGCCCGCGGACTGTACGCGGCATGGATCGGCAAGTTGTGGTTTGCGCCCAGTGACATCAGGAAGATGTCGCGTGTCGAGTCACGGCTCT
>JAHDXL010000005.1:303502-457817 GCA_023382935.1 Phycisphaerales bacterium
GGTGTACCTGCCGTTCTGGACGTATGACTGCGACGTGACAACCGACTATCGCGGGCAGCGCGGCGAGCACTACTGGGACACCGAGCACTACACCACGCGCGACTCCCAGGGGCGCACGCAGCACCACACCAGGCAGGTCCGCAAGACCCGCTGGTACCCGGCTCGCGGGCGTGTCTTCAACACATTCGACGATGTGCTTGTGGTTGCGACCGGTTCGCTCGATCGAAAGATGCTGGAGAAACTCGATCCGTGGGATCTGGACGGGCTGGTGCCGTATGAAGACGCATTCCTTGCCGGCTTCCGCTCGGAGAGTTACGCGGTCGATCTGGGCAACGGCTTCGTGCGGGCGCAGGAACTGATGGACGCGACCATCCGGGCGACGATCCGGCACGACATCGGCGGCGACGAGCAGCAGATCTCGTGGTTGCAGCCGCATTACCACAACATCACCTTCAAGCACATCCTGCTGCCGGTGTGGATTCTCGCGTATCGCTACGGGAGCAAGACGTATCAGGTGGTGATCAACGCTCGCACCGGCGAGGTGATCGGTACACGCCCGTACAGTGTGTGGAAAATTGCCACCCTGGTCGTCTGCATCCTGGCGGCAGTGGGACTGGGGCTGCTCATCATGGCTACCCGTCACTAGCGGGGGGCGGGCGATCAGGCGAAGATTTCGGGCACGACGCGGCCGAACACGTCGGTCAGGCGGAAGTCGCGCCCCTGGAAGCGATAGGTCAGGCGTTCGTGGTCGATGCCGAGCAGGTGGAGGATGGTGGCCTGCAGGTCATGCACGTCCATCGGGTTTTCCGTGATGCGGTAGCCGAGATCGTCGGTGGCGCCGTGGACGTATCCGCGTTTGACTCCCCCGCCGGCCAGCCAGATGGAGAAGCAGTGGGGATGATGGTCGCGACCGAGATAGGTTGAGCCATTGCGTTTTTCGTTCATTGCGGTGCGGCCAAACTCGCCGGACCAGACGACCAAGGTGTCCTCGAGGAGGCCGCGCTGCTTGAGATCGCGCAGGAGGGCGGCGATGGGCCTGTCGGTCAGGCGGCACTTGAGGGGGAGTTGGGTGATGATGTCGTCGGAAGGCCCCGTGCCGTGGGTGTCCCAGCCCCAGTCGAAGAGTTGCACGAAGCGGACGCCGTTCTCGACGAGGCGACGTGCGAGCAGGCAGTTGTTGGCAAAGGAGGAGCCGCCGGGCTGGGCGCCGTACATCGCGAGAACGTCGGCCGGCTCGCGGGCGATATCCATGACCTCCGGGACGGACATCTGCATGCGGAACGCGAGTTCGTACTGCTCGATGCGGGCGAGGGTTTCGGGGTCGCCGTGCTGCTGGTGGGCCATTTCGTTCATGCGAGCGAGCGTGGAGAGAGCCCGGCGACGCGAGTCGCGTGAGAGGCCTTGGGGGTTGGAGACGTAGAGGATGGGGTCGCCGCTGGACCGGCACTGCACGCCCTGGTGGACGCTGGGCAGGAAGCCGCTGCCCCAGACGCTCTTGCCGGCGTCGGGGTTCTTGTTGCCGCTGACGAGCACGACGAATCCGGGAAGATTCTGGTTTTCGCTGCCCAGTCCATACATGAGCCACGCTCCCATCGAGGGGCGCCCGAGCAGAGGCGAGCCGGTGTAGAGGAACAACTGCGCCGGCGCGTGGTTGAACTGCGTGGTGTGCATCGAGCGAATGACGGTCAGTTCGTCGGCCATGGACGAAAGGTGAGGCATCAACTCGGAGATCTCGATGCCGCTCTTGCCGCGCGGCGCGAAGGTGTAGGGCGAGGCGAGGATGGTGGGATGTCCCTTGATGAACGCGAAGCGTTCGCCGGCCAGCATCTCTTCGGGGCAGGGCTTGCCGTCGTACTGTTTGAGGGCGGGTTTGGGGTCGAGCAGATCCTGCTGCGGGGGAGAGCCGGCCATGTGGAGGTAGATCACGCGCTTGGCACGCGGGGCGAAGTGGGGAAGCCGCGTGTGCAGTGAGTCGGCCCGGCGTGGGTCGAGGGCGGCGGGAGTTCGCCCGGACATGGCTGCCAGCGCGATGGCGCCGATGCCGATTGACGAGCGTGATAGGAAGTGCCTGCGGGTGACGGCGCGGTGGAGGTCGAGATATGGGTGCATGTCATTCACGGGTGAGGAACTCGTCGAGGTTGAGCAGGACGGCGGCGACGGATGTCCAGGCCGCCAGATCGGCAACGTCCGCGGCGGGGGCTGGCACGGGCGGCGAACCGGCGAACGAGGCCGCCGCCGAAGGGTCAGCGGCAAAGGCCGCGCGTTCGTCGTGGAACAGCGCGACCAGGGAGGCCGCTTCGTCAGGTCGCGGCGAACGGGCAAGGCAGACTTGCACGCCGCGAGCGGCGATGGACTCGGGCGAAGAGTCAACGGCTTCGAGCATCATCCGGCGCGCCAAGGCTTGGGCCGCCTCGACGTAGACCGGGTCATTGAGCGTGACAAAAGCCTGCAACGGCGTGTTGGTGCGGATGCGACGCGGCACGCAGAACTCGCGGCTGGGCGCATCGAAACTGATCATCGACGGATACGGGCTGGTCCGGCGCAGGAACGTGTAGAGCGAGCGACGGTAGCGATCGGGCCCGGTGCTCTCGGTCCAGCGGTCATCGCTGTAGACGACCATCCACACGCCCTCAGGCTGCGGAGGAAAGACAGGCGGGCCCCCCATGTCCGGGTTGAGCAGCCCGGACACAGCCAGGGCCTGGTCGCGGACCATCTCGGCATCGAGGCGCACACGCGGAAAGCGAGCCAGCAGAAGGTTCAGCGGATCAAGCGCCAGGTGCTCGCCGGTTGTGTGCGACGACTGGCGATAGGTCGATGAGGTGACGATCTGGCGGCACAGTTCCTTGACGCTCCACCCGGAAACCTGGAAGGAAAGGGCGAGGTAGTCAAGCAGTTCGGGGTGCGAGGGTGGGCGGCCCTGGGCGCCGAAGTCTTCGCTGGTCTCGACCAGCCCGCGGCCGAAGAAGGCTTCCCAGAATCGATTGACCGTCACTCGGGCGGTGAGCGGGTTGTCGGGGTGGACGAGCCAGCCGGCAAACTGGCGTCGATCGCGCGGCTCGTCGGCGGTGACGAAGGAGAACACCTCGGGTACGCCCGGCTCGACCGCTTCGGTGGGATTGAGAAAACTGCCCTTATCAAAGATGTGCGAAACGCGGCGACGTTCGAGCGGCAACTCGCGCATAATCGGCATGGTTGGGGCCGCCCGCTCGATGCTCAGCCGCTCGGCGTGCAGCCCGGCCAGCACGAGATCCGTTTCGGCCAAGGCCAGGCGCGTCGGCTCATGGACGCGCTCGAGGTAGAAGCGCACGAGTTCCTCGGCGGGGCGGGCGTCGGGACCGGACGGGCGCAGCGGCTCGGGGATGCCCGCGTACTGGCGAGCGGCCTCGGTCGCCAGCCAGTCACGCAGCGAGAAGCGCCACCGACGCGGATCGGGCTGCCGAGTGAGAACGCCGGCGCGGTCCCAGGTGGCACGCCCGGCGAACTGGGAGAAGGCCAGTCCGTCGATGCGGTCGCCGGGCGCCAGCCCGATTTCGGCGGCGTCCACTTCGATGTGGAACCACTCTCCGGGGGGCGGCAGGTCGCCCAGGCGCATGCGAGCGGGGGTGTCACTCTGCCCGAAGTCAATCAGATTCTCGCCCAAGTAGCCGCGATGCTCCCAGTTGTTGCCAACAGTGCGGACCTGGATCATGAGTTCGCGCGGCGGGCGGGCGGGGTCGGGCATCACCCAGCAACTGATTCGGTCGCCGGGCTGGACTTGGTAGGCCGGGTACATGTCGGTGAAGAAGCGCTGTTGGAAACCACTGCCTGCGTCGATGGACCAGGCGCGCCCGTGCAGGCCGTCGGCAACCCACGGCCAGGACTGGTCGGTGTCGGGCGTGAGGCTGTGCGGGAGCAGGTCATCGACCAGCGGCAGTTCGCCCGGGGCCAGGTCTGGAAGTGGGCCGGGTTCGACGTAGTCGGCCGGATGGATGCGTGCATCGCGATCACTGAGCAGGGCGTTTTCGGTCCGGGCGAGTTCATCGAGACGGCGTTGCCGCTCCGGTTCGAGCAAGGTGAGCGTGGGTGCCTCATCCATGCGGTCGGCGTCTTCGGTGTTGTTGAAGATCGCGAACAGTTCGTAATACTCGCGCTGCGTGATCGGATCGTACTTGTGCGTATGGCACTGTGCACACGCGACTGTCAGGCCCATCCACGCGGTCATGGTGGTGCTGACGCGGTCCATGACGGCGGCGACGCGAAACTCTTCGTCGTCGGTGCCGCCCTCGTCGTTGGTCATGGTGTTGCGATGGAAGCCTGTGGCGATGATGTTGGAAGTGGTGGCGCCGTCGAGCATGTCGCCTGCGATCTGCTCGACGGTGAAGCGGTCGAAGGGCATGTCGTCGTTGAAGGCGCGGACGACCCAGTCCCGATAGGGCCACATGGTGCGGCGACGATCGGCCTCGTAGCCCTTGGTGTCAGCGTATCGGGCGAGGTCGAGCCACATGCTGGCCCAGCGTTCGCCGAAGTGGGGCGAGTTGAGCAGATGCTGAACGAGGCGGTCATAAGCGTCGGGCGCGTCATCGGTGATGAAGGCGGCCACTTCATCGGGCGTGGGAGGGAGGCCCGTCAAGTCGAGCGTCACGCGGCGGATGAGCGTGTTCCGGTCGGCCGGCGGTGAGAGGGGCAGCCCAGCCTGCTCGGCGCGGGCCTGGATGAAGCGGTCGAGATCAGATGTCGCCCAGTTCGAATCGCGCACGGGCGGCACGGGCGCCCACGCCGGCGGGCGGAAGGACCAGTGCTGTTCCCACGCGGCCCCTTGTTTGATCCACGCGCGGAGGAGGGCGGCCTGGGTGGAGTCCAGACCTTTGCCGCTGGGCGGCATGCGACGACGGGTGTCGGTGGCTTCGACGCGGGCGATGAGTTCACTGGAGTCGGGGTCGCCGGGCACCACGGCCCGGCGGCCGGACGCGAGCAGGGCGAGGAGTCCTTCGGCTGTATCGAGGCGTAAGCCGGCCTCGCGGGTCTTGTCGTCGGGGCCGTGGCATTTGACGCAGTTGTTCGAGAGGATGGGGCGAATGTCCCGATTGAAGTTGATGGTGGGTTTATCGGTCTGAGGGCGAGGGAGGGAGGAGGTACCAAGCCCCAGTGCGACGGGAATGAGCAGGGCTGCTGCTATGCTGAGCCGGAACCAGAGGCGGGAGAATGGCATGGGGACAGAATACTCGAACGTCAAAGTCGTCTCCAGGCGGCGCAAAGCCGGTGAGGACCGAGTGCCACGATTTGGCGCGCGCGGGCGGATGTTGCTGTTCTCCGGAACCGGGTTGGTGGCCGCATTGGCTCCCTCGGCGATGGGGGCGGACGCCAGCGTGTGGATCGAGGTCGCGGGGCGTACCCATCCGATGCTGGTGCACTTTCCGATTGCCCTGCTCGCGGCGGCCTGCGTTTTTGAGATCGTGCGGATCGCCAGCGGGCGCGACAAGGCTTCGCCGGCGGGCTTTGGGTGCCTGGTGCTGGCAGTGCTGGGTGCGGGCGGCGCGGGTGTGACGGGCTGGGTGCTGGCGGGCGTGGAGGGTCGGGCGGGCGAGGCGGAAATTGAAGTCCACCGCTGGGTGGCGGTCGGAGGCGCGAGCGTGGCTTTGCTGGCGGTGGTGCTGGCGCTGTCGGCGCGGCTGAGCGCCCGGCAAACGCTGCGGCGGCTGTATGTGCTGAGTTTGCTCGGCGGAGCAATGACGGTGGGTGTGGCAGGTCACTTCGGCGGGGAACTGGTGTATGGCAGGGGATACGTGCTGGCGCCGCTGCGGGCAAGGACTGCACCCGCGACCGACGCAGCGCCGGTTCCGGTGGCCGGCGTGTCTGCGCCCGGAGCCGCGCATGTGAGTTTCGAGCGCGACGTGCTGCCCATCTTCGTGCGAGAGTGCACCGAGTGCCACGGGGTGAAGGAGCAGAAGGGTCAGTTGCGGCTGGATTCGGCGGCCGCCCTGCGGGGCAACCCGTACCTCGACGAGATCGTGGTTGCGGGTGATGCATCGAAGAGCGTGCTGTTTGAGGTGATCACGCTGCCTGAAACGCATCGCGACTTCATGCCAAAGAAGGGCAAGCCGCTGTCGGCCTGGCAGATCGAGACGATTCGACGGTGGATCGAGAGCGGTGTGAGGTTTGATGACGGAGGCGAGATGGCCATGGAGCCGACAGCGACTGAACCGATCGCGTCAACGCCGCAGCCGAGCCAGGTGGACGTGGAGGCACTGGGCGTGGTGATCGCGGCAGTGAGAGACCGCGGCGGACATGCGTCGCTGGTGGCTTCGGATGTTCCGGAACTGGTGGTGAACTACAGCATTGTCGAGGGGCCTCTAAGCGACCAGGACATCGCGCTGCTGGCGCCTGTGGGCGAGCGCGTGGTGGAGTTGAACGTGGGCGGGGTCGAGGTGGGCGACAGCGTGGTGGCGCAGGTGGCCAGACTGAGCGGGCTGCGCCGCCTGAACCTGAGCCGTTCGCAGATCAGCGATGCGGCGATTGAGCAGTTGAGTGGGCTGACGCGGCTGGAGGTGCTCAATGTGTACGGCTGCCCGATCGGGGCGGCGAGCATCGAAGCGATTGCAGGGATGTCGACTCTCAGGCGGGTGTACGTGTGGCAGACGGGGATGGATCATGCGGCGGTGGCGCGATTGCGTGAGTTGCGGCCGGAAATGGAGGTGATCGCCGGGGATGAGGAGGGGGCCGAGCCTGGGGCGGGGGGAGGGTGATTGCATCCGGGCGGAGCCCCTTGGTCGCATTCCGCGAGGTCGGCAGACCGTCACTGCTGGCACACTCCCGAATTCCCTTGACTGCGGGAATGGGGACGTGCTAGTCTTTGCGGCAATGTTCAAGGCCGCGACGCATCACCGGCATCATCATCACGCCCACAACCCGGGCCGTGCGTGATGGTCTGATGGTGCCGAGGCACTGAAGGATCATGAGGACGCCGGCCCTGGGTCGGCGTCTTGTCATTGGGGCGGGCTGTCCGCTCCAGGCGCTGATCCGGGGCAGGCTCAAGAGAGAACCTGCCTGATGAACACGCAACCGACAAGCAATCTGCGGATGGCGGTGCCGAAAGGGCGGATGCAGGGAGGCGTCACGCAGTTGCTCGCCGACGCGGGCATTCGGCTGGACGTGACGTCGCGGAACTATCGCCCCAGGGTTTCTGCCGAGGGGATGGAGGTGAAGATACTCAAGCCGCAGGCGATCATCGAGATGCTGGCTGTGGGAGCGAGGGACGTGGGTTTTGCGGGGGCGGACTGGGTGGCCGAGTTTGAGGCCGACCTGGTGGAGTTGCTGGACACGGGGATGGACCCGGTGCGACTGATCGCGGCCGCGCCGGAGGGGCTGCTGGTGGAAGGGCAGTTGCCGAGGCAGCGGCTGGTGGTGGCGAGCGAATATGTGCGGCTGGCGCAGCGTTGGATTGAAAGGCGCCGGCTGGATGCGACGTTGCTGAGATCGTTCGGCGCAACGGAGGTGCTGCCGCCGGAGGACGCGGACGTGATCGTGGACAATACGGCCAGCGGGGCGACGCTGGCGGCCAACGACCTGCGCATCGTGGACGAGTTGATGGGGTCGTCGACGCGCTTGTACGCGTCGAAGCAGGCGATGGCCGACCCGGACAAGCGCGAGCGCATCGAGGAGGTGGTGACGCTGGTGCAGTCGGTGCTGGCGGCGCGGCGGCGTGTGATGGTGGAGTTGAACGTGGGCCCGGAGAACCTGGAGCGTGTGATCGAGGTGCTGCCGTGCATGCGTGAGCCGACGGTATCGACGTTGCACGCATCGGCGGGATACGCGGTCAAGGCGGCGGTGCCGCGGGAGGAGTTGCCGCGGGTGATTCCTCTGATTCGTGCGCGCGGGGGTACGGACATCGTGGTTTCACGGATCGAGCAGATCGTGGCGTGAGGAGAGCGCGGTGCAGGGGATGAGCGTGGAAGGGCGAGAAGTAGTCGGAGGCGTGCGACTGTCGCCGAGGATGGCGGGAGTGAAGCCCTATGCGCCGCCGACGGGGCGAGGAACGGCCAGGTTGCTGCTCGACGCGAACGAAGGGGCGGCGCCGGGTGAGGCAGTGCGGGAGACTCTGGCGCGCGTTGATCTGGAACAGGTGCGGCGCTATCCGGAGGCGGGGGTTCTGGAGGCGCTGCTGGCCGAACGTGTGGGTGTCGAGCCGGAGCGCGTCGTGGTGACGGCGGGAGGAGATGACGCGATTCATCGCGTGTGCGCGATGACGCTGGACGCGGGGCGGACGCTGGTGACGCACGCGCCGGTGTTTGAGATGATTCCGCGCTACGCGCGGCTGGCCGGGGCGGAGGTGGTGCAGGTCGACTGGCTGCGAGGGGGATTTCCGCATGAGAAGTTGGTGAGCACGATGGACGGGCGGACGGGGCTGGTGGCGGTGGTGTCGCCGAACAACCCGACGGGAGCGGTGGCCCCGGTGCGAGACCTTGTCGCAGTGGCGCAGGCGGCGCTGCGGCGGGGCGTGGTGGCCATGATCGACCTGGCGTACGCGGAGTTTGCACAGGTTGACCCGACGCCGGCGCTGATCGAGTTGCCCAACGTGGTGATGATCCGCACTCTGTCGAAGGCGTTTGGGCTGGCGGGTCTGCGCGTTGGATATGCAGTGTGCCCGCGCGAGTTGGCGCCGATGGCACGGGCTGCCGGTGGGCCATACCCGGTGTCGGGGCTGTCGCTGGCGGTCGGCGAGGCGATGGTGCGGAAGTGGGATGTGGCAGAGACGTGGATGCAGGGCGTGCGCGAGGAACGCGAGCGGCTGGGCGCGGTGCTGCGCGAGGTCGGGGCGAGGCCTATGGAGTCTCAGGCGAACTTCGTGACAGCCGAGTTTGTGGATGCGGGCGGAGTGCATGCCGGACTGTTGCGGCGAGGAATCTCGGTGCGTGCGTTCGGCGGGATGATGGAGCGATTTCTGCGTTTTACGCTTCCGGGCGAAGTGGGGGCGTTTGACGAACTGGTGTCGGCGCTTCGCGCCGTGTGCGAGGAGGTGGGCCGATGAGCGGAGCCACAGGGCGCGTCGGGCAGGTGGAACGCACGACCGCGGAAACTAGGGTGCGCGTCAGCGTGAACCTCGACGGCACGGGCGTGTGCAGGGTGAGCACCGGGCTTGGGTTCCTCGACCACATGCTCGATGCGTTGTGCCGGCACGGGAGGCTGGACGTGGAACTGACCTGCCAGGGCGACGTGCAGGTTGACGACCATCACACGGTTGAGGATTGTGCTCTGGCGCTGGGCAGCGCGATCGACCGGGCGCTGGGCGAGCGGCGCGGGATCGGGCGATTCGGGTCGGCGCATGCGCCGCTGGATGAGGCGCTGGCAAGGGCCGTGATCGACTTGTCGGGACGGCCCGGCACATGGATCGACCTGCAACTGCGGCGCGCGATGATCGGGCAGGTGGCGACGGAGAACCTGTCGCACTTTTTCACGTCGCTGGCGGTGGGGATGAGGGCGACGCTGCATGTGGATGTGCTGCGCGGGGAGAACGATCATCACAAGGCCGAGGCGGCGTTCAAGGCGTCGGCGCTGGCGCTGCGGCAGGCGGTGTCGATCGACGCGCGCGCAAGTGACGTGCCGTCGACCAAGGGAGTGCTGTGATGCGTGTGACGATCATCGCCACGGGCATTGCGAACACGGCATCGGTGGAGGCGGCCTTCACGCGGCTGGGGGTGGAAGTCGAGCACACGACCGACGCCCGGCGGGTGGAGCAAGCCCGGGCGGTCGTGCTGCCCGGCGTTGGATCGTTCGGCGCCGGGATGGACGTGCTGCGGACATTGGGACTGCTCGAGGTGCTGCCGGAACGCATCGTACAGGGGCGTGCGACGCTGGCGGTGTGCCTGGGCCTGCAGTTGCTGTGTCGGGGGTCGGAGGAGTCGCCGGAGGTCGAAGGACTGGGCGTGCTCGATACGGTCGCGAGGCGGTTTCCGGATTCGGTGAGCGTGCCACAGTTTGGCTGGAACCGCGTGTGCGCGGGCGAAGGGTCGCGATTGATCGAGGACGGGCACGCATACTTCGCGAACTCGTATCGGATCGTGTCGCTGACGGGGCATTCGGCGCCGGTGGAAGGCGTAGGCAAACCCCTCGCCGGCGCCAGGGGCTCTGACTGGGTGTGTGCGACAACGGACCATGCGGGGAGGTTTGTGTCCGCGATCGAGCGCGGCGCCGTGCTGGGGTGCCAGTTTCACCCGGAGATTTCGGGGCCCTGGGGCCAAAGGCTGCTCGGACGCTGGCTGGCGATGGCGGACGAAGGAGTGGGTACATGCTGACGCGGCGCATCATTCCGTGTCTGGACGTTCGCGGCGGGCGCGTGGTCAAGGGTGTGAAGTTCGCCGGGCTGCGCGATGTCGGCGATCCGGTCGATCATGCGAAGACCTATGAGCAGCAGGGGGCCGACGAACTGGTGATGCTCGATGTTTCGGCCACGCCGGAGGATCGCGAGACGGCCCTTGAAACGGTGCGAGCGCTGCGGCGAGCGCTGTCGATTCCGCTGACGGTGGGCGGCGGAGTACGCGGCGTCGAGACGGCCGAGCGACTGCTGCTGTCGGGAGCGGACAAGGTGAGCATGAACACGGCGGCAGTGACTGAGCCGGGGCTGCTGACGCGTCTGGCCGAGCGCGTGGGTCGGCAGTGCGTGGTGCTGGCACTCGATGCGGCGGCGTGGGCGAGTGGTGAGGGTTGGGAAGTTGTCACGCGATCAGGGGCGCATCGCACGGGCATCGACGCGGTGTCGTGGGCACGCCAGGCTGAGCAGGGCGGGGCGGGTGAGATTCTGCTGACGAGTTGGGACCGCGACGGCACGCAAGAGGGGTATGACTTGTCGCTCATCGCTGCGATTTCCAGAGCCGTGCGCGTGCCGGTGATCGCCAGCGGCGGAGCGTCCTGCCCCGAGCACATGGCCCGGGCACTGGACGCCGGTGCGTCGGCGGTGCTGGCCGCGTCGATCTTTCACGAAGGGCGGTACACGGTTGAGCAGGTCAAGCAGGTGCTCAGCCAGTGCGGGGTCGAGGTGCGGCGATGATCGTGCCGTCGATTGACATCATGGGCGGGCAGGCGGTGCAACTGGTGGGCGGGCGTGAGAAGGTGATCGACGCGGGTGACCCGAGGCCGATCGCGGAGCGGTTCGCGCCGGTGGGCGAGATTGCGGTCATTGATCTTGACGCAGCGATGGGTCGAGGGAGCAACGCGGAGATCGTCGAGGAGTTGTGCCAGATGGCGCGGTGTCGCGTGGGCGGGGGGATTCGCGATGAGCAAACGGCGGTGAGGTGGTTGGATGCCGGTGCACGGAAGATCATTCTGGGGACGGCGGCCCGGCCCGAACTGCTGAGCAAACTCCCGCGCGGGCGTGTGATCGCGGCACTGGATGCACGCCACGATCGCGTGGTGATCGAGGGGTGGATGAAAGAGACCACGGCCCGGGTGGAGGATCGCATCGACGAGTTGAAGGAATACGTCGGCGGATTCCTCGTGACGTTTGTGGAACTGGAAGGACGCATGGGCGGGCTGCCTCTCGGTCGCGTGGAGGCGGTGGTGCGGCGGGCGGTGGGGTGTCGGGTGACGGTCGCGGGTGGGGTGCGCGGGTCCGACGACGTGGCCGCGGCCGACCGCGCGGGGGCTGATGCGCAGGTCGGGATGGCGCTCTACACCGGTGCGATGGGGCTGGCCGAGGGGTTGTGTGCGCCGTTGCGGAGCGATCGCGCCGACGGTCTGTGGCCGACGGTGGTGGTGGACGAACACGGCGCGGTCCTGGGGCTTGTGTACTCGAATCTGGAGAGCGTTCGCACCGCGATCGAGGAGCGGCGCGGGATTTACTGGTCGCGATCACGCGGCGGGCTGTGGCGCAAGGGCGAGGAGAGCGGAAACATGCAGGAACTGCTGCGCATCGACGTCGACTGCGATCGCGACGCGCTGCGCTTCACCGTGCGGCAGAAGGGCGGCTTCTGCCACACCGGCACGCGGTCGTGCTTCGGTGAGTCGACGGGGCTGGTGAAACTGCAGGAGACCATCGCGGCGCGTATCGCATCGGCACCGGCCGGGTCGTATGTCCGGCGATTGCTCGATGATCCGGCGCTGTTGCGTGCCAAATTGCTGGAGGAGTGCGGCGAGTTGATCGACGCGAGCACGCCGGGCGGGGCTGCGTGGGAGGCGGCCGACGTGTTGTTTTTCGTGCTGACGGCCGCGATGCGGCTCGGTGCGACGCTCGACACCATCGAAGACGAGATCGATCGCCGGTCGCTGAGCGTGACGCGCCGCAGGGGCGATGCCAAGCCGGGAAGGGGCGGGTGATGCTGCGGCGAGTCAATGCGAGCGAGGTTCGGGCGACACGTTTCCGCGCGGTCGATGACCAGACGCTTGAGCAGGCGGGCGCCATGGTGCGGCGCGTGGAGCGTGAGGGCGTGCGCGCGGTGCGCGAACTGGCGGAGCGGTTCGGCGAAAGGCGCGCGGGCGATCCGCTGGTGCTGGGACGTAAGGCGATGCTGCTGGCCTATGCGGCGATGGATGCCGAGGATCGCGCGTGCCTGGAACGAACGGCTGAGAGAATCGAGCGGTTTGCGAGGGCTCAACTCGTCTCCATCCGCGCGTTGGACACTTCCATTGAAGGCGGGCGAGCGGGACACACGCTTTCGTGCGTGCGATCGGCCGGCTGCTACGTTCCAGCGGGGCGCAGCCCCTTGCCGTCGACGGCCCTGATGACGGCGGTGACGGCGAGGGTGGCCGGGTGCGAGCGCGTGGTCGTCGCATCCCCGGGGGCGCATCCGATGGTGCTGGCGGCGTGCTCGATTGCGGGCGTGGATGAGGTGCTGGCCGTCGGCGGGGCCCACGCGATCGCCGCGATGGCTTTCGGCTTCGAGGCGCACGGGTCGAGCGGAGAGGAGGCGTTTGAGCCGTGCGACATGATCGTGGGGCCGGGCAATCGCTGGGTGACGGCGGCCAAGCAGATGGTGTCCGGTGTGGTCGGCATCGACATGCTGGCAGGTCCGTCGGAACTTCTGGTGCTTGCCGACGAGACGGCCGATGCGGCGGTGGTGGCGGCCGATCTGCTTGCGCAGGCGGAGCATGACACGGACGCTCGCGCGATGCTGGTGACGACCAGCGCAGCGCTGGCCGATGCGGTGGATGAACAGTTGCGTGAGCAACTGGAGTCGCTCCCAACGCGGGCGACGGCAAGGGCGGGGCTGGGCAACGGTTTTTCGTGCGTGGTCGCGTCGATCGAGGAGGCGCTCTTGGTGAGTGACCTAGTTGGGCCAGAGCACCTGGAACTCATGATGCAGGACGCAGAGGCGGTGGCAACGCGCGTGCGCAACGCGGGGGGAGTATTCATCGGTGCGCGGGCGGCCGAGGTGCTGGGCGATTACGGGGCCGGGCCGAATCACACGCTGCCGACGGGCGGGACGGCGCGATTTCGCGCAGGGCTGAGCGTGATGCACTTCCTGCGGTTGCGCACGTGGATGCGCATGGATGACTCCGGGGAGGCCGCGGGCCTGGTTGCGGACAGTGAGCGATTGGCGAGGATGGAAGGACTGCCCGGGCATGAGCGATCGGCGGCGAAACGCCGCGTGACACGGTGAGTGCATGAGGCGGTGGCCGCGCCGGCGGGTGGCGCGTGCCACTGGAGGGATCGCCGGGGAGCGATTCGGCGCGTTCGGATTTACCGCACAGGGTCCGTGAGTTCGGCCTTCTCGACCGGCGTTCGCTTGTGAGGCCACACCTGGCAGGTGAGCATGCCCGCGAACATCAGCCCGCAGCCGACGAGTTCCGGGCGAGAAAGCGACTCGCTGAGGATGAGAACGCCGAAGATGGCGGCAAAGACGGCTTCGAGACTCATCAGGACGGCCGCGTGCGTCGGTGGGGCGTGCTTCTGGGCAATGATTTGCAGAGTGAACGCGATGCCGATGGAAAACACGCCGCCGTAGACGATGGGGAGGAACGCTGCGGAGATTTCGCTGATGCGAGGCTGTTCGCGCACAAAGGTCGCGATGGTGGTAACGATGGCGACCACGGCGAACTGGACGATGGCCAGGCCGACCGCATCGGCCTTGGGGGCGGCGATCGCGACAATCGCGACGTGAAAGGCCCAGCAGACGGCGCAAAGACCAACCCACAGGTCGCCCGTGCGGAAGCCGCCACTGACGTCTCCACTCAGGAAGAACAGGCCGATGGCAGCCAGCAGCGAGCCAACGAAGTGTCCGGCGGTGAAGCGGTGCCCGAGCGCCAGCCCGATGAAGGGCACGCCGAGAACATACAGACCGGTGATGAAACCGGCCCGCGAGGCGGTGGTGGTGACCATGCCGATCTGCTGGGCATTGGCAGCGACGGCCATGATGATGCCGAGAAGGATGCCCGCGGGCACGGTGCGCCGGTTGATGCGTGTGCGCCAGCGCGGTCCGACGACAAGTGGCAGGAGCATTGCCACACCGATCAAGTAGCGTAGCGAGGTATAGGCAAAGGGGCCCATGTGCTCCATCGCAGCCCGCTGCGCGACAAAGCCCGAGCCCCAGATACAGGCGACCAGCAGGAGAATGGCATCGGCGCGGAGCGCGGTGGTTCGCATCGAGGGCAAGCGTAGACAAGGCGAGCGGGTTGATCGCTAGAAGAGGCTGACCAGTTCGCGCAGGGTGGTGCGCATGTCGACGCCGTCCACGTCGATGACCTCGTCGGCCAGACTGCGGTAGAGCCCGTCGCGCCGAGCGAGAATGAGGTCGATTTCGGCGATGGTGTCGGTGCCGGTGAGGCTGGGGCGATCGGTCAGGTCACACTTGCCCAGGCGTTCGCGAAGCGTGTGTGCGCCCGCGCGGAGGTAGATGACGTAGGCGGTCTTGGCCAATTGGGCCTGTTCGATCACCTCTCGGGCGCCGGGGGCCGTGGGCGTACCGCCCCCCAAGGCGACGACTTGCCCCGTCTTGCTGAGCACGCGCTTGAGGGCACGGACCTCGGCCTGGCGGAAACCGCTCTCCCCGTACTTCTCCCAGGCTTGGCCGATGGTGGAGCAATGGAGTTGGGCCTTGGTCTCGTCGTCCAGGTCGATGAAAGGTCGGTGCAGGCGCTGGGCCAGTTCGCGTCCGAGCGTGGTCTTGCCCGAGCCACGCAGACCGATCAGCAACACCGAGGGGAACCGCTCCATGACATCCTCAACTATCGACCGGACGGGTTCTTCAGCGTCACCCGCCGATGCCGAGCGGTTGGATGGTGACCTGTGGCCTGTCCACGGTCCCCTGAATTCGGTATGCGACGAGTCGCTCGGTGACGCTCCCGATGGCTCGCCCGAGCAGCCCCAACTGACCTGTGAGTCGCTTGAGGGGACCGGCACGGACCGACAGGTCGATCGATCCGTCGTAGCCGACGAGTCCGACGGCGTCAGCGGCCACGATGCCGGTGATGACGCTGGACCTGGTAATGCGCACGCCGGCAGGTTCAAGAAGGTAATCAACATCGGCTTCGTGTCCGAAGGTCGCATCGTCGCGGAAGTCGAGGTTGCCAATTTTCTGCACGAGTTCGGCCAGCCCGGGCAGCACGAGCAGACGCCCGTTGCGGACCTGCATCTGGCCTGAGCCGCTGATGCGAGCGAGCGGGTCGTCGATCATGAGCGAAGCGCTTCCCTTGCCGTTGAGGTTGCCGGCGAGATTGGGTGTGGCGCCTGGTGGGGCCGCGGCTCGCAGGGCTTCTCTCAGATTGAGGTTCTGGAGGGTCCATTCGGCAACGGCCGGGGAGCCAGCGGCGGAAAGGTCGACCGAGGCGTGGGCTTGCACCAGCCCCGCGAGCGTTTGCGCGCGGAAGTTGGAAATCGTGACCTGCCCGTCGGCCATGGCGATGTCGGCTTCGGCCAGGCGAATCGGAAGGCGATAGTCGGAAACTACCACGTTGAACTCCCGGACATTCAGCCACCCGGTGAGATTCGATTGCTCCAGGTCGCCGATCGGGACGCTCCCGCGGAAATCGAGCACTGCGCTGCCCGCGGCGTCGAAGCGGGTAAGGAAGCCCTGCAACTGCGGAGGGAGCGTGGAGATGGTCGTCGGATCGAGCGCAATGCGCGCCCGGGAGTCTCGCAGATCGAGCAGGAACTGGTCGATGTTGAACGCGCCTCGCAGCGTGGTTTCCAGCCCGGGCGAGCGGCCTGCCTGCATGTCAAGGGTGTACCAGCCCGGGCCCAGATCATCGGGACGAATCGTCATGTCGCACGCGAAGCCGCTCAGCGTCATCGGCTGCCCGGCGCCGTCGTCATAGGTGAGCGAAACGTCGCGGATGGTGACGCGCTGCAGGACGAGCACGCTGGAGAGGTTCTGACTCTCGGGCACCTGCCTGAGAGTCTGGCGTGAGCGAACGCGCGTGAGTTGGTCGAAGCCGAGAATCTCGCCGGACTGTGGATCCTGCATGATGCGCAGGTCGCCGCCGTCGATGGATACCCGGGCGATTTTGATCGGTCGGTCAAGACCGGGCGTCTCGGCGAGCGTGATGACGAGGCCTTCAACGTCGAGCACGCACGTGCCGTCGGGCGCGGTGAGGGTGACGCCTGACAAATGCACGGTGTACGGCGCCTCGTAGTCGATGGTGCTGAAACCCAGTTGCGGCACGAGGTGCGCGTTGACGATGCCGACGATCTGGGATCCGAGGTAATCGCGCAGGCGTGCGCCCGCCCCGGGGCCCAATGGCGAGGCGCTTCGCGGCGCGAACAAGACGTATCCCACCACCGCCGCTCCGGCGACGATCAGCACGAGCGCGGCGAGCATGACCTTGACGGCGTTTTTCATCGGTGGACCGTGAGTAAACTCCGCGGGTTTCTACACACGCGAAATGTACGAGCCGTCTTCCGTGGAGACCTTGATCTTCTCGCCCGGGCTGATGAAGGGCGGCACCTTCGTCTTCAGCCCGGTGTCGCAGATGGCTTCCTTCAATTGATTCGTCACCGTCGCCCCCTTGATGCCGGGGGGCGTGTCAATGACGGTGACTTCGACCGCGGCCGGCAACTCCATGAGGATCGGCTTGTCCTCGTGAAACAGCACCAAGGACACGCTGTTCGGGGCCAGGTAGAGCAGCGCATCGCCGAGCAGGTCGGGCGTCAGGATCACCTGCTCGTAGGATTCCTGATCCATGAAAGTGGCGCCGTCGGCGTCGGAGTAGAGATACTCCATCGGGCGCTTCTCCAGTTCGACCTCCTGCACCGAATCACTCGAACCGAAGCGGCGCTCGATGGTGCCCGCGCCGGTCACGTCACGAAGTTTGGCCTGCACGTAGGCCGGGCCCTTGCCGGGCTTGACGTGATCGGTCTTGGTGACGACATACAGGCGTCCATCCACGCTGACCGCCACGCCGGTTCGGAGATCGTTCGCTTTCATGGAAGCATCCTTGTCGTCAGAGGCTGGCCGCGATCGTACGCGCGCCGCACTCGCCTGCCCGGTATGCTCGGGACATCCTGACAGTCACCGATCCGGAGGAACGAACATGAAAGCAGGCATGACACGACGCAGTTTCACCATGATGGCGCTGGGCTCCGGGGTGATGATGGCGATGGGAACGCGCATGCGGTTCCGTTCCAGCAACGCCTTCGAGTGGGTGAGTCTGCGCGATGGGGCGGCCTTTGCGACGGGCAACCATACGACCGGCGGCAACGTGCTGGCGATGGGCTCGGGCGCCGAGGCGCTGATGATCGACGCGAAATTCGCAGGCGTCGTTGCGATGCTGCGTGCCGAGGCGGAGGAACGGGTCGGGACGCGCATCACGACGCTGGTGAACACGCACCACCATGCCGATCACACCGGCGGCAACGTGGGCTTGAGCGCTGACGCGAACATGATTGCCCACGCGGCCGCGATGACGCGCGTCGCGCGGCAGGCCGACCGCCTGGTGTCGCAGTTCAACAACGCCGAAACGGAGATGCGTCGGCTGGGCGGCGGCAGCGTGCCGGAAGATGTGATTGCGTGCCTGTCGCAACTCAAGTCGCGGGCCGAGCAAATGGGTGCGGGGGCGTTCGTGCCTCAGAAGAGCATCGATCGCTACCCGACGACGCTGCGCGTCGGCGAGCGGCGGGTGGACCTCCACCATTTCGGCCCGGGACATACCGACAACGACGTGGTCGTGCACCTGCCGGAGATCAACGTGGTGCACGCGGGCGACCTGGTGTTCAGCGGGCGACACCCGTTTTTTGACCCGACGGGCGGATGCAGCGCTGCTGGCTGGGTGCGTTCGCTGCGACAGGTCAGGCAGTTGTGCGATGCGCAGACGATTGTCGTGCCGGGGCACGGGCCGATCGGTGCGGCGGACGCGGTTGATCAGCAGATCGCGTACATCGAATCACTGATCGAGAGCGTGGGGCGGGCGATCGGGGAAGGGCGTTCGAAGCAGGAAGTCTCGGGCATGTCGTGGGACTTCATGCAGGGTCTGGGTGGTGAGCAGGTGCGTTCGCGGGCCATCGAGGCTGTGTTTGACGAGTTGAGCCGGTGAACCGAAATCGTCGATCCGAAGGCTTCGGTGCTCGCCAGCGTTTGCAGCGCAGGGGCGGCTAAGTGCGCCGACGTCCGCGGCCAGACATCGCCGGCGCGACTCACGGCCGGCGCGGCATGACGAACGGCGACGGTCGGTCGACTTCGATGCGGTCGGTCTGAAGATTCCACGTCAGCGTCCTGGCCGACACCACGGCGCCCGTCGTGCCATCGTATGTTCGCACCGGCTCGTCGTCCGTGCCGACGGCGTAGATGATCTGGCGCTGCGTGTCGAACTCGAGTCGTGCGGCCAGCACTTCCTGCTGATCGACGCGGGCATAGGCGGTGCCCGTGACCACGACCATCGTGACCTCGGGCTGAGCGCCGCCCTCGAGTTCGACGAACGTGGCGTCGATGACGTCCCCAGCCAGTTCGGCGGTGCGTCCGCTTTCCATGGCGCGATGGATGACTTGCGCGTCGCCGCGCAGGTGAGCCTCGCCTCGCAAACGATCGACGACCAGCGACTGTTGCCAAGTGAACAGCGCGTGCCCGCGGTCCCAGCCGTCGAGGTCGGCATCGCCGCCGGTGCGACGATCAAGCACGACGAGGCGTCCCGGCTGTGACGTGACCAATGCGCTGCCGCCGTCCATCGTCATCAGTTCGGCCGATTCGATGTGCAGCAGTTCGGTGGGTTCGTCGGCGTCTGGCGCGGTGCGACGGACTTCGACTGTGGCAGGTGCATCAGCCCGGCCGAAGATCGACGCGGCCTCAAGCGTCAGTTCCTCGCCGGCCGACACCAGTTCGACGATCAGGTGCTCTCCGCGGGCCAGGCGCGTCTCCCCGGTCGACAGCGCCTGATCGACCTGGCTGTCGCCGAAGAGTTCAAGCACGCCGGATTCCCGGTCGAAACTGAGGCCCGTGCCCCAGGCGGCGTGCAGCGTGCCCGATGCGTCGCGGGTGTCGAACATGCCGGGCCCGACCACGGTGCCGCGCTGGGGGTGCTGCTGCATCTCGATGCGCGGGCCGACGATGACGCTGTCGTTGTAGTCGATGCGGGCGGGGCGGTCGTCTTCGCCGATGAGGATCGCGATCTGGTCGAGCCCGCTGGCTTCGAGGCGTTCGGCCTGCGCGTCGATCTGCTCGCCCTCGACATAACGCACCCCTCGCTCGGCCACCACGTCGGTCGCGGTGAGTTGATCGTTGGCACCGCGCAGGATTCGCGCGGAGAGCGACTGGGCGGCGATGCTCCTGCCGTCCTTGGAAATGAACACGTCGCCAGAGGCGTCAATGCTGGTTGGGTCGTGCCGGCCCGACGAGGAAAGTTCAAAGGGCACGACCATGCGCCGGGCCGCCAGCGTGCCGCCCTGCCCGTCGCTCACGTTGGCGTCGTGCAACTCAAACTGGCTGACGAGGCGCGCGTTCGCGTCGTTCTCGGCGAATTCGGCGATGAGCACCGAGCCCTCGGCCCGCTGCGCATCGTCGATGGCGCGCGCCTGTCCGGCAAAGGTCGCACGGCGGATCTGGCCCGTCATGCGACCCGCGTCGTCGAGTTCAAAAACGAAATCAGCCTGGTCGAGCCATCGCACGTACTGCTCGCGGTGCTCGGCGCCTGTCGGATTGTGAGCAGCGCCATAGACCTGCCCGGGGCCGATGACCGTGGCCTTCCCTTCCGTCATGTGTACCAGCGTGCGGGACGCCTCGAGCCAGCCCTGGCCTGCCGATGCGAGGCGCACCGAGCCACCCGGACCCGTGAGCGTGAGCAGTTCGCGCGTGGCGGCATACTCGAGCGAGGCGGCGTGCCCGGTCGAGAGGCCTTCCTCAAAGCGGACCAGGCCCGTTTTCACAGCCGTGAACTTCAGGTGCAGGTCATCGAGGGCGAGTGTCTCGGGTTCATGGACCAGCGGCACCACGCGAAGCGGGCCGGTCCAGCGCAGCGTCACCGGATCTTCGTCGCCCCCGGGGACAAGCGGGGGGCGGTCGACGCCCGGCTCGGTCTGGGCCGGCGAACCCTGCCATGTTGCCAGGGCGAGCGAGCCGATCGCGTACAGGCTGCTCACGGCGCCCCGCGATCCTGGCGCCAATTTGCGATCGGGCAGTTTGTGGTCGATCAGCCGAGCCCAGGCTTCGAGCATGTCGGCGGTGAGCGTGCGCGCGCCCTGCGTCACGGTGACGCCGTCCGTGAAGGTTGCCAGGTAGAGAGCGACGTGCGGGGCGGACTGGGCTGGCGCATACGGCCGGGCGGCCTGCGTACTGACAGTGTGAATTCGTGGGGATTGCGTGGGTATCCGCGCAGGCCCGTGTGCGGCGGGGTTTGGGCGTCCGATGGGCGCTCGCGCCTCGGCGGGCAGCGGCGTGTACCGCAGATACTCGCCTCGCTCAACCTCCAGCACGTCGATTCGCTGCTGCGGCTGGTTGAGGCGAGCCGTCACATGGTTGCCGACAAACTCCAGTTCACGGCCGACGACGGTGAGTCTGCCTGGTGTTTCGACGTGCGCGTAGTTGAAATTGAAGCGCAGTTCCTGCTCAAACGTGGCGACGAGCACGGGTTCCTGGGGCTGATCGGAGGGCGGGAACAGCGTGATCTTCGGGTGGCCCGAGAGCGAGCCCGACTCTGGCCCGGCGCTGCGGTCGGGCATGTACATGCGCCCGCCCTCCGACTCGATGAGCACGGTCTCGCCGGACCGAAGGAACACCCGGGCGTTCACGCCTCTCAGCGTGTAAACGTGCGGCTCGACGCGCCCGTCGACCTGCGCGGGACGAAACTCATCGGCCTTCAACTGCGCGGCACGCCGCGAGGGGTTGTCGCGGTCCGCGTAGTCGAGCGTGACGCCGCCGCCCGCCTCGGTGTCGCGCAGCGCGTCGGTGATGCTGGGCACGTTGTCCAGTCCATCGGGCAAACGCGACGCACGCCCGTCGGAACCGCTCGCGATGAAATAGGCCACCACTCCTGCGCACACCAGCGCGACGCACATCGCCGCAAGCAGGCCGCGCCTGGACAAACCACGCTGACTTGGGCGTGTGGGCATGGCGTCAATCGTATCGCGCGATCCACTCGTGCATGGCACCGCGGGCACGCACCAGATGCTCGATGGCCTCCCGCACGGCCGCGTGTCCGCCGGACGCCCGGGTCACCATGTCGCAAAAGGCACGAATCTCCTCCGCCGCGTCGGCGACGGTCATGGCGTATCCGGCACGGCGCAGGGCGGGCAAATCAGGCAGATCGTCACCCATGAAGGCGGTGTGCTCCAGCGGAACTCCCGCCTGGGCGCACATCTTCTCCAGGGCCGTTCCCTTGTCGCCGCAGTTGTCGACCACCCTGGTGATTCCCAGTTCATGCATGCGGGCCCACATGGCCTCGCCTCCTCGCCCGGAAATCACGCCGATCTCGTTGCCCATGTGCATCCACGCCTTGATGGCGTACCCGTCGCGGACGTGGTAGCGTTTGAACTCGCGGCCGTCCTCATCGAGGTTGATCGTCCCGTCGGTCATGACGCCGTCGACATCGAGCACGAGCATGCGGATGCGGGCAGGATCACGCACCGATCAGTCCCGCACCAGTTTGAGAGCGATCAGATCCTGCACGTCCAGCAGCCCGACGGGCTTGCCGTCGTCGTCGACGACCGGGATCTCGTCATTGCGGTGGGTGCTGAAGAGGTGCGAGGCCTCGGCCGCGGTGGCGGTCTGCGGAAGCGAGCGGGGCGAAGCCGTCATCACCTGCCCGATGGGTCGATCGAGGGCGCCGGCGTCTCGCAGCACGAGGCGGCGCAGGTCTCCGTCGGTGAAGATCCCGGCCAGTTCGCCGGAAGGGTGGACCACGAGCAGCGCGCCCGGTCGTCTGCCGCCCGACTCGGCTTTGGACACTGCGTCGCGCACCGTAGTCTCCGGTGCGACCAGAGGCAGGTTGTGCCCGACGCGGAAACGGAGCAACTCGCCCACCGGGCGGAGCATGCCTCCCAGCGAGCCGCCAGGATGGCGCTTGAGGAAGTCATCCTGCGTGAAGTTGCGGCGGCGCGCCACGGCCAGAGCGATCGCGTCTCCAACCGCCATGGTCGCTGTTGTCGAGGCGGTGGGGGCGACAAACCCGGCCGCCTCGGCGTGGATGCACAGGTGAATGGTGACGTCGGCAAGTTTCTCAAGGCTTGACGCTCGCTTGCCATCACCTCCGGTGATCGCGATGACCGGCAGACCGTCGCGTTTCAGCGTCGCGGCCAGGGCCAGCACCTCGCCGGTTTCGCCCGAGTGCGACAGGCACAGGGCCACGTCGCACGGGCGGAAACGTCCCAGGTCGCCGTGCGCCGCCTCGGTGGGGTGAACACTGTGGGATGGGATGCCTAGTGAACTGAGCGTGGCCGCGATCTTGGCGCCCACCAGTCCGCTCTTGCCCAGCCCAGTGACGATGACCGTCCCCCCGTTGTCAGCGCAGCGTTCGATCACGTCGCACGCGGCCACGAACTCGTCGCCGGCGCTGTAGGCAAGGTGGGCGACGGCGTCGGCCTCCTCACGCAATACGGTGCGAATCAGGTCTATCTCGGTCATGCTTGGCCGGACCTTGGTGAGGATGGACATGATCCATAGGGTACACTCTTCCAGCCCCCCAAGGGAGACGTCCGTGAGCGGTGAATACAAAGTCCGGCTCGAAGCCTTCGAGGGGCCCCTCGACTTGCTCCTGTTTCTGATCCGGCGGGCGGAGGTTGAGATCGAGGAAATCCCCATCGCCGCCATTACCGAGCAGTATCTCTCGTACCTGGGGGATTTTGACGATCGGCGCATCGACATTGACACGGCCGGGGAGTTCCTGGTCATGGCGGCCACGCTCATGGAGATCAAGAGCCGCATGATCGCCCGGACGGGTGAAACCTCCCCCGAGAGCAGGGTGGATCCGGATGATCCGGACGACACCGACCCGCGGGCCGAACTGGTCCGACAGTTGCTCGAGTACAAGAAGTACCGCGACATGGCCGACGGGCTTGAGTCGCGACGGACGTGGTGGGAGAGGCGTTACCCCGCCGCAGCCGCGGGAGTCGATGACCAGCGCGTGCGTGAAGCGATGGGCGGACTGGACGAGATCGACCTCGAGGACATCGACCTGCTCGACCTGGTGCAGGCCTTTGCGAGGATCGTGCGCAGCGTGGACCTGACGCGCATCGGTGCGATGGATGTCGAGGCCGACGACACGCCGATCGAATTGCACGCCGAAGACCTGATGGACTTGGTGCGCCGTCGCGTGCAGGAGGGCGCCGGGCCTCTCACGCTGCGTGAAGCGCTGACGGGGCGTTCGCGCGCGGAGATGGTGGGCATCTTCCTGGCGCTGCTCGACCTGATCCGCCAGCAGCGCGTCAGCGTTCGGCAGGAAGACCGGGAGTTTGTCATCGAGGAGCGATTCGAGGTCGAGCACGTTCCCGATGAGCAGGCCACGCCGGGAGAGTAGATCTCCGCAGCCCGAAGCCAGGCGATCGTGCTGCGAGCCGCACGGTCATGCCATTGCGTCGGGCACGCTCGCTCGCTGCCCCAATTGCGGCTCTACCTTGCAAAGGCCGCCAGTTTCGCCTTCTCCTTCCTGCCCAGCGGCACGAGCAATAATGCCAGTCCGGCTGAGATGAGGCACAGGACGCCGGCAATGGCGAAGGCGGCCGCGTATGACCCCGTCATTGTGCGGGCCGTGTTGCCCGCGGCGATACCGACGACGCCAGCGATGCCGTAACTGGTGAACAACCACCCGTAGTTGGCGCCGAGGTTCTTGGCTCCGAACATGTCGGCCGTGGCGGAAGGGAATAGCGCGAAACTCCCGCCGTAGTTGAAGCCGACCAGCGATGCGCCGACGGCCAGCGAAAGTTCGGTATCCAGCCCTCCCAGCACGAACATGGTAATCGCCTGGAAGGTGAACATCGCAACAAAGGTGCGCGTGCGACCGATGCGGTCGGAGACGAACCCCCACACGATGCGTCCGACGGCGTTGAAGATCGCCAACCAGCCCACGGCCGCGGCGCCCTTGGCGAGCAGGTCGGCAACTTGGCTGTGCGGCAGACTGTCGCCACCGGCGGCCGCGACCAGTTGCTCGCCGGCGAATACCTTGACAATGCCGATGACCATGAGCCCGGCCATGGCGCTGCTGAAGTACATCAGCCACAGTGTGTAGAAGGCGGGGCTTCGCAGCGTGTCCTGCCAGGTGCTGTCCGGGGCGGCCTTGATGACGTTTCGCGTCATGGCCGGCGGGTTGCGAAGCAACATCGCACCGATCGTCACCCCAACGAAGCAGACCAGAGCATGCACCAGGAAGAACTCCTGCACACCGTGTTGCTCGATGTAGCCCAGCGCGCCGAGCGTGCGCCCCTTGAAGAGGTAGGCGCCGAAGCCGAAGCCCGCGACGGCCACGCCGGAGACCAGCCCCTTGTGCTGCGGGAACCACTTGACCAACGCCGCAATCGGGCAGACATAGGCAAAGCCGATGCCCGCGCCCGCCAGGAAGCCGATGGTTCCCCAGAGTGTGAAGAGTTTGTCCAGTTCCTGCTTCTGCCCGACATAACGCTGCCCGAGCACCACGCCGGCGACAATCGCGGCCACGACGATCCCGCGCTCGATCGCATTGGCAAAGGGCTTGGCCCGTTCGCCGAGTTTGTCGCCAATGACGTGGAACAGCAGCAGGAGAATGACAGTGACGCCCCCCGCGAAGGCCGCGTGGGCGATGTAGAACACGATCGGGCTTTCCATCAGCCCGGCGAGCAGGAAACCCAGTCCCATGAGCGTGGCCCCGATGATGGCCGGGACGCGCGGACCGGTGATGTCCTGCACGCGCCCGGCTATGACCATCACCAGCGCGAACGAGAGAATGCAGATGGAAAAGGCGTACGCGAGGTAGCCTCGCTGGGTGGAGAGCAGGGCATCGCGGGCGGCCGCGTCGGCAACGATCGTGACCTTGTCCGCGGTGGGCGCAGTGGCCACTTCGACCTCCGCCTGTGTCATGATGGGCGGGAACACGTCGCTTGTCAACGGCTGCCAGAAGATGCTGTAGCCGTAGACCGTGCCGAGGATGAGTTGAACGAGGATTGCGCCGAGGAGAACAAGAAACCCGGCCGCGCCGCTGCGGGGGTTGACGACGGAAGCGTCACTCATGGAAGGTGCTCCTTGCCCCGGTCTGTGATGATAGGGTGCAGCACGAGATGGGGCCATGATTCAACCTTCCTCTGACGTGCGGCCCGAGCGTGGGTACGAGGCCCCGCGTTTCCGCTGCCAGTCCACATCTGCCGGCATGGCATGGTCCAATTTCGGACCGCGTTTGATACGCTCGGCTATCCTCTGCCGATGAAGACGCTCTATGTCATCGACGGGTATGCGCAGTTCTTTCGCGCCTATCACGCCATCCGCACGCCGATGACCAGCCCCGTTACCAAGGAGCCGACCAATATGACGTTCGGCTTCGTGGGCATGCTGCTCAAACTGCTGCGCGGTGAAGGGAAGATGGGCTGCCCGCCCGATTACCTGGCCGTCGCGATCGACGTCTCGGGCGATCGCGGAACCTTCCGCAGCCACATGTATCCGGACTACAAGGCCAATCGCCCCGAGCCGCCGGACGATCTCAAGCCGCAGGTGCAGCGGGCGCTGGCGTTGCTGAAAGCGATCGGCGTGCCCGTGCTCGGGGCCGAGGGCTTCGAGGCCGACGACGTGATCGCGACCATCGCGACGCGCCTCGCAGAGGACCATCCGCAGGTGCGACTGCGCATCGTGAGCAAGGACAAGGATCTCAAGCAGTTGCTGCGGGAAGGAAGCGCCGGAGCGCCGGAGCGACAGAGCGGCGAAGCGGAACGAGCGCGAAGCGAGAGCATGGGATCAGAGCCTCCCGCGCAAGCAAGAGGATGCATGGCGCAAACCGGCTCGCCCGTCGAGTTGTACGACGTGCACACCGATGAACTCATCACCGTGGAGGCGCTTCATCGGGACACGGGCATCGGGCCCTCGCAGGTCATCGACATGCTGGCGCTGATGGGCGACACGGTCGACAACGTGCCCGGGGCCGAGGGAGTGGGCCCCAAGACAGCGGCCCAGTTGATCTCCGAGTTCGGCTCGCTGGACGCGGTGCTCGCCGAAGTGCTGGCCGACAAGCCGGCGAAGGAATGGAAGATCAAGGGTAAGCGTCGTGAAAAGATCGCTGAGGCCGCCCCGCGCCTGCCGCTCTCGAGGGAACTGGTGACGCTGCGGCACGATGTGCCGGTGGAGTTTGACCTGGTAGCCGCTGCGCGTGAGAGCATCAGGCTGGAGGCCTTGCTGCCGATTCTCAAGGAACTGGGTTTCAATCGGTACCAAGAAGAGGTGAAAGCGCTGCTTGGCCTGGGCGAGCCCGCGGGCGACCCCTCCACGGTCGCGCGCGAGGCAAACGCGCTGGTTCACATGCCTCGTCGTCAGAGTGGAGGCACAATTCAGAGCGCGGGCGGGACGGGCACTTTGCCCGAGAAGCCGGAGCCGGGCGGGCTTTTCGATGCGACTGGCACCGTCGTGTCCAATGCCGCGCCGGTTGCGGTCGACGGGCACTATCGCTGCGTGCAGACGACAGCGGATCTTGCTGAACTTGTGGCCGAACTGCGTGCCTGCGACCTGTTCGCTGTGGACACCGAAACGACCGGCGTGCGCCCGATGTGGGCCGAGTTGTGCGGGCTGTCCTTCTCGACCAGGCCGGGCACCGGGTGGTATGTGCCGGTGCGTGCGCCCACGGGCAGCGTCATTCTGCCGCAGGCCGAGGTGCTCGACGCGCTGCGCCCGATGCTCGAAGACGCGTCGATCGCCAAGGTCGGGCACAACCTCAAGTTCGACATGCTGGTGCTGCGCAAGGTGGGCGTGCGGCTGGCCGGGCACCTGCCGGTCGGGGCGCGTCCGGGTGCTGGCGACACCATGATCGCCAGTTACCTCATCGACGCGTCGCGCTCGTCGCACTCGATGGATGCGCTCGCGCTGGCCCTGCTCAAACGCCAGAACATCCCGCTGTCGGACCTGATCGGCACGGGCAAGAGCCAGCGCACGTTCGACTGCGTCGATCTGGAGCGTGCGACCAACTACGCGGCCGAGGACGCTGACGTGACCCTGCGTCTGGCCCACCTCATGCTCCCGCAACTCAAGGTCATGGGCCTGGCTGAACTCTACCGCGACCTCGAGATGCCGCTGGTCGATGTGCTGGCCGAACTGGAATACAACGGCGTGCTCGTCGATCCGGACGAACTTGAGCGTCAACGCGGCAAACTCGAAACACGTATCGTGGAACTCAAGCGTGAGATCGCCGACGCCGCGATGGAGGAAGTGGGGCGGGGATTCGACCCCGACTCGCCGCGTCAACTGGGCGCGATCCTCTTCAACCCGCGCGACGCGGCCGAGCCTGGGCTTGGCCTCAAGCCGATCAAGAAGACTAAGACCGGCTTCTCGACCGACGCCGAAGTGCTCGACAAACTGGTGCAGGACGCGGGCATCACCAGCCCGATTCCCGAACTGATCCTCGAGTATCGGCAACTCACCAAACTCGTCTCGACGTATCTTGTCAGTCTGCGTGAGGAGATTCACCCGCAGACGCACCGCATCCACGCGAGTTTCAACCAGACCGTCGCGGCCACCGGGCGCCTCAGTTCCAGCGACCCCAACCTCCAGAACATCCCGATCCGCACCGATCTCGGGCGCGAGATCCGGCGTGCGTTCATCGCGCCGCCGGGACGGGTGCTCATCACGGCCGACTATTCGCAGATCGAACTGCGCCTGCTCGCGCATCTGTCGCGCGACCCGGCCTTGATCGAGGCATTTCAGGCCGGTGAGGACATCCACGCGGCCGTGGCGGCCCAGATCCACGGCGTGCCGCTCGCTGAAGTCACCAAGCAGCAGCGCCACGGGGCGAAGATGGTCAACTTCGGCATCGTGTACGGCATCACCGCGTTCGGACTGGCCCGCCGGCTCGGGTGCGAGCAGGCCGAGGCCGCCAGGATCATCGACGATTACAAGCGCCGCTTCGCCGGCATCACGACCTTCCTCGAAGAGTGCATCCAGCAGGCCAGGCGCAAGGGATACGTTGCGACGATGCTGCAGCGGCGACGTCCGATCGCGGACATCGAGTCAAACAACCCGACGCGCCGCGCGCTGGCCGAGCGCGTCGCGATCAACAGCGTGGTGCAGGGGTCTGCGGCGGACCTGATCAAACTGGCGATGGTGGACATTCAGCGCCGCATCGATGCTTCGAACGCTGCGTGCGATGCCCCATCTCAAGGCGGACCGGCATGCCATGCTGGCGGATATGGCGACCTGGCTGACCCCGCACTGGTCGGCGTGAAGATGCTGATTCAGATTCACGATGAACTGGTGTTCGAGGCCCCGACCGCGACCGCCGAGGCCGCCCGAGCGATCATCGTCGACCGGATGCAGAAGGCCATGGCCCTGCGCGTGCCGCTCATCGCCGATTCAGCCATCAGCAGCAACTGGTACGAGGGAAAGTGAAAGAGCATTGTGCCAGCAACCTTGCCTTCAAGGGTGCGGCCTGCACCACTGGGAAGGCGACGTCAGTGCCCGCAACGCTGGAAGGCGGACTTGGCCGGATCGTTAGACCTCGGCAAACTTGGCCGTGAAGTGCCGCAACGCCTCCGGCTCCTCGATGATCTTCAGCCCGCGCAGCGCCTCACGCTTGGTGTGTAACTCCTCGAACACCTCGAGCACGTAGTCGATGTGGCTCTGCGTGTACACCCGCCTCGGGATGGCCAACCGCACCAGTTCCATCTTCGGCTTCGAGTGCCTTCCGAACATGACCGATCCGATTTCGCACGCGCGGATGCCGCCGGTACGATACAGACCGCACACCACGGCCTGCCCCGGGAACTGCTCCGGCGGAATATGCGGGCAGAAGGCCTTCGCGTCCACGTACACCGCGTGCCCGCCCGGGGGCTCGATGATCTGCACGCCCATCCTGAGCAGGTGCTCGCCCAGGTAGGCGGTGGATCGAATGCGGTATTGCAGGTAGTCCTCGCGCAGCACCTCGCGGAAGCCCTGGGCCATGGCTTCCAGATCGCGCCCCGCCAGTCCTCCGTATGTGACGTAACCCTCGGTGAGGATCAGAAGGCTGGTTGCGCGCCGGAACAGCGCCTCGTCGCGCATCAGCAGCACGCCCCCGATGTTCACCATGCCGTCCTTTTTGGCGCTGATGGTCGCGCCGTCGGCCAGATCGAACATCTCGCGCACGATCGCGCTGACCGGGCGGTTGTGCTGCCCTGCCTCACGCTGCTTGATGAACCACGCATTTTCGGCGAAGCGGCAGGCATCGAGAAACAGTGGAAGTTTGTGCCTGTCGCACACCGCGCGCACCTGCTTGATGTTCTCCAGACTCACCGGCTGCCCGCCGCCCGAGTTGTTGGTGACCGTGATCATCACCAGCGGGATGGCCGCCGCGCCAACCTCGTCAATCAACGCCTCCAGCGCCCGCACGTCCATGTTGCCCTTGAATGGGTGCCGGTTCTTCGGATCGCCGGCTTCCTCGATCGGCAGGTTCACTGCCCGCGCGCCGGAGTGCTCGACGTTGGCCAGCGTGGTGTCAAAGTGCGTGTTGTTGGGCACCACCCTGCCGGGCCCGCCGACCAGTTCGAAGAGAATGCGCTCGCTTGCCCGCCCCTGGTGCGTCGGCAGCACATGTGCAAACCCCGTCATCTGTTGCATGACGCGCTCGAAGCGGAAGAACGAGTCTGCCCCGGCGTACGACTCGTCGCCCCGCATCACGCCCGCCCATTGCTCGCTCGACATCGCCCCCGTGCCCGAGTCGGTCAGAAGATCGATCAGCACGTCGTGGGCCTTGAGCAGGAACAGGTTGAAGTGCGCCTCGCGCAGGCGGGCCTCGCGCTCGTCGGGCGTGGTCATGTGAATGGGCTCGACCGACTTGATGCGGAACGGCTCGATGATTGTGCGCATGGGCAATGCTAGAACCGGTATCGGCATTGCAGAGCCACAAGTCCGCAAAGACCGCCCGGTCAGGCTCGCGCAACGCTCGGCCCGATTTCGCGCCCACGGTGCTTCACCTGCGAACACCGCCCCCGCCCGGCCGATACCATCGTTCGATGTTCGGAATACCAGGCCCCATCGGCACCATCCTCGACCTGCTCGTCGTCATCGTTGGCTTCGGGCTGATCGTGTTCATCCACGAAGCCGGGCACTTCCTCGCCGCCCGATGGGCCGGCATCCGTGTGCTGGCGTTTGCGATCGGCTTCGGACCGGCTGCGCTCAGTTATCGCAAGGGTCTGGGCTTCCGCCGGGGCTCGAGCGAGGGTGAGTACCTCCGCCGGAAACGTGAGCGCGATTCCTTCACCGGCCCTGACCCGGTCAGCCCGACCGAGTACCGCTTGAACTGGCTGCCATTCGGCGGATACGTCAAGATGCTCGGGCAGGACGACATGAATCCCGCTGCTGTCTCCATGGCGCCCGATAGTTACCAGAACTGTAAGCCCTGGAAACGGATGGTCGTCATCTCCGCCGGCGTGGTGATGAACCTCATCCTCGCTGCGGCGCTCTTTGTCCTTGTCTTCATGGTCGGACTCCGGGTCGAGCCGGCGATCGTGGGAAGCGTGTACCCCGCCTCACCTGCCGCCCTGGCGATGCCCACAGATCCGCAGGTGTCTCACCAGGCGGGCCCGGGGCTCCAGCCGGGCGACCGCGTCGTCGAGGTGAACGGGCGACGCCCCAGCAGTTATGCCGACCTGATCACCAGCGTGGCCATGAGTTCCCGAGGCAAGCCCGTCGACCTGCTGGTCGAGCGCAAGGGCTTCGCCGAGCCATTGCATTTCAGCATCGTGCCAAAGAAGGACGGGCCGGAGGGATTGCTCAGTCTGGGCACCGCTTCAGCCGCCTCTCTCACGCTCAGTGACGTGGTTGACCAATTGGGGGCAGAATACCTCCGCCATGTCGGTTTGGACGGCCTGGGGGCCGGCGCAAGCATCACTGCAGCCGGCGATCAGACCGATCTTGCGACTCTGGGCGACCTCGACGCTCTCTTCGCCCGCTCGCGGGGCCAGCCGGTCCGCCTCACCATCGTCAGGCCGGACGGCTCCAGGGTGGAGCGATCGGTCCAGCCTCGAGTTGACTTCCAGGTCGGCTTCCTGCCAGGCTCGGACACGGGCACGGTGGCCCCCTTCGAGCACATCCTCGGGCTGGCGCCGGTCATGCGCGTTGCCAGTTCACCCGGGTCTGTGACCGACCAGGGAAAGGCCAACGGGCTTGAACCCGGAGACGTGTTCGCGCGCATCGCGGGGGTGGAGTATCCGAGTCTGGCCGCGGGCATCCGCACCATCCGCGCGCACGCCGGACGCGAAATTGACCTCGGAGTATTGCGCCAGGCCGAAGGGCAATGGTGCCGCGTCGACTTCAAGGCCAAGGTCTCGAACAAGGGAACGTTGGGCTTCATACCCGACGACACGCGCCAACTGGCCGCTTTCGTCGCCATGCCGCCCGTCACGGTGCAGGCTGCGCCCCGCGCCGAAGGCTATCGTCCCGCGGCGGCCGATCTGCTGACCGCACCGGGGCAACGCATCGTCGCGGTTGAAGGACGCCCGGTCCAATCCCTGATCGATGCGCGGCAGGCTCTTCAGCGTGCAACGGCAGACGCGGCAGAAACAGGGCAGGGGGCCGAAGTCTCCGTCACGCTCGAATGGCCTCTGGCTCAGGAACAGCGCCCGCGCATTGAGCGCACCTGGTCGCTCTCCTCCGATGACGTGCGCACGCTCCACGGGCTCGGCTGGTCCTCCCCGCTTGACCCAGGCCTCTTCGAGCCGGTGCAGGTGCTGCTCAAGGCCTCGTCACCGGGCCAAGCGTTGTCCACCGGTCTGAGCGAAACCCGCCGTGTCCTCGTCACCACGTATGTCACCTTCGCCCGCCTATTCGAACGCACCCTCAAGATCGAGAATCTCAAGGGACCCGTCGGTATCGCCCACGTCGGAACGCTGCTGGCCGACCGCGGGTTCGTCTGGATGCTCTTCTTCATGGCCGTCATCAGCGTCAACCTCGCGGTCATCAACTTCCTTCCGCTTCCCATCGTCGATGGCGGGCAGTTCCTCATGATCGTCTACGAACAGATCCGCGGCCGACCCGTGCCGATCCCCATTCAGAACGCGGTGACCATGGCCGGCTTCCTTCTCATCGCCTCGCTGTTCCTCATCGTCACTTTCAACGACGTGAAGAACCTGCTCGGGCTGTAGATTCCCGTGCCAGAAACCCCGGCCTGCGGACGTTGCTGACCCGGCGGCACCGGCTTCCAGTCGGCCAAGCACCAACCTCGAAGGCGAGACTGCAGGCACTGCGCCAGACCGATTCCCCCGCACGTCTCCAGATGTTCTCTCACAGGAAACTCCGCGTTGCACATCCCCGGGCTCATCACCTTGCTTGCGATTTCCGGGCTGATTTACCTGGCCTTGCTGGTCGGGCTGCTGGCGTGGGGCTTGACGCATCCACCTCGGCGCACCTATTCCTCGGCCGTCGCTCGCGGGGTGCCGGGCTCGCCGGATGAACTCACGCCCCCTCTGCACTGCGACGAGTGGACCTTCACGTCGCGAGGGCTCACGCTGCCGGCCTGGGACGTGCGCGGGCTCGACCCGTCCGGGCCGACCATCATCTTTACGCACGGTTGGGGCGATTCACGCCTCGGCGCCCTGCCGCGCATGCACGCGCTGGCTCCGCTCGCCTCACGGCTGATCGCCTGGGATCTGCCCGGACACGGCGAGGCGCCGGGAAGATGTCGTCTCGGGAGATGCGAGGCAGTCGACCTGCGCGCCTTGCTCGATCGTGCCGCAGGTCCGGTGGCGCTTTACGGCTGGTCGCTGGGAGCCGGTCTGTGCATCGAAGTGGCGAGCGACGACCCGCGCGTCCTGGCCATCATCGCCGAAGCCCCGTATCGCTTTCAGGACGCCAGTGCCCGCAATGTGCTGCGCGGAGCCGGGCTGCCGAGCGGCTGCACCCTCGACCTGGCGCTGCTCCTGCTCGGAATGAAGGGTCGATGGAAGTTGCGATCAGACCGCGCGCGCCTCGCTGCGCACGTAACCTGTCCGATGCTCGTCCTGCACGGCACCGAGGACGAAGTTTGCCCGCTTTCCGACGCCCGCGCTATCGCCGCCGCCGCGCCGCGGGCCACCCTGGTCGAAATCGAAGGCGGCGATCACAACCGCCTTTGGACCGAGGCGACATGGTCCGGGCGGTGCAGCGAAGCCGTGCGGGCATTCCTTGCAAGTCACGTCGCCGGTTGATGAGGCAACGTGCCGTCAGTGTCCGCTTTTGGACGCCGCTGGAGTTTGCACCCTTCAGGGTGAAGGTCGGCCACCTTGAAGACTGGGTTTGCCGGCATTTGCCGCCCGAGATGGCTGGCACGCAAGAATGAGGCGGCCTTCGCGCTCAGTTGCCCGCGCCCTACGATTGCCCTCATGTCCGCGCTTCCCGTCAGTCCCACCATCGACACCGTGGCCGCTGAGCAGCGGGCACGCTCGTTTACGACGCGCTCGATCAAGAATGAGTCGAAGGCCGCCGCGCTGCGTCTGGCGATCGCCATGACCGACCTGACCACGCTGGAGGGCAAGGACTCGCCGGAGAAGGTGCGGTCGCTGTGCCGCAAGGCCGTGCGCCCATTTCCCGCCGATGAAAGTGTGCTCGGCGAGCGTCTGCCCAGCGTGGCGGCCGTGTGTGTGTATCCGAGCATGGCGCCCGTGGCCGCTGAAATGCTGCACGGCACCGGCGTGCGCGTCGCCAGTGTCGCGACGGGCTTCCCCAGCGGGCAGTACCCACTCGACGTGCGCATTCGCGACGTGCGGCATGCGATCGAAGCCGGCACCGATGAGATTGACATGGTCATCAATCGCGGCGCGTTCCTATCCGGGCGCTACCGCGAGGTGTGCGAGGAGATCCGCGAAGTGGTGCATGTGTGCACCAGCGCCGGCGCAGATGCCGGGCGGGCGGTGCACCTCAAGGTCATCCTTGAAACCGGCGAACTCGAGACACTCGACAACGTGCGCCGTGCCAGCGACCTGGCCATTGCGTCCATCCGCGACGGCGACTTCATCAAGACCAGCACGGGCAAGGTGCAGCCCGCAGCCACCATGCCGGTGTGCCTGGTGATGCTCGAAGCGATTCGCGACGAGTTTCTTCGCAGTGGGCGGCGGATCGGGCTCAAACCGGCCGGCGGCATCCGCACCGCCAAGCAGGCCTGGCACTACCTGTGCATGGTCCACGAAACGATGGGCCCGCTCGACCCTGGGAGGCCCAGCCCCTGGCTCGATCCAAACCTGTTCCGCTTCGGGGCCTCCAGTTTGCTCAACGACCTGCTGCGGTCGTTCGTGAAACTCCGGCGCGGGGCCTACCCGGCCGACGATGAGTTCGCGGATGCATGAGCGGTGAACTGCCCGTTTCGATGGGGGTCTTACAAGCCAAATTTGACGCATAAGCCGTTTGTGGCTTATACTGTTCACTCATGCGATATGCGCTGATTGCGGACCTCGTCAACTCACGCCGCGTCAAGGACCGCCAAGGGTTGGCCCGGCGCCTCCAAGCCTCACTGCAGGCGCTGCGCTCAGCCTTCGCCGAAGAATGGCTCGTCCCAATCACCAACGCCAAGGGCATCGACGAACTCTCGGCCGCCCTGGTGCGACCGGATTCGGCCTTCGACATCACGGTGGCCCTGAACGAACAGGTGTGGCCTGAGAAGTTCCGCTGGGCGCTGGGGGCCGGGGAAATCGACATCGGACTGGAAACCGGGGACGCCGGCGACCTTGACGGCACCGCCTTTCACCGGGCCGCCGATGCCCTGCGACGGGCCAAGGCTCAGAAGTCGCTCTTCGCGCTTGCCGTCCCCGGGCTTGACAAGGGCAGCGCCACCCTGATCGAGGCCGCCGCGTTGGCGCATGCCGAGTGCATGGAGCGATGGAGCGAGCGGCAGCGTGAGGTTGTGCGTGCGGCCCGCATGCATCAGACACAGCAGGCGGTGGCCGAGCAGTTCGGCGTGTCGGCACAGACCGTGTCGCAGTCGCTGTTGCGAGCCGGCTTTGGCACCATGCGGCGAATCGAGGAAGCAATACACTGGCGTCTGTCCGAGGTCGGAGCAGAAGTGCACGCATGATCGCACCGGGAACTGGGTTGGAGTCGATCGCCGCGGCGCCGCAGACGCCGCTGGTGTCCGCATGGGCGGCGCGGGCGGCTCTGGTGTTCGCCGCGTATGCAGTCACGCTGGCCCTCTCGGGAGTGCTGGTGCGATTTTTCGTGTTGCCGCCAGGTGCGCGGGCCAACTGGCCCCCCGCAGGGGAAGCGCCGCCTGGCGGGTGGGCAAGATTTGATCCCAGCGCGGTTATCGGCAAGTGCGAAAACCTAATCACGGTCACGTTGGTGCTGACGAACAACCTAGCCGGTCTGGCGGTGGTTTTCGCGGCCAAGTCGCTGGTGCGCTCCGACGCGATCAGGAGCAATCCCGGCTTCTACCTCGGCGGCACATTGGTGAACCTGGTGTGGGGCTTGCTGGTCGCGTCATTGGTGCGCGTGCTGCTCCAGTCGTGACGTGCCAGCAGGGTCGATCTTCCGACGTTGCTGATGGTGGTCTTTCGATTGTGAAAAGAACAGCAACCCTGGAAGACCAGGGTTGCTGACACAGGAAGATGGTTGCACGGTGTGACGGTTGCTGGCACGGTGACTTTACAGGATTGGAAGTTTACCGCCGACGGCGGCGGACCGCCAGCAGCGAGCCGGCTCCCAGAAGGGCGGCTGCCCCCGGCGCTGGAACCACGCACAGTTCCCCGCTGAAGATGATGCCCGACAAGCCGGAGCCGATGTCGGCTTGGTAGAGATACAGCGTGTTGTTCGCCTGCAGCCACGACACCGGCACATTGACGTTGATGGCGCTGGTCTGCGTGGCGAAGTTGCCCCCGCCGATGTTGAGATTGTTGGCGGGGTTGTTCAGATACACCCCGTTGAACGCGCTGATGTCGCCCAGGTGATCATCTGCCATCCAGTGAATCGTGAGGTTGGCCGAGGTGGCGGTGTTCCAGTTGACCAGCGGTCCCAGATCCACCGCGTACAGGGCCGACATGGGCTGCCCATACGGGTTGCTGACGGGGTTAATCCACCTGGCCAGCGGATCGGCGGGCAGGGTCGGGTTCCAGACGATCGGTTGTACGACCACGGCCGCGGGTCCGCTCGCCGCGGCGGCAAAGTTGGCAGCCGTCATCGCCAGCGGGGTACTCGGAAGACCTGCCAGCACGTTGATGTTGTCTTCGGCCTGCCCCACGATGCCGGGAGCGTTGCCGATGTACCCGCTGCGGAAGGAGATGATGGTGGTGGCGGCCGAGGAATGAGTGGCCAGACCGGCGAGCGAAACTCCGAGAACAATGATCGAGCGCATGATGATTGAACTCCGGAAAGGCGGTGGTCGGGCCGGGTTCCATCCGGCTGCACGATGACCCGCGAACACCATCTCTCTGCGCGAGAGGACGGAATCTCTCACGAAGGAGAAGGGGAAAACCATCGGCCATCGAGGGGAGGAGCAGAAGGACGGCGACGATGGGCTGGTCCCCGGTCCCTGATGGCTTCCGCCTTCCCCTTCCTACACTTGCCGACCATGAACGAAACCGCTTTCCACCGTGCCGGCGAGATTGCCCGCTGGTCGCAGATGCTGATTCCCACCGCCCGCGAGGCCCCGGCCGACGCCGAGACCCCCAGCCACATCTTCATGTCCCGGGCCGGGCTGATCCGCAAGGTCACCGCGGGCGTCTACTCCTATCTTCCGCTCGGGCACCGGGTGCTGCGCAAGGTCGAGCAGATCGTCCGCGAGGAGATGAACGCCATCGGCTCGTGCGAACTGCTCCTCCCCGCCCTCATGCCGCTCGAACTGCTCAGGCCCACCGGGCGCGACGAGGCCTACGGCGACCTGCTCTTCACTCTCACCGATCGACACGGGCGGCGCCAGTTCCTTGGACCCACGCACGAAGAGGTCATCACCGACACCCTGCTCGGCAGCGTCTCGAGTTACAAGGCCCTGCCCCTGACGGTCTACCAGATCCAGACCAAGTACCGCGACGAGTTTCGCCCGCGCGCCGGGCTGCTCCGCTGCCGTGAGTTCCTCATGAAGGACGCCTACTCGTTCCATCTTGGCGTGGAAGGCGCGGGGGGGCTGAACGAAACCTATGACAAGATGTACCAGGCCTACGTCAACATCTTCACCCGCTGCGGGCTCGACTTCTCCGTCGTCGAGGCCGAATCGGGCCCCATCGGCGGCTCGGCCAGCCACGAGTTCATGGTGAACTGTGAGAGCGGCGAGGACACGATCCTCTTCTGCCCGGCCTCGGGATACGCCGCCAATGTCGAAAAGTGTGAAATCGGGCCTCGCACGCCGCCCGCTCGGGGTTACTTTGTCGGCGAGCCCTCGGGCGATCTGGCCGAGGTGCACACGCCCGATTGCCCCGGCATCGACGACGTGTGCGCGTTCATGAAGGTCAAGCCCGACGCCATGCTCAAGACCGTGGTCTTCAAGGTCGTTCCCCGGGACGAAGCAGAGGCCGACCGATACCCCGGTGACTGGTGGGTGGTGGCCTGTGTGCGCGGCGATCACGAAGTCAACGAGGGCAAGGTGCGTGACGTCTCGCAGTGCCAGATCGAACTGGCCGACCCCGAGGCCGCACGCAAGGCCGGCTTTGAAATCGGTTTCGTCTCCCCGCGAGCCGTCGTCGGCAGGAAGCAGACGCTGCTGATCGTTGATCCCGATGCGGCGGTGGGCTTCGACGACGCTAGGAGCAAGCCCAGGTTCTGGGTCACCGGCGCAGACAGGAAGGATTACCACGTCAGGCACTTCAACTGGCAGCGTGATTTCGGCAGGGATCCGGTCGTCGCTATGGGTCAGGACGATGCCCTTTTCAAGGTTGCTTCAATCCGCAACGCCGTGGCAGGCGACCCATCGCCCCGCGCCACCGGCTCGACGCTCCAGGCACGCCGGGGCATCGAGGTCGGGCACATCTTCAAACTGGGCGACAAGTATTCCAAGGCCATGGGATTCGAGATCCTCGACGCCGAGCAGAAGCGGGCCCCGGTTATCATGGGCTGCTACGGCATCGGCGTGTCGCGCACCGTCGCAGCATGTGTGGAGCAGAGTTGCGACTCCGACGGCATCATCTGGCCGGCGCCCATCGCGCCCTATCACGTACTCATCACGCTGATCCAGCCTGACGCGAAGATCCACGCGGTGGCCAACACGCTGGCGGGCGAACTGTCGGCCCGTGGGCTTGACGTGCTCATCGACGATCGCGACGAGCGCCCCGGCGTGAAGTTCAAGGACGCCGATCTGGTCGGCATCCCGGTGCGTGTGACGGTCGGCGCCAAGGCTCTGGCCGACGGCCATGTCGAAGTCAAGCACCGTCGCGACAAGAGCAAGGGCGAACTGGCGGCGGTGGGGCAGGCCAGCGTTCGCTGCGCCGAACTGCTCGCGTGGTAGGTCCGGTTTCCAATCGGCCGAGACTCGAAGACACGGACTGACGTCCGCTCGGCGTCCTTGTCGTCGACGTGCCAGCAACCTTGTCCTCAAGGTTGCGGCTCATCGCGCGGCCGGCTGCCATGCGGGCAGACGTGGGCAACGTCGGAAGGCCGACGTTGCTGGCACGATGCTTTCCCTCAGATGCGCCCTATGAAGTGCGTCCCCGCCGCTCCGGCCAGGGCGTCATCGAGGCGTTCGGGGCTGGTGATCAGCCCGCGCGCTCCGCCTGCGAGCAGGAAGTCGTGAATTGCCTCGATCTTCGGGCCCATCGATCCCGGCGGAAAGTGTCCGTCGCGCATGTATCGCGCACACTCGGCCAGCGTCACTGCCCCCAACGGCTCGGGGCTCGGGCTCTGGAAGCCCAGGTACACGCAGTCCACGGCCGTGAGAATCAGCAGCAGGTCGGCACCGATGTCACGCGCGAGCACGCCGCTGGTGCGGTCCTTGTCGATGACCGCTTCGACGCCCTCGTAGTCGCCGCTGAGCGTCTTGCGCACCGGGATGCCCCCGCCGCCGGCGGCGACGACGATGTGCCCCTGTGCCACCGCCTCGCCGATCATCTGTCGCTGGATGACCTTCTGCGGCGTGGGGCTGGGCACGAGCCTTCGCCAGCCGCGCCCGGAGTCCTCTCCCACCACCCAGCCGAACTCGGCCCGTCGGCGCTTGGCTTCCTCCTCGGAGAGGAACGGGCCCACTGGTTTCGACGGCTCCTGAAAGGCCGGGTCGTCCGCGTCCACCACTACCTGCGTGATGACGGTGACGACGAAGCGGCGGATACCGCGCCGGCGCAAACTGTTGAGCAGAGCCTGTTGCATGTAGTAGCCCAGCGAGCCCTCTGTCTGCGCCACGAGCACGTCGAGCGGGAATGTCGGCAGGTTGTCGCCCCGGCGCTCGTCGCGTTCGAGCAGTGACCCGACCTGCGGACCGTTGCCGTGGGTGATGACCAGTTGATATCCGCGCTCCACGAGTGTCATGAGGCGCTCGCATATATATGCAGCGTTCTCGAGATGATCTTCGTGCGTGCCGGTCTGCCCGTGCCGCGTGAAAGCGTGTCCGCCCAGGGCGACCACGACTGTCGGGTTCGTTCGGGCGCGTGCGTGTGCAGTTTCCGCAGGCACGCATGAGACTATGCCGATGGACACTCGGCGGCGAGCATTTCGGTGCATATGCTCCCGAAATGGAGGTCCGTATGTCACGTCGACGGGTGCTTATCCTCGGTGCAGCGGGACGCGACTTCCACGACTTCAACACCGTGTTCCGCGGCGATCATCAATTCGAAGTTGTCGCGTTCACCGCGACCCAGATTCCGAAGATCGAGGGGCGGCGCTATCCGCCGGAACTGGCCGGCCCTGGGTATCCCGGCGGGATCCCCATCGAACGAGAAGAAGACCTCGAGAAGATCATCCGCGAGCACGCCGTCGACGAGGCCGTGTTCAGTTATTCTGACGTTTCCTATCAGCATGTCGGGCATGTGGCCTCGCGTGTGCTCGCCAGCGGCGCCAGTTTCAGGCTGATCGGGCTTCAGGAGACGATGCTCGAATCTCCCGTGCCTGTGGTCGCGGTCACCGCGGTGCGCACCGGCTGCGGCAAGAGCCCGACCACACGCGCCCTGGTCAAGGCCATCAAGGATTCCGGCAAGCGCGTCGTCGTGGTGCGCCACCCGATGCCCTACGGCGACCTGGCACGCCAGGCCGTGCAGCGCTTCGCCTCCGTGGCCGACCTTGATCGCCACGCATGCACGTTCGAGGAGCGCGAGGAATACGAGTCGCACATCGAGCAGGGAACGGTGGTCTACGCAGGCGTCGATTACCAGGCCATTCTCGATCAGGCCTCGCGCGAGTGCGACGTGGTGTTCTGGGACGGCGGCAATAACGACGTGCCGTTCTTCCGTCCCGACGTTTGGGTAACGATCGCCGACCCGCTGCGCCCCGGACACGAGTCGGCCTATCACCCAGGCGAAGTCAACGTGCGCGCCTGTCACATCGTGGTCATCAACAAGGTTGAGCGCGCGGTGCCCGCCGACGTCGAGGTCGTCGATCGCAACATCCGCAGGATCAACCCCGGCGCCCTCGTGCTTCGCACACGCAGCGTCGTCAGCGTCGAAGGCGGGCCCGACAAGGTGCGCGGCAAGCGCGTGCTGTGCATCGAGGACGGCCCCACCCTCACGCACGGCGGCATGAGTTTCGGTGCCGCACAGGTTGCGGCCGAGCGATTCGGGGCAGCCTCCGTCATCGATCCGCGCCCGCATGCCGTCGGCTCGATCAGGGAGACGCTGGTCAAGTACCCGCAGGTTGGCCCGCTTCTCCCGGCCATGGGCTATTACCCCGAGCAGATCGCCGACCTGGAGGCCTCGGTGCGTGCCACCCCCTGCGACGTGGTGCTGGTCGGCACGCCGTTCGACCTGGCCAGTAAACTGAAGATCGACAAGCCCGCCGTGCGGGTGCGCTACGAAATCGAGGACGCGCCGCGCGATCGCGGCACGCCGACGCTGGTCGCGGCGGTGATGGAGCGCCTGGCCACGCGCCTGGCCGTGGAGTCACGATGAGACACTTCCTCTCCCTGATGGACTGGACCGCGCCCGAACTGCGCGCCCTTCTCGACCTTGCCACCGTGTACAAGCGCGATCCGCTCAAGCACATGGGTTCGCTGGCCGGGCGCACTTTGGCCATGATCTTCCAGAAGCCATCCACGCGCACCCGCGTGTCGTTCGAGGTCGGCATGAACCGCCTCGGCGGCTCGGCCATGTTCCTCTCGCCCAACGACATGCAACTCGGTCGCGGTGAGACCGTCGAAGACACCGCCCGCGTCCTCTCTCGCTACGTCGACGCGATCATGGCCCGCGTCTTCGCCCACGCCGACGTCGAGAAACTCACCGCCGGAACCGTTCCCGTCATCAACGGGCTGTCCGACCGTCTGCACCCCTGCCAGGCACTGGCCGACGTGCTCACGCTGCGTCAGCGTTTCGGCGATGAGCGCGGCGTCGAACTCGCGTACGTTGGCGATGGCAACAACGTCTGCCACTCGCTCATCAACGCCAGCGCTCGATTCTCATTTCCCATTCGCGTCGGCACACCCAGGGGATACGAGCCCGACGCGGGCATCGTCGCCGAGGCTCGCAGGCAGGGGGCCAAGGTCACCCTCACCAACGACCCGGTCGAAGCGGTCAGGGGTGCCCGGGCCGTCTACACCGACGTCTGGGCCTCGATGGGTCAGGAATCGCAGGCCGGCGAACGCCGCGGCATTTTCGACGCCTTCCGCGTCGACGGGCGTTTGTTCGCGTACGCCGCTGCTGATGCCATTTTCCTGCATTGTCTGCCCGCGCATCGGGGCGACGAGGTGACCGACGAAGTGATCGACGGCCCGCGCTCCGCCGTGCTTGATCAGGCCGAAAACCGCGTTCACACCGAACAGGCGCTCCTGTACACGCTGCTGCGCGGTGGATGAGTCTGGTTCCGATCAGCGGCAGGCGCGTGAGACACCGGAGAAGTGCCCGTTCCCAGGCAACTCTCGCGGTCGGGCCCGATGGACACCTTCGAGAACGTGGCGCCGTCACGCGGCCTGATGAGGGCTGACCGGCGCCACCGGCACACGTCCCTTGCGGTCGGGCGGCCCGACGACGGCAAAGCGCTTGCCCCGCTCGATTCGCTCTTCCAACGCCCTGATGGCGTCGTGATCGCGCGGCTCGATCCAGAATGGATCCTCTGTGACCATTCCCGGCCGAATCCCCTGCGCCACACGTTCCAGCAGACTTTCGTCAAGTTCGAGTTTGTATGTGAGCGTCGCCGGATTCGCATGCGCCGGCGTCCAGGCCGTCAGCAATTCCATTGGCCCGAACCGGGCATGCACGTGCAGCGCCGCCGAAGTCCACTGCGTCGCGCCGATCTGTGTCGTGCAACGCATGATCGAAAGCCCCAGGGCCTTGGTCAGCGTCGCCAGCCCGCCCAGTTCCATCTCCGGCAACTGCCGGTTGAGCGAAGCGAGATTGTGCCCGTACCACACCAGCGGCGGCCGCGCTGGCACCGCGATGTACATCGCCAGCGGCACAAGGTCGCTCGGTCTGGCTTCGAGGCCCAGTCGCTGCACCGCGCGCGGGGGCAACTCATCCGCCCTGATTCCAAGCCCGCTGATCACCCCCGGCAGCGCCGATCCGTCCACGAACAGCCACCTGGGCATCGGCATCCCCTCGGGCCCGAAGGTCAGCCGATCCAGCCGCACCAAGCGGTGCAGAAGCCTCTCGGCCCGCGAACTGAGCACGTCGAAGCAGTTGTCCGGCCTGACTGCCACCCCGAACGGTCTGAGGTTCAGCGACCCAAACCGCCACCAGGGCGCCACCACGAACGGCTCAAGCGTGCTGAGCAGACGGGCCGGTCCGGTGCGCTCTACGCTCATGGCGCCACCTCACGGACGGCCAACCGGCCCGCGTGTGCCGCGTCGACCTCCAGGAACACACGGCTGCCTCCCTCGATCCGATCACGCAAACGATCCAGCGACAGCGCCAAGTCATCCTCGCCGTCCGCAGACAGATCCGGACGTGCCAGTCCCTCCGGACGCAACTCTCCGCGCCGTCGCATGAGTACCGCCGCATGCGGTTGCGAACTGTGCAAGGCCACTTGTGCACACAGCAACTCGACCGAACCCAACCGCTCGCACAGAGTCAGGAGGGTCGGATCGCTCCATGGCAGCACCAGCGTCGCCTGGCGCGCGTCGAGCAGGTCGATGGCCGCTTCGATCAGGTCCGCCGCAGTCCGCTCCGTCGCGTCGGAATGCAGGTTGAGCCCGAAGAGGTGCCAATCTCCCGGCTCGGCGTGCGGTGCCGCAAGAATCACCGCCAGCGGCGCAAAAGGTGCGATGGCATCGTCAGCCGCACGCTCGCGCAGCATCGCGATCACCGCGCCGGGCACCTCCGCACAGTCGTACACCGCCCACCGCGGTATCGCGTGCTCCGGATCACCCTCCGTCGGCGGCTGCAACGGCGTCAAAGAGTGAGCGTCCGGCGCTCGCAACGGATCCAAGACAATAACATGCCGCTTCGATGCCCGCGCCGTGTGCCAGGCATTGCTCTCCGGCGACGCGATGACCACGTACGAGTTCATGCCGCTTCCACGCGCCTCCCAGGCCGAACGCCGGGGGGGGGGGTTGAAATCCCCGATTGGGGACAACATTGGAGGATATGCGCCGCCGCTGCGACTAAGCGACCCGCAGGTCGTCTTTTGCGACGGTTTCGTCCTCAGACGGCCCGCACTTCTCCACCCCACCGTGCTTTCCGGACGCATCGGACTCAGCAGCGAGCCAATGGTTACCCGCCTGACACCCCGAACTGCCTTCGGGTCGGCAAGGTGGACGCCGACGCGCAGGCATCGTTGTCTTGCTGGCCCACATCTACGTACTGGTCGGGTCGGCACCCGATCGTGGGCGTGCCGACAACGTCTTGTGTTCAAGCATGCTGCCCTTGCTGCAGAACCCGGCCCGCACCAATTGCCTCAGCCCAGGCCTGGTAAGACCAGAAAACTCTGATTGCTGGCGCAATCAAGCCGGGTCTACGATTCTGGGCCGCCGCCGTAGCTCAGTCGGTAGAGCAGCGGTTTTGTAAACCGCAGGTCGTGGGTTCAAGTCCCTCCGGCGGCTCTTTGCTCAGTCGTTCCGATGGTCGACGATTCCGTCCGCCCCTCCGGGGTCGGCGCGAATCCCACGATCACGGCGGCGAGTCGCGCAGTAGTCGCAGTTCGTCGCGCAGAATAGCCGCCAGTTCGTAATTCTCCTGGGCGATCGCCTCCTGCAGGCGTTGGCGCAGTTCGGCCCGTTGCGAGACGGGCAACTGCGGCAGCAGCGCCCCCCTCATACCCCGCAGCAACTGCACCTCCGCCGATTCCTCGTATTCGCTCGAACGACCCTGCTGCTCGAAACACTTGCGCAGCGCCTCCAGTCCGTCGTCGATTGCGACCAGCGCCGCCTTGGCCTCATCGTGCTGCAACGCATGCGACGCCAGCGCCCGCGCCCGCATCATCAGGATGTAGGGGCGAAACTGTTCGAGCGCCACACGATCGGCTTCCGTGGCCGCATGCTGCGCGCACAGGTCCAGCACGCGCAGGTTGCGGGAGGTGTCGCGTGCCACGCCCTCGTAATCCTCCAGCACCAGCAGCGCGATGTAGCGGTGGTAGTACTGCAGTGCCTCGTCACGCAGGCCCTTGCAATCTTCCGGCGAGAGTTCGGCCGGCGCGTCGTGATCTTCTTCCTCGCTCTGCGCTTCGTCTATACGAGCCTCGTGGTAGGCGAGCAGGCTTGGATATCCGAACGGCCGCTGCCCGTCCGGGCGCCCATTGAGATGCATCTGGATGATCCCGAGATCGAGTCGAACCTGGATGCGTTGCACCCCGTCGAGCCCTTCGACGAGCCGGACGTTGATCTGCCCCGGTTGGAAGGGCCATTCATCGAGCAATGGTGTCAGGTCTTTGTTCATATTGACGCCAAAGCGGGCTCAAGGCGAGACCTATGCAAATGTATGGCGCAGGCGGCAGGGTGTCGCGCGAACACTATCGGGCGAAACAGACCCTCGTCTGGGGTCCGTTTTCGGCCTTGGCGGGGCTGCCGGTGCGATTTCGAGTCGAAGATTCGGACAAGTCCCTTGTTTCCGTGGGAATTGTGTGGCGTCACATGAACCCGATCGGGTATGATGCCGAACGGTAGGTTTGAAAGCCCGCTCTTCGGGGGTTCAGGGTTGGTGGCCCTGAGACACCCGGGTAGGAGGAGGGGGCGAGACTTTTGTGGCGGCCGGGTGTCTCACAGCACTCCGGCGAATGAAGCCCGCTGGGGGACCGGCGGGTGGTGGGTAGGAGAAGTGAGTGGCATGATTGGTCAATCTGTTTCGACCCGGGGCGGGTTGCAGTCCGACCTGCAGTTGTACCTGCGCCAGATCAACGAGGTTCCCCTCCTCACGCCCGAGGAGGAACGTGAACTGGGTTGGGCGATCATCAACGACAACTGCCCGGAATCACGCGAACGCATGATCCGGGCCAATCTGCGGCTGGTGGTCGCGATCGCCAAGAACTACACCAACCGCGGACTTCCGCTGACCGACCTCATCGAGGAAGGCAACATCGGTCTTCTGCGCGCGGTGGAGGGCTTCGACCCCGCCCAGGGCGCCCGGTTCAGCACCTATGCGTCGTGGTGGATCAAGCAGGCGATCAAGCGCGCTTTGATTAACGCCAACCAGCCCATCCACATCCCGGCCTACATGGTCGAACTCATCGCCAAGTGGAAGGAAGCCTCTCGCAGACTTGAATCGCAACTGGGTCATCCCCCGACCATGGAGCAACTGGCCGATGCGATGGATCTTCCCCTCAAGAAAGTCAAGATCATCCGCCGGGCTGTCCGAGCCTTCAAGACTCCGGCCCAGGAGCCGACCGGCGGCGACAGCGATCTGGTCGGCTTGAGCGAACTGGTCGTCGACAGCCGCGATGGCACGCCCGACGAGAAGACCCTCCTGCGCGACGAACTGATCACGCTCAAGAAACTCCTCGACACCATCGATGTGCGCGAGGCCCAGATTCTCCGCATGCGATTCGGGCTCGACGGGCAGGAGCCGCTCACGCTCAAGCAGATCGCCGACGAGGTGGGCATCAGCCGCGAGCGCGTGCGCCAGATCGTCGACGAAGCCCTCGAAAAACTCAACTCGCGCCTGAGCGACAACAAGCCCAGTCGCTTCTTCCGCCGCAGTGAAGAGGACATCACCTCCGAGTCGGCCCCTCTCCGCCTCAGCGAAGCGGCCGGATGAACCGAGGTTTCGTGCTCGAATGAACCGGATTGTGGCCTTGATCTGCCCCAGGCCGGGGCTGCAAGTGCTACCATCCGCGCATGATGAACTTTCTCTCTTCGACCCGGATTTGCGGTCGGGCGGCTGCCATTCTGCTCCTGGCCTCAGGCATCTTCGCCGGCACCCCTGCCTTGGCACAGAGCGATCAACTCGATCGACTCAACGCCCCCTACGTAGACGTGCCCAAGTCTCGGCGCAGCGACCTCATCCTCCTCCCCGCTCTGGCCAACATGGATGAGCCGCCCGTCGGCGTCGACTCACCCGCCGCGGCCCAGTTGCTCCACGCCGGCAGTTCACTCTGGCCCGCCGCTGAAGCCTGGGCGGCGGCCGAGCCCCAGCGCAAAGCCCTCGAGGCCCTGCGTCAGGCGACCTCGGGCGTCGCCGAGGGCCGACCAATGTACTTCGCTCAGCCCTACGGCGAAATGAACGTTGACCCGGGCATGATCCAGGCCCGGTTGTACACCGCCCTGGGTGATCCGCCGCTTCTCGCGGGCAAGCGCCTTCTCTATCTCCGTGCGATCAGCGATCTGGTCTGCTTGGTCAATGTCGAAGCCACACGTCTCGGTGCTCAGGGCAAGTCCGGAGAGGCCTGTGCCCTGCTCGTCAACCTCGTTTATCTTGGGCGACAACTGGCCGACCGCTCGTTCTTCGAAGAGGCCACCACCGGCCTGTCCATCATGAAAGACGCGCTCACGCGCATCCGCGACGTCGCCTACGTCGACTTCCGCGGCTCTCGCAGCCTCGCCCCCGCCGACATCGAGCAGACCATCAAGGCACTGGAGATCTATGGCCGCGGGCATCTCGACCCGGCGCGACTCAAGTTCCCCGAGGGCAATCACCTGGCGGCCCAGCAGTTGTTCGAGCAGTTATACGAGCCTCGCGGGCGCGTGCGTGAAGACATGTATGCCAAGACGATGGCCCGACTCAAGACCGCCGAACGTCCGCTTCGACTCTTCGCCGAGGCCTCCCGCTACGAATCCGCCGGTGCCGAGCAGGCCAACTGGTTTGACACCCGCGACACCATTGAAAACGTCTTCGGCAGCTGGTCCTCTCGCTGGACGCTTTCTCCCTTCGACCGCCAGTTGGCACTTCCCTACACCTGGGATCTCACCGACAAGAGCCGATTCCAGATCATCGCCGCCTCGTCGCCCGATCTGGCTCCGCTCTACCAGTACCGGCTCGAGTTCGAGACCGAGGCCGTCGGTACGCGCCACGCGCTGGCGATTCTCGGCTACTTCTACGAACTCGGCGTATTCCCGCCCGATGCCTCTTCGGTCCGCCCCCGTTGGATGGAGAAAATCGAGGCTGACCCGTTCAACCCGGACCGCCGGGTCGGGCGCGTGCCCCCCTTGCACTTCTTCGTCCCCGTGCGTGACGACTATGTCGCCACCGAGCGCGACGTGGCCAAGCCTCACGAAATGAATGTGTTCCCGCTTTCCGGCGTCAACTTCGCTCTCAAACTGCGACAGGATCAGTTCATCCTTTACTCCGTGGGCCGCAACGGCGTCGACGACCACGCAGCCGAAGTGACGGACGACGCCAACGCGGCACAGACGGGTGACTATCTCATCTGGCCTCCGGTCCTGTCGCTCTATCGCACCCACCTCATCGAGACCAACCAGTTGCCCTGAACGCGCAGAACAATTGGGGCGCAGGCGTTTGCGTCGTTGTTTCCCCGCGTAAGGAGTATCACGCGTGACTTCGGTGCACAAGTTGGTCATCATCGGATCAGGCCCTGCGGGCTGGACGGCCGCCATTTACGCCGCGCGAGCACAACTTGAGCCGATCGTCTACGTGGGCGTTCCCAAGCAGGATCCCGGGCCGATCCTTCCCGGTGGGCAATTGATGCTCACCACCGAAGTGGAAAACTATCCCGGCTTCCCCGACGGCATCGACGGACCCGAGATGATGGACCGCTTCCAGGCGCAGGCCGAACGCTTTGGCGCCAAGGTCGTCGGCGAAGACATCACCGGTGTCGAGTTCTCGCATGACGGCCCGCACCGTCTGCACACCGCTGGCGGCCATGTCGTCATGGCCCACGCGGTCATCATCGCCACCGGCGCCACAGCCAACTGGATCGGGCTTGAAAACGAACTGCGTCTGGCCCGCAGCGGCGGGGGGGTCTCCGCCTGCGCCGTCTGCGACGGCGCCCTGCCCGCCTTCCGCAACCAGCGCCTGGCCGTCGTGGGCGGGGGCGATACCGCCATGGAAGAGGCCACGTATCTCACCAAGTTCGCCAGCGTGGTCTACGTCATCCATCGTCGCGACGAACTCCGCGCCAGCAGGATCATGCAGGAGCGTTTCCTCTCGCGTGAGAACGCGCGCGTCCTCTGGAACAAGGTCGTCGTGGACGTCCTCGGCGAAAGCAAGATCACCGGCGTTCGTCTCCGTGACACTCTCACCGGTGCCGAGTCCACCCTCGATCTCAAGGGCCTGTTCATCGCCATCGGGCACACGCCGGCCACCAAGTTCCTCAGAGGCTCCGGGCTCGAATTCGACGATGCCGGCTTCATCGCCCTGCGATCGCGTAGCAGCCAGACCAACATTCCCGGCGTGTTCGCCGCTGGCGATGTCGCCGATCCACGCTACAAGCAGGCCGTGACCGCCGCCGGGATGGGCTGCCAGGCTGCCCTCGACGCCGAGCACTACCTCAACGAGCACGGGCTGGTTTGACGCCGAACCTGCGCAAACCGATCAATTGCATCCTGCCCCATCGGGTCTCAAGCGAATCTCCCCGACAATCCTCTGTCAGTGGGGGGAGGGGTGGATCGTGCCCCGATCCGGGTGAGCAGCGCGGTCGGGCCGCCCTTGCTCGGATCACAGAGAGGGTGCGTACCAACCGCCCGCTTACTTCAACTTCTCGACCTTGAGATCCCGGCTCATCAGCATCGCGATCGCGTCGATCGGGTCCAGCCGCTCGAACAGCACCGCATGTACAGCCTGGGTAATGGGCATCTCCACTCGATACCGCGACGCCAGATCAACCACCGACTTCGTAGTCGCCACGCCCTCGACCACGAATCTGGACGACAACAGATACTCGTGCAGGCTCTGTCCGCGTCCCAGGGCCTCTCCCAGCGAGCGGTTGCGCCCTTCCGGGCTGAAGCAGGTCGTCGCCAGGTCGCCCACGCCGGCGATTCCAAAAAAAGTCTGCGAATTGGCTCCCATCGCCAGTCCGAGCCGCGTGATTTCCGCCAGTCCGCGTGCCAGCAGGGCGCTCTTCGCGTTTGCGCCGGCCTGCAGTCCGTCAAGAATGCCCGCCGCGATTGCGATCACGTTCTTGGTCGCCCCGGCCAGTTCCACCCCCAGCGTGTCTTCGTTTGTGTAGACCCTTAGGAAACTGGTCGAGAACAGCGCTTGCAGGGCGTGGGCGAACCCGCTCAACTCGCTCGACGCCACCATGGTCGCCGGCAGCCCGCGCGCCAGTTCGGCCGCGATCGTCGGCCCGCTCAGCACCCCGATCGGTCTCGGCGCCGCGTCCGGGTCGTCCTGCATCACGTCGGCCACAATCTGCGTTGGCCTCAGCAACGTCTCGTTTTCGATCCCCTTCGACACGCTCACCACCGACGCGCCTGCCGGAACCAGTGCCTTCAGCCTCATCCACACCGATCGGATGAACTGCACCGGGATGGCGCACACGATCAGGTCGGCCCCTTGCAGCGCCTCGGCGTCCGACATCGCCACCCGCGCCGCCTCGGGCAGGGTGAAGCCCGGCAAGCGAGGGCTTGTCCGCGTCTGCTTCAGCGGGCCCGACTCATCCTCCGAGTGGCTCCACAGCACCACCTCCAGCGGCGGGCGCGACTCCCCGTTGGCAGGGCACAGCAGGGCCGCCGCGACCAGCCCCATCTGCCCCACCCCCAGAATGCACACCTTGCGGGGCCGCTGGAAGCCCGACCCGTCATGCGCTTGCGACTGGTTCATGCGTTTTCTCGCTCCGGGGCAAACCGGGCCCGCGTTCCGACGTAGGGTATGCGGGGCCTCTCCGTTCGGAGAGCCGTTGTGCCGTTGCCTAGGCTTTGGACCCCCGGGGTGTGGGGGACTCTCTCGAAGTCAGGCCAGAGGACCACACTGATGACGCAGGCAAGCCCGTCCGCCGAGCACCACGCCCATCACGAGCATGATCACCACCACGATCACGGCCACCAGCGCACGCCGGCCTCGGTCGAGTGCTGTTCGCACCACGAGATGGAGATCGAACGTTACCTGCTGGTCTACCTTGTGGGCGGCCTGCTCGCCCTTGTCGGCTGGGGCGCCAAGACCTTCAACCTGACCAGCGATGTGGTGGCCGCCCTTCCCGCAGCCGCCGGCGCACTCCTGCTCGGCAGCAGCCTCTTCTGGGCCGCCATCCTCGAAATCAAGCGAGCCCGCTTCAGTTCGTCCTCGCTGGCCGCCTTGGCCATCCTCGCGTCGCTCGTCACCGGGCAGTTCGTGACTGCTGCCTTCCTTGCCTTCATCCTGCTCGTTGCCGACCAGATCCTCCGACGCACCGCGTTCGGAGCGCAGCGCGCGATCGAGCAACTCGTTCGCCTCACGCCTGATGAGGCCCGCGTGGTCGAGGACGGCGCCGAATTCATGCGACTCATCTCCTCCGTCAAGGTCGGGCAGATCGTGCGCATTCGCCCCGGCGAAAATCTGCCGGTCGACGGCCGCGTGATCGCTGGTCGCACCACGATCAACCAGGCCTCGCTGACCGGCGAAGCCATGCCCATCGAGGCCGAGGTCGGCACCGACGTCTACGCCGGCACCACCAACCTCACCGGCGGCATCGACGTGGTCGTCACGCAGGTCGGCGCCGACACCACCATCGGCAAGGTCTCGCAGTTGATCCGCGAGGCTGAGTCGGCCAAGAGCCCGCGCCAGTTGCTCATCGAGCAGGTCGCTCGCTTCTATGTGCCCGTGGCGGTTTCCGTCGCCGCGTTGGTCTTCTTCCTTGCCTCCAAGAACCCCGAGCGCCAGCACATCGCCGGTTTGACGGCCGTTACTGTGCTCGTCGTCACCTGCCCGACGGCCTTGCTGCTCTCCAGCCCCAGCGCCATGGTTGCCGCATTCGCGGCCGCGGCACGCCTTGGCATCATGGTCAAGCGACCCGACTACATCGAGGCCGCCGCAGGCGTTGATGCCATCGTCCTCGACAAGACCGGCACCATCACCACAGGGCGCTTCGGCGTCTCCCGTCTGGCGCCCGCCGAAGGTGTTGAGGGCGCCGAACTGCTCGAAGCGGCCGCCAATGGCGAGCAGCACTCCAACCACCCGCTCGCCCAGTCCATCCTCACGACCGCGCGAGCCGCTCGCATCAACCTCGACGGCACACGCGACTATGAGGAAATTCATGGCCGCGGCGTCCGCGCTCGCACAACTCTCGGCGAAGTCTGCGTCGGTCGCGGCAGTTGGATCCGCGAACTCAACCCTGCCGCCGCCGCGGCGATGGCCGCAGTCGAAGCACGCATCGAGGGCATGTCCGGCGTCCACGTCATGCGCGACGGACGCTACCTCGGAGCCGTCGGACTTGAAGACAAAGTCCGTCCTCACGCCAAGGCCGTCGTCGACCGCCTGCGAGAGTTCGGTGTGCGCGTGATCTCGATTTTCACCGGCGATCGGCTTGATGTGGCCCGTCGTGTCGCATTGGTCGTCGGTGCCGACGCCGTCGAAGCCGAGTGCCTGCCTGAAGAAAAGCATGAGCAGGTGCGGCAGATGGTTGCGCAGGGCTATCGGGTGATGATGGTCGGCGATGGTATCAACGACGGGCCAGCCCTGGCCGAAGCCGACGTCGGCGTGGCCATGGGTCTGTCTGGCTCCGACATCGCGACCAACAGCGCCGGCGTGGCCTTGATGACCGACGAACTCAATCGCGTGCCATTCCTCATCGAACTTTCACGCCGCACCAAGGGCATCATCACCCAGAACATCGCCGTCTCGATCCTCATGGCGCTCGTCGGGCTCATCCTGGCCGCGACCGGACAGTTCGGAAAACTCGGCGGCATCGGCGTCGGATTTGCCGCCTTCTACCACTTCCTCCCCGACGTCTTCGTCATCGGCAACAGTTTCAGGCTGTTCCGCTTCGGAGAAGAATTCCTCGAAGCCGAACACGCCGCTCGCACCGAGGCCGACCGTGCTCGCAAGGTGCGCGGCGCCAGCATCCGCAATCTCTCGGCGTCGAACCCGGCGACTGCATGACCCATTTGAGCAATCAAGAAGAACATTCACTCCTTCGGCTTGATTCCTAGGTATGTTGCTCATTGCATATGGACCGGGGGGATACGAAGACTCGAGCGGGGGTTTGTTCCCCCCGCGCACCATCAGTTCAGGACGATGCCACTTCTCGGCATCGTCCCAAGGCACCGCGAAGTCGCGGTGCCCCGTTTTTCGGGGGTGGTAGGAAGCCATGCACACGAAAAGTCGCGGTTCCGATGTCATCCGCGGCCTGCACGAAACTTCCTCGTGCGCCGCGCTCTGGGAAACTCTGCTCGGGACGCCAGGCGTCGGCGTCGCCCTGGTCCGCTGCGATGGTATCGTCCTCTTCGCCAGCGATGAGTACAAACGCCACTTCTTTGGTACCCCACAGATTCAGGTCGAAGGTCGTTCGTTCTTTGACCTCTACCCCCACGAGTGGGCAAAGGAGCGTATTGACTTGCTCACTCGCATCGAGGGCGGCCACGACAGCATCACCGTTCGCGAGATCTGGCGCGGACGCCAGATGCTGACCCGCGTCGGGCTGCTGCCCTGGCGTGAAGAGGGTCGACCCGTGGCGTGCATCGTCACGCGGCCCGCCAATGCCGGCGAACTGGCCGGGCTGGAAGGACAGGTCATCAACTCGAGTTTCATCGAATTGGGAGACCTGTCGGTGCTCACTCCCCGTGAACTCGCGGTGCTCGCGCTGCTCGGTGAGGGACTCACCCTGAAGCAGATCGCCGAGCGTTTGCATCGCTCGTTCAAGACCATCGACAACCACCGCGCGTCGATCGGCCGCAAGTTGCGCGAGTCGGATCGGGTGGGCCTGTCGCGTCTGGCCCTTGAAGCCGGGCTCACCCTGGCCGACGCGAACCTGAAGCGGGTGAGTTATTCCAAGAACTGAGGCATTTGGGGGACTTCCCTCAAATTCAGTCTGCGTTCTAGACAAATGGGTCTTTTTTGGACAGTGCCTGAGGAAAAAGTGCCAATCTCCTCAATACAATGGCTCGCACGCGCGTTAGGCTGGGGAACAGTCACTAAGGCCGCGTGACTCGCGAGCGTGTTGTGGTCAAGCCCGCGCAGTTGAATGGAGGTGTGCCATGACGGCCGACGATCGTCTCCTTCATGCGACGGGGTCTCTCGAAGGCTCTGCTGCGGCGGCACTGTGTGAAGCGTTTGTCAAAGTGCCGGGAGTCGGCATCGCAGTCCTGAGCGGCAAGGGTGAAATCATCTACGAAAACGAGGAAATCCGCAGGATGTACCTCGACGCGCCGCAGGGCGACTTCATTGGGCGCCGCATTCCCGAACTCTTCCCGCCCGACTGGGCCCAAGAACGGTTGCGTTTGCTCCAGCGGGTGGTTTCCACCGGCCAGGGGGTCGCCCTGCGTGAGGTCTGGCGGGGCAAACAGTTCCTGGCCACCATGCGTCCGATCCCCAGCGAGCCGGGTGAAGAGCCAGTTGTCCTCATCATCTCGCGTCCGATCGAGGGTTCCGAGCCGGTCACCCCGCCGGACGGATTCGAAGTGGTCGAGTCGGCCTTCGTCGAGTTGGGCGACTTGTCGTCTCTGACTCCGCGCGAACTGGTCGTATTGTCGCTGCTGGGGCAGGGACTGACGCTGAAGGAAATCGCGGCCACCCTGCACCGCTCGTTCAAGACGGTGGACAATCACCGCTCCGCGATCGGGCGCAAGTTGAACCAGACCGATCGGCTGATGCTTGCTCGCTTGGCGACGCAGGCGGGCCTTCGCGTTGATGATGCCCGTCTCGAGCGCGTCAAGTTCAGGAAGCCGCTCGCCTGAACATGGCTTCCGTTTTTCGAACACAAGCCTGGGCCCGGTGCCCAGTTTTTTCATGTGATGCCGCTGGTGCGGAGCAATGTCTGGAACGACTCGCCGAACACGAAGTTGTGCTCGGGGAACGACGCCCCGGCCATGTTCTGGTCAAGATGACTGAACACCAGGTCGACCGACCCGATGGTGCGGGGGGGCGAGCCGTCGGGTTCGATGAGTTCGATGCTGCCGCGGGTCGAGGCGCCCTGGGCCGTCATGTTCTCAATCGTCGCGGTGTAGCGCAGCGTGTGGCCCGGGCGTGCGTCTTCGAGCAGTTCGACGCGCGACACCTTGGCCAGCACGACCTTCTCGCGGAAATTCTCGGCGTGACCGACGAGGATACCGGCCGATTGGGCCATGCCCTCGACGATCAGCGAACCGGGCATCACCGGAAAGGCCGGGCGATCGCCGCGGGCAGGGAAGTGATCGTGGAGATGTTCTTCGGCCAGACTGACGTGCTTGATGGCGACAAGTCTCTGCCGCGGGACGAGTTCGAGCACCCGGTCGATCCACATCCAGCGCATATGGCAGATCCGTCGTTCAGGCCTTCTTCTCAGCCAGTTTCTGCTCGACGAAATTCACCAGCGACTGCACGGTGAACAGTTCGACCACACTCTGGACCGACCGGTCGGCCTCAAGCCTCGAAAGATCGAAGTGCGGCAGTTTCGCCTTCAGCGTCTCCAGCCCCTTGTCGGTGAGTTTCCCGTTCTGGACGTACTCGGGATCCTGCGTGACGCCCTCGGGGAACAGTTCGCCCTGATTGATCTTGATGTCAAAGGCCCGCTCGAGTTGGAAGGAGATGTCCAGCACGTCGATCGACTCGGCGCCCAGGTCGGCAAACAGAGTGGCCTGAGGGGTTACCTCATCTTCATCGACGGCCAGCGCTTCAACCAGCACGCCCTGCACCTTTTCGAAGATCTGATCCTGATTCATGTGGATTCCCGGGTTGAACGCTGCGGCTCAGAGCGACCTTGCTCAAGGCGGCTAGTTTAGGCCCGATGCGTGCCCGAACCCATGTCCGGAGACGCTCCAGGCCAATCGCGGACGGGTCGGAGGGAGAACTTGCCGGCCGCGGCCTTGGGCAGGTCTGCCGAGTCGAACGGCACGCCAGGGGCGACGAGGCGGACCTCCCCCCGGAAGTCGGATATCCCGTCGGGACTGGTCGCGTGTCGCGTGACCTGCACGAGGATGGAGTCGCCGGGACGAACGAACGATCCGTACTTGAGGGCCCCGACCCGGGCGAGCACCATCGGGGGCTCGGGCGGCAACGTGGACCGGGCGGCCTGGATCATCGCCTCGAGCATCATCACCCCTGGCAGCACCGGGTAGGTCGGGAAGTGATCCTGGAGGTACTCCTCGGCTGACGAAACGTGCTTCAGGGTCGTGGCGCCGTTTTCGTTGCGGGAGAGAACCCGGTCGATGAGAGAGAAGTGCATCGGCAACAGCGTAGAGGGACGCCGCCGAGGTTGCCAGCGAGGTAGGCTTGGCAGGTGACCTCGCTCAATGACATGGCAATCTGCGTGCGGCACTGGGACTGGTCGGAAACCAGCCAGACGGTCTCGCTGCTGACCCGCGAGCACGGGATCGTGCGGGGGCTGGCCAAGGGCTCGCGCCGCGAGAAGGGGGCCTTCTCGGGCGGCATCGAGCTCCTGACCGAAGGGCAGGTTCTCGCGATTTCCAAAGGCGGAAGCACGCTGTCCACGCTGACGGTGTGGAACCTAGTCGAGCCGTTCCGGGGCTTGCGAGAGCGGCTCGGTTCGTTCTACGCCGGTATGTACCTTGCTGATCTGGTCAATCACTTGGTGCTGGATTCGGACCCGCACCCGGAGGCCTATGACGCGCTGAGGTCTGGATTAGAGCGCTTGGCCGGGCCTGAGGCGGCGGAGGAGCCGAATCGCCTCTCGGCCGTGCTGAGGTTCCAGTGGGCGTTGTTGGGCGCGGTCGGTACGAAGCCGGACCTGTTGCGCGACGTGGCGATTGGTGGTGAGTTGGAATTGGGCGAGGTGGTACACTTCGTCCCCGGTCTCGGGGGTTTCTCTCGCGTTGATCCGGACGGTGCCCCGAACGGGTGGAAAGTGCGTCTGGCGACCTTGAGCACCCTCAGACAGGTTGAGTCCGAGGTCGGGCTGGGTGGAGACGGGGAGACGCTTCGTCGTGGGGTGCGGCTGCTGGGCGCTTATGTGCAGTTCCTGGTCGGGAAGAAGTTGGAAACGTTGGGCCTGGTGGTGGGGGAGGGATAGGACTCACGATCCCGGTCCACGTTTTGGCTGGGACGATCAGGGGGTGGCAACTGGTCGACGGCAGGTCAGAGTGGTGCCCCGAGCGGGGATGTGGGCCGAATCTGGCCGCACGGGCGGGGTGGGCTCAATCGCCCCGTTGGAACATCCGATGATGAACCTCGCGGGCGCTTTGTCCCGTGGCAGCCGGACCGGAAGAGAAGATGAACGCGGAACTGCTGGAGGAAATCCTGGCGTGCCCGAGGCTTCCGTCGCTTCCAGTGATTGCGCTGGAGGTGATCGAACTGACCAGCGATCCCAACGTGTCGATGGATGAGTTGGCCGACAAGATCCAATGCGACCAGGCGCTGTCAGCCAAGATCGTTCGGACGGTCAATTCGAGTTTCTACGGGCTTCGGCAACCTTGCGGGAGCGTTCGCAAGGCATTGGTGATGCTGGGGCTTGGCCCGGTGAAGACGCTGGCGCTGGGGTTCTCGCTGGTGAGCGGGATGGAGGGGCTTGGGCAGTCGTTTGACTGGGTTGGGTACTGGCGGCGCGGTTTGTACTCGGCGCTGGCGGCGCGCAGTCTGGCGGAAGCGTCGGGGCAGCAGGCGGTGGCTGACGAGTCATTTCTGGCGGCGCTGATGCAGGACATTGGCATGGTGGCCATGTACGAGGCGATGGGGACTTCGTACGCCGACGTGCTGGCGCAGAGCGCCGGCGACCACCGGCAGTTGCTGCGGCGTGAGGTGGAGACGTTCGAGATTTCGCACGCCGACGTGGGCGCATTGCTGGCACAGCGCTGGCGCATGCCGCAGCAGTTGGTGATTCCGATCAAGTATCACGAGAAGCCGACGGCGGCTCCGGGAGAGGCTTCGAGCATCGCGAGGCTGGTTTCGCTGGGTGCGCTGGTGCATGACGTGTTGACGTGTGTGGAGTCGGGTGCGGCGCTACGGAAGTTGTATGACCGGGCCAAGTCGCTGTGCGGCATTGAGCCGAGCGTGTGCGAAGAGGTGGTGCGCACGGTCAGCGTGCACGCCGTGGAGATGTCGCGGCTGTTCAAGATCGACACCGGGACGAGGACCAATGCCGAGGCGCTGCTGACCGAGGCGGAACGGCAACTGGTTGAGATGTCGAAGAGCCGGGGCGGGGCGTCGGCGGCGCTGTTGGATGCGGCGACGGACCAGACCTTCAGCCGCTTGCCGCGTGATCCGTTGACGGGTGCGGCCGGGCAGGAGGCGTTTACGGTGGCCGTCTCACGGGCGTTTCAGGTGGCGTCGGTGGAAGACCGGGCTGCGACGGTGGTGCACATCGCGGTGGAGGGGCTGGAGAATCTGCGGCAACACCTTGGAGAGGTGGTGGGCGATGAGGCACTCATGGGGCTCGTGACGTTGCTCAACCGCGAGTTTGAGCCGATGGGCGGGCTGGTGTGCCGCGTGGGGCAGGCGGTGTTCTCGGTGGTGCTGCCGGACGTGGGGCGTCGCGAGGCGGTACGGGCTCTGGAGGACCTCCGCGAACGTGTGAGAGCGGCCTCGGCGCATTGGTCGCCGGACAGTCAGGGTGCACGCCTGCCGATTTCAGTGTGCGCGGGCGTCGCGACGATCGATCCGAGCAGCCGTTGGGCTTTCAGCGACCAGAAGTCGCTGGTGGGGGCCTCGGCGCGCGCCACCCAGGTGGCCAGAGCCTCGGGCGGCGACTGCGTGCGGGCGTTCGTGCCGCGCAGAGCGGCGTGAGCACGAACTGCGATGAACTGGGCCGGGTGGGTCGGTGCCCGCTATGGTCTGCTCATGCACGCGATGGTGGTTTCCAGGCAGGGTTGGCCGGTTTCTCCGAACGTGACGCTTCGAGCCGATTGGCCGAAGCCGGATGCGCCCGCCCGCGGGTGGGCGGTGGTGCGGACGCTGTGCTCGGCGTTCAACCACATGGACCTGTGGGTGGGGCGCGGCGTGCCGGGGCTGGACCTGGCATACCCGCGCGTGTCGGGGTGCGATGCGTGCGGCGTCGTCGAGCAGGTGGGCGCCGATGTCAGCACAAACTGGGTCGGCAAGCGTGTCATCTACAACGCGGCAATGCGGATCGACCGGCCCTGCACGCCGGATGAAGGCCCGCGATCGACGCTGGCGCCCGAGTATGAACTGATCGGTGAGCATCACTTCGGGGCGCACGCGGAGAAGTTCAGCGTGCCGGTCGACAACCTCGCGGTGGTGGGTGATGCGGACCCGGTCAAGGCAGCGGGGTTTGGGTTGTGCGCCCTGACGGCCTGGTCGATGATGGTCACCAAGGGGCAGTTGCGGCCCGGACAGAGCGTGCTCATCACGGGCATCGGCGGCGGCGTGGCAACGAGCGCGTTGGCGATCGCTCGGCATTTCAACTGCCCGGTGTGCGTGACCAGCCGTCACCAGTGGAAACTCGATCGCGCGCGGGAACTGGGCGCTGGTGAACTCGTGCTCGATGCAGGGCAGGACTGGTCGAGGCAGGTGCGAGCATGGAGCGGGAAGCGCGGGGTAGACATGGCCGTCGATTCGGCCGGCAAGGCGACGCACCTCAACTGCATCAAGTCGCTGGCGCGCGGCGGCGCGTATGTCACTCCCGGCTGCACCAGCGGGCCGGACGCAACGACCGACCTTGCGCGGATTTTCTGGAACCAATTGCGCATCCTCGGCTCGACGATGGGGAGCAATGAAGAGTTCAAGGAGGTGACGGCCTTGTTTCGGGCCGGGGCCCTCTCGCCGGCCATTGACCAGGTGATGAGCCCGCAGCAGTGCGCCGACGCATATCGACGACTCGAGGCGGGCGAGCAGTTTGGGAAGATCGTGATCGACTGGCGTTGAGTCTGTTCCCGTTCGACGCGCCAGTGAAAGGGCGTACGACGGGACCACATGTCATATTTCTATGGCGTCACATGTTCTCCTCTCTCTCCATGCTCGGCCGCGCCTCTTTCGACCGCACCCGGGTCTATCGCTACTCGCTTTTCCGTCGCTGGTCGCCCGGTCCGCGTATCGCCTGTTTCTGCCTGCTCAACCCTTCGACGGCCGATGCGCGGCGGAATGATCCAACGGTCCGGCGATGCATCGGCTACGCGATGGACTGGGACTTCGACGCGCTCGAAGTGGTCAACATCTTCGCGTTCCGCTCCACCGACCCGGCCGCTCTGGCCGAGCACCCCGACCCGGTCGGCCCGGGGAATGACCGCGCCATCGTTCGCGCCGTCCGACGTGCCGAACTGGTGGTTCTCGGCTGGGGCGCCCATGGCCGCTTGCTCGATCGGGGGAGGTCGGTCATCCGCCTGATCTCCGACCATTGCCAGCCGTACACGCTGGGATTGACGTTGACCGGTCAGCCGCGCCATCCTCTCTATCTTGCCAAGGCCGCACGCCCGAAGGCACTTTCTCATGGAAATCTTGCGGAAAGCCTGATTTGCGTTTAGAGTGAACGTGGTGTTGATGCTCGCTCAAGATCCGATTCTTCCGGTGGTAGTCATTCTTCCGATGGCCGCCATGGCCATGCTGGTCACCTGCGGTCACCTGGTGTGGATGCAGCGCACCCCCATGCCCCCGACGCGCCGGCGCATCCGCACCGTCACCGGCGTCTTGAGCCTCTTCACTATCACGCTCACGGCGATCGGCTTCGGCGTCGTCAACCCGGCCGACGCGCGTCCTTTCCTGCTCGTCTGGCTGACCGTGATCGGATTGCTGGGCATCCTTGTCCTGCTGGCCGGCATAGACATGGCCAACAACGTCCGCCTCCACGCCGCCGAACGCAAGCACATCCGCGAACAACTCGCCCGCCTCCAGGTCGAACTGAAGGCCCTGGCCCACCAACGCGGCATACGCACGAACAGGTTCGGCCTGTCCCGCGAGGAAACGGGCGAAGAGCGGTGAGAGGCCAGTGGGACCGGCTTCCAGCCGGTGGCTTTGCGTAGATCGGCTCTCCGAGCCGGTGGGCAGTGCCGGTTTCCAACAGGCCAACGTCTCCTGCCAGAAGATCGAGCCGCGCCCGCACAAGAATGTGGCGACCAAACTCTCGCAATGAGTCCTTCAAGAACCAACTGCGCCGGAAACCTGCGGTTTGCATGGGCTGCCTTGACCGAGTAGGATGCGAAACGGACGAATCCCATGAGGAGGCGACTCGCATGAAACATCAGGCCACACTGTGTGTATGTGTGTCGGTCTTGAGTTCGCTGGTCGCCGCTGCTGCGGGCGGGCAGAGATCGGTTGCGCAAGACTACGTCACGCTCGGTGACTGGGACTTTGTACCGACGCTTGACGGAGGCCGCGTCGAGAGTTTCGTTGTTCTGCTCGACCCTGCGCTTGCGGTCGGCGACAACATCACGGCGCTGTGGTTTTGCCGCAGCGATGACGCTTCATGGCAGTCCTTTGCGTGGAGTGACGCCAGCAATCTGGAAGCGATCGCGCATGTGAAGAGCACGCTGGGTTTGCCCGACTCTACGGACACGCTCTGGCCTGACGCAGATGCACAGCAGGGCGTGGATACGGAACTCGCCGTGGCGCCCGACGCATTCGCCAAGGGTGTGTTTGCCGACGACGCCTTCGCGCCGGTCATCCAATCGAGCCCCGAGCCAGGGGCGATCATCGGTGGCCTCGCGGGCGTGGGCTATCCAGCGGCCGCCCTTCCGATTCAGATTGCGCCGACGAACTGCACGCAGAACCAGGTCTTGACGACGCTGGCCGCAATGGTTGAGGCCGACATCGGCACCGGCGCCAACGGCACGCTGATGGCCGGGTTCGAGGTGCCATATGCCGACTGTGACTACTGGCGAAGCCTCGCGGCGACTCTCGATGACCTGGGCACATGGACTATGCCCGACCTGTCCGAGTTCACGGCCGAGACGACCGGAGTGCCCGTCGCGGACGCATGGCAAAGCGTGCCATCCGGAATGACGTTCGGCGGTCCCCAGGCGGTCATCGTGAACATTGGCGGGCTGGATGGCAATGGCGATCAAGATGCGGCCGCCAAACTCGTGATCGCGTTGAAGGACGTCACACCGCCGATGCTCGAAATCGAGTTGCTCGGCGATGGCCAGCCGCCGATGGTGTCCCCAGGGGGACTCGACGATCTCCTCGCGCCGGTGACCATTTCGGCGGTGTCAAGTGCGTTCGACAACGTCGACAGCGTCATCACCAACAGCGTCGTCCCCGTCGACGGGAGCGTCGGATGCGAAGGCCCGGCACCGGTCGTGATCGCCAGTGCCGGGTACTACAGCTATGAGGCCACGGCGACCGACGCCGCGGGGAACACCGCGTACTACACCCGGTTGTTCGAGGTCCGCGATCGGTACAACTATGAAGCAGCGGCCGCGATCGAATCGTTGACGGTCACTTCAGGCGCTCCCACCGACCTGGTCGAAGCCACGTTGCTGCTGACCAGCGACATGTTCGAGGCCGAGGACATCAATCTCGCCACCGTGGCGGTCTGGCTCTCCGACCCCGGGGGAGAATCAATCGGCGGAAGTCCCCTCAGGCTGGCGCCGGGCTACGTGGACAACGGAGCGTACGACCCGGACCTGGTGGACCTGGATGCGGGCATCTGGCGCGTGACGGTGCAGGGCGAGGTGCCGGCAGAGGCGATGGCGCAGTCTGGCCTGCGCTTCTCGGTGACAGGCAGCGGGCGGCATGGCACGCCGGATGCCTTTGACTTCATGGTTGTCCGTCGGCCGCTTGTCGCGCGGCTGGACGCGGACGCTGTGCTGCGAACCGAGGCGCCACCGCTGAGCATGGCCGACGACCCCCCGCCGCCCCCGGCAATACCACCATGCCGGTGGAAGGACGAACTCGTTCTTGATGAGCCTGATGACTACGTTCACATGTGGTTTGGCGTCTGCGGATCGAGCCTGATCACCGTCGAGGCCACGGGACGTAATATTTGGGGCACCGCCAACGCTTACGACAACATGTGCTGGTTTACGTCGAATCCGGCCGAGACGGGATCGGTTGCAAGCGGCGCGACCTACAGCGTTTTCCTGGAGGGAGCCAACTGTTGCCCCGATTGCTCGATAGCCATCGTTGCGAGGCCAAAGTTTAAGGCGCAGGTGGAAATCAACCCACCCGCTTCGGCCGTGGCCGGAGGGTTGATCAGCATTGCCACGCCCTGCGGCGATACCCAGGCAGCGGGTGGAGTTGGGCTCGGAGATTTCGAGACTGAAACCGTCGAGGTGACTATTGGCGACTACACGTTCCCAATCATGATTGACGACGCCGTTCAGGCCTTGTCCCAGCCTTTCCAGGGAAATCTCAGTTGCACTGTGGATGCCTGCCGGGTGGATGTTTCCATCGCCACGGGCGCATACCTGTCAGTGAATGCCGGGGCCACGATTCTGAACTTGTATGCGGGTGCCATTGCCAAGATCCGTGACTCGAAACTGGGCCTGACGGTTACGCCGACCGCGGCCCAGGGCTGCGTTGTCGAGAACGATGGGCAGCCCTTCAGCCCCGAGGCCTGCGAAGCGCCCGGCGCTGGCGGCGGCGGTTGGTGACCCATGCGAACGAAACACATATGGACAATCGCCGCGGCCGCGGCGTTCATCGCATTTTCCTGCGCCGCATGGGTCTGGTCGCCATTCGGCGTCTTCCGCCGTTCAGTGCCACCTTCTTCCATACAACCGCAGTTCCGGTGGGTCATCAAGGTGAACAACAAGCCCGTCGATGTCGCCGGAAGGCAGATGATCAATGTTGTAAAGGGCGACGTTGTGCAGGCATGGGTGGATGTCGATTGGAACGGGCATGGCCCGGGAATCATCGAACTTTCTACCGACACACGCACGTTCACACCGGGTGAAACGCTGACCGCGGACCGCCTCGGCGCCTTTGGCATCGAGTATTCATCGATCGGCCCGAGTTGGATGGCGCACAAGTCGATCGTTTTCAAAGTCAACGACTACCCACGCTTCAATGTCGATGCTCGTGTGATCGATCTGGCTGTTCGCAACGACGAGCCGCTCGACATCAGCGCCGTGACCGTGCAAATCTGGAGCGACGAACTCGACATGCAGAGCATCCGCCTGAATCATGTCACCTTATGGCTGCAAGACGCGAAACACCGAGCCCTCGGCGACGGAATCGCACTTGCTGGTCGAGCGGCCGACGGGCAAGAGACGGGGCACCTGACTTCGGTAGAGGACGCTCAGTCTGACTACGACATCGAATTCGCCAATGGTGCATGGATACTTCGATTCGATCGCCCCGCAGCGGCGCTGCCGCTCCAACAATGGCCGACGGAGATTATGGTCTTTGGGACCGGTTCGCGTGAAGGGGAAACCATCGAGTTTGTTGCCAGGAGTTCTTTCTTGGCGAGACCACGCGATTCATGACAGTCTGATGGACGTGGGGAGGCCAAGTACTTGCCGCCACTGCTGGCTTGGTTCTTGACATGGCTGGCACTGCTTGCGGCGATCGGCCTTTGGTGGGTCGTACCGCGGTGGTACGATCGCGCCGGAAGTCGCGCGGCCGCCTGCCGGAGTTGCAGTTATTCGCTGTCCGGGCTGCCCGGCACGGTGTGTCCGGAGTGCGGCGCGTCATTTTCTTCCCAGTTCGAACTCGTCCATGATCGGCCGCCCGCTACTTTGCGCGTGGCACGCTGGGGTCTGCTTTTCCTGCTCTTGATAACTGGAGTCTCGGCGCTGGCGTTGCACGCGACTCCAGTCCTGCCCGTCTCCACCTCTTGGACTTGGCGATTTGATGGACGACCAGAGTCGAGCGCGTATTCGACGATCGCGATCACCGGGCGGGTGACCGAGTGGTCGCTTGGCGCGGCGACGGTGCCTTCGCGTCTGCCTCAGACGTTCACTGTCTCGCTCACCGCCCACTCGGGCAAGTTGCACAATCTCGACGTTTCAGGAGCGCGTGACGAGACACAGCGCATTCGACGCTGGCTGTTGGAAAGTGTGACATACACAACTCCTTCGGACAGCGAACGTGAGGCCCAAGTCGTCGCGCGACTCGTTCACGCAGGCCTTGCTTTGGATCGGTTGCCTGACCAGTTTGCGGCATCGGTCGATCCAGCGGACTCAAGACCCGTCTTTCGCACCGTCAGCCTGGGCGTGAGCGGGCGCCCGATCTGGTCGGGTGAACTCTCCTTGATCTGCCTGGCGCTCGCATTCTGCGTCGGAGTCATCTGGCTGACTGCTCGGTTCAACCCGGCCCGAAGGCTGTTGAAGAGAGTGCGCGGGGCGGCACCATGACCACCAACGTTTCGGAGCGGTTGCACTTCATTCCTGTCTTGGCTCTCGCCGCAGCCGTCATCATGGGCGGGCTGCTCATCATCCGGACGCTTCAGTGGAAGGGCTCGCACCAGATTCTGCCGCCGCCGCGCATCGACCTGCGCGTTTTGGTCAATGGGCAAGCACCCAGGGTCAACCGGTATGGCGTCATCTGCGTCACGCCCGGTGACGAAATCACGCCGCTGATCGACGTCGACTGGCATGGACAACCGCCGGGCACTCTGACCATGACGTTCGGAGGCCGGCACCTGGCGAACGGTGAAGTCTTTCGCCCGTCGGGCATGGGCATGGGCGTGGGCGTGCTTCGTGCAGAGGCGCAGGCCGGCGTGACGAACGGGATTGCCATGCCGGCTTCGGATCGGCTTGAGTTCGAGGTCACCATGCATCCTCGCTTCGACGCCGAGGCCCAAGTGCTGAGCGTGGAAACGGGCGAGACCGGGCCACTCGACATCCGAGCGATCGTCGTGCGTCTGGCCAGTCAAGAGATCGACATTCAGAACATCTGGCTCACGCACGTGAGTTTGCATGTGCCTGTCGCTGAACTGGATGACGACATCCTGCCCGTCGCCCAAAGACCGGTTGGGGACACTCAGACCGAATCCGGCCCGGCCTATGCCGCCCGATTTGCGGACGGCGCATGGACGTTGCGCTTCGAGCGAGCGGAAGATGCGCCCCCGTTGCACGCATGGCCGAAGGAGATCCTGCTCACGGGGAGCGGCTGGCGAGGCGACCAGACGATCGAGTTCTTCGCCACTGTGTCGTTGCCCCCAACCGTCGGCGACGCCAGGGACGCGTCTCCGACGGAGTAGGTCTCTGGCAGATTGAACTGCCGAGTGCCCCGGTTCACTACGCTTGCGCAGCAATCAGGCTTCGCAACCTGCGAAACCTGCGCGGGTGCAATAAGAACGGGTGTTGCGGGCAGGCAAGCGGGTCAGGACACGGGCGGAGGCGACGGCCGCGCAGGGCTTGCTGCTTTTTTCGGCGCAAAATCGATGTCGCGCGCGGGGAAAGCGCTGTTGCGCGCGAGAATTCAGTCGTCGCGCGCAAGGTTTTGGTCGTCGCGAGCGACAGAAGACATCCCGCCCGCGACCAAATGCACGTCCTCTCTGACCAAACGCATCCATTCTCTGACGGATGACGTGTCTGTTGTCGCCGATCAGGCCTCTTTTCGGGCCGAAGACGCCTCACCCGTCGGCCCTTCTTCACGATCTGGCCCCATCCACCACTGCGCCGAAGACGGCGAGTGGTGGCACCCGACAGGCACCACCATCGGCTCGGAGAGCCGATCGACCCATAGGGTGCAATGCCTCCCCCCGATGGCTGATCGAGTCCCTGGTCCCTTCTTCCCGATGCCGCGTTGCCCCCTCCGCATTCCCTACCCTCCCCCAATGCCTTCCCGTCTCCTCCTTCCCCTCTCCCGCCTCTATCTCGCCGAACTGGCGCGGCGCAACCGGGCGTTCGACCGTGGCCGCGGCGTGCGGACGCTGCCCATCCCCGTCCTCAGCGTCGGCAACCTCTCCGTCGGCGGCACCGGCAAGACGCCCACGGTCCGCACCCTCTGCGCTTGGCTCCGCGACGCCGGCCACACGCCCGCCATCGCCATGCGCGGCTACAAGCCCGGCCCTCAAGGGTCCGACGAGGCACTCGAATACCGCCGCCTCCTGCCCGACACGCCTGTCATCGTCCGCCCCGACCGCTACGAGGCCATCACCGAGTTCCTCGCCACCTCCGCCCACGGGTCGGCCACCTACAGCATCGACTGCGTCGTCCTCGACGACGGCTTTCAGCACCGCCGCCTCTCGCGCGTCTTCGATCTCGTGCTCATCGACGCCTCGCGTTGGCCGTATGACGACGCGCCGCTGCCCGCGGGGCGTCTGCGTGAGTTGCCCAGTTCGCTCGTCCGTGCGCAAGCCGTGCTTATCACCCATGCAGAACTGGTCACGCAGAACCAGATCGCCCAACTCGAATCGCGGCTTGGTCGCGAGCATCCGCACCTGACGATCGCCGTGGGAGAGCACGCTTGGTCGGGCGTGCAGGTTCGGGAAGGCGGGAGCCCTCCCGTGCGTCACTCTCTCGATTGGCTGCGTGATAAGCGCATCGTCGCGGCCTGCGGGCTGGGCAATCCCGCCGGCTTTTTCGCCGCCGCCGAGCGTGTGCTGGGGCACCAGCCGGTGGAGACGATTGTCCTGCCCGATCACGCGGCGTTCGGCGCGGCCCAGCGTGCCCGCCTCGCCGCGGCGGTCCGACGTCACCAGGCCGAATGTGTGCTGATCAGCCTCAAGGACGACGTGAAAATCGCCAAGCCGGCGGACCTGGGCGTGCCCGTCGCCGCGGCCCTGCTCGACCTGCGTTTCTGGACGGGCGAAGCCGAACTGCGAAGCCGCGTGCTGAGCGCCGTCGGCTCGTAACGTAGCCCAAGCCCGGCCGGGGACATGCCCACGGTCATGGTGCCAGTAATCTCGATCTTCCGAGGTTGCTGACTCATCGGTTGGAAGTCGATTTCCAGAACCAGTGACGTCAGAAGACGGACATTGTCGGCCCACACCTCGTATGACCGTCACGCCCGTCCCGCCACGCGGCGCGAGCCCCTCTACCATTCCGCCTCCATGGACCAACTCCTCACCACGCTGGCCTGCTGGAAGCCCTTCACCGCCCTGGTCGTCGGCGACTTCATGCTCGACCAGCATGTGTATGGCGACGCCGAGCGTCTGTCGGCCGACGCCCCGGTCCCAGTCCTCCAGGTTCGCCGACACGAATCGACCCCCGGTGGGGCGGCCAACCTGTGCGCCGACCTGGCGGCGATGAAGGGCCGCGTCATCGCGTGCGGACTGATCGGTTGCGACCCCGAGGCCGAGGATCTCAAAGCCGCGCTCGCCCGTCACCAAGTCAACACCACAGGCCTCGTCGCCGATGCTTCACGCCCCACCACGCTCAAGCGCAACTTCATCGGGCTGGCCCAGGCTCGCCACCCGCAGAAGATGTTCCGCGTCGACTACGAATCGCGCGAGCCGATCGATGGGCACGCCCTGGAAGCCCTGCTTGCCCAGGTCGCCCGCGTGGTGCGCAACGTCGACATCGTGTGCATCGAGGACTACGGCAAGGGCGTGTGCACCGAGCAGGTCTGCCAGGAGGTCATCCGCTTAGCACGCGACGCGGGCAGGCAGGTGCTCGTCGACCCTGCCAACAACGCCGACTATCTGCGGTATCGCGGCGCGACGGCAATCACTCCGAACCGCACCGAGGCGGAGAAGGCCACCGGGCTCAAGACCCACGATCAGGATCCTGCGCACAACGCGGCGCTGGCGCGCGGGCTTCTGGCTCGCCTTGAACTCGAGGCCGTGGTTCTGACACTCGACCGTCACGGCTCGCTGCTGCTGGAGCGCAGCAACGACCTGCCGCTGCACGTTCCCACGGTGGCCCGCGAGGTGTACGACGTGACCGGCGCCGGGGACATGCTGCTGGCCGGGCTCGCGGCCGCCCGCGCCAACGGGCTGGACTGGCCGAATTCAGTGCGACTGGCCAACGCGGCCGCCGGGCTGGAAGTCGAGGTTTTCGGCGTCAAGCCCATCCCCATCGATCGCATCCACCACGAGATTCTCACTCAGCACAAGCACAACGCCGACAAGCGCCGCACGCTTGAAGAGGTCATGGTCCAGGTCCGGGCGGTGCGCGAATCAGGCGGCACCGTGGCCTTTACCAACGGGTGCTTCGACGTCATCCACGCCGGACACATCTCACTGCTCGAACGCAGCAGCGCCCTGGCTGACCTGTTGGTCATCGGGCTGAACACCGACGCCTCGGTCCGCCGCCTGAAAGGCCCAGAGCGCCCACTGAACAATGAAGACGACCGCGCCCGGGTGCTTGGCTCAATCTCGGGTGTCGGGGCCGTCGTCTTGTTCGATGAAGACACACCTTTGGGGCTCATTGAAGCCATCAAGCCCGACATCCTCATCAAGGGTGCTGATTATCAAGAACATCAGGTCGTCGGGGCCGATGTGGTCAAAGGATATGGCGGGCGCGTGGAACTCATCCCCCTCATCGAAGGCAAGAGCACCACGTCGACCATCCGCCGTCTGCGCGGAGTCTAGGTTCCCCGGTCCAACAGATCCTCCCCCACCGGGGGAGGTGGCTCGCGTAGCCCTCATGCTCCACCTGGCCGTCATTCATCCCGCCTACGCCCGCCTGATTCTGCAAGGCCGCAAGACCATCGAGTCGCGCCTCTCGCGCGTGCGCTGCATGCCCTACAACAGCATCGCGCCCGGAGAGCGGATCTATTTCCTCGCCCGCCGAGCCGACCTGATCGTCACCGCAGTCGCCGATCGGGTTGAGTCGCTGGCCGACCTGACGCCGCAAGACGTGTCACGCCTGCGCCGTGATTTCGGCGCGTTTATCGCCGCCGACGATGCGTACTGGCGTGACAAGCGAGAGGCAGGCTACGCGACGCTCATCTGGCTGCGCGATCCTGAGCGTGCGGCCTACGCCCCCGACGACGTCCACGGCCGCGCCGCTTCCTACCGCTCCGCCTGGCTCACTCGCCCCGACGTGCAGGAGGTGTACCCCGCCTGCCTGAACCCCCTTCGCGCGATCGCGTAGAGCGACACCGCATGCGCAGAAAGCAGAGCGGCCGGACGTCTCCGCCCGGACCGCTCCGCTTGATCGAGCCTTGAGTGCCGCGTCACTCAACGACGCGATGCCAGACCATTACGGACACCCACTTGAGAACGCATTGAGGAACGACTGCACGTCGAAGAAGTTGAACTGCCCGTCGTTGTTGAAGTCGCCGCCCGGCTGCTGTGAACTGAACAGGTTCAGCCACTGCAGAACATCGAAGAAGTTGAGCACGCCGTCGCCGTTGATGTCGGCCCGGCACGGAAGCGGCGAGAGCACCGACGTCGGCTTGGACAGCACCATTTCATCCAGGTTGATACCCCGGATCTCGAACGCCTCGATCAGTTCGAAGGGCGGGGCACCCTCGGCGAGCAAGCGCACGTCGTCGCCCACGACCACCACACCAGCCGCTGATATGAACAGATCGGTCCCGTGCGGATAGCACATTTGCAGGCAAGGCGTCTGCCCGCCCAGTTTCCCGAACTTCCAGGGCCAGGAGTGTGATGCCAGCGCCTGCCCGGTCAGGCCACCCTGGCTCCAGACCAGATTGCCGTGGTCGAAGACCTGCAGCCGATACGTGCCCGCTCCGACGCCGTTGAAGTTGGGCACCAGCGCCAGCCAGTCGGGGAACTGCGGATCGGGGTCGAGCAGCACGGTGCCGCCGGGCCCGCCGCCCAACTGGATCGACCGGAACTCTGCACAAGGCGGCACACCCACGGAAGGATCGATCCAGATTTCGGTGCTCGCGCTTTCGACCCCGCCCCAGGCCAGCCGGATACCGTCCTGCCCGGTCGAGCCGATGTTTTGCAACTGCAAGTCTGGCAATCCGTCGGCATCAGAATCGACTCCTTGCAGGTGGATCGACTCCGAAGTCGGGAGCGCGCTGCCGAAGACACCGACCGTCGAGTGCCGGGGCGGAGGCAGTTTGGGGAGGCTCGAAGCGTCTCCAAAGCCGATGCCCACCGGAAACTCCAGCGGCAAAAGGTCGATGCTGCTCAGATTCAGCGCGACGATTTCAATGTCGATGGGGGGGAACATTTCGCCCGGACCCACTAGGTGCGGCACCACCACCATGCCGTCTCCGCTCGCGCTCACAGGCCCGGCCATGAATGTGATGTTGCCCTCGAACTCCGCCCCGTACGAACGCTCGGTGTAGATGAAATCGGGTGTCTCGATCTTGATGGTCTTGCACCAGACATGCAAACTCCCGATTCGGAATCGCGATTCGGGTATCAGGCGGACCGAGCCGCTGGTCTGATTCGGAAACACCCCGACGACCTGCCCTCCACTGAGCACCCGCACGTCGAACGTGTCTTGCAAAGGCTCGGCGAAATCGGCCAGCAGCGTCGCTTCGACGTCGCTCGTACCCATGAGCGTCATGGAATCAGTTGTCGATGCGCTGTTGAAGTTGATCGCGACGCCAGACCCCGCCGAACCATCCCAGACACTGCCGGGAGACTCTGCCCCCATCGATGTCGATCCGAGCGGGATGGAGACTCCCCACGGGCCGTTGACCGGGTCGCCGGCAACCTGCAGCGTCTGCCCAGACAAGTTCAGCGCCGCTCCGCCGAGCGACTGGTACTCAAGCCCGCCGACCAGGATCGTCGCGGCCGTCGCCTGTCGAACTCCCAGCGACATCACCAGGTGCCGACCTCGGAAGCCCAGCGTTGCCAAGTTCACAAAGTCCGGTTCCTCGCACGGGTCGCTGCGGAGGTAGGTCGGCGCGCTCTGACCGGCCCCGTTGAAGCCCAACTGGATCAGCCCGCCGCCGAGATCAGCCGGGTGCTCGGTGCGCCTGGCCTTGACGATCGAAGCCGCCCGCTCGATTGCGTCCGGATCCTGGCCCCTGCCCACAAGTCGCAAGGACGATCAGAGTTCTGTTGCGAGTGGGGCAGAAGCCCTGGGGAGTCTGCCTTATTCCGATAATCACTCGTAGTGAAAATTATCCGGTCCGATAGAAAAGTTGTGTCCGTGTGATCCCGCGGCACACCCGCCATGCAGTGGGACTTGAAACGCGGTAGGCTGCGGACTCGGGCAGTCAGATTGCGGGGTATTTCCCTCCACCGCATTCTTGCAAATCATTTGATGACCCTGTTGTCCTCTTTGGTTGGTGAGGACTATCATGTGGTCCTTTCACGGAGGCCTGGATGCAGATCTTCGTCCCACGAGAGACCGATCCGTCCGAGACCCGTGCCGCGGCCTCGCCTGACTCCGTTGCCAGACTCTGCAAACTCGGAGCGAGCGTCACCGTCGAAGCCGATCTCGGGAAACACTGCCACTGGTCCGACGCCGAATACGAAAAAGCCGGGGCCACCGTCACCCGCGACCGCCCTGCTGCATTGGCGAGTGCCGACCTGGTGCTCAGCGTCCGCAAGCCGGACGGGCCGACCATCGCGCGACTGAGACGCGGGACTGTCACCGCCAGTTTCCTCGATCCATTCACTCAGCGTGACTTGGTCGAGCAACTCGCCGGTGCGGGCATCACCGCGATCAGTCTGGAACTGGTGCCCCGCACGACGCTGGCGCAGAAACTGGACGCGCTTTCGAGCCAGCACTCGGTGTGCGGGTACTACATGGTGGTGCTGGCGGCCGAGCGGCTGGGCAAACTCATCCCGATGATGTCCACGCCCGCCGGTGTCATTCAGCCCGCTCGCGTGCTGGTAATCGGGGCCGGCGTCGCCGGTCTTCAGGCCATCGCCACGGCTCGGCGTCTCGGTGCCCGCATCGAGGCTTTCGATACGCGGCCGGTCGTCAAGGAGCAGGTCGAGTCACTGGGGGCCAAGTTCGTTGAGATCGACCTGGGCGAGACCGGGCAGACCGAGGGCGGGTACGCCCGCGAACTGACCGACGAGCAGAAGAAGCGTCAGCAGGAAGGCTTGAAGCAGGCCATCGGGCGTGCCGACATCGTGATCACCACGGCCAAGCTGTTCGGCCGCTCAGCCCCGATCGTTGTGACGCGCGACATGATCAGCGTGATGAAGCCCGGCTCGCTCATCATCGACTACGCAGTCGACTCTGGCGGCAACGTGGAGGGCTCGAAGCCCGACGAGGAAGTGGTGATCGACGGTGTGCGCGTGATCGGCTTCTCGAATTTCCCCGGCAAGGTGGCCGTGGACGCCTCGCGTGTGTATGCCAACAACCTGGCCTCGCTGACCGAGATCATGCTCGACAAGGAGAGCAAGGCTCTCAAACTCAACTTCGAGGACGAGATCATCCGCGGATGCGTGGTAACCCACGACGGGAAGATCGTCAACGAAACGGTGATCAAGAGTTACGCCCGCGCCTGATTCATTTGGGAGACACGCATGTATCTCACACTCGCACTGGTCTTCCTGCTGGCGATGTTCCTTGGGCTCGAACTGATCCGCAAGGTTCCGTCGCAGTTGCATACTCCGCTGATGTCTGGCTCCAACGCCATCTCGGGCATCTGCATCATCGGCGCGATGGCTCTGGCGCCTTTGACCGAAGACAACCTCTTCGCCCTCTTGCTGTCATCCGCGGCCGTCGCGTTCGCCGCGATCAACGTGGTCGGCGGCTACGTCGTCACCGACCGGATGCTCGCCATGTTCCAATCCAAGAAAGGTGAGTCGAAGTGAACTACGTCGCATCGGTTCTCTTTCTGCTGTCGGCCGTGGGATTCATCTTCGGGCTGCGGATGCTGCGCGCTCCGGCGACGGCGCGCAAGGGCAACATGGTCTCCGCGGGCGGCATGCTGGCGGCGATCGTCGGAACCCTGCTCGTCACCATTGACCAAGGGCACTTCAATACCCTGGCGGCCCTGACGGTGCTCGGCGGCATCGCCGTCGGCACGGCCATTGGCATCCCCGCTGCCAAACTCGTCAAGATGACCGCCATGCCCGAGATGGTGGCGCTGTTCAACGGGTTCGGCGGCATCGCCAGCCTGCTGATCGGCTGGGGGCAGACCCAGGAAGCGGTGGCCCACGCCTCCAACCTGGCCGAAGTCGAGGACAAACTCATCGCCCTGACCGGCGGGCAACCCAACGTCGTCACGCTGGCGACTTTCCTGGCGGTCCTCATCGGCGGTATCACCTTCACCGGCTCGGTCGTCGCCTGGGGCAAACTCTCCGAGCACCTGACATCCAAGCCCGTTCTCTACCCCGGGCAGAACGTCGTGAACGGCCTGGCGGTTCTCGGCTCGATCGCGCTGGGCATCTGGTTCACCATGCAGCCCGACCAGATCTGGCTGCTCTACATCATCATCCCGCTCTCTTTCGTGCTCGGCGTGGCGGTGGTCATTCCCATCGGCGGCGGCGACATGCCGGTGGTCATATCGCTGCTGAACAGTTACTCTGGTCTGGCCGCCTGCGCCGCCGGCTTTGCGGTCAACAGCCCCCTGCTCATCATCATCGGCGCCCTCGTCGGCGCGTCGGGCCTCATCCTCACCCGCATCATGTGCGTCGCGATGAACCGCAGTTTGGGCAACGTGCTCTTCAGCGGATTCGGCGCCGTCTCCACCACGGGCGGCATCACGGCCACCGGCGAGAAGAAGGAAGCACGCATCCTCAGCCCACAGGACGCTTACTTCGTCCTCGAAGCCGCCCAGAGCGTCATCTTCGTCCCCGGCTACGGCATGGCCGTCGCCCAGGCCCAGCACGCCGTCAAGCAACTGGCCGATCTGCTCGTCAAGAACGGATGCGACGTCAAACACGTCATTCACCCCGTCGCCGGTCGCATGCCCGGTCACATGAACGTGCTGCTGGCCGAGGCCAACGTCGAGTACGACCAACTGGCCGTCCCTGAAGATATCAATCCCTCCATGGAATCGGTCGACGTGGCGATTGTCATCGGCGCCAACGACGTGGTGAACCCGGCCGCACTCACCGACAAGGCAAGCCCCATCTACGGCATGCCCATCATTGAGGTGCATCGCGCCCGGGCCGTCTTCACGCTCAAGCGCTCTCTTGCGTCCGGCTACGCCGGCATCGACAACCCGCTGTTCTACCTCTCCAACAACTCGATGGTGCTGGGCGACGCCAAGAAGACCATCGAGGCTCTCATCGCCGAGTTCAAGGCCGAGGACTAGGCGCCGCGGGCTACGTGCGTCTTCCTGCTCTTTCCAATTCTCTGTTGTCCGGAGCCTGATTCGCCTTCGAGCAGGCTCCGGGTCGTTTTGTACGTTTGGCGGAGTTCATTCGAAGGGGCCGGGGTGCTCACTCGTCCCACGACCATCCGAGCGAACGGTCCAGAACGCTGATTCGTGCTTCGGCGATGAGCGCGCGTGCGAGGCGATCCATCTCGGCCCGTTCGCGCTGCACCAGCAGTTCGCGTTCGAGGCGCTCGCGTGCGTCGGCGGGCGGCGTGGCGGCAGGTTGATCAGATTCGAGGAACAGCAGGGCCGAGCCATCTGGCAGGGGAAGGATGGCGCTCACCGAGCCGGGCTGGAGCGACTTGAGCGCATCGCGCACGACGATCGGGTAGGCCGGGTCGCTCAGGTGGACGGGCGGCAGCAGGCCTCCCCGAGCGGCCGTGGGGTCGATCGAGCGGCGCTCGGCGAAGCGGGCGAAGTCGGAGGATGAGGGGTGGTCGCCGAGGGTCCGCCGCACTTCGGCGGCGTCCCGCTCGTTCTGCAGGAGAATCAGGCGAGCGACTTTCTTGGGTCCGTAGGCCAGTTCGACGGCCAGGTCGGTTTCGGCCTGCGAGACGGTGACCTGTCCGGCGATGAGGGCTCGAAGCGCGGCGTTGCGGGCGAAGAGGGCCTCGCGGCGGGTGGGGCCGAGGCGGCGTGAACGCCAGACTTCCTCGCGGATGGAGCCGGAATTTTCCGAGGCTTCGGCTAGCCGCGCGGCAAAGAGGTCGTGCTCGCGGCGGATCATCTCCCTGGTGATGGTGATGCCCCGCTCAGCGAGGCGCCGGGCCAGGGTGCGGTCGAGTGCCTCTTCGCGGAGGGCTTCGCGTCCGGCCAGTTCGTAGAGGGCGGGGGCGAGATGCTCGGGCCGTACCGGCTGATTGTCGATCAGTGCGATGATCGGACCTTCGCTGGGAAGTTGTTGGGCGGTGGGGGCGGCAGGTCTGGCAGGCTGGGTGGAGGTGCAGGCGGGCAGCCAGACCCCGAGCAGGGCCAGGGCGGAAAGGAGCGCGGTTCTCATGAATCGAGCAAAGGTCAGGTGAGGGGGGCGGTCAACCGGCGGCCGGGTCGGTGCGTACTGCCGAGAGTGACTAGGCTGAAAGCGATGAGCGACGGTCCGAGCGTGAGAAGCACCCCGCCGACTCCCATGCCCCGGGCGGTGTTGTGCCCGTATTGCGGGGCGATTTCCGGCGGCGTGCATCGGTGCACCAACTGCGGGGGTCACCTGGACGCTCTGTCGAGACAAGCGACGCAGAACGCCATGGGCCCGTGGCAGGTGCGCGACACGCAGCACCCGCACAAGCCGGGCTGTTCATATGAAACTTTGTGCAAACTGTGCGATCAGGGGAAGGTCACGACGGAGAGCGTGCTCCGGGGCCCGACGACCGGGCAGTTCTGGATGCTGGCCCGGCGTGTGCCAGGGATCGCACACCGATTGGGCGTGTGCCACAGTTGCCAGGCGCCGGCCAAGCCAGATGAGTACGCCTGCAGGGCGTGCGGGGCGTTGTTCGCGGGCGAGCGTGACCGGCAGCACCTTGGGCTGGGTCCGATTCGTCCGTTGCCGGGGCAGGAATCGCCGGAGATGGTGGCAGCCCGGTTGTCGGTGAGAATGCCCGAGCCTCCGACGCCGATGCCGGGGGCGGCGAGGAACGGCGTCAACGCCGCACTCGACTGCACGCGGGCGGCGGGCGGCGCGAGCGCCGGGAGTGAACGTCTGCGGAGCGTCGAAAGGCGCGTTGTCGTCCTGCGATCGCAACTGGTGGGCTCCCTGTGCGCGAACATCGTGCTGGTGGCGGCAATGGTGGTGGCGGTGACGCTGCTGGCTACGCGACCGGGCGATGCTCCGAGGGCGGTGGGCCGGTCGGACGTGCGCGACCCGCTTTTCCTGGGCGCCGGCGCGGCGCCGCGTTTAGAGATTGGCGAGTCGCCCAATGAAGGCGAGAGCGATGGTCTTGATTTCGGAGGGCGTGGTGCCGGTCAGGCCGAAGAAGAGATGCCGCCGGTACCGGGGACGGTGACGCCCATTCCGAGTAGGGAGTTCACGCCCCCCGTTGTGCCCGATCGGGATCTGGACATCACGCTGATGAACTGGACCGACGCGGAGGCGTGGGTGCGGTCGCAGGTGGACGAGCAGGACGCCGGGTCGATCCGGCGTGGACTGGCGATGCTCGCTGATTATGAGGCGGCCAATGGACTGCCCGCAGCGGGCGCCGAACTGCGACGGGCGTGGGAGTTTCGGCTGGAGCAGTTGCGTCTGCAGGCGCTGCCGTGAGTGTGGGGCGGGAACATGAGACGAACGTGAGGCTTGCGTCCGGTCTTCAAACTGGGCAAACTAGGGGTATGACGAGATCGGCTGGAAAGAACGCGAGGACGCGAATCGGCTTTACGCTGATCGAGTTGCTGGTGGTCATCGCGATCATCGCCTTGTTGATCGGCATTCTGCTGCCGGCGCTGGCCAAGGCGCGCCGGACGGCGCGCACGACGCTGTGCCAGAGCAATCTGAAGCAGATCGGGATGGCCACGGGCATCTACGTCGACCGATTTTCCGGCGTGCTTCCGGGGCTGAATTGGCGTGGCGGGCCGGTGCGTTTGCCCACGGCGGACGTGGACATCCAGACGGCGGCGAACGACCAGGAGGCGGTGCGGTTCCAGGCGGTGGACATCATGCGTCGCTGGGAGCCCGGGATACTGATCCCGGCGACCAGCGGCGGGGCCAACTGGTTCCCGCACCTGTGGTTCAGCCACCTGGTGATGCTGGAGGAACTGGGTTCGCTCGATGCGGAAAGTGCCGTGGTGGTGTGTCCGGATGACCGCGAGCAGATGGAACGCCTGGAAACGCCGCCGGAGAGCATGGACCACAACGTGCGCTTCCGTCGCTACGAGAGCACGTACGAGACGATCGCGCAGACGTATTCGGTCGACATGTCCGGTGGGCGGCTGGAACCACTCTCGCAGCATGGACGGAGCATCTGGGAGTTTCAGCGGGCGTTGATCTACCTGGCGACGCGGCGGGCGAGCGAAGTAGTGTTTCCGAGCGGAAAGGCTCACATGTTCGACTCGTTCGCGAGGCACTCCGGGGGCGACGAACTGTTCTACGCCGATGAACGGGCTTCGCAGCCGATTCTGTTCTTTGACGGTTCGGTGCAAACGTGGGCTACGGCGGAGAGCAACCCGGGCTTTCGCCCGCGAGAGCCCGGTTCACCCGAGCCGACGGTGATGAGCCTCGTGACGCCGGGCGTGGGGACGACCCAGTATGTCGGGAACTACCGCTGGACGCGCGGCGGGCTGCGCGGGATCGACTTCGGGGGCGGGGAAATCTCGACGGGTCAGGACTGAGTGTTCAGGCCGGCCGACGGGCGGCGATCTAGACTTCTCAGGATCGCACCGCTACCGGAGGTCTCACCTTGAACATACTCATTGCGGACAAGATGGAATCGGAGTGCATCCAGGGGTTGCAGAACCTGGGATGCTCGGTCCAGACGAACCCGGATCTGACGCCCGAGATGCTCGGCGACGCGCTGCGCAAGACGGAGGCCGAGATCCTCGTGGTCCGGTCGAAGAAGGTAACTGCCGGGGTTTTCTCGGGCGGGACGACGCTGCGTGGCATCATCCGGGCGGGAGCGGGGGTGGACAACATCGATGTGCCCGCGGCGACCAAGGCGGGCATCGCGGTGTCGAACTGCCCGGGCATGAACTCGAGCGCCGTGGCCGAACTGGCGATGGGCCTGCTCATCGCGTGCGATCGGCGCATACCGCAGCAGACGGCCGAGTTGAAGGCCGGGCACTGGAACAAGAAGGAGTATTCGAAGGCTCGCGGCCTGCAGGGAGCGACGATGTTGGTGATTGGTCGTGGGGCGATCGGTCGGCAGGTGGTGCGTCGCGCCAAGGCCTTTGGGATGAAGTTGCTGATCGAGGAGCCGAGCCTGACGCCGCAGTGGGCCGAGGAGATCGGGTTGGAACTGATCGGGCAGTCGAAGGAGGATCTGCACGCGGCGCTGGAGCGCAGCGACGCGGTGACGATCCACGTGCCGCTGATAGACTCGACGCGGGGCATGTGCAACGCGGAGTTCTTCAGTCACATGAAGCGGGGCGCGATCTTCATCAATACCTCGCGTGGGGCGATCGTGGACGAGGCGGCACTGCTGGATGCCGTCAAGTCGAAGGATCTGCGCGTCGGGCTGGATGTGTACTGCAACCAGCCGGAGAGCAAGGATTGTCAGTGGAAGCCGGAACTGGCCAACCATCCCAACGTCATCACGACGCATCACATCGGGGCTTCGACGGATCAGGCGCAGATCGCCGTGGCCGAGGAAGTGGTGCGTATCGTCAAGGTTTACCGGGAGACCGGTCGGTTTGAGAATCAGGTGAACAAGGCGGCCTGCTAAGGCGCGGGTGAAGGAGATCGAACAATGCGGAAGACGTACAACTTCTCGGCCGGTCCGGGCGTTCTACCCGAGCCGGTGCTCAAGCAGGCCCAGCAGGACATCTGGGACATCTACGGCAGCGGGATGGGCATTTTGGAGTTGAGCCACCGCGGCAAGGAGTTTGACAGGATCACGGCCGAGACCGAAGCGGCGTGTCGGCAGGTGGCCAGCATCCCCGACGACTACGCGGTGTTCTGGATGCAGGGCGGCGCGACGAGCCAGTGCTATTTTGTGCCGGCCAATTTCCTCCCGGCCGATCGCACGGCCGACTACTTCCAGACCGGCAAGTGGGCCAACGACTCGATCAAGGAAGTTCCGCACTACGGCACGTGCCACATCTGCGGGTCGAGCAAGGACACCAACTACGATCACATCCCGACGGGCGCCGAGGTGAAGTACTCGGAGAACCCGGTGTACGTGCACTTCACGGCCAACAACACGATCATGGGGACCGAGTTCCACGCCGAGCCGACGCCCCCGAAGGGTACATTCCTGGTGTGCGATGCGTCGAGCAACATCTTCAGCAAGCCGATCGACGTGACCAAGTACGGACTGATCTACGGCGGCGCACAGAAGAATCTGGGCCCGTCGGGCATCGTGCTGGTGATCGCTCGAAAGGATCTGATCGCCAAGCCGGTGCGTGACCTGCCGACGATGATGCAGTACTGCAAGCATGCCGAGGAGCACGGACGTTTCAACACGCCGCCAACGTTCGGCGTGTACCTGATGGGGCAGGTGTTCAAGTGGATCCTAGCCGAGGGCGGGCTGAAGGCGATGGCTGCCCGCAACGCGGAGAAGGCCAAGATCCTGTACGACTTCCTCGATAGCCAGGACTTCTACATCCCGCACGCCAAGAAGGACAGCCGGAGCAACATGAACATCACGTTCAAGTGCCCGACGCCGGAACTGGACAAGTTGTTTGTCGAGAAGGCGACCGCGAAGGGGATGCGTGAGTTGAAGGGGCACCGGATGGTGGGCGGCATGCGTGCGAGCATGTACAACGCCTTCCCGAAGGAAGGGGCCCTGGCCCTGGTGGCGTTCATGAAGGAGTTCGCGCACGAGCACGCCAAGACCGCCGCGGCGCGCTGAACCAACGGGAGTCCACATGCTCAAGCACCTGATCGCCTCGGCGGTGGTGGGGTTGGTGGCGGTGTGCGCGCACGGACAGACGGCAACTGACGCCGGTTCTGCGCCCGACCGGTTTGTTGCGCTCTTCAACGGCACCGACCTGTCGGGCTGGTGGGGGGCCGAGACCGAGAACCCGCGAGGGTGGATGGCCCTCGAACCGGAGAAACTCGCTGAGAAGAAGCGATCCAGCCTGGCCAACATCCGCGCGCATTGGAGCATTGACGGAGACGAACTGGTCAACGACGGCGGCGGGCTTTACCTGACGACGGAGAAGAACTACGGCGACTTTGAACTCCTGCTCGAATACAGGACGGTCGCCGGCGCCGACAGTGGGATCTACCTGCGCGGGCTGCCACAGGTGCAGATCTGGGACACCACCGAGGCCGGCGGAAAGTGGAGCATCGGGGCCGACAAGGGCAGCGGCGGGCTGTGGAACAACTCGCCGGGGGCCGCGGGCAAAGATCCGCTGGTCAAGGCCGACAAGCCGTTTGGCGAGTGGAATCAGGTGCGCGTGGTGATGGTGGGCGAGCGTGTCAGCGTGTGGCTGAATGGGCAGTTGGTGGTCGATCACGCGCGGCTGGAGAACTACTTCGACCGCGGACTGCCCGTGCCGCGCGTGGGCCCGATCCAGTTGCAGACCCACGGCGGGGAAATCCGCTGGAGAAACGTGAAGATCCGCGAGATCGGACCCGAGGAGGCCAATGCGATCCTGCGGCGAGGCGGCGTCGACGGGCCCGGCGCGGTGCGCCCGGGTTTCGAGCGGGTATTCAACGGGCGCGATTTCGGCGGCTGGTCAGGCCCGGTGGACAACTACGAAGTGGTCGACGGCGCGCTGCGTTGCAAGGAGCACCGGGGCGGGACGATCTACACCAACGCGGTGTATGACGACTTCGTTGTGCAGTTCGAGTTTCTGCTTCCGCCGGGCGGCAACAACGGGCTGGCCATTCGGTATCCGGGCGAGGGCGACACGGCTTACGTGGGCATGTGCGAGTTGCAGGTGCTCGACAGCGAAGACGCTCGTTACGCCAACCTTGATCCGCGGCAGTATCACGGTTCGGCGTATGGACAGGCGGCCGCCCACCGCGGGTATCTTCGCCCGCCGGGCGTGTGGAACTTCCAGGAAGTCACGGTCAACGGATCGCGCATTACCGTCGAACTGAACGGCACCGTGATCCTCGACAAGGACTTGGGCGAGGTCACCGAGTTCATGTACGAGGCGAGCAAGTTTGCGGGACGCCATCGCACCGAAGGTCACTTCGGTTTCGCGGGGCATAGCGATCCGGTGGCCTTCCGCGAGGTGTGGATACGTCGCATCGAAGAGTGAACCGGTGGGCGGGCAACTCGCCCGGGCTGGCGCGCATCACCAAGCGGATCGACACGGGCGTGACGCCCGAACCGCCGAAAGTCGTTTCGCAGACGGAAAAATCGACTGCCGGCCTCCCGCGCGGGAGGATGTCGGCCTCGCCCGTGACGTGGAGCGGAGTTACTCCGGCAGCCGGATCGTGCCTTCGAGGTAAGTCACAGCGTGCCCGCTGACGCGGACACGGTCGCCTTCGAGTTTGCACCACAAGCGCCCGCCGCGGCGGGAAACCTGGTGGGCGGTGAGATCCTTGCGACCGAATTTCTCGGCCCAATAGGGCACCAGCGAGCACTGGGCCGAACCAGTCACGGGGTCTTCGTCCACGCCGAGATTCGGAGCGAAGAAGCGGACGACATAGTCGTGCCCGGCGCCAGGGGCGGTGATGATGACGCCGCCGTCGGTGACGGTACGGAGCATGGCGAAGTCGGGGTCAACTTCGTGCACGCTCTTCTTGCTCTCGAAGACGCAGAGGAGATTGTGTCCGGAGCGATAGGCCTCGATGGGTTCGCGGCCCAGGCCACGGATCAGCGCATTGGTGATGTCGGTCGGCTCACGTCCGTAAGCGGGCAGGTCGAGTGAGATGCGGTCGGCGTCGTGGGTGACGGTGATGACACCCGACCGCCGCGTCGAGAAGCGGATCGTGTCGCCCCTGAAACCCAGGTGGTTCCAGAGCACATGGGCGGCCGAGAGCGTCGCATGTCCGCACAGATCAACCTCGACCGTGGGGGTGAACCAGCGAAGTTCAAAGTCGCTGCCATTGGAAGCCGGGCGGAAGAAGGCCGTTTCGGAGACGTTGTTCTCGCCGGCGATGGACTGGGTGACAGCCTCGTCGAGCCAAGGCCCATCAAGCGGGACGACGGCCGCTGGATTGCCGCGGAACAGGGCCGAGGTGAACGCATCGACGTGGAAGAGTTTGAGCGTCTTCATGGGGGCAGTGTACCGAAAAGGGACGAGTCGATCAGCGATCGCCGGTCCAGGTGCTGGCGACGTGGAGTTCCTTCAACTGCTCGTCATCGACGAGGTTGGGCGCCTGCGACATGAGGTCGGCCCCGGTCTGGGTCTTGGGGAAGGCGATGACGTCGCGGATGTTGTCAGTGCGGCACAGGTGCATGACCAGCCGGTCAAGCCCGAAGGCGATGCCGCCGTGCGGAGGTGCGCCATAGGACAAGGCTTCAAGCAGGAAACTGAACTTCTGTTTGGCCTGCTCGGGTGAGAGCCCCAAAAGGCTGAACACCTGGCTCTGCACGTCCTGTCGGTGGATACGGATCGAGCCTCCGCCGACCTCGGAACCATTGCACACCATGTCGTATCCGGCCGACAGCAGCGACTCGATGCGGTCGACGTTGGCGGGCGAGTGGTCCTTGGGGTCCAGGGCCATCAGTTGTTCGACGTATTCGGGCGTGGGGGCGGTAAAGGGGTGGTGCAGGGCGTAGAAGCGTTCGGTCTTGGCGTCGAACTCGAACATCGGGAAGTCAATGACCCACAGGAAGTTCCACTTGCCCTCGGGGATCATGTTCAAATCGCGCGCGACCTTCTGCCGCAGTTCGCCCATGGCCTTGGTGCAGGGCGTGTACGGATCGGCTGCGAAGAGCAGCGTGTCGCCCGGCCTGGCGTCCATGCGGGCGACCAGTTCGCCAGCGATCGACTCGACAAACTTGGCGATGCCCGACTCCATCCCGCCGGTCGCCGACACCTTCGTGACCGCGATGCCCCCGGCCCCATACTGACGAACCCACTCGGAGTACCCGTCGGTTATCTTGCGCGATAACTTGTCGGCGCCGCCCGGAACACGGATGCACTTGACCACGCCCCTGGGCTTCTCGAGCGCTTCGGTAAAGACCTTGAAGTCGCTCTTGCGGGCCACGCTGGAGACATCGACAATCTCAAGCCCGTAGCGGGTGTCCGGGCGGTCGATGCCGTAGCGTTCCATCGCCTCTCGATAGGTCATGCGGGGGAAAGGCGGCAGATCGACACCCTCGACCACCTTCCACAAGCGACGAGCGAACCCTTCCATCGTGTCGAGCACCATGTCGCGATCCACGAAGGACATCTCCAGGTCGATCTGGGTGAACTCGGCCTGGCGGTCGGCTCGAGGGTCTTCGTCGCGGAAACACCGAACGATCTGGAGGTACCGGTCGCACCCCGAGACCATCAGGATCTGCTTGAACAACTGCGGACTCTGCGGAAGCGCATACCACATGCCCGGCTGCAGTCGGCTGGGAACCAGGAAATCTCGGGCGCCCTCCGGCGTCGAGCGGCAGAGCATGGGCGTCTCGATCTCGAGGAAGCCCATCTCGTCGAAGTAGTCGCGCGTGACCTTGGCGATGCGGTGGCGTTTGGCCAGGATCTCCTGCATCCTCGGACGCCGAAGGTCCATGTAGCGGTGCCGCAGGCGGATTTCCTCGCCGGGCATCTGTCCCTTGTCGTCCCAGGGGAGGAACGGCGGCTTGGCGGTCTTGGAGAGGATCTGACACTCCGAAACCACGATCTCGATCTTTCCCGTCGCCAACTTGGGATTGGGAGCGCCGTCACGAAGGCGCACCACCCCGCGGGCGGCTACCACGTCCTCGTTGCGGATCTTGTCGGCCAGTTCGAGCAGTGCCCTGGACGCGTCCCTGGTGTCGAAGACCAGTTGGGTGAGCCCGTAGCGGTCACGCAGGTCAACGAAGATCAGCCCCTCGCCGTGATCGCGATAGGCGTTGACCCATCCGTTGAGCGTGACCGTCTGGCCAACGTGTTGCTCGCGCAACTCGCCACAGTTATGCGTCCTCTTGAGCATGGTTCCTCTCGCAAGCCGTTTCGGGGCCGGAGAGTATAGCGAGCAACGGTCAATCGCCGGTGGATTCAAGGTCTCGCACGAACTCGGCGTCGACCAGTGGCCGCTCGGAGTCCAGTTCCCGGACCAGCATGCGGTAGTGGTTGTCGTCGATCAGCGTGATGCGCAAGTCCAGCCTCTGCTCGCCCCGTTCGGTCGCGATGCGCCAGTCCCAGATCAAGGTGTCGCCTTGCAGCACCACGCGGCCTCGGGCGACGCCCGAGTCTTCGTCGAGCGACACAAACCGTACCTCGGTGCTCCCCGGTTCCAGCCAGGTCAAGGCGACGCTGTGGGGCGTCGCTCCGGAAGGGAACACGAAATCGGAAGTGCTCACGATCGAGCGCCCATTCGGGCCTCTTTGAAAACTGGTCCGAACCTCTGTCAGCCCGTGCTCGGGAAGTGTGACCTTGGAAGTCCATTGGCCGACGAGCACCCCCAGCCGATCGAGCACCGCTTGACCAACCCGTGTTTCAGCATCAGGCCGGAACGCTTGATTGTCCCGCACTTCGACATCGGAACCACTTCCCAAAGCCTTGGCCAGAGCCTTCATCTGCTGGGTGGCTTGGGTTTCGAAAAACCTCGCGGCGGCGCTCCATTCGCGCCCGGTCTTCCACCCGAGGGATGTGCGTGTGACGCGTGTGCCGCCCGATTCCAAGGCCTCCAGACGGGTGACCGTCCAGGTCTGCTCCACGACGCCGAGCGTGGGTTCCAGCGCCGGCGGCAGGTCCAGCCGGGTAGCGAGCATGCGGTTGGGGTCGAACGCCAGGATACGCTCGACAATCCCCTCAGCCCCTGGTGCGGCCGAGTGGGTGATCGAGCCATTGAATACCAGTTCGACGCTCGGCACGGCGCCCAGCCACGAGGCGAGCCCCTGGGGAGTGGTGAGGGCCTGCCAGACGGCCTCGGGTGGGGCAGTGGTCTCGAATTGGCGTGAGAATGACTCGATCGGCTCGATCTGCACCTCAGACTCGCCGCCGTGCGCCTGGAAGTGGCGTCGGAGCATGTCGAGCACGCGACGATTGGCGTGTGCAAAGAAGGCCCGGGCCCGGTCCCATTCCTCACCTTCACGCCACCCCAGCGCCGAGTGCAGTACCAGCGTGTGGTGCTCGTCCAGCGGCTGAAAGGTGACGACGGCCCAGGTGTCGCCGGCAGCGGCGACGTTGGGGAACTCGTCAGCCGGGGCCGTCGTCGTGTAGGCGAGCATGTACGGCGGGTCGAACGCGAGGATGTTTAGTTCAATGGTGCCCGGCTCTCCGACCTTGCCGTCGGCGTTGGTGGCGTAACGCCCGCCGGGGCGGAGATCAACATCTGCCGACCCGGCCAGCCACGACTCCAGCCCGGCGGTGGTCGCCCAAGCATGCCAGGCCTGCTGGAGATTGGCGTCGATGACCGTCTGCGTGCGCAGCGGGTCGGGTCGAGCGGGCTGCTCAGCGAACAGGGGTGCGGCGCAGAGGGCGAGAGTGCACATGAGTTGCAGCATGGATCAACCCCGCGCGCTGAGCGAACTGGCCAACGGATGAGGCCCCCTGGTAATGCGTCGAATCAGGCCCGCGGCGACCCTTGTGCGTGCGTTGCGAACCGCGACGATCAGACTGTAGTCGCGGCCGGTGCGGGGGATGTGGTTTTCAGTCACGGCCACGTCGCCTCCGTTGGACGAAGCCAAGCCCGCCCGTCGGAACCTGCGCGATGATGCTACATGAGCGGGTTTTTCACCCCGTGCCGGTACTCGTCGCTGGGACTCAGGCGGGGCATCGGCAGGGCGTACACGTCACTGGCCAGTTCGGTCTCCACGTCGGGAACGCTGGATTGCTCGGCGAACTCCGTGGCCGCCTTGACCTGCTCTCGGACTTCATCCTCCATCGCCTGCCACTTCTCTTCGCTCAGGCACCCGCGTTCGTCCATGAGGTACGCGGCCATGGCGGCGATGGGATCCTTGGCCTTCCACTGATCGACCTCTTCCTTGCTGCGATACTTCTGCGGGTCGGACATCGAGTGTCCGTGATAGCGGTAGGTCTTGAGGTCGACGAAGCCGGGCTTTTGCTCTTCCCGGCACTCGTCCACCAGCGGCTTGAAGGCGTCGTAGACGTCGCGCACATGGAAGCCGTCGATGAACACCGACTTGATGCCGTAGGTTTCGCCGCGGCGGTGGAGGTTTTCGTGGTTGGCGGTGTGTCGGTGAATGGCCGTGCCCATCGAATACCCGTTGTTCTCAATGATGTAGATGACCGGCAGGGAGTAGAGCGAAGCGAGGTTGAGGGCCTCGTGGAAGGCGCCCTGATCGACGGCGCCGTCGCCGAGATAGCACAGGCAGACCCTCTTGGGCCCGATGCCAAGGACTTCCCACTCATAGCGGGCGGCGAAGGCGAGGCCCGCGCCCAGCGGCGTCTGAGCGCCGACGATGCCGTGCCCGCCGTACAGATTATTGGGGCGGTCGAACATGTGCATCGACCCGCCCTTGCCCTTGGCGCAGCCGGTGATCTTGCCGAACATCTCGGCCATGCAGGCCTCGGGCGTCATGCCGCGAGCCAGGGCGTGCCCGTGGTCGCGGTAGGCGGTGACGACGGGGTCGCAAGGTTCGAGGCAGGCGATCGTTCCGACGGCACAGGCCTCCTGCCCGGTGTAGACGTGGCAGAACCCTCCGATCTTGGTCTGCTGATACGCTTGCATCGTCCGGTTCTCGAACTCGCGGATGAGCAGCATGTCGCGCAGCCAGCCGACGAGAACCTCGTCGGGCAGAGAGTCGGATGGGCGTTGCATGGTCATACTGGAATCGGTCGCGGCCTGGGACATGCGCGTGAGATCCTGGTCAGGGGCTTGGGTCGAGCCGGGCGCGTCAAAAGATCCCGCGCCACGGGCGGGATCGTAGGACGGGCTGGGAAGGGCGGCCATCCGGAGCGGGCAGGTACAGACCCGGCCGCCGTGGGCTCGGCAAGCCGACCGATCCCCCGGGGCGTCAACCGCCGGCGTTCTGGGACATCCTCGACACGATGGCCGGGGCCTGCTGGCTCTGGAGCAGGATGACGGCCGCCCCGAGTTGGAGGTCCATGCCATCGCGGAGCAGACGGTTGGGGTCGGGACGATCGGCGTTGACGATGATCTTGCCGTCCTGGTCCATCGGCAGGATGTCGGCATCTCGCCGCAGCAGAAGGGCCTGCATTTCCTGGTCAGGGAGCATGTCGATCGTCAGGTCGGGAGAGATGCCCCACTCCGTGGCGCCGGGGCGGCGGTGGATCATGTGGTTGGTCCGCAGTTTGTAATATTGCGTGGTCAACTTCATGAGCGTCTTTTCGTCGCCCGGGATCGGGAACACGTTTTGGACGCTTCCCTTGCCGAAACTGCGCCGCCCGACGAGCAGGGCGCGGATCTTGCCCTCTTCAGCATGGGCCTGGATGGCGCCGGAGACGATCTCGCTGGCCGATGCCGAGCCCTCGTTGATGAGCACCACCACAGGTATGTCGCTCAGGTTGACCGAGTCAGGGACGCGGCGGGCCGACTGCTGGTCGCGGGTGCGTCCGGCGCCGTCCTCGGTGCGCACGATCAGCCCGTTGTTGACAAAGCGGCTGGCGATTTCGACCGCCTGATCGAGCAGGCCGCCGGGGTTGAAGCGCAGGTCGAGTATGAGGCCATTGAGGCCCTGAGCGCGCATGGCGCGGATGGCACGGTCAAACTCGGAGGTGGTCTTCTCGCTGAAGCCGGTCAGGCGGATGTATCCCACGCCGGCCTCGGGATCGACGAACCAGTTCCAGTCGTCGTCGCCGACGCCGGTCTTCTCCCAGCCCTTGACGCTGGGCAGTTCGATAACCTGGCGCACCAGTTGGAAGTCGATGGAGACGGGCTGGCCGTTCTCGTCACGCCGTTCGACGGTCAGGGTGACCGGGGTGCCCTTGGGACCGGTAATGACGTCGACAGCCTGGTCGAGGGTGAAACCGACGGTGGACTGTCCGTCGACCTTCTTGATCAGGTCGTCGGGTCGGACTCCGGCGCGCTGGGCGGGCGAGCCTTCCATAGGCGTGACGACCATGATGTTCTGGGCCTCGTCGAGTTGGATGGAGATTCCGACGCCGACGAACTCGCCTCGAGTGGCTCGCTCGAAGCGTGCCAGTTCATCGGGCCAGATGATCTGGGAATAGGGGTCGAGCGCACCCATCGCGCCGTTCCCGAACTCGTGGGCCAGGGCGCTGGCCGGGATGTTGACCGTCATCGTGTTGGCGCGGATGAGGCTCTCGGCGACGTTATAGATGTCGTGACGGGTCACTGGCTGAGTGCGGTCAAGCAGTTTGGCACGAATCGCGCCGATCTCGTTGATGAACTCGCTCCGGGTCTTCTCGTCGGCCAGACCGGTGAATACGCCGGCCAGTTCCGGAGTCCGGACGAGCGTTTCAACCGCGTCGAGCCCGCTGACCAGAACGTTGGAAAGCGGGATGCCGTCGACGTGGTTATAGGTGCGGGTGATCGCTTGGAGCACCGTCTGCATGCGCACGTCGGAGATCTTGGTCTCCCACGAGTCGCCGACCGGGTTGTAGGGGGGAAAGGGCTCCTGACCGGCCGCGACGCGACGCTGGTTGCGCATCTCGGCGAACGTGCGCGGCGAGTAGGTGCTGATCTGCGCCAGGCGCATGTCCAGATCGCGACGCTGCTCCTTGTAGCGTTCCTCGTTTTCAAATAGCAGGTCAAGCCGGGCGTACAACTCGCTGGCGATCAGCCATTCGCCTCGGTCGGCCGACTCGCGGGCGACGCGCTCGGCGGTTCGGACCAGTTGTACCACGCGCGGTTCGGCGAGAAACGCATCTCGCGAGAGCATGAGCATCTCGAGTTCGTTGCCAACACGCAGCGCTTCGGAAAGCGCGATAGGGTCGTCGCCCTTGGCGAGGAACTCGTCGAGTTCGGCACTGGCCTTCTCGATCGCTTCGACACGCTTCTGTTCACGTTGGGCAAGGTGCAACTTGAACTCGTCGATCGACTTCTGGAGATACTCGGCCGCCCGTGGGTCGGCCTGAGCGATCGACTCGAGTTTGGCCAGCAGATCCTGCTCCGAGCCACCGTCGGCCGCGTGCCAAACCTGCCCGGACCATGACTCGACGGTTGCAGCGGCCTCGGCCTGCGGCTGCGCCACGCTCGGCCCCGCGAAAAACGACGGGGCAAGCCCCACCAGTACCCACAAGGCCCTCCACTGCACACGATTCGTTGCCATGCTCACTCCAGGCTTGGTTGAAATGCTCGCAGACGGTGTCCACGGGCGTTCGAATGTGGTGCGAACAACTCTCCTACGCACGTCGCGCCCCGTTTGATCGACCCCCCGTCTTGGGGGCTGAACAACAGGGTTGCAGGTGGTTGGAATCCGCATGATATCGGATGGTTGCCGGTGCGCAAACCGTCAAAGTCCAGACGGAACAGATCCACAACCCACAAGAGGCGGCAGTTATTCGCGGACCTGGACGGGACGGGTACGGGAAAGGCGCCGCGCGCCGATCAGGCCGATGATGACGATCAGGGCGGCGATGGGGCCTGCGATGGCGACCACCGCTAGATCGAGGTGATCGCTTTCCCGTCCCGCCGCCGCCACGGCCAGCAGGCCGCAGGCGGGTCCGCCGGCGTAGCCGAAGCCGATGACGGTTTCATGTCGTCCGCCATCGTCGACATTGGAACCTCCAATCTCCATGCCGTAGTAGAGCGACGCGACGTAGACCAACCCTGCCGAGCAGCCGAAGATGGCCAGTCCGGCGAAGAAGGCTGGCAGGGCGATCGGTCCGCAGCGTGGGGAGAGAACGGCCAGGGCGAACCCGACGATCAGCCCGACGCCGCCAAGGAGGAGCGGAAGCCATCGGCCATGCCACCCGTGCCAAAACTCAAAAAGGGCGAAGGTGCAGAGCCGAGCGACGAGCCACGCGGAGAAGGCAGGGGCTTTCCAGGTCATGCTGACGCCGAGGACGCCCAGAACCGCCGGGATGGTGGGCCCGAGGTTGGAGATGAGGAGGTACGAAGCGGGCAAGAGGACGCGGGAAACGCGAAGGAGGGAGGGATAACGTGGATCAAACACATGGGGTTCGTCGTCAAGGTGGCGCGGAGGGTGCCGGGGCAGCGGCAGGAGCAGGAGCCCGGCCAGCACATGGGCAGCCCCGACCCAGAGGAGCACCGTCATCGGACTTTTCTCGGCGTAGGGCGCGATAAGCCACATCGAGACGATCACGGCCGAGGCCCAGACGATGTTGAACCAGCCGATCGCGGAGCGAAGGTTGGAGCCTCGGCGTCCGCCGGAGATGTAGGCCTCGACGATGGGCCAGAGGCATCCGGTTAGCAGGCCAAAGACGGTGACGAGCGTCCAGAGCGTCCAGGCGGGGGGCACAGCGGTGCGCGAGCCGACGACCAGGACCGGAAGCGGAGCAGTGAATCCGACCGCGAGGAGCAGGAAGACGCCAACGGTGCGGGTGGAGACGAGTTTGGTGAGCGAGGTGCGCAGGGCCGAGCCGATGCCGGCGGCGCCGACGATGTAGGCGATGCCCATGACCAGGGCGAGCGTGTAGTTGTGGGGGCGATCGTAGTTGAGTGCGGACTCGGTGAGGAAGTAGATGCCGCTGGTGACGGCGCCGGAGCCGATGCTGGCCAGGGAAGTCAGCAGCAGGCCGAGGACAAGCGGCCGGTCGACGCGGAGGGAGGCTTGTGCGGAGGTTGCCATCATGGAGCGGTGATCGTAGAGTGAGCCCGTTGCGCCCGTAGCTCAATTGGATAGAGCGTTGGCCTCCGAAGCCAAAGGTTCCGCGTTCGACTCGCGGCGGGCGTATTGAAGGCGGCAAGGAACACGGGCGGGGCCCCTTGAGGCCATGTCCGTGTGGCGGGGGCCTGCTGAACACCCGGCCAGAACGAACCGATCAGTTGGAAAGCGCGTAGGAGAGCGGAGGGTTCGCCGACGGGGCGGAGACGGTGACTACCCTATATGCGGTGCCGTTCTCTCGTTTCCAGGGAGGAAAAGCATGGCTGGCTTGAACGTGTTGGCGAGTGTGCTGGTTGGATTGGGGGCGCAGGCGCAGCCGGACAAGCCCGTCGTTGATCGGCCGCAGGCGGAGAAGCCAGTGGTGACCCAACCGGAGGCGGAGCCTGAGCAGCCTCTGGACACGAGCAACCTGCCCGAGGCCGAGGCAATCTTCAAGCGCTATGTGGAGGCGTTGGGCGACCCCGAGGCGATGAAGAAGATCCACAGCATGAAGATCGACGGGCGCTACGTCGGTCGCCCGTTCGAGTTTGCGGCCAGGCTGACCATCTGGCGTGAGTATCCCAACAAGTTCCACTTGAAGATCGCAGAGCCCGCAGGGGAGACGATTGAAGTCGGCTTCGACGGGAGCAAGGGATGGGAGCGGCAGCCGGGGGTGGGCCTGCGGATGATCGAGGGTCTGCGGCTGATCGAACTGAGAGACTCAAGCGACTTCTGGGGAGAAGCGAACTGGGAAACGCGGTACATCGAGTGGAAGGTGCTGGGGCGGACGACAGTCGACGGGCAAAAGGCCCTGGGCGTGTACGTCAAGGCGCTGTCCAACCGAGAGAAGGCCCTGTTATTCTCTGAGGAAACCGGGCTGTACCTGGGGTCGCGGACGTTTACCGTGCATCCTGGAACGGGCCAGCCGTCGGAGTTTGAGACCGTTCTCAAGCCCTACAAGGAGTTTGACGGTGTCAAGATCCCGATGGGGATGTTGCAGCGATTCAAAGGTGACGAGAAGGCCACGGAGTTTGACTACGTGAAATTGGTGCTGAACCCGGAAGAGAAGCACGATTTCTCTCCGCCGGCCGAGTTGCTCGAGAAGATCAAGAACGAGAAGAACAAGCCGACCGAAGCGCCGCAGCCGGGTGCCGGCGGGTGATCACCTCGCTTCGCAGCAGCGTCCGAATTTCTGGCAGATGGGGTGATCTTGGCATTGACGGACTCGCGCGGTGCAGACGCGGCGGCCGTGCCAGATGATCTGATGGCTCAAGTCGCACCAGTGTTGGCGCGGCATGAGCACCATGAGTCTTCGCTCGGTGGCGTCGACGCTGGCGCCCTGGGGGACAAGATCGAAGCGCTGCGCCAGGCGTTGTATGTGCGTGTCGACGACGAAGCCAACGTTGATGCCGAAGGCGTTGCCGAGGACGACGTTGGCGGTCTTGCGTGCCACCCCGCGCAGAGTGAGCAGTTCGTCCATGGTCTGCGGCACCTGGCCATCGAAGCGATCGCGGATTTCGGTCATGGCGGCGTGGATGGACTTGGCCTTGTTGCGGTAGAGACCGATGCTGCGGATGTAAGGCTCGATGCGCTCGGGCGTGGCGGCGGCATAGTCGGCAGGTGTGGGAAAGGCCCTGAACAGAGCGGGGGTGGCCTTGTTGACGCCGGCGTCGGTCGCTTGGGCCGACAGAATCGTGGCAACGAGAAGTTCCACGGGCGAGTTGAAGTGCAATTCACAGTGGGCGCCGGGGTAGTGCTCGGCGAGAAGTGCGGCCAGGGATCGGGCGCGGCGTTTCTCGGCCGGGCTGACCTTCGGAAGCGGGAATGGGATGTCACGCAGGCCGGGCGGATTGGCGGGCGTTCGGACGGGTTCACCGGGCATCACTAGGCCTTTTCTACCTTTGAGCCACCGCCACTCAGGGTCCACGTCGAGGCGATGAGTGTTGCGAAGACGGAGAGCGAGATGAAGCCGTGCGTGCGTGTGGAGGCGGGGTGATCGGTCATGAACTCCGCGTGGCGCATTGCGGCCCGTTCGGAGTGTCCCGCGCGGGCGGCCTGCCAGTAGGCGCGGGCGTTGGTGTCCATGCGCGGGGAGAGGACGAAGTACTGGTAACTGAATACAACCATGGCGCAGGCGAGCAGCGCGGCGCGGATCAGCGTTGAGGCCCGCGTCACGGTGTGCCCGAGCACGGCGGCGGCGATGAACGCGATGATCGCCAGCGAGCAGGAGGCGAACTGGATGATGTCGGCGACTGCGAAAATGCGGGCCTGGATGAAACCGGCGCCCAGGTCGGCCTGGGCGCCGGTGTAGGCCTGGAAGAATCCAAACGTGGGGTCGAGTTCCCGCATGGTCGTGAAGATGATGCCGGCGACCAGGGCGCCGGTGACCAGCGCCGCCAGCCAGATGGCCAGCGCCGCGATGTGGACGGTTTCGCAGATTCGGACGAACGGGCGCATCGGTTTGTCCTCGGGGGCTTTCCGGACTGACCCGGACAGCCTAGAACGATGCCGATGTTCGAACCACTGGAATTGAGTCTCTCGCTGAGTGACGTGCGGCTGGCTGGCCCGGCACGCTCGATGCCGGCGTGGGTGCGTGAGCAGGGATTTCGGTGGGTGCACCTGAACGCGGCCGCGAGAGGATTCCGCCCGCGCGAGTTGGACGGCGCGGCTCGACGGGATCTTGCGGCGACTCTTTCGAGGGCCGAAGTGAGGGTGAGCGGGGTCGATCTGTGGATTCCCCCTCAGCACTTTGCCGAGGCTGTACATGTGGATCGAGCCGTCGACGCGGTGGTGGCGGTGGCTGAGTTGCTCGGGGATCTGGCGCGGCTTCGGGTGACCAGAGCCTCGCCGGTGGTGAGCCTGATGCTGCCGGACAAGCCGGCCGAAGGGGTGGCTGCGGCGCTGGCGGCTGCGGGGGAGGCGAGGGGCGTGCTGATCGTGGATCATTCACCAGCGGCGGGGGCGGATGCGTGGTGGGGGGCCGACCCGGCGACGCTTCTGATGCACGGGGATAATCCGGGCGCGAGCGTGTCGCGGAGGGGATCGCATGTGCTGTCGGCGCGTTTGAGCGATGCCAACGCGATGGGTCGGTGCGCGGTGGGCTCGGGTCGACTGGACGTGCTGGAGTATGCGATGGCGCTGACAACGGCCGGGGTGCGAGGTCCGGTGGTGCTCGATGTGCGAGGGCTGCCCGATGCGCTGGGGGGGATTGAGCGTGGGCGGCAGGCGTGGGGCGAGTCGACGCGGCTTCCCGACGAGTGAGCAGAGGCGGAGCGATGGGGCCGGCGAAGAAAAGAGAAGAGGCCCCGGACCGTCCGGGGCCTCTCGAGAAACACAGACCTTGAGGCGTACGAGTCGATGGAATCAGCGACGACGACGGGTGGCGACCAGCCCGCCGAGACCGAGCAGGGCAAAGGCGCCCGGAGCGGGAATCACGTCGACGCGGTAACCGAGGTCAGCGGGGGTGGCTCCGCCGCTGAAGACGTAGAAGCCGGCCGGAGGCGACGAGGGGTCATCCTTGTAGAAGGAGACGGGGCTGGAGCCGATGGTGACGGGGCTGAGGGAGGCGACGCCCATGCGGATGGAGCCGCCGGTGTGGGCCACGCGGGCCTGGGTAGCGAGGATGTTGGCGGTGTCGAGGTTGATGCCGAATCCCGACAGGCCGGTGAAGGTCACGACGCTGTAATAGCCGGGCGACAGCGCGCTGATCCCGAAGTTGATCTGGCCGATGAATCCGCCGATAAAGGAGGAGTCGCTGATGCGGTAGAAGCGCACGTCGACGTCGTAGGTGTTGATGACGCCGGTGTTTCCGCTGGCGCTGTTGAAGACCGTGAGGCTGAAGGCGTCGAGGACGCCGGTGCCGGTCATGTTGAGTGTGTCGCCCCAGCGGGTGTTGAGGTTCAGGGATGACGTGGCAGCGTTCGCAGCACTGCTCGTGTTGCTGTAGATGGTGATGGGCGTGCCGCGCTGTTGGCTGTGGGTGTTGCCATGCACGTCGGTGAAGATATGCCCGGCGAACTGGAGATTATCCTCCATGATGACGTCGGCGGAAGCGACGCCGGCGATGGCCACGAGGGCCAGAGCGCCCAGAATTGTCTTGCTCATCTCTCGAACTCCTGTGGAAACTCAACGCAATTGCAGCGGCGGCGGCCCCGGGAACACTCCGAGCGCGCAACTCACGTCGATGCTTTCGTGTTGTACCTGTCTCTCCGAAACGACTCAGAACGAGCGCTCGCGAAGTCCTGTCTCTCTGTTGACGTCCCGAGCGCGGAAACACGCTGAAAGGACACTCATCTCCTCTGGGCGGATAGTGTGCCCGAACTGCGATGCCGTGTCAACAGGTGGGGAGCGATTTGCCCTACGAAGCACCATCCGCCTGTGCATAACTCGAATCATGCGCCCAATAACTGACCCCCATTCGGCCCCAGCCGGATTTCGTTCGCACTTGGAGTGAATCTAGATTCTGAACCGCCGACGGGTCGAATCGGGGTCACTCAGCCCCGCGGCCTGGCCGACACGGCGTTGACGTGGTGCCGGATCTCGGGCTGGTCGCCTTGCTGGGGGAAGTCGACGGCGATGACGTCGATCCGGAAGGGACGCCCGCTCCACCCGTTGGAACGGCGGAGCGAACGGGCGATGCGCATGAGTCGTTCGCGTTTCTCGGCGTCAACGGCACGCTCGGGCTCGTGGGGGCCTCGCTCGGTGGTCGGACGGCGCCGGGTCTTGACCTCGACCAGGATGATGCCGTTGGTGCGGGGGTCTTCGCAGATCAGGTCAGCCTCGCCAGCGGTGCTCTTGAGATTATGCCCGAGCACGCGGTATCCCTTGCCGGCCAAGTAGCGGGCGGCCACCTGTTCGCCCTTGCGTCCCAGGTCGGGAGACGGACGAAGCCGCGAGAGCAAGTGCTGGAGCAGGTCGGCCGGGCTCATGGCGTCTGTGATGCCGACGGGCGAGGGGCGTAACGGGCCTGGGCGATCTCAAACAGTCGATCGCGCATCTGCGGAAGAGAGGTGAAACTGGCGCGTCGCTCGAGTCGATCGAGGAATCGCTTGAGTTCTTCGTTGCGTCGCTCGCGGAGCAACTCATCTTTGATGGCCAGTTGCGCGTGGTAGATGCTGATGGACTCGGTGGTGATGTCTTCAAGTTTGAGCCACGCGGTCTGTGAGCCGATCTCGAAAGGCCCGGTCCAGTCTCCCGGCTTGAGCGCGTGGGCTTTTTCGTTGAGGATTGCGCTGCCGTAGAACCTCGTCTGCTCGTAGGCGCCTTCGAGGGGAAACTGGTCGAGCCCCCCTTGTTCCGGCTTGTAGTTGGTGGCCGAGGCGAGAGCGACTTCCTCGAACGGCGTGCCCGAGGCCAGGGCGTCGTTGACGGCCTCCACGTCGGCGGTGCTTGCGGTGGGGATGCGGATGAGCCGCAGAGTGGCGGAGGGCGGCGGGTTGTAGAGATTCCAGTCGCGTTGATAGCGCTGGCGGATGTCGCGCCAGGAGATGTTGACGCGCGAGTTGATTTCGCGAATGAGCGTGTTGCGAATGAGGGCTTCCTTCTCGCGCTGGCGGAGGAACTCGTCTTCGGAGATGCCTTCCTTTTCGCTCAGGCGGCGGCCAGCCAGGGCGCGGCTGCCCCCGGCCTGGCTGATGCGTTCCTTGTTCAGCGCGTCGAGGAAGGCGCGGAAGCCCTGCTTCTGGTCGGGAGTCAGGCGGGAAAGCGCCTCGGCCCGGAGCAGTTCGTCGGTGATGATTTCCTCGAGTCGACGTTCGATCTGGTCCCTGGCAAACGGCTCCCAGCGATTGGGGGGCATCTGCGCAGCCTCTGCCCGCAAACGATCGGCGAGGGGCTCCAGGAATGAACTGGCGTAGATCGGCTTGCCATTGACATCGCCGATCTTGGACTCGACCAGCACCGGGGCTTCCACCGGGGCAGCATTGCTGGGCTGGGGCGGAGGCGGGCCGGGCTTGACGCTCACGATGGGGGGCGGCTGTTCGCCGGGAATGGGGGGCGGGTTGTCCACCGCCCACGACTCGGTGGGTCGTTGTTCAGCCGGAACGTCGGGCACGAAGTCTTCGGGCTGAATGACCCGCACGGACCGAGAGCCTGAGAGAATCGGCACGCGGGCACAGGCCGGGAGCAGGGCCAGGCCGGCGCTGAGGGCAAGCGTCCCGGTGAGTTGCAGTCGAGCGTCGATCCGGCGGGCTTGGTTTTTCATGGGCTGCACGGGGGCGCTGGGGTTTGGGTTGCGCTACCATTGGGCGTTTCGGGGCCAAGAGACGAAGGGGGCCGTCGGACGATGAGCGATGACCAGACTCCGAAGATTATCGTGGATGACGACTGGAAGTCGCAAGCGCGGGCGGAGAAGGAGCGGCTGAAGGCTTCGGAGCCTCCGAGGGCCCCGGCTCGACAGGAACCGGAGGAGGGGGGTGGGGTTCCCGAGAAGATCGGGTTTGAGCACCTGCTGGAGGTGCTGGCCACGCAGGCCCTGATGTATCTCGGGGCGTATCCCGATCCGCAGACCGGGAGGGCGGTTCTAGCCCCGGACCTGGCAAAATTGCACATCGATCTGCTGGGCGTGGTCGAAGAAAAGACTCGTGGAAATCTCACGCCTGACGAAAAGCGGAAGATCGATGGCATCCTGCATGAACTGCGTATGCAGTTTGTGGAAATCTCCAAGGCCATTGCCAAGGCGATAGAAGAGGGGAAGATTTCTCCGGCCGATCTTCAGGGCGGCGGTCCGATCGGCGGGGCGTCACCAGGCCCGGGTCTCTAGACCCGGCACATTCGAGAGGACAAGCCTGTGGACAACGGGCAAGGCTTCGTGCAGCGGAACTACTTCCTGCTTCGGCGTCTGCACTCACTGACGGGCGTCGTTCCTATCGGCGCGTTCATGCTCATCCACCTGACGACGAACTCGTCGATCCTGTGGGGGGCCATCAACGGGCGGGCGCACGCGGCAACGCCGATCGGGCGCGGCGTCGAGACCTTCCAGGACGAAGTCTCGTTCATCAACGGGATGCCGCTGCTGCTGCTGATCGAGGCGCTGGTGCTGTGGCTTCCGATTGCGTTTCACGGGATTTTGGGCGTGGTGTTCGCTCTCGGAGCGTCGAACAACGTCGCCAGGTACGGGTATCAGGGCAACAAGCGGTACATGCTGCAGAGGCTCACCGGGTACCTCGGCTTTGCGTTCATTCTCTACCACGTCGCCACGCTCCGGTGGGGGTGGGAGTGGCTGACCCCGGCGAACACGGCCTGGAGCCACTACTTTGCGACCTCGACCCTGGCGGCGGCCCTGAAGGGCGATGGCGGGCAATGGACGGTGCCTGGCATCATCGTGTCGCTGGGGTATTTCATCGGCGTCAGCGCGCTGGTGTTCCACTTTGCCAACGGGCTACTGACCGCGTCGATCACCTGGGGCATCGCGGTGTCGCAACGGGCGAGGCAGCGGTGGGGGTATTTGTGCACGGGCATTGGGGCGGTGGTCATGCTGCTGGGCTGGTCGGCTCTGGCCGGGTTCGTGTTCCTCGTGGACCATGACGAGGCGCACCAGATCGAGCGTCGAATGGTCGAGTTGAAGTACGGGCCGGAGTTTCTGAAAGAGATCGAGCGGGAGCACCTCCATCGCCCGGGGATGGAAGCGGCGGCGATCCGGCGAGCGGCCGAGGTGCCGTATCCGGGACCGGCGCCCGTGATTCGTGAGTAGGACGGCACACGGGCCGGACGCGCGTGCCATCGAGGCCGTCGTCCATTCCTCCAGTTCTTCGGCAGGAGCGAACAAGGTGTCTACAAGTCAGCGGGTGATCATCGTCGGCGGGGGACTGGCGGGGCTGGCGGCGGCGGTGCGGATCGCCGAGGCGGGCGTGCCAGTGGACCTGTTCAGCATGGTGCCGGTGAAGCGAAGCCACTCGGTGTGCGCTCAGGGCGGGATCAACGCGTGCAACGAAGTGGCGCGCCAGCAGGGCTATTCGGAGTACCAACACTTCGACGAGACGATCTACGGCGGCGACTTCCTGGCCGACCAGGGGCCGGTGCTCGAGATGTGCAACTGGGCGCCCAAGATCATCCAATTGCTGGATCGCATGGGGGTGCCGTTCAACCGCACGGCCGAGGGGCGGCATGACCTGCGCCTCTTCGGTGGGAGCCTGTTTAAGCGGACGCATTTTTCGGGCGCCACCACGGGGCAGCAGTTGCTGTATGCCCTGGATGAGCAGACGCGGCGCTATGAGAGCGAAGGGAAGATCAGCAAGTACGAGTTCTGGGAGTTCCTCGCCCCGGTGACGGTGGGAGAGGGTGAGGAGCGCCGTTGCGTCGGCATCGTCGCCCAGGACATGCGGACGATGCAGATCCGGTCGTTCCGAGGCGACGCGGTGGTGATGGCCACCGGTGGGTGCGGGCTGATCTTCGGCAAGAGCACCAACAGCGTGATCTGCACGGGCGGTGCGGCCAGCCGGTGCTACCAGGCGGGCGCGTGGTACGCCAACGGCGAGATGATCCAGGTGCACCCGACGGCCATTCCCGGTGCCGACAAGTGCCGCCTGATGAGTGAATCGGCTCGCGGTGAGGGCGGGCGCGTCTGGGTTCCGCGGCAGAAGGGTGACAAGCGTCCGCCGCGACAGATTCCCGATTCGGAGCGCTGGTACTTCCTCGAGGAGAAGTATCCGGCCTACGGCAACCTCGTGCCCCGCGACATCGCGACGCGCGAGATCTTCGACGTGTGCGTGAATGAGGGAATGGGCATCGACGGCGGGAACATGGTGTACCTGGACCTGACGCACAAGGATCCGGCGTACCTCACGGAGAAACTCGGTGGGATCATGGAGATCTACGAGAAGTTCGTGGGGGTCGATCCTCGCCATGAGCCGATGAAGATTTTCCCGGCCGTGCACTACACGATGGGCGGGATGTGGACGACGTTCACGCCGGGCTCGTATCAGCCGTCGCAGCCGGCCGGAGCGCACAAGTCGGGCGACAGGCCGCCGGTCGGCACCGAGGTCGGCGTGGGCATGGCGTATGGCGCGCCGAACAACATGATGACCAACATCCGCGGGCTGTATGCCTTCGGCGAGGTCAACTTCGCCTATCACGGCGCCACGCGCCTGGGGGCCAATGCGCTGCTGAGTTGCATCTTCGACGGGCTGTACAACGGGGTGTCGGTGGTGAACTACATCCAGCAGGAAGCGCCGTCGCAGCACCCGGCGGAGAAGTTGAAGGCCGATGCGTACGAGGCTGCTGCGGCGGCGGAGAAGGCCAAAGTTGATCGCCTGCTGGCGACGGTGGGCAAGGGCAGCGCGGACCGCGCGTTCAACCCGTATGTCATCGCGCAGGAAATGGGCGACGAGATGACGGCCGCCTCGACGGTCGTGAAGACCGGGCCGCGGCTGCAGCAGTGCCTGAGCAAACTGGCAGAACTGAAGGAGCGATACACGAGGGTGCGTCTGGGCGACGCGGCGGGCTGGACGAACCAGACGCTCAGTTTCACCCGCGCCGTGGGCGACATGCTGATTCTGGCCGAAGTGATCGCCAGGTGCGGGCTGTTGCGCGAGGAAAGCCGCGGGTCGCACAAGCGGCTGGACTTCCCGGATCGCGACGACACGCGATTTCTCAAGACCAGCGTGGCGGAGTTCGTGCCCGGCACGGGCCAGCCGCGGATCTTCTGGCGTGACGTGCAGACGAACCTGGTGAAACTGCGTGCCCGAACGTATGGCAAGGTGGAGGCGGGCGAAGGCAGGAAGCAGCCTGAGGCGGTGGCTTCGGCGAGTTGAGTGAAAGCAGAGGACCGTTCGATGAGCAACACGGCCAGGGGCGGGGTCAGGGCGAGAAACGTGATCTTCCGCATCAAGCGGTGCGAAGGCCCGGGCAAGCCTTCGCGATGGGAAGCGTTCAAGGTTCCGGTGGAGCCGAACGCCAACGTGATTTCGTGCCTGAACTGGATCGCGGCCAATCCGGTGACGATCGACGGCAGGCAGACAACGCCGGTGGTGTGGGATTCCAACTGCCTGGAAGAGGTCTGCGGCGCCTGCACGATGGTGATTAATGGGCGGGTGCGGCAGAGTTGCTCGTGCCTGATCGACGAATACGCGCCCAACGAGGGCGACACTATCACGCTCGAACCGATGAGCAAGTTTCCCGTGGTGCGCGACCTGTGGGTCGATCGCCAGCGACTGTTCTGGGGACTCAGGAAGGTCAAGGCTTGGGTGCCGATTGACGGGACGTACAGCCTGGGCGAAGGTCCGCGCGAAACGCCTGACCACCAGCACGACCGCTACGTCATGTCGACGTGCATGAGTTGTGGCTGCTGTCTCGACGCCTGTCCGCAGTATCACAAGGAGGAGGACGAGGGCAAGTGGGACCGCTCGTTCGTTGGTGCGGCCGTGGTCAACCAGGCTCGCCTGTTCAATGAACACGGCACGGGCAGGGTGCTCAAGCCCGAGCGGCTCGATGCCCTGATGGGCCCGGGCGGGCTGGACGCCTGCGGCAAGGCGGAGAACTGCGTCAAGGTGTGCCCGAAGAACATCCCTCTGGTCGAGTCCATCGCGGCCGTGAACCGTGCGATCACGATTCATGGGTTCAAGCGGATCTTCTCTGGAAAGTGATGCAGCGGTCGCCAATGCAGCCCGGTGAGATGTATGAGCAGATCCGGGCGACCGGGCTGGTTTGTCGGCTGCTGGCACTGGCGCGCGATGAAGACCTCGGTCCGTCGCAGCGCGACCTGACCAGCCATCTATTCTGCGATGAGCGTGAAACGGCGCGGTGCGCGGTGGTGGCGAGGCAGGACTGCATACTGAGCGGGCTGGCCGTCGGGGCCGACGTGCTTGAGGTGTTCGGGTACGCGGGGGCGGTGCGGTGGGAGGTGCTGGCCCGCGACGGGGACCGCGTGAAGCAGGGCCAGAAGGTGGGCCTGCTCGAAGGCCCTCGCCGGGCGGTGCTGGCGGTGGAGCGCACGCTGTTGAATCTCGTCGGGCGGCTGTCGGGCGTGGCCACGCAGACGCGCCGGTTCGTCGAGGCGATGGGGCCGGGGGCCGGGAGCGTCCTGTGCGACACACGCAAGACCACGCCCGGTCTGCGCGTGCTGGAGAAGTACGCGGTGGTGTGCGGCGGCGGTGTGTCGCACCGCATGGGGCTGCATGACGCGGTTCTGGTCAAGGACAATCACCTGGCCGGCGTGACGCTCGAGGCCCTGACGCGGCGCGTCGAGGAGATGGCCCGGCGTGCGCGGACCGAGCCGGGGTGTGCCTTCGTCGAGGTCGAGGTGGACAGCCTGGAGCAGTTGGAGCGGCTGTGCGCCGTCGAGGCCGGACTGGTGCAGATCGCGTTGCTGGACAACTTCCGGGTGGCGGATCTGCGTGCGGGCGTGGCAATGCGTGACGAGCGTTGCCCGGGCCTGTTGCTGGAGGCTTCGGGCGGGGTGAGTCTGCAGAGCATTCGCGCCATCGCGCAGACGGGCGTCGATCGCATCAGCGTCGGTGCGCTGACGCACGCGGCGGTCAGCGCCGACTTCGGGCTGGATGCGCTGTGATGGGGCAGGGTGATCCGATCGAAGTTGGTTCACCAGTGCCGGGACCCGGCGCGGAGCGGACTCTGGCACGGGGCGAGGATCTGCAAACTTGGGCCGATCGGCTGGAAGCAGTGATCGCCCGGGTGCCGGGTCCGATGGATCGCGTGCGTGTGCTGACCCGGACAGGCTCAACGCAGGATGCGGCATGGGAGGCCTGCGGGGGGCGTGCCGGGCTGCTGGTGACGACGGGGCGGCAGGCCAGCGGTCGCGGACGACTGGGGCGGGTGTGGCGCGATGAACAGGGCCAAGGTGTTGCGGCAACATTTGTGGTCGAGGCGAGCGTGGAAACGTGGCGCATGTCGATCCTGGCGGGCGTGGCCGCCTCGGGGGCATGCGATCGTTTCCTCGGGCAGCCGACGCGCACACGCTGGCCGAATGACGTGCTCGAACCGGGTGAAGGCGGGCGCAAGTTGGGCGGAGTGCTGATCGAGGTGCGAGGCGGGCTGGCTCTGGTTGGTGTAGGCGTGAACGTGGCGCAGCAGGAGCGCGAGTGGCCGGAGGAGTTGCAGGGCAGGGCCGTCAGCCTGTCACAACTGGGATCGGCGTGCTCTCGCATTGACATGCTGGAGGAGTTGCTCGCGCAGTTGCATCGCTGGTGGTCGCGTTCGAGCGAGGAACTGGTGGACGAATGGCGTCAGCGTGAGTGGCTCATCGGGCGGCGCTGCACGATCGCGCATGACGGGCAGCGGCACACCGGGCTGGTTCGATCGATCGACCCGATTGGCAATCTGGTGCTGGATACGGAGGAGGGAGAACTGCATGTGTCCAGCGCGAGTGCCAGCGTGGTGCAGAATCTCTGAGCACGGCCGCGCCGGTGGGGCTTCGGCCCAGCCTGCCGCGTGAAGGATTAGCGCAGTCGTTCACGCGGGGCAGCGGCCCACTGCATTTTTCCAAGCAGCCTGGCCCAGTAACTCATCTCGGGATCGACTACAAGGTCGACGTGTTGCGCTGCGGCGCGGAAACGGATGCGGTCGCCCTTGCTGACCCGATGATCGACCTGCCCGTCGGCCACCAGCGTGGTACCCCAGCCGTCGCCGTCGTTCACGCGATTCATGAACAGGTCCACCTGGCACGAACTGGGAACCACGATCGGCCGGAACGAAAGCGAGTGGGCGGCAATGGGAGTGATGACCATTGCGTCGACGCCGGGCGCTACGATGGGGCCTCCGGCGCTGATGTTGTACGCGGTCGATCCCATGGGCGTGGAGACGATCAACCCGTCGCCGGTGAAGGCCGGGCCGGGGTGCCCGTCGATCGAGAGGGTGCATGAGATCATGCGGAAGGGCGGGCCCGCGGTGACGACGAACTCGTTGAGTGCCAGGGCCGAGAAGTGCGGTGGGTCGCCCGCCCTGGACACCACGTCGGCCTCGAGCACGGGCAGCGACTGGAGTTCCAGTTCGCCCTCCCCGAAGACCTCGGCGGCATGCTCGCGCAGGCGTTCGAGTTCGAACGCGGCCATGAAACCGACTCGCCCGATGTTGACGCCGAGGATGGGCTTATGAAGTTGCAGACAGGAGCGGGAGGCCGCGAGCAGCGAGCCGTCACCACCAAGCACGACGACCAGGTCGATGTCGTCGCTGGGCGGCACCGGCTCCGGCGACATGCAGTCGATCACATCGTGCAGCCGCCCGTGCTCCTCGATGAGCGCGGTGACCGTGTCCACGGCGTATCCAGCGTCGGACTGCTCCCGGTTGACGATCACCAGCACGCTTCGTGGCATGCCCAATCTTACACGAGCGGTCGCTCCCGCACGCAGGTTTCGACCTGCGGCGAGGCGAACACCGTCGCAGGACTGGCCTCTGAAACGGCCTGACGGATGGATCGGGCGATGCCCGCGGCGTCAATGCCGACTTCGGCCAGTTGCTTCGAGCGCCCGTCCTGGAGGATCCAGTGATCAGGAATGCCCAGTCGCGTCAGGCGAGTGGCGTCGAGGCGGAGTTCGCTGGCCCGCTCGAGGACGGCGGTGCCGAAGCCGCCGATGACCGCGTGATCTTCCACCGTGAGCACCGGGCGGCCGCTGAGCAGGGCGGCGGAGATCAGGGCGTCGTCGAGCGGCTTGGCGAAGCGGGCATCGTAGACCGCGACGCGGTACTCACCCGTGATCATGTCCGAAGCCTGAAGGGCCGCGATGGCAGGTGTGCCGAAGGCGATGACAATTGCGTCGGGCCGGGCGCCGCGAGTGACATCAAGTTCGGGCGTCAGGCAGCGCGACCTGCCCAATTCGAAGGCCGGGCACGGCTGGGCGAGCAGACGCTCGCTCACGCTGTCACGCGGATAGCGGACAACTGAGAAGCCCTCGTCGCAGGTGAGCATGAAGTCCAGAGCGCCCTTGAGGCTCGGCTCGTCGATCGCAGCCATGATCGCGCCGCCGGGCAGTGTACGAAGGAGTGCCACGTCGCAGAAGCCGTGGTGCACGGCTCCATCGCCGCCGACCAGACCAGCGCGGTCCAGGCAGATGCGCACCGGCAGGCCCTGGAGGGCGACTTCTTGAAAGGCCTGGTCGAAGGCACGCTGGAGGAAGGTGGAGTAGACGGCGAAGAAGGGCTTGTGTCCGCACTTGGCCAGCCCGGCCATCATGTCCATCGCGTGCGACTCGCAGATGCCCACATCCCACGTGCGGTCAGGGAACTTCGCAAGTGGAAGCGAGACGCCGGTGCCGTCGGGCATGGCGGCCGTGCACGCGACCACGCGCGGATCGCGTTCCATCAGTTCAACCAGGGCTTCGCCGAAGGCCGTGGTGAACGAGCGACCGGACGAGGGCATCTCGACGCGGCAGGCATTGGCCTCGGCCCGGGTCACGGAGAACGGGCGAGGCGAGTGGAAGCGCGTCGCGTCGCTCTCGGCCACGTCGAGCCCGCGGCCCTTGATGGTCTTGACGTGCAGCAGCACCGGGCGATTGATGTCGCGGACTTCGGTTAGGAACTCGATCAGCGTCGGCAGGTCGTGCCCGTCGATCGGGCCGGCGGTGACCAGCCCGAACTTCTCGAACCAAGAATCTTCGGAGATGAGCGCCTTGGTGGCCTCGCCGGCGCGGTGGTAGGCCTCCTCCAGCATCGATCCACCCGGGATGCGCCGAAGGAACTGGTGAGCCCCCTTCTTGAAGTCCGAATAGGTGTGGCTGACGCGCACGCGGTCGAAGTAGCCCGCGACGGCGCCCTGTGGTTTGGAGATCGACATCCCGTTGTCATTCAGCACGACGAGGAACTGGCGTTTGAGCGTGCCGGCGTTGTTGAGCCCCTCCATCGCGACGCCGTTCACGATCGACGCATCACCGATGAGTGTGACGATTGCGCGCCCGTTGGGGTTGGCCTTGGCGTCGTAGGCCTCGCCGTTGAGCAGATCGCCGCGCGCCATGCCAACGGCAGTGGAAATGCCTGTCCCGGCGTGCCCGACTCGGAAGAGGTCAAATGGGGACTCGAGTGGCTCGGGGAAGCCGGACATCCCTTCACGGGTGCGGAGTCGGCCGAGCAGGGGGAAACGCCCGGTAAGCAGTTTGTGGGGGTAGCACTGGTGCCCGACGTCGAAGAGCAGGCGATCGTGCCCGAAATCAAAGACCCGGTGCAGAGCAATGGTCAGTTCGACCACCCCCAGATTGGGCGCCAGATGCCCGCCCGTCTTCTGGACCTGGGCGATGATCGCCTGGCGGATCTCGCTCGCGAGGGCCTCCAGTTCGGCAACAGACATTGACCTGAGGTCTTTGGGAGACGAAAGGGCTGCCAGTCGCGACATGCGTGCACCTTGTGAGAAGCCCCGGGGGCTGCTTTCAAAGAATCCTGAAAGCATTGTACCAACTCAGATGACCGAGCAGTCGGGCTTATCGGGTCCGACGGGCCAGATATCGCACAAGTTCACCCAGTGGACGAGCACGATCTCCCAGCGGAGCGATGGCCTCCGATGCTGATTGACAGAGCCGTTCGATTTCCCTTTCCGACCCGGCCACGCCGAGCACTGCGGGAAACGTGAGTTTGCCCGCGGCGACATCCTTACCTGTGCGCTTACCGACGTGTTCGCTTGATTCACGCACGTCCATCAAGTCGTCGACAATCTGGAACATCAGCCCCGCGTCGTCGGCGTAACGCGTGACGGATGCGAGGACATCAGCCGAAGCCCCGGCCGCGATGACACCCATGCGGGCGGCGGCGCGGAGCAAGGCGCCAGTCTTGTTTCGGTGGATGAGGTCGAGGCGCTGGCGGTCGGACAATTCGTCCGAGAATCCACCGAGGGTGTCGTAGACCTGCCCGCAGATCATGCCGCGGGTGCCGGTGGTCAGTTCGACGAACAGGCGGCGTGCGGTCTGAGCGTCGAAGGCTGGCTCAGTGGCGATCAGGTCGAATGCCAGGGCGAGCATGGCGTCGCCGGCGAGGATCGCCATTGCTTCTCCCGCGTGGATGTGCAACGTCGGGTGTCCGCGGCGGAGATCGTCGTCATCCATTGCAGGAAGATCATCATGGACGAGGCTGAAGGCGTGGACAAGTTCGACGGCCGCGGCGGGGGCAAGGGTGCGCCGTCCGTCGTCGCCTGCGGCCACACCGGCGTACCAGCAGAGCACCGGGCGCAGGCGTTTGCCGCCTCCGAGCAAGGCGTAGACGATTGCATCATGGAGGGCGCGGGGATGGTCGAGCCGGTCCAGATAGCGGCGCAGCGTGTCGTTCACGAGGCGCCGCGGTTCATCGAGCAGGGCAAGAATCGGGGTTTCATCGTCCACGATGGGAGGCGTCCGAGGGCTGAGAATCGGCCTGATTATACGGAAGGGGCATCGGAAAGGACGAGGCGTTCTGCTCAGGGCGGAAACGTCAGGCCCGCGAATCTGGACGTCAATCTCGGGCTGAGGGACGGTCATGGAAACCAGAAAGTGTGCAGCGCGGCGGCGCTACCATCGTCCCGGCATGGACTGGTTGTCACGATTGGCGGACTTGTTCACGACGACGGGCTGGTCGGCCTGGCCTCTGCTGGCGCTTTCGGTGCTCTCGGTCACGCTGGCGCTGGAGCGCACGGCGTTCTGGCTGTGGACCAACAGCCGATCAGGACGGCGCCGGTTCTCGAGGGTGCTGGAGATGCTTCGCAGCCTGGGCCCGGAAGGGGCTGCGCCCAAACTGACTGAAGAGACCGGCCTGTATGCCCGGTTTGCGCGGGACCTGTGCGCGATGGTTGGACGCTCGGCCTCCGATGAGCGTTTTCTGGCGGCCGTTTCGCACGAACTGGTCGAACGTTATCGACCGGCGGTGGAGCGGTTCTCGCAGACGCTTTCGACGATCATCACGGCGGCGCCGATGCTGGGAATCCTCGGCACGGTGACGGGAATCATCCGGAGTTTCCAGTTGCTTGGCGGCACGACCTCGGTGACCGATCCGACGGCGGTGGCGGGGGGCGTGGCCGAGGCCTTGTTCTCGACGGCCTTCGGACTGGTGGTGGCGCTGGTGACGTTGTTCCCCTACGTGTGGATCCGCAGCGAGTCGGACCGGTGCCTGGGGCGGTTGGAAGCGCTATGCGCTGCGGCGCACGCGGGCGCGGATCGGTCTGGCAGGCAGGGCTGAGGGGGCTCAGGCGCGCCCGTCGCGGGCGTTGAGCAGGTTGTAGACCTCGTCGGCCGTTTCGGCGGCGTAGATCCTCTCGCGGAGTTCTTCGACGGCCATCAGTTTGCTGATGCGGGCCAGCGCCTGGATGTGGTCGCTGGTGCGGTCAGGCGGGCTTGCGAGGAGGACGACAAGGCGGACCGGCTGGGAGTCGAGTGCCTCGAAGTCGAGCGGGCCCGCGGGTTTGCCAATGGCCATTGCCAGGTCTTTGAGCCCGGAGCATTTTCCGTGGGGGATGGCCAGCCCGTGCCCGATGCCGGTGGTGCGGGTCTGCTCGCGCGACCAGACGGCCTCCTTGAGGGCCGGCGCGTCGGTTACCTTGCCCTGGGCGGCGAGCAGGTCGACCAACTCGTCAATGACCGCCTTCTTCTCGTTGGCGTGCAGGGGCACGCGGATGCAGTCGGGGCTGAGGATGTCGAGCAGGTTCATGCGGTGGCCATTCTCGATTGCGTGAAGCGATTGTTGGCCGCCCAATGCCCGGGGTCGACCCCCGGGTCAGCGTCGGGTCAGCAAGGCGAAGAAGGAGCCGTCGTAATACTGGGCCGGCTCGCCACCTGGGATGCCCTTCGGCCACACGAGGTTGGAGTGAGCAATCTGCAATCCGTGCCATTGTGCCACCCAGGCCAGCGGGGCGGCGTTTTCTTCGGGTTCGAGGCTGCATGTGGAGTAAAGAATCACCCCCCGTGGCGAGAGCATGGGCAGGGCGTCGGCAAGCAGTTGGCGCTGTATGTCGCCGAGGCGCCGGGTCTGGTCGCGCGAGAAGCGGTACTTGGCTTCCGGTCGCCGGGCCAATACGCCGGTGTTGGAACAGGGCACATCAAGCAGCACCATGTCTGCCTGACCGGCGATGGCGGGCAGAACCTCACGCACCGGCATCACCTGCACGCGGTCGTGGCCGCGGAACAGTCTGGCCAGATCGCTGGCCCGGGCTCGATCGGTGTCGCAGGCGACGATGCGGGCAGTTGGAAAGGTGTACGCCAACTGGCGCGTCTTGGTGCCGCGCCCCGCGCACAGGTCGACGACCAGACTCGGCGTCACGAGATGGGCGACGCTGCGGATGGTGGAACTCGAGGCCGCATCCTGGGCCCACACGTCGGTACGGTCGGCAAGGAGATGAGAAAGTTGGGCGGGGGAGCCCGTGAAAACGGCGCTCCCGGGCGACTCGTGCAGGCGTATATGCTCCACCGGAAGGGCGGCGAACGTGGTGTTGAGGATGGTGGGCGGCAGGCACATCGACTGGCTGGCGGCCTGTCGGGCGTCGCGAACGCCCCGCGCATCGACCCAGCGGCGCAGCAGGCCGACCGGGAGCGATGACTGGACGGCCAGGCGCTCGATGGGATCTTCGGGCAAGAACGGCTCGGCCAGATCCACCGCCCGCCCGTCGGCAAGCAGGATCTGATCGCGTCGGTCTTCGAAGTGACGCTCGCGTCCGACGATGGAGTCGTGGAGGCGGCGCAGCACGGCGTTGACCAGCCCGCCGGCCTTGGCACGCACATGACGCTTGGCCCACTCGACTGATTCGCTGACGGCCGCGTGCGGGGGCACCTTGTCGAGCAGCAGGAGTTGGGCTGCCCCGGCGAGGAGAACAGCCTTGAGTTTGGGCTCCAACTCGTCGAACGGCATGGTCAGGCGGAGGCTGAGCACCGCCCGCAGCGTGAGCCAGCGCCGGATGACCGAGTCATGAATGGCCCGGGCCAGGGCAGCGTCGCGTGGGTCAAGCCCGTCGGTGGGCAAGGGGTGAGGGAGCAGGTTTGGGAATCGGCGGGCGTGCTCGGTCAATGATCGCAGCGTGACCTGCCGTGCCCCGGCACTTGCCCCGGGCGGGTCGAACTCTGAAGATTGGCCGGCCTGTCTGGTCACGGGGCAAGTCTAGCGATGCACGCGGAGCCACAATCCTCGCTTGAACATTCGCCGGAGGTGACTCGTCGCGGCGTGCTGGCGCGGATGCGCATTCGCAAGAAAATGATCTTTCTGCACACGGTTTTCTCGCTGCTGATGACGGGAATCCTGCTCATCACGCTGCGGCCGGCGCTGCTGCGGGTGGTGGCGAAGGGCGAGCAGCAGGAGGCTCGCAACCTGCTCGATCTCACGTTGGCGCTGGGAGGCGGCGGGAACACGAGCCGGGAAATCACGATCGGGGGCGCCGAGGTGCTGATCCGGCGCAGCGTCGATCCTCGCTCGGTGCCCGACGCCTGGGTCGAGGCGGCGCGGGCGGCGGGGGGCTGGGCCGTGGCAATCGAATCACGCGAACTTCCCGGCGTGGCGGTGGCGTGGACACCTTCAGAGCACGGGGGCGAGTTCTGGGTGGCCGAGACGTCGCTGTTTGGCGCGAGACGTGCGGTGCTGTGGGTGTACGGATTCACGATTGCGGCGTTGCTGGTGGTGTACACGCTGGTGGTCGGGGCTTTGGAGTTGTTCGTCCTTCCGCGGCACGTGTATGGGCCGATTGCCCGGATCCTGCTGGCCGACCGGGCGTTGCGTGAGGGGCAGTCGGAAGGGGAACTGGTGCCCGAGTCGATCATGCCGGCCGACGAACTGGGCGAAATCATGCGTTCGCGGAACGAGACGATCCGGACGATTCGGCGGCACGAGGCGGCGCTGGCCGAGGCGCTCGATCAGTTGGAGATGGTCGCGACGGATCTGAGGCGGAAGAACCACCTGCTGGAAACGGCGAAGCGCAATCTGGCCGACGCGGACCGGCTCGTGAGTGTGGGCATGATGGCGGCCGGGGTGGCTCACGAACTCAACACGCCGCTGGCGGTGGCCAAGGGACTGACCGAGAAACTGGCCCGGGATGGCGAAGGGGGTCTCAGTCCGGTCGAGGTGGCGTTGCTGCGGCGGGTGATCGGGCGCCTGGAGCGATTGAGCGAGGGCCTGCTCGATTTTGCGCGGGCGAGATCGCCGCAGTACTCGGTGGCCAAACTGAGGGACATCGCGGAGGAGGCGCTGACGCTGATTCGGCTAGATCGCGGTGCTGAGGGCGTGAGCGTGCAGAATCTCGTACCCGAGAGTTTGCAGGTTGAAGCCGACGCAGATCGGCTGGTGCAGGTGCTGGTCAACCTGGTTCGCAACGCGGTGGATGCCATGGGCGCGGCGCGGCGGCAGGGAGTGGTGGCGATCGAGGCGTCGGGAATCGAGCGCGATGGGACTGAGTGGATCGTGCTGACGGTGACGGATGACGGCCCGGGCATCGACCCCAGCGTGCTTCCGCGCCTTTTCGAGCCATTTGTCTCCAGCCGGCTGGACGACCGCGGCACGGGACTGGGACTGGCGGTGTCAGAGGGCATTGTCCGCGAGCACGGAGGAATGATTCTGGCGTCGAATCGAACTGGTCGCAGCGGGGCGGTGTTTGAGGTTATGCTGCCCAGAAGGGCTCTGGCGTCGCGACCAGCACCGTTGTCGGCCCCGGAGGATGGCGAGCATGTCGGACAGTGAACGCCAGACCCCGCTGGCCATCGTCGCGTTGGACGACGATGCGGACTTCCGCCAGTTCATCAGCGTGACGCTGGCCGCGGAGGGGCACGATGTGCGCACCGTCGCGACGCCGGACGAGTTTTTCGCCGCGTGCGAGCGCGGACTGCCTGATGTGGTGTTGCTGGACATCAAGATGGGGCGTGCGAGCGGGGAAGAGGTGCTGGCCGAGATCCGGCGTCGGTGGAGCCGCCTGTGCGTGATCGTGGTGACCGGGTACCCGAGCATGGAGACCATGCGGCAGACGTTCAAGCAGGACGTGTTTGACTATCTGGCCAAGCCGTTCTCGCTGGCGGACCTGCGGCACGTGCTGGCGCAGGCGGCCGAATCGTTCGGGCTCGGGCAGCGGCCGCAGGATCGGCTGCGGCATGAACTCGGACGTCAGATCCGATTGGCGCGGACGGAGCGCAGTTGGACGCTGAAGGAACTGAGCGAGTCGTCGGGCGTGAGCGTGAGCCAGTTGTCTTCGATCGAACGCGGCACGCACCTGCCCAGCCTCGAATCACTGCTGGCGATCGCCGGGGCATTGGGCCGGCAGCCGTCGAGGTGGATGGAGGCAGCCGGGTTCTAGGCCGGTCGGCGCGGGATCGGGAAGGGGCGTGCGGTGCGCAACGCCAGGCAGGCGTGGCCTGTTGGAACCGCGCCTGCACTGGAGTTCCAAGTGGCGATCCCGTCGATCGCGTCGATCAAGGCGGTCAGAATTCAGGGACAGCCGGCAGAGAACTGATTCAGGAAGGCGGAAACGTCGAAGAAGTCGAAGTTGCCGTCATGGGTGAAGTCGGCCTGGGGTTGACCACTCGCAAAGGCGGAGAGGAAGGCAGAGACGTCGAAGAAGTTGAGCACGCCGTCGGAGTTGAAGTCGGCGGGGCAGTCGATGGCATCGGCGATGGTGAAGCGGGCGAAGGCGTAGAGCCCGCTGGGGAAGGGCTCGGTGCGGGTGAGGTTGCCGACGGTGTAGGTGAGCATGCCGCCCGGGGAGCAGTTCCCGTTCCGGGCTGCGTCGTTTCGGACGTGGAAGTTATTCGAGAAGGCCATGCCTTTGCCGCCGAAGCAGATGTAGTAGTCGCCGGCGGACAGGCGGCGAACGATCCGACTCTGCACCCCGCAGGCATCGTCGTTTTGTGAGAGCAACATGCCCTGCATGTCGTAGAGCGCAATCTCGGTGTCGAAGTCGCTGCCGCAGGTGGAGTAGGTGATGCTCACCCGGGGTTCGCCGATGACGCCAAGGTACTGGGCCTGATCGGGACCGATGTTCTGGCAGGTGTCGGGGATTCCGTCGGCGTTGCAGTCGAGTTCGCAGGCGTCGGGGACGCCGTTGCCGTCGCAGTCGGGATCGAGCGGGTCGTGAATGCCGTTCCCGTCACAGTCCTGGAAGTTCAGCGCTCGCAGGTGCAGAGTGGGAACGAGTTCCCATCCGCCAAGGTTGCGAGCCTCGCGCATCATGTAGAGTTCGGCCTGGCTCTGGTCGCAGAGCATGAGCAGTTCGACGCGGTGCCAACCCTGGCGCAACTGCACGAAGTTCTGGGGGGAAACCCAGGAGCCGGCGTCCCAGTAGTTTGGAATGGCTGGGCGGTTCAGTGCTCCGATCAACGAGCCGTCGACCCACAACTGCATGGGCGAGGTGTTTCGAACCCGCAGCGCATACTCATCGTGAGCGGGCGCGAACATCCAAGCGGACAGGCGAATCACGCGCGTCTGAGTGTTCGGGAACGTGGCCGTGGTGCTCATGTCAGGGACCAGCCCGCTCTCGGTCAGCGTGACGTCCGGGCTGTCGGGATTGAAGTTGTTCAGGTTCGTCAGCCCTGGCGTGAGGTAGACAGAGCGGTGCACTCCCAGGTAGGCGAACGGCGTGCCCTGGCCGGGGAGGAAGGACTCGCACTCATCGGGGCGTGAGTCGCCGTCAACGTCCTGGGAGGAGCCGATCAGGATGTCGGCCAGGTCGGGCACGAGATTTGCGTTGCAGTCGCCCGAGGTTTCAGGAATCACCACGCTCCAGCCCATGTCGTCGAGAGGCTGGTAGTCAGCGCGTGTCCAGAAGTTCGGGCAGCGCGTGCGCCCGACTGCCGATACCGGGTCCATGATTCCGAGTTTGGAGTTGAAGTCGGACCGATACTCCAGGTGAGAAGGCTGATGGGAGTCGCCCGATTCCAGGGCCGTCACGTAACCATTCGGCCAACTGGAGTAGAAGTGCTGTTCATTGATGTAGCCGGCGCCGATGCGGGTGTTGCCGGCAAACGTGGCCGCGCTGAACGGCAGGTTCACGAACCGGAACCGAGCGATGTCGAGCCCCTCCGGAGCGCCCCATCCCTGCCCGCCCTGGTCGATGGTGCTGGTGAAGCCGAGAGAGTGCGTGAACTCGTGCACTGCCACGTCGGCCAGCGACTGCCGATTGCTCGGCAGAGAGTTACAACTGAAGAAGTGCCAACTGGTCCTGGTGTTGAAACTGAGCGTGGTGGCGGTGGCCGGACCGAGCACGTTCTCGCCGAAAATGGCGCGCAACTGCGCATCGGTGACGCGGACCTGGGTCTGGTCGACGACGCCTCCGCTGGAGTTGATCATCGGGAGAGAGGCAGTGGGGAGCCCCATCGCCAAGGCGCTATCCTCGCGCACCTGGGAGGCACGCAGGCCTTCGACATAGACCGACCAGGGCAGCGTGAAGCGGGTGCTCGAGGCGGTACCGATCGCATTGTCGTTGCTTGGGTTGGAGTCGGTCGAGAAGTCGTACGCATCGAGCAGGATGCGCGTGGTGACGCGGTTGTCGAGCGAGTCGGCGATGTACTGGGCGGCCGAACGAATTGTGGGCAGGTAGAAGGCGATCAGCGTCGGATTGGTCTGGTCGTACACTAACTCGAAGCGTGGGGCGATGCCGACAAACTCGCTGGACGAGCGCGTGCCGGTCTCGGTCTCGAAGTCGCGCCGGGCGTGGGCGTAGAGGTCTTCGACCGAAGCCGTGGCCCCTTCCGGCCCGCAAATTCCCTTGTACACGCGCTCGCGGGCCATGATGCCGAGGGCCCGTGCCTCCTGGGGCAGGTCGAGTGGCACGACCAGTTCGGGGTGCTCTGGCGAGCCCTCCACGCGGGCCAGCGCGAGCAAGGTCGCAATCTGGTCGGGTGTGCGGGCTGACTCGATCTCACTCGGCTCGGTTGGGTGGGTGATCGGAGTGGGGGCGGGCGTTGGACCTTGCACAGAGACCAGGTTGCCTGCGACGGTGGCGATGAGGAGGGTGATATTCATGACGTGCTCCCGGTGTTCGCCGGCCGGCCGCCAGTTGGGCGGGTGACCGGTCGAAATCCGTGCGACGTCACATGGGCGGGAGCGCAATGCTGATGGGAAAAAACGGCGACCCCGGCGGTTTCAGGGATCGAGGATGGACCGGAAACGCCGGGCCGCCTCGTCATGCCCGGCCGATGGGTCGACCTCATGGAGTTGGGAATAGGCCCGGACAAGCAGGCGGGCGGCCTGAAGCGACAGGTCTCCGGGCTGTCCATCCTCGCTGCACCCGAGGGCAAATGCTTCGGTCAGGGGCCCAAGGGCGTCGGCGGCCTGTCCATTCTCCAGTCTTGCGCGACCCAGAGCGATAAGCACGCCGGCCAGGTCAATAGGGCGCCCGGCCCAGGCTTGGCGTGCTCCCGGCTCTTCAACCTCGATCACCCGCAGAGCGTCCTCGGCGCGTCCCGAGTCCAGCAGCGACCGAGCCAGGTTCACTCCCGCCCGCAGGCGATCCGGATCGGTCGGGAGCAGGTCGCGTGCGCGCGCCGCGTACACCGTTTCGTACAACTCGCATGCGTTCTCTGGCTCGCCCATCCGATCGCGCAGCGCGGCCAGGTTCATCATCGTTCGAAGCGTGTCGGGGTGATCTCTGCCTTGAAGGCGAAGTTTGAGTTCGTAGGTTGACTCAAGGAGGGGCCGAGCCTCGCCGAGCCGGCCCAACTCCACCAGCACGCCGCCGAGGTTGTTCATGGCCCGGAGCGCGTGGGCATGTTCTGAGCCGAGCACACGCTGACACAGGGGGAGGAGGTTGCCCAGAAGTTCGGCGGCCTCTTCGTACCGTTTTGTGCTGGCCAGCAGCGCCGAGAGGTTGATGTTGGCGGCCAGGGTGCTGGGATGCTCGGGCCCGAGCAGATTGGCCTGGAGCGAGGCCACGTCACGGGCCACCACCAGCCCATCCTCCGTCCTTCCCTGCCGCAGCAGCAAGTACGACAGATTACCCATCATCGTCTGCAGAGAGGGGTGCCGCTCGCCGAAGATGCGCCGCGCCAGGTCGATGGCTTCGCGCACGGCCGGTTCGGCCTCGGCAAAGCGCCCGAGCATCACCAAGTTCACGCCATGCGAGTTGAGCATCAGAATGAACCTCGGATTGTGGTTCCCGTACTTCTCCCGCATGAGTTGCATCGCCGGGACCAGCAGTTCATCGGCCTCGGCTACGCGCCCCTTGTCGGTCAGGTTGGCCGAGATCGAGTGCACCAGCGCCAGCGTGTTTTCGTCGTCATTGCCGAAAGTCCGGCGGTGCTCGGCGAGCAGGTCCCTGGCGTCCGAGAGTGCCTGTTCACTGGTCTCGTCCGCTTTCATGCGCAGAACCGCCAGACTCCGCCGCGCTTCCAGAGTGGAGCGATGGTTGGCTCCGAGGTGGTCCGTGAGCAACGCGACGTTCTGCTCGAGCAACCGGGCGGCGGAAGGCAGGTCGCCCGATTCATCGAGTGTCTCGGCCAGCACTGCGCGGGCCTCGATGGTCAGAGGATCTCCCTCGCCCGAAAGGGCCAGTCGCGTGTCGTATGCCGAGCGGGCGAACGGGAGCGCGACCGATGGCATGCCGATCCGCGTGTACGCCCGCGCCAGAGTGGCTTCCAATTCGGAACGCACCGAATCATCGGCGACTTGACTGTCCCTGACGCGAGCGGCCGTTGCGTCCAGCACGCTCCGCAAGAGCGTGGTGTCTCGCCCGAGCGCCACGTCGGGCGAAATCGAGGTGAGCATCTCGGTCAGCAACTGCTTGATTTCGTTGGCGCGGGACAGTTCGGCCACGGCGGCCTTTTCCGCTCTCGTCGACCGCACCGCAAACGCCACGGTGCCCGCGATGCCGAACGCCAACACCAGGGCAAACGCCGCGCCGATGCCCAGCCCGACGCGATGACGGCGCACGAACTTTCGAGCCCGGTACGCAGCGCTGGGGGGCGAGGCCTCGATCGGCTCGTGGCGCAGGAAGCGCAGCACGTCGGCCGACAGGGCGCCCGGCGTGTCGTACCGGCGTGCCCGGTCCTTCTCCAGCGCCTTCATCACGATCCAGTCCAGTTCGCCTCGCACCGTGGCGCCCAGCCGAGTCGGTTCCGTCCGTCTCAGCGCTGCCACGCTCGATGCTTTTCCCAGCGTGCTCAGGCGTGCGCTCGGGCGAGGCGGCGTCTGCTCGCGGATGATGCGCTGCAGTTCGCCGTAGCCGGCCGACAGCAGAACAGTCGTGTCGAACGGCGTTTCGCCCGTCAGCAACTCGTACAGCAGCACGCCGAGCGAATACACATCGCATCGGGTGTCCACATCATCCGGGCGATCACTTGCCTGCTCGGGGCTCATGTACGCCGGCGTGCCGATCCACTGCCGCGCTTCGGTTAGAACTGTCTTCTCGGTCTCTCGTGCCTGCGTCGCCTTGGCGATGCCGAAGTCGATCACCTTCGGCACGGGCTGTCCGTCCTGCTCGGCCACCAGCACGTTGCTCGGCTTGATGTCGCGGTGGATAATCCCCTTCTGGTGCGCGTGTTGCACGGCCGCACACACCCGCCGGAAAAGGTCCAGGCGTTCGGGCACCGTCAATCGTCGTCTGTCGCAGAACGTGGTGATCGGCTCGCCGCGGACCAACTCCATGACGAAGTACGGGCGTCCGCTCCGGGTTGCGCCCGCGTCGTACACCCGTGCGATGCCGGGATGATCCATGCGCGCCAGGGCCTGGCGTTCGGCCTCGAAGCGAGCGATTACCCGCCGCGTGTCCATGCCCAATTTGATGATCTTGAGCGCCACCTCTCGCCGGATTGGCTGGTGCTGCTCGGCCATGTAGACCGTCCCGAAGCCGCCCTGCCCGAGTCGCCTGACCAGGGTGTACCGATCGATCACGGCGCCAGGCTGCTCCTCGGGGCTTCCGCCTGCATCGTCGGGCGGCGGATCGGTGCTCGTGAGTCCGCCCGTCGGGTGATCCAGGAAGCCCGCCTCGCCAGCGCCGCTCAGCGCATCGAGCAGGCTTGCGACGCGTGAACGCAGATCGGCGTCGCCCGCGCAGGCCTGATGCAGAAACGCTTCGCGATCCTCTTCGGCCAGGTCCAGCGCCGCCTCAAAGATCTCCACTTCGCGATCCGACGCTCTGTTCATGCTCCTTCGTTCGCCTCCTCGCCCCTGGCCAACTGTCTGAACAGCCACGCCCGGGCATATGTCCAGTCCAGGTTCACCGTCCGGGCCGAAACTCCCAGCGCCTCGGCCGTCTCCTCCACGCTCAGGCCGCCGAAGAAGCGCAGGTGAACCACATGGGCCACCCGAGGCCTTTCCTCTTCCAGGCGACGCAAGGCCTCGTCGATCGCAATGACTTCGTCGGAACGGTCATCACGGGCCAGGTCCGCCACGGCTGAGAATTCGAGGTCACGTCGCTTGAGACCCGGTCCGCCGCGTTTGAGTCGTGCCCGCCCCCGCGCGTGCTCGATGAGGATGCGCCGCATCGCCTCTGCGGCTGCGAAGAAGAACTGCTTGCGATTCACCCACGCAACCTCTCCCGGGCCCAAGAGGCGTGCATAGGCCTCGTGGACGAGGGCGGTCGCCTGGAGCGTGTGGTCGCGCCGCTCCCCGGCCATTCGGGCCGCGGCGATCTGCCGCAACTGCTCATACACCAGCGGCAGGATCTGGCCCGACGCGGCGGCGTCGCCCTCGGCGGCCCGCTGAAAGAGGACCGTCAACTCCGCTGCTGCCCGGGAGGTTGCCCCCGAGTGGCTCTGATCCGGGTCGGACATGGTGATGAGTGTAATCGCCCATCGCTGCAGAAGGCAGCGACGGGCAGTGCCGGATTCCACTTGGCCAAGGGTTCCCGGGGCGAACCGGTGTGCGATCTTGCCTCACTCCGATCGCTCTTCGACCTGTCTTGCTTGCTCAGTCACATCCGCGGCTGGATGCGTTCAGGTGCGCCAGTTCGTCGACGAGGTTGGCATCGCCGTTCATGTCGGCGGTGCAGGTTTCCTCTTGGTAGATCAGCAGGTCGGTGAGGAACAGATCCGGCGGCGAAACGTCCATTCCAGACACGATGCCCAGACGCTCGGTCGTGAGGCTGGTCTCGGCAAGTCGTCGCAACGGCGCCTGGGCTCGTACTAGTCCTCATTCTCCAGCGTTGCCAGTGCCTGTTCGGTTGCGGCGGCGACTCGGGAGGCCGGGAGCATGGTGCGTGTGAAGATCATGCGTGAGTAGGGATTGGTGCTCGTCATCGCGTTCATTTCTTCTTCGTCGGGCAGTTGGAGCACGCCGAAGCCGAGCACGTTGCCGGCGACGTCGAAGACCGGCAGCCCGATGGTCACTTCCCCGCTGGCGATGAAGAGTTCGCGCGGCTTGGTGACCTTGGCGGCCACGCGGGCCGAAGAGACGTAGGGAGCGCGGTCGTAGAACTTGTCAAGTCTCCAGACCTGGAGGATTTCCTGTCCAAGCAGCGGCTTGGCGTCGTTCCTGAAAGAAACGTGCTTGAAAGTGAGAGGCTTGTCCGACTCGGTGACGAGGATGCGCAGCCACACCAGATCGAGTTCGCGGTCGCGCACGATGACTTGTGCGTCCAGTGCTTGCGTTTCGCCTGGGAGGATGATCTTGATCTCGCGCGGGCGGGCGGCCACGCCGAGGTACTCAGGCCCGAACATCATGGCCGAAGAAACCAGCACGACACCGCTGGGGTCAATGGTCAGCCCGTCGATTTCCTCTTCTTCGGTGTCATCCTGGCCTTCATATGCCATGACGAACTTGACGGTGACCATGGCCGGGGCGACCTTCTCGACCAGCGACGCGTAGCCGTGATCGTCGGCCGACATGTCAACCGCAGGAGAGAGTGGGGCGGGATTGCCTTCGGGTGCGTGTCCGAGGCCGGGGGCGAGGGCAAACGCGCCGCACACGGCGCTCAGGGCGAGAATGGACATGCAGTCTCCTTGTGGTGGTCGCGCCACGGCGCGTCCAAAGTGTGTGTGAATCTCACTCAGTCGGTTCGCCTGACGCGGGGTTGGCTTCGAGGACCGGGGTCCACTCGGGCTCGACGAAGCGGAACGAGGTTCGCGGCCCGCGCAGCACGCGGATGACCACGCGCTCAGGGCGGGCCTCGGCGACGGACTTCATCGCCGCGTTGTAGTCGGTCAGGTTGTGGACCTCGTGCTCGTCGATCTGTTGCACCAAGTCGCCCGCGAGGATTCCGGCCGACGCCGCCCAGCCGCCACGCTCGACGTCATCCACGATGACGCCCCTCACCTCGTCGGTCCAGCGATTGTCGATGCGGTCGAAGAAGGTGATTGCACGGACGGTCAGCCCAAAATCGCGGTTCTTCTCTCGTTTGGCTTCTTCCGGGCGTGTGCGCGATCGCTCAAGTTTGACCGCCACATCCACCGTCTGGCCGTCGCGGACCACGCTGAGGATCGCGTTGGAGCCCACGTCGAGCCGGCGGATTTCGCGTCCGAACATGCCCGCCTGCTCGATGGCGGATGGTTGGACCGCGACTCCGTTGATCTGCGTGATGATTTCGCCGACGCGCAGGTCGGCCTCGGCGGCTGTTGTGCCTGGATAGATGCGTGTGATGCGGAAGCCCAGGTGATCGGGGCTGGGCAAGTGTCGGGCCAGATCGGGCACCACCGGCTGCGTGTCAATGCCCAACCATGCACGCGGCAGGTCGCGCGGGGGATCGGCTGAGTCGGGCATGCTGGTGCGCAGGGCTGTGATAAGTTGGCTGTCGCCGCGCGAGAACTCGACGAGCACGTAGGCGGGACGGTTGGGATCGGAATCGAGTTGCGAGTAGATGTCGACGAGGTCGCGGATGCTCTGCACCACTTTCCCGTCGATCGCGCGGATGACGTCGCCCGACTGGAGCGGCGGCTCGGCCAACTGCGCCGGCATTCCGCTCCGCGTGCTCTCGACCATCGCGCCATCGGTCGAGGGCAGCATGCGCCAGGCGGCCTCGTAGGGGGTGATCTGGTTGACGGTCAGGCCCCACTTGCGCAGCGAGACCTTCTCTCCCTCATCCAGTTCAAGCCGCCTCGTCATGATGCTCGTCGATCCGGGCACACCCTTGCGTTCGTATTCGACGTGCAGTGTCTGTCCGACCGGGTAAGAGGCGATCAACGCGAGCAAATCGGGCACTTCTTCCGGAAAGCGCACCGTCTGCGGCTTTCCGTCGATGGTGATCAACACGTCACCCGCCCGCAGTCCGGCTTCAAAGGCCGGGCCGTCCGCATCCACCGAGTCGATGAACACTCCGCGGTCAAGCCCGGTTCGCTCCAGGTGCTTCAAGCCGACGCCGATCCAGCTCCGGTTGACCTGCCCGTGCATGCGCAGTTGCTCAACCACGTCGCGGGCGATGTTGCTGGGCGTTGCAAATCCGTTGCCTGATCCGCCGCGCGTGTTGATGCCGATGATCTGCCCGTCCATGCTGACCAGCGGCCCGCCGGAGTTCCCGGGGTTGATCAGCGCGTCGTGCTGGATCCATGACGTGAAGATGCCCGTGCGCTGCGAGCCCCAACCCAGTTGCAGGTCTTCCACGTCATTGGAAGGCCCGCCGGTGAACACGCGGTCGGGGTTGGCCACGATGCCCAGCGTCACGGTGCGGTCGAGCGCGAAGGGCGAGCCCATCGCCAGCACCAAGTCGCCGGTGCGCAGGTGGCTGCTGTCGCCGAACGACGCGTGTGGAAGCCCGTTTGCGTACCCGCGGACGGAGGAAGCATCGAGTTGCAGCAGCGCCAGGTCGGTCCACGGATCCTCGCCGATCAGCGTCGCGACCACGCGCTGCTTGTCGGCCAATGTGCAGAAGAAGCGGCGGCCCTTGTCGGTGACGTGAGCGTTGGTGAGCACCAGTCCCGATGGGTCGATGATCGTCCCGGAGCCCGTTGAGGTGATCTTGCTCTCCTGCCCCGCCCAGTGCTCGACGGCCTGCACCTCGATGTGCACCAATGCGGGAAAGACAGCGTCGCGAGCACCGGCGATCATGTCTCGCAATCCGGCCCGGACCTGATCGGATGGCACGGCGGGCTGCATGCCGACGGCCTGGCCACGAATGCCTGAAACAGACAAGAGCAACGCGACAACCAGATTCGGCATGACTTTCCGGTTCAAGCAATCCTCCGATCGGGTGGGCGGCAGCGCTGGTGACGGGCTTGGCACCGTATCCTATCAGTATGCGGAGTACCACTTCAGTCGTCGCCGGGCTCTTGATGGCGCTGTGCATACCCATTGCGAGGGGCCAAGCCCGTGTGCAGGCGGAGGCGAGCGTGCATTCGCCGCCCGCGTTGAGGCACGTCGAAGCCCTTGGATGGATGGGCCAGGGTCAACTCATCGCTTCGGTGGGCACGGGGCCCTGGAGCCCGACGAGCGCCCTGTACGCGATCGACCCGGGCAGCACCGGAACACTGGACCCGATGTTGGCGATGGTGCATCTGCCTGACGCGGTGACGCTTCCGACGCGCGTGATCGGCTTGTCGCAAGGCCCCTGGGCCGGGCAGATGCTCGTCGCCGACCAGCCGACGGGTGCGTTCTATCGCGTGCAGGCTGAGTCGATCAATGGCGTCTGGCAGGGATGTGTCTTCCCGACGTCGATCACGGGCGGCGGCTCTTTGGCGGACGTCGCGGCAGGCGCGGGCGGTGGCATCCTGATCGTCTCGCGTCCCGGTGGAGACAGCGCCGCCCGGGTGCGAGCGCTCGATCTTCCGCCCTCATTTGCGGGCGCGATCGAGCGTATGGAGGCCATTCCCGGCGGTTTCCGGCTGACCTTCCATGAGCCCATGTCCCGTCGCTCGATGGAGAGCAGGGAGGCGTTCGCCGTCGAGCAGTGGTATGTCGTGCCCACGCCCGCCGGGGGTGTGGCCAGGTGCGAAGCGCAGCCGCTCCAAGTGGCCGAGGCCCGAGCCACCAGTGACAGGACGGTCGAACTCATGCTTGCGGGCCTGGCCCCCGGGCGCATTGTACACATACGCGCCAACGTACAGATTGATCGCGCGGGCTCGCCCGCTCCGGCCGCCTGCGAGGTCTGGTACACGCTCCGCGAAATGCCGACTTCGCCCGAGCATCCCGCGCCCGACCTGCGTGTGCTCGTGTTCAGCAAGACGGCCGGCTTCCGGCACTCGTCGATACCCGACGGTATCCAGTCCATCCGGGCGCTCGGTCGGCAGTATGGCTTCGATGTGCATACAACCGAAGACGCCGCGTACTTCAATGACGCGTTGCTTCCCTGCTATGCCGCGGTGATCTTCCTGAGCACCACCGGCGACGTGCTCGACGCCGATCAGCAGGCCGCGTTCGAGCGCTACATCCGTGCGGGCGGCGGGTACGTCGGCGTCCACGCCGCCAGCGACACGGAGTACGAATGGCCGTGGTACGGCAAACTGGTGGGGGCCTACTTCCTCGGGCATCCCGCCATCCAGGATGCGACGATTCGCGTGCTGGATCGCGAGCACATCGCCACCAACATGCTCCCTGCCGACTGGCCCCGGCGCGACGAGTGGTACAACTTCCGCTCCAAACCCGGACACGTCCATGTGCTGGCCAACCTTGACGAAACGACCTACTCCGGCGGAACCATGAACAACGACCACCCGATCGCGTGGTGTCACGAGTTTGACGGCGGGCGGGCCTTCTACACCGCGGGAGGACACACCGAGGAGTCCTTCGCTGAAGATCTGTTCCTGCGACATCTGGCCGGCGGCATTTATTGGGCTTCCGGGCGGACGCACCTGCCGGAATAGGGTGCTCCGTTGGCGTTTCGAGTTTTCTGCAATCGGTGATTTTCCCGCCGCTGGCTCCACTAGGTGACGTTGAAGAGGTGAAAGGAGCCTCTTCATGCGTCCAAACCGACTCGTTCTCGCTGCGGCCGCCGGGTTGGCGACCTGTCTGGTCCCTGCCCCAATCGCATTGGCGCAGAATCAACAGCCCGTTCCTGCCCTCAACCAGACCCCCGCCAGCGAGCCGGAACTGGTCAACATTGACTTTGCCGGGGGCACGCTGGGAGAGTTTGTCAAGGCCATGCGCCAGGCCGCGGCCCCCGCCCAAGTCAACGTCATCCTGCGCGGCGGAGCCGAGGCTATTGGGGTGCCGGCCGTCAGCCTTCGCAACGTCACGATCTCGTCGGCGCTGGATGCGATCTGCCCGAGTGATCAGGCGAGTATCAACTCGGTTCAGAAGTCGGGTGCGCCGATTCATGTGATCGAAGGCCGACGCCGACTTCCCCCTTCGCCCGATGTCGGCGGCGAATTTGTTCGACCATATCAGGGTGTCTACACCGACGCCGCGGCCTCGGTCCCTTCGATCCTCCGCATCTACTCGGTCCGGGACATCCTCTCCGGCGACATTCAACTCTCAGCCATCATGGACGCGGCGAAGACCGCGCTTGGCGTGCAACGTGAGCAGCCCCAGCCCGAACTGCTGTTCCACGAAGACAGCGGGGTACTGATCGTCCGCGGCACTGACGCCCAGCATGGCATTGTCAGTGAACTGCTCAAGACGCTCGAGCGCGACGCCGAGCGGGCCCGTGTCACGGCCGAGCATGAAGCCAGCGTGTCGTTTGCGACCCAGGAGCGATTGCGGGCCATGCAGGCCGAGATCGAGCAGAATCAACTGGAAGTCGAACGCAAGCGTGCTCAACTTGCCCATCTCCAGGAGGCCTCGCAGCAAGGACTGGCCAGCAATGATGAACTCCTTCAGGCGACCTTCGAACTCAGGCAGACGGAGTCGCGCTCCCGGCACTTGCAGGCCGAACTTGAGGCGATGCGCAAGCAGTCCGAGGCATCGACGAACTGGCGCACGGGAGTGGACTCCTCCGACGCCGCGCCGCCCGTCGAGGGATCGAGCCGATTCACGGCCAGGCACCCCAAGCAGGTGCGGGAACTGGTGGAGGCTCTCGTGGCCGTCACCAGCGTCAATCCACAGTCACGAATTCTCGGGTTCGAAATGCAGGATGGCCGCATCGTGGTGCGGTATGCTGGAAGCAAGAAAGGAGTTGAGCATCTCGCACACGTCTGCAAACTCATTGAGTTGCTCGATCAGGGCGATTGACCACCTCGCCCAGACTGTGCCGTTTGAGCACTCCACTTCGGTCCACCCTGCCGACGAGGCCGCGCGTCTTCTGACGCGTGGCGTTGCGCAAGGACATCCACGGGCCGTCGCCGACTTCTATGAGCAGTGGTTTGATTTCGCCCTGCGTCTTGCGCATCGAGCCTCGCGGCGTGACGAGTCGTTTGCGCTCGACATTGTGCAGGACGTGATGATCAAGGCGGCCCGATCCATGCCCGAACTTGAATCGCGCGCCGCGATCGAGCGCTGGCTGACGCGAGTGGTGTGCAACGCCGTCGTGGATCGGCTGCGATCAGAGCGCCGGCGTCGGCGCCGGGAGGCGCAGGTCGAACAGTCTGCGCCGATCGCTTCCGATGCGGGCGCCAGCGAGTGGGTGCGTGAGCAGTTGAGGCTTCTGCACGATGACGATGCGTTGCTTGTGCGCTTGCGCTACGCCGGTGCGATGAAACTGCGAGGGGTGGGGCAGGCGATGGACCTGTCGGCCGACGCCGTCCGGGGCCGACTGCGCGGGACTCTGTCCGCCCTGCGGCGACGCGCCGAGGAAGGAGATTCCGATGCTCACGGACATGGACAAGACACCCGACCGCGAACGCCGTGAGGAGATCCTGGGCGCAATGCTCCGGGCCGCTGCGGCGCGACGTCGCCAGCGGGCGCTCTGCCGGGGTGCGATGTGGTGCGTTCCGCTGGCCGTCGCGGGAGGGGTGCTCATTCTTACCAGCCCAGGACGCGGCATGCCGCAGCGAAGCCCTTCGGCGCAGGGAGGCGAGGCGCCGCCCCTGCCCCAGCCGGGCCCGTCGACGGCCTTCGCCGCGGGCGGAAGTTCCAGCGTCATGGACCTGGCTCACGCCATTGTCGATCGCCGCATTTCAGACGACGAACTGGCCAGTCTGCTGCGGGAAAGCGGGAGTCAGATGGGGTTGGTGCGGGTCGGGCACGAGGTACGCCTGGTGCCTTGGAACCCCGCCTCGGACAAAGACTCCAATTCTGTGCCGACGACGATCGACCCCGCGTCCTAGCGTTGGCTGCATGTGGTGGGTGACGCTGTCTTCGGACAAACAGCAGGCGGTGAGCCAGGCGCTGGCGCTCACGCTGGTCGTCGCGGGTCTGCTTGTGGCCGTAGTGGTGGGTATGCTCGCCTACAGCGTGCTCCGCCGCCGACGTGAGCGCTCGATGTCTCCCACGCGCCAGCCGAGCAAGCGCCTGGACGCATGGTCGGCCGCGGCGGAGCGCGTGCAGTATGAGCGCAGGGCCGACGAGTTTGAGGACGATGACGACGACACCGACGCCGACGAGTCGACGTGGTACGACGACTCCGACGAGTCGTCGTGGGATGAAGATGACGACGACGATGATGAAGACGTGAGCGAGGGCGGCTCATCTTCGGGCCCGCACCCTCCACGCCCCACCTCCGGGCCGCTTCCGCCCGAAAACCCGCCCGATGACGACTCGTTCAACGACGACGACATACCCGGCAGCAGGCTGGACTGGAAACCTAGGGACCCCTGAGCAGGTCCATCGCTTCCCACGCGGCTTGGCTCCACGGAGCCGCTTCGATCGCGCGAGTCAACAGCCGCTCGCGTGCCTCGCCCGTGGCCGCCTTGGCGCGACGGAGGATCTCTGCGCCTTCCTCGGCCGCCTTGGTAGCGGCCGCGCGAGCCGGCTCGTCCACCCAGCGCATCGCCTCGGCGAATGTCTCGGCTGTGGGCATCTCATGACCCATCCCCGCCTGCTCGAACAGGCGCACGTCCTGCCCGTCGCGCGACAAGAGATCCAGACGCGCCTTCATCTCCGCGTAGTTTCCATCATTGGATCCCGAAATCCCCGCCATCCGGTGCGTACGCAGCATGCCGAGCAGCACGCCGCTCGGCCGGTCATACGACTGCCGCCACGCCTGTCCCGTCCCCGTCGGCGTCTCCTGGTACGAGTCAAGTCCGACGATCGACACCGCCCCGGTGAAGACATCGGGAAAGCACCCCCACACGATCGAACTGCAGCGCCCGCCGCCCGAAACTCCCGATGCATAGATGCGATGCTCGTCGATCGGCACGCGAGCCGAGATCGTCGCGACGACGTCGAGCACCAGTTGCAGCCGGTCGACCACCTCGCGCGAGTTGCCCGCGTCCGCGATGCTCACGATCGTCAGCCCAAGGTCATCACACGCCGGCGCGATGACCTGCAGCGGGGGCTCGTGATCGTCGATCGCGTGAATCCACACCAGCAGCCCGCAGGGTCGTCGATTGTCGCGCTTCCTGGGAAAGCGAACGAAGAAGCGCTCTTCGGCCAGGTTGCGATCGAGCGGCGCCATGTTGCCCGGGTTGCGAAACAGACGCCTTCGCAGTGTCGGCTGGTCAAGCACGATCGCGTTGGACACGTAGGGCTGCTCCATCGCGACCAGTTGACCCGGCGGATAGTCGGCAGCCTGCTCGAAAGGCAGCCGAAGCGCCGGCCAGTCGGCGCTGAGCAGCGAGAACCGCCGCTCGTTCAGGCGTGCCAGAATGACTCCATCCTAGCCTGCGTCCATTTCGCGCGCCAGCAGCCAGCCTTGCCCGGTTCGCCCGATTTCGATCCGCTTGCTCTGCCCGCCCGCGAAAAGCCATGCAACGCAAATCGGCGTGGCAAGGGTTGTTTCCTCTCGCACCCGGGTTCCGCTCTCGACTAGGTTTCCCAGCAGCCCGGGCACGCCTTCTCCGGTGCGTTCATCGAGCACCCCGGCCAAAGCCCGACCCATGGGCGTGCTTGGTGCGACGCCGTCGCAGGATTCCGCCCGGACGGCAAACACTACCCGTTCGGGTGGTTTGCCATTGACGTGGAAGATCGACCCGCGTCGCTCGGGTCCGGCGACCTCCGGCCGGCTGGGTGCTTCGATTTGCTGCACGGCGGCCGCCCGGGCGGCCCAGGCCACAGGCTGGCCGATATCAGCGTACTGCCTCTGGGGCATGGCGACGGAACTTGTCGCGAACACCAGTGAAAGAACAGTCCACAGCACGAACCACCATACGAGCGCGAATGGGGGAAGATCCGCACCTCAGCCAGGCGTCGATGGCCCCGGTTGCCTGCAAGAGGACTTGGACTTCGGCCACCGCGGTGCGGATGGCGGGGACCGGCTGCCCCGGGAGAGTGACCTCGCTTCAGCCCGGCTTGATTCGGGCCGATGCATGGATAGGCTATCACCCGCCCGCAGGGGCGACAATCCGGCCTCCGGACCATCCAATCCCCGATAGCTCAACGGTAGAGCGAGCGGCTGTTAACCGCTAGGTTCAAGGTTCGAATCCTTGTCGGGGAGCTTTAGACCGGCCCGCGAAAGCGGGCCGGTTTTGCTTTACGCACGCGGCGGTCTCCGGGCGTGCGGCCGTGCTCACGGCAGATCGCGCAAAGTCCAGTAGGTATTGGGGTTTGCGCCGCACGGTCGCCAGCCAGCCCGAGCCGCCGCGCTCTCGGTTTGGTCTGGCCGATCGGGCGAACGACGAGAACCCCGAGGGTTCCGGTCGGCCTCTCGGCCGAACCTCTCAAACTCTCTCCGACTCTCGGTTAGCGCCCCCGCCGATTTGACGCGGGGTTCCGATCGGGGGTGGGCATCGATCGGAACGGCATAGAACGCGAGAGACTCACGACGATGAGCCAGAGCCGGAGGCAGATCGGTCGTGGCGGCCCAAGCCGATGCAAAGCAGCGCCGCGAGTTTGCCGAGCTCGATCAAGCCGTAGATGTTGTGGAGTTGTGACGGCGGCGGCGCACCTCCGGCCAAGATGGCGCCAAGCCGCGCGTCGAGCAAGGGGCGAAGAAAAAGGAACTGACATAGAACGGCCACCAGCACCGCGATGATCGGCCCCCACACGCGGATGCCGCGGCAGCGCATGGCGAGTACGAGCATCAAGGTGACGAGTCCGAGTTCGACCCATCCGAAGAGGCGGAAAGTCCATCGCCCGACATCGAGCGCTTGCTCGAGCGTGATCGACTGGGCGAGGAACTTCGCGGGGGTAGCGATGAACGACACGCCGATTAGGACACCCGCGTAGAGCACGGCCAGTGACGCAACCGGCTGCGCGACACCCGTCTGATCCGCTTGTCCAGGTCGATCGTTCATGCCGATGCGCCGCCGCGCAGGAGCACCGAGCTCATCGACGAGGCCATGCGTGTTGCGGGGACGACAAACGCATCGTGTGATGGCGCGGGCACGACGCGAGCGACGGTCTGCAACCACAATGAGATCCAGCGATCGAAGTGGGCTTGCGTCAGGTCTGGCAGGCGCTGGTGCGCTTCGAGCGGCCGCCCCGAGTACCGCCCTGTGCGAAGCACCACCGTGGACCAGAACGCGTACATCTTCGGCAAGTGCAGCGACCAGTTTGCGATATGGCGTGCGAAGATAGGGCCGAGCAGTTCGTCCTCCCGGATCGTGCTGTAGAACGTGTCCACAAGCGATCGGATCATCGCTTCATCGATCATCGTCGCCGGCGCGCCGCTCCCGACCGGCTCGGTCAGAGGGAGCTGGCGGATTGCACGAGAAAGATCATCTGACTGGCTCATGGGGTGCCTCGAATCGACGTTCGGAGTGGGTTGCCATTCCCCGCCGGCCCGATCCGTCATGACGCCACGCTTGTGCGTGGCGTCATGGCGGCGGAGCCCCTGCTCTGGGAAGTCCGACGTTTTCATGCCTTCAGGACGGACAGGTCCGCGCCGTGGTTGATGTGGAACGGCTGGCCGTTGATGACCAGCGCGGGCACCGACTTCACGCCGGCCCTCTCCGCCTCGGCGACGCGCGACTTGTGCTCGCCGAGGTGGACGATCTCGACGTCGAACTTCGAGCGGTCAAGGCCCTCCGCGACCGTGCGCTCGGCGGCGACGCAGACGGGGCAACCGGCGTGGTAGAACGTGGCTTTCGTGCTCATGATGTGCTCCTACTTGCTGACAGGATTGAACCGGCGGGATTTCGATGGGCTCCGCCGATGGCCCGGTCCTTGGTTATCGAGAGGCTGGCCGTTCACAAAGACGCTCCAGAGTTTGGGCCGCACCTCCTCGGCCGCGGGTTCCATCTCAGGGCAGTCGATTCGGAGGTCGGAGTTCGCGATGGGCGCGTCGATCAGCAGGCAGTGGTGCGGCTTCGGCGTGTCGGGGTACTCGTTGGGTCGGAAGTATGTGCAGCCGACACACATCCGTGCCGTCGGCACCGCGCCCTGCTCCTGAAGCGTGCGGATCATGCCGATCAGGCCTCGCAACAAGCCCGTCCGCTCGGACTCGGGCAGCGCATCGATGGCCTCGACCATGGAAGCGGGCCACGCCGACGCAGTCGCCGCCTCCCGCACGCCCGGCTTGGTAAGGGAGAGCACGACGGCACGTCCATCGGTTTCGGATGTTGCCTTGCGGACCAGACCCTTTGAAACCAGCGACGAAATCGCCTCGCTGGCCGTGCCCAGCGTGATCGCCATTTGCCGCGCTACTTCCTTTGGGCCGATCGGGTTGGCCGATCCGGCCAGGATCGAGAGGATCTGCGCCTGCGTCGGAGTAAGGCCGCGTTGCCCGGCCGCGCGCCACGATTCGTGCCGCATCACCAGCGAGAGCTTCGAGAGCCCCGCGAGGATCCGGTCGGACACGGACAAGTTGGTACTGGCTTGCGTGGGCATGGTCGGTAGGCATATACTATGGAGTCCGAAGCATCTGGTCAATTGGGGTTCGGACATCACGCGATGGACAACGACACATTGACATCCTCCGAGCCACCGCTCAAACGCCACCCAACGCTCCAACCGCTCTCGCGCGAGCACATGAGCGGTCTGATCCAAGCCCGCAACCTCCAGCGTGCGGCAGGCGGCGACGCGCATCAGCGCCGGGTGGCCGTCGAGGCGTTTACCCGGGTCTGGCACAAGGAGATCCGATCGCACTTCGACGACGAGGAGCGTCTGCTGTTACCGCTGACCGACTGCCCAGAGCTCCGGAGCCGACTGTTGGCCGAGCATGGCGCACTGCGTGAACTCGCCGAACAATGCGCCCGGGAGCCGGAAGCCTCGGCCTCGGATGAGACGATGTTGCGACGGCTCGGAGGGTTGCTCCACGACCACATCCGGTGGGAAGAGCGCGTGTACTTCGAATCAATCCAGCGGGACCACCCAGAAGAACTCGCTCGCCTGCTCCATGAAGCGGATCGTATCGAGCGGCTTCGCCCCGGTGCGCGACCACGCCACACGCTCGGCTCGTCTACCGGCAGCGGACAAGACAAGGAGAGGGCAGATGAACACTGATCGTGAGCGGCAGCCGCCGAGCGAGCGTTTCGCGGTGCAGAGCATCACATTGGATCTTCACGCGGAAGTGGCTGCCCTTCGAGCGGAATCAAGCCCGACGAAGCACGGGCATCGCCAGAAGTCGCTCTTCAAGAACGGTGGCCGAACCATCGCCCTCTTTGTCATGGACGTGGACGCATCTCTTCCCGAGCACGCCGCCGGGGGGACTGTTACGGTTCAACCCATCGAAGGTGAGTTCATGGCGGTTGTCGAGGGCAAGGAGCAGCGGCTCGTTCCGGGCCAGATCTTGATCATGCGGCCACGGATGCGCCATAGTGTGCGGGCGATCACCACGTCAGCATTCCTGCTGCAGGTCTCGCTTGAAGCGGATACGACGAGTCCCTGATCCGACTTGGCGATACAGGCTGTCAGGACGTTCCCTCGCGCCGGGTTTCGATCGATCCTCTTTCGCCACATTTTGCCCGGTTCGCGTAGATGGTGGTTAACGGCCTGCCGCATGGTTGGCTCGCCCAACGAACCATCGCTGGCCCCGCGGGGCTTGCGCACGGACGCACGCATGACGATCGACTTCGACGAGGTGGTCGAGCGCGATGACCGCGCACTCCATCATCCGATCTCCCACGCCCGGCGGCTGCGGATCATCGCGGAGGCATGCGCCGCCGGCGTGGGTTCGACTCGCAGGCGCAAGGCCGGCTCAACCCCCGCCTACTCGACCGAACATCAACCGTTCGGGCACGGCTTGCTCGACGGCGGCGTACCGGCTGACCAATTGCAGGTTGTCGCGCCACACCGCCAACCCATGCAGATATCCAGACCACTCCCGCTCTTCCAGGGCGACTCCTCTGACGCGAGCTACCATTGTCGAGAGAATCAGGTCGTGTGTCACAAGTACATGCACGCGCGACGGTTCAGCTGCGAGGAGTGAATGTGCCAGCGCCAGGAGTTGCTGTGTCGCGCGATCGGGATCTGCGAAGCCCGGCAGTTGTGCACCATTCCCCAGTTGCCGTGCGGCCGGATGGAATCCGCGACGCACCAGCTCGGCCATGGCGCGTTCGCCATCAACGACGAAGGCACCGGGGTCGCCGAGCAACTGATCGTGCGTGGGAGCGCCCACCCGTCTCGCTCCAGCAATGAGGGCGAGGGCAGTGTCGACACACCGTGGCACCGGGCTGCTTCGCACCGCACCCAACCGATCGCCCAAGAGGGCACCGAGTGACTCCGCCGCGCGTCGCCCGTCTTCCGTGAGCGGCGCATCGTGGCGCGGGAATTCGTGCGATGGCACTGATTCCCGCTCGCCGTGGCGTACGAACACCACGAGCCCTCGGCGGTCACGCCACGCGCTCAGTCCAGCAATGTCGGCGGCGATGTTCACACGGCCTCCACGACGACGGTGCTCACGATGGACGGCGTGGGTTCGACGCGCATGAGTCGAAAGCCCGCCTCATGAACGAGACCTCCGATCTGATCCAGGGTTCGCTCCCGACCGCCAGTGACGACCTTGAGGTGGAGATCGCACAGGCGGCCGAATGGCGTCGCGTCATCGAGCAGCATCTCGATGATCACCCCCATACCGCCTGGCGACATCGCGGCGCGGGCGTGCCTCAGGATGCGACGGGCGTCGTCGTCGTTCCAGTCGTGGAGAACACGCGACATCACGAACCCGTCCGCTCGTACCGGCCAGAGATCGAAGAGATCGCCGCTTACGAACTGGACGCGGGGGTGTGTGCGGTCTGCACACGCGAGCTCACACACCTCGGGACGTTCCAGCACGACCACATCGGCCGCCGAAAACTGATCGGCGATCATGCTCGCCAGAACACCGGTGCCCCCGGCCACATCCACGATAGTCCGCGCCTCCTGAAATGGCAGCATGCGGGCGATCTCGGAGTAGTCGTGCTGCGCGTACATCGCCAGCATTCGCTGAAACCCTCCCGTGCGATCAGGATCGGCCGCAGCAGAGGCGAAGATATCCAGGGGACGCCACTGCGGCGATCTGATTGCCTCACGAAGATGGCTCCAGCACTCGCGGAGTGGCCCGCCGTACTCGGTTGCAGCATCGACCAGATTGGGGATGGATCTGCGATCGAGCAGTTGCCCGTTGAGTGTCGCTTTCCACAGCCCGTCCTCCCGACGATCGACCAGGCCGAGCTCCCAAAGGGCGCCGAGCAGGCGCATGACTGAGTCTTCAGGGGCGGCGATAGCTCCGGCAAGTTCGGCACAACGGGCAGGCAGGCGATCGAACACGCCCAGCGACACCGCCGCGGCGATCGTGTCGGTGCGCCAGTTTCCAACTAGGAGCGCCGAGACCTGGTGGAATCGGTCGTGTGGATACCTGCCCACGGACGCGAGCACATGGCCCTGCTCATCGACGACCTGGTACTCGCCGTCATGGGTGAGCACCCGGGCATGGCCGTTGTAAAAGGGTTCGACCTCGGCGTACCGGTGGTTGGTGAGCGGCCGACCGGTCGCGTCGATGTGAAACCACCCCGATCGATCCCGGGCCCTCGCGTAGCCCTTGTGGAAGACGTCGAGGTCGATCAACCACTTGCCGTGCACGCGGCGGCCATCAGAATCGATGTGCGTGCACAAGCCACTCTCAGGACAGCGGATCACTGCTGAGCCGTCACGGAAATCGCCGGCGTAGAGGTAGCGGTCGGGGTAGGCGGGCTTGCCCGACTCGGTGATGTGGAAGTACAGTCCCGATTGTGCCCGCACGGTGCATCGCCCGTTCTGGAAGTTCCCGCACCAGTCGAAGCGCTCAGGGGTGAGATCTCGGCCATCGGCAAGTATGTGAAACCAGCCCCGTTGGTCCTGCACCGCCGCGCGGCCCCCGTAGAACCCCCACGTCTGGAGGAACCGAGCCGAATATGCGGCCGTGCCGTCGGTGACTATGTGATATGCACCCGACGCATCGACGACGGGGGCAAGCCCAGGCTCGTGGAACTTCTGCACGCGGAAAAACCGCGCGGCGTACATCTCCCGCTCATCGACGCGATGGTGCGTGCCGTCGGGAGCGACAGTGGACCGTTGCCAAGTCATCCTAGCCCCGCCGGTTTGCGCATATTGCAACCCTTGCAGAGGTCGTGCTCGCGGTACGTCTCGCGTAGCAAGCGGTATTCCGGGCTGTTCCAGATCTCCATGAGTGCCTTGTCGGTGAGGTTGCCGAACTCGCCGAGCGTGCGACGCTGCGCGTCTGGAGCACAGCACGGATTGAAGCGGCCCTCGGCGCTGACCCAGGCTTCCTCGCCCAGGAAGGGACAAGGACCACCTGGTGCGATGTCTTCGCGGTGGGTTGGGTCGAGTCGATGGATGTTCTCCAGCAGCACGTGCCGCCCGTTCGGGAGGGGATTCTCGGCCGCGGCCTTCTCAGTGGCCTCCACAATCCGGTTCCAACGCTCGACCGATTCCAGCGAGCGTCGCATCGAGAGGCCTTGAATCTGCGTGAAATGCGCCCAGAGGTGGTGCCCCTTGACGCGGTCCACGCCGAGCGACGCTGCGAGCCTCACGAGGTCGGGCAACTCCGCCACATTGTTGTCGAGAAAAGTGGTCTGGAACGTGACCCTGCAGCGGTTACCGCCGGAGGCGGCGTGTGCATCTCGAACGGCCACGAACTCCCGCACGTTGGCCAGCACGTGCTCGAGCTTCGTGCCGAGCATGATGGCCTCTTGCGTGGCCGCACTCGCGCCGTTGATCGAGACCTTGACGTCCGAGCAAATTGGGACGAGCCGCTCGGCCCATCCTCTCGCACCACGTTTCGGGAACGTGCCGTTTGTCGTCAGGTTCATCTGTACGCCGAACTCTCGGCACAGGTCGATGAACTCATCGAAGTGCTCGTACAGGAGAGGCTCGCCCATAGTGCTCGGAATGACCTCCCGCAGGCGCGTTCCCCTACAACTCTCAAGCACTCGCTTCACCATCGCGATGTCCATACGACGGCGGGGATTACCGGCGGCCCGCCGCTGGACCTGCAGCGTGCTGTGGGGCGAGTGCTCCTCGCACATCACGCAGCGCAGGTTGCAGTCGTCGGGGTTGGTATCGAACGTGATGCGCCACGGCCCGGGTTTAGTCTCGACGGTCGATACGGGCTTGTGCCGGAGGAGTTCCCGGTACACGCCCTCGACCGCCAGCGCGTGCTCCTGCATGGAGGGGACGTCACCCGATGCCGAATACAGGTAGCCGCGCGCTCCCAGGCGAGCGGCGAGGCGCGGGTCGTCAACCAGCCGTTGCATCTGCTCGGCCAAGGCACGGCGGTCGCGGTGCTTGAACAGAAGCCCGTTGACCTCGTGCCGGACGTACTCGGCCATGCCACCTACATCCGCGGTCACCACCGGCACCCGCGCCTGCTGGGCCTCGTGAATGACGAGCGGCGAGTTCTCCTCCCAGATGGAGGGCACCACAATGGCGTCCACGCGGTTGAACACGTCCCCCATGATCCGCTCGTTCTGGTACTCGCCGAGCCACTGGATGCGATCGCCCGCATGATTGGGCAGGCTGGCGGCAATGCGACGAAGAGAAGACGTGTACGGATCGCGCGGGCGTCCCCAGATGCGAAGGATTGGCTCGCCCTGAAGCTGCGAGAACGCGTCCAGAAGATGGTGGATGCCCTTCGCTGGGATGTGCGTGCCGATGTAGCCGAACACAAACCTCGGCTCCGAAACTCTCGACCGTCCGGCCAACCGCGCGAGGTCGAAGCCGTAATCCAGGAACGAGAGCTTGCTCTCCGGAAGCCCAAACTCGTCGCTGAACCGGGCCAGCAAATGCCGCGACGGCGCGATAAAGCGGTCCACATGTGCCGCCATCTCGCGGACATTGGCCATTCGCTCCGCGACCCACGCTGTCCAGCGGGCTACGTCCGCCTCGTAATGCTCCTGGCCGCCCGAAAAGTACAACGAGTAGCATCGCTCGGCGCACTTGCGATCCTGCTGCCCGTCGCACAGCGGGAATGGCTCCTGCCCGCTCTCCGCTGAACGCTGGATGAACTGCCCGCGTGGACACATGAGCCAGTAATCGTGCAAGGTGTACACGAGGGGCAGACCGCGCTCTCGGATCGTCCGGAGCATCGTCGTCGATAGATGGGAGACGTGATTCACATGAACGACGTCCGGCGGAAACTCGTCCAGGAGCCTGCGTAGTTCCGTGTCGATGCCGTCGTGCCTGTAGCGATCACGAGCCATCGCGTTGTTGACGACCCGAAGTTCAACGCGGCGGTCGCCTGGGTCGGGCTCATCGACCGATGCGTACTGGGTGAGGAAGGGGTCTTCCTGCCGAGTGAAGACGCGCACTTCGTGCCGGTCGGCAAGAGCACGCGCCAGGGACTGGGTGTAGACCTCGGATCCGGCGTTGTACCGCGGCGGGTAGCCGTGGATGATGAGCAGGACTCGCATGGGCGGCCATTGTAAACCAGAATCCCTTGGCGATACCCAGTTTGGAATGACCTTCCCCGCCACGATCGGAACCGTTTGCGTAGATGGTGGTTGACGCCCCGCTGGCGGGCGGCCCGACCCCATCGCTGACCCGCCCCTCGGGCGGGCCAACGCACGGATGCACCCATGCCGATCGACCTCGACGAGGGGACCGATCGCGATGACCTCGCGCCCGCCCACCCGCTCACACCGAGCCAGCGACTCGCGGCCATCGCCGAGATCCTAGCCGATGGCGTCCGCCGCCGGCGCGACGATTCACGCCGCATGGGCGAGTTCGGGCCGCATCGAGAAAGAGAGGGGGATGGACTTGAACCCTCGGGGCCGGTCCGCCTTGATCGTCCGCTCCAGGGCGGTTGACGCCTTGCGAACCGGAGAGTCCCGATGTCCCAGCATCCCCCCACGCTCGATGATCCCAGCGCCGCGGCCAAGGCTCTCGCCAAACTGACCGTTGCCGAACTGCGGCACCGCTACGCCGAGGTGTTTGGCGAGCTGACGCGATCGAACCACAAGCAGCACCTGATCAAGCGGATCGTCTGGCGGGTGCAGGCGCTCCGCGAGGGCGGGCTGACGGAGCGGGCACGCCGGCGAGCGGTGGAGCTGGCGGACGAGGCCGAGATCCGCCTGACCGCCCCCCGGGCCCGCGCAAACGGCCCAGGCACGGTGGTCGCGGCGGCGTTCGAGGCCGGGCGATCCTCGTCGTTTCCGAAACCCGGGGCCGTGATCCGCCGCGAGTACAAGGGGCGGCCGGTCGTCGTGCGCGTGCTGCCGCGGGGGTTCGAGTATGAGGGCGAGGTGTACCGCTCGCTGACGGCGATCGCCCGGAAGATCACGGGCGCGCACTGGAACGGGGTGAGTTTCTTCGGCCTGCCGTCGGCACGCGGGAAGAAGTCGGCGGAGGTTGACGCATGACCAAGCGAGCGGATGCCAAGCCGAAAACGCAGGTGCGGTGCGCGATCTACACGCGCAAGAGCACGGAGGAGGGGCTCGAGCAGGAGTTCAACTCGCTCGACGCGCAGCGCGAGAGTGCGGAGGCGTACATCGCCAGTCAGAAGGGCGAGGGCTGGGTCGCGCTCCCCGATCGTTATGACGACGGGGGCTTTACGGGCGGGAACATGGAGCGCCCCGCCGTCAAGCGGCTGATGGCCGACATCGAGGCGGGTAAGGTGGACTGCGTGGTGGTCTACAAGGTGGACCGGCTGAGCCGCTCCCTCATCGACTTCGCTCGCATGATGGAGGTCTTCGAACGGAAGAAGATCTCGTTCGTCTCGGTGACGCAGCAGTTCAACACCACGCAGTCGATGGGGCGTCTCACGCTGAACATCCTGCTGTCGTTCGCGCAGTTCGAGCGGGAGATCATCTCCGAGCGCACCCGGGACAAGATCGCCGCCGCCCGGCGCAAGGGCAAGTGGTCGGGCGGACGCTCGATCCTCGGGTACGACGTGGACCCGGTGACCAAGAAGCTCGTGGTGAACCGCGACGAAGCGGACCAGGTCCGCGAGATCTTCCGGATGTACCTCGCAAGGGGGTCGCTGCTGGACGTGTGCCGCGAGCTCAATCGTCTGGGCCTGAAGACCAAGGTCGTGAAGTCCCGCAAGGGCCACACCTACGGCGGGCGCGAGTGGGACAAGGCGGCTGTGCTGAAGGTTCTCGCCAACGTCCTGTACCGCGGACGCGTGCGGTACAAAACCGAGACGTACCCGGGCGAGCACGAGGGGATCGTGCCGGAGGACCTGTGGACGAAGGTCCACCAGCGGCTCCGAGCGAACGGACGCTCCGGCGGCATGCACGTCCGCAACAAGTACGGCGCGCTGCTGAAGGGGCTGATCCACTGCGGGCCGTGCGGGCTGACGATGGGACACACCACGTCGATCAAGGGCGGCTCGCGGGTGTACCGCTACTACGTCTGCTACAAGGCGCAGAAGCAGGGATGGGACACGTGCCCGTGCCGCTCGCTGCCAGCGGAGCAGATCGAGGGCTTTGTGGTCGAGCAGATCAAGCGGATCGGGAAGGACTCGGAGTTGTTGTCGCTCACGCTGGCCAAGTGCCGCGAGCAGATGGCGGAGCAGCGCCTGGCGGCCGAGGAAGAACTGGCGGGCGTCGAGCGGGAACTGGCCCGCCTCCACGCGGACCTTGGCCGCACGGCGGGCGACGCCGCCCGGGACGCTCACGCTGCGGCGCGGCTGGCGGACCTCCACCAGAAGGTTCAGGCGGCCGAAGACCGAGCGGCCGCACTCCGGCGCGAAATCACGGACGCCGACGCCGCCCAAATCACGAAGGCCGAGGTCGATGCCGCGCTCGGGGACTTTGACGGGGTCTGGTCGCGGTTGTCTCCGAAGGAGCAGGCCAAGCTCATGCGGATGTTGGTCCTGCGCGTGGACTACGACGCGACGAAGGGGTCGATCTCGATCACGTTCCACCCGCTGGGGCTGCGGTCGATCGGGCAGCGAAGCGCTGAGGAGGAAGCGGCATGAACGACGGCCTCACCATCGACTTCAAGGTCCACGTCACCACCGGCCAGTTCGGGTCGCGCGTGCTTCACGCGGGGGAGCGAGCAACGCCGCCGGAAGTGCCCGCGGGGCGCGTGCCACGCATCTCGAAGTTGATGGCGCTGGCGATCCGCTTCGAGGACCTCGTTCGAAGCGGCGAGGTGGCGGACTTCGCCGATATCGCCGAGCTCGGCCAGGTCACCCGGGCGCGGGTGAGCCAGATCGTGAACCTGCTCAACCTCGCGCCGGACATCCAGGAGGCGATCCTGTTCCTGCCGCTGGTGGCTGGAGAGCGGGAGGCGGTTTCCGAACGAGCGGTTCGGCACATCGCGGCGGAGCCCGATTGGGCAAGGCAGCGGGCGGCGTGGCGCTCAATCGCGGGCGCTACAGCAGGTGTTCGAACTCGCTGAGCCGAGAGACCGTGTCCGGGAGACGTTGTGCGGCGAGCGCGTCGAGGTACTCCTCGACGGACTTCGGCGGGTTCTTCAGCGCTTCCCTGTGCCGCTTCGCCGTCGCGCACACCGGACCCGGCGCGAGATCGATCAGGTGCGAGATGAACTCGTCGGGGTGCTGGGCCTCGATGCCGAACCCCGCGAGGTACGGGTTGGGGAAGTCCTTCAGGTTGTAGGTCACGATCACGTCGGCGCGGGCTCGGATCGCAGCGGCGACGACGTGGCGGTCGTCGGGGTCGGGGAGCGCCAGGCCTTCGATGATCGGCTCGTACCCGACCACAAGGCAGTCTCGGACGTGGGCGTTCATGAGATCCCGCGTCCGCTCGAGCTGGCCGCGCGACAGGTCGTGCCGATCTTCGAGCACCTTGCGCATCCACTCTTCGTGGATGCGGTCGGTCCAGCGTGCGCGGAACAGGTCGGTCAGCGCGAGGCGCATGAGCAAATCCCGGAGCGGAGCCGGGTACAGCACGCAGGAGTCGTAGAGTGCTGTGAAGGTCGCCATCGCGCCGTCGCATCCTTGCCGAGGGTGGGGGGCCGGCGCGTCAGTATCCCATGCCGAGTTCCTGCGCCTGCTTCGTCAGCTCGTCGAGGGCGTCGTGGCGCTTGGCGTCCATCGCGTCCTTGTATCGCATGAGCTCGACGAAGAGCACACGCCGGTGGGTGCCGACCTTGCGGTACTGGAGCTTCCCGGCGTCGAGCTCCTTGACGAGGAACGGGCGCGACACGCCGAGGAGGTCGGCGGCCTGCTGTGTGGTCAGTTCGGCATGGATCGGCATGAGGGTGACGGCGTTGCCTTCGGCCATCTGCGTGAGCAGGTGGACCAGCAGCTGGACGGCGGCGGCGGGGAGCAGGATGTCGGGGCCGTCGCCGTCGGCAATCCGGACTTGCAGATCCTGCTTGGTGTACGGCGAGAGCCTCCGGCTGGACTCCCGAGCCAGCCGGACGTCGTGGTCGGTCGGGGCGACCGGACCGATCCGGGCGTGTCGGGGTGGCAGGGCGGTAGTCGACATGGGGGTGGTCCTCTCCTAGTAGACAGTGTATCGACTATCTGCAATAATCGCAACCAGTGAAATCTACGAAACCTGACTGGGTTCGGTTCGGTCGAGGTGGAAAAGGCCTTCATTCCCGTTGCGGATCGCTGTTCTCGGCCCTTGAGCAGGCGAAGGAGCACCACATCTCGGGCCGGCAGACCCGAGCGACCCCAGGAGTTGAGCGATGGCAGACCCCTTCCGTCCACGGTTCCTCACGCCCTCCATCCTCCGCGACATCGGCAGGCCGGGCCTGTTCCGCGTGTTGGAGCCGTACCTCGAGTGGATTGCCGCTCAGGGCCTGAAGATCCGACGCGAGCAGGACCTCGATGACGAGGCGTTGGATCGCCTTTCGCTTGTCGTCATGGCGGGGACGAACTTGCCGCCGGGTCTGCCCGAGATGCTGGTGCTTCTGGGCGACGTCTCCAGGCCGGAGATGCACGATCGCCTCGTCGCCCTCGCCGGGCGCGCGAAACTCAAGGCGGACCCGAAGGACCCGACCGCCGACCTCGCGGTTCGCATCTTCCTGAAGGCGCGCAACCTGCTCGAGGATCTCCACGTCGAGCTGGCCTCGCTTCGGCCGCGGAGGATCTGCCGCTACCTCGCGGTGAAGAAGGCGATCCCCGCCGTGCCGAAGGACTGGAAGAAGCGATGCACGCTGGTTGAACGGAGTCTCCGCAAGGACTTCGACAAGCGTCTCCGTGGCACCGGCACGAAGGTGCATCCATTTGCAGAAGGGAGTGGATTCCGGCTGATGATCCGCCGCGGCGACACGCTCAGGACACAGCCGGTGATTGACGACAAGGACGAGTCGCGCCGGTTGGTGCTGCGGCCGGAGTTGTACGACGTCGTCCGCTACGACACGCGCCACGGCGATCTGCTGGTCAACGCCCGCGCGCAGGCCGACGTGCGGGCGTACTGCCACTACGTCGGCTTGCACATCTTCGGCAACCAGGCCCTGTTCGACTCCTTTGAGCCTCCGCCGCGATACTCGCTCGAGCCGATCCGCGCGATCGGCGAAGCCGTTCTTGACCGGGGCGCTTTCGAAGAGATCGACGAAGTGAGCCTGGTTACGCTCGACCTCGTGCATCCGGCGCTCGACCATGTCGAGGTGCGCCTGGGACCGGACGATGTGTTCACGGCGCTTCAGCTGGTCGGGAATCGCATCGACGATTCGGCGGTGATGAAGCGGGCCAAGTTCGGCTTCAAACTCGCCGGCGAGAAGCGCACGAGGTCGGTGGTCATCGAACCGCCGATCAAGGCGACCTACGAGCACGACGATGCGGCCGAGGTCATCGAACTGTTCCTGGAGGAGCGGAGACTCCTTCTGCCGCGAACGGAGTCAATGAATGCCGCCGCCCAGACGCTCTTTGCTGTGTCTTGAACGCTACTGCCTGGTCGGCGCGCCGTTGGCGGACTGGCGTCGTGAGGCCGGCGGCGGCTTCGCCGTGGTTCAGCCGCTGCTGCGTGACACGAATCGCCTGGCGCGTCGATGGTCGCGCCCGGGCCAACCCGCCATGCGCATCGTCGAGCACGCCGACGGGCGGGCGGTGGCCGTGTGCGATGAGGAGGTGGATGGCCCGATCGAGTTGTCGCACGCCGACCGAGTGCTGCACCGGCCGTGCGAGAAGCGGCTGCGAACCCACCTGTGCCGCGTGCTGGGGCTGCATGAGACTCGTGAGCCGACGGCGTCGCTCCCGGGCGTGCTCTTGATCGGTGACTGGCGACCGGAGCCTGCGGTGAGCACCCAGGTGTCGATCGCCGTGGCCAGTTCCTGCGACGATCTGGGTCGGCTGATCCTCGACGTGCGGCTCAAGGCACATCGCCCCGCGATAGTCGCAACGTTCACACGACAGCACTGGTCTTCGCGGCACGAGTCGGCGCTGGCCGATGGCCAGGTCGTACTGGTGCCGCTTGAAGACGTGCTCGACGAACGTGACGGCGCATGGCATCGCCTGCCGTCCTGGGACGCCTTTGCCCGGCGGGCCATGCCACGCGAGCAATCGGAATCACACGGCCTCGACGCCACGGTGCTGAAGACGAGGGTCCAGCGACTCAAGCCGATGAAGCGAGACGCGATCAGCGCTCTTGCGGAACGAGGGTTGGTCGGACCGGAGTCCGGCAAGCTGCCGAGCCAGAGCACGCTGGCAAAATGGGCTGGATACGAGTGCGACTCCAACTTCAAGTCCGCTATGGCGAACCTTGTCGAGACTGGGTTCTTGAACAATCGTCGTCATCACGGGACCCGGGGTGGCTACTTCCTCACGCCGCTCGGTCTGGAGGCGTCGAAACTGATCGACCAGTCATGACTAGTCAGGACTGATCCGACGCCGCAAAGGCGCGAGACTTCCGCCAGTTGATCACTGGCCTGCCCGCGAGGGCACATGGAGTCTCGCGATGAACTGCAACTCGCTCATTCCCGACGCTCGAGGGCGGTCGCCCCCGACTCGTCCTGATCGCGCGTAGCGCGAACGGCGGTCGCACCACGCGATCTGCCTCGGGCGAATGCGCCCATCACAACACCGCCGCGTCCGACCCTCTTCGGCACCGCGGCGATCACCCGACCCGACATCCCACGGACAGCACTCAACGCGGCCCGACGCCTCGGCGCGGTGGCTGCGCGCAGACACAGAAGGACAAGCACATGGACATGGACCGCATGACGATCGAGTTTGCTTGGAAGGTCATCCACAGCGAGGTCGCGCAGTACCGCCAGCGCGGCGTTATCCGAGTCTCGGACGAGGAGGACGTCGCCGGCGCGGTGATGGTGCATCTCGTCGAGGTCTGGGGCCGTTACGACCCGAGCCGCGGACCGGTCGAGGCCTACATCAACCAGGTCGTCTCGACGCGCCTGGTGTCGGTGCTTCGGGAGCGCCGGTCCCGGAAGCGGTACGGGCGTGCTCGTTCACTCGGCTGCCGGGGCGAGGAGCCCGCCGACCCGGCGTGGTCGCACGACCGGTGGCGACGCCTCATCGATCTGAGGCTGGACCTGGAGTCGGCGCGTCGCCGCCTGAGCCCCAATCAACGCAGCGTCTGCGACCAACTCCTGCGCGACCTGCTCACGCACGCGGCGAAGGAGATGGGCATCCCGCGACGCACGCTGCGCGACAACGTCGCCAAGATCCGCGCCATCTTCCGCGACGCCGGCCTGGAGGAGTACTTCTGAATCGCACGCCACGGCGAGCGCGGTTCGCGTAGATGGACCCCGGAGAACTGCCATGACCAACACCGAACCCCGATCGGGCCGGCTCGTGTACCGGCTCGCGTTCCAGATCCCCGTGGACATGCAGGCCGTCGAGGAGTCGCTCCTGCTGGCGATCCTGGCGGTCGGCTGCCTGTACGGGGAGGCGGCCGTCCGGCTCGACGCGGGGTACGCCATCGACGCCGACGAACGCGTCGTCGTGATCGACGCGAGCACCGAGACCGGCCGCGCGGTCGCGCGTGTGTTCATCGGCTTCTGCACGCGGGAGTTCGGCGACGACACGTTCAGCGTGGCGCGCACCGACGGGCCGTCGCCAAAGAGGCCGTCCGCCGCGGCCCGCCACCCGTGCGAGTCGGCCGCGTGATCGCCCGCCCCTCCACCGCCGCTCTTCCGCTGGTTCGCCTCGGCCAGGGCGACTTCGTTCGCGAGATCTGGCCGCACGACCTCGACCCCACACACCACAAGGAAGCACCCATGAGCACCCTGATTCAGCAGGTCCAGAAGGGACGCAGGCCCAAGCCCCGGCGCGTGCTGCTGTACGGCACGCAGGGCATCGGGAAGTCCACGTTCGGCGCGATGGCCGAGTCGCCGATCTTCGTCCCCACCGAGGACGGGCTGGGCGACATCGACTGCGAGTCGTTCCCGCTGGCCCAGAGCCTCGGCCAGGTGATGGCCTCGCTCGAGGCCCTCTACACGAGCGAGCACCGGTACAAGACCATCGTCATCGACTCGCTGGACTGGCTGGAGCGACTCATCTGGGCGGAGGTGTGCTCAGACAAGAGCGTTGAGTCCATCGAGGATGTCGGGTACGCGAAGGGGTACACCTACGCGATCGACAAGTGGCGGCAGGTGCTCGGGGCGCTCGACGCGCTCCGCGGCGACCGCGGCATGGGCGTCATCCTGATCGCGCACGCGAAGATTGAGAAGTTCGACAACCCCGAGACCGAGCCGTACGACCGGTACTCGCCCCGCCTGCACAAGCTCGCCAGCGCGCTCGTGCAGGAATGGTGCGACGAGGTCCTGTTCGCCACGTACCGGGTGCACACGCGGAAGGTGGACGAGGGGTTCAACAAGGCCAAGCACCAGGGGATCGGGACGGGCGAGCGGATCATCCGCTCCGTCGAGCGCCCCGCCCACGTCGCCAAGAACCGCATCGGCCTGCCCGACGAGTTCCCCCTCGACTTCCGCGTCTTCGCGGCGCTGGTCCGCGGCGAGGACCCGCTCGCCGCCGCGTCGCCCGCCGCACCGAGCACACCGACCACGCCGGCCGCCGAGGCGGCCGGTTCCGAAGCACAAGCACCAGAAGGAGACTGACGCATGGCCAGCCTGAACGGATTCAACGCCAACGAAGTCGATCCCAACGTCGCGTTCGAGCCGCTGCCACCCGGCGAGTACCTCGCCGTCGTGGTGGCGTCGGAGATGAAGCCCACCAAGAACGGCGCGGGCGAGTACCTGCAGTTGGAGCTGGAGGTCATCGACGGGCCGCACAAGGGCCGGAAGGTGTGGGACCGGCTGATGCTCAAGCACAGCAACTCGCAGACGGTGGCGATCGCCAAGGGCACGCTCTCGGCGCTGTGCCGCGCGGTCGGCGTGCTGGTGCCCAGGGACAGCAGCGAGCTGCACAACCTGCCGGTCGTGGTGAAGGTCGCCTGCAAGAAGCGCGACGACACGGGCGAGCAGACCAACGTGGTCAAGGGGTACTCGCGAAAGGGCGGCGGCAACGCCGCAGCCAGCCGCATCCCGGGGGGCACCGGCACGGCGAGTACGCCGCCCTGGAAGCGATGAGCACCCAACTGGACTGAGTCTTGTCGGGCACAGGCGTGGCGTGGCAAGCCGGGGGTTAGGCGCGCCAAGGGACGGCAAGGCTAGGTACGGCCGGGACAGGCGAGGAAAGGCTCGGTATGGAACCGCCTCGCGGGAATGCGAGCGGTGAAAGTAGAACAAGGAGCACACCATTGAGCACGGCAACAGCGATCGGACCGGACATCAGCAACGGCGGCAAGCGGATCATCGACGCGACCATCCCGTACCGCGTGGAGGTCGAGATCCAGGGCGAGGCGGACCTCTTGTTCCACCGCTGGAACTGCGAGGCCGTCGAGGCCAAGGCACGCTCGGCGAAGGGGTCGGCGGCGAAGAAGTCCGACGATATCGAGTCGTATGTCTACCGCAACGATGACGGCGAACTCTGCCTGCCGGGCGAGTACCTCCGTCAGGCGGTGATCGGGGCGGCCAAGTTCCGGCAGGACCCACGTTCGCCGCGCAAGAGCGCGCAGGACCTTGTGAAGGCGGCGGTCGTGAGCCTGACGCCGCTTGCGGGCCTCGGCACCACGCGGTGGGACTACGAGCACAAGTGCCGCGTGCAGGTGCAGCGCAACGGCATCACGCGTGTGCGGCCCGCGCTCAAGACCGGCTGGTCCGCTGCGTTCGTGTTCATGGTCAACCTGCCGGAGTACGTCGCGCCCGAGATGCTGCACGGGCTGCTCACCGACGCCGGTCGCCTGGTGGGCCTGGCGGACTTCCGCCCGACGTACGGCCGGTTCCGCGTGACGCGGTTCGAGGTGTTGAGCGACTGAGATGGGTTCTGGTTGGTCATGTCGAGGCTGGGCATGGCAGGGCGCGGCTCGGCGAGGTTCGAACAGACACATGGAACTCTCTCTCCCACTTCCACCTTCGGCTAATCACTACTACCGGCGCGTCGGCCGCGCGACGCTGATCAGCCGGACCGGGCGGGAGTACCGCGCCGCGGTGAAGGCGGCGCTGCTGGCGATGGGCGCTCCGTCGGTGACGGGCCCGCTCACGGTGCTCGTAACGGTGTTCCCGCCGGATCGGAGGCGTCGCGACCTCGACAACCTTCTCAAGTGCCTGCTCGACTCACTCCAACACGGCGGGCTGTACCGAGACGACAGCATGATCGACCGGATCGACATCCGCCGCGGCCAATGCACGCGGGGCGGCGGGGTACATGTCACGGTCTACGCACTGCCTGGCCCGGTGTGCTCGGGCGCGGCGAGGTGAGGCCAGGTCTGGATTGGCGTGGCATGGCCAGGTACGTCGGGGCGGTTCGGGATAAGTCACGGCCCGGCGTGGCATCGCGAGGTCAGAGCGACCGGTGCGTGGAAGCGCACCGGACGCATTCGATGCAACTGCGACCCTATCAAGCCGAGGCGGTGGAGGCGATCTACCACCACCTGCGGACCCGCGACGACAACCCCGTCGCGGTGCTTCCGACCGGATCGGGCAAGACGCCGCTGATCGCGACGATCTGCCGCGACGCGGTCACGCTCTGGAACGGCCGCGTCGTCATCCTCGCCCACGTCAAGGAACTCCTCGAACAGACCGCGGAGAAGCTCCGCGTCATCGCGCCCGACCTGCCCGTGGGCATCTGTTCGGCTGGGCTCAAGCGCAAAGACCTTGGCTACAGCGCCACCATCGCGAGCATCCAGAGCATCTGGAAGAAGGCGTGCGACCTGGGACCCGTCGATCTGATCATCATCGACGAGGCCCACATGGTCCCCGCCGAGGACGACGGGATGTACCGGCAGTTCATCGCCGACGCCAGGGCGGTGAACCCCAACGTCCGGATCATCGGGCTGACCGCCACGCCGTACCGCATGAAGTCGGGCTCGATCTGCGCCCCGCCCCCCCACAACATCCTCAACCACGTCTGCTTCGAGGTCGGCGTGCGCGAGCTGATCGCCCAGGGCTTCCTGTCGCCGCTCCAGACCAAGGCGGGGCGGCAGAAGGTCTCTACCGACGACCTGCATGTGCGCGCGGGGGAGTTCGTCGCCAGTGAGGTCGAGGACCTCATGGACAAGGACGCCCTGGTCGAGGGCGCGTGCGCCGAGATCGTCCAGCACACCGCCGACCGCAAGGCGGTGCTCATCTTCTCTTCGGGCATCCGTCACGGGCAACACATCGTCGAGATCCTCAAGGCCAGGCACGGCGTCGAGTGCGGGTTCGTGTCCGGCGACACACCCGCGGGCGTGCGGAGCAGCATCCTCGACCGGTTCCGCTCGGGGGCGCTCAAGTACCTCTGCAACGTCAACGTGCTGACGACGGGTTTCGATGCCCCGCACATTGACTGCGTCGCGCTCGTGCGGCCGACCATGTCCCCGGGCCTCTACTACCAGATGGTCGGGCGCGGCTTCCGTCTCGCGCCCGGCAAGGCTGACTGCCTCGTGCTCGACTTCGGCGGCAATGTGCTCCGGCACGGCCCGGTGGACGCCATCCGCATCCACGAGCCTGGCAAGGGCGACGGCGCGCCGCCGGTCAAGGAGTGCCCGGAGTGCTGCGCGCTCATCGCGGCGGGCTTCCAGGTCTGCCCGGAGTGCGGGCACCGCTTCCCGGAGCCCAACCGCCAGAAGCACGAGTCCTCCGCGGCGACCGAGGCCATCCTGACGGGCCAGACGACGCGGGAGGAGCACCGCGTCAGCGAGACCACGTACCACGTGCACATGAAGCGGGGCGATCCTTCCGCGCCGCTGACGATGCGCGTCGAGTACCGCGTCGGGTTCAACCGCTACTTCCGCGAATGGGTCTGCTTCGACCACACCGGGTACGCCCGGGCCAAGGCAGAGGCGTGGTGGCGAGCGCGTTCGGTTGAGCCGGTGCCGTCGAGCACCGAGGAGGCGGTCGAACTCGCGCGGGCCGGGGCGCTCGCCCCGACGCTCTCCATCACCGTCGAGAAGAAGGCCGGCGAGCAGTTCGAGCACGTCACGCGGCACGCGCTCGGCGAGAGGCCGCCCCGGCTGGACGACCCCGATGCGGTGCCCGACCGCGAGCCGGAGCCCGCGGGGACGACGTACGGCATCCCCGACGACGAGATCCCATTCTGATGCCAGAAGCGTCCACGCCCAGCTCGAACGGTACGATCCGATCGCACGCGCAGGCCTGCGTCGCCGCGGGCCTGTGCGCGCTGCCGGCGGTGCGGGACGACGAGGGCAAGCGGGTGGCGCTCTCGGCGTGGAAGGTCTACCAGGAGCGCCTGCCGACGGGTGAAGAGATCCGCGCCTGGTTCGGCCGTCGGCACTCTGCGCTGTGCATCGTCTGCGGCGCGGTCTCCGGCAACCTGGAGATGATCGACTTCGACCTCGGCGGCGAAGCGTTCAGCGCGTGGCGCGGCGCGGTCGAGGCCGCGTGCCCTGGGCTTGCGGCGCGGGTGGTCGTCGAGTCCACGCCCTCGGGCGGGCGGCACGTCGTCTACCGGTGCAGCGGGCCGGTCTCGGGGAACACCAAGCTCGCCAGCAGGCGCATCGATGCCGACGGCCCCGGCGAACTGGTGGTCGGGGGCAAGACCCACAAGCCGCGCCAGGACAGCGCCGGCCGCTGGCACGTCGTCGTCACGCTCATCGAGACGCGGGGCGAGGGAGGGATGTTCCTGTGCGCGCCGTCGGAGGGCTACACCCTGCTCCAGGGCGAGTTGCACGCCCCCCCTGTGGTCACGGCCGACGAGCGCGACGTGCTGCTCGGGTGCGCCTGGGCGCTCGACGAGACTCCGCGCGCCGTGCTGGGCGACGGCGTCGTTCCGGGCGCATCCCAGCCCGAGCGCCAGCGCCCGGGCGACGACTTCAACGCCCGCGGGGACGTGCGCGAACTCCTACAGGCGCACGGCTGGAGGCAGGTCCGCGCGGGGGAGAACGAGCATTGGTGCCGGCCCGGCAAGGAGCACGGCACGAGCGCGACGCTCAAGGACGGGGTCTTCTACGTCTTCTCCAGCAACGCGCCGCCCTTCGAGCCGCAGAAGGGGTACGCGCCCTTCGCGGTCTACGCCCTGCTTGAGCACAGCGGGGACTGGTCGGCCGCGGCTTCGGCGCTCCGCGCCAAGGGGTACGGTCGCACGGAGCCGACGGAGAGCGTTGACCTTTCTGGACTGGTTCGCCAGCCTGAACCCAGGCCCGACGACCCCCTCGAGCCCGCGTTCGTGCTGGCGGTCGATCTGCACGAGCAGTACCCGGCGCTGCGGCCTCCGATCATCAACAAACTGCTCCGCGAGGGCGAGACGATGAACATCATCGCCGCGCCCAAGACGGGCAAGTCGTGGCTCACGCTCGATCTGGCGTTGTCGGTTGCCTCGGGCCGGCCTTGGCTCGGCCGCTACGAGACCACGCCCGGCGAGGTGCTCATCATCGACAACGAACTGCACCGCGAGACGAGCGCCTCGCGCGTGCCCCAGGTCGCCCGGGCACGCGGGCTCGACTTCCAGCAGGTGGGCCGGCGTGTGGCGATCGACAACCTGCGCGGGCGCCTGCGCGACATCTTCGCCCTGCGGCCGTACTTCGACCGCCTCGAGCCCGGGCGCTTCCGCCTGATCATCCTCGACGCCTTCTACCGCTTCATGCCGCTGGGGGGCGACGAGAACGACAACGCGACGATGGCGGGCATTTACAACGCCATCGACGCCTACGCCGACCGCCTTGGCTGCGCGTTCGTCCTGATCCACCACAGCACCAAGGGCAACCAGTCCTCCAAGAGCGTGACCGACGTCGGGGCGGGGGCAGGAAGCCAGAGCCGCGCCACCGATTCGCACCTCGTGCTGCGCCCGCACGAGGAGAGCGGGTGCGTCGTGCTCGACGCGGCGGTGCGGTCGTGGGCTCCCATTGATCCAGCGGGCCTGCGGTGGTCGTTCCCGGTGTGGGACTTCGACCCCTCGCTCGACCCGACCCAGCTCAGGCAGGAGCGTCCGAGCAAGCGGAAGGCGGAGAAGCAGGACGAGGCGGACGAGGAGGCGTGGGACGTCGAGCGGTTCGTCGGCGAGTTCATCACGGCCGAGCCGGTGACGCTGCCCGAACTGCGGGAGCGGGCGGCGAGCGTGCCCGGGCTGTCCTGGCGTCGCGTCGGCGACTTTCTGGCGATGGCGGAACGCCGCGGGCTGATCGGGCGCGTCCGACTGCCGGGCCGCGGCGGGCCGCAGGGGTTCGTCCTCTCGACCGAGGAGGCCCCGTCATGATGCACGCCAACCGCCCGAACTTCGAGCGCCGAACTTATCGAAGCGCGTGCGCGCACGCGGATGGGCGCTCGCGCTTCGGGTTGAACTCGAAGCGCGCGCACCCCCCATACCCCCCGCGGGTGCGCCGCCAGTTGGCGGCGACCCGCGAACCGAAAGCGCGTGCGCGCTTCGAGTTCGCGCTCGAAGTTCGGTGGCGTGGTTCCTTCCCGGCGGATTCTGCGCGGAGAGGCCGCCGGGAACAGCCGCCAATCCCGACAGAGTTTGTTTGCCTGTCCGAGCGCCGGGCTTGGGGGCTGGAGGTTCGCCCACGTTGGCGCAGGGCGGGACGTGGGCGAACGGGCGGGGGTTGGGCGGGGGTTCCCCGCCCGGCGGCCCCGGACGCGACGTGGGCGAACGTGGGCGGAGTGGTGGCGAACGGGCGGGGCGCTGCGGAGCGGATGGGGGGACAAGGACGCGGTGTGGCGGTGCGTGGTCTGGCATGGCGCGCCGGGGTCGGGCACGGCCGGGACTGGCCTGAAAGGCATGCCAAGGGCGAGAGACGCCAGCGCGTCTCTCGTCCATTCACGGATCGGGAACCCCAAGCACGGAGGCATTGGACATGACGCCGAACAACGGAGCGCCGCAGGTCGAACTGATCGAGATCGAGCACATCCGCGAGTACGAGCGCAACCCGCGTATCGCCAGCGAGGCCGCGATCGAGGCGGTCGCGGCCTCGATCAGGACCTTCGGATTCCGCATCCCGGTGATCATCGACCGGGAATGCGTTCTGGTGTGCGGGCACACTCGGGTGCGAGCCGCCCGAAAGCTGGGCATGACCCGCGTGCCGTGCATCCGCGCCGATGACCTGACGCCCGACCAGGTCAAGGCGCTGCGCATCGCCGACAACAAGGTCGCATCGCTTACCGCGTGGGACATGGAACTCCTGCCCATCGAGCTGGCGGACCTCAAGGGTGTCGACTTCGATCTCGCGCTGCTCGGCTTCAGCGCCGAGGACCTCGCGGCGATCATGGCTCCGGCTGGCAACGAAGGTCTCGTCGACCCCGACGACGTGCCCGCCCCGCCTGACGCCGCGACCACCGTCCCTAGCGACATCTGGGTGCTGGGCAACCACCGCTTGATGTGCGGCGACTCGTCCAAGCCCGAGGATCTGGACCGCCTGCTTGACGGCCAGCCGATCCACCTGGTTAACACGGATCCGCCGTACAACGTGAAGGTCGAGCCGCGGAGCAACAACGCCATCGCGGCCGGGCTGTCGTCGTTCACGATGGCGCAGCGGAAGGACGCGAGCGCCGGCGATCAGCAGTCGGCGGACCTGCACCGCTACCCCGAGAAGTCCAAGCCGACGCACAAGAAGCTCCGGGCCAAGGACCGGCCGCTGGCCAACGACTTCGTGTCGGACCAGGAGTTCGACCGCCTGCTCGCGGCGTGGTTCGGGAACATCGCCCGTGTGCTCATCCCTGGCGGCGGCTTCTACATCTGGGGCGGCTACGCCAACTGCGCCAACTACCCGCCGGTGCTCAAGGCGATGGAGTTGTACTTCAGCCAGGCGGTGATCTGGATCAAGGAGCACCCGGTCCTGACGCGCAAGGACTTCATGGGCAACCACGAGTGGTGCTTCTACGGCTGGAAGGAAGGCGCGGCGCACCGCTTCTTCGGCCCCAACAACGTGCCGGACACGTGGAGCATCAAGAAGGTGAACCCGCAGAGCATGGTCCACCTGACCGAGAAGCCGGTGGAGCTCGCCCGCCGCGCCATCGAGTACTCGTCGCGGCCGGGCGAGCACGTGCTCGACCTCTTCGGCGGCAGCGGCAGCACGCTCATCGGCGCGGAGATGACCGGGCGGCGGGCGTACCTGATGGAACTCGACCCGCTCTACTGCGACGTCATCGTGCAGCGGTGGGAGACGTTCACGGGGCGCAAGGCGCAGCGGCTCCCAGCGGAGGTGGCGTCGTGAACGAGCGTCGCGTGCTACTCGGAGAGCCGCTTCATTGCCTGGCCGAAGCGGGCATTCACGCGATCCATCGAGGATGCGACGCGCTCGCTCCGATCATCCCCGGTGAGCGATTTGACGTACTCGCGGTAGATGAACGCGCGGTCCCGGAGCTTTCCGGTGGTCACGCTGAGGATGCCCGCATTCTGGAGAACCGCGATCGACCGGCGTGCCGTGGGAGCGCTGGCCTTCAGGAGGTCTTGGACCAGCGGCGCGGTGACCACGGGGTGCTCGGGGAGAATGTCGAAGAGCTGCACCGCGCCGAGTGTGGCTCCGGGGAGCCTTGCGAGTCGCTTGCGATCCTCGCTCACGAGCGCGGACAGCCGGGTCGCCACTGCGACGCCGTCGTCCGCAGCGACGCGCACGCACCGCAGGAAGAAGGCGGTCCAGCCCTCCCAGTCGCCGTCGGTTCGAACGGCCGCCAGACGCTCGTAGTAGGCGGCCTGCTCGCGCCGGATCGCCGCGCTGATGTAGAGCAACGGCTCATCGAGCACGCCCCAGTGTTCCAGCAGCAGCGCGATGAGCAACCGTCCGATGCGGCCGTTGCCATCCAGGAACGGGTGGATCGTCTCGAACTGCACGTGGGCCAGGCCTGCCTTCACGAGCGGATCGATCGGATCATCGCTGTGGATCCAGCGGTCGAGTTCGTGCATGGCATCCGCCACGGCGTCGGGCGGAGGCGGAACGAAGCGGATCGAGTCCGGCCCGCGCCCGCCGATCCAGTTCTGGACCTTGCGGAGGCTCCCCGAGTCCTTGTTGGCCCCGCGCACGCCGCGCATCAGGCGCTTGTGGGCTTCGCACAAGAGCCGCGTACTGATGGGGACACCCTTGGGGCGTGCCAGCTCGCGACGGGCATAGGTCAGGGCGGCGACGTAGTTGCAGACCTCCTCGACATCGTCGGGGCGGTCGCTCCGCTCGGTCGCCTCGAACTCGAAGACGTCCTCGAGCGTCGCCTGCGTTCCCTCGATCTGCGAGGAGATCAGCGCCTCCTTGCGAACGAAGCCGTAGATGAACCAGTCGATGCTCGGGACCAGCTGGCCTGCCAGTCGCAGGCGTTCGATAGCGGCCTGCGCCTCCTGCAGCAGCGGCGCAACCGGCCCGGCGAGGTCCAGCGGCGGGTTCGCGGGCGGCAGCGGCGCAGGGAGGAACGCGTCGACGGTCCTTCCCGCGATGGCGGTGGGTCGGTATGTTCCGGTGGTGCGGGGCATGGCTATGAACGTCGGCGTTCTCTGGACGGAACACTAGGAACGTCGGCGTTCCTAGTCGAACCGGCTAAGAAAAGGGACGTTCTTTGCGACCAACCCCAGCTTTCGCCGCAGAAACGCCCCGGCCTGGGGCCGGGGCGGGCTGGCGCTCGGGTATGGGCACCCGCTTCAGGGCTCGTCGATCTGCAGGAGCGGGCCGTCGGTCGCTTCGTCCCATTCAAGGGCGTAGCGCTCGGCGATGTC
>JAHDXL010000006.1 GCA_023382935.1 Phycisphaerales bacterium
AGAAAGGCCGGGGGCAGCCCGCAACCGCCCCCGGCCCCACCAGCGCCGTCCGTTTACGCCTCACCCTTGCTGCGCACCGCCGCCCGCGGGTCGCACAGGGCCGCGCCGAAGTCGAAGTAGACGCGCCACGACACCGCCAACTTGTTCACCGTCTGGTCGAGACCGAAGAACTCGACCGTCGGCGTCTGCTGGCCGTTGAGGAATCCGACGATGATCGGGCTCGCCGCCGGGGCTGCGAAGAGGTACCAGTGCTTCGTCGAGGCCTTGGTGCCGTACTTCTTGGTGTTGCTCAGACGCGGCTCGACCTCAAGGCCCACCGCGTTGCGAAGGCTGTTGCCGGTCGGCAGGTTCGTCTGGGCCGCGATGTACTCGCTCTCGAGCACGGCGCGGGCCACCGTCTGGAGTTCCGGCGGCACGACCAGACGGGTTGGCCGCAGGTCCAGGTCGTTGCCCTCGGCGTCACGCTGCGTGAGCATGGCGGTGATCGCCTTGCTGAGACCGTCTGTGCTCAGGTTCGTGTCGGCCCCGGTGATGTAGTTGCCGTTGCCCGCCGCGAAGAATGCGCCGGCGTTCGTCAGCAGCGTGTCGTAGACGAGGTCGGACAGTTTCCGCATCGCCGCCTGGCCCATCGCGCGGGCGACGCTGTCGAACAGCGACAGGTCGTCGTTGATGAGGTCGCGGCGATCGATGCTGAACATCTTGCCGTAGGTGTCCACCTTGTACTGGGTCGTCGCCTCATCGGCACCGCCGTGCTTGAACTCGCCGCCGGGCGGGATCTGCTGCAGCGAGCCGGTGAACGACGGGCGGATCGCCGTGGCCGTCTTGAAGTCCGGCACGCTCCGCACGCCCGCGAAGGACCGCCAGGTCGCCGGGCTCTCCTGATAGCCGTCGAGCAGCACCTTGTTGACCGCGGCACCCAGCGCCTCGGTCATCGTGTGCGTCGTCAGCGACGCACGCACCATGCCCTCGCGGTCGGCGGGGGCGTCGATCCCTTCGTGCTGCAGTGCAGCGCGGCAGAGGTCGAGCGTGTGGGCCACCCGCAGATCGTCCGCCGCCTCCATGCACGCCGGGCCCAGGGCCTTCTCGGCGAGCGCAGCGAAGCCCGCACGCTTGAGGATCGCCGCCTCAATCACCCGGGCACGCGGGATGTGGCCCGAGCCGCCGCCGGTGATGACGCCGGAGAACACCGGGCGCGAGGCCCGAAGAACCTCGAGCACGCCCGCGCGGAGTTCGCTGACGGTCATGTCGCCCGCGACGGCCTTGGCCTTCATGTCGTCCACCCGCTTCTGGTGCACGCCCCAGTCCCGCTCGCCCCCACCTGCGAAGATGGGACGGCAGGTCAGTTCGATCTCCTTCAGCCGATCGCGCTCATCGGCGCGGATCTGATCCTCGTGTGCGATGTCTGCCATGTTCGTCCGTCCTTGACGTGAAGCCGCGATGGCCACCGACGTCTCCGCGTCGGCCCCCAGCGGCGTGATGCTGACTTCCCGCAGCCGCCCCTTGCGCACGAGCGTGAATCCGCCCGGCGACGACAGCGACCGCCCGTTGATCTCGACTGACTGATTGGGCTTCACCCGCTCGTGCTCGGTGGGCGCGACGCCGACCGAAGCCTGGAACTGGAAGCCCCCCCTGGCCATCTCCACGACGTGCCGCGCCGGTTCGCCCGCGCCGCTGACGACGCCCGCGACCATGAGCCGCCCGTTGGCGACGGCGGGCTCGCCGTGGCCAACGACGCTGCCGACGGTGGCGTTATGGTCGGCCAGCAGGGGCACCTGGCCGCCCGCTTCCAACCCCGCCAGATCGATCGCGATGTCGCCCCAGCCGGGCACGCGCATGATGCGGCCGGTGTAGGCGACGACGCTGATCTTGGGGCGGGCGTCCTTACCCGAGGCCTCGATCTCGACCCCGAAGGCCGTGAGCAGCAGGTCATCCTTGACCGCGTTTCCGTTCATGGAACTCTCCTTCTGAGACAACCTTGAAGCCCTTCGCCAGCAGCTTCGGGATCAGCAACTGGAGCCGGTATCTGACCGTGCTCTCCTTCATGCCAAGCCGTCTCGCAGCCTCGCTGACGTTCCCATCGCACTCCATGATCACCCGGCACAACGCGCGACTGTCCTCGTTGTCGATGAAGTCGAGCACGTCCTCCTTGGCCCAGAACGACTGCGACAGGCCGACCGTGCGGCTGTTGGCGATCTCCGTTCCCACAGGATCCGGATGGACGCCTTCGTTGCTTGTTGGCGAAGATTCGGCCGGCTCGTTCAGCACCCTGAACTGTCGAACATCGCGAGCCTCCCGTACGACGAACTTGATGACGGCCCGCCGCACGATCGTGTGGATGAGTGTCTTCGGGGTCGCGCCTCGTGCCGGGTCCCACCTAGGTGGCTTGGCGATCAGATGAAGCAGGGCGTGCTGCGCCGCGTCCTCGGGGTCGACCCGTGGATTGCGAAAGCCCTTGGCAATCTCGATCCCCTTCTGCAGGGCGAATTCGAGCAGGTCGGGCGTGAGTTCGAGTTCCGGGGGTGAGGGGTCGGGCATTAGACCTCCTCGCCACTCTCGAGCCTCTCGCGGATGTCGTCGCACAGCGTGAACGAGATCACCGCCGGGGCGTTCTCCCGGGGCGGCACGCGGTGCATGACGAAGAGCTGGTCGTCGGGCCGCACGGGCCGCCCGTACTTGGCCGTTTCACGCTCCGCGGCCTCGCGGAGGGGACGCAGGAAGTCGGCGTACCGGCACCCCAGGGCCATGCACATCGCCGCGTAGGGCGTGAGAATGCCCGCCTCTTCGAGGTGATCGGCTGCGGCGTCCACATCGGCCTGCGTCCAAGCGTCGGGCCGCGACGGCGTGACCACCCCCTGCCGGACCAGCGCGTCGAGGATCGCCGGGCGGCAGTCATAGCCGCGGGACCGCAGGTGGTGCGATGCCGCGGCGGTCGCCATCGGGAACATCCGGTCCCGCTCCTCTTGGGCCGCCTCATGGAACGCGGGGTCCGCGCCCGCCCGGGGCTTCACGCGGAGGTCGAAGTGCTCGTCGAGGGTCAGTCCGATTCGGGTCACGGTGGTCTCCTTGCCGGGGGGCGTCGGGCGACGGGCCCACCCCTCAAACCCTTATTTCCGGCGCGGGGGCTGATTCGCAGTGCGATCAGGAGATTTTCTGTCAGCAGTGGAGCGGCTGTCGCCATTCCGAACGCGGTAGCGTCTAATTCTTCAAGCCCTGCAATCCCGCGTGCTCCACGGTACTCTGGCGAGGCTCGAAGTCTGGTCCAAGGAATTCGGCAACGAGAAAGCGCATACGGTTTGTGGTCGGTCGCGGAAGTCGCGACCGTGACGCGAAAGACCCGAGGTGTTCCGACAGATGCCCGCCACCAAGTCCACCCCCAAGAACGAGGTGTCTGCCGCGAATGCGGCGGAAGCCGCCTGCCCGCGGAACACGATTTTGCAAGCCGATGCCCTGAAAGCACTTGCGGAACTCCCCGGCGGGTGCATCGACCTCACGGTCTTCAGCCCGCCGTATGACGGCATCCGCGACTACGGAAAGAACTGGAGCCTGGACTACAAGACGCTGGGCTCTGAGCTCTTCCGCGCAACGACCGACGGGGGCGTCTGCGCGGTCGTGATCGGCGATGGCACGAAGGACTTCGCCAAATCGCTCACGACTTTCCGGTGGGCGGTTGATTGGGTGGATCGCGTCGGATGGCGCTTGTTCGAGTGCTGCATCTATCAGCGGCACGGGAACCCTGGCGCCTGGTGGACGCAGCGATTCCGTGTCGACCATGAGTACATCCTGATTTTCTTTCGGGGCGAACGACCCAGACATTTCGACAAGAGCACTCTGATGGTCCCGTCGAAGCACGCTGGCAAGGTGTACTCGGGAACGGACCGACTGACCAACGGCGGCTTCAAGAAAATCGAGCCCAAGGCGGTCAACGACATGAAGTGTCGGGGAACCCTCTGGGAGTACGCGACGAGCAATACGGAAGGCAATCGCACAAAACTTGAGCACCCCGCGACGTATCCCGACAAACTCGCTGACGATCTGATTCAGTGCTTCTCTAAGCCTGGAGACCTCGTACTCGATCCGATGTGCGGCAGCGGCACGACGTGCGTGATGGCCGCGAAGTCCAAGCGTGACTACCTCGGCATCGAGATCAACGAGTCCTACTTCGAGATTGCGCAGCGGCGAATGAAGGAAGAGGTTGAGAACGACGTCCGCCTGTTCTGAACCGGTAAGGCCGCCGTGATGGCACGAACTCGAACCAATGGACGCAAGCGCCCGACTACAACACACTCTTCAGGTGCTTCGTGCGGTTGCCGAAGTAGGTCGGCAATTCCCTTCCGAACCCGAGTTGAAAGACATCACCCCGCTCAGTTCCTACTTCGATGAATCGGGCACGTTGATTGAGGACAGGCTCGACTCCAGGGACGGAGGGGTAACACGTCGCGAGGCGATGCTGCGAATGCTGCTGCTGTCCGCCGTGATTGACCAGGGGCCCGACATTGAAGGTGTTCGCCGCCTGGCAGTGGGCGTTCTAAACGACCTGTACTCCCGCGAGGTCCGCGTATTGCACCGCCCGCTCGATTTCTTCGAGCATTTTCACATTTCGGCTACATCAATCGAGGAGTGCCACGCCGTCGTCAAGGCAGCCAGGGCAGCGGCTTGGGCTGAGCGAAATGACTCGAACCCGGCGAAGTATCTCCTCTACATGGAGAACGCCCGGCAAACCCTTGGATATGCCATTTACCGCTGGGGCGCCCCGCTCGCGGTTCCCCTGATGCTGACTCAGGAGGCCGGCGCGGGAGGGCGAGAGGCGGCGGACGTGCTCCACCGCTTTTTGACCGCAGATCATGGCTGTTTCGCGCGCTCGGTCGAAGGGATGACCTACCTGATCAAAGACCACCCCAGATACGGGCTTGGCAAGGCGATCGGCGACAAGGCGGCCCATCTCTTCGGCAAGTGGGTTGTGCACTCCTTTCCCCTGCTTCTGAATCGGGACGACCCGGCTTGGGGACCGTGGTCGTACGAAGTTCCATTCGACAGCAATGCCGGTCGCGTCCTCTATCGAACGGGGATCGTGACGGACTGGGTCGATGAGGCACGGCTCCGACGCCACGAGGTCATCCAACCAGGTCAAGGCAAAGGTGGCGACACGGCGTACATGCGAGTGACCAATCTTCGAGGCGTTGAGTCCGAACTTGCGCAGGAATCCCCCGCGATTGTGGCCGCCAACAAGGAGCTCTGTGTCCGCCACCTCCGCAGTCACAAGCGGGCTCCAGTGAAGGTTCAGGCCCAGCACATCCCGTCGGCAGTGTCGCTGATCGACGGCACCATGACTCCCGGACAGATCGACGATGGGCTGATCAAGGTGGGCACAGAGTGGTGCTTCAATACCGGAACACCCCGGTGTAGCGAGTGTCCCCTGCGCTCTGTGTGTGCTGGAGCTACAGAACAGCCCGATCTCATTACTGCGGTGCGCACCTGAAACGGAGCGGATTCATGGCGATATCTGCATTTGCCAACGACATCTCGGCTGCCAAAGCGGCTCTCGCCGACTTGCCGATCATCTGGGAGGGCAAGAAGTCCGTTCTCGAGCTCAAGGCTGCGGACTATAACTGGCGGCAGATGGAATGGTGGGCGTTCTACTTCGAGCACCTGTGCCATCAGCGGCTGCGCGGCAAGTTCGAGATTCCGGGCGAGCGGTTTGGCACCGTTGGTTTCGACCTCAAAGGCTCCGTCAACTGGGACATGAAGGCGAAGGCCATCAAGTCTGATGACCACAAGTGCATCCTGAACGATTGCGGCGCTATTGACGCCACGATCAAGAAGTACGGCGAGCATGGCGTGCTCATTGCCTTGTGCGACGTTGAGTACAACGACGTGAACCGCACGTTTCAACAGTGGCACAGCGAACTGAAGGGCGGCCTGTCGGCCTACGAGAAAGAGCGGCGCACCCGGACAGAAGTATCTCGATACCGCAAGACCAAAGCGGAACTTACAGAACTGCTGTTTCTTCGGTTCGACAAAGCGTCGATCGGCCGATTGGGCTGCATGAATCAGGGCCGCAACTCGAACGGCGCTCCTCGACCACCCAAGTACATGCTGGATCTGGAAGACGTGGACGGCATCTTGGTCGATCGACTCTCGTTCGGCAAGCGGGCGTAGTGGCGAAAGGGGGCACGCTCACAAGCCCCGCGACCATATTCGGACATCCGAAACAAAGTCAGTCGATACCCGCGGCTGTTCCCGCGGGCGTCACCTCCGCGAGCCCGGCGGGAAGGAACCATGCCGACGTTGCCGCAGACGGAACGGGCGGCGATGGCCTGCCGCGTCGCGGCATCGCGGGTTTCGTCGGTTCTGTCGGGCGTCAGGCCGGGTCAGGGGGCGGGCGTGGCCGTACCGAGCGACGCGACGATCCCGGCACGCACGTCGGGAGGCAGGTTGGCCCACGACGCCACGAGCCGGGCCAGGTCGGCGTCGGGCGGGGCATGGCCGCCCCCGGCGTTCGGCCGCGACGTGGGCGGGACTGGTCCCCCTGTTGGGCCGCCCGTTCGACCCCGGCCTGCGCCCCGTTTTGCCCCCGGTGCGGCCTGCGCTGCGCCCGGCGCTGCGCGCCCTTCGGAATCGGCGTATTCTCCCGGAGATTCCGCGAGTGCTCGGGGGTTCGATTCCCCCCGGCTCCATTTTCTCGGCCGCGCGAAGCGACGCTGGCTTACGCCAACGCCTGCTTGAGATCCGCGATCAGGTCGTCGACATCTTCGATGCCCACGCTGAGGCGCACCAAGCCGTCAGAGATGCCCAGTCTGGCCCGCTGATCGGGCGGCACCGAGGCGTGGGTCATGATGGCCGGGTGCTCGATGAGGCTCTCGACGCCGCCGAGCGATTCGGCCAGCGCGAAGATCTGCACGCGCTCGAGCATGCGGCGTGAAGCCTCGAGTCCGTTCTTGAGGTAAATGGTGACCATGCCGCCGAAGCCGCGCATCTGCTTCTTCGCAGTCGCGTGCTGCGGGTGGCTGGTCAGCCCCGGGTAGATGACCTTCTCAATGGCCGCGTGGGCGGCCAGGTATTCGGCGACGCGCTGCGCGTTCTGGCAGTGCCGCTCCATCCGCACGTGCAGCGTCTTGGTCGAACGCAGGTAGAGGAAGCACTCGAAGATGCCGGGGACCGCGCCCTCCGAGAGTTGAAGGAACTTGAGTTTCTGGTGGATCTCATCGTCGCTGGTGACCAGCGCGCCGCCGATCGCGTCGGAGTGCCCGCCGATGTACTTGGTCATCGAGTGGCACACGATGTCGGCGCCGAGTCTGAGCGGGTTCTGGAGATAGGGCGAGGCGAAGGTGTTGTCGACGCAGGTGGTGATCCTGTGCTTGCGCGCCACGCCCGTCACAGCCTCGATGTCGATCACCTTGAGCATCGGGTTCGTCGGCGTCTCGATCCAGATTAGTTTGGTGTGCTCGTTGATGGCCTTGCGCACGTTTTCGACGCGGGTCATATCGACGAGCACCGTCTCGATTCCGAGTTGAGCGAAGACGCGGTGAAAAAGCCGATTGGTGCCGCCGTAGACATCGTCGCAGAGGATCACTCGGTCGCCGGCGCTGCACAGGTGGAGCACGGCCCCGGTGGCCGCGACACCCGAGGCGTAGCACAGCGCGTGCCTGCCTCCTTCGAGCGAAGCGAGGTTGGCTTGCAGCGCGTCGCGCGTGGGGTTGGCGGCCCGCGAATAGTCGTACTCACCCTTGATCACGCCGGGCGACGACTGCACGAACGTGGACGTCTGGTAGATTGGCGTGATGATCGCGCCGGTGGTGGGGTCGGGTTGCTGCCCGGCGTGAATGGCCCGTGTGCCAAAGCCGTGCTCGGGGTTGGTTTTCATTGAGTGTTCCTTGTGTCGCCTCGCAGGGGTGATCGCGGCTGTCGAGAGTAGCGGATGGCTCCTTCACGGTCGCGGCTGGTCCGATGACAGTTTGTTCACTTCCCCTGTCGCCTGGCCAGATGCTCGATCAGGTCGATCTGCGTCAGCACCGCGACCACGCGCCCCTCGTCGATGACGATGGCCGCCTGATCCTGCCCGAAAATAGCAAACAACTCTTCCACGCGGGCCTGGGGGTACACCAGCCCGCCGATGGGCTTCTCGATGCCCTTGATGGCGCTGCCCGTGTTCACGGTCCCGGCCTGCAGGCCTCTCAGGATGTCAACCTCGTGCACCATGCCGATGGGGCGTCCGTCCGCATCGACCACCGGCAACTGCGACACCCCGCGCTGGCGCATGATCGCCACGGCCGACGCAACCGTGTCACCCTCATGCACCGTCAGCACCTCGGCAGTGCGGTCCCTGATCAGTTCGCCCACGCTGCCCAGGCCTCGGTCCGGCTCCATGAACCCGTGCATCTTCATCCACTCGTCGTTGAGGTACTTGGTGACATAGCGTGTGCCCGAGTCGGGCAGCACGGCCACGATGCGTTTGCCCGCGCCCCACTGCCTTGCGAGTTTGAGGGCGACATGAACCATGCCGCCGGACGATCCGCCGCAGAAGAGGCCTTCTTCCCGCGTCAGTCGCCGCGCGGTGGTGAAGCATTCGTAATCGGATACCTGGTACATCTCGTCGACCACGCTGGGGTCGAAGGCATCGCAGAGGATGTCCTCACCCAACCCTTCGACCTTGTACACGTAGGGGGTCGAGAGCGTGCCGGTCTTGAAGTAGTGGAAGTGCACGCTGCCGAGCGGGTCGACGCCGATGATCTTGGTCTTTGATCCCTGCTTCTTGAAGAAGCGTCCGACGCCAGAGACGGTTCCGCCGGTGCCGGTGCCGATGACCACCGCGTCGATCTTGCCGCCATCGGTCTGGCGCCAGATTTCCGGCCCGGTGAGTTTCTCGTGGGCCTCGATGTTCCACTGCGAGTGGTACTGGTTGATGTAGAACGCGCCGGGGGTCTGGCTGGCAATGCGCTTGGCCACGTTGACGTAGTGGTCGGGCGAGTCGCCCGGCACGTCGGTCGGGGTGATGACCACTTCGGCCCCGAACGAGCGCAGCCCGTCGATCTTCTCCTTGCTCATCTTGTCTGGCATGGTGAAGACGCAGCGGTAGCCCTTGACGGCCGCCGCCATCGCCGCGCCCATGCCCGTGTTCCCGCTGGTGTTCTCGACGATAGTGCCGCCGGGCTTGAGTTGCCCGGTCTTCTCGGCCTGTTCGATGATGTACCAGGCCATGCGGTCCTTGATCGAGCCGGCCGGGTTCATGTACTCGCACTTGACCAGCACTTCGCTCCACCCGGGCTCGACCAGTTTGTGCAGACGCACCAGGGGCGTGTTGCCGATCGCTTCGAGAATGGTGTTCTTGATGTCCAACACGGGTCCCTTCAGATCGATTGGTCCTGACACAGAACGAGCCCCGACCGTCAGGGAGGGGCTAAATGACCTCCGAGACCGCTCCCTGACGGTCGCGGCTTGTTCAAAACCGAGTCAGGAGCATAGGAGGCTGGGTCTTTCGCGCCCACGCGAGGCGCCGCTCGCGGCCGCCGTTCGCGACAACGGCCGGAACCGCTGCCCCGCAAGCGAACGGTTAGAAGTCGCGACCGGCCATTCCACCCAGTGTCGATGAGATGACTTGCGGGCTCGACCCATAGGGCCGACTGACCGAATTCGCGTCAAGTTCTTCTTCCGTGGGCATCGGGCGCGGGCCGGCCGCGCCGTCCACAGCCAGCGCGTGGTACACGTTCACCGTGCCAGCCGGCTTTCTGGGGTCGAACGCTCCAGACAGCAAGTGCAGAATCAGGCCCTTGCTGGACGGAAAGACCGCCTCCGTGAGCCGCACGGCCCTGTAGAGTGAAGGGTCGTCGGGAGTGTCCTCGCCCTCCCAGTATCTCGGCGCTGCGAAAGCAGTTCCGCTCAAGACGAATGGCGTGATGAAGTGCGCGTCGTTCCATGTGGGGAGCCACACCCCTTCTTCCCCCAGAAGGTCGTCCCGAACTTCGAAATAGCACGGAACGAAAAGGTTTGCATAGTAGAGCGATTGTGTGAAGTATCCTGGCCCTTGAGACTGGTAGTAACCTGTGTCGAGTCGCGAGCCGCCTATGCGGAGCCCCTCCCACGGCGAGCCCGGCACACCCAGATGGGGAAACGAATCACGGTGCTCGCCGGAATAAGCCACCGTTGCGATTCCTAGATGTCGCAGCCTCGCGGTGACTCGGGCCAGGCTGCCTTGCTCTCGCGCACTCTGCAGCGAAGGCATTACAAGTGCGATCAGAACACTGATGACCGCGATGACCACCAGCAACTCCACGATTGTGACACCCTCACGCGACTTGGGTTGCACCCGCTTTGGCATGCTTGTCCTGCGAGAATTGGTCTTCTCATGTGATATCGTGCCGTGCGCTCGCCAGCGGTCACCTCGGATCAGCACCGTTGCGAGCACCAGACCAGTATTACGGACGATCCCCGCGAACTGGGCCTGTGATCCGGCAATCGCCGGCCCGAGGCACCCGCATGCGGGCGCCCCGGGGGTCATAGCCAGGTAAAGCAGAATGACGGTGCAGAAGATCAGCACAGCCAACACGACCGTCCAAAAGCACACGCTGCGGGGGAAGCAGAGGATGAGTGCTGCCAGCGCCAGTTCCGCTGCGCCGAAACCGGAAGCGCGGATCAATAGGGTTCGAACGTCCGACGGAGCGTGGCCAAACAGAAAGCGGAGCACTGGAACAACGCCCTCTGGGTCCAAGGACTTGGCGGCCCCGGCCCAAACGAATGCGCCGGCGACCAAGATCGACAACACGCCAGTCACGCTGCGCCTGGTGGACATACCTCTCACAACTCCACTCTGGGGCCCTCTCCGACGACGTTGTACTCCGTGGTCCCAAAATGCATGGAGACGAAGGACCAGCGTCCGGTGATAGGATCCCAGAGCATCGAGATCGACACCGGTCGTCGGGCGCCGTCTGCGAATTGACCCACGAACCCAACGTTGGCGACCCACGCCTCGCCTTGCCGCCGGAGCAGGTCGCGTTCCGTGTGGGGAGGCGGCCACCACGGTATGCTCGGTTAGATCACGTTTCCGTCGTCGAGAAGACTCCCAACGAGTCCTCCAAGAGCGGGCCAGCGCGGATCAGCCGGAGTCAACTTCTTGACTGAAACTACCATGGCATTCGTTGCGGTCGCCAGGCCCGCCAATCGGTGCCTTCCGCCGTCCGCCGCGTCCACCCCCGCGATCAGTGCAGTGTGCAGTTCATCCCATTTGCCCTGACGTGGAAGCGGTTTGCCGAAGACGTGCTGGTAGGTCTGGTCGATGAACCACCGGCTTTGCAGTTCGGGCAATGGGATTTCCCTGTAGCCGCGTTCACGCCGCCAACGGATGTGGTCCGCAGCCGACTGCCCGTAGCGCGATTCCAGAAACTCTGCGACGTCTTCAGAGAGACGTGTCCGAATTGTCTCCGGCACGCCGTTCAAAGCCGGATCGTCGAGCAGTGGCGCCAGCCCTGACACCAGCACCGCCGGATCGACATGCCTAGGTATGGCAGGATCCTTGATTGCTCGTTGAGACGAAACAAACCGTGCATTCTGCTTCTGTTCGTGCGCAGAGCGTCGACCCAGAGCGCCCGAGGAACTCCACCAGAACACACCGCCGCTGGCGAGGCAAACGGCAAGAACGACGGCGAGCCGCCGGCTCTTCATATGTGATACTCCCCGCGTGTTACCTGCACCTCTGGCAACTTCCCTGGCCATTGCAATCCGCATCCCGGCAGGCTGCAGTAAAGACCGGAGGGTTTCCTGTCGGACAACAGCACCGCGTCTGATTGGCGGCGCATGAGCCGCTCCCTCCCGCACCGCAGGAGGTGTTCGAGCAGTCCCATTGCTTTGAGTTTGGCGGGGCCGGCGCGCCACCGCCGCCGGGATCGGTTCCAAGCGCGATGCCAGAACCGACCAGAATGACCGCCACAGACGCCAGTCAGGCGAGAGAACGGCTGGTCACGCCATGCTCCTTTGTTCTGCAGCCCCTGCCGCGATACAGGCGTGGAAGGGCGACAAGAGTGTTGCTGCAATATACCCCCCCCCCCCCCCGCCCCCCTCGTGATGCAAGGGCTGTGAAAAAATGGGAACATTGCGACCCTGGCGTGATGTGCGCAGGCGTTCAAGCGCGTGCAGTGTGTCAAGTGAGCATCGCCGCGGGTGATCGGTCCTTCTCAATCACGCCTACCCTCGCCCATGCGCATCTTGCTGACCAATGACGACGGCATCCGGGCCCCGGGCCTGCTGGCCATGTACCGGGCCCTCCGCGACCTCACCGACGACATCTTCATCGTTGCCCCGCTCACGGTGCAGAGCGCGACCAGCCACGGCGTCACCTTTCACCAGCCGCTCATGATCGAGGCGGTTGAGGTGGACGGCACGACCGGCGTCGCCGTCGACGGGCGCCCGGCCGACTGCGTGAAACTCGCCCTGACGCACCTCTGGCCGCAGCACATGGGCGGCAGACCCGACCTGGTGGTCTCCGGGCTCAATGCCGGCGCCAACGTGGGCATCAACATCGTGTATTCGGGCACCGTGGCGGCGGCGCTCGAGGCCGCCTTCCTCGGCGTCCCCGCCATCGCCACCAGCATGCACATCGGACGCGGACGTACGCTCTTCGACGCCGGGGCGAGGCACGCCCGAAAGGCCATCGACCTCATCCTGTGCGAAGGCCTGCCCGACGCGCACACCTGCCTGAACGTCAACGTGCCGCGCTGCGAGGCGCCGGTGTTTGAAGGCCAGGTTGCCCGACCCGTCGGCGCCACCGGTCGCCCGCTCGGCGACCGCGGGGTCGAAGAGCCCTACGACCCCGAGGCCGAGATGCCCGTGGTCGTCTGCCCCATGAACACCCACGGGCTGGCCGACCGCTTCGAGGAGCGCAAGAGCCCGGAAGGCAAGATCTACTTCTGGTCGGCCGCCAGCGGATTTGACTTCCACAACACCGACGAGGGCTCGGACGTGGACGAGATGTTCCACCGGCGCGTGACGGTGACGCCTCTGCGATACGACATGACCGACCACGCCAAACTTGCCTACTGGAAGGCCCGAATCGGGAGGTGAGCCGGTCCACCGCCGTTCGGTGCGATCACAGCAAATCGCGGATTTGCCGCAGTACGGCCAGGTGCGCCGGGCCGAGCGCGGCCGCGCCCACCGGCGGCGCGACATGCAAGCGTTCATCGCCCAGCCCGGCCGAGCGTGAGCGCTGCGCGCGGGCGAGGACCAGTTCGCGCAGTGCCTGTGCATTGCCCACCCCTTCGAGCAAACCGTGGTGTCCAGAAGTCGGCGTGCCCTGCGGCCCGACACTACCCCCGCCAGCCGTCTGAACGTGCACATTGGCGATGCCGTAATGCCGCTGCAACGGGCCCTGGCGCACCTCGACGTTTTGCACATTCTCGAACGTGACCGTGCTCTCGCGGATGAGCCACACCCCGCGCCGAATGCGCACCGAGCGATCGGTGATGATGTACCACGTCGTGTCCCAGCGCAGATGCAGCGCGACGTACGCCAAGATGTCCGGGATGATCGCGATGCCCCACGCCAGCGGTGCGATCGCCAGCCCGATCATTGGATCGGCGATCAGCACCGCCAGCCACAGCCCAATGATGAGCACGTCGATGACCGCCAGCGCGAGCCAGAACTTGAACTTGAGATAGCGCAGGAACGCCAGGTCGGGCTTGAGCGCATGCACCTGCCCGGCCCCAGGCGGCGCCGTCGGTGCTTCACGCGGCACGTTGAACAGGTCCACCAGGATTTTCCAAAGTCCCTTGTAGATCCACGCGGTGGCCTGTTGCGTGCCCTGAGTCATCGCCGGGCCTCCTCGAGCGCGCGAACGCGATCGGCCAGTCCCGCGACACGGTCGCGGATCTGCTCGAGCAGTTGCAGCGTTTCATCGCCAGACGGAGTGTCACCTTCCGGCGCAGCGCTCGGTGCGTCGTCCAGTCGGGCCCCGCGCATGCGCGCATACAGGAAGTCGCGCAGCGTGTCGGGGTCGAGAATGCCCTCAATGGACATTTCCGGCGTCGCGCTGCCAGCGGCCGTCTGTATCGAAACCGTCGCAATCCCCATCCACCGCTGCAGAATGCCCCGCGTGACGTGAATGTCCTGGATACGCCGGTACGACAGATTGATCTCGCGCCGGAATATGAGCCCCCAGGCCATCCACACGCCCTCGTCGTCGAACCGATAGCGCAGTGTCTTGTAGCGGAAGTACAGCGGGATGATGACGAACGGAAACGCCGGCCCGGTCAGAAGCGACCCGATCAGGTAGTACTTCATCAGCACCGGGTCGGGTCGCTCGATGGTGCGCGGGTCGCGCGGCGTGTGCTCGCTCATGTTGACTTCTTCTGCTCCCGGTTCGCTCCGTTGCAGCATACTCGCCGCGGCCCCTGGCAGAGCCTCCCAACGCGCGCCTAGGGCTCGGCGTAGAAACCCTGTCCGGTGTGACGCAACTTGCCCGCCTTCTCCAGGGCCTTCCACACCGCTGACGGAAACTCACTGGGCGGCTGAATCGCGTCGATCTGCGATTGACGCCCGCCCGATGTGTAGCGCCCTCCGAGTCTGGATTCATCAGCCAGCCGGGCGAGTTTGAGGCGCTTCTTGAAGGCCTTGAGCGCCGCTGACATGTTGGCTTCCGAGACATCCGACTCCGGACCGGTTTCCGTCGGCTTGATCGCTGCAGGCTTCTCCAGCCCCGCCACCATCGCGTGCAGGGCGGGCAGGTCTCGCTCACGGCAGATCCGGGCGGCCTCGGGTTGGTTGACCGGGAATCGCGACAGCAGCCGCCCGGCCAGTTGCCACTGGTCGAGGACGTTCATCGGGTTCTTCGGCGCGCGGAGATCGTCAACGACGGAGCGGAGTTTTTCGAGCGCGTTCATGATCCAGACAATAACCGCCCGAACGATAAAGGGCGCTTGTCGCCTGCTCGCGGTCAATTGCGCCCCCAGTCCGGCCGATGCATGCACCAAACCCCAGGAGGTCCAGATCAGCGCGATGATGAACGAGCACGTCATGGTCGGCGTCTACATCGCGCTGGCGGGTCTGCTGACCTTGGCCGCCCATGCCGCCCTGCGCCGGCTTGGCGTCAAACGCGGACTGCCTGCGTCTGCCTGGCTGGTTATCGTGGCCGGATGCTGGGCGGGGTATTTGGTCTCTTCCTCCGAGCGGGCCGACACTTGGGAAAAAGTGCGGCGTTCCGTTATCGGACTTGCGCCCACCTACGCCGAAGAACTGCGCCGACTCGGGCATGCCCGGATCGGGTTGGATACTCCCCCCGACGACCCGACCTATCTCTCCATCATCGACGTGGAGAAAACCTGGTTGGAGATCAATCCTACGGTCGCAGACATCTACACCTACCGCGTGATCGACGGCCAGTGGGCTCTGATTGTCGATTCCGAAACCGACTATGACCACGACGGCATCTACCGTGGCGAGCGTGAAGGCAGGACCGCCATCGGCGAAGTGGTCGGACCTGTAGATGGGCTGGTGATGGCGCCCTTCGAGGGTCGCGCCGTCTTCGACGAGGTCATCTATCAGGACCGGTGGGGCACCTGGGTCAGCGCCTACGCGCCCATTTACGATGAAAACGATCGCATTGAGGCCGCCGTCGGCATCGACTATCCTGCCGACGAGTGGGCAAAGCAACTGGCGATGGCGCGGGCGTTGCCATTGCTGGGAAGCCTAATGCTCCTCGTGATCTTCATTTCATTCACCGCGACTTTGTCGCTGCGCGGGTTGGCGCTGCGTCGTTCGCGCGAACAGCAGGGCTGGCTGGAGACCGCTCGCGCCGCCGCCGAGTCCGCCAACCGCGCCAAGAGTGATTTCCTGGCGAACATGAGCCACGAAATCCGCACGCCGATGACGGCCATCCTTGGCTTCACCGAAGTGGCGATGGAGAGCGTGACCGACCCGGCGGTTCGAGGGCACCTCGAAACCGTGCACCGCAACGGGCAGCACCTGATCGAACTCATCAACGACATTCTCGACCTGTCCAAGATCGAATCAGGCGCCTTGCACGTCGAGCAGGCGCCGGTCAACCTACCCCTGCTGGTGGCCGACGTATGCGAACTGCTGCGCATCCGGGCCGAGCACAAGGGCGTGGCGCTTGAACTGGAGATCGAGGACTCCTCTCCGGTCTGGATCACCAGCGACGGCAAGCGCGTGCGGCAGATCCTCACCAATCTGGTTGGCAACGCCATCAAGTTCACCGAGCGAGGAAGCGTCTCCGTCACGGTAAGCGGCATCTCGAGGCAGCAGGTTGAAGTCCAGATCCGCGACTCGGGCATCGGCATCGCGCCAGACCGGCTGCAGGCCATCTTCAATCCCTTCGAGCAGGCCGACGCATCGACCACCCGCCGCTTCGGAGGCACGGGCCTGGGGCTGACCATCTCGCGTCGCCTCGCCCGCCTGCTCGGAGGCGATGTGGAAGTCGAATCACAACTGGGTGTCGGCAGCGTGTTCCGCATCACCTTCGACGCCCCTGAGGTTCAGGCTCCCGCGCCAGAAGAGGCCAGCGTCGATGGCAGGATCGATTTGCACGGTTCACTCGTCCTTTACGCCGACGACGGCGTGGACAACCAGCGCCTCATCCGGCACCACCTCGAGAAGGCCGGCGCGATCGTTGAAGTCGTCGACGACGGGCAGGCGGCCATTGAGCGATTCCGTCAGTTGCAGCGTGAAGGCCGCGCCATCGACCTCATCCTGACCGACATGCAGATGCCGCGGCTTGACGGGCTCGGGTTGACGCGGCAACTGCGGGCCGAGGGTTGCCAGACTCCGATCGTCGCGCTGACCGCCAGCGCGATGCGCAGCGACGCTGATGCATGTCTGCGTGCCGGATGCGACGGGTATCTCTCCAAGCCCATCACCCGCGACCATTTGCTTTCCGCCTGCTCGCGGTGGATCTGGATGGAACGACGCCGCGCCGCCTGAGGCCGGGCGGGTTCGATTACAATGTCGATCCACGCCAGGAGCCCCATGTGCCCGACATCGCCCGGCTGCTCAAGGAACTCGAGGATCTGCGCAACCGCTGCGGCCGCGACGTGGCGCCGCGAAAGATCGTCCTCATCAAGACCTTCTCACGATCACGTCTTCGGCGACCGGAACAAGTCCTGCGCCTGCACGAGGCACTGTGCTTCATCCGCGCCTATCCAGACAGTCCGGCTGTTCTGCAAACAGCCGAGGCGGCCCTGCGCCGTTTCGAGCAGCGACCCGACTTCCGCAATCACCGTGCTTTCCTGGCCGACTCCGGCATCGCCGGCACGGATCTGAACTTTCGCTTCTACTGGCTGACGGCCTCATGGGCGGCAGGCCGCTGGCCCGGCGCGCTCGAAATCGACTGGGATGAGTTCGAGCACCAGGACAAACTCGAAGAAGTCCTGCACCTGCTGGCCACCTACACCGAAACGCCCGCTCTCGACACCTTCGCCCTGCCAGTGCGCGAGTGGATCAAGCAGTTGAAATCCCCGCGCGAGACCGACGCGGATTTTGTGGTCCGCCGCTTTCAGCGCCTGAAAGTCGATCCGGCGGTGCGTGAGCAGATGTATGACGCCATCGACATCCCCATGATCCTCCGCCCCGGCAAACTGACTCCGGCCCGCACACGCGAGCGCTGGGAGCCCGGGCCCGTTGTCTATCGCGACCGCCCGCTCGACACGGCGCGCCCCGATCTACGCCCCTTCATCGCCAACGCCACGATGACGGTTCGCCCCGTCGGCCCGCGCGAGGGACGCCGACTCATTCAACTGGCCAACGAGTGCATGGTGCCGCGACACCGCGACCTGCTCGCCTTCCTGCACGCCGACGAGCGAGACGTGCGCATGGTCGACTTCGGCGATGGCTTCGCGTTTGCGTGCATGGGCGTGCGCCCCGAGCGCCGGCTCATGCTCGAGGCCGTCTACGCCTTTCTCACCATCAACAACGGCGTGCCCATCGGCTACGTGCTCAACAGCGCCTTCTTCAACTCGGCCGAGGTAGCCTACAACGTGTTCGAAACCTTCCGAGGCGGCGAGGCGGCACGCAACTACGGGCGACTGCTCGCCATGGTGCACCACCTCTTCGGCGCCGACAGTTTCGCCGTCGATCCGTACCAACTCGGGCACGACAACGCCGAAGGCCAGGCCTCGGGCGCCTGGTGGTTCTACTACAAACTCGGCTTCCGCCCGCGCGACGCGCACGTCAGGAAACTTGTGCGGCAGGAACTGGCCGCCATGCGGCGCAACCCAAGGCACCGCACCACTCCCGAGCGGCTCAACGAGATGGCGGCCGCGTACATGTTCTTCCAGATCGGACCGCAACGCCGCGACGTGCTCGGCGAAATCTCGCTGGGCAACATCGGCATGCGCGCCAGCAACCTGCTCGCCCGCCGCGGAGGCTCCGATCGTGAAGGTGCACTGGCACAGTGCGCCGAAGAAGCATCGCGCCTGCTCGGCGTCCGCAGTCAGCGCGGCTGGACCGCTGGAGAGCGCGAGGCGTGGACGCGCTGGGCCCCGCTTGCACTCGCCCTGCCAGGGGTCAAACGCTGGAGCGGCCCCGAACGCCGCGCGCTGGCCGAAGTCATGCGCGCCAAGGGCGGCCGCCGCGAGAGCGACTACGTGCGCCTCTTCGACCAACACGCTCGCCTGCGATCTGCCATGCTCCGCCTGGCGCACGACTGACTCACGATCCTCCCCAGCCGGGGATGTGGCTGGCGCAGCCGGACGGATGGGGTGCTCAAATCTGCAAGCCAATGAAAAACCTCCCGCTCGCGCAGGAGCCTCTGACTGCCTTTTCTCGTTTCGCTCAAACCCGCGCGGGCGACCTCAGCCCAGCGCCGCCGCGCCCGAGATGATCTCGGTCAGTTCCGTGGTGATCTGCGCCTGCCGGGCCCGGTTGTATTGGCGCTGCAGACGCTTGCGCATCTTGCCCGCGTTATCCGTCGCCGACTTCATCGCCACCATGCGCGCCACGTGCTCGCTCACGATCGCGTCGTTGAACGCCTGGAAAAGCACTGCCTTGACAGCCGCGGGCAGGAGCGTGTCCAGCAACTCCTCGGCGCTGGGGCTGAACTCGTACAGCGCATGCAGGTGGCTCTTCCCCCCAACTGCCGCAGCGCCCCCCCGCGAACGGTCGAACGGCACCAGTTGCAGGATCTCTGGCCTCTGCTGTCCGGCCGATATGTAGCGCATGTAGATCACGCGGACGGCGTCAATCTCTCCGCGCGTGAACCGCTCAATGTAGTCGCGAGCCAGACGCTCGACTTCTTCGTAGCGAGGCTTGTCGCCGAATTGCATGTGGTGGGCCGCCAGCGGAAAGTTGTTGAACCGAAGCACGTTGGCGCCCTTCTTGCCCACCACTTCGATCCGCCCGCGCGCCGCCGGCTCGTGCGTACGCAGATGCCGCATCGCCGTGCGGATGATGTTCCCGTTGTATGGCCCGCACAGCCCGCGATCCGACGTGATGATCAGCGTCACTTCCCTGCCCGTGCGGCTCTCGCTTCCGCCCAGCAGCGGATGACTCGACTCCTTCGTCCGGGCGGCCAGTTCACTGACCAGATCGGCCAGCGCGGCCGTGTACGGTTTCGACGCCGTCGCCGTCTGCTGCGCCTTCGCGAACTTGCTCGTGGCGATCATCTGCATCGTCCGCGTGATGCGACGAATGTTCCCGACCGCCTTCATGCGCTTCTTGATTTCGCGGCTCTTGCCCATGGGTCGAGAGTGTAGAACCCTTCGCCCGCCGGGTGAAGTCAGCCCCGCTCGCCCGGACGCACCGGCGCCGTCACGGGCTTCCCGTTGCTCGCCGGGTTCTCGCGGGCCACGTCCTCACGCCCCGGCCTCGGCAGAATCCCCTCCTCGCTCAGTTGCAGCGGGAAGGGAACGCTCAGGGGTGGACGCCCGTGCGACTCGGCGTGATCCTCACTCGGCAACATATGGCCCACTCCAATGGCTCCCCGGTTTGGAAGCCTCTCCTCGTTCTTCGGATTCACTTGACCGGTGCTTCCGTGCATTCCCCACTTTCGGTTCCCTTTCCCAGCACCAGTCCGTCATAAGCCAGCCGGATTCCCTCCGGCAACTCCTCCTCCATGGCCGCGTGAGAGACCTCGTGGCTCATGTGAACCAGGTAGGTCTGCCTGGCCCCCACCTGCCGGGCTACCGACACAGCCTGCCCAATCGAAAAATGCGTCGGGTGCTTGCGATGCCGAAGCCCATCCAGAACAAGCGTCTGGAGCCCCTCAAGGTCACGCCAGGTTTCCGGCGGTATGGCCGACACGTCGGTGCAGTAGGCCAGGGGGAGCGGGTTATCGGGCGTCGCGGGGTGACTGCTCTCGAAACGGAACCCCAACACCGGCAGCCGCCCGTGCAGCAGGTGCAGCGGCGTGATCCGGACGCCGTACAACTCGAAGCACAGCCCCGGCTCGATGCGGTGTGCGATCAGCGAGGCCACGAACGATGGCTGGATGTTCGACGCCGACTCAAAGATGTGAGCAAACACCCGTCGAAGCGAGTCAAAAGTCCGCTGGTCGGCATAAACGTCGATGGCCCGATCCATCGCCACGTTGAACCGGCGCACCTCATCAAGCCCGAACGTGTGATCGACGTGGTTGTGCGTAAACAGGATTGCGTCAACCCGATGGAGTCGCGCTCGCAGCGCCTGTTGTCTCAGGTCTGGCCCCGCGTCGATCAGGATCACCCGTTCCCTGCCGCGGGGATCGCGGAATCGCAGACACGCGCTGGTGCGCAAACGCTGGTCGCGCGGATCGCTGGATGTGCACACCGGGCAGGCGCAGGCGATGGCCGGCACACCCGCGCTGGTCCCTGTTCCCAGAAACTCGAACTGCACGCGACAAGGCTAGACGGCATCACATGCACACGCCGCCCATCGCGGCTAGGAGCAGCATGAGGTCCGCAGCATCAACGTTCCCATCGGCGTTGAGGTCGGCGTCCACGTCCTCGCTGCCCAGCCGACGCACGAGATGCTCCAGATCAGCCCCGTCAATCGTGCCATCGGAGTTCAGGTCGCCGGCGCATCGGGGGCAGGACATGTCTTCGAGGCGGAAGCGATCAACGCCAGCCTCGACAATGGCCGTGTTGGGATGGTCGCCGGCGGTGAAACGCACGCGCACGGTGCCGGCCGATCCGATCAGGGAGGCCAGTCGATACACGCGCATGTCCCATCCCACGGTCGGCCCGATCTGGTCAAGCGTGCGCCAGGTTGGGTCAGTGTCGGTCCAGTATTCCACCAGCATGGCGCCCGGCGTCGGGCGTGTGTCCGCGTACCACGCGGCAAAGGACAGCACCGGATCGCTCGCCCCGCCGATGTTGAGGCTGGGCGAGATCAGAGTGCTCAAACCGGAATCCACGTCAGCGCCGTTGTGCGGGCCGGTGACCGCGCACCTGCCGGTGCCGTCAAAGTCAACTTCCGGCGCCATCCGTCCGACGGTGTAGATCGACGCTCCATTCCAGGCTCCGCTGCTCAGGCCGTCGGTCTCAGCGGACGACCAGCCGTCGCTTGAGGTCATGTCTGAACTGAACAGGGTGGGGCCGCCAATGGGAACGCGCGCCTGATAAGTTATCGCCGGGGCACCCGGCGGGCTGACGTCGATCCCGCCGAGGTCATTCTGCACGCTGACGTAGTAACGCACCATGGCATCGCAGGACCGGAGCGCGGGAAAGGTCGCCTCTGCATCCAGGGCCGAAGTCCGAGTCATCGGCACGCTGGTCCAGGCGCCCTGATCCCACACATGCAGACGGGCGGTTTCAATCGCCGGGCTACGCGTGGCTGAAGGCCCGAACCGGGCTCGGATCGTGGTCTCACCGGTTGGGAGCACCTCCGCCGGGCGTTGATTCGGGAATGAGATCCGCGAGCCGTCGCTCTGGGCCGCCATGCCGCGCGGATTGGCCAGCGCCGTGCGCAGGCCTGAGTTCTTGGTCGCCGTGCCCTTGTTGGCTCCGCTCGAGTTGCACCCGCCGCTGGTGTGAATCGCGATGGCCAGACCCGTACTTTCGTCGATCACCGCCGACCCGGAGTTTCCCCCCGTCGTGTCGGCGGTGTACCTCACGGTGTTCCCGGTGCTCCCGACGTAGTTGCCGCTGTGAGTTGTGTACGTGAAGTTGTACGTCAGAGGCATGGGAAGAACGACCGAGCCGTACCCCCCCACCCGCACGGTGCGCCCGTCGGCTGCGGGAAGTGTTGGCGAAGCGCGGTACGACGAGCCCTGCGCCGCGAGAGGTGACAGCAGCGTGTTCGGATTCTCAAATACCCCGAAGAACGCCCAATCGTTGCCAGTCGAGATCGAGCCGGACTGCGTCTGCACGGAAGAAGGGTCCACCACGTACTGGTCCTGCGGCGGCGGATGGCGCATCGACCCCCCGATGGTGGAGAGCGGCACGTTGAACTGCACGACGCTCCCAGGCGTCGGCTCGCAATGACCTGCCGTGAGCATTCCGTAGGCAAGATCGTTCACCAGCCAAACGGTGCAGTTGGCTGGGAGCAGGCGACCACTGGCCGGGTCGATCGCGGGCACACGATCATCGACCGACCCGCAGATGGACCGATCGAGAAAGCCGGGCTCTCCGTACTCGATCGAACCGACACTCACCCGGCTGGGCCCCATGCCTGGGGAGGCGTACACACGCACCTGCACCGCGTCGCCATTAAAGTAAGCAGAACTCATCGACCACTGGATGAGATCCAGCCCGTCGAGAATCTGCACCGCCCCGTCGTCCAGCCCAATGAGAACCAGCCGGGTCGCTTCGACATCGCCATACTCCCCGCTCAGCGCGCCGAAATCGAAGTGAAGCCGCATCCACATGGCGCCGGGCTGCCGCTGGATTCCTGTCCAGATCTGGCGGTATCCGGACCCCGGAAGTGTGTTCTCGACCCAGCCTGAATCGAGCAGCCGGATTTCGACTTGGGAATCGGAGTCGCCCCCGCCGCGATTGCCGCCTGCTTCGATCGGGTCGAAGTTGACGACCTGTGCCGATGCCCAAGCAACGGACAGGAACGTCAGCACGCCGACCCACAGAACGGTGCGACTGCGCCCAAGGCAATCTGTCTGCAGCACTTGCGCCTCTCTCGGTCGCCTCCGCCCCGGAGGCTCGAAGCGATGACACTATCGGAACGGGATCTCTGTTTCAACGGGTCCGATTAGGAAAATCCCTAGGCTTCCAGCCTCGGAGTGGGAGTGGACAAAAAAAGAACCGGCCGACCCTTTCAGGTCGGCCGGCGTCAGAATCACAAGGTCTGATCGACCCGATCAGAAGGCGACGTTGATCTGCCCACGGAGCAGGATCTCGCCGTCCTCCCCGTCGCCCAGGAGTTGGGTCAGGCGGGCGTCGGGAATCGTCCCGAACGTGGTCAGGCCCGGGGCGGTCTCGTTGAGAGCCCACACCAGGTCGAGGGTGATCTTGGCGGCGTGGCTCTGCGGAACCACGTAGTAGTTGGTGCCGAAGGTCAGGAAGTGCTGATCCTCGTCAGCGCCCGCAGCCACGGTGTCCTCATCGAGGAACAAGGCGTCCCAGCGACCGAAGAGTTCGCACTGGTCGTTGACGAAGATGCCGCCCTGAACGACGGCGCCGAAGTGGTCGACGTCGCTGCCGGCGCCCATGTCGACGTTCTCGCCCATGAAGGCGGCGAACAGGTTCCAGCCGTTGCCCTCAACAGCCGCGTCCACCGTGTAGAGCAGCAGTTCGGCATTGTCAGTCAGCGACGGGTTGGTGTCGCCGCTGCTCTGCCAGTGAATGGCGCCACCGATGCGGACGGCCAGGTCATCGCCACGCCACGAGGTGAAGTCGTCGAAGCGATCCCAGTCGCCCTCGAACTTGACATCAACGCGGGCCGTGAAGGCGTAGTCCGCTTCGGAACTGCTGTTGTACGCAGTCAGACCGGAGTTCACGCCGTCCGAGAACGCGCCATAGAAGGCGAACGCGTCGGCGCGATAGCCGAGCATGACGCCCTGCGAGTACTGCTGGCTGAAGAACTCGTTGGTCACGCTGCGCTCAGCGGCCAACTGGAACTCGGGCTCGATGAGTTCTTCGGCAAGGATGGGCAGTTTGAACTGACCCCAGCGGACGAACCCGCCTTCCCAGCCTTCGAAGTCATACTGCCCGTAGCCCTTCTCGACCGTGAGGCTGCCGTCGCTGCCCCAGTCGGCCTGCACCATGAACTTCCAGTTGGGGTTCACGATGTTGCCGTGCCAGCGCAACTTCAGGCGCGGAACGCTGAAGCCGATGGTCGTGTCGTCATCATCGCCACCGTTGGCGTTGGTGGGCTGATCATCGCGGAAGTCGGCGGCGTAGCGGAACTGAATCAGGCCGCTCATGTTCAGGCGGTAGTTGCCCGAGCCGTCCGAGATGTAGAAGAACCCGTCGTTGCCCGCGGTGCCGCCTTGGAGTTGGCTGGTGCGGGCGGCCGCGTCGGCGTTCAGTTCGGCCGAGTAGGCACGGTCATAATCGAGGGTCTGGGCCGAGGCGGCGGCGGCAAGACCGAAGGCCGCGCCCGCACACACAAAGTGCTTGATCGTCATTTCTGGACACTCCTTGACATTAGCCTGGGAAGTTCCCCGACAAGGGCTCCCCACGTTCGATGCTGATTCCTTCTCGATCCCACGCTCGCACACGCGAACGTGCCACTGTTGTTCATCCACTTCGTCGCGTATCAGTGCGCCCCGCTCTTGCGAGCAGAGTCGCCGGAAGCGCCGCAACGACACGCTCCCGAAACACATCCGACTTTCCAAAGCCCGAAGAGATTCCCTCTCATCGAGCGGCCCGCTCACCACCGGTCCAATGACCGGGCGGACATACTAGCCCGCGATATTAGCAAGTGCAAACTCGCCTATCCACTCATCGGCCCTGTCCACAAGGGCCCGGTAACTTTTTTCCCCCGCTCGCCCCCAGCCACCCCACCGGCGGGTTTTCGTTTGATCTTCACAATTGCTCTTCCACCACCCCGCTACCATCGGGCAGCGACGGGGAAACGGCGATCCAGATGACCCCGAGCAATGCCGCGACTGTACCATAAGTCATTCGTGGAAAAGACTTTGCGAGAAACGCCTCTCATCTTGGTCGTCGATGACGAGCCCCACCTGGTCGAACTGCTGGCCTACAACATCCGGGCCGCAGGGTATGAGGTCGAGACGGCACTGGATGGGAAAAAGGCTTTGGAACGGGCTGCAAAAAATCCACCCGACCTTGTTCTTCTTGACCTCATGATGCCACTCGTTCCGGGGATGGTTGTAGCCCAGAGACTTCGCGAAAATGATGTCACCAAGCACGTGCCCATCATCATGCTGACCGCCCGCGGCGAGAACGCCGACCAGGTGCGCGGGCTCCGCGCAGGTGCCGACGATTACGTCACCAAGCCCTTTTCGATCGAACTGCTGCTGGCACGCATTGAGGCGGTGTTGCGTCGAAGCACCCGCGCCGCCGAGCAGGCCAACGAGGCAGAGATCAGCGTCGGCAGCGTGCGCGTCGACACCCGCACGTTTCAGGCGTATGTCGGTTCGACACTGTTGACGCTGACGGCCACGGAGTTCCGCCTGCTGGCGGCCCTGCTCAAGGGACAGGGGCGCGTGTTGAGCCGCAAGGAACTCATTGCCGCGGCCATGGGCCCGGGCGTGACGATCACCGAACGCACCATTGACGTGCACATGACCGCGATTCGTCGCAAACTCGCAGACGAGGGTGCGATGATTCGCACGGTGCGCGGAGTGGGCTATCGGGCCGTGGCCCACGAGGACGAGACGCAGACCGAAGCGGCGCATTGAATCGTCCATGTCGTCTTCAAGGCTTGAGCCCGCGTGGATCGGCGGCGCTGCCGCCCTCTCGGCCTGCGCGGGTGCCGGTGCCGCCTTGACAATCGGACACTGGTCCGGAGCCATTCCGGTCGCTCTGGCCTTCGGCGCAGGACTCTGGGCCTATTGCCAGCGTCCGGCCCGCGCCGTTCAGGATACAAGCCTGAACTTGGAGAGCGATCAGGCCTTGATCGAAGCCAGGCAGCAGGTGAGTTGGCTCGAACGAGTGGTGGACGCGGTGGATGCGCCGGTGCTTGCTGCCGACGCGGCAGGCCGCGTCCTGCTCGCCAACGAGGCGATGCTGGGGCTGCTGGAGTCGGATGCGAGCGGCGTGCTCGGGGCGCGCGTTGATGACCTGTTCACACAGGCAGACCTGATTGAACTGGTGGGCAGGGCTCGGCGCGGGGTGAAGGCCGAGGCGCGCGTGCGGCTCACTCGACGCCAGCGAACCTATCTATACGACGCGACGGCCCGGCACGCGGCGCTGGACCAGCCGGGCGGCGTGGTGCTCACCCTCCGCGACGTGACCGCACTGGCCAGCGCGGTGCAACTAAAGACCGACTTCGTGGGCAACGCCTCGCACGAGTTGCGGACCCCCATCGCGGCCATCCGGGTCGCCGTGGACACCCTGATCGGGCCGGCCAGGAACGATCCGGCGATGCGCGAACGCCTGGCGACGATGATCCGGGACCATGTCTTGCGGCTGGAGGATCTGATCGGCGACCTGCTCGACCTGTCACGCTTCGAGTCGCCCGAATACGAGGCGCGGTTGAGCGCCTTTGACCTTGACGAACTGTGCGCCGAGTTGGAGGCATCGACCGGACCGCTGCGAGCCGAACGTCGACTCACCCTGACCTGCGAGTTGGCCGCCGAAGCGCGCTCCTTGCAGACCGATCGTTCGGGACTGCTGTTGATTGTGCGCAACTTGGTGGACAACGCGCTCAAGTTCTCGCACGATGGCGGAACGGTTCGGCTGGTGGCTGAGCCGGGTGAGCCCGGCGAACTGGTCATCCGGGTGATCGACCGCGGGATCGGGATCCCGCTCTCACAGCAGCAGCGGATCTTCGAGCGGTTCTACCAGGTCGACGCGGCACGCTCGGGTTCGGCCCCGCGTCGCGGCACGGGGCTCGGGCTGGCGATTGTCAAACACGCCCTGCGCCGCCTGGGGGGGTCGATCGAGGTCGAGTCGGTCTGGCAGGAGGGCACCACGATGACAGTGCGCCTGCCCGGCGTGCTCAACGCGGCGGGCGAGGGGATACCCGAATCGGGGCTGCGATCTCGCCCTTGATCTGGGTGAATCGCTCAGCCAACGCCTGCTCCACCCAGAATTCCTCTTCCCGATGTTCAAAGCGCCCTATGCGGGCGTCAATGCGGATGAGTCCGTTATCGAGGCGGTCGAACTGGAGGGATCCCGGCCCGAACTGCGTCGAGTGGATCACGCAGCGATAGGTGTGGTCGTCGTGAATGCTGGGAGGATTGGCGACGAGTTCGACGCGCGGGATGATGCCGGCAACAACGGCTGGAACGTCGTCCCAGTCGCCCGCGACCTCGACGGCCCGGGGCAGATTCGCCCGCCCAGGCGACTGGAAGGAGTCGGTACGGTTTTGGGCGCAGGCGGCGAGCAAGGCAAAGACCATGCCCGAAACAGGGCGGAACAGGCGCCAGGTGCTTGCATCGCAGGCCTGCATAGCGCAGCATACGCGGGAGAGGGAAGGGAATGGTGTCGAATGGACCCTCTAAACTCTGGGTTTGGACCCCGCTCGGACCGATGGGCGGAGATCGGAGTTCTGGCACGTGGTGGTGACGGTTTCAGTACCCGCGGGGACGGATCGAGTCGGCATGGTCGGGGTGTCGGAGCGCAACCTCAAGATGTTGCGGGAGACGCTGGGTGTGCACGTGACGGCGCGCGAGCAGTCGATCCGGTTGGAAGGGGAGGCTCGTCCGGTGGCGGTGGCGCGCCTGGTGCTGGAGCAGTTGCGGGTCGCCTCGGATGAGCGTCGGCGACTGACGCGCGAGCAGGTGCTGGCGCTGATCACCGACACGGCCGGTCGCGGGCCTGAGGGTGGGGGGAGAGGGAACGGATCGACGGCCCCGTCGTGGGAGGGCGATCTGGATGTGTATGTGGGCGGGGCACGGGTGCAGCCCAAGACCGAGAATCAGGGACATTATCTGGACTTGATCCGGCGCAAGGATCTGGTGATCGGGGTGGGCCCGGCGGGGACAGGCAAGACGTATCTGGCCGTGGCGGCGGCGGTGCACATGCTCAAGAAGGGGCTGGTGCAGCGTCTGCTGCTGGTGCGCCCGGCAGTGGAGGCGGGTGAGCGGCTGGGCTTTCTGCCCGGCGACATGCAGGCAAAGGTGAATCCGTATCTTCGTCCGCTCCTGGATGCACTGCACGACATGATGGACTTTCCGACCATCCGTCGGTTCATGGACAACGACGTGATCGAGATCGTGCCGCTGGCGTTCATGCGCGGGCGGACGCTGAACAACGCGGTGATCATCCTGGACGAAGCGCAGAACACGACGCGCGGGCAGATGAAGATGTTCCTGACGCGGATGGGGCACGGGTCGAAGATGATCGTGACGGGCGACAGCACGCAGATCGACCTGCCCGACCCGTCGCAGAGCGGGCTGATCGACGCGGCGCGGCGTCTGCGGCGGGTTCCGGGGGTGGGATTTGCGGCCCTGGGCGGGGAGGACGTGGTGCGGCACCGGCTGGTGCAGCGGATCGTGGCGGCGTATGGCGACGAGGACCGCGACTCGGAGCACGCGGCGGCGATGCGTGAGGCCTTCGAGGGGGCCGGGCAGGATGGGGACGAGGCCTGATGCAGCGTGAGCAACCCAAGACGGGTCGGGCCTCGGGCGTGGGAACCAAGCGCGGGCGAGGGCACCTGGGGACGGTGAAGCGGCGAGAGCAGTCGCTGCTGCGAGAGTGGCGCGAGGTGCTGATGTCGCCGCGAGTGGGTTGGAGCGCGACGGTGGGGACGGTGCTGGCGCTGGTGCTGTCGGTGGTGGCGGTGTGGACGCGCGAGCAGCCTTTGGTGGGTGTCGGGCAGGTGATGTGGTACACATGGAACGCGCGGGTCGCGTTTGCCAGCGTGGACGAGCAGCGGACCGAGCAGGAGCGCGAGGCGGCGCGGCAGGATCAGCCGCGCGTGTACGTGGCCGACGATCGGTACCTGGATGACCTGTTGCAGTCGATTCAGGATCTGCCGTTGCAGTTGGCGGCTGCGGAAACGCTGGAGCGGGTGGACGACGTAACGCGTCGGCACTTTCGGCTGAGCAGCGAGCGGATGGAGGCGATCAAGCGGCAGGCGGAGGTCGAGGCGTACGAGGAGTGGGTGGAGAAGGTGCGGCGTCTGGGTGCGATGCTGCGGCGGCGTCCGATGCTGGACCAGCAGAGTTGGCAGTCGCGACAGGAGGGTCGCAGCACGCAGATGAAACTGGTGACGGCGCAGGGAGAGGAACTGGTCTCGCGCGTGCACGAGCCGATCAACCTTGGAGACGCTCCGACGCTGACGGCCGAGGTGGAGAGGCTGGTGCGGATCGCGGGGCTGGCGCCGGGGACGGGCGACCTGGGACCGGTGGGCGAGTCGATCGTGCATCGGTTGACGCACGAGCCGAGGCCGACGTTCCAGTTTGACTCGGCGCGAACGGGCAGGGCGCAGCAGGAGGCGGCCGAGGCGGTCCTGCCGGTGATCGAGAACATTGCGCTGGGCCAGAGGATCTTTGCGCGCGGGGACGTGCTGAATCAGCGGCAGTATCGCATTTATCAGCAGGAACTGTTGGAGTTCGGCAAGCGTGCCGGGATGATGACGGTGTGGCTCAAGCGGCTGAGCCTGGTCGGCACGGTGGGGCTGCTGTCGGCGCTACTGATGGGCTATGTGGCGACCTTCTGCCGCACGATCAGCAGCAGTCACTCGCGTCTGATCTGGCTGGCGGCACTGGTGCTGATGGCGCAGGCGCTGGCGTGTGCGGGCACGGTTTTCGAGCCGCGCTATGTGACCTTCACGGCCGTGGTGCCGGTGGTGCTGGTGGCGGTGCTGCTGTCTATCGCGTATGACCAACGGACGGCGATGGCGGTGGGATCGTTGACGGCGCTGCTCACGGCGCTGTCGGTGGCGCAGCCAGCCGAGGTGTTCTGCGTGATGCTGGTGGGGATCGGGGCGGCGGTGTGGCGTCTGCCCGAGATCCGCGACCGGCAGACGCTGGTCATCATGTCGTTGTGGGTGGCGGGGGCGTTGGTGGCCGGTACGGTGGTGACAGGGCTGATCAGTCGCCCGGTGGGTGCGCCGACGTTTCAGCAGGTGATGCGTGACGCGCTGCTGGCGGGTTTCGGTGGGCTGACGATCGGGGGGGTGACGCTGTTCGTACTCCCGCTGATCGAGCGGGCGTTCAACATCTCGACCAGTCTGACGTTGATCGAGTTGCGCGACCCCAAGCAGCCGCTGCTGCGTGAACTGCAACGGCGCGCGCCGGGGACGTACAACCACTCGCTGAACGTGGCGAGCATCTCGGAGACGGCGGCGGATGTGATCGGGGCCAACGGGCTGCTCACCTACGTGGGCGCGCTGTACCACGACATCGGGAAGATGAACAAGCCTGAGTATTTCGTGGAGAATCAGGCGGGCGGTCCGAGCAAGCACGACAGATTGAGCCCGGCGATGTCGCTGCTGGTGATCGTGGGGCACGTGAAGGACGGGATGGAGATTGCGCGCGAGTACGGGCTGCCGAAGACGCTGCGGCACTTCATCGAGGCGCACCACGGGACGACGCTGGTGGAGTACTTCTACCACCGGGCGCGTGCGCTGGCCAAGGAGGCCGCCGGGGAGGGCAGGGATGGGACCGCGCCGGCAGGCGAGAGCGAAGACGAACGTCTGCCCAGCGAGGTGGACTATCGGTATCCGGGTCCGAAGCCGAGGACGAAGGAGTGCGCGATCCTGATGATGGCCGACGCGGTGGAAAGTGCGACGCGGTCGCTGGCCGAGCCGACGCCGAGCCGGATCGAGTCGCTGGTGCAGGCGCTGGCGAACAAGCGGTTGATGGATGGGCAGTTTGACGAGTGCGACCTGACGTTTCGCGAGTTGCACCTGATCGTGGACTCGCTGAGCAAGTCCGTGGCGAGCATTTATCACGGGCGCATCGTGTATCCGGCGGGCAAGGGCCCGGAAACCAGGACGGGCGAAGCCAAGACCGGGACGCGGCGTGAAGCGACGGCGTAGAGCGAGCAACGGGTGAGGCACACGAGCCGGCTGCCCGAGCCGCCGGGACGCTCGTGTCACCGGGGACTTTGCGCCGTCAGTGAGATGACGCGGCGCGGAGTTCGTCGAGGAAGTCAACGGCGCGGCGGAGGTGCGGAATGACGATCGAGCCGCCGACGATCAGGGCCACGTCAAAGCACTCGAAGAGTTCCTCGTCGCTGATTCCCTCGGCCGCGCAACGGTCGATGTGGTAGGCGATGCAGTCATCGCAGCGGAGGACCATGCTGGCGACCAGGCCGAGCATTTCCTTGGTGCGGACGGGCAGCGTGCCGGCTTCGTAGGCCTTGGTGTCGAGGTTGAAGAAGCGCCTGGTGACCAGCGTGGCGCCGGCGCGGGGCGAGCCGTCGGGGCGGGTGCCGCGTGCGGCCTCGTCGCCGAGGATGCGATCGTTGAGTCTTTGACGGAATGAGACGAACTGCTCGTAGCGCCCGGTCATGGTCTATTGCTCCTGCAGATGAAGGAGAATATCTAGGGTAAGGGTGCGGGGTTCGAGACACTCGGTATCGGTGCAGGGCTGGAAGGTGATGCCGAGCACGGGGTCACCGGGGCCGGCGCCGACGCCGGGAGCGTGTTCGATGGCAACGCTGAAAGCGATGGTACCGGTGTGGACGCGCAGGGCCGAATCGGGGCCATACGGCTCGCCTTCGGGATAGTCGGCGTAGACGGCCACGCCCTGGCCTTTCACCAGCCCGACGCGCAGAGGAACCAAGCCTGCGCTGCCCCCGGTGCCGGGATCAGCGGCGGCGATGTGGTAGCCGGGCTTTATGCGCAGTTCGACCTGCACGACGCCGGGCCGATCGGGTGTGACGAGGACTTCCTCTGCATCGGCAAAGACGTGCACGGGAGAGTGACTTGATTGCGATGCATCGCTTGCGGCGGCTTCGGCGGCGGCATCGTCGACTTGATCGTTCAGCCAGGCGAGTGGCGAGGCGATCAGGCGCAGGATGGCGTGGGTGGAGTGAATCGCGGCCACGGGTGAACGGGCCAGGTCGGCGCTGAGCGATGCGAGCAGGCGGCCGGCGGACTCGGCGTGGGAGCGATCTTCGGTGACTTCGGCCAGGTCGATAAGGGCGTGAAGCATGAGGGCCGGGCCGCTGGGCATGGCGCCGTCGTAGGTGCTTCGGGGGCGGACGAACAGATCGCTCTGGTCGTCGCGCGTGTCAAACCAGGCGCCGGAGGCGTCGGTGAAGGCTTCGCGGGCGCGGGCGGCCAGGGCAAGGGCGGCGTGGAGTGGATCAAAGTCCGGTGCACGCAGCCCGGCGCGGTGAAGGCAGCAGAGGGCGCTGATCATGGCGGCGTGGTCTTCGAGAAATGCGGGCGTATGAGCCTCGCCCTTTCGGCAGGTGCGCAGCAGGCGGGCATCGGCATCGCGCATGTGCTCGACGATGAAGCGGGCGGCCGCGAGCGCGGCGCGGGCGTAGCGGGCTTCATTGAGCAACTGCGATCCGTCGGTGAGCGTGGCGATCATCAGCCCGTTCCAGGACGCGATGATCTTGTCGTCGGTGAGCGGCTGACTGCGCTGCGATCGGGCGGTCAGCAGGCAATCGTTGACACGGTCGAGGCGGGCAAGGATGTCTTCGGTGGTTTCCTTGCGGTCCTGGGCCAGGCAATCGGGGCGGTCAGGCAGTCGCAGGACGCTGCGGGCCGGCTCATCGGGGTGATGGGGGTCTTTGAAGTTGGGGCCGGCGGAGAGACCATAGATGGTGCGTGCGAAGTCGGCCTCGTCGCCGAGGAGGTGATCAAACTGTTCGCTGGTCCACAGATAATTGAGCCCTTCGCGATGATCGACCTCGGCGTCCTGGGCACTAAAGAAACCGGCCTGTCCGGGGGAGCCGGGGTCGGTCAGTTCGCGGAGGACATAGTCGAGGGCGCGACGAACGACGCGGCGGTACCAAGCATCGTCGTAGATGCGTGCGGCCCTGGCGAAGACCAGCGCCAGTTGTGCGTTGTCGTAGAGCATCTTCTCGAAGTGGGGGACGGTCCAAGTGCCGTCGACGGCGTAGCGATGGAAGCCGCCTCCGACGTGGTCGTGGATGCCGCCAATGGAGATGCGGTCGAGCGTGAAGCGGATGGCGTGGTCGATGCCGGCGCGCGTTGGCGAGTCTTCGATGTGAGCGCGGGCGCGAAGCAGGAAGTCGAGGAAGACGGGCTGGGGGAACTTGGGCGCACCGCCGAAGCCGCCCCGGGTGCGGTCGAACAGGCGCATGAGTTGCTCGATCGCCTGGCGCACCTGGGGCTCGCCAACGGGCACGGGAGCGCGCGTGGCGGCGAGGTGGTCGCGGACGGCCGAGGCGAGTTGCGCGGCTTGGGCGAGGACGTCATCGCGTCGGTTGTTCCATGCGTCGGCAACGGCTTCGAGCACCTGTGCGAAGCCGGGCATGGGGCCGCGAGGCTCCGGGGGGAAGTAGGTGCCGCACCAGAAGGGGCGAAGGGACGCCGGTTCGAGGAAGACGTTCATGGGCCAGCCGCCGTGTCCGGTCATGAGTTGGGTGGCGAGCATGTAGATTTCGTCGACGTCGGGGCGTTCTTCGCGATCGACCTTGATGGGGAGGAAGGAGGCGTTGAGGATGGAGGCCAGCGCGGAGTTCTCGAAGGTTTCGCGCTCCATGACGTGGCACCAGTAGCAGGTCGAATACCCCACGCTGAGGAAGATGGGGACGTTGCGCCCGCGGGCAGCGGCGAAGGCGTGCTCGTCCCAGGGGTGCCAGTCGACCGGGTTATTCGCATGTTGCAACAGGTAAGGGCTGGTCTGTGCGGCAAGCCGATTGGGCATGTGCGTATCCTGTGTCGGCGACAAGCGTTGTGCGGTTCCGCGGCCTAGCGTTGAACCCCGCCTGGAACGGAGCGTAGGTCGGGCAAGGAGAATGAACATGCTGGGAGGCTTGCGCGCGGCGACCTGTGTCGCGGCGCTGGCATGGATGAGCGCGACGGGCTTGGCACAGGGACAGCAGGAACGCGCGGTTCGCGTGCGAGTGGCGCCGGTGGTGGAAGAGTCGATCGAGCAGAAGCGCCAGGTGACTGGCGACGTGCGGGCCATCGGTCGCTCGCAACTGGCGGCGCAAGAGCCCGGGCTGGTCATCGAGGTGCTGGTCGATGAGGGCGCGCGGGTGAAGCAGGGCGACGTTGTGGCGAGGCTGGATCCCGAGGGGCTCGAACTCGATCTGGTCGAGGCGAAGGCGAGCGTGCTGGCAGCCGAGGCGAAGGTGGCCGAAGAGGAAGCCCTGTCTGCGCAGGCGGCACGTGATCGCGACCGGATCAGAGAGATGCTGGCGCTGGAGTCGGGGTCGAAGCCGGAACTGGACCGGGCCGAGAGTCAGGCCGCGGCCGAGGCGGCACGGCTGGAGCAGGCACGGGCGCAACTGGCGATCGAGCAGGCGCGGCAGCGGCTGATCGAAAAGCGTCTAGGCGATCTGGAGATTCGTGCGCCGTTTTCGGGGCGCGTGACGGAGAAGTTCACCGAGGTCGGGCAGTGGGTGCAGGCCGGCAGCCCGGTGGTGGAAGTGGTGTCACTCGATCCGGTGGAGATCCGCGTGGACGTGCCCGAGCGATTTGTGTCGCGGGTGATACAGGCGGAAACGGTGTCGGTGATGCTGCCGGGTGTGGGGCAGGAGGTTTCGGCGCGGGTGATCGCGGTGATTCCTCGTGGAGACATGCGGTCGCGCCTGTTTCCGCTGCGATTGCTGGCCGACAATCCGGAGGAGTTGATCAAGCCGGGGATGAGCGCGATCGGGCTGGTGCCGACGAGCGAGCGAGCAATGACGCTGCTGGTGCCCAAGGACGCGGTTCTGCAGGGGGAGACCGGCAGTTACGTGTATTTTGAGGGCGGCGGGCGTGCAGCGATAGCGCCGGTGGAGCGCCTGTTCGCCATCGGTGACCGCGTGGCGGTGAGATCGGCCACGCTGCGGGCTGGGATGAGCGTAGTGGTGGAAGGCAATGAGCGCATGAGACCCGGATCGCTGCTGGAGGTGATCGAGGATCCGGCGCCGTCGGCTGAGCCGGGCGCATGAGTGTGGCCGGCACAGGCCGGTGAGCGGGAGCGCATCGTGGACATCATCAGGCTTTCGATTCTCAAGCCCGTGGGGGTAACGGTCGGCGTGATCCTGGTGATCATGTTCGGCCTGATTGGATTGACGGGCATTCCGCGGCAGTTGACGCCGACGGTGGACCGCCCGCTCATCACGGTGACGACGCTGTGGCCCGGGCGGAGCCCGCAGGAGATCATCGACGAAATCACGCGTCCGCAGGAGGAGGAACTGAAGAACGTCGGCGGGCTGAAGCGGATGCGGTCGGTGAGCCAGCAGGGGACGAGCACGATCGAACTGGAGTTTTCCGTCGGCACGGAGATTTCGCGGGCGGTGCAGGAGGTGTCCGACTCCCTGCGGCAGGTGTCGAACTATCCCGACGAGGTGGAAGAGCCGACGATCAAGGTGGCCGACGGAGCGGCCGAGAACGCCATCGCGTGGATCATCATCGACCTGCCGGAGGACAAGATCGCGCGGCATCCGGGGTTTGACATCACGACGCTGTACGACGCGCTGAAGGACGAGGTCAAGCCGGCGGTGGAGCGCGTCAACGGCGTGGCGGAAGTGAACATCTACGGCGGGCGTGAGCGCGAGGTGCGCGTTCTGGCCGATCCCATCCTGCTGGCCCAGCGACAGGTGACGTATGGCGAACTGCTGACGGCGCTGCGCGGACAGAACCGCAACGTGTCGGCGGGGACGATCGCCGAGAGCAAGCGTGACTACCGGGTGCGCGTGGTGGGCGAGTTTGAGAGCCCCGAGCAGGTGCTCGACACGGTGATCACGTTCCGGCAGGGCCTGCCGGTGTACGTGCGCGACGTGGCGCAGGTGGAGATAGGCTTTCAGAAGCAGCGGGGATTCGTGCGCGCCTTCGGACACCCCTCGCTGGCCATGAACGTGATCCGCCAGGCGAACGCCAACGTGGTGCAGGTGATGGCCGACGTCAAGGCCACGCTGGACGAGGTTCGAGCCGAGGTGCTGCCCAACCTGGGAGAGTTCACGTCGGGCGGGCCGGTGGGTCCGGACCTGCGCATGAGGCAGGTGTACGACGAGACGGTGTACATCGACTCGGCCATCGGGTTGGTGGTGCAGAACCTGTACGTGGGCGGGGCCATCGCGGCGGTGGTGCTGCTGCTGTTCCTGCGCGCCATCCGCCCGACGCTGGTGGTGATGATCTCCATTCCCATCTCGGTTGTGGGCACGTTTCTTGTGATGTGGGCGATGGACCGCACTCTGAACGTGATTTCACTGGCCGGACTGGCGTTCGCGGTGGGCATGGTGGTCGACAACGCGATCGTCGTGATCGAGAACATCCATCGCCTGATGAAGGAGGGGCACAGCGGGCGCGAAGCCGCTTACAAGGGCGCCCGGGAGGTGTGGGGGGCCATTCTCGCGTCAACGCTGACGACGGCCGCGGTGTTCATCCCGGTACTGACGATTGAGGAGGAGGCCGGGCAGTTGTTCCGCGACATCGCACTGGCGGTGGTCGTCTCGGTCATGTTCAGTCTGCTGGTGTCGATTACGGTGGTGCCGTCGGCGTGCGCGCACTGGTTGCACCTAGTCGAATCTCGCACGAAGGTCGGGCACCTGTGGGAGAACCTGTTCGGGCTCAAGTGGGTGTTCGTCCAGATCAACCGGGTATTGCAGTGGGTGGTGCACTGGGCGATCACGGGTTGGCGCGGCGCGACGATCAGGCCGGTCGGCATCGTGGCGATGACGGCCCTGAGCATCTTCTTTTCGCTGGCGCTCATGCCCCCGATGGACTATCTGCCGCGCGGCAACCGCAACCTGGTGTTCGGCGGGCTGCTGATTCCGCCGGGGCTGAGCGTCGAGCAGATGGAGGGCATCGCCCGGAGCATCGAGCGGGAAATTCTGCCTTATTCACAGGCGAGTCTGGATGATCCGGCGTCGGTGGCGGCGCTGCCGCCGATCTTCCGCATGGAAGACCCGCAGCATCCGTTTGACCCGGTACCGATCAGCAACTTCTTCATAGGCGCGTTCGGGGGGACCATGTTCGTCGGCGCCACCAGCCAGGACGAGGACAGGGTCATTCCCATCGGATCGCTGCTGACCAACGTGATGATGAGCGTGCCGGACAGTTACGGCGGCGCGGCGCAAACCAGCCTTTTCGGGAGAGGGGGAGCCGGCGGCGGAGGCAACACCATCAACCTGGAGGTTTCCGGCCCGCGCATCGAGCGTGTCAACGCGGCGGCCGGGTTCATGTTCGCAACGGCGGCGGGCAAGTACGGATACGGCAATGTGCAGGCGAACCCGGCGAACTTCTCTGTGGACGAGCAGGAGTTCCGCGTGCGCATCAATGACCGCGGGCGCGAACTGGGGCTGTCAACCGAGGCGCTGGGCGTGGCGGTGCGCGGGCTGTTCGATGGCGCCTACGTCGGCGAATACAAACTGCAGGGAGACACCGTCGACATGGTCGTGGTGCCGCCGGGCGGGCGGCTGGAGTTCAAGGAGTCGCTGGCCGATATTCCCATCGCCACGCCCTCCGGGCACGTGGTGCCGATTGATTCGGTGGTGGACTTCCATCCTTCGCTGGCGCCGCAGCAGATTCAGCGCATCGAGGAGTTGCCCAGCGTGACGATCATGGTGCGCCCGCCCGAAGGCATGGCGCTCGAATCGGTGATGAATGAACTCCGGAGCGAGGTCATCGAGTCGGCCCGGCGGGCCGGGCTGATCGACCGCAGCATGCGTATCCGGCTCGAGGGCACGGCCGCCAAACTCGACGAGGTGCGCGAAGCCATGTTCGGCAAGCGCGTCGCCGCAAGCCCCTTACCGGGATGGATCGGGGTGGCGATCTGGATCGCCAGCCTCGGGCTGGGCGTCGCGGCGGCCGGAGTGTGCCTGGCGCGCGTCCGGCGCGGGCGGGTGACGCTTTACGGGGCGGCCGGCTGCGTGCTGACGGCGATCGTGGCCGGCTCACTCAGTAGCCTGCTGGCGGCAGAGCCACAACTGCTTCAGGCGCGGTTCGTGTGGGCCCTGATCGTGACTTATCTACTGATGGCGGCGCTGTTCGAGAGTTTCATCTATCCATTTGTCATCATGTTTACGGTGCCGCTGGCCGTGGTCGGCGGTTTCGCCGGCCTGGCGATCGTGCACTCCTGGTCCATGGCCGACCCGACTAAGTCGCCGCAGCAACTCGACGTGTTGACCATGCTCGGGTTCTTCATCCTCATCGGGGTGGTGGTCAACTCGGCGATTTTGATCGTGCATCAGTCGCTGAACTTCATGGCGGCAGAGAATCTCACGCCGCCCGAGGCTGTGGCCAAGTCGGTGATGACGCGCGTGCGTCCGATATTCATGTCCGTATTGACATCGGTCGGTGGCATGCTGCCGCTGGTGGTGGCGCCCGGTGCGGGCAGCGAGATGTATCGTGGGCTTGGCAGCGTGGTTGTGGGCGGGATGCTGATTTCGACGATATTCACGCTGGCGCTGGTGCCGTTGCTGTTCAGCCTGGTGCTGGAGATGCGAGAGGGCATCCGCGTGGCGTTCACGCGGCCACCACCCACTCAGGGTCCGAAGGGTGAGGCTGCGCCCAAGAATCCGGAGCGCCACACCAAGCCGCAGCCGGTCAGCGTGTAGCCCCGCGATGCCAGGCCGGCATGGCGTCAGGGCGCCGACGCGGGCTCGACGGCCGCGTCGCCTGCGCCGAGGCTGACCCGCCATGCGGCGTCCACGTCGGTCCAGGCCGATTCAAATGTGGTCAGGGTCGCCTCTTCGAGCGATTTGCCTTGTGCCATGGCGGTGAGCCACGCAACTACGCCATCGAATCCGAATCGCTGGTCGAGATAGGCGATCATGGCGTGTCCCTGCGCGTAGACGTGGCCCTGGTGGTTCATCGCCTCCCCGCGAAAGTCGGCCAGTTGTTCCCACGATCGCAGGTCGCCCGAGCGGGCCCAGTCGTCCACCCGCCTGGCCCCGCGCCCCGCGCTGCCGGTGACGGCGGCCGAGCAGTGTTCAGCCACGCCCTCGAGCACCCACCACGGCATGTCGGTCGCGTGCGGGCCGAGGTCAAAGGTGGCGCAGTGTCCGTATTCGTGGGCCAGCAGTGAACGCAGGGCGCGGCCGCTCTGGACCTGGTTGCCGAGCAGTTTGATGGCTTCACCCGGTTCGTTCCAGCCGCCCAGCGGATCGGTGTAACTGAGGTAGATCGAGTGCTGGAGGTGAGACATCGACCGGTAGACCTTCACCTGCTGGACGCGGTCCGTGTGCGTGCCCATCATGTCATCGACGCGGCGGCGCACCGAGGGCATGACGGCCGCGATGTGCAATCCGACGTTGCGCAACTCTGGCTCGACCAGCACCTCCACTCCCGGTGCGCGCACATGCACCCACTGCTCGCCGGCGTAGAGCCATTGCCCGTCGCGCTGCACGAACCGGGCGGGGTAGCCCACCGACCGCTCTCTTGCCCTGGGCATGGTCCACGTCATGGCGAGGTTCGTGACGACCGAGCCATCGGGCTGCATCGTCCACTGCCCCGGATCGAGCGTGATCGAAAACGCCTCCGGGCGGTGCAGGAGCAGATCTCTTGCCCAGTTCTCCTGTTCCTTGTGCAGCACGGGGTCGGCCGCATCGACGCAGGCGAGATAGCCCTCGGCGTCGCCATCGAGCACCGCGGCGGCCATGCGATCGAGCGTCGGGCCAAGGTCGGCAGGAACGGGACCGGCCGGAGCCGACAGGGCGATGGAAGCGGACAGCAAAACCGAGAGCAGCGAGGGCTTCATGCTGGGAGCATATCGACCAGGCCGATGTCGCGGAAGAAGGGACCACGCCCGATTCGGTCAGCGGGCCGTCCGTGGGCAGGGCCTCAGTCCCCGACGTTCCGTTTGGATTCAAGTTGCTGGAGCACGGTCTGTTCGTCGGCCAGCGCGCCCTCGGCGCTGCCGACGACGGCGCAGACCATCGAATCGCCGCTGATGTTCACGACGGTGCGGCACATGTCGAGGATGCGATCAACGCCGAGGATGACGGCGATGCCCTCGAGCGGCACATCGACGCTTTGGAGCACGATGACAAGCATGACGATGCCCACGCCGGGCACGGCGGCGGTGCCGATGCTGGCCAGCGTCGCGGTCAGAACGATCATGAGTTGCTCGCCCACGCTCAGGTCGATGGCGAGCATCTGGGCGATGAAAACGGCCGCAACTCCCTGGTACAGGGCTGTGCCGTCCATGTTGATCGTCGCGCCGAGCGGTGCGACGAACGACACGATGTCGTCGCGCACGCCCAGCCGCTTCTCGCAGCACTCCATCGTGACCGGCAGGGTGGCGCCGGAACTGGAACTGGAAAGCGCCAGCAACTGCGCCGGCGCGATGGCGCGGAAAAAGCGCGAATACCTCACCGGCGTCAGCACCCGCAGCCACAGCGGATACTCGATGAACAGCACGATCGCCAGTCCGAGCACGACCGTGAGAACGTACAACCCCAGGCTGCCCAGCACATCGAGCCCCAGGTCGGCGATCACCGGCACGATCAGCGCGAACACCGCAAAGGGAGCCAGCACGAGCACCATCTCGACGATCTTGACCACCACGTTCGTCATGGTCTCGCACAGCGCAACGACCGGGGCGGCCTTTCCCCGCGGCAACAGCGTCAGCCCGATTCCCACCAGCAGCGCGGCGAAGACCACCTGGAGCATCTCGGCCTGTGCCAGCGCGGCGAACGGGTTCTCGGGCACCATGTCCAGCGCCACTTCCCACGGAGTCGGACGGGCCTCGGCACTGGCGATTTTGGCCGAGACGCTTGCCTGCTCGCGCGCGATCAACAGGTCTCGGGTGTTCTCTGGAAAGCCGCGCCCGGGCCCGATCAGGTTGGCCAAACCCAGCCCGACGCTGACGGCCACGCAGGTGGTCGCCATGTAGATCACGAGGGTCCGCGCGCCGATGCGCCGCAGTTTGGCAATGTCATTCAGACTCGCGACTCCCGCGATCAGACTGAACAGCACGATCGGCACCGCGATGAACCTGAGCAGCCTCAGGAACAACTGCCCGACAAATGTGTTTGCGTTGCGCAGGAAGCGAATCGCATCGGCCACGAATGCGGCGTCAGCGTTGACTCCGCCCTCCGCCTCGGCGACCCTACGCGCATGCGGAGGCGCCTTGAGGAAGGCGCTCACGTCGTGCACGCCGACAGCCTGCCAGGTCTGGGCGGTCCACAGGCGGTTGATGGCCAGCCCGACCAGCACGCCGGCGACCAGCCCGATGAGGATTTTCCAGTGCAGCGCCACGCCAGCCTCCTTCGTTCCCCTGTGATGGGCACGATACGTTGAATGGGTAGCCGCCACAAGTGCGGCACAAGACGGTGCTTGCCGCTCTACGATTGCTCTCATGCCCTTGTCGCGTCCAAGCAGTCGCTCGCGCTTCGAGTTGTACCGCCGCAAGCGCCGGCAGGTGGACGCGGAAACTCGGGTGATCGACCCGGAGGCCAGGGATCAGAAGCCCAGACACAAGCGCAAGCGATCTTTCCTGCGTCTGTTTAGCGCCTTCCTGTCGCTGCTGCGTGGGCATCGCGGCATGATCGCTCTGTGCCTGTGCACGCTCAGCGTGGCCACCGGGCTGGGGCTCATCATGCCCGCCTCGACCAAGGTGGTGATCGACTACATCCTGACCGACAACCCAGGGCCGGAGGGATTGCCGGGATTCGTTCCCTTCCGCGGCACTTCGCCCGTGCAGCGCATCAACCTGCTGTGGTTGCTCTCGGCAGCCCTGATCGCCAACACGCTGCTGATGGTGGTGATCGGCTTGTGGGGGCGCTGGCAGATGACGCGCCTGACCAAGCGCGTGCAGGTGGGCCTGCGCCGCAGGGTCTTTGATCAGGCCGTGCACCTGCCCATGCATCGCATCCACGAACTCAAGAGCGGGGGCGTGGCCAGCCTGCTGCGAGAGGACGCCGGCGGGGCGGGCGAACTGCTGTTCACCATGCTCTACAACCCGTGGCGCGCAATTACGCAACTGGTGGGCACACTGGTGATTCTCGCGGCGGTTGACTGGCGGATGCTGTTTGGCTCGCTGGCGCTGCTGCCGGTCATCTGGCTGACGCATCGCACATGGATCGCCCGCATTCGCCCCATGTACGGGGACATCCGCTCGACCCGGCAGGCCATCGACGCCCAGACCACCGAAGCCTTCGGCGGCATCCGCGTGGTGCGAGGCTTCAACCGGGCGCAGGCAGAGACCGGACGCTTCACACGCGACAACCACTACATGGCCCGCCAAGAGTTGTACACTTGGTGGTGGGCGCGCCTGCTCGAGGTCGCCTGGCAGTTCATCATTCCGCTGGCCTCCATCGCGGTGCTGCTCTACGGGGGATCGCGCGTCGTGCGGCCCGACGGCGGCATGACCATCGGCGACATCATGATGTTCAGCGCCTACCTGCTCATGCTGCTCGGGCCGCTCGAGGCACTGGTCGCCACGGCCACGAATATCCAGAACAACCTGGCCGGGCTGGACCGCGCGCTCGACCTGCTCGATGAGCGACGCGAGTTCGAGGCAAGCGAGCAACTTGTCACGATTGATCCGAACCGCGTGCCCGGGCGCGTGAGTTTCGAGCATGTGTGGTTCAGTTATCCAGACAACAGGCCGGGGGGCGAGCCGCGATATGTGCTCGAGGACATCACGCTTGAGGCCCGCCCGGGCGAGATGATCGCGCTGGTTGGCCCGAGCGGAGCCGGCAAGACGACGCTGTGCAATCTCGTGGCGCGCTTCTATGACCCGACCAGCGGCGTGGTGCGGATCGACGGTCAGGATCTGCGAGAACTGGACGTGAACTCGTATCGCCGCCTGCTCGGCATCGTCGAGCAGGATGTCTTCCTCTTCGACGGAACGATCGCGCAGAACATCGCCTATGCGCGGCGCGGCGCCACGCCGCAGGACATCGAGCACGCCGCCCGGGTCGCCAACGCGCACGGGTTCATCACCGGCCTGCCCGAAGGCTACGAGACGCTGATCGGCGAGCGGGGAGTGCGGCTGTCCGGCGGGCAGAAGCAGCGGGTGGCCATCGCGCGGGCGGTGTTGGCCGATCCGAGAATCCTCATTCTCGATGAGGCGACGAGCAATCTCGACTCCGAGTCCGAGCGCCTGATCCAGCACGCGCTGGCGCAACTGATGCGCGACCGGACGAGTTTCGTGATTGCACACCGACTGAGCACCATTCGCCACGCCGACCGGATCGTGGTGCTCGAGGCCGGACGCATCCGCGAGATCGGCACGCACGAGCATCTGCTCGCCATTGACGGACGCTACGCCGAACTGGTGCGATTGCAGACCGAAGATCCGACCGAGCCCGACGCAACGCGGGCGCGGTAGGTGCGATTGCGCCGGCACGCCCGGTCATCGGTCGTTGCCGGGGCGTGCCCCCGGCCTTGGGCCGATGGAAGAGCAATCCTAAAGACCGGACGGTAGGCCGGCGACGACGATGGTTCGGGACGGCGCGTGCCGACTCGCCCCGTCTCCGACGCCTCCTAGCGTTCCGCATGGAGATTCCCCGCGTCGGCCTTCTGGGGTTCGGAGCCTTTGGTCGTCTCGCGGCCCAGCACCTGGCCCCTCACTGTGACCTGCTCGTGCACGACCCTGTCGCAGACCGGGCGGACATCAGATCGGTCGGCGCGTCGCCCTGTTCGTGCGACGAGGCTGCGACGTGCGACGTGTGCGTGCTGGCCGTGCCCATGCAGGCGATGGAGACAGTGTGCCGGCAACTGGCGCCGCATATGGGCGAGCGAACCCTGGTGGCCGATGTTGGGTCGATCAAGACCGGGCCGGTGCAGACGATGCTGCGCACGCTCCCGCCGCGCGTGGAGTTACTGGGCACGCACCCGCTTTTTGGCCCGCAGACGGTCGGCGAAGTCGGACTGCCCGGGCAGACCATCGCGCTGTGCCCCGTGCGACTGTCCGACGAACGGCTGCGGCAGGCCCGCGAGTTCCTGGGCAACACGCTCGGACTGCACGTCATCGAGACCACCCCCGACGAGCACGACCGGCAGATGGCCCTGGTGCAGGTGGTCACGCACCTGGTCGGGCACGCGGCCAGCGAAATGAACCTGCCCGAACTCCCGCTGGCGACGCTGGCCTACAAACGCCTTCTCCAGATGAAACACAACGTCGAACGCGACAGCGAAGAACTGTTCGAGGCGATCCAGACGCTCAACCCCTACGCCGCTGACGTGCGACGGCGCTTCGTTGAGGCCGTGTGCAGCCTCAACGATCGCGTGAATCGAGCGTAGCGTGAGTTTGCCCGCGAACTTGGCGCTTTCCTGATGCGCGGCCCCCGTCCTTTTCTCAGAGGTCCGCCAGGCGCGTGCGCACGTTGTCCAGCACGTTCATGAAGTTGATGTAACTGTCATATGGCGAGTCGTACGGGCTGAAATACTTGTGAACGTCTCCGTCGGCCCAGAACTTCGTGCACATGTAATAGAAGTGGTCGCTGGTCGTCAGTTTGCGCCAGTCGTTGAGCAGGTGGTGGGCGTGCTCGCGCACCATGGGGTTGTCATCGTCGCGCAGAACCTCGGCCACGCGCTTCTTGATCTCGCGCTCGAGCCGATAGGTCTCCTCCAGCGCGTTCCACTGCATGGCGTTGCCGCGCCAGGCCGTCAGGTCTCGCTCGGTGTCGGCCCACGAGATAAAGTCGGGCACGTCGTACACGCCGACCGGCTCGAACCGCCGCAGGGCCTCGCTGGGCGTGTTGAAGTGATTCTCGCCCGGCGCCACGTCGAAGATCGCCGCCGGAAGGTGTTCGAGGAACCCGAAGATTCCGCTGTCTGCCCACTGGTGCTCGCCGAAGGTTTCGTAGTCCATGAACAGGTTGCACAGGTACCCGTTGCCGTTGATCTGGTGCACCCACTTTGCGAACTTCTCGGCCGTCAGAGGCCATTCGTCCCAGTTGCGGTTTCCGAAGCGGAACGCGATGTCGTCGCTGAGCCGGTAGTTCTTGAGCAGCAGGCCGAAGGTGCGGTTCTCACGCCCGGTCATGGTGTGCCCGTCGCCGGCAGGAGGCCTGTAGACGAAGTTGGGGCTGCGGAAGCCCAGGTGGTGATCCGTACCTTCGCACACCGTGCCATAGAAGCGCGGGTTGCCCTCGTCGTCGGTCATGTTGGAGAGGGCACGCGACAGTTCGTTGGAGTAGATCAGTTCGGTGTTGCGGAACACGGTCGGCGTCTGTCCGAACAAGTCCTGGATGCGCTGCGTGTGCATCTCCACCTGGTCGCGGAACTCCGAGAACGAATACAGGAACGCCAGCGAGTGAAAGTACGTCTCGCCGATGAACTCGCAGCACCCGGTCTTGGCCAGTTCCTTGAACAGATTCAGCACGTCGGGCGTGAAGCGCTCGATCTGGTCGAGCACCGTGCCCGTCAGCGAGTAACTGACCCTGAAGTTCCCCTTGTGCCGCCGCACCAGATCGAGGATGAGGCTGGTGGCCGGTCGGTAACACTTCTCGGCCACCTTTTCGCAGATCTGCCGGTTCGCCCTGTCGTCAAAGTAGAACGGGTCCTCATCGAAAACCGAGTAGCGGCGCAGGCGATGGGGCTGGTGGACCTGAAAGTAAAAGATGACTGAGGCCATGGCGTCTCCCGTGGGCGTGCCCGCCTCATTGTCCCATGCATATCGCTCCGGTCCATCCACCTACGTCTTGACTGACGATCCGACCGCAATGGCGGCCGGCAGCAGGATCATCACCGGAATGAACACGCCAATCGCCGGAGGCAGCCCCGGGATGGCGGCCGACGACCCCAGCACCCCGCCCATCAGCGCGGTCAGTGAAATCGGGGCACACTGGAGCGACTGCCGCAGCATGTTCGCCGGCTCGCGGGTCACGAAAAACGGCATTGCCAGCCCCAGCGTCAGCAGGTTGCACATCCACACCGACACCCTCCCCCAGCGGATGCGCTGCAACTCGTCGATGGTCCGCTCATCCAGCAGCGACCGGCGTTCCAGCATCCGCCCGGCCTGCCCAAAACTCAGGCAGTTGCGGTAGGCCTTGTACCGGTTCAAACGGATCTGTGTCGGGTCCAGCCCGGACTCGATCCGATCAACCGGTGTTGCCGGCCCGTGGGCCGTGCGAGGTTCGGCCATGCCGCCCACCAGCACCCAACCAGACCCATCCCACCGCGCCGACTCGGCCCGGATCGCCCGCACAGGCCTCCCGTCCGCGCTGCGCTCCAGCACGAACAGCCCCCGCAGATCTCCGGTGTCGGCGTCAAAGTGCTCGGCCTGGAACACATGTCCGGTCCCGTCCGGCGTCAAAGGCAGGTGCGTGCCGCCCACGCGCTCTTGTCCGGCCTCCTTGATCTCACGCGCCAGCAGCGGGGCGATCCGCGGGATCACAAACTCCTGGTTCAGCGCCTGCACCAGGGTCAGACCGGCCGCGACAATCAGAATCGGCCTGCCCACCCGCGACAGGCTCTGCCCGGCGGCCAGCATCGCCACAAACTCCCGGTGCCTCACAAACTGCGCGCATGTAAAGCCCATCGCCCCCACCAGCACCAGCCCGAGCAGAAAGTTGAACAACTGGATCAGTCGCGGCCACCACAGGTCCACGATGATCGCGAAAGTGGTCAGCACCCGTTGCGCCAGCCCGGGATCAGGGACTCCTTGCCGCTCCAGCAGGTCCATCGCCAGTTTGGCGAAGCGATCAAGGTTGATCGATGCATCGATCGCCACCACAAAGCAGAACAGGATCACCAGTAGCACGGCGATGTTGATCAGAAACTGCCGGGCGATGTACCGGTCCAGCAGGCTCATGTCCCGATCTTCTCCAGGATCAGGCGGCGCACCTCCGCCGCGTCGGCCGCCCCGCCCGAGAGTTTCATTGTCTCACCGATCAGCCTTCCAATGGCCTGCTGCTTGCCCCCCCGAATCTGCTCCACGATCGCCGGATTGCCCGCCAGCACCTGCTCGACCCACGCCGCCAGTTGCCCCGCGTCGCGCACCGTGAGCAGTCCCTCCCGCTCGGCCAGCGCCCGCACCTCCTGCCCGCGCATCGCCGCATCGCACAGTCGTGCAAACAGCCCGTCCAGCGCTGACGAGCCGAGCGAGCCTTCCTCACGCAGCGTCACCAGGGCTCCGACCTGCTCGGCCTCGATGCCCAGTTCCTCAATGCCCACGCCTCGCTCGTTGCTCAATCGCAGGCCCGACTGAAGCAGGGCGTTGGCCACACCGCGCGCTGCCCGCGCCGGCGCCACCCCCGCCCGCTCGCACGCCCGCTCCGCGTCGAGATAAAACTCGGCCAGCGGGCGCTCTTCGACGATCTGCCCGGCAGCGGCGGCGTCCAGCCCGTGCTCGCTCACCAGCCGCTCGAACAGAGGACCCGGTAGCAGGTCGATCGACCGGGCCACCTCGTCTCGCCAAGTCCTGCTCACCAGCACCGGCGTCAGGTCCGGATCGGGGAAATAGCGGTAGTCGTGGGCGTCTTCCTTCTCACGCTGCGGAACCGTCAGGCCGCGCGCGTCGTCCCATCCGCGCGTGCTCTTCGTGCCCGGGCCCTGTTCGCGCCCGTCGCGCTCCCACCGACGCGGCTGCTCGGCCATCTCATGCTCGATCGCTCCGCGCACCGCTCGGAACGAGTTGAGGTTCTTTACCTCGACAATCGGTGTCCGCACCTTTCTCCCGTCGTCCAGCGTCAGCACCGTGTTGATGTTGGGCTCGAAGCGAATCTGCCCGCGCTGCATCACGCACGCGCTCACGCCCAGGTAGCGGCACGTCTGCCGCAGGCGCCTGGCAAAGCCCACCGCCTCGTCGGCCGACCGGAAATCCGGATGCGTCACGATCTCCAGCAATGGCGTCCCGGCCCGGTTCAGATCCACGATCGAAAAATCAATCCTTCCGCCCCCCGGTGCCTCGTGCAGCAGTTTGCCCGCGTCCTCTTCCAGGTGGGCCCGCTCGATCCGCACCTTCCGCGGCGGCGTGTGCGCGTCCACCACGCCGCGCTCGTTCTCGCCCCTCACCTCCACCAGGCCGTCATAACACAGCGGCAGGTCGTACTGGCTGATCTGGTAGCCCTTGGGCAGATCGGCGTACATGTAACTCTTGCGGTCCCACTTGGTCCGCTCGGCCACCGAGCAGCCCAGCGCCACGCCCACGCGCATCGCCATCTCGATCGCCTCGCGGTTGAGCACCGGCAGCGCACCCGGCAGGGCGAGCACCACCGGGTCGATCAGCGTGTTCGGCTCGGCGTCCTGGCTCTGGACATGGGCCGGGTTGCCGGCGCGGCTGAACATCTTGGTCCGCGTCGCAAGTTCGACGTGCACCTCCATGCCCACCACCAGTTCCACCGAGACCACGCGGCTCATGACCTCATCCTACCCCGCCCCGGGCGGCCGCCAGCGCCGTCGCGATCGCCCGTCGCTCCCATCGCGCCACATGCGCCGGCGCCATCTCCTGGCGCATCGCGATCTGAACGAGGGTGCTTGGCCAGGCGCCCTCCAGCCCGAATCGCTCGCGCAGCAGCCATGCATCCTCCTCGCTCAGGTGCCCGAGCACGCCGGGAACCCGCGCGTCCGGCTCCAGCCAATGCTGCCAGGGGTCGACCCACCGATCGTCGCAAGCCGCGCGCGACGGCGCCGGGGCGCGCTTCGCCCGCGTGTCGGCCGGCCTCTCCAGCGGATTGGCACGCATCCACGCCAGCGCTGCCCGGTCCAGCGCCAGCCCGGCCGGTGAGGCCAGGCGCCCTCCGGCGAAGGGATCGAAACGATCCACGCTGGCGCACAAAGCCGCAAACAGGGCATCCATCAGGCTGGTCAGCGCCCGCTCGGGCAACTGCGACGGCTCGATCTCCAGCCGACGCCGGGCCGTCGCCACCAGCAGCCCAAGTTCCGCTCGCACCAGCACCATCTTGAGGCGAGACGCTCGTCGCAGGTCAGTCTCGATCGCATCGACTCCCTCGCCGCTGGGCGTGGCAGGGTCCATCGCCTCCAGCCCGCCTGCCGCCCGCGCGCGAAGGAAGTGCATCGCCGCCGCCAGTTCATGCTCCGGGCCCCGATCCAGCGCGGTCGCGTGCCACGCCAGTTCGAGCAGCGACCCGGCCTCGCGCGGAATGCCGCGGGCTACCCGCTCCTTCACCCCCGGCCGGTGCAGCATCACTTCCTCCGCATCGTCCCGGTCAAACACGGAACTTCTCGGCCCGCGCAGGTCCAAACCCCGCAGCAGCCGGACCCGATGCACAAGTGCCGCGCGGCGCACCGCGCGCGCATCACGTCCCATCCGCCTGCCCACCTCCGATGCCCGCAGCCCTCGACGCAACGCGCGAAACGACCGTTCCTGTTCACGCTCATCCGGCGGCCCGCGCTCGGCGAACACCGCCTGGTCTCCCAGCCCGGCGTCGCGCCGCTTGAGCATGCGGCGGATTGCCTCGGAACTGCATCCAAACCGGCCCGCCATGCGCACCGCACACTGGTTGATCGACCACCCGAATCGCCGCTGATAGCGCAGGGCCCGCCGAATGATCCGTCGGCGTGCTTCGTCCGGCAGCCGACGTCCCTGCGGCGATGGACCCGGTGCCGCCCGGGCTGCGTAGGCGTCGGCGCTCTGCGGCGTGAACATCAGTCGCCGCGATCCCGAAGCCTCGACCCTCCGTGCCACCAGCCCCTGCCGCCGTGCACGCTCGATGGTCTTGCGGCTCACACCCCAGCGCTTGCACAGGGCATCGACATCCATCGATCCCTCGGGCAAATCCTCCGGCTTGACCTCCGCGGCCTCGCACAGACATTCGACAAACGCCGACAGATTCGCCAGCAGCGAGCGTCCTGACGTGCTCACGGCGGCGCTGTCCGCCGGGCGAAAGCCCGTCACGCGATAGATCAGCCACTCGCGAGGATACTGCTGCTCGACGTCCAGCAGTGCGCCCAGTTCTTCGGCCCGCTCGATCTGCCGAAGCAGCGACGCCCGCGGCGTGAAGCGCAACTGCTCGGCCAACTCCTCCAAGACGGGATCGCCAATGGCGCTGAGGCGCGGCATCGCGCCCCCTTACACCCCGACCGCGTCGGAAATCTCAATCCACCGCGGCAAGACCTGCGGCGCAAGCCCCAATTCGTGCGCCTCAGCCAGGAATCGCTGCACGGCTTTTCGCTGCGCCACGCCGATTTCAAAATGGAGGCGTTCGCCCAGGTACTGCCGCGCCAGGTCATCCGGCCAGCCCTTCTCCCGCGCCCGAGTCGTAATGATCCAGTCCAGCCGCGACTGATTGCGCAGCCGCTGCCGATGCAGCGTCGAGGCCGCAGCGAGGATGTGTTCCCTGTTCGCGTCCTTGGCCCGACACATCCACACCGCGTAGACAAACGGGAGCCCGGTCATCGACTTCCACGCATCCCCTAGGTCGATCTGGTGCGGATACCGAATCGCCGGCGGGCTGGCTGTCACCACCTTGTCACCGATGAGTAGCAGCGACTCCGGCCAGGGGTCGTCCGAGAACTCGCCCGCCCCGGCTCCTTCGCGCGCGTCGAAGTCCACCACTCGAGGCCGCACGCCGTGTGCCCGCGCCAGAATCACCTGCGCCAGCACCACCGATGTGTGGCTGTCCGTGTCGACTGCCAATGTGTGGATGTCACCTGGCTTGCATCGGGAAAAAACCCTAACAGTAAGCGTGGGGCCATCGCATCCAATCCCTCCGGCAGGAAGACACGCCAGTGGTGTGCTTGACAGGGCTGCGTCGATCGTGGAAACAAGTCCGATATCAATCTCACCCCGTTCGAGCATCGGTGTGATCTGCGATGGCACTGCGGCCACCAGTTCGAGGTCGGCGCACTTGCCCAACCCCTCGATCAATGGGCAGGTATTAAGAAAACGCACGGCCCCGATGCGGACTTTCTGCATGTTCTGATTGTATGAGGGCTTGGGACCGGTCATGGGCGGGCGGGGGTTTTGAAAGTGACCTCATCCGCCCAGTTGGCCAGTGCATGGGCTTGCGTGTCAGAAGGTGCGAATCGAATCCACAATTCGATGGCAAAAACACGGATCGAGCGTACCTTCGGGATGGATCGAAGCCGACCCTGACCGCTGACCCGTGCACGGGCGGCGGAAATCGGGTAGGTTGGCCCTGACAGGGCTTCGTACCGTTGGATCGGAGTTCGGGCACCGGACTTTTGTGGTTCGAGGCCCGGAAAAGCCGACCGACGTTTCAAATGGGCCACCTACCCACCCGGCGTCGGGCTGCGCCACGGCCCGGCGTCGATTCTTTTTGTCGCTCCCGCGTCGGTCGGCATGAATAAGAGCGAAGAAACGCCCAGCCGCCTCACGCGCCACACCCGTGGTTTGCTGATACCCTCAACTGCGGGCCGACGTCTCCGAGCCCTCACGCTGGGTACCGAGGCCAGTAGCCGCGAGTTCCAATCCCCCTCCGACTGGTACCGAGATCGAGGGGCGGTTCGGAGTCGCAGGCACGTTCATCACTGCACATTCGGGCAGTTGAAAACAGGATGAAGAACTCTGTCATATTAGCCCCGATGGACCGTGTGCGCACTACGCTTCTGGAGCGTGCCTGGTTTTCGCGGATCGGCCAGGTCCACGCCTGACTTTGTGTCCGCTTTACCAGGGAGGTACGTCCATGACCACTCAGCAGTCCTCGAGCGGGATTCAGTCTGTTCTTCAGGAGCAGCGTCGCTTCGAGCCTCCTGCTGCGGCCGAGGTCGGCGCGCCCAAGTGGCTCGTGGGTTCGCTCGACGAATACCGCGCCATGCACAAGCGATCGCTCGAAGACCCGGAGGGTTTCTGGGGCGAGAAGGCCGGCGAACTGCACTGGTTCAAGAAGTGGAGTAAGGTTCTCGAATGGAACGCGCCCGACGCCAAGTGGTTCGTCGGCGGCAAGATGAACCTCTGCTACAACTGCATCGACCGGCACGTCGAAAGCGGGCACGGCAATGAGACGGCCATCATCTGGGAAGGTGAGCCGGTCGGCGCCGACGGGCCTGAAATCCGCCGCATTTCCTACGCCGAGTTGAAGCGCGAAGTGTCGCGCCTGGCCAACGCGCTCAAGTCGCTGGGCGTCAAGAAGGGCGATATCGTCACGATCTACATGGGCATGGTGCCCGAACTGGCGATGGCCTGCCTGGCCTGCGCCCGCATCGGCGCGCCCCACTCGGTGATCTTCGGCGGGTTCTCCGCCCAGGCGATCATCGACCGCGTGCAGGACGCCAAGAGCAAGGTCATCATCACCGGTGACGGCGCCTGGCGCCGCGGCAAGGTTGTCTCGCTCAAGGACAACGTGGACGCCGCGTGCGATCACCTGGCCGGCACGCCCGAAGAGGTCCAGAAGGTCATCGTCCTCAAGCGCTGCGGCAACAAGGTCAACTGGAAGCCCGAGCGCGACCTGTGGTGGCACGATGTCTGCGGCAAGCAGAAGGACGATTGCCCGTGTGAGCAGATGGACGCGGAAGACATGCTCTTCCTGCTCTATACCTCGGGCTCGACCGGCAAGCCCAAGGGCATCATTCACGCGACCGGCGGGTACGCGGTCTTTGCGTACCTGACCGCCAAGTATGCCTTCAACCTGATCCCCGATCAGAAGGAGCCCAAGCGCAAGGACGCCCAGAGCGGACAGGTGTTCTGGTGTACGGCCGACGTCGGCTGGGTGACCGGGCACAGTTACATCATCTACGGCATCCTGTCCAACCGGGTGCCGAGTTTCATGTTCGAGGGTGCGCCCGACTTCCCGGCCACGGATCGCTTCTGGGACATCATCGAGCGCCACAGGATCACGCAGTTCTACACGGCGCCGACGGCCATCCGCGCCTTCATGAAGTGGGGCGACGAACAGCCCGCCAAGCACGACCTGACCAGCCTCCAAGTGCTCGGGTCGGTGGGCGAGCCGATCAACCCCGAGGCGTGGATGTGGTATCGCAAGCACATCGGGCGCGACCTGTGCCCGATCGTCGATACCTGGTGGCAGACTGAGACGGGCGGGCAGATGATCATGCCGATGCCGGGCGCCACGCCCACCAAGCCCGGCTCATGCACACTGCCCTTCTTCGGCGTCGACGCGGCCATCGTCGATGAGCGCGGTGAGGAAATGCCGCTCGGCACGGGCGGCCTGCTGGCCATCCGTCGCCCATGGCCGGCCATGTTGCGCGGCGTGCGCGGCGACCGGCAACGCTACATCGACACCTACTGGTCAAAATTCGACGTGGACAACAACCGTCCGGCCGGTTGCCCGTCGCCTTACTACTTCTGCGGCGACGGAGCCTTCCGCGACACCGACGGGTACTTCTGGATCCTCGGGCGCGTCGACGACGTGATCAACGTCTCCGGGCACCGCCTGGGCACCATGGAAGTCGAGTCGGCGCTGGTGTCGCACCCGGCGGTCGTCGAGGCGGCCGTCGTCGGCATGCCCCACGAGATCAAGGGCACCGGCATCGCCGCGTTCGTGACGCTCGCCAACAACGTCGAGCCGACCGAGGCACTGCGCAAGGAACTGCGCGAGCACGTGGCCAGCGAAATCGGCGCCATCGCCAAGCCCGACCAGATCCGCTTTGCCGCCGCCCTGCCCAAGACGCGCAGCGGCAAGATCATGCGTCGTCTGCTGCGGTCGATTGCGGCCGGGGAGACCAGCATCAAGCAGGACACCACCACGCTGGAGGACTACGCGGTGGTATCGAGCCTGCAGAAGGATGAGGGCTGAGGCATCCCCGCCCGGCGGTGGACGCCGGGGCAGCCGCGCGGCCGTTTCTGACCCCGAGATGCGTGCGTCTCGGGGTCTTTTCTTTCCTGCGGACCGGCGAGTCGATATTCTCAAGGTCAGGGGTGGTTCCGCCCCGCCGGATGGGGATTCGGACATGTTGCTTCGCGCCCGAGCCTTCACCCTCATCGAGTTGCTGGTGGTCATCGCCATCATCGCGCTGCTCATCGGCATCCTCCTTCCGGCCTTGAGCAAGGCCCGAGAATCCGCGCGGCAGGCTTCGTGCACGAGCAACCTGCGCACGCTGATGACGGCTGTCACCGGGTACTGCAACGACAACTTCGACCGCATGCCCGACCCCAACTGGGGCAACGAGGACGAGTACGGTTGGCTGTACTACAAGAACATCCCCAAGACCTACGCGGCCGACCGGCGCTACGGCCCGACGACCGGCGTGCTGTGGCCCTACATCGGGGAGGACACGTACGTGGTCAACGGACTCGACCTGCAACTGGCCCAGACCTACCGCTGCCCGACGCACCGCGAGCCGTACGACGGCGCCAGCGAGAAGACCACCAGTTACCTGATGAACGGAGCCGTGAGCAACTACCGCGACATCACCCCGTTCCGAATCTACGAGTTCCGCCCAACGTCGGTGATCTTCTGGGAGACCGACGAGGGCACGGGCACCACGGCCCCGTGGAACGACGGCGCCAGTTTCCCGTGGGAGGGGCAGACCAAGCGCCACGGTAGCGGCGCTACCGTGGCGCTGGTCGACGGCGGGTGCATGTGGATGGATCACGGCGAGTGGGCGCTCGAACTCGACCGCAAGCCGGGCAAACTCTGGTGCTCGCCCGGCAGCCGGACCGGCGACGGATATTGAGCCTCAGCAGGCAGACTCGTCCTCGCGTCAGCGAGCCGCGACGATGACGCAGCGGGCCTGGTCGGTGGGCCAAGCGAGTGCTCCCTCACGGTCTCGGCCCGTCAGGACCAGATCAGAGTTTCCTCAGCGCATCCACCAGTTGCTCGATGTGCGCGTCGGTGTGGGCCGCCGACATCTGGATGCGCAGACGTGCCACGCCTTCGGGTACCACCGGGTATCCGAACCCGATCACGAACACGCCCAGTTCGAGCAGTCGCTTGGACATCTTGATCGCCTTGGCGGTCTCGCCGACGATGATCGGGCAGATGGCCGTGGGCGAGTCGATGACCTCGAAACCGGCCGCGGCCAGTTTCGTCCGGGCCGTCTCGACGTTATTCTTCAGGCGCGTCACACGCTCGGGCTCGTCCATCACGATCTGGATGGCCTTGTCGGCGCTGCACGCGACGGTGACCGGCAGCGCGTTGCTGAACAGCGTTGGGCGGGCACGCTGGATGATGAGTTCGGTCATGGTGGCGCTGCCGGCGATGAAGCCGCCGGCGCCACCGCCCAGGGCCTTGCCCAGCGTGCCGGTGAAGCAGTCGACGTGTCCGATGCCATTGTGCCCGATCATGCCGTAGTGCTCGTGCGTGCCGCGCCCGGTGCGCCCCATGACGCCGTGCCCGTGCGAATCATCGACGACCAGCATGGCGTTGAACTCATCGCAAAGGCGGCGCATCTGGGGCAGTTGGGCGATGTCGCCCTCCATGCTGAACACGCCGTCGGTCACGACCCAGATTTGTCCGGTGACTTCCGGGTCACTGGCGGCCTCGCGCAGCCTGTCGCGCAGCGAGTCCATGTTCGAGTGCTTGTACACCGTTTTCTTTACGCCCTTCTTGATCACCGGCGTCAGGCGCATCGCGTCGATGATGCAGGCGTGGTTCAGTTCGTCGGAGATGATGATGTCCCCCGCCTCGCAGAAGGTGGGGAACAGCGCCTCGGTGGCTGTCCAGCACGAGACGAAGGTGTAACTCGACTCGGTGCCCATGTACTCGGCAATGGTGCGCTCCAGTTTTTCGTGCGGCTCGAACGTGCCGCAGATGAAGCGGACCGACGCGGTGCCGGCCCCGTAGCGGCGCAGGCCCTCGATCCCGGCTTCGACCACGCGCGGCTCGTTGGCCAGCCCGAGGTAGTTGTTCGAGCAGAAGCACAGCACTTCCTTGCTGCGACCGTCGGGCTGGCGGAGACGAACGATCGGACCCATCGGGCTCTGAAGCATCTGGAGGGTCTTGTACTGCCCGGCATCGGAGAGCGAAGAGAGCAGTTCCTCGGCGCGGATTTCGAACGGACGGTGGCGGCTCATGCACGGCTCCTCGAAACAGGTGTGCGACCTCCCGAGTCTAGCGCGAAGCGCCCATCCTCCGATTCCCAACAAGCCGGAGGGCAACATGAAAGGAAGTTGGGACGTGGGCAAGAGGTCCAATCTCGCCGGCATCGCCTGGCTGGTCTTCGTCGGGCTGGCCGCGGCGGTCACTCAGAGTTTGCCGCTGGTGCAAACGATCTGGCTGGCCAGGGCGACCGCGACGACCCGCCAGGCCTCGCACGAGCCAGCCGAGGTCAGCACGCAGTCTGAGCCGGCATCGCACCCGGCTGGAGAAGCCAAGACCCATTCCACCGCCGGTTGACTCCTTGGGCGGGCACGTCCGGCCCGCTATGCTCTGGACATGCTTTGGGGCCTGTTTGGGCGCAAGAAGTGGCTGACGCTGGGCGATCGCTACCGCATGGAGCACTCGGTGTGGCTGACCGATGCCCTGAGCGGGCAGCGTTCGTATGTGCGTATTCCCGTGCGACGCTGGGACGAGGGGGGCTTTTCGCCGATGACTTCCCGGCCCGAGGGTCGCGCCCGCGCCGACCTGTGGTGGCAACTGGCCTTTGACCGTACCGACCCGGTTTGAGGGAAAACGCGGAGGATGCGGATGTCAGATCAGGGCGTGCAGACCTCGACGATCGGAATGCGCTGGGCAAGGCGCATGATCATCTTCGCCGTCCTTCTGCTCGGGCTGGGCGCCTGGGCGACGTGGGATGCGTTCGTGGTCTATCCCAAGCGGGGTCAGGCCTTCGCAGAATGGGCGGAGTGGCAGTATCTGCTCTCGCTCAAGGACGAATCGCGCATGGATCCGGGCATCATGACCCGCAACGCGCCGGTAACTGATCCAAAGGCCGAACTCGATCGACTGCGCAGCGATGAACTGGCCCGGCAACGCCTGAGCATGGCGGCCCGTTACGAGTGGCTGCGGGCGCTGTCGCTGGTCGGTCAACTGGAGCCCGAAAAGACGAACTATGCCACGGTGGCGCCACGCCAACGCGAAGAGCAACTGGCGCAGGCCTGGGCCAGCCGCGACAAGCCCGCCGCTCTGCGCGGATACGACATCCCTTCCCAGTATCTGATGATGATCGTCGGGTACGGGCTGGGGGCCTACATCCTCGTCCTGCTCGCCCGCGTGGCGGTGACCAAGTATCGCTGGAACCCCTCGACCAAGGCCCTCACGTTACCCAGCGGAGCCGCCATCACCCCGAGCGATCTGGCCGAGGTCGATAAGCGCAAGTGGGACAAGTTCATCGTCTTCCTCAAGATTCGACCGGGTGTTGACAGAGTGGGGGGCACCAGCGTGCGCGTCGACACCTTCCGTCACGGCAAGGTCGAGGAGTGGATTCTCGACATGGAACGCGAAGCCTTCGGTCCCCAAGAGAATCCTTCGGCGGATGGGTCCGCCGACCAAGCCGGTGCGCAAAGCCCGCCCGAGAGTCCCGCGGGCGTTTCCGCGACCTGAGCCCTGGGCATGATCTACGTTGCTGCCACGATGGTCACGCTGATGGCTCTGCTCGGCGTGGGGCTGACGTTATTGACCCTCCCCGGAATATGGGTTGCCATTGGCACCGCCTTGCTGATCGACCTGTTCTGGTATCCCGAGATGATCTCGCTGCGCGTGTTGATCGCGGCGCTGGTTCTGGGGGTGTCGGCCGAACTGGCCGAACTGCTCGCCTCGGCCGCCGGATCAGCCAGAGCCGGGGGCACACGGCATGGCGCCATCTGGAGCATCGTGGGTGCCATCGTGGGCGCTTTCGTCGGCACGCCGATCGTGCCCATCCTTGGCACCGTGGTGGGGGGAGTGATCGGTGCCGGGGTGGGCGCCCTGCTCGGCGAAGTCGTCTTTGCCAAGAAGACCTGGGGCGAAGCGGCCCGCGTCGGCCAGGGGGCGGCCGTGGGTCGCCTGCTCTCCACCGTCATCAAGACCGGTTTTGCGGCCGCGATCGCGGTGCTGCTGAGCGTGGCCGCATGGTTCTGATCGGCGTCGGATCGCTATGCTGGTGTGGGGGGAGGTCTCAAGGGCACGATGCCGAGCAAAGCCGACTTCAAAGACGATCAGGTCAAGCACTTCGTTCTCGACACCAACGTGCTCCTGCACAACCCGAACGCCCTGTTCGTGTTCAAGGAGAACCACGTCATCATCCCGTACCCGGTGATCGAGGAATTGGACACCATGAAGCGTCGGGAGGATGACATCGGGCGCAACGCGCGAGCCTGTATCCGGCACCTGGACAAATTGCGCGAATCGGGCAAACTCACCGAGGGCATCGCGTGGGGGAAGGTGAACCTCGGGCCCGAGGCCGCCCCTTCCACCGGGCTCAACGGCTCGACGGGCACCATCCGCATCGACGTGCGTGAGTACGCCCGCCCGCCGGTCATCGCCGAAGATACCCCCGACAACCGCATCATCTCCGTCGCCTGGCACCTCAACAACGACGGCGTCCGAGCCGTCTTCGTATCCAAGGATCTCTCGGCCCGCATCAAGAGCGACTCGCTGGGCATCCGCACCGAGGACTTCGAGAATCAGAAGGTCGACGCCGAACGCCTGTACACCGGCTTCGTCACCGCCGACACGCCCGGCGAACTGATCGACGAGATGTACCGCGAGCGCATGCTGCCCATCGAGCGGCTGGCCGAGGTGCTGCGCATCGAGCCTGAGGGCGGCCAAGCCTACGTGCGCGAACTGGTCCCCAATCAGTTCCTGGTCATGAAAGACCTTGGCGACGAAGCGCACTCCGGGCTCGGACGCCGTCTGGCCGACACCGAGCACGTCCAGCCCGTCACCGCGCAGCGCAAGGCCACCTTCGGCATCATCGCGCGCAATGTGCAGCAGACCATGGCCCTTGACCTGCTGCTCGACGACGAGATCCGCCTGGTTACCCTCCTCGGCTCGGCGGGGACCGGCAAAACGCTGCTCGCCCTGGCCGCGGGCATGCACAAGGTCTTCAACGACCAGCGTTACGACAAGCTTCTCGTCGCGCGCCCCATCATGCCCATGGGGCGAGACATCGGCTACCTGCCCGGCGACAAGGACGAAAAACTCACCGCCTGGATGCAGCCCATCTTCGACAACCTGACGTACCTGCTTTCCACACGCGGCTCGCACATGCAGCAGGCCGAAAGCCTCTCACCGGAGCAACGCATCACCAAACTCATGGCCGACGGTCGCCTCGTGCTCGAGCCGCTCACGTACATCCGCGGGCGGTCGATCCCGCACCAGTTCATGATCGTCGACGAAGCGCAGAATCTCACGCCGCACGAGATCAAGACCATCGTCTCGCGCGTGGGCGAAGGCACCAAGATCGTTCTCACCGGCGACATCGGGCAGATCGATAACCCCTACCTCGACTCGGCCTCGAACGGACTGAGTTACACGGTCGAGAAAATGAAGGGCCTAGCCCTCGTCGGACACGTCACCCTCTCCCGCAGCGAACGCAGCGAACTGGCCAGCCTGGCGGCGCAGCGCTTGTGAGCGGGACGAGAAAGAACGACCAGATGACCGGGCCCACCGCTCGCTTGAGGACATGACGCCGGCGATTGTCCTACTCCTGCCTGCTCACCGCGTCGAGAATCGCGCACGCGCCGCTGCATTCGCGCTCGTTGCGATCGAACTGTCCGCCCAGAATACCGTCGATGGCCTTGGCGATCTGCTCGCCCACCGCCGCGCGGTCGATGTCCGACAGGCGCACAGATCCGACCTGTCCCTCGGCCGTCAGCCAGTATTCGGCCGTGCCCGAAAGTCCCACCGCACCGTAGAGGTGCTCCAGGGCGATGGCATAGAGCCCCAGTTGCAGGTCGTCGGATTCGGGTTCAAGCAGTTTCTTGCTGGCGCGCCCGGTCTTGTAGTCGATGATGCGCAGCCCCGCTGGTCCGCGGTCGATGCGGTCGATTTTCGCGACCATCCGATGTTTGACGCCCCTGTGCACGTAATCAAACTCGATCTTCTTCTCCAGTTCGAGCGGCTCGGCGCTTGGATCGTGCATCTGCTCGAACACCGTCTGCAACTGCGCCAGAACCTGCATCTGCTCGCCCGGATCGAGCGGCTCTTCGCGATCGTGGGCCTCAGCGAAGGCCTCGCGCCCCAGCGCCCGCAGGACGTCCAGGTCGGGAGTGATGCTTCCCTCGGCCTCGGCGTCGCGCCAGCGCTTGTAGAAGCGCTCCAGGGCCACGTGCACCACGGCGCCCACTCTCACCGGCGCCCCAACCGGGTCGGGCAGTTGCAGCACATGCGTCACGTAATAGCACCTCGGGCAGCGCAGGTACGCGTTGATCGTCGTGAAACTCAGTTGCAGCGGCGGGCGCGGCGCACGGAACAAGTCCCCGCCCGCCAGGACCGGCAGCCCGTTCAACTCCGCCCGAATCTGCTCAGCGAACGCCTCATTGCCGGCGAGCACCTGGGCCGACGGAGTCCGGTCGGCCTCCAGCGACGCGACGCACGCGAGCATGCGAGCCGCCTCATCGAGCCGGCGCGCGATGCGTGAGACGTCCTCGGCGCTCACGTCCGCCCGATCGGCCGCGTCGAGCGCCAGCGAGGCCTCCAGGCGCACACGCTGCCGCGCCCGCGCCAGCACCTCGCGCCGCGAAACGCTCGCGCCGCGATCCAGGTCCGATCGCTCGGCGGTCTTCGCAAAGCGTCCCAGCCCCTCCCCGGCTGCGCGAGCCAGGATGTCCTCCGCCTCGTGTCGTTCGCACAATCCCGAGGCGATGAGCGGAAAAACCAGGTTGGTCGGGCCGGGCTTTTTTGGCACCTTGCCCAGCATCACCAGCCGCCGCATGGCGCGCGTGCAGGCCACGTAGAACACGCGCCGCTCTTCCTCGATCGCCGGCGGCGCCGGGCGGTCGCTGACGATCGACTCGGGTGTTACCGGTTCATCCTGCCTCATGGTCTTCGGATATCCATGCGGCGGGTAGCAGCGCGGCAGGAACACCGTGTCGAACTCGAGGCCCTTGGACGCATGGGCCGTGAAGACGCGCACCCCTCCCTCGTCGCCTAGCCCCTGGCTCTCGGGCCCGGACACACTGGCATCGAGCAGCGACGTGAAGCCTTGCTCTCGCGGGTCGAGATCGTGGTAATAGCGCCAGAAGTCGGCGAGGTTGCGAGGCTGCTCAAGCCGGTCGAGCCGCTCTCGCACAAATCGCAGCACGGCCACCAGCGACTCGACGCGCCGGGCCCGCAGGCGCCCTCCCGGCAGATCGGCGTGTACCAGCCCGGCCTCGATGATGATCCGCTGGATCGTGCGGTCGGCGCTCTCGCTCGAGGCTGACGCGGCAAATGCCCGCGCCAGGTCGCGCACCCGCAGCGCGTGGGCCGCGATGCCCGGCTCGTCAGCATAGCGATCGCACATCCACTCGACGATCGGCGGCATGTGCTGCCCTTCGCCCAGCCGGCTGGCTTCGGCCTGCCAGGCGCGCTCGCAGCGCCCCAGGCGCAGCGGGTCCACTCCATAGGGAGGGCGCGAGAGCAGCCGCCTGGCCGCCCAGGTCTGCTCGGGCTCAAGCACGAGGCTGATCCACGCGAGCAGGTCCTGCACTCCTTCGTCTTCGGTGGCGTTGGGGCTGCGCAACACCAGCACGGGGATGCCCTCGAGTTCGAGCGCCCCGGCGATGCGTTCAACCTCGGTGTTGGTCCGCGCCAGCACCGCATAGTCGGACCATGCCCGGTCTGGGCAGGCCTGCCGATCCAGCAGTAGCATCGCCGCGATCGCCTCTTCGCCCTGCGGGTCATCGTCACAGGCCACGACCTCGACGCACGAGGATACACCCGCCCGCTCCTTCGGCGGTACCACCACCTTGTCGGGCGCAAAGCGCGTCGTGCTGGCGCCGATGATCGCGTTGGCGCAGTCGATCACCGCCGGACCGCTCCGCCAGTTCTCCGTCAGCAGCACGCGATGAGCCTTTGGCCAAGCCTCCTGGAAGCGCACGAAGGCAAACTCGTCCGCCCCGCGAAAGGCGTAAATCGCCTGGTCGTCATCTCCCACCACGCACAGATCCGGCCTCCCCGGCCCACACAGCGCGATGAGAAAGCGGATCTGCCCGGCGTTGAGATCCTGAAACTCGTCGACCACCACGTGCGCGTAATCATGCCGGCAGATGTCCCGCACCAGCGCGTGTTCGGTCAGCAGGCGCGTCGGGCGCGTGATCAGTTCGTCAATCGAGATCATCCCGCGTTTGGCGCATTCCCGGTCAAACAACTCAAACAAGCGCACATGGTCGGCGAATCGCTCCAGTTCAGCCCGCGGGCCCGCCTCCAGCGACTGACTGCCGAGCAGTTCGTCGAGCCGTGCCTTGGCCTCCGATGGTTCTAGCCCCGCGTTGCGCATGTCGGAGATGGCCGAAAGCCCGTCGCGCACGATGGACTCGAATCCTCCGCCCATTGCGTGGGCGAACAGGCGATGTTCGATCAGCAGTGAGCGGATCAACCGCCGCTGCTGGGCCGAGTCCATGATCTTCGGCGTCGGCGGCAGGTCGGTCAGGTCCGCAAAGCGCCTCAGCAGCCGCAGCCCGAAACTGTGGAATGTCCCCGCGTGCACCGCGTCGGCCGCGGCGCCGCCGACCAGATCGCCGAGGCGCTCGCGCAATTCCTCGGCCGCCATGTTGGTGAACGTCAGCGCACAGATCCGCTCGGGCGCCACGCCGCGATGCTCGATCATGTGCGCCACGCGATGCACGATCACGCGCGTCTTGCCGGTGCCCGGGCCGGCCAGCACCGTCAGTGGACCCGCCTCATACTCCACCGCCTCGCGCTGCGCCGCGTTGAGCGACACGCTCATGCCCCCTCACCCCGACGCCGCATGTACAGGTGTACGGCTGTCGACTTATAGACGTGCGTCTCCGGCCCCTCCGCCCCGGCGATACTCAGGTCCACATCCACGGGCCTGGGGCGCCGCGGGCCGTGCAACTCGGCCGCCCGTTCGTCCACCGCCCCTTCATCCTGATCATCAAGGTCGGTAATGACGAGGTCGGCGCCGTCCCCCTCGTCTTTATTGTCGCGGCGGGTGTCGCGAGTCGGCGTTTCCGCTTCCTCGCGCCGGATGAACGGCCATGGCGTGCGCACCATCGCGTACCCGTCGTCGCTCAGCAGCGCCACGATCCGCGCCATCTGCCCGCGCACACGCTCCCAGCCTTCGACGGTCCGGACCAGTTCATAGGGCGGATCGAGAAACGCGATCTTGATCGGTGTCGGGCAGCGCGCCAGACAAGCCGGTCCCAGCGCGTCCCCGATCACCACTTCGACCACATCCCCCGCCTTGAGCGCATCGACGTTCTGCTGCAAGACCCCCGCCACGCGACGATCGCGCTCGACCATGATGACACGCGACGCCCCCCGGCTGGCCGCCTCGAGCCCGAACGTGCCCACGCCGGCAAACCCGTCCAGCACCACCGCATCGTCAAAATGCCCGCGCAGCAGGCTGAAGATCGACTCACGCACCCGGTCAGGCAGCGGCCGCGTTGGGCTGCGATCGGGTGGACTGAGCAGTTTGCGGGAACGGTATCGGCCGGCGATAATGCGCATCGGTTCAGCAAAGCCGCCCGAACAGGCGTCGTCAACCGCCCGGATCCGTTTGCTTTTCCGGCGTTCCGTCCGCGGGCGGTGTTTCCGGCGGGGGCTTCCATCCGACCCCGCACTCTGGGCACCGCTCGGCCTTGAGGTGCCCACGCATGTCATACCCGCAGATTTCGCAGCAACCGGCCGCGTAGCGCTTGCGACGCTTCGACGCCGCCACGAGGAAGATCATCGGCCCCAGGGCCACAAACCCCAGCGGCACCAGCGCAATCAGCGCCCAGTACGTCCCCTCGCTGCAGTAGCACGAACTCTTGCGCCGGGTGAACACGTCCATCGGGATGATCGCCAGGATCTCCACGCATGTGCCAAGGAAGATCAGGCTCGCCAGACGCTTGAGCGCCGTCTCCGTATCGCGCCCGCGAATGAACGCCAGCAGCAGCGGCGTCGAGACGGCCCAACCCAGCACCAGCGGCCCGCCCCCGATCACCAGCCACCACCTTTCGTCTGCCGACGTGTCTGAAAGTAGCAGCACAAAGCCCGCGATGCCCACCGCCAGCGCGTAGCCCAGTAGCCCGGTGCACGCGCCGGCGATGTACGCGCTGATGATCGGCGGCAGATCCTTGCGGCACAGCCTCGCCACAATCGGAATCGCCGGAATCAGCCCGATGAGCCAGAAGACCCAGAAACTGAACTCGAGGTGCCCGTGAGAAAACAGGAGCACGTCGTCCATGCTGACCAGGTCAAGCCCTGCGTGCAGCAACACGCCCATGAGACCGACCGGCGTGGCCAACGCTGCCGCCAGCAGCGCCCGCACCCACCGCCGCACTTCGGTCCGCCGACCCGCCCGCCGCGCCGGCGGGCGCACCGGCAGCACAAAGACCAACTGGAGCATGGTCACCGCCGCCACCAGCGTCAGAGCGATGGTGATCTCTCTCGGTCTCAGGAAGTTTTCCCACAGATCCCGCAGGCTGGCCGGAACGTAACCGCCGATGAGAGGCCACGCGGAGACGACCGCGACGCTCTGCACCACCCAATATCCCACGATCAGGCGTCGCCTCCGCCCCAGCCTCGCCCGGCGAAGGTGCTGGCTCTGGATGTCCGGGTCGGTCTGCATCGGTGCTCGGGTTATCAGCCGCTCAGAACGTTCACCGTCAAGCACGCCGGTTCGCTGACGACGTTGCCCGCACGCCACGCCGTGGCATTTCGGCCACACGCCAGGCCCCGCCAACCCCTGCGGTGCGGCTTCTGGAGTGTCGGCGCACCTTTTGTACGCTGGAGGTCGTGCTTCTAGGCAGATTTCAGATCGGATTGCTTCTGGTGCCCGCGGTCCTCACTCTCGGCGGGTGCGGGCAGGCTCTGCGCCCCCCCGAGTTCCGGCGGTCCGAGGGGCTGCGCGAGGGCAACCAGGGTGCCTCCTGGGAGAGCGTCCTTCCCGGTCCCGCGTTCGCCCAAGTCACACCCGGGCCTGAATACGCTCGTCGCGACGCGGCCCTGTCCTTCCGCCCAAACGATCCGATGCTCGCTTCCCACGATTGGCCGGAGCGACAGTCACCCGAACTCGGGCGCTGGCGGACGCTGCGCCTGCCGCGTGACGCCTCGAGCGTAATCTTCTTCCAATCCGCTCCCCAGCGTCGACCGCGCGATGCGTTTAGAGACGATCGCGGGTGGGGCGACGGGTTCTATTACGAACGCTATCGGTCATATGACCACCGCTGACTACCGAACGCAAACAGGCGCCCGTCACCTTCCGATGACGGGCGCCCGGCGTTGAAGAGGGGAGTCGTCCGGCGATGGGCCGGAGAAGCAGCACCGATCAGTCGTACAGCGCCGTGGTGGGCGGCACCGAGATGGTCCGCAGTTTCAGGTTCGTCTCGATCCGCATGTTCGATTCGGTCAGGTGGCGTTCGGCGAAGAACAGTTTCAGTTTGGCCCGCTCGCCATCGGCCAGCCAGTCCAGCCGGTCGATCGAGATGCTCTGCTTCACGGCGCTGTGCACACCACCCAAGTCAATGACGAGCCGCCCGTTGATGAACACCCACACGTCGTCGTCGCCGAAGAAGGTGAACACCTGCCCGGTGTTCTTCTCCACCACGAACTCGGTGTCGAGTTCGAAGGTGAAGAAGTAGTTGTGGTTGTACGTCGAGTCCATGTCGTTGAGCAACTGGTTGTCGAGCGGGAAGAAACCCTCCTTCGCGCTGGTGTTGGGGTTGTCATGCGCGTGGAAGTAGTAGATGTTCGAGTCTCCCATGCGCTGGAGCACGATGGGGATCTGCATCGACATGTTCACGCCCGGCACGTCGCGGTACCACTGCGAGAACGAGTTTGCGTTCGTGATGCTCGTGCCCGTGTAGTTCGACATCGAGCCGGCCCGGTCACCCAGGGCGGCGTTGTACATCGCCGGGTTGATCTGGTTGCCCCGAGCATCCTTGTACTGCGTCCCCACCTTCTTGCCCCTCGAGCCGCTCAGCACCGGCTTGCCGTCCGAGTCCAGTTCGTTGGCCACCAGCCCGACGATGTGCCCGGTCAGGTACTGCTGGAAGTCGGGGTGCCCGCCTGCGCGGTCAAACCGCTTGAAGTCACGGGCGACGCCCATCAGCGAGATGGTTTGCGGCAGGTCGTCGCTCGAACTCGAAGATCCAGAGGCCGTCCCGGACACGAGCATCAGACCGGCAGCGAGCACCCCTGCTCCGACCATGCCCGCTCGCGACCGACGATTCCCAAGGCTGTTCGCGAACATCGTGCATTTCCTCCATCGCGGGGTGCTGTCGCCCACGCGTGCTACTCCCCCCAAACCTGTGATTCACTCGCCGCCCGTGCCACCCATCGGCGCCCTCAGGATCGCCCGACGGGCGAACCTGTGCCGTCCGTCCGATCTGGGCGGTCTGTCACCCCTGCTGCACGGGCGTGGATCGACTGTCCGATATGATCGAAAGAGGCAGGAGAATCGCGATGGACACCTTCCATATCGAGGGCGGACGCAGGCTGGAGGGCACAATCCGCGTCAACGGGTCGAAGAACGCAGCGCTGCCCATCATGGCCGCCGCGCTGCTCAGCGACGGGCCCATCGTCCTGCGCGACGTTCCGGACCTGGCCGACATCCAGAGCATGAAGAAACTGCTCGACGAACTCGGGTGCGAGGCCGTCGCCAGCGAGCCGGGTTCAGGGCCCGGCACCCTCACGCTCACGGTGACCGACCAGACCGCCTCTCACGCCCGTTACGACATTGTCCGCACCATGCGGGCCAGCATCTGCGTTCTCGGACCCATGCTTGCCAAGCGCGGCAAGGCCCGTGTCTCGATGCCCGGAGGCTGCGCCATCGGCGAACGCCCGGTCGATCTGCACCTGCGCGGGCTCAAGGCCCTGGGCGCTGAAATCGAACTCGATGGCGGCGACATCGTCGCCATCGCTCCCCGCGGACGTCTCCGTGGAGACACCGTCTTCCTCGGCGGACCTTTCGGTTCCACCGTGCTCGGCACGGCAAATGTCATGTCGGCCGCCGTTCTGGCCGAAGGCACCACCATCATTGAGTCGGCCGCCTGCGAGCCGGAAATCGTCGACCTGGCCGACCTGCTCAACGCGATGGGGGCCAGGATCTCGGGCGCCGGCACGCCACGCGTGGTGATCGAGGGTGTCCAGGGCCTTGGCAGCGCCGATCACACCATCATGCCAGACCGCATTGAGGCCGGCACGTTCATGTGTGCGGCCGCGATCACCAACGGCTCGCTGGTCATCCAGAACACGCCCTTTGACGCCATGCTTGCGGTGATTGACCGGCTCGATGAACTGGGCGTGTCTGTCGAACGCCTGGATGCCAGAGACCCGCAGCGCGTCACCTGCCGCGTCACCACCGGGCGCGTTCTGCGCCCCATCCGCGTCACCACCCAGCCCCATCCGGGCTTCCCGACCGACCTCCAGGCCCAACTGATGGCCCTGCTCTGCCTGGCCGACGGCAACAGCATCGTCACCGAGAAGGTCTTTCCCGAGCGTTTCCTCCATGTGGCCGAACTGAGCCGCATGGGCGCCGAACTGCACCGCCAGGGCGCCACCGTCGTCGTCACCGGCGTGCGCGAACTGCGCGGCGCCCCCGTGATGGCCAGCGACCTGCGTGCCTCGGCCTCCCTTGTTCTGGCCGGACTGGCCGCCCGCGGACGCACCGTCGTCAACCGCGTCTATCACCTCGACCGCGGGTACGAGAAGCTCGAGCAGCGCCTCAACGCGCTTGGCGCCTCCATCCGCCGCCTGCCTGATTCAGTGTGAACGATGGAATTCGGTACTCGACGGTTTCGGCGTCCGGACGCGCGGGCGTCTCGCCCGTGGATGCCTACCAGGCGATGTCGATCATGTTTCCCGTCGTCACCCGCCGCTCCAGCCGGTAGACCTGCTGAACGATCTGCGTCCGCATGGCCGGCGGCAGAGGGTTCGGTTCACCCAGCCGCGGGAGCAAGCCTGTATTGGCAACCTCGATCGGGCAAGCACGTTCTCGCCCGCGTGGCTGGCACACGGGCTCATACCAGTCCCCCACCCGTGTTGGGGGCGTGCGGTTCAGCGCCTTGAGGAAGCGGGGAAAAGGCTGAGGCCCCAGCGGGCGCTCGGTCATGCTGACCGCTCCTGCCGGGCAGGAAAGGTCGAGTGCCGCACGCATTTCCGCAGGCCCCAGCCCCATGCTAGGCCGGGTGCATCCGACGTGCCCAGATTCCGGCTGGAGACGAAGTCTGATAAAAAGTCAGTTTTTCGCCTGCCATCAGCGGCGCCCGCCCCGCACGCGCGGCTCCGGCTCGGATGGCATGTTGCGGGGGTGCAACGGGTGTTGCCGGATACCATCGCCCATGCTCCCGGCGGCGGCTCTGGAATACCACCTCGACGAGTCGCTGATCGCGACGCGCCCGGCCGAGCCGCGCGAGTCGGCCCGGCTCATGGTGCTCTGTCGCTCCGATCCGACCTACCTCGCACATCTGCGCGTCGCCGACCTGCCCGCGCTGCTGGGAGCCGGGCATGTGCTGGTGTTCAACCGCACCCGTGTGTTGCCGGCCCGGTTCGTCGGTCGAAACCTTGAAACCGGCGGGCATGTCGAGGGGCTCTGGCTGCACGATCGCGCGGATCGCCCGGGTCAGGCATGGGATGCCTACCTCAAGGCGCGTCGCTTTCGTCCCGGTCGACAGGTGGAACTGGAAACCCACACGGGACATGCGTCGGGTGTGGTGTTGACGCTCGTGGAAAAGACGAGTACGGACGGTGCATGGCTGGTGGATGTGACCGATGCGCGTGATCGATCGACGCCGGAGATTCTCGACGCGGTGGGGCTGACTCCCCTGCCGCCGTACATCCGCGGGGCTCGCAAGCGTGCTGGGCTGGTGATTCCCGACGAAGCGGACCGGAAGGCCTACCAGACGGTGTTCGCGGGGGAATCGAGCCAGGGCCCGGTGCAGGGGTCGGTGGCCGCCCCGACGGCGGGCCTGCACTTCACGCCCGCGCTGCTGGAGCGGTTGGACCGGTCGGGCGTGCAGCGGGCCGAGGTGACGCTGCATGTGGGGGCCGGCACGTTCAAGCCGATCGAGGCTGAGCACGTGGAAGAGCACCCGATGCACGCGGAATGGTGTCGCCTGGGTGAAGGGGCTTGGGTGATGGAATCAGCGCGTCGGGTGATCGCTGTGGGCTCGACCAGCGCACGCACACTGGAGAGTTTTGCACGCCACCCGCCCCCGAGGCCCGAGTGGCTGTCCACGGACCTGCTGATCGCGCCAGGCTACGTGTGGAAGCGTGTGGATGGGCTGTTGACGAATTTCCACCTGCCTCGATCGACGCTGCTGGCGATGGTGGCGGGCTTTCTGCCCGGAGGAATCGATCAGTTGCTGGCGCTCTATCGCATCGCGATGGAGCGGGGGTATCGCTTCTACAGTTACGGCGACGCGATGTTGATCCTGCCTTGAGCGGGCGGTGTGCTCGGCGCGCTCAGTTGGCCGATGTTGAGTGAGACGGTCGCGGCGGAGCGTCAGTGATGATGCTGGATCAACTCATTCAGGGGCTCGGCATCCGCGTGGTGCGCGGCGACGCGGCCCGTGCGCGCGTCAGTGATCTGACCGAGGATAGCCGCACCGTCATGCCCGGTTCGCTGTTCGTGGCCCGGCGCGGGCTGTCCAGCGACGGGCGCAAGTTTGTCGGCGAGGCCTGCGTGATGGGTGCCAGCGCCGTGCTCAGCGATGACCCGGCGCTGCCGACCCCCGGCAGCGTGGTGCTGTGCACCTGCGACGACGTAGCGCTCACCACCGCCCTCCTCGCCGAACGCTTCTATGGCAACCCCGCCTCCAGCCTGTTTCTCGTCGGCGTGACGGGCACCAATGGCAAGACGACGATTGCCCATCTCGTTCATCGCATGCTCAACCGCTGCGCGGTGCGCTGCGGGCTGATCGGCACCGTGCAGATCGACGACGGGCGGGAGTTTGCGGACTCCTCGATGACGACTCCGCCGGCCATTGAACTCAGCCGCACGCTGGCGACCATGGTCGAGTCCGGATGCCGGGCCGCGGCGATGGAGGTGTCCAGTCACGCCCTGGCGCAGAAGCGGGCCGACGCCTTGTGCTTTGATGTGGGCATCTTCACCAACCTGACACGCGACCACGCGGACTATCACCCCTCGGTGGAACACTACCTGGATTCCAAGCGACGCCTGTTCAGCCTGATCAAGCCCGATGGGCTGGGCATTGTCAACGCCGACGATCCCCATGCCCACCGCTTCGAGGCCGCCCGGCTGGCTCGCTGCTCGCTTTCCGGCAGGGGCGACTGGCGCGCCGAGATCCGCTCGCAGACGGTCGAGGGCATGGACCTGCACCTGACCGGGCCGGACACGGCTGCCCGCTGTTCGGCCGAACTGTTCGGCTCGTACAACGCGATGAACGTGTTGCAGGCCTGGATCGCGACGCGCGAGGCGCTGCGCCGGCTCGGGGGAGCGGCGCTGCTGCCCCGGCTGGAGCAGGCATCACTGGGACTCAAGGGACCGCCCGGGCGCATCGAGCGCGTCAGCGGTCCGGCCGACGACGTCGCGGTCTTGGTCGACTACGCCCACTCGCCCGATGCGCTCCAGAATGTGCTGGGCGCGGTGCGGGCGGTGGCGGGCGGGAGGCGTGTGTGCGTGGTGTTCGGCTGCGGAGGCGATCGCGATCGGGGCAAGCGCCCGCAGATGGGGCGCATCGCCGCCGACCTGGCCGACCGCGTCATCGTCACCAGCGACAATCCGCGTCATGAAACGCCGGGGCGCATCGTGACGGAGATCATCGAAGGCATGCCTCCATCGGTGCGATCGCGGATCGAGGTGCATGTCGATCGGCGTGCGGCTATCGGGCGGGCCATCGGCGACGCGCGTCGCGGTGACATTATCGTCATCGCCGGCAAGGGACACGAGCGCGTGCAGATCCTGCCCGACCCGCGGGGCGAAGGCGGGCTGATCGAGGTGCCGTTCCTCGACTCCGAAGTGGCCGGCGAAGCGCTGAAGGCGCGGCGCGGCAAAACACCCGAGGCGGCCCGCGCATGAGTTTCTGGAAGCCCGACACACTGCGTTCGGTCGTGGGCGGCTCATGGGTCAGCCGTCCGGTCGATCGCACGCACGACCCGTTCGGCGTGACGATCGACTCGCGCAAGGCGCGCCCGGGGCAGGTGTTTGTCGCCCTGGCCGGCGAGAACACCGACGGGCATCGCTTCGTCGCCCAGGCCGCCCGGGCAGGGTGCGCCATGGCGATCGTCGAGCGCACCGACGTGGACCTTCCCGCCGACATCGGCATCATCAAGGTGGAAAGCGCGGTCGAGGCCCTGGGTCGGCTCGCCTCGGCGTATCGGCGCTCGGCCCCATCGCTCCGCGTGGTCGCGGTCACCGGCAGTTGCGGCAAGACCACGACGGTGCGCCTCATCGACGCGGTGCTCTCGCAGCGGCTGCGCGGCTCGGCCTCCATCAAGTCCTTCAACAATGCCATCGGCGTACCGCTCACGCTGCTCAACGCCCGGCCGTCTGACAACTACGTGGTCTGCGAGGTAGGCACCAATCATCCCGGCGAGATCGAACCGCTCGCCCGCATGTGTGAGCCCGACGTGGCCGTCATCACCAACGTCGGACGCGCTCATCTCGAAGGCCTGGGTGGAGTGGACGGGGTGGCGATGGAGAAGGCTTCGCTGCTTACGCACCTGCGTCCGTCGGGCCTGGCGTTTGTCCCGGCCGAGTGTCCGCCCCTGCGCCCGCACCTGCGCAAACTCGACCGCGAGCGGATCGTGACCATCGGCGTCGGGCCGGAGGCCGACCTGCGCCTCACCGAAGTTGCCGGCGCGGCCGAGGGTGTGCGATTTTCGCTCAATGATCGCGTGAAGTTCGAGATCCCGCTGCTGGGCGAGCACAACGCGCTCAACGCGGCCATAGCGGTCGGGGTGGGGCGACGGCTGGGCCTGCGCGACGAGGAAATCCGCGCCGGGCTCAAGAAGGTGCAGGGCGCCGAGATGCGCGGGCAACTGCTCGGCGTCGGCCCGGTGCAGGTGATCAACGACGCCTACAACGCCAACCCCGATTCGATGTTGGCCGGCCTGAAGACCCTGGCCGGCTGGCCGGGCGCCCGGCGCGTGGCGGTGGTGGGCGACATGCTCGAACTGGGCGAATCCTCGCGCGATGAGCACCGACTGCTCGGCGAGTGGATCGGCGCCTCAGGGCGCATCGACCTGGTGATCTTCGTCGGGCAACTGGCGCACGAGGCCCATGAACCGGCGCTGCGCAGTCTTGGAGGCGAGCGCGTCCACTACTTCGATCGTCTCGACGATCGCACCGGCGAGGCGATGGCCCGACTGATTGAACCGGGAGACGTCGTGCTGCTCAAGGCTTCGCGCCGCGTCGGGCTCGAACGACTGGTCACAGAACTGGAACGCCGCTTCGTCCCTGACATCTCTTCCCCGGCCGGCGGCCGCTCTTCGGCGCTGCACTGAGGCCTGCATGTTCTACCTGATCCACCAGACGCTGCGCGATTGGCTCTCCCGGCACGGGGTCTACGCCATCTTCTCGCCGCTGGACGAAATCCAGTTCCGCGCCCTGGCCGCAGTCGGCTTTGCGTTCGCGCTCGTGCTGGCGTTCGGGCGTCCGACCATTCGGCGCCTCATCCGCATGAAGATCGGCGACTCGGGCATCACCGACGCCGAGGCCTTGCGCGAGACGGCCATCACCAAGGCCAACACTCCCACCATGGGCGGCGTGCTCATCTGCGGCTCCATCGGACTTTCCACACTGCTGTTCGCCGATCTCCTGAACTTCTATGTGCAGCTCGGGCTGGTGATCCTGATCTGGCTCAGCGTGCTCGGCGGATTCGACGACTGGCTGAAACTCACGGCCTCGCGCCGCGGCGACGGGCGCCAGGGGCTCTACGCCTGGGAAAAACTCGTCTTCCAACTCGGCATTGCCGTGCTGGCCGGGGTGTTCATCTACCGGCAGGGCAACACCGAGGCTGCGCGCGATGTGGCCCATGTGCTCAACCTCCCCTTCCAGAAGACCTATGTCTCGCAGATTGGGGGGTTATCAGATGGGCTGATCTTCTTGCCGATGGGCGCCTTCGTGATCATCGCCACGCTGATGATCGCCGGCCTTTCCAATGCCGCCAACATCACCGACGGCATGGACGGGCTGGCCACGGGCATCAGCGGCGTCGTCTCGCTCTCCCTGCTGTTGCTGGCGTTGATTGCTGGCACAGAAACCTGGGCCCACTATCTCCTGGTGCCCAACGTGGTCGGCTCCAACGAACTGGCGGTGCTGGCCGGATCGATGGCTGGAGCGTGTCTTGGCTTCCTCTGGTGGAACTGCGCGCCCGCAATGGTTTTCATGGGCGACACCGGCTCCCTGGCGCTGGGCGGGCTGATTGGCTACCTGGCCGTCGTGCTGCGGCAGGAAGTCGTGGCGTTGATCCTGTGCGGTGTCTTTTTGGTGGAAATCGGCTCGGTGGTGCTCCAGGTGGGTTACTTCAAACTCACCGGGGGCAAGCGCATCTTTCGTTGTGCGCCGTTTCACCACCACCTGCATCTCGGGGGCTGGGCCGAGCAGCAGGTGGTCGTCCGCCTGTGGATCATCTCCATTCTGCTGGCCGTGATCGGGCTGGCCAGCATCAAGGTGCGTTAGCGGGCCGGGGGAGATTGCGTTTCATATAGTGGAGCCGTCGGGTTCGGGTGGTCCGTCCCGTCTCTTGGGGAACTGTCGCTTGTATCGCATCGACTTGCAAGTGGGCGAACAGGGCGGGGGCTCGCAGTTCTCTGTCACGCTGGCGGTCGGCCAGGACTGCGTGCTCGGTCGCGCCCGCACCTGCTCGGTCGTGATCGACGACACCATGGCGGCCGACCGGCACTGCCGTCTCTTCCTCGACGCCGGGCGAGTCATGGTGGAAAACCTCGACCAGGAGATCGGCACCTGCCTCAACGGCGATTTCGTCGCCGACCCCATGCCGGTCCGGGACGGGTCAGAACTCCTCGTCGGCACGACCGTGCTGATCGTGAGCATACGTCCCGGGGAAGCGGGCGACCCGGGGCGCGAGCGGTTCGCCGTTGAATCGAAGCCTGACCAGACGACGGCGCTCGACGAAACCGCGACCCAGGAGCCTCACAAGCCAGAGTCATCGCGGATGCGGGACGCAGCAACGACCGCGTCGGCGACGCAGGAAGCCGCGACGTGGGAGGTGCATCCCTTCGAGCCGCCCGCGGCGCCGACGCCTGAAGAAGACGCGGTCACGCCGACACCCGAGCCGCCCACCCGCCCGCCTGCCCGACCCGAACCCCTTCGGGCCGAGCCGCCTCGAGCGCGAGCGCCCGAGCCTGAGCCTCTGCCGCCGTTCCAGCCACCGGGCCGCAGGGTCGAGCCGGGCGAGCGATCGGAAGCGGGGGTCAGCGGGGCCGGAGCCGCGCGCTCGTGGGCGCATGCGATGACCTACAGCGCCGACGCCGACCTAGTGACGCGCATCGAGGCCGACCTGCGGCAGGAGTTTGCCGATCGCGTCGCCTCGCGCGACCGCGAGACGATGCGGGCGCTGGTGAAGCGCGGCATCGAGCGGGCACACGGTTACGGGCTCGAGCAGGAGGACCACATCTACCAGTTCCTCCGCTGCATGGTCATGCTCGACGACGAGATCGACGGGCGCAACCCTGACACTGAGGACGTCTGGCTGACGCTCAATCATGCACGCCGTCCGGCCGCCCAGCGCATCGAGCGGGCTGTCAAGATCGCCTCACGCATCGCCGGCGAGCGCAGCGGCTCGCGCTCCAGGTCTGGCGCCGTCATGCGCCCGCCTTCGCGACCGTCCGCTCGTCCTGCCGCGCCCGAACCCATCGCCGCGGCCGCGGGCACGCAGGCGCCGGCCGCGGTCTCCAGCCCCGACGAAGAAACGGCTGCGGGTGACGTTTCGGCCGGCACGCGCGCAACGCGCGGCACGCCGCCCCCGCCACCGGACGCCGGTACCGCTGAGGCGCTGCCCGAGATCGAGGGCTTCCTCATCAAGGAGGAGATCGGCGCAGGGGGCATGGGTCGCGTGTTCCTGGCGTACGACAATCAACTCGACAAGGACGTGGCCATCAAGGTGCTGCGCTCGGTTGACCCCGAAGCCCAGGAGCAGTTGCAGCATGAGGCCCGCGCCGCCGCCCGGCTCGAACATCCCAACATCGTGCAGGTCTCGCGCTTCGAGAAACTCGGACGCGGCGGCTTCTATGTCATGCAGTTCGTCCGCGGGCTCGACGGCTCCAAACTGGTCAAGAAGTTCGAAAGCGCGGGGGCCCACCAGTTGCCCGGCGAGCAGGTGCTCAAGGCCGCCGGCGTCGACTCCAAGCGTTCACCGGCCGAACTGCGCGAACTGCTGGTGCCCGACAAGAACGCCTACTACCGGCTCGTGGCCTACTGGATCGCCGGGGTGGCCGACGGGCTGGAACGAGCCCACTCCGAGGGTGTCCTGCACCGCGACATCAAGCCGAGCAACCTGCTGCTTTCGGGCGACGGGCGCATGATGGTGACCGACTTCGGGCTGGCCGCCCGACCGGCCGATCGTCAGGGCATCGGGCGCGCCCGAGTCGGCACGCCGCGCTACCTCTCGCCCGAGCGTGTGGCCGACTGGGCCTCGTTCTCGGACGAAGTCCAGCACCGCGACGCCCGGGCCGACGTGTGGAGCCTTGGTGCGGTCCTCTACGAGTTCCTGACCTACCGCCCGGCCTTCAAAGGGAGCGTTCCCGAAGTCCTCCGCGCGATCGTCACCGAGAGCCCGGCCCCGCCCAATACCCTGGTTTGGTCGGTCCCAGAGGGCCTCCAGCGGATCTGCCTGATGGCGATGGCCCGGCGGCCCGAGGACCGCTTCATCAAGTCCGGCGACATGGCCGAATCGCTCCGCGGGTGGATCCGTGTCGATACGGGCATCGACAAGAAGGGGCGAATTCCCTTCCTCACATGAGCGCCGATTCGCCCTGATTTCATGGACTGGCGCGCCAACAGCCGATAGCATTCGTTGCGGTGCGTAATTCCTTGGCTATATTGACCTTGCGCGCGGTGATCCGGAAATGAGTCAGGTCGACCGCTCCATCGTCGAGGTTGAACCCATCGAGGGCAAGGAACTGCCCGAGATGACGATTCGTCTCGGCCCCGGCGGACTCTTCGTCGAGGGCGACGAGTTCACCGGCCGGCGCAAGATCCCTCGGGGCGAGTGGGTCGCCGTCGGGGACGTGCGCATCCGCATCCGTCGCGCTTCCGACCTGCAGGAAGAGGGCGAGGTCAACAGCGCCAACTGGACCCGCCCCGAACTGCTCGTCTCCACGCTCGACAACGGACACGTCCGCCGACTTCGCTCCATCCTGCCCATGGAAGAGGGAGCCGACGTCCTCATCGGGCGCAGCGGCAAGAAGAATGACATCATCCTCAATGACGAGCACGTCTCGCGCCGGCACATGCGCATTGTCGTCCGCGGCGGGCGCCATCTCATCGAAGACCTCGGTTCACGCTGGGGCACCTACGTCAATGATGAGCGCGTCGAGAGCCCCACGCCGCTCGCGCATGGCGATGAGATCCGCGTCGGCAAGTCGGTAATGCGCTTTGTCAAGTTCTCCGACGGGTTTGACATTGCGACCACCAGCGCCGACAGCGGCGGCCAGCGATCGGTCAGCCAGCGCCCCTCTTGGGTGTCGGCCTCGCCAATGCACGACTCGATGACGATCACCGCCACCACGCTGCTGGCCTCGCCCGAGCAGGGCCTGCCCCCGCCGCGACCGATGCCGCCCACCCCCCGCGCCGAGGAGGACGTCTCCGTCTCGGCCAAACTGACCGGGTGGATGCGGAAGAAGAAGTAGCGATCTTCTGGCACGAGGAGGCCCGGTTTCCAACTGGCATTGCCATCGGGGAGGGCCGGTTTCCAGCCGGCCGTGGGCACGGCGCTTCAACCAGCCCCGACCGCGAGGGAGCGGTTTCACGACGTGCATTCCTCCCTCACGGTCGGGGCTCGTAGAGGCGAGAACGGCGTCGGTGGCGCGGGAGGCGCGCGGCCGCTACGCTGTGGGCCATGAGCAGCGCCAAGGTGCGTCCCGCCCTCGAGTTCGAAGGTCAGCCGGTCAAGGCGTTGAAGCCGACGCACTGTTTCACGCACCCGACGTCGGGCGTGGAGGCGCGGGTGTGGGTGGGCGACTGCCGCGAGATTCTGCCGCGCCTGCCGGAGATTCAGCGGTCGGAACTGGACCTGGTGTTTGCCGATCCGCCGTTCAACTGGGCGCGGGCGTATGACGAGTGGGACGACCAGATGGCCGACCACGAGTATCTTGACTTCACCTACGACTGGCTGGACCTGTGCGCCGGCGGGTTGAAGGACACGGGCTCGCTGTGGGTGAACATTCCCGATGACTGGGCGGCCGAGATCGTGGTGCACCTCAAGCAGCGCGGGATGACGATGGTGAACTGGTGCATCTGGCACTATCGCTTCGGGCAGAATACCAAGGGGCGGTTCATCAACAGCAAGGTGCACGTACTGTATTTCAGCAAGCACCCGACCAGGCGGACGTGGAACCCCGAGCCGGTGCTCGAGACCAGCGACCGGCGGGCCATCTATGGCGACCCGCGCACCGAGTCGAAGCGCGACGGCATGCCCGCGGGCCTGCGCGTGCCGATGGACGTGTGGTACGGCAAGTTCTGGGGCCGCGTGCAAGGCAACAACCTCGAACGCCGTCACTACCACGACAACCAGTTGCCCGAGGTGTATCTCGAGCGCGTCATCGCGTGCAGCAGCAATCCGGGCGACCTGGTGCTCGACCCGTTCCTGGGCAGCGGCACCACGGGCGTGATGGCCCACGCAATGGGGCGTCGCTTCATCGGCACCGAGTTCAGCGTGCAGAACGCGAAGAACGCCGTGGAGCGGATGAAAGCCGGGCCAGTGCGCGAGATCGGTTCGACGCGCGGGGCGTCAACAGCCATCTTTGAAACTCGCAGGGTTTCGCGCCAAGCCAAGCCCCCCAAAGGGGCGTGAGATCGGTTGGAGCGGGCGTCCCGGGTTTCCCGGTGGGTCTGGGGTGTGGCACGGTCTCACGGGCGGGGCACCCATGCTACCGGGAACTCCATTTCCCTCGCCGGGCACTCCTCCCGTCGCCGGACATGAAGCATGTCCGGCGCCCCCCGCTCTCGCTCCGCCCCACAAAGGGACACCCCGCCGGAACGTCCGCGCGGGGTGCGAAGATGGGGTGCTTGGAATTGCGAAGCGCCCGTTCGGGCGGCCTTCAACCGCTCAACGCTTCCGGCGCCGGCCCATTGCACCCGGGCGAGGGCGAAACGCGCCTATCGTGCGCCATCATGGTCGGGTGGCTGATCTTTGCGGCGAGTCTGGCGGTGGTCGGGTCGCTCCTGACGCTGCTGTGGTGGCGGGTGGGCGACCAGTGGGCCGACGAGGAGCACAAGCGATTCCGGGCCGGGCCCGACGACGGGGCCCCGGGGGCGGGGGCGCAGGTGGTGCGTGGGTTCGGGGCCAGTGCGGAGGAGCCGGACACCGGCCGCCCGTGAATGCCGCGCTACAAACTCGTCATCGCCTATGACGGGACCGACTTCCACGGGTGGCAGAAGCAGCACCCGCCCGCCGAGGCCGAGCACACCAAGCCCGAACAGGTCATGGACCCGCAGCATACGTCGAGCGTGCCGGAGGGGCGGGTGGCGCTGCGGACGGTGCAGGAGGTGGTCGAGCACGCGGTGCGGCGGGTGTGCCGCGAGATGGTGCTCCTGACCGGTGCCAGCCGCACCGACGCGGGTGTGCACGCGGCCGGGCAGGTGGCGGCGTTCACCTCCAGCCCGGAAGCGCCGCGCGGCGTGGGATGGCCAGCCGAACGCGGGTGCGATCGGCTGGTGCGGGCGATCAACGGCTCGCTGCCGTCCGACGTGGTGGTGAGATCGGCCCGAGTCGTCGCCGACGACTTCGACCCCATCGGCGATGCGATCGAGAAGGAATACACTTACACCATCCTCACCGGCGAGCAGCGGCCCATCTGGGAGCGCAAGTATGCGTTCGCGACTTGGTACGCGCTGAACGCGGCGGCGATGGCACAGGCGGCGGCGATACTGGAGGGCGAGCACGACTTCGCCAGTTTCGCCCAGATCCACCACGGGCGCGCCAGCACGGTGCGGACGATCTTCCGCTGCCGCGTCGAGCCGTCATCGCGAGAAGATGCAGTGGGCCAGCGCATCGTCATTCGCGTGAGCGGCAACGGCTTCCTCTACAACATGGTGCGGATCGTGGCCGGCACGCTGCTGGAAGTGGGGCGCGGGCGGATCGAGCCCGGGGCGATGGTCGGCATCATCGCCGCGAGCGATCGCCGGGTCGCCGGCCCGACGCTGCCGCCCGAGGGCCTGAGGCTGGAGTGGGTGAGGTACGGGGAAGAGGCGGACAGGCCGGGAGCCGAAGAGACGGCGTGAGGAAGTGGCCGGGCATCCTCCTGCCTGATGCCTGCTGCTATCCCCTGAACTTCCGCACGCAGATGGTGTCGTTTTGTCCGCCGAAGCCGAAGGAGTTGGACAGGCAGACTTCCACTCCCCCGAGCGGGCGCACGTCGCGGGCCTGGTTGGGCACGTGATCGATGTCGCACTCGGGATCGGGCGTGTGGAGGTTGATCGTCGGCGGGAGCATGCCGGTCTCGATGGCCTTGAGGCAGGTGATCAGTTCCACGGCGCCGGCGGCCTGGATGAGGTGCCCGAGCATGCTCTTGACCGAACTGAACGGCACCTCGGGGGCGAGCGGGCCGAAGGCGGTCTTGACTGCCTTGGTCTCGATGCCGTCGTTCTCCTGGGTGCCGGTGCCATGAGCGCTGATGTAGTGCACCGGCGGGCGGCCGGTTGCGTCGCGCTGCTGCGGGTCGATGCCGGCGTGGCGCAGGGCGCGGCGGATGGCGGCCACGGCACCGAGTCCGTCGGGCTGGATGTCGGTGATACGGAAGGCGTCGGCGGTGGAGCCGAAACCGGCGACCTCGGCCAGGATGTGGGCGCCGCGTCGCTGCGCGTGTTCGAGTTCCTCGAGCACCACCATGCCCGCGCCCTCGCCCATGACAAAGCCGTCGCGGGTCTTGTCGAAGGGCCGGGCGGCCGTGGACGGATCGTCGCGCCGCGTGCTCATGGCGGTGAGGCGGATGAAGCCGGTCATGCCCAGTGGGTGAATCATCGAGTGCGAGCCGCCGGCGAGCATGAGGTCGGCGTCGCCGTGGCGGATGAGTTCAAAGGCTTCGCCGACGGCCTGGGTGCTGGCGGCGCAGGCGGTCATGCAGTTGAAGGCCGGACCGCGCAGTCCGAAGGCACGCGAGACGTACGAAAGGACGATGTGAGGCTCCTGCTCGAGTTCGCGCTTGGCGCTCATGCGCTGGTAGGCCGCCCTGGCCCAGGCTGAGCCGTTGACCTCGGTTCCGGTCCAGCCGGCGAGGTTGGCCGCGACGAAGTTGTCAAAGTCGAGGCTCCCCTCGCCCGAGCCCATGTAGAGCCCGAATCGGCGTGGGTCGATGCCGGCCAGCCCGTCGCCCGCCTGCCCGAGGCCGGCCTGTCGCATGGCGGCCGAGGCGGCGCCCAGCGCAAACTGAATGCCCAAGCCCGAGTCGAGATAGGGCCTGCTGCTCGGGCCCATCATGCGTTCGAGCGAGAAATTGCTGACTTCGGCGGCGAAGTTGGTGGCAAAGGTGCCCGCGTCGTAGCGCTGCACCGGCCCGATGGCGCTGTCGCCTCGCAAGAGGCGCTGCCACACCGCGTCCAGGTCCATGCCCAGGGGTGTGACCCAGCCCGCGCCCGTGATGACGACTCGTCGTTCGCTCATCGCTCCCCTTGCTCAGCCTTCGTCTTCGACCTCGTCATCGTCTTCGTACTCGTCGCCGTCTTCGTAGTCCTCGTCATCCTCGTATTCATCGTCGGTCTCGCCCTTGAGGGCGGCGAGTTTGTCGGGGTTGAGCACGCGGACCAGGCCGTCCTTGAGCCGGCGCTCGCCGAAGTTGATGACCAGCCCCAGTTCGAGGTCGGCGGCCCGCAACTGGGCCCGCAGTTCGGTTCGCTCGTGCGGGCGCACGTCGCGCTGCTCGGCCATGATCTTGATGAGGAAGCGGTCGCCGATGAACATGTCCACCCTGACCTTGCCGACGACTTCCTCCTCGAAGATCACGTCGAAGGGGTGGTCGATCTTGTAGGCGATTTCCTCGTGGTCCAGTTCGCTCTTGAGGGCATTGACGTAAATCTCGCGCGGATAGCCCGGTCCCAAGCCCTTATGCACCTCGATGGCGGCGCCGATCACGCGACGGCTCAGTTCGGTGAGTTTGGGGTCGAGGTCGGACAGCGGGGTGCCGCGATGCCCCCGGTCGCCCCCCCGGTCCCCGCGGTCTTGATGATGATCGCCTCGCCGGTGATGGCCGCGTCGATCAGAGTGTCCGTTCATGTGAGAGTTCTCCTGTTGAAGTCCTAGTTGAGGTCCCGCCACTCACGGGGCCGAGAGCACCAATGCCGCGTTCTGTCCTCCCAGCGCTGTGGTGCAGACCAGAACGTGTCGAAGAGAAGCCTTGCGAGCCGGCGCCGGCCCGGCGTCCAGTCCGGGCGCAGGCGTGCCGCGCTGGATGCGCGAAGGGATGGTCTGATGACGGAGCGCCATCGCCGCGGCCGCGGTCATCAGTCCGCCCTGCCCGGCCGAGCAGTTCCCGAGATTGGGCGCCAGCGTGATGATGGGAATGGAGGGCAGGCGCGACCCGAAGACCGCGTGCAGGGCCGCCCGTTCGCGCCGATCGCACGAGGGCACCCCCAGGCCCGTGGGCACGATGGCGTCGATGGCGCCGGGGTCGAGTCGCGCGTCGCGCAGGGCCGACTCGATCGCGTCCGCCAGCCCGCGTTCGATCTCCGGCTCGTCGGGCTCCCACACACCGGTGGGCAGCGGGCAGCCGGAGGTCTGGGCGGCCCCGAAGCCAGCGATGCGCGCATAGGGAGTCACGCCGCGCCGTTGCGCGTGCGCGCGTTCTTCCACCAGCAGGACGGCGCCCGCCTCGCCGAGCAGGCCGCCCGACGAGTCGCAGTAGGGCATGAGCACGCGCGTGCCGTCCTGCGACTCGGTGTGGTGGGCCAGGCGTCCGGCTAGGTCCATGCGCAGCATGCCCATGTAGTTCAGTTTTGACTCGGCCCCACCGCTGAAACAGGCGTCGGCGTCGTCGCGCTGGATGACGCGGGTGGATTCGCCCAGGCTGAGCAGCGCGCTGGCCTCGCCGCAGGTGATGGTGTTGCTCGGTCCCTCGGCCCCGTGCAGGATGGTCACATGGCAGGCGAGCATGTTGGGCAGGTACTTGAGAAGCCACAATGGGGGCAGGTGATTCATGCCGCCCGCGCCGACCCGCCCATCCGGGGCGGTCTCGGTGCCCCAGCGTTCAAGGCTAAACGAGCCGTCGGGGTTGGTCGAGGCCGCCAGGGCCCGGCTGATTTCGTCGGTTTCGGCGGCGATCAACCCCGCCCCGATCTGGCAGCCCAGCCGATTGGGGGGCATGGTCGGGCTGGCACCCTCGTCGGCCCGGGTGGTCAGGCCGGCGTCCTTGACCGCCAAGGCGGCGGCGACCACCGCCAGTTCGATGTCCCGGGCCATCACCTTGGTCGCCTTGCGGTAACTCTTGGGCAGGAAATCGCGGACATTGAAGTCGACGGCCTGTCCGGCGAGTCGGCAGGGCATTCCGGAGGGGTCAAATCGTTGCAGCGGCCTGACACCGCTGCTACCTTCCACCAGAGCATTCCAGAGATCGTCCTTGCCGACCCCCAGAGCGCTGACGGCGCCCAGCCCCGTGATGAGCACGTCCCGAGCCATGGGTCAAGTCTACGAGCCCCAACCCTCGCGCGACGCCCGGCCGGGCCGGGCATCGTCCAGAGCCACCCTTCGTTGTGCCGATGTTTCACCAAGCGTGTCAGAATCGCACGACACCCATGCGCGCCCATTGCTCGCTCCGCTCGACCCGGGGTGGCTATTTCTCCTGGCCGGGCTGGCGCTGCTGGCGGCGGCCGTGCTGATTCCCGCCCAGCAGGATCTGGCCGATGCCCGCTGGCGCCGCGACGCGGCCCTGGCCCACGAGCAGAATCGCCTCGAGCGCCTGGCTCGCTATGAGGCGTATCTGGCCGCGATCGAACGCAACGACCCGGCGCTGGTCTCGTCTCTGGCGGCTTCGCAACTGGGGCTGGTGACCAAGGGCGGCGAGCCGGTGGGCTCGTTCGCGCATCCCAACATGCTCGACGCATCGGTATTCCGGCAACTGGAGCCTGGCGCCGTCACCGTGGCCTCGCCACCGACTTCCGACTCGATCCTGTCGCGCCTGGTCAGTGCACGCCGGACGCGGCTGTGGGTGATCGCCGGTGCGGCGGTGTGCGTGTTGATCGGCACCCTGCCGCACACAGCCTCTGCACGACGCCAGGCGCGGGACGAAACGTGAGCGGGCCGGTTCGCCAGCACACCTATCGCCGGCGCCACCGGCTTCGCCTGGCGCGAGAATACGCCGCCGTTTCCAGGGCCCGCCTGAAGAAGGTCGAGCATCCGCTGGTGGTGCAGGCCCGTATCACCGATCAACCCGAGCCGCGGCTTGGTCTTTCGATCGGGCGTCGCGTGGGCAACGCGGTGGCGCGGAATGCGGTCAAGCGTCGTCTGCGCGAGGCGTTCCGGCTGATGAAGCAGGACATCCCCCGGCCTCCGGGGGGCGGAAACTACGATCTGGTCGTCAGCGCCTCGGCCCACGAGTTGCTTGGCACGGGCGAGTACCGGGCCCGGATCGAGCGGGCCTTGGCGGCGATTCACCGCGTGGCGGTCCGACGCGAGCAGGCCGATGAGGCAAACTGACACCATTCCAACGCCGACCCATCATCCCCCGGTGACATGGGCGGGACGTCTGGTCAGCCTCCCGTTCGTGGCGCTGATCTGGGCGTACCGATGCACGCTCTCACCGTTTCTCGGCGGTCAGTGCCGATTTCATCCGTCCTGTTCGCGTTATGCGCTGGAGGCATATCGCGTGCATGGGCCCGTGCTCGGCACGCGGCTGACGGTGCGGCGCGTGCTGCGGTGTCATCCTTTCAACCGGGGTGGGTACGACCCTGTTCCGGTGAATGAGCCCGCATTGGGCGGGGGCCTGCGAGGCGATACACTCGATGTTGCACGCTCCGGCGGCGACAGCGTCGATAAGGCGACCAGCGAAGGATCGATGGCATGACCCGACTTCCCGCAGCCGCGCGACGAGAACAACTGCTCGACTGCGCCGCCAACCTGTTTGCCGAGCAGGGGTACGCTCGCGCGACGACGGCGCAGTTGGCCAAGTCGGCGGGTGTCACCGAGCCGATTATTTACCGGCACTTCAAGAGCAAGCGCGACCTGTTCGTCGCCCTGATCGAGCGGACCGGGAGGCGGACGCTCGAACAGTGGGAGCGTGACCTCAAGGGATCGAGCGATCCGGCCGACCGGCTGAGGCGCCTGATCGGGGACAACCCGATGGTCTCGCCGGAGGGGCGCGACGCGTACCGGGTATTCCTGCAAGCCATCTCCGAGGTCGACGACGAGAAGATCCAAGAGGCGATTGCTAGGCACATCGGCAGCGTGCACGCGTTTCTGACCGCTGAACTGCGCAAGGCCCAGGAGGCGCACAAGGTCACCACCAAGTACACGCCCGAAATGCTCGCGTGGCTGATGATCAACATCGGCATGGGCTACGGGGTTCTGTCGGCGATGCACATTCCCGGGCACGGGATTGACTCGGAGGGCGTGCATGTGCAGGACGTCCTGGCGCGGGTGCTCATCGGCAGGGCTGCCAGCGAGAACAAGGCCTAGTTGTCTGGCGCCCGGGCGGGCCATTTGGCCCGGTACCATGTCGCGGTGATCTATCTGGACCACAACGCGACCACGCGCCCCACGCCGCAGGTCGTTGCCGAGGTGGCGCGGGCCTGTTCGGACCTGTGGGCCAATCCTTCCAGCGTGCATCGGGCCGGCCAGGCGGTGCGGGCGGCGGTGGAACTGGCGCGGGCGGAGGTGGCCGGCCTGATCGGGGCCAGGCCCCGCGAGATCACGTTCACGTCCGGTGGGACCGAGTCGATTCACCTGGCGCTGCGGGGGGTTCTGGAGCGGGCAAAGGCCCCCGTGCTGGTGACCACGCGCGTCGAGCACGCGGCGGTGCGCCAACTGGCCGAGCAACTGGAAAGGTCCGGCCGCGTCGAGGTGCGCTGGGCCGCGCTTGGGCCCGGCGGCGTGGTGGAGGTCGAGCGACTCGGGGCCCTGCTCGAGGGCGCCACGCTGGCCAGCGTGCAATGGGTCAACAACGAGACGGGCATCCTCCAGCCGGTCGAGGCCATCGCCGCAGCGTGCGCGGCCGCGGGCGTGCGGTTCCATTGCGACGCGACGCAGTGGGTCGGAAAGATGCCCACCGATGTAGGGTCGGGCTCACCTCGCTTCGATCTGATGAGTTTCTCGGCCCACAAGTTCCACGGCCCGAAGGGGGTCGGGATGCTCTGGGCCCGTCCGGGGGTGGGGCTTCGGGAGATCATGCCGGGATCGCAGGAACTGGGGCGGCGCGGGGGCACGGAGAACGTGCCGGGCATTCTCGGGGCCGGCGTGGCGGCTCGCCAAGCCAGGGAATGGCTGGCCGAGCCGGAGGCGCGGCAGACCCTGGCGGATCGGCGCGACCGTTTCGAGGCCCTGGTGCGGGCGGCCTGCCCGGAGGCGGTGATCAACGGCGTCGAGGCCTCGTGCGGGCGGATCTGGACCACCTCGAACATCGGCTTTCCGCGCCTCGAGGCCGAGGCATTGCTCTTCCTGCTCAGTGAACAGGGCTTGTGTGCCTCGGCGGGGGCGGCCTGCTCGTCGGGCTCGCTCGAGCCGAGCCCCGTGTTGCGGGCGATGGGCGTGCCCGACGCGGTGGCCCACGGGTCGGTGCGGTTCAGTTTGGGCCGGGAGACCACCGGGGCGGAGATCGACGCGGCGGCGGGCGTGGTGGGGTCGTGCGTGGCGCGCCTGGGGCGTCTGCGGGCGACTTGAGAGCCGACGGGCGCGTCGCGGAGCGTCCGGGCGACGGGTCGGTCGCGGACGTGGACCGACGGGCGGCCCGGCGGGGGGGCACGCGGGCGCGTGTGGAAGGCCGGGGGCCGTATTTTGGGGATGGAAGGCGGTTCTTAGGGGCAGGAACGCGGACACTCCGCCGCGCCGCGTCGATGCTGGAAGGCGGGGGGTCGATGCAAAGCCGCAAAGTATCGATGATCCATCGCGCCGCATTGCCCGGGCCGAGCATGGTTGCCGCCCGCCACGGCACACCCGCCGGGGGCGCCAGCCTGGTTGGCGGACTCGGCCCGGGTGGTGTACGCTCCCCTCATGAGCCAGTATCCGACCACGTCCTCCGGCTACGAGACCGAGATGATGAGCGAGCCGCCGCGGACCAGCGCGATGGCGGTCGTCTCGCTGGTGCTCAGCCTGGTGGGCTGCTGCCTGCCCATCGGCGTGCTGGGGGTGGTGGCCGGGCTGTTCAGCCTCGTCGGCATCGCGCGCTCGCAGGGGCGCGTGGGCGGCAAGGGGCTGGCCATCGCGGGCATCATCATCGGCGTGATCAACACGGCCATCTGGATCGGCGGGGCCATCGCGGTCACCAAGGGATACAAGGCCTACGTGGGCATGACCAGCACCACGCTGACGGCGCTGGAGGCCGGGGACTACCAGACGGTGCGGAACCACTTGGACCAGGCGCTCTCGGTCAGCGACGAGCAGTTCGACGCCTTCGCCGACGCCTACCGCGCCGACCTGGGGTCATTCCAGGGCATGGCGCCCGGCGTGGTCGAGTTCGTGGCCGACTTTGCCGACCCGACGGTGGGCCCGAAGATGCAGAACTACCAGGGCCGGCAGAACATGATCCCCATCGCGGCGCGGTTTGCCCGCGGCAAGACGGTGGTTCTGTTCATGTTCGACCCGCAGGGGCAGGGTGGTGGCGCGGCCGGGCCGCTGTTCAACGACATCATCATCGTGCTGGGCAGCGGGGATGAACTCAGGCTGTCGGACTTCGCCGGCTCGGCGCCGCCGGTGGACCGTCCGGGCGGAGAAGCGCCCCCCTCCGGGCCGGATGATGCGGGCGGGTGAGGTATGCACGCCGCTTCCGACCAGCCTGTCATCCGCCTGAGCAACATCGTCAAGCGCTTCGGCTCACAGACGGTGCTCGACGGGATCAACCTCGAAGTGGCCAAGGGGGAAACCATGGTCATCATGGGCGGCTCGGGCTCGGGCAAGAGCACCACGCTGCGGCTGATGATCGGGACGTTCCTTCCCGACGAGGGCGTGATCGAGATGTTCGGGCAGAACACCGGCGCGATGAACGAGGACGAGTTCAACGCGGTGCGCAAGCGCTTCGGTATCCTGTTTCAGTCCGGGGCGCTGTTCAACAGCATGACCGTCGCCGAGAACGTGGCCCTGCCGCTGCGCGAGCACACCGACCTGGATCCTGAGATCATCGACATCACGGTGAAGATCAAGCTGGAACTGGTGGGCCTGCGCGAGCACGCCGACAAGTACCCGGCCCAACTGTCCGGGGGCATGAAAAAGCGGGCCGGGCTGGCCCGGGCCATGGCGCTGGACCCGGAGATCATCTTCTATGACGAGCCCAGCGCCGGGCTGGACCCAGTGACCAGCGCGCAGATCGACCAGTTGATCGTGAACCTCTCGCAGCAGTTGGGAGTGACCAGCGTGGTGGTCACGCACGAGATGGACTCGGCCTTCACCATCGCCGACCGGATGGCGATGCTCGACCACGGGCGGATGCTGCGGGTGGAAAGCCGCGCCTGGTTCGAGGCCTTGCGCGACCTTTCCGACGCCGAGGCGGCCCGGCTGGACGAAGACTCGCGGCTGATCCGACAGTTTCTGCGGGGAGACGCCCAGGGCCCGATCACGGATCGGCGTTCGGACCTGGGATACGAGGAAGATCTGTTCGGCAAGACTGCCACGCACCTGCCGGCGGTGCCAAGCCTGGAGCCGACGCGCGGAGCCTAGGCCCGCCTTGAGAGGAGCACGAAACCCATGAGCGCCCGCGCGGCGAAGCGCAACAACGTGATGGCCGGAGCCTTCCTCCTGCTAGGCCTGGTGCTGGCGGTGGTGCTCAGTTTCTGGGTCTCGAGCATCAAGGAGCGATGGGGACGCTTCACGCGATACGTAGTGGAGTTCTCGCTGCGCGACGGCACCAGCGGACTGGAGAAGGGCTCGCCGGTGCTGCTGGGCGGCAAGAACGTCGGGCGCGTCGAGGCGGTGGACTGGGCGACGCCCGAGGCGGCGCCGGACGGACGCGGGGTGCCTTTCACGCTGGACGTGCACGTGAAGATCAACTCCAGGGTGCCGCTGTATGCCAACGCGGTGGTTCAACTCGAAAAGCCGATCCTGGGCGGACTGGCGGCCATCAACATCGTGGATCCCGGCGGCCAAACGCCCAAGCCCCGTTCGCTGGTGCGGCCCGAGGATGAGACGCGGACGGTCGAGGCGCCGGCCGAGATGCCTCGCCTGCTGGCCGAGGGCGGTCGGATGAGGGGCGGGCTGGCGCCCAGCCTGCTAGCGCAGGCCGGCCTGGGGCCGGAGCAGATGGAGCAGATCAGGACCATCTTCCGGCAGGTGGAAAAGGCTACGGCCGACATCGCGGTGATCACCACGGCGCTGGCGATCCACGCGGAGGAGAGCGTGGGCGACGTGGACGCGCTGATCAAGGCGGCGCGCCAGATCACCGAGTCGGCGCGGAACGACTACCGGGACCGGTGGTCGCCGCGGGTGACGGAAATCCTGGACGCGGGCCGGCGCGTGGCCGCCAATGCGGAGACCACGTCGGCCAACGCGGTGACGCTGAGCGAGCATGCCGCGGCCGGAGTGGAAGAGGCGCGCGGGGTGATCCGCTCGGTGCAGCAGGCCATCGACGACAATCGACCCGGCGTGGACCAGATCATCGCACATGTGGAAGAAACGACGAGGCATTTCCGCGAACAGACCACGGCTGACATCGACCAGTTGATGGCCCGGGCCGGATCGGCGGTGGAGGAGTACCGGGGCCTGGGCTCGCGGGCGAACCTGCTGCTGAACGAGAACAGGCCGGCGGTCAACGAGACGCTGACCAACATGAGGCTGGCCTCGCTGGACGCGCGCCTGTTTGTCGCCGAACTGAAGGCCCAGCCGTGGCGTCTGCTCAAGCCGCCGAACACCAAGGAATCCGAACGCCAGTTGCTGTATGCGTCGGCGAGGGCGTATGCGTCCGCAGTGAGCGACCTGAAGTCGGCCAGCCAAGCCCTGGAAGCGGTGATCCAGCTGGCCGAGGCGGGCAACGCCCCCGACTTGACGGCTGGGGACGTGGCGGCCCTGCAGCGACGCCTGCGGGAGACCTTCGACCGCTACCGCACGGCTGAACAGGATCTGCTCGACGCGATCATCCAGCACGCCCCCGGAAGTTGAGGGATGTGTTAGCATGGAGACGTGGCCCAGCGCAGACACCAGTACGAGCGGGCATTCGAGGCCTTCCTGCGGGCCAGGCACATTCCGTATGTGGCCGTCAACGAGGCTCGCAAGACGTTGCTGCCCGAGTCAGCCCGGCTGACGGTGACGGCTGGGGAGGAGCAGAGATCTCTCAAGAGTTTCGACTTTGTGATCTACGGGGCGGGGACGAACCTCTTGGTGGAAATCAAGGGGCGTCGGCTGCTGGCGCCCACGGCGACCGGGACGGGGCGGCTGGAGTCCTGGGTGACGCTGGACGACGTCGAGTCGCTGCGGACTTGGCAGGGATTGTTCGGCTTCGGGTTTGAGCCGGCCTTCGTCTTCATTTACCGGTGCGATGCGCAGCCTCCGGACGGGTTGTTTCAGGAGGTGTTCGAGTTTGAGGGGGCGTGGTTCGTGCTTCGGGCCGCTCTCTTGGAGGCATATGTGCGTCGCATGCGAACCAGAAGCCCTCGCTGGCGTACGGTTCACCTGTCCAGGAGCGACTTCGAGCGGATCAGCCATCCTTTTGCGCCCGCGCGGTTCGGGCTGGAGGGCGATCCGGGGCCGGGCTTGCCCGTGTTCAAGCCCCTGTCTGCCTGAGCCTTGAGACACACGGGCCTGTGGGTTAGCATCCTGCCATGTTGAGAACGCCATCTCTTCGCTTGCTGGTCCGTGGAGTCGTCGCCGGGACGGTGCTGGGCCTGAGTCCGGGCGCCGTCGCCCAGCCCGATCGGGCGCAGCCGCAGGGGCTGACCATCCCCAAGCCCAAGGGCGAGCCCAAGGCCACGCCGTACACGTCGATGCTGACGGCCCTGCTCGTCAGTGCAGCCGTGGTCATCGTGACGCTGCTGCCCAGCAAACGTGGTCACCAGGATTGAAACCTTCGAGGTGCACACCATGAGAACCCGACAGAATCGCGGCCTGATCGCGTTGAACCTGCTGCTGCTGGCCGTACTGGGCGCGGTCACGCTGCCCCCGATCGCCGGGGCGCAGAACGAGCGCGGACGGACGCGCGGAGAGTACACGATGGTCGCGGGGAACCTCGACGTCGGCGGGTCCGACGCGGTGTTTATCGTCGACTCGGCCAACGCTGAGATGATTGTGATGCGGTGGGACCACGGTCGCGGCCGCCTCGATGGCGTGGGTTTCCGCGATCTGGACCTGGACAGCCGGGCAAACGTTGGACGCTGATGACAGGGAGCCGGACATGGACAACAAACAAAATGCTGCCCGGGTGACCTTGTCGATCACGGCCTTGGTGCTGCTGGCGCTGATCGTGCTCCAGACCGTGGGGCTTCCCGTGCCGTCGGCACACGCGGGGCTGGTTTCCAAGACCGGCGGGTACACGATCCTGACCATCGAGGGCGGGAGCGGGACATCGGAGATAGCGCTGGTGATCGACGACCGGAACGAGGATCTGCTGGTCTACTCGGTCAACCAGGCCCGCGCAGTGGAGTTGCGCGCCCGAGAGTCGCTGCCGGCGCTGTTCACGGCCGCGCGGGCCCAGTCGCTGGGCGTGCGGCCGTAAAACCGGGGCCCGATGCCAATCCACCCGCTGCCTCAGTTCGAGGAAGACCTGCGGACGCTTGAAGAGGAGCGTCGCGCGATCGAAGCGCTGCGTCCACCCAGGACAATCGTGGTGCGCTTCGGGCTGATGGGGCTGATTGGCGAGTACCCCTACCGGGGTGACGCCACGCCCGGCTGCGGTTCGAAGATCGTGGTGCGCACTCATCGCGGAATCGAACTGGGAGACATGCTCACGAGCACCTGTCCCAACGCGGGGTGCTCCAAGTCGGTTTCGCGTGAAGACATGCTCGAATACATCGAGCGCTCGGGCGGACGGCAGTACCCGTTCTTCAACAACGGGCGGGCCCTGCGCGTGGCGACCATGGAGGATCTCAAGCGGCAGGAGCAGATCGACAGCATGCGGGCTGACCTGCGCCGGCAGGCGCGCGAGGTGGCCGAGCGCATCGGCTTCCCGCTCAAGATCGTCGACGTGGAGCCGATTCTCTCGGGCGACCGGCTGACGGTGTACTTTGCCAGCGAGGACCGGGTGGATACCCGTCCGCTGTCGCAGGAACTGGCCATGGCCTTCCAGGTGCGCGTCGACGTGCGGCAGATCGGCGCGCGGGACGAGGCACGCCTGGCGGCCGACTACGAGCGCTGCGGGCAGTACTGCTGCTGCAAGAACTTTCTCAAGGTGCTCAAGCCGATCAGCATGAAGGCGGCCAAGACCCAGAAAGCCACGCTCGATCCGCTGAAGATCAGCGGTCGCTGTGGCCGCCTGATGTGCTGCCTGCGCTACGAAGAGCAGACCTACGAAGAACTGCGCAAAAACCTGCCCAAGCGCAAGACGCGGGTGGGCACGCCCGATGGCGACGGGATCGTCATTGATTCACAGATTCTCACGCAACTGGTGCTGGTTCTGCTCGATTCGGGCAAGCAGGTAGCCGTGCCGATCGAGCAGTTGACCGAGCCCGGGCTCGAGCGGACCCCGGCGCTTGCGCCCGAGGTGGTGCGCCGGCCGGAACGCGGGCCGCGTCCGGAAAGCCGACCCGAGCGGGTCGAACAGGAGCAGCCCGACGTCGGCGAGCCGGTCCAGACGCCCGAGCCGGGCGAGCAGCCACGCAAGCGCAAGCGGCGTCGGCGTCGCAAGCCTCGGGAGGAAGGCCTGCCCGGGCCGTCGGGGGGGGCCGTCGCGACCGGACCTGGCGAGCAAGAGGGTGGTGAGCCGGAATCGTCGTCTCGCGAGGATGGCGCCGAAGGCGGGCTGGAGGGCACGACCGCCGCAGGCGAAAGGTCCGGGGGCGAAGGCGAACGTCCGCGCAAGCGTCGGCGCCGTCGGCGGCGCAAGCCCCGCGAGGACGGGCAGGGTCCGGCCCCAGCGCCCGAAGCCTGACCCGGCACTATCCTTGCCGGATGCCCGACGAACCAGCCCGCAAGACATCGATCAAGGAAACGCTGACTTCGATCATGATCGCCTTCATCGTGGCGCTCGTGTTCCGCGGGTTCGTGGTCGAGGGCTTCCAGATCCCCACCGGCTCGATGGGCCCGACGCTGCTGGGCGCCCATGTCCGCGTGCGCAGCGACATGAGCGGGTATGAGTGGCCGCTCGAACCCTGGGCGCGGTCGGCCAACAACGTGCCGGAGCGCTTTCAGCCGGCGCTGACGCCCCACGATCCGATGACCGGCATCGAGATGCCGGCTAGGGATTACGCCACGCTCTCCGGCGATCGCGTGTTCGTGTACAAGTACCTCGAGCCGTTCCACGGGCCGCAGCGATGGGATGTGACGGTTTTCAAAGTGCCGACCGGGGTGCAGGAGAACTACATCAAGCGCCTGATCGGAATGCCCGGCGAACAGGTGGCGCTGGTCGATGGCGACGTGTTCACGCACGTGGGCGAGCGCACGCCGGTCGGCTGGGACGCCCCCGGCTGGGTGGTGCAGCGCAAGCCCGAGCGGGTGCAGCGGGCGGTCTTTCAGCCGGTGTTTGACGCCCGCTACACGCCGCCGAACAGCGCAACGTTCCGCTCGCCCTTTCGCGGCGCCACGCCGGGGTGGAGGGACATCAACGCCAGCCCGACGTGGAGTTTCGATCGGGCCGGGCAGACGCGACTGGAGTGGCTCAATAGCAACTTCCGACTGGACGACTACCTGTCGTTCAACGAGATGCCGGCCGGTGGGCAATGGTGGAGCCGCGAGGATTCACGCTCGTACCCGGTGTCGGACGTGTCGATGGGGTTCGGATTTGAGCCGCAAGACGATGGGGCGCGCGTGGGCGTGGTGCTCGAGGCACGCGGATATGAGTTCCGAGGCACCATCGGGCCCGATGGCGCGGCCGTCGAAATGCGTCCACAGACTGAGGACGGCTCGGCAGCGTGGATGAGCGTTGATGCGTCGGCCCGAGGCGGGTTGCTCAAGGGGGGGCGAATCACCAACATCGAGTTCTGGCACGTGGACCAGGCGTTGTGGCTGTTCGCCGACGGCGACCTGGTGGCCGGCGGGCCCAAGAGCGGGGCCTACGACTGGAGCATTGGCACGCGCCTGAGCAACGCGACTGGGCGGGACATCCTCGCCGCGCTGGCCGAGCAACCCAGGTACCCGCTCAACAACACCACGCTGTATCGCGAGCCGCGGCTGAGCGCGGAGTTCGCCGGCCCGGCTTTCCGGGTTCACAACATGCGGGTGTGCCGCGACCTGTTCTATCGCCCGGAGAACTTCGGGCGCACCTCGTGGCCGGGAGACCCGCTGACCGCGCCGGGACAGCCGGGGCTGGGCACGCACCCGAATGCGCCGATGCTGCTGGGCCCGGACGACTTCTTCCTGTGCGGCGACAACAGCGCGCGGAGCCTCGATGGGCGCTTGTGGGGCGGGGCGCACCCGATGGTGGTGGAGAAGGTGGGAACCGGGCCTGGTCGCGTCAGCCGCACCATGCTCATCGGGCGCGCATTCTTCGTGTACTTCCCCAGCCCGCAGCGGCGCTTCGGCCTGCCCGTGCTGGACTTCGGGCGGATGCGGTGGATCTGGTAGGAAGAACCGGGTGATGCGTGGGCGCCCTCCTCCGGCTCGCGTCGGTGGCACACAGGCGGAAGTGCATCTGTGCGCGGCAGCCGCCGCTTGCATTTGCGCCTCGTGCTTTGGGTGGCTTGAAACTCCCGCTGGTGCGGGAGGCTCCGATTCAGCCGCCTCAACGACCTGCGCATGAAAAGGGGCACCCCCTGCGGAGCGCCCCTGGTCGGGTTACCGCTGATTACGGGCAGGCGCTGCTGAAGTACTGCAAGAAGGCCTGCACGTCAAAGAAGTCGTACACGCCGTCGGCGTTGATGTCGGCCCGGACGGTATGCGCACTGAACTCGGCCAGGAAGCCCTGGACATCGAAGAAGTCCAGGGCGTTGTCGCCGTTCCAGTTCGCGATGGTGGGCCCGTTGGGGACGATCTTGAAGACCTCGCCGCCGTTCTGATCGCAGATGTAGATTTCGCCGTCGGCGTCCTCGCCGAAGGAGGTGATGCTGGTGATGGAGAGTCCGCCGCCGGGCGCCAGTTCGGAGGTGCGATTGACCAGATCCATTGCGACGATGCCGTTGTATCGCAGCGACCAGATGGTGTTGGAGCAGTAGTCGGCGAAGAAGTAGGCGCCGTGGTTTTCGGGCATCTTGCACCCGCGGTAGACGTATCCGCCGGTGATCGAGCACCCGTTGGCATGCGAGTAGACGTGAATGGGGAAGACATAGTTGGAGGCAGGTCCGCAACCAGAGGTGTTGTAGGTGGCATTGCCCTCGTAGCAGCGCCAGCCGTAGTTGCGGGCGATGGTGGAGTTGGCGGACTGGAAGTTGATTTCCTCCCAAGTTCCCTGTCCGACGTCGGCGATCCAGAGATCTCCAGTCTGACGGTCGAAGGAGTTGCGCCAGGGATTGCGCAGCCCGTAGGCCCAGATTTCGTCATCACCGGTGACGCCCACGAAGGGGTTGGTCGCCGGGATGCCGTACTGCCCGTTGCTCGAGTTGTTGCCGTCGACATCGATGCGGAGCAATTTGCCGAGCAGTTGGTTGGTGATGGTCTGGGCGCGGTTTCCCGGGTCGCCCGCCGAGCCGCCGTCACCCATTGCGATGTAGAGGTAATCATCGGGCCCGAAGGCGATCCAACCGCCGTTGTGGTTGGTGAAGGGCTGGGCGATGGTGAGCAGTTCGCGGCGAGAGGCGGTGTCGGCCACGTTGGGATTGGCGGAGACCTGGTACTCGGCAATGACGGTATTGCCCGAGTTGTTGGTGTGGTCGATGTAGAACAGGCCGTTGTTGGCGTAGTCGGGGTGGAAGGCCAGCCCGAGCAGACCCTGTTCAGACGAGGTGCTGGTGCCCCCGCCGGTGATGGCGTCGACATCGAGGAAAGGCGTGGCCAGGATCACGCCGTTCTGGAGAATGCGGATGAAACCCTGCTTCTCGATGATGAACAGGCGCGAGGAGTCGCCCGGGGCGTGGAAAACGCCGATGGGGCGGGTCAGCCCGCTGGCGACGCGGACAGTGGTCAGGGGCGTGATGTCGGCCAACGCAGTACCGACGACAATCAGCGATGCAATGGGTGCAAGGCGCGAAAAGCGCATGGTGTTCCCCTCCAAGACTTCGTGATGGAAAATCGTCTCCCATGATCGTCCCCGGACGATCAGGCGTCAGAATAGCGGCCTGGGAGCCTTCCTCCAAGCGCCGAGGCCGAACATCGCGCATGACAATCGTCGCTTCTTACCGGACGTTACGGGCATCCGGCCGCAAAAGCCTGGAGAAACGCTTGAACGTCAAAAAAGTCGAACAGCCCGTCGGTGGCCAGATCGGCGCGCGGGTCGTGTGCGGCGAACGCCCCCAGAAACTCCTGCACGTCAAAGAAATCCAGAACCCCGTCTCCGGTGAAGTCGGGCGTGCAGTCCTCGACCGGCGTGGCGACGAACACGCCGATGGTGCCGTTGTGGAGGAATGCGGCGAAGGCGACCTGTCCGGCGTCGTTGATGGCGATGACACCGCTCATCACCTGCTTGCCCGTGCCGCCCCCGAAGTCGAAGCCAAATGTGAGCGGGCCCAGATCGGTCTGGACGACCTGTCCATACTCGACGATCTTGATCAGCCCGTCGCCATCGCCGACCCACAGGGCGGTGGAGACCGCGTCGCTGGCGCGCAGAGCGACCAGCCCGCCACTGTTCACGACGGGCGGGAAGTTGGCGATGGAGGAATCGACGATGCCCAAGTCGCCGCCCTGTGCGATGCGCGTTTCGCTGGCGCCGTCGGCCCGCATTACCTGCCAGCGTGAGTCGGCGGTGCGCCGTCCGGAAAAAGCGACCAGCCCATTCTCGGCCAAGGCGATCGAATTGACGAACGCATTGTAAACCGCGCCGGTCTGCGCGATGGTGGTGCGTGCTCCTCCCGGCTCCCAGCGGATGATCGCCTGGCCCCCGGCCTGGGGGAAGACTTTGCCGGCCATCTGTCGCGCGTCGTTGAGTCTAGGGCTGAACAGGTAGGAATACAGCCCGTCGTACGTGTTGGCAACCTGCGTCTGCGTGCGCACACCGGAGACGTACTGGTCAATGATGTTCTTCTGCGCGCTGCCGAAGTCGCCGCGATAGCCAAGGGCCGCGTCTGAGGTGATGGAGACAGACGAGAAGCCGGTGACCCCTTCGGGCCCGCCGGGTGCAAAGTACTGCACCAGGGCGCCGCTCGTGTCGCGCACCTCGACGCCGCTGAAGAAGATCGGCAGGGCGATTCGGCCATGGCGCAGGGCGATGCCGGTGGAGTAGTAGGGCTCGCTGCTGTTGACGGTGTGGACCAGTCCGCCCGAGCCGTGGCGGCCGTAGAAGACGCCTTCGGTGGCGTTGGGCAGTCCGAGGACCACGCGGATGGCCACGCCGCCATCGTCGTCGAGCGCGACGTATTGGCTGGAGAGCGAACTGCCGATGGGCAGGTTGAACGCGGGGGTGTTGGGGTCGAGGCTCGAGCGGCACTGGAGTTCGAAAGCCCAGTGGGCTGGCGGGGCCGCGTAACCATGGGCGGCAGCGCACGCAACGGCCACGGCCAACGGATGCGTGGACATGACGGATCTCCTCGGCGGAACGTGTCCACCCTAGCAGGTGGCGGGCGGCCAGGGAACGGGGAAGACACCACTTTTTGTCGTTGACCGAGAACACGATCAGACCGCAGAAAAAGAAAGGGGGCCCCTCCGGAAGAGGGGCCCCGCGTTCAAATCATTGAGAACGAGATTAGCAGCCTTCGGAGAACAGGCGGAGGAACTCGGCCACGTCGAAGAAGTCGTACGTGCCCTCGCCCGTGAGGTCGGCCGCCGGGGTCTGGGCCTGGAAGTCGGCCAGGAACTGCTGCACGTCGAAGAAGTTCAGATCGCCATCCGGAGCCCAGTCAGCCAGGCACACGTCATCGCAGCCGAAGGTGGAGACGACGATGCCGTCCACCCCGGCCTCGACCACCGAGGCGTTGGCGGTGTCGTAGGCTGTGAATCGGAGGCGCGTGCTGGCCGTCGGCGTCACGAAGTCGGCCACGCGGAAAGAGTGCTGGAACCAGCCGCCGGAAGACTCGGCGGTATTGGGCCCGACGGTTTCAACGGTCACCCAGTTGCCGTCGCCGTTGCTGACGGCGACCACCATGATGTCCTCGTTCGGGGCAGCGCCGGCGGCATTGTGGAACCAGCGCCAGTACGAAACACTGGCCTGCGGACCGGAGCAGTCGATCGCGGCCGATGTGAGCGTGGTCGAGCCGTTGTCGAGGTCAGAGTTGCCCAGGCGGTTGCCGGTCAGCCAGGCCGAGCCGGAGCCATCGCCGTCGGTGATGGGATCGCCACGGCTGCCGTCGCCGGCGGGAACGCCTCGCTCCCACGTGCCGTCGGTGGCGTTTCCAGTGACGGTCCATCCCGTGTCGGTTTCGCAGTTATCTTCGAAGGCAATGCCTCCGACGCCGACCACGTAACCGAGCGGGTTGTTGGCGCCGTCTTCCGGAGCGGTGACCACGCCGCTGTCCCGTCCCTGGGCCGACACGTAGAACTCGGGCGTGTCGGAGCAGGCGGCCGCGGGAACGGTGGCCGAGTAGGCGTCGCCACCGAGGTAGGTCAGGGGGACGGAGGCAAAGGCGCCGCCGCTCATGCGGTAGTGGAGCAACTGGCTGCCTTCAACGAAGATGTCATCGCCTTTGGTGATGGTGACGTCGAAGGAGAAGGCCGTGTTGGGCGCCATAGTGGCGGGAATCACGTCGTCGATCGAGATGCGGACCGGGGTGGGACCGACGTCACCGGGAACGGGGCCTGGGAACGTGACCGAGTTCGGCGAGCCCGTGCGGAACAGGCCCAGGGAGACGTTCCCGGTCACGGGAGCGCCGTTGGAGGTGAACTGGAAGGTGTACATGGTCCCCCAGCGGAGGGCGTTGGAGTTCGGGTTCTGCGCGAAGGTCTGCGGGCTCTGCCAGCGAATGGACTGGCCGCTGTTGGAGAAGACCCACGGCGAGTTGTCATAGGGCTCCCCCGAGTGATACAGCGGGGCGTAGAAATTCTGATTCGAAACCGACGCGGCGCTGCCGATGGGGAACTCGACGTAGGCACCGCTGCGATGCGAGTTGAGGTTCTGGATAGCGTAGGTGTAGGTGTAGGTGGCGTTCCCGTTGTCCACGACCTTGTAGCCGATGAAGAAGCGACCGTCGCCCGGGACGTCGACCGTGGTGATGGTCACGTTGGGATCGGGCTGGTTGATGCCTAGGCCATGATCCTTCCATGCATAAATGCCGGGCTTCTCACGCTGGGTGGTGCCCTGAAGCGAGAATGAGTAGTCGGCGTTCTTGCTCACGCGGCGATACGAGGCGTTGTTGTACCCGTTGCCGGCCGTGGCATCGTCGGGGGTCACATAGTGACCCTCGACGAAGTAGATCGCGCCGGGCGTGTCCAAGTCTGTCTGGGCGACCTGGAGGCGCTTGAAGACCGCGTTCCCGGTCGAGCCTTGCGGGTTGGACCACGGGTAGTTGAACAGGCCGGTATAGGCGTTGACCTCGAAGCGCGGGCCAAGACCACTCTGGCTGCCGTTGAGCGAAGAACTGTACGGGTCGGAGCAACCCACGCCGAGGACCGAGCCGCCGTGTCCGTTGCAGGTGCCGCAGAGGTTCTGCGTCAGCGCGGTGAAACCGTGCTTGAGCCAAGAGATGCCGATCTGATCGATGCGCCCGTTGGCGACGCGGTACATGTTCTGCCCGATGACCGGATGCTGGTTGTTGCCGGCAATCCAGAGCAGGTCGGTGTCGCCGATGTTGCAAGAGGTCGTGCCCACGGCGTACGCGCGGATGCCCCCGACGGCGCCGTAGTGGGCAACGCCCGTGAGGTCGCCGACGATGACGTCGGGACCGGTGGTGGCGCCCGCCGCCCCGAGGAGGGCGCCGAGTGCGAGGACTCCGGCCGCAATCCGGCCCTTGCTGATCAGATCGTGCATTGGGTTTTTCTCCCTTGGGAGTGACACCGACCCCCTTGCGGTAGTTCACTCTGCCCCATGAAACGGCGATGGCCTCGCGTTGAGGCCCATCGGGCGGGAGTGTAACACGCCGGTACCCGCCACCCAATACCGAACATCATCCGATTTCGAGTTTTTGTTGGCAATCGTGCCTGTGGGAGCGGCCTGTGGGGACATTCAGCAAGCGGCGGAAAAGCGATTCAGGAAGTCCTGTATATCAAAGAAGTTATGTACGCCGTCGCCATTCAGATCGGCCGCCGGAAGCCGGGCGGAGAACGCGGCCAGATAGGCCTGGACGTCAAAGAAATTCACCAGAGCATCACCGTTCCAGTCCCCGGGGCACCGGCACTGGTCCGGGTGCCCGTCTGAGTCCAGGTCGGTGGCTTCCTCACCGCCTGCTCTCACCACCGCCAAGATGAACTCCAGATCCGCCTGGTTGGTCTGCCCGTCTCCATTGGCGTCCGTCGGCTCGGTCGGCCAAAGGCAGGCATCGCTCAGCCCCACCCAGCCATCCTGATCGAGATCCACTTCGAGCGGGGGGCTGGCGGCCTGAGGTGCGGTGACGTCCGCGCCACCGAGCGTCCGGGCGAGGTAATTGCGCAACGCCACGTCGAGGAACTCGCCAGAGCCTTCCAGATTCAACTCATACACCCCCGGCGCCAGCACCGTGCCTGGTCGATTCTGCACGAGGCGCGACGAGCCCGCATAGGAGATGTCCACCAGCACGCCCACGCCTGTGAGCGGATCAATCGGTCCGCGAAATCGTCCGTCGAGAGAAGTCAGCGCATTCTCGCACGCGTGGTCGGCGATGAAGCGGACCAACAGGTCGCCGCGCGTCCAAGTGAGCACGCGGAATCGCATCGTTTGCCGGTGCGTCATGTTTCCGGAAGCGCGGCTGTGCTGATCGATCGTGAAGTCGGCCGTGGCGCCAATGGCGGAGGTCGCCAGAAGTGAAACACCCGTTGGCGTAGCGGTGCCCGAGTAACTGGCGCCGCGCGAGAGCACGACGCTCGGGCACCCGCCGTTGTCGAAGTTTACCGTCTCATCGAGGAGCAGCCCCTCGCCCTCGGCTGCCCGATCCGAGAGCCAGGGAATGCTGCACGTCACGCTCGAGTTGCCGTTCGAGATGGTTTGTCCGAGTTGCGCCGCGTGCCACTCATAGGAGACGAAAACGTCGGCGAAGAACTGGGCTCGCCCTTCGGTCGCCAGAATTCCGGGGACCGACAGCAGGACCAACGCTGACAAGGCGCCAAGCCGAGCGATCCCGGCATGGATGCAGTCGGTGAGCATCGGCAGATCCTCCCTGGAGAAACGAAGCGAGCGCCGCCCCACGCGGGGACGGCGCTCGTGCATTATTTCGACCGGGCGAGCGGATTCAAGCGTCCGGACCGCCGCCGCCTGGCTGACAGCCCTGGCTGAAGGCCTGCAGGAAGTTGAGCACATCGAAGAAGTTGAGTTCGCCGTCATTGTTGAAGTCGGCATCCTCGCTCTGGCTCGAGAAGATGTCAAGGTATACAAGGACGTCGAAGAAATCGAGGATTCCGTCGCCGGTCAGGTCGGCCGGGCACGGGGCGCCGCCAACGGCCGGGTTGCCGCCACCGCCGCCGGAGAGATCCGCGTTCACGTCCCACGGGAACGACGGATCGAGGTTGAGGTCGTAATCGAGATCGAAGGTGCTGGGCAGGGCGAACGAGAGCGGGATGGGCGTACCCACTGGGGGCAACATGCCGGCAAAGCGTCCGCCGTCGTTGCTCACGTCGACCACGCCGTTGCGGATGCGCAGTTCGATCCGCCCGCCTTGTCCGGGCCGCACGTAGGTCGGGGGGATGTCGAGGAGGAAGTCGAACTCAGCCGCGTCGGTCTCGAAAATGCCGCCGTCCCAGCGCATGCGCCCGCTTCCCTCGGCCTGAATGTCAAAGTCGAGCAGCGAAGCCTCGACGACCTCGCCGGTCTGGAGATTGGTTGCGACGAAGTGGATCGGGTCGCGGACGGCCTGAGCGCTGGAGCCGCCGCCGATGCTGTCGAACAAGAGCGTGGGGTTCCACTGGATGCTGCCGTTGGCGAGGCGCACGCCGCCTCGCACGGTGACGGCCGCCGCGCTGAAGGCATAGGCGACCGCGCCGCCGCGGCCCGCCATGGCCGCCCGCGCCAATCCGCTGGACCCCACGCTGCCCTGAATGTGGTACGGCGGCGTTGTGCCATAGGGCCAGACGAAGAAACTGGTGCATGCGGTGGCCAGCGAGGGCGGAATCTGCACGGTCATACAAACGCCGGCGTTGATGCCGGCCGGCGGGATGGGAAAGGAGTTGTAGATGCATTGCACGGGGCCTCCATAGAGCCCGGAGTTGAAGGCCACGGGCATGCCCACGGGCGCCAAGCCCCACGATTCGGTGCCGAAGGGGTCGAAGGCGGGTAGTTGGACCGGAGCCTGCACGCCCCAGGCGGGCATGTGCCCGGTCATCTGCACCCAGGCGTGCCGGAACTCGTGCCCGCGAACGTCGACCACGTCACCCGAGGGCTGGAAACTGAAGTTGTGCACAACGGAGTAGGGGATTTCCTGCCAAGACTGGGCCATCACGGGTCCGCCGGCCAGAGCCAGCACGCCACTACAGACGAGGGTCGCGGTGCGGTGCATGAGTATCTCCCGGTGTGCGTTGGGGGCCCGAGGCCCGTTGATTCCACCAGAAGTTCTCTGCTCAAGCCAGAGATTTCTCTCAGCAGCCTGCGGATTTTCTGTTCACGCGCCGCGCCCGAGTCGAACCGGCGATCTAGGGGCAGCCGAACGCGAACGCCGCAAGGAATGCCTGCACGTCGAAGAAGTCGAACACGTCGTCACCGTTGAAGTCGGCCGCCGGGTCGTGATCGGCAAGCGCGGCCAGGAAGGCCTGCACGTCGAAGAAGTCGAGCAGGCCGTCGGAGTTCATGTCGGCAAGGCACAGGTCGGCCATCAGTCCCCAGGCCACGTTGTCGATGATGGCCCAGCCCGCGGTGGCGGTTTCGCGGACGCGGACGTGCGTGATGCCGGCGGGGTGCCGCCACCCGACGAAGGCCTCGCCGCCAGGGAGGAGATCGAGTTCGACGGTTCCCAGCACATCCTCGCCGTGAGAAAAGGTCACCACGTCGTGATACATGACGTTGCCGGTGATGCTCACCACGTCGAGGCCGACAGCCTGTTGCGGCTGGTCGAAGGCGATGAGCAGATCATCACCACCGGCCAGGACGTTGCTGTCATCCCCCCACACAAAGGACGCATAGACGCGCAGCCAGTGCGGGCTGGAGTAGGTCACGCCTGGCATGATGCCCCAGCCTGCGGGCTGTGTGGCCGAGTTGAGCGGGTTGGGGGCTGCCACGCTCGTGCCGCCGTGGATGCTGAAACCCTCAAAGTCCTCGAGTACGAGGGCGTCGCCGAGGACGGCCTCGAGCTGGGCCCGCGTCTCGATCGGTTGGGCCGTTGCAACTGGCGCCACGGCAGCGATGGTCATGCTGATAAGTCGCTTCATCGCCAAGTCTCCGCGGTGTGACGATTCAAGGACAGCCGGCCGAGAAAGCCGCGAGGAACGCCTGCACGTCGAAGAAATCGAAGACAGCGTCGTCATTGAAATCAGCCGCCGGGTCGTGGCTGGCGAAGGCCGCCAGGAAGCCCTGCACGTCGAAGAAGTTCAGTTGACCGTCCGAGTTGAAGTCGGCCACGCAGGCGCTGGCGACGACGACCTCGAACACGCCCATGTCGACGATGGGCGCCGAGCCGGCGCCGGTGTCGGGGGTGGCCAAGTCGTCGGTTCGACGGGCATTGCCGGCCAGATCGAGCGTCACCCATGCTGGTACAGCCGCGTTTCTGCCCGCATCGATGCACGGCGAGCCGGGCAGCAATGTAAAGTTGGCGCCCAGCATCGGATTGCGGTCGATGCACCCGGGGAGGTTCTCGGGGTCGATCGAGTCCTCTCCCACCGCCGCTGGGCCGAAGATCAGCGCGACGCACGAGTACTCCAGGTCGAACGAGCCGTTGATGTGGGTGCGCCAGTAGCCGGAGATTTCCGGGTGCGTGGCGGTGTTACCCCAGATGATCGAGTTGGAAATGTTCATGTGCCCGTTGGAGTAGGTCATCAGCGCGTGTTTCTTCCCGTGGTTGTTGAGGAAATCGCAGTTGATGATGCGGGCCGTGGCGCCCGCGAAGGAATAGACCAGGAGGGCCGCTCCCTCGCCTCCACCTTCGGGATATGGGTCGCGAGGCTGAATGGTGGCGGTGTTGTTCTCGAACAGGCAGTTGACGATGGTGACGTTCTGCCAAGCCATCAGGCCCGCGCCATAATGAGCCCGATTGCCACGGAACACGCAGTCAATGACAGTGGTCGGCGGAGAGAAAATATGGAGCCCGCCTCCCCAGCAGGTGATGTTACCAACCGACCAGAAGCCGCGGTTGATATTGTCTTCGAACACGCAGCGACGGATGGTCACCGGGTCGTCATTCCACAGCGAGACGCCGGCCCCGGTGGCCTCAAAGTCGGCGACGGTTTCATTGTCGTAGAACACGCAGTCTTCGAGAATGGGCGCGCCTGAGCCATAGGCGGAGAGCCCACCGCCGCTGCCAAGGTGAACATAGTTGCTCTCGAAGCGGCAGTTGCTGAACGCCGGCGAGCCGTCCTGTGTGTAGACCCCGCCCCCGTGCGCGAACGCCGCGAGATTGTGGCGAAAGACGCAGTTGCGGACGGTCGGGCTGCCGCCGATGTTGTACAGGCCGCTGCCGAACATGAGCGGGTCGCCGGCCGACGTACCGACCGGCCCGGTGTGCCCGAGTTCCACGATGAAGCCATCGAGAACGCTGGAGCGGTCGACGCCCGAAGAGACGACCACATGGCCGCAGTTGGAGGTGTTGACCAGCCAACCGACCGGCCAGGCCGGCCCGACGCCGGTGTCATCCTGGTTGACGTCGCCGGAGAGGATGGTTGGGTTGGCCAGCCAATTGCGCTGGTGGCGTTGTGTTTCCGTGCCGTTGAAACCGCCGTAAAGCGCCACGCCGGGGCGCATGTGGAAGGATGAGGTGGCGTCTCCAGTCTGTGAGGGCACGTAGACGCCGGAGCGGACCCAGATTTCATCGCCCGGCTGGGCCAAGGCCAGAGCGGTTTGTAGGTCGCGGAATGGCGATTCCCAGGACTGGCCGTCGCCACCACCCGACGAAGCGCTGACGTAAATGACATCGCCGAGGGCAGCGGTGACAAAGAGCAGCGTGCTCGCCACGATGTGGGCTGTGCGATTCAGCATGTGATCGTCTCCCGGCTTGGACGCAAAGCCGAGACGCAAGCAAAGCGGGTGCCATCGTCCGAAAAGCGGCTGGGGCACCCCTGGTTGCACCTTCGGCGAAAGTCCGAGTCGCCCCCAGCGGACGATGTGGCCACCTCTGGCCACGTTGGCGCACAGAACTGGCCAAGAGGCGAAAAACGCCTCGTTCTCACAGGCAGCCGGCTGAGAAGTCGTTGAGGAAGGCCTGCACGTCGAAGAAGTTGTTGATCCCGTCCTCGTTGTAGTCGCCATACAGCGCTTCATTGGCGAACACGTTCAGGAAGAACTGCACGTCGAAGAAGTCCAGGTTGCCGTCGCCGTTCAGGTCGGCTTGGCAGGTCCACACGGCCTCGATCTTGTCGGCGGTCTGCACGATGCGGAACACGCCCAGCCCATCGACAGGAGAGATCACCGTTTCAAATTGCCCGGTCAACGTGCCGACGTCGATGATAGTGAAGCGCTGCTCGAAAGCCGGGGTGAAGTCATCGAGCAAGTCGATCTCTAGAGTCCCGCCCAGTGTCAGCAGTGCGGTGCCGAGGATCTGGTCGTACTGCGCCGTGGCGCCTCCGGCAATGTCAATGCGCACCGTGCTCGTCGCGGACAGGTCGATCGTGCCGGTCATGCGGATCTGGTCGGTCTGGTCCCCGTCGTCGCCGGGGGCGATGGCGCCCGGCAGGTGGATCAGCCCGCTCAGAGTGCCGCGCCCGGTGACGGTCTGACCCTGCCCAAGCGTCAGTTCTCCTGCCGCGTCGGTTCGAATGGTCGCGTCGAGCAAGTCGCCCGTGGCGCCATTGAGATGGAGCACGCCGAAGCCGTTGATGTTCTGAGCACCCGAAGCCTCGATGATCGCGTCGCTGAAGTTCTGGGTCGTGTTGATCACCAGCGTGCCGTTGTTGGCGAACCCGTCGCCGTGGATCGTCAGCCGGCTCCCGGTCCGCACGCCGTTCTCGCCGGACAGGGTCACTTGGGAGATGGAGGCGTTTGCGTTCTCGGCCTCGACGCCGCCCAGCCACGAGCCGTTACTCGCGGCGCCGCGAGCGGACACCTTGCCACCGTCGGTGCCGCCCATCGACCCGCCGCCGGTCATGTCCACGTTCGCTTCGACGATCAGGTCGCGCCCGCTGCGGTTGGCGATGATGGACCCCTGGAGGCTCAGGTTGCCGCGAATGACACCCGAACCGGTCAGCGACAGGCCGGGTCCGACGCTGACGACGACTCCTCCGGCCACCGACGTGCGCGCATCATTGAGGTCAGCGGTGACGGCGTTGAAGTCGATCACGCCGACGCCGTCGATCACGCATGAATCGGCGAAGTGAAGCACCGAGTCGTTGAAGTTCCCAGTGGTGTTGATCGTGAACAGTCCGTCGTTGGAAAAGCCGCCGGCCTGCACGCTGAGGGTTGAGCCGGGGCGGATGCCGTTGGCGCCCGACAGATGTGCCCCGTCGATTGAGGGCGTTGCGGTCTGCGCTTCGACGCCGCCGGCCAGATGCCCGCCGGTGGTGGACGCGCGCAAGGAAACGGCTCCCCCGTTGCTTCCCGTCATCGTGCCGCCGCCGCTCATGTCGATGCTGCCAAGAACGATGATGTCGCGCGCGAGGCGATTGGCGTCGATCACGCCGTCGAGCACGAAGGTGCCGTTCAACACACCCGAGCCGGTGACGTGCTGTTCAGGGCCGACATTCAGGACCACGCCGGCCTCGGTTTCCAGCCGCGCGTCGTTGAGATCGGCGGTCTGCGCGTTGAGGTCGACGGCGCCAGCGCCGTTGAGTGTGGCATTCTCGATCGCGACGAGCCGGGCGTCATTAAAGTTGGCGGTGGTGTTGACGGTGATGGTGCCATGATTGGTCAGCCCGCCGCCGAGGATGCTCAGCGTCGATCCAGCGCGAACGCCGTTGGCGCCGCTGGCCGTGGTGCCGGAGATCGAAGCCGATCCGGTCTGAGCCTCGACGCCCCCTGCCATGGCGCCGCCGGTGTAGGCGCCCTGAAGGGACACTGTTCCGCCCGAGCCGACCAGCGTGCCACCGCCGCTGGCGTTGATTGATCCGGCGACGACCAAATCGCGCCCCGCGCGGTCAGCGTCGACGGTACCATGGAGCACGATGGGGCCATTGACGCGCCCGGAGCCACTGACTGATTGTGACGCTCCGATGGTAAGAGTGGCGCCGGCCTGCCCCTCGATGCGAGCATCGTTGAGGTCGGCAGTGACCGAGTTGAGTTCGATGTTGCCCCCGCCTGTGATGCTGACATCGATTGCGGCCCGGATGACGGCGTCGTTGAAAGCGCCCGCGGTGTTGACGACCCAGGTGCCGTGGTTGGTCAGGCCCGAGCCGTCGATGAGAAGCGTCGAGCCGGCGCGGACGCCGTTGGTCCCGTTGGTGATGGCGTCACCAAGGCTCGCCCCGCCACCGCTGGCCTCCACCCCGCCGTCCAACGTGCCGCCGGAAACCTGTCCGACGATGACAACGCGCCCGTTGTTCGTGCCGCGGATCACGCCGCCCCCGGTCAGGTCGTGCGTGCCGGTGAGGAGAAGATCGCGCCCATCGCGGTCGGCCTCGATCGTGCCGTTGAGCACCATCGGTCCGTCGATGACCCCCGAGCCATGCACCCGTTGATCGGCGCCGATCGTGATGGGCAGCAGGTCGGAGGCGTCGATGCTCGCGTCAGAGAGGTCGGCGGTGATCGCGTTGAGTTCAATGCGCCCCGCACCGAGGATGCTCAAGGCATCTCCCGAACGAATGGACGTGTTGTTGAACAAGCCGTCTGCATTGACGATGATCGCACCATCGTTGAACAGACCGCCCGAGCCGACGGTGAGCGTGCGCCCGCCGTCGATGAGCAGCGTATTGCTGGAGTGGATCTGGCACCCGAGAATGCTCGCGCTGAGGTTGAAGTTCACGTCGTATGGCGCGCCCAGGTCGCCCAGCGCGGCCGACTCCACGATGGTGTCAGGGACGTTGCCGTTGCTCCAGTTGCTCGCGAGGTTCCACGCGCCGCCGGCCGGGTTGGTCCACGTCGCCTGTCCACAGACCGCACCCGCGCAGGCGAGAATCACGGCGACTGCCGCGAAACGACTCCTCATGGTGCCCTCCTTCTTTCTCCACCCGAGAACGGGCCCTCTGCCTGCGGAAGTAGTCTCACCACGATCGGTGCAATACTTCCACCGCATACCCAATTGCAGTATCCCAGAATTGGCTGCGAACAGTCTACGAAATCACGACGAGATTCTCGTGATGTCCGCCGGCGCCGCCGGGCGTGCTCGCGCAGGTCAGGGGCAACCGGCGCTGAACAGGTTCAGGAACAACTGCACGTCGAAGAAGTCGAACGAGACATCGGCGTTGAGATCGGCCGCGGCATCGTGCGCACTGAACAGCCCCAGGAACACCTGCACGTCGAAGAAGTTCAGCGTGCCGTATGGCTCGGCAAAGTCTGCCTGATTGCAGGGCCCGCCCAGCGCGACGATCACCGCGCCGTCCGCCTCAGGCGCTGCCAGGGCCGCAACGTTTCCGCCCACCGCCAGCGCCGACGGCGCGGCGCCGAGATCGATCGTGTCCACGATGGTGTACGTGGCCGTGTCGATGACGCTGAGGCGACCGTCCTCTGTGTGAGAGTAACCGCCCGCGCCGCCGAGCGTCGTGGTCGACAGGCCGTTGGCCACCAGCAGGCGATTGCCGAGCAGGTGCAGGCCGACGGGCAGATTGGGCGTGGTCACCGAGCCAAGCAGAGCGCCCGTTATGGTGCTGTAGCGTGCGACCGATGAGTTTCCCCAGTTGTTGACCCAAAGCCCGCCCGCGCCATCGTCGATTATGTGCCACGGCGAATCGCCGACGGCGATCGTCGCGATCACGCTCGGCGTTCCGCTCAGACCGATCACCGACACGTTGTCGCCGTTGCGGTTGGCGACATACAGCCGCGTGTCATCGGGGCTGAACGCCAGCGCGGTGGGGAAGTTGCCCACCGGCACGTTGGTGATGAGCGACCAGGTGGCGGTGTTGATGAGGGAGACGTTGTTGGTGAAACTGCCTGCCACCGCGAGGATCGCACCGCTGTTGCTCAGTTTGATTTCGCTGGTCTGCGAGTAACTGTACCCCACGCCGCCCATGTCGCCGGTGAGGATCTTGGCGCCCGCCACGGTGTTGGTGTTCAGGTCGACGCGCCACACTCCGTCGCCGCTGGCCACGACACCGAGATAGGCGTAGTGTCCGTCTGGACTGATGGCCACCGCGCCGGCTCGCGTCGAAATCGGCACATGCGCGCTTGTCGCCGTCGCCAGATCTACCACGGTCGCGAACGTGCTGTCGAGGTTGCCGACCACGGCCTTGGAGCCGTCTGGCGTGATTGCCACCGCGCTGGGACGCTGCCCGAGCGGCGCGATGCCGGTTACCGATCCGGTGGCCGTGTCGATCACCGCCAGCGAGTCGGACAGGATCGAAACGCCCGCGGCCACCGTGCCGTCCTGGCTGATCGCGATCGTGCGGCAGCGGTCACCCTCGGGCAGCGGCCCGGAAAGTTGAAAGGACTGCACACCCCCGGCCGCGCCATTGGTGCCGACGACGACCAGATCATCACCAAACGTGGTCGAGCACATGGCCGCGCGATGATCCACCGGCGAAACCGCGCCGAACTCGGTCGAGACCTGAAAGTTGGTGTTGGCCACCAGCGCGCCGGTGCTGAAGTTGATGAGCGAGCCGTAATAACCCACGCACAGGGCGTATTGCCCGTCGTAGGTCGTCAACATCTCATTGACCGAGGCCGTCGAAAGCGCCGAGCCGAACGTGCCCGTGGTCAGGTCCACCACGCGCGAGGCGTTGAGCACTGCGACGACCGCTCTGGTCCCGTCGGTGTTCAGCGTGATTTCGCCCCACAGGTCCTCGGGCGCCGTCCATGTCGCGTCGATCGTCTCGCTGGCCAAGTCGATCACGGTGATCCGCCGCGTCGAACTGGCGTGCGTAACCGCGGCCTTTGAGCCGTCGAGCGATACGCTCACATCGCGCCCGTTCGCTGGTATGGTCAGCCGCGTCACTGCCCCCGTGCGCACGTTGATGATCTGCGCCTGGTTGGCGAATCCATCGACGTTGATCACGCGATCGTCGTCGATGAAACTGAACTGGCTGAACTGGAGCGAGACGGCCGGAGGCTCGGGGGAGAAACTCATCGTCGCCGAATAGCCGATGTTCGAGATTGTGCGCACGATCGAGCCTGTCGCGATGTCCACGATCGCCAGTTGCGAGGAGTACGTCAGCGAGACCGCCGCCACGTCGCCCGCGGGGCTGATGCGCACCACGCCCGGGTTCTCGGGCGCCGGGATCACCGCGACCTCGCTCAGTGTGCCGAGATCAACGATGGATATCGAGTCGTTGTCGACATTGGCGACCACGGCCGTCGTTCCGTCCGGCGTGATGTCGACGCCCTGCGCCCCGCCCGAAATCGGAACCTCGCCTAGGAAAGCCCGCGTGGCCGCGTCCCAGATGATCAGGTTGCGGCTCTCGCGATGAGCGATGATGATCTTCGATCCATCCGGCGTGAACACCACGTCGGAAGGGGCATCGCCTTCGGGCAGATCACCCGTGAACACGAACTGTGCTCCCGAGCCGCGCCCGTAGGTCGGGCCCAGCGGCAGCGGCTCGCGCCCTTCGAAGACGATCGTCCGTGCGTCCACCGTTCGCACCTCGGACGGGGCATCGGCCTCGGGGTGCACCGCGACGGCCTGCCCGCAGGCCTGACTGATGGCGAACGCAAGCGCAATCGGCGCGGCAACAAACTTCGACATGGCTCTCCTCCTCCTCGGATCTCACGCCCCGGGAATGGGGAAGGTACCGCCGCGCGGGTGCCGGGATCAAGTCGATTCACGAACAACCGGCTGAGTAATCGCGCAGGTATTCCAGCACGTCGAAGAAATCGAAGAGCCCGTCGCCCGTCAGGTCGGCCTGCTCATTCCCCAGGGAAAACGCGTCGAGGAACGCGGCCACGTCAAAGAAATCGAGCACGCCGTCGTGGTTCCAATCCGGCGCGCACGAGCCCGTCGGCACGTCGATGATCACTTGCACCGACGCGGGATCGCCCGGGGCGAAAAGAGTCAGCGTGCCCACGCCCCCGCGCGGCGGCCTGTCGGCCACGAATCGGAAGTTATACAGCGTCCCCCACCGCAGCGCGTTGGCGTTCGGATTCACGTCATACCGTACCGTGCTCCACGACACTGCCTCCGCCGTCACCTGACCGGGCCAGTCTGAGCCGTCGAACGGCTCACCCGAGTGATAGTCCACGTCATGGAACCCGATGTCAGTGATGCTCGCGCCGTGCCCGGGCACGCGGAAACCGCCGCCCGCACGAGTGCAGTTGAGGTTCTGCACCGCGTACTCATAACTCCACGTTCCGTCACCCCGGCTGGTGACGAACGAGCCAACAAAGAAGCGCCCGTCGCCCGGCACGTCCACCGCCTGCACCGTGGCGCCGGAGTGCGCGGCCCAGGCGAAGATGCCCGCCTGTTCGCGCACCGTGCTGCCGGTTGGAGTGATGTTGAACCCCGCTGCAACGGAGACCCGCCGCCAGGAGGTGTTGTTGTTGATGGCCTCGGGCGCCTCGTCGGGCGCCACGCACAGAGTCTCCACAAAATACTGGGCGCCCGGCGTTTCAAGGTCAGGCTCGCGCGCCTGGAGCCTCCGGAAGATGGCGTCGCCGGTCTGCCCGGATCCGGTGAACGGATACGGGAAGTCACCTGTCTGCGGATCGATCTCGGAGCGCGGGCCGAGCGCCTGTTGCGATCCGACAATCGAGGCCGAGTTGACGTCCGAGCACCCGGGCCCCAGCGAGCCTCCGCCGACAGGCGAGCAACTGCCGCAGAAGTTCTGCTCGAGCGCGAAGATCCCGTGAAACGCGAAACTGAGCCCGATCTGCTCGAACCGCCCGCCCGACAGCCGGTACAAGTTCTGCGTGAAAACTGGGTGGGCATTGGTGTTGGCTGTGAATTGAGCGCGGGCGTCGCCGAGGTTGCAGATTCTCTGCCCGAACGAAAAGGCATGCACGCCATCCACGCTGCCCCAATGCACGCCCGTCGGAATGTCGGCGACGATGAGGTCGGGCCCGGCGATGACCGTTCCTGTCGAAATGCACGAGGCTGCCAATGCGACGCGGACGAATGTGCTCATGATGACTCCCCGCTGCCGTGGCAAGAAGGGGCGAACCCACCGGCAGAGGCTAACACACGCTGCCGGTGGGTTCAACGAAATGCCCGCGAGTCGTGGAGGTTCCGCGAGATTCGTCTATGGGCAGCCCGCCGAGAACAGCGACAGGAAACGCTGCACGTCAAAGAAGTTGAGCGTTCCATCCGCAATAAAATCGGCCCGCAGGTCGCCGGAGGAGAACCAGTTGAGGAACGTCTGTACGTCGAAGAAGTTCAGCGTCCCGTCGTGATTCACGTCCGCCAGACACCCGTGGACGAGCATGAACGCCGCCGGCCATCCGTGGTGCGTGCCGACGCCGACGATCTCGCCGCTGTCGTTGATCCCATTGGCCGCCCGCAGCACCCAGCCGGAAGCCGGGTCGATGAGGTCGTTCAGATCGAGCATCTGGCTTCCATCCCAGAGGAACGCCCGATCGTCCGACGTGCCGACTACCATGCCCTGGTTGTTGATCGCGCGCCCGTAGGACATGTTGCCGCCCAGCGACCCGAGATCCTGCCGCGACGTCACGCTGCCGTTCAGCGCGACCTGGAAGATGAAGGCGTGGGGACGCCCTGAAGCGGTTTGGGCGTGCCCGGTGACCTGGCGTGCGTCGTTCACGTCCATCGCCTGCGAGTCGAGCCCGCCGAGCGTTCCCAGGTCATGCGCCGCCCCGTCACTCCAGAGCACCGCGTGCGTGTGCATTTCGCCGGCGAGGTGCGCCGAGCCGACCGCGTCCCCGTGCGCGTTGACCGCAAGTCCCATGGAGTGGGTTCCGCCCAATCCAGGCAGGAGCGACAGTGAGCCGCCCGAATGCACGCACGCCTGCCGTGCGACCCAGCCCGAGGCAAGCGTCACCGGCGCCCAGCCGACGATGGTCCCGGCCGCGTTGATGTCCCGCGGCGAGAAATCGCCCAGCGACGTAAGCGCCCCGTCCTCAATCAAGAGCGCGTGCGGCGTCAGCGTGCCCGTCGAAAAGGACACCGCCGCGATGCGCGACCCCGCGCCGGCGAAGGCCACCGCGTCCTGGTCGCCCAGCAGCGGCGGATAGATCGTCGGGACCGCGTCGTCCCACGCGATCGCTCGGAATCGAGAGCCGTCGTATACGGCGCTGGTCGCCGTTCCAACCGCACGTCCCGAGTTGTCGATGCCGAAAGCCTGCGAAAACACGGGCCCCGGCGAAAGGTCGATCACGGTATACGTCTGCGCAAACGCCACGCTGGAAGCCAGACCCGCGAGCACGCAGATCGGCAGATGAGTGAACTTGGTGTTCATGGTGTGTCACCCCTTGTGTGCAAACTGGTTCAGTCTTCGCGCGAGTGGAAGAAGTTGTCCTCGGGCGGATCCCGGTGACAGGCCGAACATGTGTTGATCACACCGGCGTGTCCCTGCAGGTTGATCGCCTGAAGGTTGTCGGCCTCGGTCACCGTCGGCGTCATCGCGTGCGGGCTCCCGTGGCAGGCATAGCACATCACTCCGCCGTGACCGCGCGAGTCGCGGTACAACTTGCCCGGCTCCTCGAACTCAAAGCCCGGGCGCGAGTGGCAGTCCGAGCACCTGGGCTCGTCCACCCAAGGCCGCCGCGCCGGGTCGCCCACCGCCGCCATGTCGCCGTGACAGGCCGTGCAGGTGATGCCTTCCGCAAAGTGCAGGTCGCGCTGGCACTGCGTCCGCACGCCCGGGTGACAGGCGTAACAGGTCTCGGCCAGTTGAACGGTGTCCATGCGATCAGCGTGCGCGCCGTGCATGGCCGCCGAGAACGTCGACACGCCCTGCTGCCCGGGCGCCCCCAGCGCCGGGTCGGCGTGACACCCGGCGCAGAAGACCGGCTGTTGTGCCTCCAGCGTGGTGTTGTGCAGTTGGTCGTGCGCGCGCAGGATGTCGGTTGCCGGCGACACCCCCGGCGTGTTGTGACACAGGTTGCAGTTGATCTCCCACGACACCGGCACCACCGTTTGCGTTTGCGCCATCACCTGCCCGTTCTTTCGCACGGTGATGGTCGCCAACGGGTATGGGTTCTCCCGCCCGTCATCGTCCACCGGCGTGATCGGGATGCCATCCATTTTCCAGTCGTGGCTTGGTGTGCGCACCATGGTGCCGCTCATCCCGTTGCCGGTCAGCCCGATGTCGGGAACCAGATCAACCCCCAGCAGCGCCTGGTCGTAGGTCCAGAAGTTGGTCTTGTCGGCCGCGCGCGTGTTGCCCATGAACGAGTACGAGATGTTCAGCCCATCCTCGACAATATGAGGCTCGCCCCGCGTGCGATCAATCACCTGTGCATGCACGGTGTTGTATGGCGGGAGGATCAGGAACTGCGAAAAGTCCTCCTGCATGCAGTGCATGCCAAGGTCGTTGTAACTGAAAGCCACGTAGGGCGTGTCGATCATGCGCGGGCCTGTGGCGCCCGCCGTGCTCAAAAGCATTCCCAGACCGATCGCCGCACCGACACGAAGGACGGTGCTCCCGACTTTCCCGTTCGGTTGCATGGTGTTCTCCAGAATGTCGGGGGCCCGTGCCCCTCGTCTCCGCGATCACCATACCGCGCGGTCCGCAAGCACAAAGCGCTTCGGGATGAATTGGTGCGAAATGGCCTTGCTTGGGCGCAAATGGCTGCGCCTGCCACGCCATTCGGCCTGGCCTGGCCGCTGCGGCGGGGTTGTTCACGGCCTCGACGACTCGCGTGGGAGTCGGCGCACGTCGAGCGCCAGTCAGTTGCACCCGCGCGAGAACAGGCCAAGGAACGACTGCACGTCGAAGAAGTCGAGCGCGCCGTCGTTGTTCAGATCGGCCGACGGGCTGCGCGCGGCCAAGCGGGCCAGAAACTCCTGCACGTCGAAAAAGTTCAGCACCCCGTCGGCGATGTAGTCGGGCAGACAGGGCGCAGGCCTCGCCTCGACCGCCATCGTCAGTTCGGCTCCTGAACCGCCCGGCTGCCACGGGTCGTTCCCCAGTCGGAAGGCGTTGAAGCCTGTTCCAAAGGCCGCGAAGTTCCACACCGGGTCTTCGCCGCCGATCGCGTCCGACGAGCACACCACCCAGTAACGCTGCCCGGCGTGCAGCACGACTCCATCAAAGGCGACCGCTTCTTCCACCGGCTCCCACCCGATGGCGGTGACCTCGAACGTGGCCTGGTCGAGCACCACGCGGCTGGGATAACTCTGGCCGGGCCCGTCGGCGTCGGTCTGGATGGTGACGGTGACGAACTCATCCACCGTGCCGCCAAAGTCGTTGCTCATGAACCACAGGCGAACTTCGTCGAGCCGGTAGTCAGCGCTGGGCGCGAAACGCTGCCCGACGGTCTGCCCGACAAACACGTCGGCACCCCACAGCCCGAAAAAGCCGCCGAAGGGGCCGTCCGACTGGTAGATCACGTCGGCAGCGGCGAGCGACGAGAGGCCCATCGCGAGCAGGGCGAGCGCGGATCGACGGCGATGCTGCTTGGTCATGGCGGATCCTCCCGTCGTTAAGCGTACTGCCCGAACAGTCCGCGCTCAATGGGCAGGTTCGAAATCGCCATGAATGTGCGCACGCCGGCGAACGACGCATCAGGCCGAACCCCGGGTCTCGCGCCGTTACGCAATGGCTGGATGATTACCCGTGAATCACCCGTCCCTCGGCCGCCAGCGCCGCCTCGTGAATCGCCTCGTGCATCGTCGGGTGGGCGTGGACGGTGGCGATGAGTTCCTCAGTGGTCGCTTCGAGGCGGCGCGCCAGGCTCAGTTCGGCGATTAGTTCGGTGGCTTGGTCGCCCATGATGTGGGCGCCGAGAATCTCGCCGCGAGGGAGTCCGCGGATAATCTTGACGAAGCCCTCGTTGTGCGCGGCCGCGATCGCCTTGCCGTGTGCCTGAAGGTTGTACTTGCCGACCTCGTAGTCCTTGCCCTTGACCAGGCCCTTGGCCTTGAGGGCCTGCTCGGTGAAGCCGACGCTGGCGACTTGGGGATGGCAGTAGGTGCACCCGGGGATGACCGAGTAGTCCATCGGGATCGGCTCGTGCTTTTCCTTGCCGTCGCGCCAGGCGATGCGCTCGACGCAGAGGATGGCCTCTTCGCTGGCCACATGCGCCAGCCACGGTGGGCCGATGACGTCGCCGATGGCGTAGATGCCGGGCAGGTTGGTCTTGTAGTCGCAGTGCTTCGGGTTGCCGTACTCGCCGGGCACGTAATCGGTCTTGATGTGGCCCTTGACGATTTCCAGACCCAGTTTGTCGTCGAAGAGTCCGTCGAAGCGCCCGGTCACGCCGATGGCCAGCAGCACGCGGTCGGCCTCGAGGGTTTCCTTCTTGCTCTCGTCGGGCTTGCCGTCCTTCATCGGGGCCAGGGTGACCTTGACGCTCTTGCCCTTGGCGTCGATGCCCACGGCCGTGGTCGAGAGGCGGAAGTCCATGCCCTTCTTCTTGAAGTGCTTGAGCATGGCGGCCGAGATTTCCTCGTCTTCGACGGGCAGGATGCGTTCGAGCATCTCGACGACGGTGACCTTGGTGCCGAAGGAGTGGTAGAAGTACCCGAACTCCATGCCGATGGCGCCCGAGCCGATGACGATGAGGCTGCCCGGCTTTTCCTTGTTGAACATCGCCTCGCGGGCGCCCCAGATCTTGGGATCGGAGCCGAACCGGGCGAAGGGCAGGTCGCGGGCGACCGAGCCGGTCGCAATGATGACGTTGGCCGCGGTGATCGTCTCGCGCGCCTTGGGCGCGGGCGTGGCCGGCGCGTCGGTGCGTTCCTCCTGCACCTGGCAGTCGTAGATCTCGACCTTGCAGGGCTCGTTGCCTTTGCGGGCGGCGACGATTTTGGCCGAGCCGACGATGTGCTCGATCTTGTTCTTCTTCAAGAGGAAGGCAATGCCGGCGTTGAGTTTGCCGGCCACGTCGCGCGAGCGTCCAATGACCTTGTCCCACTCAAAGCCGATTTCGCCGTTGATCTTGAGACCCCAGAACTCCCGCTCGTGGAGTTTCTCCATCAGTTCGGCGTTGGAGAGCAGGGCCTTGGAGGGGATGCAGCCCCAGTTGAGGCAGACCCCACCGAGTTTGGCCCGCTCGACGCAGGCGACCTTGTACCCGAGTTGAGCGGCGCGGATGGCGCCGACGTATCCGCCGGGGCCGCCCCCGATAACCACGATGTCGTAGTGCTTGTCTGCCACGTGCAGATCCTTCGTGTCAGGTGTTTGCTTGGAAGCCGATGCAGGGCAGCACTATAGGAGCGGCCGAGTCTCGGATCGGAAACGCCGCGATCCAGCAGCCCCTGAGATCGAGCGCCTGGTGAGCAGCGAGGATGAGGGATTTCCTTTGGGGAGTGATCGGGTGAGCCGGTACGCTGCCGGAGCATGCGCGGGGAGTCCGATGAGTGTCCCGCTCACTGGAGTCCTGCCATGCATCGTGGGAAGTTCGTTGCCGCTGTCGTTCTCGGGATCTCGGCATTGTCATTGATCGGACTGGAGTTGTCCGCGGGGCCGCCGGATCCGCCCTCGGGACCGGTTGCCAGTTCGTACAAGACCCTCGCCGAGGTCGAGCCGCGCATCGCGATCAAAGCGACCAACACGCCCGGCGACGCCAACAGCGTGTTCCGAATCACGCAGTCCGGTTCCTACTACCTCGCCGGCGATATCGCGGCCCCTCGGGCAAGTCCGCGATCGAGGTCGATCTCAACGTCGCTCCGTATGTCTCGATCGATCTGAATGGGTTCACGCTGCGCGGCGCGGGCGGCTCGCTGTACGGGATCGTGAGCAGCGGCTTTGGGCACATGGGGGTCGCCAACGGGTCCATCCACGGCTTCGGGTTCGACGCAATGCAACTGGACTGCCGAACCTATCGCGTCGAGAAGGTGACCTTCAGCAACTGCCTTCACTGGCTGAACGCCGGCGGGCAGGGGATCGTATCCGACTGCCTGTTCTGGGAAATCGGTAACAACGCCCTGAGGTCGGTCAGTGTTGCCCACGTCGAACGCTGCCTCCTCTGGGACTGCGGCACCGGCATTCTCGTATCGGGCGGGTCGGTCGTGGCCAAGTGTCTGGTCCTCTCGAGCACCCATGCGGGCATTATCACGGGGCCGTCCTGCGTGGTGCGCGACTGCACCGCCGTGGCCAACGGGGGCGAGGGGTTCGCGCTGGGCGACCGCGTGCTGGTCTCCGGCTGCGTCGCCGAGAATAACCAGATCGGGTTCCTCGCCGGCGAGGGGAGCGAATTTGACGCGTGCGTTTCCGAAGGAAATGCCAATGAAGGCTTCTGGACCGCCGATTCGTGCACTTTCCGAGCCTGCCTCGCGATCGGGAACCAACTTCAGGGCTTCCGCGCAGGCTGGTCGGCGTCGTTCGAGAACTGCACCTCGTCGGGCAGCAACGGCACGGGCTTCTACGCCGGGCAGAAGAGCACCTTCCTCAACTGCCGCGCGACGCTCAGCGCTGGGAATGGCTTCGAAGCAGGTCCGCTGTCCGCGTTCACCGATTGCGTCGCCTCCGAGAACAGCGGCGGGAACGGGTTTGCGACGCTCGAAAATGCTTCGTTCACCCGCTGCCGCGCGTCGACCAACGCCAATCGCGGATTTCAGACCACCTCGCGAACGTCGTTCACCGATTGCCAAGCCACGAACAACGGCTCGATCGGCTTCGAGACCGGCGACCAGTCCACACTGTCCAACTGCCTGGCCGCGCACAACGCCGCGGGCATCTCCGGAACAGACGGAGTCACGGTCAGCGGATGCACGGTCAGCAACAACAACGGGTGGGGCATCGCGCTCAACAACGGGTGCCGAGTCGTCAACAACCTGACCCGGAACAACAGCCTCGATGGGATCTCCGTCAACTACTCGTGCGACATCACCGGCAACAACTGCAACGGCGACGGCACCGCGGGCGGCAATCAGGGCGCGATCCGCGCGGCCGGACAAGCCAACCGCATCGATCAGAACAACATCTCCTATGTCGATCGAGGGCTGTATCTGACCTCGGGCGGCAACGTCGTGATGCGCAACAGCGTCAAGGGCTGCACCGTCAACTTCGACATTGCGGGCGGCAACGACGTGGGCCCGATCGGCTCAGTCTCGAGCGCCACCAGCCCCTGGGCCAACATTCAGTATTGAACTCTCACTGCGGCCAATCGGCCATCAACGGTTCACCGACCATGAGAGACTCCACATTGAACTGCGCGCAAATCGTCTTGGGAAACATGAGTAGCGCCTGCCTGGCGAACGTGGCTCACGCGCAGACCCTCCAGGCTTCTTCCGCTCACCGATACTCGTGGGGTGAGAACATCGGCTTCATGAACTGGCGCGACGCGGGCAGTCCCGTCGGCGCGCAGGGCGTGCTGCTCGATCCGACGTATCTCTCCGGATTCATCTGGGGCGAGAACGTCGGCTGGATCAACCTCGGCGATGACACGCACTTGGTTGCCTTCCGCTATCCCGGCGACTTCAACGACGACGGGCTGCTCAACTTCTTTGACGTGCAGGCTTTCCTCAACTTCTTCGCGGCGGGGTGCGGACTCTAGGGAAGATCGGGATTCGCTTCGGCGGATCCACCTTCAGGCCCGGCCTGGAACTTGTGCGTTGGCGCGCGCCAGTCCGGTTGTTAGACTGGTGCAGCCGGCGCGGGTGCGTCCCGCGCCGCAACCGAGAGGAAGGAGCGATCCATGCGTTATTCGATGACCGCCGTTGCTGTTCTGATTTCATTGGCCGGGCTGGCCGTCGCCCAATCCACCCGTCACGTCGCGCAAACCCTGCCTGAAGGCTCTGGAATTCTGGTGGAACACGGAGCGGTGGCGCCCGTTCAACGCGGGTTCGCTCCCAGGGCCGGCGTGCTCTGGACCTACAACGACCCGGTCTCCATTCCTGAGTCGGTCGCGCTCGGCGATCACGGCGACGATTCCTGGGTCGCCCACTGGCTCAACGACGATCGCGTCAGCCACTTCGATACTCCCGGCCCGGGCACGCCCGACTTCGTCCACGCGCTGACGGCCGAGAACCCGGACGTCATCGGCGTCGAGGCCGCCCGTGACCGCTCGCTCATGGCGGCCATCTACTGGCGCGGCGGCGTGCCCGTCGCGGTCCGCGCCTTCACCGAGGTCGGCGGCTCAACCCCGCTGTGGACCTACACGTTCGGCGCCAATTTCACCAACTCCGGGCAGCATGCCGTCGACGTCAACGACGATGGCTCGCGCATCGCCGCCTGCGCCTACGACGGCGCCAACACCAAACTCGTCCTGCTCGACGACACCGGCAACCAGATCAACTCAACCACCGTCGCCGGGTACTGCGGCGGCGTCGAACTCTCCGGCGATGGCTCGCGCATCCTCGTCACCGCCGGAGACACCGCAAGACTCTACGACGCCGCGACCATGACCGAGATTTACTCGCTGGCGGCCTCGGGTTCTGGCGGATTCCACCGCATCTCGCGTGACGGCTCGGCCATCGCCTGCGGAGGATTCAACATCCGCGCCGCCCGCGAAATCGGCGGCGTCTGGCAGGTCGTCTACAACGGCTTCGGCTCCAGCCAGTGGTTCGGCTGGGGGGTTGCCCTCTCCGGCGACGGGCGCACCCTCTTCACCGTCGCCCACAACTACGTGTCCGGCTACCTTCCCAATGAACACCGCCTTGTCGACCTGACCACCGGTTCCCAGATCGGCTCCTGGACCTACACCGGCATCGGCTCGCTCCAGAACTCTGTCGCAGGCGCCGAAGCGAACGACGACGGCACGATGTTCGTCGCCGCCTCGTGGGGTGATCTGGGCAACACCCAGCCCGAAGTCCGCATCCTCGACCGCAACCTCACGATGATCGGCTCGATTGATACTGCCGGTTCGCCCTTTGATGTCGACATGTCCGCCGATGGCAGATATGTCCTCGTCGGCACCAAGGCCGTCCACGCCAACACCTTCGGCAACGGCGGCAACACCTACCTCTATGAGAACGACGTGGCCTCGTGTGTGCCCGACCTCAACGGCGACGGCATCCTCGACTTCTTCGACGTCCAGTTGTTCCTGAGTCTCTTTTCGGCCCACAACCCGGCCGCCGATCTCAACGCCGACGGCAACTTCGATTTCTTTGACGTCCAGTTGTTCCTCAACCTGTTCAGCGCGGGCTGCCCCTGAGGCCGTCTGACTTCTCGTGACATCACCGGCGGCCAGGGTGTCCAATGCCTAAGCCCTGGCCGCCATTTCGTTCTTTTTTCTGCTGCGCGAAACACTCTGCTTGCGAATCTTGACATCCGCTGCGGCACTGATCGCCAAATCACTTTGGGGTGGATGCCCCTTCTGGTATGCTGCGCTTTCTGCACCTTCTTTCGGGGGTTGAGGAGGGATCGCCATGTGGACTGGAACGTACCGCTTCGCGCACATTGCCGCGGCTGGATTGGCCGTGTCGCTTTCATCCGTCGCCCACGCCGACCAGGTCTTCTACGACTGGACCGGGGCCGTCAACTCACTCTGGAGCAACTCGGGCAACTGGGATCCCGTCGGCCTCCCCAACACCGCCGGCGAAGTCGCTCTCTTCCATGGAGGCTCGACCTGCAATCTGGATGTCAGCGTCGCCCTCGACAAGTTGGGCAACGGCATCGGCGACACGCTCAACATGCTCAACGACCGCGACCTCACCATCATCGGCACGACTGAGACCGACGGCGACGCGCCCACGGGCCTGTTCTCCATCCTCGGCGTGGTCAACATGCAGGCCACCCTGCACGCGACCGACATCGTGGTGCAGGGGGACCGGCTCACGCTGGGCAACAGCGCGCACCTCCCCAGCGTCGTCAACATGTCCGACAGCCCGAACAACCGCTTCCGCGGCGTGTTCGGAACCGAGACCCTCATCTTCGACACGGGTCTGCTGGTGCGCGGCTCGGGCCAGATCGGGGTCAACACGCTTCAGATCATCAACTTCGGCACCATCCGGGCCGACCAGTCCACCGACTTGATTCTCGACCCCTCGGCCGCCGGCTTCTTCAACCTCGGCGAAATCGCCGCCGAGTCCGGCGCCACGCTACGCCTTGACACCGGAGTCTACGACAACACCGGCGGGCTCATTGTCGCACGGAACGGCTCGGTGGTCCTGCTCAACGGTGCGGCCTTGGTGGGCTCGGGCTCGATCCAGACCTTCGGCACCGGCGTAATCCGGGTCAACACCACCGGAACAGCCACTTCCATCGACTCCCAATCTGTCAGCGGCACGCTCGAAATGCCCAACGACCGCGACCTCCTCATCATGGGCCCGACTTTCGTCGGCGCCCTCAACCTGCAAGGCACCATCCACGACACACGCCTCTTCATCGACGGGCCGGTCACCTTCTCCGGCACGATCAACATGTCGAACACTTCGACCAATGTGATCGCCAGTCTCGGCGGCGCACTGCCCGGAGATCACCTCACACTCAGCAATGCCACCATCCGCGGCTCGGGACTGATCGGCATCAACACCCTCGACTTCGTCAACCACTCCAATATCATCGCCGACCAGCCAAATGTCCTCGCCATCGATCCGGCTTCCGACTTCTTCAACTCCGGCACCGGGCTCCTGCTCGCGCAGGGCGGCGGAACGCTTCGCCTCGACGGGGGAACCTACGACAATCAGGGTGCCATCGCCGCCAACGATGGATCGGTCGTGCAACTGAACGGCTGCGCGATCAACGGTCTGCTGAGCGGCTCTGGCTCCGGTTACTTTGACGTGCTCACTGTCGGCACCAGCACTCGCGTGCATGACGTTGTGCTCAATAGGCCGCTGAACCTCAGCAATGACCGCGACGTCTGGCTCCAGGGCCTCGTCGTCAACAACACCTCCATCAACATGGGCGGAACCATTCACGACACGCGCCTTTCCATCGACGGGCCGGTCACCTTCACCGGCGGCGGTACCATCAACCTGTCCAACAGCACCGTCAACGTGTTCAGCAGCCTCGGCGGCGGATTGCCCGATGACTTCCTGTACAACCAGGACAACCTCATCCGCGGCTCCGGGCAAATCGGCATCAACACCCTCGACATCCTCAACCAGGGCGTCATCCGCGCCGACTACTCCGGCAGTGTCCTCATCATCGACCCGGCCGTCACCTGCACGAATCAGGGCACCATCGAGGCCGTCAACGGCGGCATCATCCAACTCACCACTGGCAACTTCCAGAACGAGGGTCTCATCTCGACCACGGGCGCTTCGCGCGTCGATCTGAACTCCTGCTCCCTCAACGGCTCGCTCTTCACCGACGCGACCAGTTCCTTTTCCATCGCGACCGTCGGCACTTCCACCGATCTGCACGACATCGCGCTCACCGGCCGCCTGGTGCAGTCCAACGACCGCGACGTGTTGGTGCGCGGCTCCATCGTCCACGACGGCGACTGGGATCTCCAGGGGACCATCCACGACACCCGCGTCTACATCGACGGACCGGTCACTTTCAACGGCGGCGGCACCATCAACCTGTCCAACAGCACCGTCAACGTTTTCAGCAGCCTCGCCGGCGCATTGCCCAACGACTTCCTCACCATCAACGACTACACCATCCGCGGCGCCGGCCAACTGGGCATCAACACGCTCGACTTCCTCAATGCCGGCACCATCTCCGCCGACTCCAGCGCCGGCTTGATCATCGACCCGGCCTCGACGTTTACCAACGCCGGCCTGGTGCGGGCAGCCGCCCAGGGTATCCTGCGCCTCGACTCCGGCACGCACGATCACACCGCCGGACTGCTCGCGCTGCACGATCAATCGCGCTGCGATCTCAATGCCTGCACCATGACCGGGAACCTCACCTCCGACGGCGACGCCTACTTCAACGTCCTGACTGCCGGTGCCTCCACGGTGTTGTCCGACGTGCACCTCACCGGCCGCCTCGTGCAGTCCAACGACCGCGACCTGCTCGTCCGCGGCACCCTCACCCACGCGGGCAACTGGGATGTGCAGGGCACCATCCACGACACCCGCGTCTACATCGACGGACCCGTCACCCTGACCGGCGGCGGGGTCATGAACCTCTCGGCCACCACCACGAACGTGATCAGCGACCTGGGCGGCGCCTTGCCCGACGACTTTCTCACCATCGCCGACTACACCATCCGCGGTTCGGGACAGGTCGGAATCAACGCCCTGAACTTCAACAACGCCGGCACGATCGTCGCCGACCAGTCCGTGCTGCTCATCCTCGACCCGGCCTCCGGCATGGTCAATACCGGCACGCTTCAGTCCAGCGGCTCTGGCGGCATGCGCCTCGATTCGGGCGCCTACTCCTCATCCGGCCTGGTCATCGTCGATGCAGACTCGAAACTCGACCTGACCTCCGGCTCGTTCACCCAGACCGGCGGGCAGACCATTGTCAACGGCGAGTTCGAAAGCGATCCCAACCTTCTCACCTTCAGCGCCGGCTTGGTCTCCGGCTCCGGCCTGCTCGATTCCCACATCGCCAACACTGGCGCCACCTTCGCCCCGGGCAACTCCATAGGTACGCTCAGCGTGGAGGGCAACTACACCCAGGGCGCCGCCGCCGCACTGGAGGTCGAACTGGCACTCGGGTCGTCCGATCGCCTGGCCGTCACCGGTGTGGCGACCATGGACGGGATCATCCGCGCCCTGGTCAGTCCCGGCTATGTCCCGCTCGTCGGCGACGAGTTCGTCCTTCTCACCGCCGCCTCCGTTGCCGGCGTGACCCCCGCGCTGGTGAAGGTCAACTTCCCGCTCGGGCGAGACTTGGACTTGATCGTCGAGCCTGCCCAAATCCGGCTGGTCGTAGTCCTTGGCTGCCTGGCCGACTGGAACGCCGACAGCCAGGTCAATTTCTTCGACGTGCAGGGCTACCTCAACGCCTTCTCCGCTCACCAGCCCCTGGCCGACCTCAACGACGACGGGTTTTTCAACTTCTTTGACGTGCAGGCCTTCCTGAACGCCTTCTCCGCCGGATGCCATTGAGTTCTCGGCCCTGACCGACCGATTGACCAGACTCACCCAACTCCGGCCGATCGGCAAGGGCCAGAAAGCCTTGTGTGCGAATGCTTTGCCGGGTACGCTATGAAACCACCCCTCCGGGGGCGTTATCTTCATTGCGCTGGAAGGGAGAAAGAAGTGCCAAAGATCCGTTATTTTCGCAAAGAGTTGCTATGGGTCTCGATTGTGGCCGGCGCCGGCGTCACACTCAGTTTCGCCCTTCCAGCCCCGACCAACATCAACGACTTCTTCGGCCCCGGCACGCAGCCCAACACCCTCTTTGACCCCATCATCTCCTCTGCCCAGTGCTCCTTCTGCCACGGCAACTACAACGAAACCCATGAGCCTTACCGCCCCTGGGCCGCCAGCATGATGGGTCAGGCTGCCCGTGACCCCCTCTTCTTTGCTTGTCTGGCCATCGCCGAACAGGACGCGCCCGGCGTCGGCGACCTCTGCCTGCGTTGTCACACCCCCGGCGGCTGGCTGGCCGGTCGCAGCGAGCCCACCGACGGCTCCGGACTCATCGGCGAAGACTTCGAAGGCGTCAACTGCAACTTCTGCCACCGCATGGTCGACCCCGAGTACAAACCCGGCATCAGCCCCGCCATCGACTGGTCCATCATCAATAACCTCGAAGACATTCCCACCAGCCCCCACTCCGGGCACTATGTCATCGACCCCATGGACCGTCGCCGCGGGCCTTATGACATCGGACCCGATTTCTACTTCCACGAGTGGCTCCAGTCGCCGTTCCACCGCGATTCAGCCATGTGCGCCACCTGCCATGACGTCTCCAACCCGGTGTACGAGAAGCAGCCCGACGGCTCCTATCTCCCCGGTGCCTGGCAGACCCCGGCCGCAAGCCACGACAAGTACGACCAGTTCCCCGTTGAACGCACCTACTCCGAGTGGCTCATGAGCGACTTTGCCGATGGGCCCATCGACATGGGCGGGCGCTTCGGCGGCAACAACCCGCTCGTCTCTTCCTGCCAGGACTGCCACATGCCCACCACCACGGGCCGCGGCTGCGCCTTCGAAGACTTCCCCGTCCGCGATGACCTGCCGCAGCACCACTTCAACGGCGGAAACACCTGGGTTCTCCGCGCCATCCAGAATCTCTACCCCGACGCCGAGACGGGGCTAACCACCGATTCAGTCAATGCCTCGATCGCCCGCGCCGAGCAGATGCTCCGCGATGCCTCGGACATGACGCTCTGGCAGGACGGCTCGACCCTCTTCGTGCGCATCACGAATGAGTCCGGGCACAAACTCCCCACCGGCTACCCCGAGGGTCGCCGCATGTGGATCAACGTCCGATTCCTCGACTCGATGGGGCAACTCATCGCCGAGCGTGGAGCCTACGACGATCTGACCGCCGTGCTCGAAACCAGCGACACCAAGGTCTACGAGGCCAAACTCGGCATCAGCGAGGCGGTCGCTCCGGCGCTCGGCCTGCCCGCCGGAGAGAGTTTCCACTTCGCGCTCAACAACGAGTGGATCAAGGACAACCGCATCCCGCCGCGCGGGTTCACCAACGCCAATTTCGCGGCCGTGCAGTCCGCCCCGGTCGGCTACACCTACGCCGACGGCCAGCACTGGGACGACACGCAGTTCACCATTCCCGCCGGCGCCGCGTCGGCCCAGGTGCGCCTGCTCTATCAGACGGCCTCGAAGGAGTACATCGAGTTCCTCCGCGACGCCAACAACACCAACACCGCCGGGCAGACTTTGTACGACCAGTGGCTGGCCACCGGCAAGAGCTCGCCGGCGGAGATGGATTTCCAGACCATCACTCTTTCGCAGCCCTGCGCTGGCGACTTCAACAACGACGGCGTGCTCAACTTCTTCGACGTGCAGGCCTTCCTCCAGGCCTTCTCCAGCCAGCATCCCAGCGCCGACCTGACACACGACGGGCTGTTCAACTTCTTTGACGTGCAGGCCTTCCTCCAGGCCTTCAGCGACGGCTGCCCGTGATCGCCGCGCAGCCAGACAACTCCAACTGACTCACGCAGCGCCCGGGCACGCAAGCCCGGGCGCTGTCTTTCTTGGGCGTAACCCACTCGAGCGAAGACGCAAAGGGCGAGCGATCGGAGCCTCTTGCGCGAGCAGGGTGGTGTGCCGCAATGCCTTTCCGCGCACCTCAGGAAAAAACCCCCCGCTCGCGCGGGAGGCTCTGAAAGTCCGACAAACCACGCATCGTGTGCCGGAACGATGCTGCCGCTCACGCCACCTGCAGCAACTGCATCACCTTCTTGACCACGTCCTCGGCCGTCAGCCCGCACATTGCCAGCATCTCCGCCGTCGTGCGAGCGCTCTTCGGAATTCGCCTGACGTACATCTGCTCGAGCGTGAAGGCATCGCCGCTGGCGGTCAACGCATCGGCTACCGCCGAGCCCAGCGATCCGCCGTAGTTGTCCTCGAGGCTGATGGCGTACCCATTGTTCTGGCTGATGAGGTCGAGCAATTTCTCCTCGTCGAACGGGATGGAATACATATCGACCAGGGTGGCGCTGATGCCGGCCTTGTCGAGCAGTTCCACCACGCGGTTGCCCTCGTGCACCATGTAGCCCGCGGCCAGCAGCGCCACGTCGCGCCCTTCGCTGAGCACTTCGAAGCCCCCGAGGTTGAACACCTGCTCGTCAGAATACAGGAACTCCGTGTCCACGCGCATTGTCCGCATGTAGCACATGCCTTCGTAGTCGGCCATCACGCCCGTGAGCGCATAGGCCGCGTATGCGTCCGACGGTTGCAGGACGTAGCAGCCCGGGTTGCCGCGGTGATCCTTGACCCGTGCCAGCGAGCGGAACCACGCCACGTCGGGCAGCGCCATCTGGCTCGGACCGTCGGCCGCCAGCGTGATCCCCACGTGCGAGCCGACGATCTTGATGTTCGCCCCGCTGTTCATCGCCATTTCGATCTGGTCATAGGCTCGCGTGACGAACTTGCCGAAGGACGAACAGAACGGGATTTTCCCGCCCGCCGCCAGGCCCGCCGCCACAGATATCATGTTCTGCTCGGCGATCTTGCACTCGACAAACCGCTCGGCCAGTTCCTGCGAACGGGCGAACGTCTCGGCAAAGGTCGAGTTGCTCACGTCGGCGTCCAGCACCACCACCTCGGAGTTCACCTGCCCCAGCGCCCGCAGCGCCAGTCCGTAGGCGCGCCTCGTGGCCATTCGCCCCGAGGCCAGTTTCGACTCCATGTCCAGCGCCCGCATGGTCTGCGAGAGCGTGGGCATTTCACCGGGCGCCGGTTCGGGGTTCCGGGCCCCGGTTGGCGGCTGAATCGTGAACTGATCGCTGCTGGCCAGCGAACTGGTCAGTTCGATGCGACGCTCGTCGAGTTCGCCCAGCGCCTTGCGCAGAGCCTCGTTCTGCGCCGGCTTGCCGTGCCACCCCCCGCCCTGCACACTGGGGGCGCCCCAGCCCTTGATCGTCCGCGCCACCACCGCAAAGGGCGCCGCATCGGTCGAAGTCGCACGTGCCGAGAACTTGTCGAACGCCGCCTTGATCTGGCTGGGGCTGTGCCCGTCGATCGACAGCACCTCGAACCCGAAGGCCTCGAGTTTGGCCGCCAGTTTGCTCGCCGACTGCTGCTCGGACACGCGACCGGCCTGCCCGTACTCGTTGCAGTTGAAGATGGGCAGCACGTTGGTCAATTTGTGATCGACGATGAAATCCAGCGCCTCGGCCACCTGCCCTTCGCGCGATTCGCCGTCGCCGATGATGCAGAAGACGCGCCGGTCGCTCCCGTTGAGCCGCGCCGCAATGCCAAGCCCCGCGGCGACGCTCAACCCCTGTCCCAGCGAGCCGGTCGCCGCGTCAAAGAACGGGAACCCCTCCATCGGATTGGGGTGTCCATCCAGTTCGCTCTGCCAGGCGCGCAGGTTGGTCAGGTCGGCCTCGGTCAGTTTCCTTCGCGACGACGGGTTCCTGCCCACTTTCATCCCGAGAATGGCTGCCGCTGCGTACACCGCCGGCACCCCGTGTCCGGCGCTGAGCACCAACCGGTCGCTGGTCGGATAGTCAGGAAAATCCGGGCTCCAGCGCATGGTGTGGAACATCAGCACCGTCACGAGGTGTCCGATGCTCATTGCCGTCGTCGGATGCCCGCTGCCGGCCGCTGCGCACATCTCCAGACTGAGCCGGTCGATTTCGATGGCCTGAGCATGCACGGCGGCTTCAAATGACATCAGCACCCATCCTTCCTGGCGCCTCCGACTACCGGAATGCCTCTCGCAGGCCCCCCAGCGGCCGCGCAATCAGCGTCCTGCAGCCGTTCGGCTGGTTACAGAACTCCCTGTGATCCCAAGCATAGCCGACAACCGGGCGATCGGTTCGTTCTCCGCGGCGCCAATTCCGTGCCGACGGACTGCGATTCTCCACCGCCCAGCACACAACCAACCTGTCCCGGGGTACACTCTGTCGAGTTCACCCTCCCGAGGGACACCATATGAAGGTCATCTGTGATCGCGCCGCGCTGCTCGACGCCCTGACGCTGGTTTCGGGCGTCGTGGCCACTCGCACGCCCAGGCCCCAACTCTCCTGCGTTCTCTTGGAAGCCGACACCGAGTCCGGTGCCGGCGAACTCACCTTGGCCGCCACCGACGCCGAAATCTCCCTGGTCGTCCGGATCGGGCGCGTCGATGTCGAGCAGCCCGGCAAGGCCCTGATCGTCGCCGACAAGATCCTCCAGATCATCCGCGCCGAGGAAAACGACCCAACCCTGACCATCTCCACCGAAAAGGATCTCTGCCACATCACCGGCTCGGACGCTCACTTCCAACTCCACGGGTACGACCCCAAGGACTTTCCCCCCATCCCCGACTTCAACCGCATCGCCAAGGGGTCGGCTGGCCAGGCCCCCGCTCGCACCATTTTCAGCCACCGCTCCGGCTCGCTGATGGGTCTGATCACCCGCACCTCCTTCGCCACCGCCCGCGAAAACTCCAGGTACGCCATCAATGGCGTCCTCTTCAAGAGGGACGGCAAGCGCCTCGAACTGGTCGCCACCGATGGCCGCCGACTCGCCTTGGCCCGCGACTCGGTCTCCGAATCGGTCGAGGGCGGACCGGTCAGTTGCATCATCCCCACCAAGGCCTTGTCCCTGCTCGTCAAACTGGCAGAGGACCAGGACGAGCCGATCAACGTTGCCATCACCGAGAACCAGGCGGTGTTCGCCTTCGGCCCGCTCGATGACCAGAGCCGGGCGGTGCTTACCACCAACCTCGTGGAGGGTACTTTCCCCCCCTACGAGGACGTCATTCCAAAAGACCACGAGATCAAGGTGGGCTTCGACCGCGACGTGTTCGCTTCGGCTGTCCGCCGCGCCGCCCTGTTGACCAACGAGGAATCCCGCGGCGTTCGCATGGCCTTCAAGGGTGCGGACAAGCAAGTCGAACTGTCCAGTCGTGCCCCCGAAATGGGTGAGGCCCATGTGACCATCGATCTGTCCAGTTTCGAGGGCGACAGCATCGAAATCGGGTTCAATCCGGCGTTTATCACGGACGCCTTGAAGGTGATCGAGCAGCCTGAGGTTCTCATGGAACTCAAGGGCCCCAACAAGCCGGGTCTTTTCCGGTCCGGTTCTGACTTCCTCTACGTCGTGATGCCCGTAACGCTCACCTGATGGCTCGTACACAGTCCATCCCCCGGGATCCCGGATCAACCAGCCAGCGTTGTCGGGAACCAGTGGGACGGTTATCTTTCCCCGATCCCGTGAACGAACCTCGCCGCACAGTCCAGACTCGACTGGCCGTCCTCATCGCCTGTGTGGGTCTGAGCGTCGCGGCCGCTCCGCTTGTCTGGGCGCAGGACGCCGCGCCCCGACCCGTCGGTGACGGGCTGGATGTGTACGAGAGTCGCCCGATCCGGCAGATCGTGCTTCAAACCCCCGCACCGGCCGGCGCCGAGCCAGGCGCGATCGACTCCAAACTCGAACAGAGCGTCTGGAACAACATCCGCTCGACGATAGGCGGAGCCTTCCGCGCCGAAACCGTGCGTGCCGATGTGGCCCGGCTCAACCGGCTCAACTTCTTCCGTCAGGTGGACACTTCGGTGCAGTTGCTCGACGACGGGGGCGTGCGGCTGATCTTCACGCTTGCCGAGCAGCCGGTCATCCAGGCGGTGCAGGTCAGCGGCAATCTGAAGATGACGGATCAGAAGATCTTCGAGAAGATCGACCTGGTCGTTGGCGGGCCGGTGGACCGCTTCCAGGTCGACCGGGCGGCCCGTCAGATCGAGCGGCTCTACCGCGACAAGGGGTACTACTTCGCCCGGGTCACGGTCGACCAGCGTGAACTGGACGAGAGCGGCATCGTGGTCTTCCAGATTCGCGAGGGCGAACGGGTCAAGATCACCGACATCCGTTTTGAGGGCAACCAGTCGTTCGAGGGGCGCGAGATCCGCCGCGAGGTGGAGACGCGCACCGCCAATCTGTTCAAGAAGGGGCAGATCGACGATTCCGAACTCGACCGCGACGTGGGCCGCGTCATCGAGTTCTATCGGAACAATGGTTTTCTGGACGTGCGCGCGGGCTACCGCATCCAGCCCGCGCCCAACGGCAAGGAAGCCATCATCGTCTTCCTCATCGAGGAAGGCCCGATCTACACGTTGCGCAACGTCGAAGTCGAGTACGCCGACGGCACCGGCCAGCGCCCGTTCAGCCCCGAGCAGATCCGCGGGCTGCTGACGGTCAAGCGCGGCGATGTCTACGGCGTGCGCGACGTCGAATCGGCGTTGCGCATCATCGTCGAAGCGTTCGGCAAACTCGGGCACACCGACGTCAAGGTCTTTCGCTTCGAACTGCGCGACACGGAACGACCCCAGGTCGATCTCCGCCTGGTCATCAACGCCGGCCCGCGCTACACCACCGGGCTGATCATCACGTCGGGAAATGACCTGACGCAGAAAAAGGTCATTCTGCGCGAGACCGAACTGCGGCCCAACCGCCCGCTGGACTCCACGCGCATGGACCAGACCGAGTCTCGCCTCGAGCAGAAAAACCTCTTTGAACGCGGCTCGGTCAAGGTCACTCCCCAGTCGCCCGACGCGTTTGACCAGGTGACCCGCGACGTGCTGATCGAGGTGGCCGAGACCAACACGGGCGACTTCTCGGTCGGCGGGGCGGTGTCGAGCGACTCGGGCGTGATCGGGCGGATTTCGCTGACGCAGCGGAACTTCGACATCACCGACCTTCCCGACACGCCGGGCGAACTGTTCAGTGGGCGTGCCTTCCGCGGGGCGGGGCAGGTCTTCAGCATCGAAGCGCTGCCCGGCGATCGCATCGAGACATATGCGGTGAGCCTCACGGAGCCGTACCTCCTGGACACGGATTACTCCGGACAGGCGCAGGTCTATTACCGTTCCCGCGACTATGACGAGTTTGACGAGTTGCGATATGGCGGGCGCCTCAGCCTCGGACGCCGTTTCGGCACACGCTGGAGCGGCGCGCTCAGCCTGCGCATGGAGTCGATCGATCTGGCCGACATTCTGCCCGATCGACCCGTGGACGTCTTCGAGGTGCAGGATCGTCACTCCCTGACCGGGGTGGGTTTCACACTGGCGCGCACCAGCATCGACCACCGCTTTCGACCGACGCGCGGCTCGTCGACGGAGTTTTCGATTGAGCAGACCGGTCTGCTCGGCGGCGACTTCGACTTCACGAAGTTCACGGCCGAGCACCAGGTGTTCATTCCCATTCGCGAGGACTACCTCGAACGTCGCACCGTGCTGAGTTTGCGCACAAAGGTTGGGTACATCCCGCAGGGACGGAGCGACACACCGACCTACGAGCGCTTCTACATGGGCGGGCAGAGTTTCCGCGGGTTGCAGTTCCGCACTGTCAGCCCCAAGGGCATCCGCAACGATAACGGCCAGCAGAGCGACCAGCCCGTGGGCGGCACGTTCATGTTTTTCGCCGGCGCCGAAATCAGGCAGCCGATCTTCGAGGAACTCTTCAGCATCGTGGGCTTCGTGGACACCGGAACCGTGCTGTTCGACCCGGGCATTGAGGAATACCGGGTAACGGTCGGCATGGGTTTGCGATTCAGCATCCCACAACTCAGCCCGGCGCCGCTGGCCTTTGACTTCGGCTTCCCGCTCCTGAAGGAAGACCTGGACGAGACCCGGGTGTTCACGTTCTCGATCGACGTGCCGTTCTGAGCGCGGGTCGGCTACGCTCTTGTCAGCAGGTCCGCCTGGCAGGCGGAAGCATCAGGACAAGGCACAGGAGGCAACGCATGCAGTCAGCCAAGGGTATCACACTTCGACTTTCGCGCCACGCGCTGGGGCTGGTCCTCGGCGCGGCGCTGCTCACCACGCTGGCCTGGCAGGCCGGCGCCAACGCCGCCCGTCCGCCCGCCAACCCGACCGCCGTGGCCGTGGTCAACCTGCCCAAGGTGCTCCAGTCGCTGGACGAGCGCACGGTGCGTCAGGACGCGATGAGCAAGGCCACCGAGTCCCGCCAGAAGCAACTGGACGAGTTGACCAAGCGCATCGAAGCGCTGAACCTCGAACTGGACCCCAAGGAGGGCGGCACGATCAAGCCGGGCACGGCCGAATACCGCGACAAACTGATCCAACTCCGCGAGTTGCAGGTCACGCTCGACGCCCGCTTCAAACTGCTCGAGCAGGTGCTCAGTTTCGAGCGCGGCACCATCATGCGCGAGTTGTACGTGAAAATCGACAGCGCGGTCAACCGCATCGCCGATCGCGACGGGTATGACCTGGTACTGCTCGACGACACCGACTTCAAACTGCCCAATGAAGCCTCGCAGGACGACATGAATCGGGCCATCCTGTCCCGCAGCGTGCTCTATCGGCACAACTCGATCGACATCACCGACCAGGTGGTGCAACTGCTCAACAACGAGTTCAAGGCCGGTTCTCGCCCGTAATGGCCATGTACGTCAGCACACTCACGACCGGGCAGATCGCTCAACTGGTGGACGCCGAACTGTTCGGACCAGCCGACCTGCTGATTTCGCGCCCGGCCACGCTCGACGACGCGCAGCCGGGCGACATCTGCTTCATCCGCTCGCCCGACTATGCCGGGCGCTGGCCGACCTGCCGTGCTTCGGCGGCCTTGGTCAGCCGCGGCATCGACGTGCCTGGGCATGACGCCGCCCATCGCGCCCTGCTGGTCGTCCCCGACGCCGACCTGGCGCTGGCTCAACTGTTGGCACAGATCGAGGTTCAGGGCCCGGCTGAGCAGCCGGGAGTGCATCCGACTGCGGTGGTCAGCCCCGCGGCCGAAGTATCGGCACAGGCGCACGTCGGCCCGCACTGCGTGATCGCGCCCGGGGCACGCATCGACGCGGGCGCGGCGCTGATGAGCCACGTAAGCATCGGCGCCGGTGCGGCCGTCGGCGCCGGCTCCATGCTGCACCCCGGCGTGGTGATCTACGCCCGCAGTATCATCGGGGCCCGCGTCGTCATCCACGCCAACACCGTCATTGGCGCCGACGGCTTCGGCTACCTGCCCCCCGGCGGAGCCGGCGCCGGGCCGGTCAAGGTGCCGCACCTGGGCAACGTGGTCATCGGCGATGATGTCGAGATCGGCGCTGGCGTGTGCATCGACCGGGCCAAGTTCGGCAGCACCACCGTTGGCCCGCACACCAAGATCGACAACCTCGTGCAGGTCGGGCACAACTGCTCGATCGGGCGCTGCTGCGTCATCTGCGGCCACACCGGCATTGCCGGTTCGGTCCGCATCGGCGATTACGTGACCATTGGCGGCAAAGTCGGGTTTGCCGACAACATCAGCGTTGGCGATGGCGCTTCGATCGGCGGCGGCTCGCTGGTGCACAGCGACGTGCCGGCCGGAGAAACCTGGATCGGCGTGCCCGCCGGCCCGGCCCGCGAAGCCATGGCCCGACATGCCGCGTTCCGAAACCTCCCGGAAATCGCGCGCAACGTCAAGAAACTGCTGCGCGCCCAAGAAAAGTCGTCATGATCCCCCGCCGCACTGTCGCAGGCGTGGCGCGCGTCGAAGGCTTCGGGCTCTTCACGGACGCGGCCGCACGGGTGGAAATCCAGCCCGCCGAAGCCGGATCGGGCATCGTCATTCGCCGAGGCCCGGCTCACGCCGTCGCGACCATCGAACGCCTGACCACTCGCCCTGCTCACCCGGCGTTTGCCAGCATGAACGCCCGCTGCACCGGCGTGGATCTGTCCGACGGCTCGCCGGCGTTCACCATCGAGCACATCCTCAGCGCTCTGGCCGGACTGGGCATCACCGACGCGCTCCTCGCACTCGAAGGCCCGGAAGTGCCCATTATCGACGGATCAGCCCTGCCTTTCATTCATGCGATCGAGCGCGTGGGCACACGCCACCTGCCGGCTGGGGCGCACCTCCCAGCGCTGGACGGGCCCACCGTGGTCGGAGACCCCAACGGCGTGCGCGTCGAGATCCACCCCGCCCAGGCCCTGTCTATGCACTTTCACCTCGAGTACGGGCCGGGGTCGCCCATTCCGCGTCAGTCGGCCCACTGGGATGGCTCACCCGTCCACTATCGCGAGCATATCGCGCCCGCTCGCACCTATTGCCTGCTGCACGAAGCCGAGGCCATGCGTCAACTCGGACTCTTCGCCCGGCTCACCCCGTCCGACTTCGTGGTCTTCGGCCCGTCGGGACCGATCGACAACACCCTGCGGTGGAACGACGAACCGGCACGGCACAAGTTGCTCGACCTGATCGGCGACCTGGCCCTGGCCGGGCTTCCCTTCCCGGCCATGCGGGTCGAGGCCTTTGGCTCCGGGCATGCCCTGCACCACCAGGCCGCCCGCGCGTTGCGCGCCGTTGCCGGAAGAGCGGGTACAGTGTGAGCATGATCCGACTGGTCCTCATCGCCATGCTGCTCGTGCTGCCGGGGTGCCTGCAGCGGCGCATCCGGGTCACGTCCGACCCGCCCGGAGCGTTTGTCTGGGTCAATGACACCGAAATCGGGCGTACCCCCGCGGAAACGACCTTCACCTTCTTCGGCGACTACGACGTGCGGCTGGAACTCGACGGCTATGAACCCGTGCACGAAATGCGCCGCGCCAAGGCGCCGCTGCACGAGTATCCCGGCCCTGACCTGGTCGCGGCCGCCCTGCCCGTGAAGTTCAAGACGCTCATCGAGTGGCACTTTGACCTGTCGCCTTCGCTCGAACACGCGCTCCCGCCCGATCAACTCGACGCCGAAATGGTCGAACGGGCACGCAGACTGCGCCGTCAGACCGAGGGCTTGGAAGAGCCAGTCGCGCCCAAGCCCGCGGATTCTGCGCCGGCAGAATCCGACGGCGCGGGTTCCTGATCTCAAATGACTCTGGCCGGCACGCCGACGACGCAGGCGCCGTCCGGCACGTCGCGCGTCACCACCGCGCCCGCGCCTACCACGCAGCGCGAGCCGATGCGCACGCCCGGCAGCACGCGCGAGCCGAGCCCGATGAGCGTATCAGGCCCGATCGACACGCGCCCACCCAGCACCGCGCCGGGGGCCACGTGCACGTTCGCCCCGATGCGGCACTCATGCTCGATGATGGCGCCGGTGTTGATGATCGCGTGCTCGCCGACGCTGGCACGCACCTGCACCACCGCCTTGGCTCCGACGTACACCCCCGCCCCCAGTTGGCTCACCACCGCCACCATCGCCGCGCCATCGATCACCACCAGCCCGCGCCGCAACGAGTGGGGGTGGGCGTCGATCAGGCGTCGGCGCAACGTCAGGTCGCCCAGCGCCAGGATCATGTCCGCCCCGGCCGCGGCGATGCGCTCGATCTGGCTCAGCGCCCCGAGGCGCTCGACGGCAGCAGGCTCATGGGCCAGTACGGCTGCGGGGTCGTCGTCGAGGAATCCGACCACAGCGGCGCCCGCTCGCCTCAGCGAACCGGCCACCACCAGCGCGTGTCCACCACCGCCCACGAGTATGACGCCGTGTTCCACGAACCCAGTGTATCGTCAGTGCGTCGAATCGGTCACGCGGAGAACTTCCTGCACGGTGGTGCGACCTTCCACCGCCTTCATCATCCCGTCCTGGCGCAGCGTCACCATCCCGCGCTCGATGCACAGGCGCCGGAACTCGGTCACGTTGGGGTTCCGCGCGATTACGTCACGCAACGAATCATCCATGGTCAGCAACTCGTAAATGCCCACGCGCCCCGCGTGCCCAGTTCCGCGGCACTTCTCGCAGCCCCTGGGCGACCACATCTTGCTGATCGGAAGACCCTGCATCTCCAGGTACTCGGCCATCTCCTCGGTCGGGTTCTCCTCGACCTTGCACGCCTGGCACAGTCGCCGCACCAGTCGCTGGGCCAGCACCGCGTTCAGGGCCGCGCCCACCAGGAACGGCTCCAGCCCGATGTTCACCAGGCGCGTCACCGAACTGGGTGCATCGTTGGTGTGCAGCGTGCTGAGCACCAGGTGCCCGGTCAGGGCGGCCTGCACGGCGGTGTGGGCCGTCTCGTGGTCGCGAATTTCGCCCAGCATGATCACGTCGGGATCCTGACGCAGCAACGCCTTGAGCGCCTTGGCGAAGGTCATCCCGATCTTGTCGTGCGTCTGCGTCTGCGTGATCCCGTCCAGGTGATACTCGACCGGATCCTCGACGGTCGAGATGTTCAACTTGGCCTTGTCCAACTGCCGCAGCGAGGCGTACAGTGTGGTCGTCTTGCCTGACCCGGTCGGGCCGGTCACCAGCACGATGCCGTGCGGCTCGTTGATCGCGTTCTTCCAGATCTGCAGCGCGTGCTCGCTGAAGCCCAGGTTCTCCAGGTCCACGTTGATCGACCGCGTGTCGAGAATACGCATCACCGTCTTCTCGCCGTAGGTCGAAGGAATCGTCGAGACGCGCAGGTCCAGTTTGCGCCCCTGCACCGTGCACCGGATGCGCCCGTCCTGCGGCACGCGCCGTTCGGAGATGTCGAGGTTGGCCATGATCTTCAGGCGGCTGGTCAGCGCGGCCGCCATCGAGGCCGGCGGATTCATCATCTCGAACAGGATGCCGTCAATGCGGAAACGCACCTTGAGCCGCTTGTCGCCCGGCTCGATGTGAATGTCCGACGCCCCCTCCTTCACCGCCGTCTGGATGATATAGTTGGCATACCGAATGACCGGGCTTTCGCCGGCCTTGGCCTCCAGGTCCACCGCGTCGGCCGACGACTCGGCGGCGCTCACCTCCACGTCGCCTTCCTCGACGTCGGAGAGAATCTCGGACAGATCGACCTCCTCGGCCGCCTCCCCGCCGAGCACCTCCAGCGCCCCGCGCAGGTCCATCGACGTGATCAGAACCAGTTTGATGCCGCTCACTCCCAGACGTGCCCGGATCGCGTCGAGCATGAACACGTCGTCGGGCGACGTTGCACCGATCACTACGCGCGAGCCTTCCGAACGCAGCGGGAGCACCGAGTGCTCCTTGCAGAAGTCCGGACCCAGCCGCTGCAGCAACTTCCCGTCAAATCCCCCTTCCAGCCCCGCCTTCAGATCCACGCGCTCGAACGGCACGCCCGCCAGTTCGGCCACCGCCCGCTGCACCGCCTCCTCGTCGGCTCCCCGATCGATCAGCAGTTCGGCCAGCCGCCGTCCCGGCGTCTGCTTGAGAATCTGCTCGGCCCCGGACAACTGCTCGCGCGAGATCACCTGCCGCGCCATCAGCAGTTCGCCCAGGCTCTGCCCATTGCCCTCGCTCGCAGGCCCGGGGTCAAAAACCGTCTCCGCCCGCACGCCTTCCTGAGTCTCCTTCTCCTTTGGAGAATCAGCCTGCCCGAAGCGCTTCTGCCCCGATGGCATGGCCGGAACCGGACTGAACGACAACTCCGCCTCGTCCAGCGAGTGTTTGCGCTCCACCTTGCCGGTCTTGGCCCGCCGGGACTGCGTTGTGTCGCTCTCCTGCGCGCCCAACTGGCTCAGAATGTCGTCGATGTTGATCTTGCCCGCCACGCGTCGCGTCCCGTCTCCGGGATCAGGGCTGCCCGGTGTTGCCCATCGTGATCTCGTACTCCACCCCATCGGCCTCGAGCACGACCGAGCGAACCGCGATCGACTTGACCTTGAACAGATCCTCAATCTCGTCGCCCACGCGCACCACCTTGTCGTTGATCCGCGCCGCCGGCGTCCGGCCGCCCACCACGCCGAACAACTTCATCTTCGCCAGGGCCGTTTCAATCCGGCGCTTGCGCTCGGCCTCGGCTTTGACCCGGGCCTCTTCGGCCAGGCGCGCCAGCCGCTGCTCCTCGGTCTCCTTCACCACCTCTGCCGCCGCCGGCGCGTTCTCCACCGCCAGTTCGAACGGGCTGCGGCCCAGTTTGCTCGAGTCCACCTGCACCGGGCGGTCCCCAGCCTCCAGTTCGGTCATCAACTTCTCGAAGCGCCCCGACTCGACCTTGGGCGGTCCGGCCGACTCAATCGCGATCGGCACCTCCGCCGACGCTGTCCGCGCGCTCATCCCCAGTTTGCGCATGCCAAAGATGCCCCCGGCCGCGAGCACGACCATGAACGCCGAAACAGCCGCGAACGACGACTTGATCAGTGAACCCTTGCCGACCTCGGCACGCACCGGGATCGCGCCGGCCCCGTTGCCGAGGTCCACGAAAAGCCGGGTCCCCGCCGGGCTGCCCCCAGCGCTCGACTCGGTCCCCGGGTGCTCCATGGGTGCATCACTCACCGGCGTTCTCCTTGTCCTGGAAGTAGATGCTCAGCGTGAACTTCACCGAGATTTCCGGTTCCCCCGCCGTGACGTTGCCTCGCTTGATCTCCATGTCCACCACGCGCGTGATCCGCGGCAGCCGCTCCATCCGCCGCAGAAACCCATAGAACCCGCGGAACGTGCCGGAGGTGCTCAGTTCCAGCGGCTGCTCCCAGTACACCGCCGCCTGCACCGGCTTGAGGCTCTTGAGCGTCGGAGCCGCCAGCCCGGAGTCCACGGCCAGCATCGACACCTGCTTGACGATCTGGTCCACCCCCTTCGACGACGGGAGGCGAGCCTCGTCCTTGCGGATGCGATCGGCGATGAGTTCGTTCGCCTTGGCCAGGTCCGCGTTGCGCGCGGTCTCGGCACGCAGACGCTCGAGCACCTCGCGCTTGTGCCCGATCTCCGCCAGCGCCGCGTCAATCGCCCGATTCTGCGGGCGGAACACCAGCAGAAAACTCATCACCGGGATGAGCAGCACCAGCGCAAAGGTCAGCAGTTCCCGCGCTCCCAGTCTCATTGCTCCTGCCCCCCCATCCCGAACAGCCCCCACAGCCCCTTGCCCGCCTTTTCGTCGGGCGTCAGGCTGGCCGTCTCGTCAAAAAGCGTGGTTTCCTCGGCCTCCTTCACCGCCGACGCATCCGCGTCAGGGTCGAGCGTCGCCGTGATCCGGAACTTCCTCAGTTTCAGTCCCTCCAGCGTTGTCTCCGAGATGAACTGCAACTCCACGTTCTTGAGCAGCGGCGAGGCCTTCAGGCGCGCCAGGTAATCGGCAATCTGGTCGTTCCCCTCCGACACGCCCTCCACCGTCAGCATGTGCTTGAACTCCGGAGGCACGATCTTCGTGTCCTCGGGCTTCGGCTCGCCCGACGGGGCCGTCGTCCCTGGCTTGAGCGACACCACCGGCTTGCCCTTCTGCGCTCCGGGCGCCGGCGCCGGCGGCGCAATCTTCACACGCTCGCCCGCAAGTTTGATCTCCGTCAGCGTCGCTTCCTTCGGCTTGGCTCTCCACAATTCGGCCATCAGCACCGATCGCGGAACGTTGTCGCGCAGTGCCGCCACCACGGCCGCCTTGTCCATCATCTCCACGCGCTGCTTCTCCAGTGCCTTGAGCGCTTCGATCTTGACTGCCTCTTCCTCGAACTCCACCCGGATCTGCCCCTGATCGGCGCGCACGCTCTGCCAGCGCCGGTTGGTCAGCACAAAGGCCGACACCACCGCCACCATCACCACCCCGAACAGCAGCAGCGAAATCACGTTCCAACGCGCCTCGTCCTTCCCGCGGACATAGTCCTCGGGCAGAAAACTGGCCGGACCGCTCCTGGTCACACCGCGGCTCATCGCCACCTCCGATCAAAGATCCGTCGGGCTCAGGCACATGCCAAGAGCCGCCGTCCAGCCCGGCTGGGCCTTGCCGAACTCCACCCCCGCGATCGGCTCGCTCCCCGTCCTTGACAGACGCGAAATCGGATCGCCCACCTGCACCGGAATGCGGATCGCCCGCGCCAGATGCTGGCACAGCCACGCCTGCCTCGCCTCGCCTCCCACCAGCACCGCGCGCTCCACATTCCGACCCCCGAACATCGACTTGTGATACCGCAGACTCATGCAGATCTCGTCGGTCAGGATCTCCAGAGGTTCGGCCAGATCCACTCCCTGCGGATAACGCAGCGCCGTCGTTGCCGGTTGCACCTCGGCGCTCATCCCGGGCGTGCCCCCCACGCCGCGCCGATCGTCTACCGCCACGCTGGTTTCCTCCGCCGACTTCCCTTCCGCACCGTTGGCACCCGCCTCGGCCTTCTTCGACCTCGCGATCGCCGCGTGCAGCAGCGCCAACCCGTCTCCCCCCTCGCCGGCTGGCTCGCCCGTCGTGGCACGCTCCAGCACGATCTGCCGGCGCAGCTCCCTCGCCTCGGTCATGCCCACGTGGGCCTGCTTCATGATGGCCACGTCCATGTGCAGCCCGCCCAGGTCCACCGTGCGCGCAAACACAAGGCTGGTCCCGTGCGCGATCATCACGTTCGTGGACGCGTATCCCAAGTCGAGATACAGCGTGGTCTTGCCCGCGTCCTCTTCACGACGATTCACGTCGTCGAACGCCCGCAGCACCGACTGGAACGGCCCGTGCACGCCCACCGGCTCCAAGTGGGCCGACTTCAGCGCCGCCATCAGCCGACCCACCAGGTCGCGGCTGGCCGCCATGCAGATCACTTCGCTCTTGCCCCCGCGACCCCCGCCCGGCACTTCCACGCTGCGGCACACCAGCGATTCAAACTCGCACCCCACCTGTGCCGGCAGCAACGCCTTGAGCATCGAGTCCACGCCCACGCCTTCGCTTAACTGGAACTGCATGTGCTTGCAGAACATCTGCGAAGCGGGAATCAGGCACACCGCCCGCTTGGTCGTGAACCCGCCCTTCCTGATCAACTTGGGCAACTGCTCGATCTGAAATCGCAGTCGCGAGCTGGCATCCTCCACCAGATCGTCCGGTGTCGGCAGAAAGGCCGCAGCCACCAACTTGCGACTCTCATTCCCGCTGATCTGCAGCGCCTTCAGCCCGCCCGCGCCAAAGTCGATCGCGATCGGCGCGGCGCCGACGGCTGGCAATGACCGGAGCCCCTTGTAACGCATGGCAGACACCTCACAGGCGGCGCCGGCAACCCTCGTCCCAACGCACGCTTGCGAGCATCGGCCTGCGCCGACCCCCGGTTGATCCCCGCACCACTTCGCTCAAGCCCCTGATCGGCGCGGCCCGCACAGCCGGGTCATCCCGACCCCCCGGTACGTCCGATCATCCCAGGCCCCCCTCGCCCGACACCGCGCGCAGGAGCCGGAACACTTCCCCCAGTCGGGCCAGCGAGCCGGGCATATCCCACTTCTGCCGCGTCCGATCTCCCGTGGTGTTGCTCACCACCCGCACCTCGACAAACCGCACCCCGCGGCGTTCCGCCACCAGCCCCACCGCCGCGCCCTCCATCGCCTCGACCGCGGCTCCGGTTCGCCGAACCACTTCCAACGCTCGCTCGTCAGTCCCCGAACAGGTCGAGACCGTGGCGATGCGCAGGGATTTCACACCAGTTTCCCTGAGTCGCTCGAGCAGTCGCTCGTCGCCGTTCACTTCGTCCCCATGCGCGAAGGCCGGAAACCCCAGAATCGCCAATGACTGATAACCATCCGGGGCTTGCACACCCTCGTCGGCAAACACGCTGGCACTCCCCGCGACTACGTCCCCCATCTCCAGCCCACTTCCGGGGAGTAGACCTCCGATGCCGAGATTGACGACGGCCGCGTGTCGGCCGGGGTCGATGACGCTGGCAACTCCCCCGGCCGCGGCCGCCTTCCCGACCCCGGTCAGCACCACGCTCAGCCCCGGTTCAATGGACGACTCGGTCCAGACTTCCAGGTCGGGAAGCCCGCACGCGCGCGCTTCGATCCTCGACGCGATGGCGATCAGCAGGTTGTGGGCGCATTGCGGGCCGCTCATGGAACAAAATCCTCCCCCTGCGCCTATGAATCCTACAGGAAGTCGGACTAGGCGTGTGATCTTGCGCCCGCGGGGGGGTGCGTGGGCGAACGGGAGGCGGACATGGCTCAGAGCACGAAGGGGCGTCAGTCCCGCAAGGGCGGAACGCTCTTGGTCATCATCGGCGTCGTCGCGCTCATCGCCGTCGGCGTTCTGGCGGCCATCTACTACAACTCCGACAGCCCGGCCACCTCCGCCCGAGTCACCAGCACCGCCGACATCGTCGAGTCCGAGCGCGGGAGTTTCGAGATCCGAACGCTGGCCACCGGAGAACTGGAGGCCAAGAACCGCATCGAGTTGCGCAACAAACTCGACAAGCCGGCCACCATCATCGAGATCATCCCCGAGGGCACTTTTGTGCAGGCGGGAGACGTGCTGGTCCGGCTCAACTCCAACTCCATAGAGGAACAGAAACTCACTGAAGAACTGGCGCTGGAAGAAGCACGCTCCCAACTGCTCAACGCGCAGACGGCCCTGGAGATCCAGGTGAGCGAAAACCAGTCGCGCTCGCGCAACGCCAGCCTCAAGGTGCTGCTGGCCGAACTGTCGCTCAAACAGTGGGCCGAGGGCGACGACATCCGCACCAAGAAGGAACTGGAACTGGCGATTGCCCAGGCCGAACGCCAGGTTGAACGCCTGACCGAAAAGTATGAGCGCAACCTGGAACTGCTGGAGAAGAAGTTCATCAGCCCCGACCAGTTCAAACTGGACGAGATTGCGAAGAAGGAGGCCGAGGCCTCTCTCGACAAGGCCAACCTGAACCGCATGGTCTACGAGACCTACACGCGCGTGAAGGAACTAGAGCAGAAGGAATCCGATCTGCGTGAAGCCCAGGCCGAGTTCGATCGAACCGAGCAGGAAAACGAGATCAACCTGAACTCCCGCAAGGAAACCGTGTACAACCGGGAGCGCCAAGTGCAGCGCCGCGAGACCCGTCTGTCGGAACTGAACCAGCAACTCGACTATTGCACCATCGTGGCGCCGTCTGCAGGCCTGGTGGTATACGGCACGACAGTGCAGAGCGACAACTTCCGGTTTGGCAACGAAGGCCCGCTTCAGGTCGGGCGCAACGTTTCCCCCAACGACCTGCTCATCGTGCTGCCCGACACCTCGCAGATGGTTGCTCGCGTCAAAGTGCACGAGAGTCTGGCCGGTCGCGTTCGCCCCGGGCTGCCCGCCGACGTGCAGATCGACGCCGCGGGAAAGCGCACCTTCTCCGGGCGCGTCGAGACCATCGGCGTGATGGCCGAGAGCGTCGGGTGGCGCGACCCCAACCGTCGCGAGTATTCCGTCCGTGTCTCGCTGGACCCCGGCCAGGACACCGAGGGCCTCAAGCCCTCCATGCGCTGCGAAGCCCGCATCCAGTTGGGTGTGGTCGAGGACGTGGTGCACGTGCCGGTGCAGGCCGTGTTCATCGACGGCCCGGTGACCTTCGTCTACACGCCCCGTGCCGGCAAGTTCGCCCGCCTGCCGGTGCAACTGGGTCGTCGATCTGATACGCGCGCCGAACTGGTGGCCGGCGCCCCGGCCGGGCTGCCCGTGCTGCTCCGCGCTCCGTCAGCCGGCGAAGTTCTGGCCGAGGCCTGGAAGCCCGATGAACTCAAGATTGCCGGCTACACGCTGGATGAGAAGGGCAACCCGGTCGCGCCTGTGATGGCGCAACAGGGTCGCCCGCGCATGCCAGGCCAGGGGCCCAATGGCGCAATGGGACAAGGGCGTCCGGCAAATGGTGAAGGCATGCCGCGTCCCGACGCTGACAACGCGCAGCCGCAGGAAGGTGTGGCGCAACAGGACGGCTCGCAGACCGGTCCATCGGGGGACAGCCAGCCCGAGCCGACCGATGCGGCCGACGCCAACAAGCCCGCGCCGACCACTGAGCCAGGCGCACAGCCCCGCGCGCGTCCGGGCGGAGGCGGGGAAGGTCGCGGCCCACGCCGCGGGCAGGGCTGATCAGGCCGCCGAACTGCGTCCTTCTTCGCCCGCGCCGCAATAAATCCGCCACACGCGCACGCCGCGTTGCCGGTGCGCCTGTGAACCGGCCCACATCGCCTCCTCATGCCAGTCACTCGACAGCAGCACATGCTCGCCCGCGCCGATGGCCGACGGACTCTCCACGCGATACCCGAACCGCTCCTGCCCGGCCAGCGCATCATCCACGATGCCCACGATCGGCACGCCTAGGTCGTCCGCATGATTGAGCAGCCAGTCGGTGTGCCGACCGGCGCCCCACACCCACACCGCTGATACGCCCTTGCCGCGCAACTCGCGCCCAACCTCGCGCACCCGCGCCGCGCGCGCCGAGTCAAAGGCCCGCAGGTGCGATCCGGGGCTGGTCCACGAGCCCCATAGCCACGCGAGCAAGTCCGCCATGCTGGGCCCGCCCTGCCGCATGCGCTCCTCGATCCGCGTTCGCGCCGGCTCGATTTCACCGCGCTCGGCCATGGCTGCGATGAGTTCAAGCATTTCGCCGGCACAGCCGCGCGGCAGCGCATCCCACGCCCGCGCCATGACCCGCGCCGCGTGCGTGCCCTGCAGGGGAGTGGCTCCGAAAGCCCGCGCTTCGTCCCGGCGCGTCAGCGTGTAGAGCACCTCGGGCAGCGCGCACACTCCTGTGCGCCCCCCGCGCATGCTCAGTCGCGACCACAGTTCGTAGTCCTGCGCCCGTTCAAAGGTCTCGTCGTATCCACCGGCCGTCAGCACCGCGCTGCGACGCAGCATCATCGACCCGTGCGCGAACGGGTTGGAAATCAGCAGGCGCCAGCGTGTCTCCTCTGGCTCCGCCGGCGGCGTCACCACGCCTAGGCTGCCGCCATCCGGGCCCGCCACGCGGTAACTCGTGCCCAGCGCCGCGACGTTGGGCCGCGCGTTCATCGCCTCGGCCTGCATTGCCACGCGCTCGGCGTCGCAGGCATCGTCGGCGTCCATGCGGGCCACCAGTTCGTACCTTGCCTCGCTCAGCCCCACGTTCAGCGCCGCCGCCAGTTGGGCCCGCTCGATCTCGACGACCCACGCCCGTTCATCGCCCAAGCACAATCGTTGCGCGCATTGGCGCGTCTGCTCGTCGGCCCCGTTGAGCACGAGCAGAATCTCCAGCCGCTCGTACGTCTGGTTCTGCACGCACATGAACGCCCGCTCGAGCAGATCCGGATCGCCTTGCGACACGGGCAACAACACTGTCACGCCTTCCTGCACGCGCATGCCTGCACTCCTACGCCACCTTTCGCTGGCTCGCCGCCTCGCCCGGCTTGACGGCCACCACCAGCAGCATGTGCCCGACCGCGGCCCGCACCCACCGCGGCGGATGATCGACCAGTCTCCGCCACCGCGGCCCGCGAGCCCGCACACGGTCGAGCAGCCCCTTGCATCCCAGCGTGTCCTTCAGCCCCTTGTAGGCGTCGTAGGCGTCGACCAGATCCACGCGCAGCCCCACCGCAAGCAACTCGCCGACCAGTTCCTCCGCACGCAGGAAATACTGATAAAACGGCACGTCTACCGGCGGCGCTCCTCGCGAAAGCAACCCATGGCGCACGCGCCGCAGCGCGTTGTAGTGCGGTACCGTTACCAGCGCCACGCCCCCCGGCCTCAGACACCGCGCCGCCTCCCGCAGGATCTGTCTTCGCGTCGCATCGTCAAAGTGCTCGATGACCCCGAGCGAGATGTACCCCGCCAGCGAACCCGACGCACAATCGAGCGCCCGCACGTCGCCCACCCGATAGCGGCCGCCCGGATCGATCGCCCGGTTGGCCTCGATCACCTGCGGGGCAAAATCGACTCCCTCGATGTCATACCCGGCGGCCCGGATCGTCCGCGCCGTGTTCCCGTTGCCGCAGCCGGCCTCAATGATGAGCCCCTCGCGCGGCATGAAACGCTCGATTGCCTCGCGAAATCCAGCGTACACACCCATGCCCGCCATCGTTTCCGGCGGATGCCGCCTCCAGTGCGCATCCCAGTACGCGGGGGTGTCGGCCCCCTGCCGATACATCTCCAGCCGCCCGCGCCGATGCACCACCACCGTCTTCATGCCCGACTCCCTCCCGGCCACACCACCGCCGCATACAGCGAGGCCGGTCGATTGCCCGTCCACCGATCAAGATGATGGCTGCACGCGCGCAGCCGTCGGTACACGCCCGTGAATCGCTGCCGTCGCTCGCGCTGAGGACAGTTCGCGTGCGAAATCATCCCCTCATGCAACAGCGCCGAGAAGAAGCCACCGATGCGATAGATCTCAGCCCGCGGACACAGCCGCCGCACGCAACGCGGGCTGTATTGGCGCCACCCGTGCGGGCCCCACAGGTCCAGCCCCTTCTCGCCCGGCACGATGTGCACCTCGCCCGCGCCCGGCGCCAGCATGCGCCGCGCCCGCTCAAGGGCCCGAGCATCGTCCTCAAAGTGCTCCAGCGCAGTCATCGAGATCAGCAGGTCGATCGGCCCCACGTCGGCAAGATCCAGCGCATGCACGTCGCCGATGATGAGCCGGGGCGCAAATGCTGCGCAGTCAAACGAGCCAAATCGCGGATGCTCGGCCTGGTCGAGCCCCACATACACACCGCTCAGTCCAGCGTCCGCGAGCAGCCGACGCGCGTACCCGCTCCCACAACCGAGATCGAGGACGCGAATCTCGGACCTTGCCAGACGCTGTAGCGCCACCGCTCCGAACCAGCGCACGAACGAGTCCATCGCGACGCGCGAAGGCGAACTCCCCGAACGTTCCTCGACCACCGAACAGGGCATCGGAAGAGTCCGGACGCGCTCCACCCTGGACAGGTGAGCCAGGTGCGCGTTGCGCTCGCGATGGAAATGCAGATAGGCCTCGCGATCGTCCGAAGTAAGACCGACGTCCCCATTCAGGCGGGACGGGTCGGGCCGGATGGAACCAGCCGGGAGGGGGGCAATGACCGACGACGAAGCGCTCATGCGAGAACCTATCGAGTACCCGAATCCGTCTGCTTGACCATTCAGTCCCCGGACCTTGATGAGCACAAGACTGGCCCAAACTCTCTTCGCCACCATGACGCGCGGGATGTCGTTGCGCGAGTGGGAACGCTCCGGGCTGCTCTATCGCGAATGGGCCCTCTACGAACGGGTCGCCCGGGACTACGAGCGCGTCGTCGTCATCTCGCACGGCGACGACGACGACCAGACGATGGCCTCGCTGCTGAACCCGCGTCCCATCGTCATCGCCAATCGCGACCATCTTCCCGTCCTCGACTATCTCGCCTCGCTGCCCGCACGCATCGAGGAGGCTCTGGGCCCGGTCGAGTCGGCCGTTGTCCGCACCAACCAGATGGACGACGCCGGGGCGGCCTGCACCATCGCTGGCTGGCTGCGCCATCAGGGCACTGCGTGTGCGCTCATCGCCCGCTGCGGATATCTGCGCTCGCAGTTCCTCGCCGCCGAGTTCGGCCCGGGCTCGCCACAGGCCGCCGACGCCGCCCTGATCGAGCGGACCGTCATCGGGATGGCCGACTTGGTCGTGGGCACGACCGAGCGCATCGTCAGCGACCTTGCCTGGCGCGACGGGCTGAGCGATGAACAGGTGCGCGTGGTGCCCAACTACGTGCTCGACGATGCGTGCATCCTTCCCGACGCTTCGCGCCAGCCGGGCCTCTTGGTTTGCGTAGGGCAACTGGTGCCTCGCAAGCGCGTGGACCACCTCGTTCGCGCCGTCGCCGAACTGCACCACGATCATGACGTCACGCTGCATGTCATCGGTTCGGGGCCTGAAGAGGGCCCGCTGCGCGCGCTGGCCGCCGAACTGGGTGCCCCCGTCACCTTCTTTCCACGTCTGCCGCACCACGAGGTGCTCGACCGCATGCGCCGAGCCTCGGTTTATCTTCAGGCCAGCGCCTTGGAGGGCCATCCCAAGACCCTCATGGAAGCCATGGCCTGCGGAGCGGCCTGCATCGTCGCCGACTCGCCCGGGCTGGGCAACCTCATCCAGAATGGCGTCACCGGGCTGTGCGTCTCCGGCGAGCCGCAGGCCTTCGCCTACGCACTGGCCGGGCTGCTCGAAGACGCATGCTGGCGCGAACAACTCGGCGCCTGCGCCTCGCAGTTTGCCCGCACGCACTTCGGGCTCGACCGCGTGATCGAACTCGAGCGTGAGGCCCACCGCGCAGCGCTTCAACTGGCCGCACACCGTCCACGCAGCAACAACACCCTCATCCGCTGGTGCCCGGCCCTGTTGCACCGGCAGCCGGAGGAAATTGCCGGCGCCTGGGCCGAAGCGATGGAAGCCCTGCTCGCCCGGCTCCCAACCGAACGTCGGGCCCAACTGCGCAACGAACTGGCGCGCCGCGACCTGGCTGCCTGACTCGACCCATGCTTCGATTCACGATGGATCAGGCCGCCCTGCGCGTCTGATTCAGCCGAGGGATCGGCTGCTCTGGAATCGGCACGCCCAGGAACGGGCACAGCCTCTCCCACCCCTCTCCCCCGCACAGGTCCAGTTCGAGCAGATCCTTCGGCCTGCGGTAGAAGTAGTCACGCACCTGCTCGACGTGGGTCCAGTAGGCGTTGACGAACGTCACCCGGTCAAAGCCGCGCGTGCCGTAGATCACTTCGCGCAACGCCGCCTTCGGACAGTCCGGATCGTTCAACTCGTGCTCGCGCCGCAGGCGATGATCTTCGACACTGCGCAGCCAACTCTCGATGTCGCGCACCGTGAGGATGAACTTGCTGCCGGGATAGGCCAGGTCGAGTTCGCGGTAGTACGCGCTGACGGAGATATCCGTGGCCGCGTCATAGCCAGCCAGCGCCTCCTCGAACTTCCCCGCGGTCATCAGCATCGGGCTGGGGTAGTGAATCGAGCGGAATCCCAGGATCTCCAGGCACGCATTGAGCGTGTGCGTGCCGGTCTTGCTCATCCCGATGCCGAAAATCATGCCCATCGCCATTCTCCACCCCCAACATCGGTCAGACCGCCCACGGTGTCCACCACCGGCCCGCCGCGATCGTCCTTCGCGCACGCTTTGCGCCCTGGCACGCCGTCTCACGCCTCCAGCGGGCTCACGCATCGGACCGATGCAAACCACCGCATGCGCATCGCCGTCGTCAGCCAGATCCGCCCGGGCAGTTCGCTCGCACACGCGATCAACGTGATCAAGACCGCTGGCGGCTTCGCACGCCTCGGACACCACGTCACGCTCTACACGCTGGCTTGCGAAGCCGAACATCCCGCCGATCTCTACCACGAGCCCGACCTGCGCTGGGTCGCCGCCCCGGCGCTGGACGCAGCGAACCTCGACGAGTGCTTCGGCCGCTGGGCTGCCAACGCCATCGCCGCCGACGCGCCCGATCTGGTCTACGCCCGCAACTTCGTGGCGCCCCTTTTTCTGGCCGAGCGTGGGATTCCCGTGGTCGTCGAAACGCACGCCCACGTCGGGGCAATCAATTCGCTCCTCGACCGCACGCTGCACGCGACGCACTCCTCCGACGCGCTGCGGGCCATCATCACCATCGCGCCGATCCTGCGCGACCACTACATCGCGCGCGGAGGACGCTCCGATCGCATCCACGTCGTGCCCGATGGCGTGGACATCGATCTCTTCACCACGCCCCAGCCCGCGCCCTGGCCCACTGGCGCCATACGCGCCGTCTACGCCGGACACCTCTTTGACTACAAGGGGATTCCGACCATACTCGACGCAGCCGCCCTCATGCCTCACGTGCGCTTCGAAATGGTCGGCGGACTTCCCGGCGATATCGAACGCGCGCGACAGCGCGTCGCGGAGCGCTTGCTCCCCAACGTCGCCATGCACGGGCATGTGCCGCATGCGAGGGTTCCCGCGTTCGTCCAGCATGCCGACGTGCTGCTGCTTCCGCCTTCGGCTCGCGAGGCGTCCAGGGACTGGACCAGCCCGGTCAAACTCGGTGAATACCTGGCCACCGGTGTGCCCATCGCCTGCTCGAGCATCCCCGCCCTGACGCGCGTGCTCCGTGAGCCGCTCGTCCGCTTCTGCACACCCGACGACGCTTCCTCCCTGGCCGACGCGATTGAACGGAGTCTGCTGGAGTCGCCCGACGATCCGGCGCGCCACGCCCGTATCGCGCACGCCCGCACCCTCAGTTATGCCGCGCGCGCCGGAGCCATCCTCAACGCCGCCACTTCGACGAAAGCCCTGGCCGCATGACCGCCACGTTGTTCATCCTGCCGCAGGGCCCGACCATCGGCGGCGTGACCACCTGGGTGTGCCAGAGCGCCTCGGCGCTGGCCGGCGCCGGAGAGCGCGTCGGCGTGCTGGTTCACGGAGCACTGGCGGACCACACCGACACGGTCCTGCCGCTTCACCCCGGCGTGACCCTGTTCACCGACCCCGCTCTGCCCGCGCCCTGCACGCTGGCCGGCGCGATCAGGCCCGTCGTCGATCGCTACGCCGACGTGGCACGACAACTGGCCAGTTCACACTCCGAGACCGTCGTGCTGGTTCCCACGCGCGATGCTGACTGTTTCACAGCCGCGGCCCGGCTGGTGGCGAGCGATCCAGTCCGGCGGCGCATGCTCGGCTGGCGTCACTCCCCGATGCCCTATGAGCGCGAAATCTTCGCCCGCTCCGCCCCGGCCATGTCGCGCCTGGTTGGTGTCAGTCAACACCTGGCGGACGAACTGCGCACACTCCACCCCTCGCGTGCGCTCGACATCGCCTGCGTCCACAATGCCGTCCCGGTTCCGCCAGCGCCACCTTCCCGCGCGCCTCTCCACGCCCGTCCGCTCCGACTCATCTACACCGGCCGCCTCGACGAGCCCTTCAAGCGCGTCGAAGCCCTCGTGCACATGAGCGACGCCCTGCTCGCTCTGCGGTTGCCCCACCAACTCTCCATCATCGGCGACGGGCCTTCGCAACCATCGCTGGAAGCCCTGGCTTCCTCGCGACCTGCAATCACGCTGCACGGCCCGTTGCCGCCACACCAGGTCGCGCCCGCGCTCGCACAGGCCGATATCTTCGTTCTGCCCTCGCGCGTCGAAGGCCTGAGCCTCTCCGCCCTCGAAGCCATGGCCACCGGCTGCGCACTCATCCTAGCCCGCACCCCTTCCGGCGCCACCGACCTGATCGGGGATGACGAGGCCGGAATGATCGCCGGCGCCGTGCCGCACCAAGGCCCGGTCGAGGCAGGGCACGCCCTCGCCCGCGCGGTCCAGTCTGTTTCTTTTCGTGACCTCGCTGCGATCGGACGCCGCGCCCACGCGCGCTCCGCTCGCCTCTTCTCGCTTCATCGCTTTACGCGCGCCCTGCTCGACCAGGTCGCCCACGCTGCGGCGACGCCTCCGTCGCTCGATGCTCCCATCGAGTCTTTCCACGATGCCCGCCGTCCTGCCAGCGTGCCGCCCGACGCCGCCGAGCGCATGCGGTCGTGCCTGGACACGCTGGCCGATCGGCCTGTCGTCATCTTCGGCTGCGGCGCGCATACGCGCGCCTTGGCCGACGTGTTTGCCAACTCGCCCGCTCGCATCGTTGCGCTCTCTGATGATGACCCGGGTACGCATGGCCAGACGATGCTCGACCGCCCCGTCGTCGCACCCGACGAACTCGCTCGCACCGGCGCCACCGACCTGGTGCTCAGTTCATGGATGCACGAGGATGCCCTCTGGGCACGCCGCGCCCTCTTCGAGCGGCAGGGCCTGCGCGTCCACCGGCTCTATGCCCTCAGGCGGCCTGCGTGAGTTGAGGACCGCGCTCGCGCTGCTCAGCCCCGGCCAGCGCATCGAGCAGTCCGCTCCGCCAGAACCATCGCTTCAGCGGAAGATGCTGGCTGTAGCACAGGTCGATCAATTCCTGCGCAAACAGGCCGTCGGCAAACCCCGCGGGCAGTTGCGCCAACTGCGCGAATGGACCCAGCGCCCGCTGCGCCCCCACGCGCTCGCGCTCGACAAACTGTCGTGTGTACTCGGCCTCCTCCTCGGCCAGCAGGTCGCGCCCGAACAACTCGCGCGCACACTCCGGCGCCGCCTGCGCAAAGCCCAGCGCCGCGTACCCCAGCCGATACTCGCGCTGCAGGTAACTCGAAGGCTCGTAGCGGTGATCGTGCCAGGCCACCGCCTCGGGGCGATAGCGCACCGGCGCGCCGAACTGCTCGCGCAGCCGCCAGGCCAGTTCATCGTCCTCGAACCCGTACGTACTCGGAAACTCCGACAGCCCCCCGACTTCGCGCACGGCCCAGGCCGGTATCGACAAATTGAGCATCCACGCGTGCCGGAAGCCCCAGTCGCGCTGCCGCGCGTCCGGCGCCGCCCGCATCCGGTCGTAGAAGAAGATCATCGAGGTCTCACGCACCAGCAGGTCAAACATACGGTCGACCTCGTGCACGATCCACGGCGAATCGCCGACCACGATCGTCGGCCGTCCGTCGCCCGACAACTCGCGCTGCGCTCCCAGGTGCGCCTCGATCAGCGTCGGCTCCGGGCGCATGTCATCGTTGAGAAAGATGAGGCTCTCACCCCGGGCCTCTTCCAGCAGCGCGTTGCGCACCCCCGCCTGTCCGCGCCGCGTGAAGGTGCGCACCTTCAGGTGCTCCCGCGGGCCCACCCAGAACTCGCGCAGCATTGGCTCGATGCCCACGTCCAGCCCATCAACCCCTACCAGCACCTCGAACCGCCCGGGGTCCACGGTCTGCTGTCCCAGCAGGCGTACACATTGCCGGACCTTGTCTGCACGCCCGCACGTTGGAATGAGAACGGTTGCTTCGATGTGACTCACGCCGCCTATATCGGCGGGCCACCCGCGCGCCATGCATCTTCGGACCTGATGCGCAACTTCGGCCGCCGATACACGCACCCCGATGCGCACAGTCTCAGCCCTCTCCTGACCGATGGAGCAACAGCAAGACGGAGAAGAAGCATGCTGACTCCCGATCGCCGCCGCCACCCGCGACACCACGCCGAGGTCTCGTGCAAGATCCGTTGCCCCGACACCGGACGCTACCTCCAGGCCATCACGACGGACCTGTCCGAGGGTGGCGCTTTGCTCACTGTGCGTACCTCGCGTCCCCTCGCCGACGGACAGACCATCGAACTGGCCCTGCGGGACGATGGACAGGTGCTGGTCCGTCGCGAGGAACTCATCCTCGCGCAAATCGTGCGCTCCAGCGCCCGCCTTGACGATCGGCAGATCCTTGCCCTGCGGTTCGAGAGGCCCCAGGTGCAGCTCGGTCGTTCCGTCCGCGCGGCCGCCTGAGTTAACTCCCCGACGCGGCCACCTATAGTTCGGGAGAAAGGCGGATCCCGATGCTGTGGCAGCCCTCGCTCCCCGAGCGATACACCCGACTGTCTGACCACGACTTGGCCGACGCCATTGCGGACCGGCGCCGCCGCCTCGGCCATCAACTGGTCATTCTCGGACATCACTACCAGACCGACGAGGTCATCCGCCACGCCGACTTCACCGGCGACTCGCTCAAACTCTCCCAACTCGCCGGTTCCGTCGCCCGCCAGCGCGACGTCCGCTGGGTGGTCTTCTGCGGCGTCCACTTCATGGCCGAATCGGCCGACATGCTCACCCCCGAGCACGTTCAGGTCATCCTGCCCGACCTGTCCGCCGGCTGCTCCATGGCCGACATGGCCGACATCGACGACACCATCGCCGCGTGGGACACCATCTCCGGCTCCCTCGCCCGCGCCGGATGGACCGGGCGCATCGTCCCCATCACCTACGTCAACTCCACCGCCGCCATCAAGGCCTACGTCGGTGACCGCGACGGCGCCTGCTGCACCAGTTCCAACGCCGACCGCGTCTTCGAGTGGGCAATCAGTCAGGGCGACGACGTCAAGATCCTCTTCCTGCCCGACCAGCACCTCGGACGCAACACCGCCGCCAGGTTCGGCATCGACGTGACGCGCCAGACCTGCGTCTACGACCCCAAACTCGCCCGCCAAGGCGAGCCCTTCGGCGGCGCCACCGAAGTGGAACTCCTCCGCTCGCGCGTCATCCTCTGGGCCGGCCACTGCTCGGTGCACAAACTCTTTCGCCCCGAACACTGCCACAGAGTCCGCCAGGCCAACCAAAGCCTTCAGCACGGCCAGCAGCCCATGCGCATCCTCGTCCACCCCGAGTGCGCCAAGGAAGTTGTCGATCTGGCCGATTTGTCCGGATCGACCGAATACATCATCAACACGATCCGCCAGTCGCCCCCCGGTTCGCGCTGGGCCGTCGGCACCGAACACCACCTCGTCGATCGTCTTCGACAGGAATCACAGACGCGCGGCGTCGAGGTCCGAATCCTCTCCGACTGCCAGTGCATGTGCACCACCATGTATCGAATCGACCAGCCTCACCTGCTCTGGGTGCTCGACGGTTTGTGCGGCGTGGGCACGGGCCCGAACGGCGCTGACGGCCCGCCCGTCGCGCGCAATGTCATCAGCGTGCCGACGGATGTCCGCAACGCAGCCCTGCGTGCCCTCTCACGCATGCTCGAACTGACCACGCTCCAGCCGGTGGACTGATCTTCAGTCTCGCTCGGACATCTCGCGGTCCATCAGGCGGGCCCGGACTTCGACCATCGGCCTCCCCGCCTCGGCTGCGTCCAGCGCCTCGCGCATCTTCCGCCCCATCTTGAACTTGATCGTCTTCTTGGCCGGTACCGTCACCGGAGCCAGCGTCTTGGGGTTCTGTGCCACGCGCGGGGCTCGCTCCCGGATCTCGAAAACCCCGAAGTCGCGAAACTCCAGCCGATTGCCCTGCCCCAGTTCGATGGTGACCTCGTCAAGGAACTGCTGGATCGTCCGCTTGACCGATGTCCGCTTCTGCTTCGTGCGCTCGGCAATGCGGTCGATCAGATCCTTTTTCGTAATGGTTGCCATCGCTTCTTTCCCCAGCATAGGTAGCACACGTCGGCGACCCGCGACTCCATGACCACACGGCGACGCCCGCCCAGCCGCCGCCCCCTTCTGCACCCGCGAGTCGCCATAACCCACGCTGCGGCTCGCTCTTATGCACGCCTTTCCCAGCCCGGGGGAAAGCGTCGTCCAGAAGTATGACAGAACTTTATCTCCCCGTCAACACGCAACTTGCCGCTGCATGGGATATCCGGACAATCCACCTCAGAATCGCACCGAAAGCCCAGCGAACAACCCCGCCATCGACCCGGACCACTCAAACTCCCGGGGCGACTCCCCGTCCTCCATCCGGTGAACCAACAGGCGGTATCCCACCTCCACACCCACCCTCGAACGGGGGTGCCAGGCCAGTGTCGGCTCGATCGAGAAACTGGCCGACGTGCGGTCGTCCAGCCCGAAGGCTCCACCCGAAGCCTCCACCGACAGGTACCAGCGCTCGTACAGGTCGATGTCCAGAGCCCCCGCAGCCAGCAGTTCGACAAAGGTGCCCTCATACCCGCTCGTCAGCACCTCCCCGCCGGTTCGACCGGGGTCGGTCGGGTTGACGGAGAAGTCAAAATCCACCCCACTGACGCGCAGCCCCCCGCCCAGCGAGCCGCGAATCCGCACCTCGTCGCGCCCGTCGGCCGTGCTCCCGTCGACGTAACTGAATAGTTCGTACAGCGCCAGCGCGTCCATCGACCAGTGCGAGAAGTCGAGCCGGGACCGCTCGCCCGCGTATACATCGACGTCGCCCAGCGTCCGCGTCGTCTCGATGGTGCTGCCCCTCTCGGCACTGAAGAATGAGCCGGCGATGCCCAGTCGCAACTTGCCCCGCTGCACGCGCAACTCGCCATAAGGCGAGAGGCGGGGACTGTCCATGTTCAATTCTTCGAGATCAATCTCGTCGTCGGGCGTGACCCCGCCCGGCAGCGTCAGGTCGCCCGCGGGCGCCTGGTACCAGGCCCGGGCTTCGAAGGACAGCGTCCAGTCGTGCAGCCTCGGGCGATTCCACGGCGTCACTCCCCCGGCGTCCTGGGCGACCGCCGTCGAGCAAGCCAGACAACACGCCCACACGATCAGGCTCTTCATCGAAAACCTCCCGCCGTGATTGATACCCGATTTCACGTACCTTCGCCGGGATCGTTGGGCTGGTCAACGGTATCCGGCTCGCCGAACCTGATGCGGGTGCCGCGACCGTGTTCACTGCGTGAACAGGCCGTCGAGCATCGTCGCGGGTTTCCGGCAGGCAGACCTCTGCACCGGCGTATCGTTGCGGCGGTGAATGTTCGCCCTGGTGAGTTTGAATCCGGCTTCGAGGTCGCGCCCGGCGTCCGAGTGGCGCCCGACGCGATCCGGCTCGACTTTGTGTCCAGTTCGGGCCCCGGGGGGCAGAACGTCAACAAGCGGGCGACCAAGGCCCAGTTGCGCGTCTCCCTGGCCGACATCCCCATCGCCGAAGATGCCCGCGCCCGCCTGGCCGGTCTGGCTGGCTCGCGCCTGACCGACGAGGGCGTGCTGGTCATCTCGGCCGACGAAACCCGCTCGCAGAAGCGCAACCGTGACGCGGCCCTGGCACGTCTTCGGGAACTGATCGTCCGCGCGACCCACCCGCCCCGCGTCCGCCGCCCCACCCGCATCCCGCGCGGCGCCGTTGAACGCCGACTGGACGCGAAACGTCGGCGCTCCGATGCCAAGCAGTCCCGCCGTCCGCCCGAATCCCCATGACAGGTGTTGTCTTGAGCCTCATTCTCGCGATTGAAACCAGCAATCCCGCTTCGGGAAAAGGCGCCCCGAGCGCTGGCATTGCGCTCGTCGAGGCCGACGGATCGGGGAGCGTTCGTCCTCTCGACGTTGAATGGCTGCGCACGCTGGGCCGGCACGAGGATGACCTGATGCCCGCGGTGGATCGCCTGGCTGGCCGGTTGGGCATTCTGCCGCGATCCATCGATCGAGTGGCCGTGTCCCTCGGTCCGGGCGGGTACACGGGTCTGCGGGTAGCCTCGACCACGGGCACCATGATCGCAGCCGCCCTGGGGGCCGAGTGCATCGGCGTCCCCACCGCCGAGGCCTTGGCAAGGCGCTCGACCGGACCGGGTCCGAAGGCTGTGTGCCTGGCGGTCAAGGGCACTTCAGTCTGGGTCCATGTATTCCCAGGAACAGGCGGTTTCCTGCTCCCCGTCGAACAGTTTCCCAAACTCAGCGTCCGCACGCTGGTTGCCGATGCGTTTCTTCCGGAATCAGTGCGCGAGTGGGCAATTGGTTCCGGTGTGTTCATCGAGGCGCCCCGGTATGACCCGGTGGCGGTAGCGGAGGCCTGCCTTGATCGGGTGGAGGCGGGGCCGGTGTTGCCGCTGTACGCGCGCGAGCCTGAGGCGGTGACTCGGTGGCGTACCCGGGGAAAGTAGCGGAAGAGCCGAGCCCCGAAGTGGGGTCTTTCCTATAAACTGGGGGTGCTGCCTCCCAGGCCGTTTCCGGTTTTGACAGGAGACCCGGATGGCGCAGCGGGAAGTTCACACGCGTTGAAGTGTCTCCCGGGGTTGGCCGATAGGCAGGTGGTCAAACTGGGAGAACTGGGAGGAGAAGGCGTTTTGGGGAACGACGGCACCGCGGCCTCGTAGTCGCCGCAAGTCGGGGCGCAGGCATGGCGACGAGCGGAATCAGACAGGGCGAATGGGCCGACAAGCGCGTCTTCACCACCGGCGAAGCAGCCCAGGTGTGCAAGGTGAGCCAGCAGACGATCATCCGCTGCTTCGACAGCGGGCGTCTGACGGGATTTCGCGTGCCCGGCTCGAAGTTCCGGCGCATTCCGCGCGACGAACTGATCCGCTTCATGAAGGCCAACGGAATACCGCTCGGTCCGCTCGAAGGCGGCAAGCGTCGCATCCTGATCGTGGATGATGACCCTGCGGTGAACGAGTTGTTCGTCGAGGTGCTGACGCGCGACGGGCGCTTCGAGGTGGAGACGGCCGAGACGGGCTACGAGGCCGGCTTGCTGACCGAGTCGTTCAAGCCGCACCTGATGATCCTGGACTACATGCTGCCGGACATCAACGGGAACGTGGTGTGCGAGCGGGTGAAGGGGCGTGAGTCGACGAAGGACACGCGGATCATTTTCATCAGTGGGGTGGTGAACCAGAGCGAGGTGCAGTCGATGCTCGGCGCCGGGGCCGACGATTTCATCAAGAAGCCCTTTGACGTCGATCGCCTGGTGTCGCGGATTGCCGAGTTGCTGGAGATGAACCAGGACGGCTGAGGACGACCCGATGAGCGTGCAGCCGGTCGATGGCGGTCGTCGCATGGAACTGATCGTGCGCGAGGTGGACCGTCTGGGAACGCTCTCGCCGGTGGCCACGCGCCTGCTCGAAGCGGCCAGTGTGGACGAGGTGGACCTCGGAGAATTGGTCAGACTGCTGGAACTGGACCCGGCGCTGTCGGCCACGCTGCTGCGCCTGTGCCGCACGGTCGACCGCGGGCTGGGCGATCGCATCAAGACGGTGCGACACGCGGTGGCGATGCTCGGGCTGGAGACGGTGCGGTCGGTGGTGCTGGGCATCGAGGTGATGGGAGTGCTGCGAGGCGAGGAAGAGCAGCGCCGCGCTGGCGAGGCCACGGGCTTTGACGTGCGCGGTTTCTGGATGCACTCTGTCGCGGTGGCCAGCGCGTCGGAAGTGATCGCCAAGCGCCTGCGGCGTGCAGGATTGCAGCCGGGCGAGGCTTTTCTTGCCGGGCTGCTGCACGGTTTGGGGCGGCTGGTGCTGCACCTCGTGCTTCCGAAGGTCTATGACCGCGCCCTGCTGGGCGCGCAACAGCGTCGCAGCACCAGCGCCGCGGTCGAGCGGATGTTGATCGGCATGGATCATCACACCGCTGGACGGCGCTTGGCCGAGCGATGGGGGCTTCCGGAGCCGGTGCGCGACGTGATCTGGTTTCATGGGCAGGCCTTCGACGGCGTACCGGAGTCGGCGCATCGCGACCTGGTGAGCGTGGTGACGCTGGCCAGGGCGTTGTGCGAGCGACAGCACCTGGGCTGGAGCGGGGACTGTGCGCCCGTGCCGGCCCTTCAGCCGTTGGCGCAGCGCGTGGGGCTGGAGGTAGACGAGGTCGAGGCGCTGGTGCCGGCGCTGGTCGACGAAGTGGCCGAGCGATGCGAGATTCTGGGCCTGGGAGAGCAGAGCGGGCCGGAGGTGCTGCTGGGCGCGATTGTCGAGGCCAATCGGAGGTTGGGGCAGATCAACGAAACGCTGGATCGCGAGGCACGGGCGCTGCGCCGGCGGGCGCGCGTGGGCGAGGCAATCACCTTTTTCCACGAGTGCTGGTGCGGGGACGAGCCGGTGGAGCACACGGCCGCGTGCGTGTGCGGCTCGCTGCGGCACATGCTCGAACCGACCTGCAGCGCGGTCGTATGGTGGACGAACAGGCAGGGCTGGCGACTGGCGCGCCAGGGCGCGCGCGCCAGGCCGGAGTGCGTGCCGCTGCCCGAACTGCGCGCCGATCCGCTGGCGCTGTGTGAAACGATGTCAGACCTGCATGGCCGCAGCGCACCGGCCGGTGCGGTGATAGGTTCGCTTGATGCGCTCCCTTTGCCGATGGGTGCAGCACTCCGCGCCATGCCGATCCTCCTCGACCGGGATCTGGTGGCGATCGTGCTGCACGACGCGGATGTGCGGGCGTGGAACGAGGCGAGCGAACTGGAGCCGATCCGCTCGGTGTGGGCGTCGGCGCTGCGCTCGGCCGAGATGCTGGCGCGAGCGCGGGCTCTGGAGGATGATCTTGCCTCGGCCAATCGTGTGCTGGCCGAGACGCAGGCCGAACTGGCCGAGTGTGAGTCGATGGCTCGCCTGGGTGAGATGACGGCCGGTGCGGCGCACGAGATGAATAACCCGCTGGCGGTGATCAGGGGACGGGCGCAGTTGCTGGCGTCCAGGCTGGGAGAAACGGACCTTTCCACCAGCGTGCAGGCGCTGGTACGGGCGGCCGACCACCTCAGCGGACTGATCAGCGAACTGAACCGCTTGGCGTGCGTCGACGGGCCACGGCTGGCCGACGTGGGCATCGAAGAGGTGATCGATCGGGCGATCTCGCGTGCGGGGGAGCGGCTGTCGGGACGCCCGCAGATCGAGGTCTCGGGCGCCTCGGGGGGACGGCGGATCAGGACGGACCGAGAACTGCTGGCCGACGCGCTGGCGGAACTGATCGTGAACGCGGAGGAATCGGGATCGCAGGCGAAGGTGCGGGTCGAAGTTCATGAAGCGCCCGGTGATGGCCGACTCTATGTGCGTGTGGTGGACAGGGGCCGAGGCATGAGTGAACGTGCGATTCGACATGCGTTCGACCCCTTCTTCAGTGAGAAGCCGGCGGGACGACAGCGCGGACTGGGACTGGCCCGCGCCCGGCGGTGCATCGAACTGTTGGGTGGACGCATCCGGCTTGAAGCGCCTCGCGAGGGAGGAACCATCGCGAGCATCGAACTGGATCGTGCATGTGTGATGGCGCCAGCCGCGTGACGCGCCGGGGGAGGCTTTCCAGGATGGAGCGACAGGGAGATTCGTTTCCGGACGTGCCGGCGCTTTCGGGTGAGTTCAACCCGGGCGTCCAGCCCATCGGCGCCGATGACAACCGCGCCCAAATCCTCATCGTTTCGCCCAAGCGGCAGGTACGCGATCGACTGGCGGGGCTGCTGACGACGCACGGATGCGGGGTCCGCACGGTGACGAACACTTCAGACGCACGCTCGCTCTTGAGCGAATGTGCCGTTGACCTGGCTCTGATCGATTGCGCCCTGGGCAACCCGGCGGCCTTCGAACTCTGCCGCGCGTGCGCCGAACACGAGCCGGGCGTGCTGACCATCCTGCTGACCTCGCAACCGACACTGGAAGACGCCGTGTGCGCCATGCGCCACGGCGCGGTGGACATGGTGCCGGTCAACATCGACTCGGCCGAACTGTTCGAGCGCATCAACGACGGACTGGACCGGGCCCAGAACCTGCGCGAACGCGAGCGACGGGCGCTGCGTCTGCGCGGACTGTGCCTGCGTCTCAACTCGGCACGCCAGGAAGTCTCGCGCCACGTCGGCGAACTGTGCTCGGACCTGGTCGAAGCCTATCAAGACCTTTCGACGCAGATCGATCACATCGGCATGACCAGCGAACTCAACTGCCTTCTGCGGCAGGAACTCGACCTCGAGACGCTGCTGCGTACCACGCTGGAGTATCTGCTCTCGAAGGTCGGATCGACCAACGCGGCCATCTTCCTGCCTTCCAGTTCGGGCGAGTTCTCGCTGGGGGCCTATGTCAACTACGATCGCTCGAAGGACGAGGCCGAGGTCATGCTCGATCATCTGGCCTCGGCGCTGGCGCCCAAGTTTGAAGACCAGACCTCGCCCGTGTGGCTGCGCGAGCCCGCCGAACTCGAACTGTGGATGGAAGAAGAGGCCCACTGGCTGGATGACTGCCAGACCATGGTGGTGCCGTGCCACGAGGGTGGGGAGTGTCTTGCGGTGCTGACGGCCTTCCGCAAGCGTCGCACGCCCTTCTCCGAGAACGACCGGGTGATCATCGAGACGCTGGGCAAACTGTTCGGCAAACAACTGGCGCGGGTGATCGGGATCCACCACCGGCACGTGCCCAGGGACAAGTGGGGCGAGGTAGATTGAGCGTCACGAAGTTGCTCCCTGCGCGGGCGCTCGCATTTCAGTGAGCGATCATGCCTGTCCCGTAAAGGGGCGAGGGTCGTGAGAGGCCGCGGCGTTGAGTCGATCGCAGGGGGCAATCTCAGCGGATCCTGCCGGTCAAGAGTTGGTTCCACTGGTTGAGCAACGTCCAAAGACGCACAGTGCCGACACGGCAGGAGAGAGTCCGGAATCGTGCCAGCAACCTTGCCTTCAAGGTTGCTGTCGGCGAGGTCGAAGCCGGTCCTGCCGGAATTCGCATCGTTCCTGCGGAGTCAATACTGCATCGTGTTGCAAGGGCCGATTTGCCCAAGACCGGCCACGCGGTGCCATTGACCAGTCGAAAGCCGGTCCCCGTGGCGCGCGTGCCGACGGCAAGCCAGTGCCCGCCAGGGAGTTAACTGACTCGGCCGCTGCTCGTCATGAGCGTGTCGAAGATGCGGCTGTGCGAGGCGCCGCGATCTCGAAAAGAGCGGGGGCGCCCCTGCGTGGAGCGCCCCCGAGTTCCATCTTTCATCACGAGCGTCACGAGGTTTGGAAACCTACGGGCAGCCCGCGCTGAAGTAGTTCAGATACGTGCTCACGTCGAAGAAATCGAACACACCCGTCGGCGGGGCCAGGTCGGCCTCGGGGTTGTGGGCCGAGAACGACGCCAGGAATTGCTGCACGTCGAAGAAGTTCAAGACACCATACGGTTCAGCCAGGTCCGCCGGATTGCACGGACCGGGCTCGTCGCCCTGCGTCATGGACAGATCATCCCAGAAGATGTCGCCCTGCGGCAGCGGGCCTGCCCCGTAGTCGCCCGGGAACCAGCGGAACGGCAGGATGGACACACTCGTCGCGTACGGCGGCCAGTCGCCCACCGCCAGCATCATTGCGTCGGTCACCTCGCACTCGAAGTACTGCCACTGTCCGTTCGTCGCGGCGATCGGCACCGCAAACTCGAAGGCTGTGTAAATCGAAAAGTTCGGCGGCTCGCGACGGAACTCCAGTTTGATGCCCACCGTGTCGTTGGCCAGTGCCTGTCCCGGGGGCACCAGGTAGTACCCGCTCACCTTCACCGTTCCGCCCAAGTAGGTGTAGTCGGGGTCATACAGGTCTGAACCGTCCGGCAGGAACACGTTGGTCGTCCAGCCCATGAACCGGTTGCCCGGGTTCGTGCTCGGGGGCAACTTGATCGCCTTGCTGCCCGTACGCACGTATGCGCCGGGGTCGCTCGCATCGACCCACTGTGGGGCGGGTGCTGAGATCGGGTTCCATCCCTCCGGGCGATCGCTGAAGGCGGGATTCTCCAACTCGAAACTCGGATTGAAGATCCGGTTGTCCGCCGCCTGGGCGAGTCCGACCAGAGCGGCCAGTCCAAACGCCGCTACGACATTGCTAACCTTCACATGCATGATGTTCTCCCTCTGTGCGAGGGCCCAGATCGGGCCCTAAACTCCATAATGTAAACCTTTTCATGCCCGCGTCAAGACCCCAGCGCGCTTTCTACACAACTTCTCAACGCCCCCCCCTCTCCTAGGCTACCCCAGACGCGATCAGGAGCCCCCATGTCCCTCACCGTGACCGGTACCATCTGCATCGACACCATTGAGACTCCCGACGGCGTCCGCCGCGAGGGGATTCTCGGCGGCTCATGCGCTTATTTCGCCGCTGCCGCCTCGATCTACGGCCCGGTACGCCTAGTGGCCGTGGTCGGCGATGACTTCCCGGCCGCCCACCGGGCCACGCTGGCCCGGTTCCCGAACATCGACGCCTCCGGGCTGGAGGTGCGGCATGGGGCAAAAACCTTCCGCTGGGGTGGGAAATACCTCCACAACATGGACCACCGCGAGACCATGTACACCGAACTGGGGGTTCTGGCGGAGGAGCCCCCGGCCGTTCCCGCGTCCTTCCGCGACTCCCGCTTCGTGTTCCTTGCCAACTCGCACCCGGCGGTGCAGGCCGACATGCTCAGCCAGTTCCCCCGGCCCGCGCTGGCGGTGGCCGACACCATGGATTTCTGGATCAACGGCGCTCGCGACGATCTTGAGCGCCTGCTCAAGCGGGTGGATGGACTGGTGCTCAACTACGACGAGGCCGAACTGTTCACCGGGAGGAAAAACCCCGTCACCGCCGGTCGCCTCATGCTTGACTACGGCCCGCGCTTCGTGGTCATCAAGAAGGGTGAGCACGGCGCCATCCTCGTCCATCGCGACGGGCTCGCGGCCCTGCCGGCATACCCGACCGACGTGGTCGTTGATCCCACCGGCGCCGGCGATACCTTTGCGGGGGGCATGATGGCCTATCTGGCCCGAGCCCACGCCGCCGGCAATCTGCCCGACCCCGGTTCCTACGACGCCATTCGTCGATCGCTGGCGCACGGCACCATCATCGCAAGTTTCACCATCGAGGCCTTCAGCCTTGATCGCCTGGCCCGTCTCGACCGGGCCGAAGTGCAGCAGCGGTTCGACCAGTTCGCCTCGATGATGCACCTGCACGACTGAGCCATGTTCTCCCGTCGCGCCAGGAAGGATCGGGAAGAGCCGGGCTACCTGCGGCCTTACGCCGAAGTGGCACGTCGTGTCGGCGCACAGTTTGAAGCCCTCCTCTGGCAAAGCGCGGAGGGGCAGCGCCGTCGTTTCGACGTGCTGGCCGAGATGATCGAGCCCGAGAGACGCTCGATTGCCGATCTGGGTTGCGGGCGTGTCGACCTGCTCGTTCACCTGCATGCGCTGGGCCGAGTGCCGCGGCGCTACGTGGGTGTCGATGGTCTGCGGGCGATGGTCGAGGCCGGGCGAGGGGTCATTGATGCGCACCGGTATCCCGACGCCGAGGTGCATGAACTCGACTTTGTCGCCGACGCCGAGGCGTTGACCGAACTGGTGCAGGCGTGCCACATCGACACGCTGATATTTTCCGGCTCGCTCAACACCCTCGAACAGCCGATGGCCGAAGAGGTGCTGCAGCGGGCCTACGACGTGGTCCCCCCGGGCGGTCTGCTTGCGTTCAACTTCCTCAGCAATTTGTTGGCGGGCCAGGAGACCGGCGAGCGGGGCCCGGCTTTTCGCTTCGCGACCCTCGACCTAGTGGCATGGGCGCTGCGCCGTACGCCCCTGGTTCGTTTTCGGCATGACTATCTGGGCGGGCACGACGCGACAATCACCATGACAAAGCCCGCCTGATCCTGACCTACGATCACCGACCATGGCAAATATCGTGGTTCTTCAACACGGCAAGCACGGTGGCCCAGGTCGCCTGGGCATGACCCTCCGCGATCACGGTTTCAAACTCGACATTCGCAGGGTTGACCTGCCTTCCGATGCCGGCGGAAGGCCCGTCCCCCGCGACCTCGACAACGTCCACGGCGTGTTCTCGCTCGGCGGAGCCCAGAACGTGGACGAGAATCACCCCTGGCTCAAGCCCGAGATGGAGTTCCTGAAGAGCGCCCACGAGGCCGCCCTGCCCGTTGTCGGCATCTGCCTGGGCGCCCAACTCATCGCGACCGCCCTCGGCGGCGAGGTGGGCAAGATGGAGCGACCCGAGGCCGGCTTCGCCAAGGTCAACCTGCTCTTCCCCGCACAGACCGACGTGCTCTTCCAGGGCATCCCCTGGACCAGTTACCAGTTTCACTCGCACGGGTACGAGGTCAAGAAACTCCCGCCCGTGGCCCAACTGCTGGCTTCGAGCGAACGCTGCAAGGTGCAGGCCTTCCGCGCCGGCATGCGCACCATCGGCTTCCAGTTCCACCCCGAGTACGATCGCGCCATGATCGAGGCCAGCCACTCCAACGGACAGGCGATGTACGCCGGCGCCAACGTCACGGTCGATGAACTCTCACGCCAAGCCGATCGGCACTACGCCGAGTATGCTCGACTGAGCGACCGGCTGGCCCTCAACTTGGCGACACTGTGCTTCCCGTTCAGCGGACTGCTGGCGGTCTGAGTGGGCACGCGCCTGTCCATCGTTGCACCGGCCGACTATCGCCTGGCGCGCGACGTGTGCTCCTATGGCTACTTCCGGCTCGCGCCCGATCGCTGGGATGTGCCCACGCAGACACTGCACACGATCTTCGACCTGGCGGACGGTCCGGCCCGGGCGCACATCGCCGAGGCCAAGCCCGGTCGACTGAACGTCGCGTTCGACCGGGTCATCTCGCGCCTCGAGCAGCGTGAGGCCCGCGCGAAGATCGCCCGCATGCTCCGGCTCAACGAGACCGAGGCCGATCTTGCCGCCTTTCACGCCATCGACCCACGCTGGAAGGACTCGGGGCGAGGCCGCATCTTCCGTTCACCCACGCTCTTCCAGGACGTGGTGCGCACCGTTACCAGTTGCAACGTCACCTGGCCCAGCACGGTGTACATGAACCGGCGCCTGTGCGAGGTGCTCGGCCGCAGTGGCGCCTTTCCACGCGAAGGGCGCCTGGCGCGCGCACGAGCCGGCACGCTGCGCGGGCGTTGCCGCGTGGGCTATCGCGACCAGCGCCTCATTGACCTGGCGAAAATGTTCGTGGCAGGCGTGGTCAATGAACACTGGCTCGAAGACCCCGGCACACCCGACGAGGCAGTGTACAAGTTCCTGCTCACGCTTCCCGGCGTCGGGCCGTACGCAGCCAGCAACATCATGCAGTTGCTCGGGCGCTACTCGCGCCTGGCCATTGACTCCGAACTGGTCCGGCACGGCAAGAGCGCCCTCGGCTTCGTCGGCGACGACCGACAGGTCATCCGACAACTCCACGCGCACTACGAACCCTTCGGCCCGCACAAGTTCCGAAGTTACTGGCTGGAGATGTGGGCCGGCTATGAGGCCAGACTCGGACCGGCGTGGCAATGGGACTGAGTGAGAGCCTGTTGCGCACCTGCCGTCGGAAGCCTGAGTCACTCACCTCCATTGACAACAGCGTCAACCCGCAGGCCCAGGTTGGCCGCACAGATCTCATATCTACCGGCCCCCGGCGCCCGAGACGATCGCGGCCAGTCCGAACTCCGCTTCGCTCCGGTCGGACCAGCAGCAGGCAACAGCATCAACTCTCAGATAGATTCTGCCATGCAAACCGGCGGAAGGTCATCCGTGCATGCCTTTGATCCACTCATCGAGCGTGGGAATCCAGAACTTCGTGTCGGCGTGGTGGGCTGGCTGATCGGTGAACGACCCGCCGAGATTGCGACCGAAGGTTGACGCGTCGTACGCCCCGTTCTCGAACGCGGGCTGATCGAGGCTCCTGCCGTTGTGCAGGCAGTTGCAGTTTCGGGCGGAGTAGCGCCAGCCCATGTTGGTCGCAAGAGTCTCTGAGCCGGCAAACGCGCGGTACTGTCTTGTCGAGTAGTCGAAGATGATCCCGTCGCTGGTGAACTCGAGCGCGTTTGCGAAACCCTCGTAGTACGGCGCGTACGCGTTCACGAACTCGAGCCACTGTTCGACTGTGACCTCGGTGCGGGCCATGCGGTAGCGGTAGTTCACCTTGCCAATCAGCCAGTCTGGACTGGTGTATGGTGGATAAAGCCACGGACGCTCTTCCTGGTTCACCGGCCGATTGCCCGCGTCGCCGGCGACGACGAAGTCGTGCCCGCGGTCCGGCACCGGCCCCGCCGGCGACACCTGTGCTCCGGGTGCGAGAAGAAGCGATCCGGCGAGGACTCTCGACCAGGCACTTGGGGGCACCATGTGGCCATCGATGAAAGCGGCATGGCACACCTCCGCGGAAAGGCGAAGTACCTCCAGTATTCCACCACACCCGCCGGCGACCAACCAGAATCGGCCGTGTCAGCCCGAGAACACCGCGCCCAGGACTCTGGCGCGGTGTGTGAGCAGCCACGCACGACGCGGAAGGGTTGGCCGCGATCCGTGAACGGCTGCGCTCGGGTCCGGTGGTTTCATGGGATCCCGCCGCATCATGCCTCTCGGGCGGCGGCGGGGCGAAGCAGGGGATTAAGGACTCGAACCTTAACTAACGGAACCAGAATCCGTCGTGCTACCAATTACACCAATCCCCCTTGGGATGCGAGCGGGATTGTACGCTCAGGGCAAAGGCGGGCAAGAGGCCTTCAGACCCCATCGCGGCACTGAGGGCTAGGGCGCGGGCGGGAGACCGGTTGGACTCGGTCAGTCCCCGTTCTGCCAGGAGCCATTGCCGGGCTTGGCGATGGGCTTGGCGCGTCCGAACTGTCCGCGCATCTTTGCGTAACCGGAGGCCGGGGCTTCCGGGGTGGTCGCAGCCGCGCGAGGGGCGGGAATCTCGTCCTGAGGCACGGGCGCTGGCGTGGCCGGGGCTGCGGGGGGCTCGTTGACCGGCTTGCCCAGTCGCCTTGAGCGGGCCTCGGTGATCGAACGGTCGAGTTTGCCGAGGATGGCTCGAACCTGGTTGAAGGCGTCAGGTGACTGGTTCATGCGGGTGCCCCTCCGTGGACGCCGGATCTATCGGCCCAGACCTCGGGACACTTGGGTCCACGTCCTCCCAATGCGGACCTTGGAGGCGAAATGAACCGGTTGTATGGGTTGGCCGGGCCCTGACGGGTGGTTAGGCTCTCTGTGATTTCCATCCGCGGAAGGGACCACATGGCCGAAGTGACGCTCAGCGACGTTTGGAAGGTTTTCCCAGGGGGCGTCGAGGCGGTGCGCGAGTTCAACCTCGACATCGCTGACGGGGAGTTCGTGGTGCTGGTCGGGCCTTCCGGGTGCGGCAAGAGCACGACGCTGCGCATGATCGCGGGACTGGAGGAGGTGTCACGCGGCATCATCCGAATCGGGGATCGCGTGGTCAACGACGTGCACCCCAAGGACCGTGACATCGCGATGGTGTTTCAGAACTATGCGCTGTATCCCCACATGTCGGTGTACAAGAACATGGGCTTTGCGCTGCGGCTGCGCAACGTGCCCAAGGCGGAAATTGATCGGCGCGTGCGCCAGGCCGCCCGGATCTTGGGCATTGAGCACCTGCTGGAGCGCAAGCCGCGAGCCCTGTCGGGCGGACAGCGCCAGCGCGTGGCGGTGGGGCGTGCGATCGTGCGCGAGCCCAAGGCCTTTCTGTTCGACGAGCCGTTGTCCAACCTCGACGCGAAGATGCGCGTGACGACGCGCGGGGAACTCAAGGCCTTGCACCAGCGATTGCGCACGACGACGGTCTATGTCACCCACGATCAGGAAGAGGCGATGACGCTGGGCGATCGCGTGGTGGTGATGGCCGATGCGGTGATCCAGCAGGTGGATACACCATTCGAGGTGTATCGCAACCCGGTCAATCGCTTCGTGGCCGAGTTCATCGGCACACCCCCGATGAACTTTTTCCAAGGGCGCCTGGAGAAGCAGAACGGGCACATGGTGTTCATCGAGCAGGGCGAGGGCGGGCAGAGCCTGCGGCTGTGCGCGCACCACGCCGAGTTGCTGGGAGGGCGGGCGGGGGCCGAGGTGGTGGTGGGGGTGAGGCCTCAGGCGCTGCGGGCGAGCGGACAGATCGAGCAGGACCGGTCGGAGGGGTGCGCGCTCGAGGTGAACGTGGAAGTGGTCGAGCCTTTGGGCGATGAGATGGACGTGCGGATGTCGACCGTCGCACACAAGGGGCTGGTGGCGCGGATTTCGGCGCTGAGCGGAGTGAAGGCCGGCGAAAAGCGCACGTTCACGGTTGATCCCCGGCGCTTGCACGTGTTCGAGCCGGGGGCTTTCGGGCTCAATCTCACGTCGGCGCGAGCGCCGGCGATGGTGGGTTGAGCACCATGTGGGCGATGCTGGGCATGGCGCTGGCCTGTGCGCTGGGGGCGGTCGCGCTGGGGCAGCCACGCAGCGGCGTGGTGGCGCAACTGGACATCGAGGGCGACCTGAACGAACGCGCGATGGGTGATCGGATCGTCGCGTGGCTGGGACGGCGCGACCCGTCGCGCGAGTCGATGGCTTTGATCGTGCCAAACTGCCCACGCGCCCGGGCCGACCAGTTGGTGCGTGCCGCCGAAGCGATCGAGGCGTGCCCGATTCCGGTGGGCATTTTCGTGGATGGGGGGAGCGTGGTGGCTCCGGGGTTCCTGACCTGGATGCTGGCTGCTGACCACGCGGGAATGGGAAAAGGCGCACGCCTGGCGGGCGACGAGGGTTGGAGTCTGCCCGACCTGTGCGAGGTGGCGGAGAGCGGGTGGCGCGGGCGGTATGAGCAGATGTGCGCGCGCCTGCTGGAGCAGCGCGGGATGCCGACGATGCTTCAGGACGTGGCCGGGCGTCCACTGGGCGACTTGTACCTTGTCGGGGGAGCCGGCGATGCCCGGCTGTTGCGTGAGCGCAATGATGCAGGAGGCCGGGCGGTGTTGACCCGCTTGGATGATGCGCACTGGAGTGTCGAGTTGGATCGCGAGACGCTGATCATTTTGAAGGTCGCCGACGAGGCGGACAGCCTCGGACAGGTGTTGAGGCTCGGAGGCGTCGGCGCGTTCAAGCGTGAGCGTGAGCGGGTGACGAGCGGCCTGGCCGAGGCGCACGCGAGCGCGGGGAGACTGCGCGATGAGTTGCGTGTGAGCGTGGCGCGACTGGAGCGTGGGTTTGCGGACTTGAAGAAGGCCAAGCCGCATCAGCGGAATGAGGTGCTGGGCGCGCTGCGATCGCAACTGAACGAGGCAAAGGCGGGCTCGGCGCGCCTGGCGGAGATCCTGAGCGTGCATCCGGAGGTGTCGCGCCTGGCGCCGCCCTGGGGGGCCGCGACGGGTGCGGGGGTCGAGGAGCATCAAAGGCGCTGGGCGCGTGAGGTGGCGGAGTTGAGCAGCGAACTTGACGAGTTGGCAGTCCAACTGGAGGCGATCGACAAGCCATGAGGGAACAGCAGCCCAGAAGCGGTGGAAGCATGGCCTCTCGCGTGCAGGGGGCGTCGGCGCTGGGTGATCTGACGCGACGGCGCGAGGTGTTCTGGCAGAACGTGGTGCAGGAGATACTCAGCGCGCTGTCGGTGGCGGCGGGATCGGGCGGGCGCTTGTCCGCATCGGCGCGTGGCGCGGCGACGAGTCCCGGGCCGCTCGACGAGATGTTCGACGGGCGCATGGCGGTGATCACGCGGCTTGGGCAGCGGATTCCGATTGCGGACGTGTTCCCGGTGTTTGCCTGTTCGGTGGAGGCCAATCCCGGTGATCGGGAGGTTTCGACCGACGTGCAGTGCACGGTGTTTCAGATTCACACGCCGGGGGGCGAGGTGTTCACGCTCCCGGTGCATGAGATTGTGGCGGTGCACTCGCTGAGCGAGGAACTGGTGCGGCGGATGGAAGAGGCGGCCCAGGCAAGCCACATGGACGATCCGGAGTCGCCCGAGACGATGCCGTTCGGGTTTGCGGCCTTTACGTCGCTGGTCAAGGCGGAGCGTGCGCAGCAGTCGGGCGGCAACGACGACGAAGGCGAGGCGTGAATCGGTGGGAAGCCGGTCGGGCGAAGGGGACACCCGACCGGGGGATTGGCGCGTTGGCCGGAGGCGGGAATAGTGTGTGAGGTGGACGGGTTGGCGGTAAGGCCGACGCCCCGGGAGGAGGTTCCTTGCGCAGCCTGGTGGTCATACCGGTGTTCAACGAGGTTTCCACGGTGGAGCGAGTGCTCCGTCGCGTTCGGGCGTTTGCCGGCGATGTAGCGGTGATCGACGACGCATCGACGGATGGAACATCGGAGGTGCTGGCGCACCTGTCGCCCGGGCTTGGGATCCGGGTGGTGGTGCGGGAGCGGAATGCCGGGTATGGGCGGGCGATGCAGGACGCCTTTGCGCTGGGGGCGCGGGGTGGGTATGACTGGGTCATCACGATGGACTGCGATGAGCAGCACGAACCGGACTGGATTCCGCGGTTTCTGTGCGAGGCGCGCGCCGGGCGGTTTGACGTGATCAGCGGATCGCGCTATCTGAATGTCGAGGATGCCGAGGGCAGCCCGCCGGAGGATCGACGCTCAATCAACCTGCGCATCACCACGGAGATCAACGATCGTCTGGGGCTGAGCCTGACGGACGGGTTCTGCGGGTTCAAAGCCTACCGGGTCGCTGCGGTGCAGGGACTGGAACTGAACGAGGACGGATATGCGTTTCCGATGCAGTTCTGGGTCGAGGCGGTGGTGGCCGGGTTGCGCATCGGTGAGATTCCCGTGCGGCTGATTTACACCAGCGCGAATCGCTCGTTCGGCGGCGGGCTGGACGACCCGGAAGTGCGGTACGGGCACTACCGCCGCGTGTTGCACTGCGCCCTCAAGCGTCGGGCCGACCGATTGCCCGAGGCGGCAGTGGACGGGCTGATGTGCTCGCCCTGCTCATAGGATGGTGCGTGAAGGCGCCGAGCGAGGATGGGTACCTGCTGATTGAGCCGCCGCCCGGGCGTTGGGGGGCGTTGTGGGCGCAGGGGCGCTCGGCGCCGACGTGGGTGCGTCCGGAGCGATTTCGCGAGCAGATGGGTCTGCCTGCGCGGCGGCCGCTGGTGATGTCGGGGCATCAGGCCGGTTTGTGGCACGCGGGGATCGCGGCCAAGTACTTCACCCTGCGTGCGCTGGAGGGGGTGGCGGCGACGGCGTGGCTGGTCGCGGACCTTGATGAGAACGACGTGGCGTACCTGCGTGTGCCCGTTCGCGATGCGCACGGCGCGTGGACTGGGCGGATGCTTGATCTTGCAGAAAAGGACGAGGGGCATCCGGACGCGGCCAGCGGATTTCGGCCGACGGTGAGGGTGCGGCGCGACGTGCCGGAGGTGGCGCGCCCGGCGGCCGAGGCGATGGAGCAGGCGCGGGCGAGCGCTCGCACGCTGGCCGAGCAGGGGCACCGGGCGGCGGAGAAGGTGCTGGAGAGCGCGGGCATCGGGCTGGTGCGGCCGGTGGTGTACGGCAGCGCGACGGCGCGGACCGATCTGTTCGGCGATCTGGTGCGGCGCATGTGTGAAGATCCAGACGGCTGTGTGCGAGCGTACAACGCGGCGGCGGCGGCGTTCCCGGATGCGGGCGTGCGCGCGCTGATGTGCCGTGCGGAGCGCGGGCGGTTTGAGTTGCCGATCTGGCGTGTGGGAATGAACCAGCCGCGCCTGCCGGTGCTCGTCGAGCGCGGGCAAACGCTGGATTGCGGCAACCTGGCGCCGCGCGGGCTGTTGATGACGGGCATGTTGCGCCTGGCGGGCTGCGAGATGTTTATCCACGGCACGGGCGGCGGGGCGTATGACCGGGTGACGCAGCGCTGGCTGAGCGATTGGCTCGGGCCTGACGTGGTGCTGGCGCCAGTGGCGGTGGTGAGCGCGACGCGGCTGGTGGATCTGGGCGTCGAGCCTGTGGCGGAGGCAGTGGTGTCGCGTGCGGTGGCGGCCGCACATCGGGCGCGGCATGATCCGGCACTGCTGGGCGATGAAGAAGGCGGGCTGCGCAAGAGGGAACTGGTGGCGAAGATCAGGGGTCTTGCGCGTGGCTCGGCGGGGCGGGCGGCCGCGTATCGCGCGATGCACGAGTTGCTGAGGAAGAGTGTGTGCGATCACGCGGATGCTCTGGCGCGCTTGGAGGGGCAGGCTGGGCAAATGAGGAACGCGATGGCGTCGAGCGAGGCGGCGCGTGATCGAACGTGGTCTATCGCACTGCATGCGCCCACCACCCTGCGATCGCTGGGTGAGCAGGTGCGCGCGGCGCTGGCTCAGGCGGCGTCGCGGACAATGGCGTAGCGCACGCTGTGACAGCGGACCAACTCGGAGATGATCTGGCGGGTGGGCGCGTCGAGGTTGATGAACTGGATGCCCAGTTCGGCGGTCATGAAACCAAGCCGCCGCCGACGAGCGATCTGGGCTGAGACGGCGGTCCTATTGCCGTAGCCGCAGAGTTGGAGTTGGACGGGCGTGCCGACATCCCAGCGTGCCAGGCCCCGGTACACGACGCGGGCGCCGGACAGGCTCAGGTCGATGACGGGCCCGAGGTTCGAGGTCAGGTCTTCGCAGTGCACTCGTGCGGCGCGCTTGCGCAGCGTGAGACCTGCCTGCGAGGGCGGATTCGCATGCGAATCGGTGAAGTCTCCCTTTGACATGGCGTGTGGAGAATCGGATCCGGGCGGGAAGCCGTGGAGCAGCGGACGTGTGCGTCAGTGGAAAAGAACGCATGCGGGCCTTGTGACCCGCACGCGCGTCGGTTATCGGAACTTTTCACCCGTGGCTGAAGAGATCGAGGAAGATCTGGACGTCGAAGAAGTCGTAGAGCCCGTCGCTGTTGAAGTCGGCCGACGGGTTGTGATGGGCGAAGGCGTCGAGGAAGATCTGCACGTCGAAGAAGTCGAGCGTGCCGTCGCAGTTCATGTCGGCCGGATAGCAGGCGCAGCCACGGATTTCCAGGCGGACGTCGTCGATGGCAGCCTCGACGATGGAGCCCGAGCCGAGGTCGCGGGCGATGAAGCGGACGCGCATGTTGGCGGTCGGAGTGACGTAGTCGGCGATGTTGAACTCGCGATAGACCCAGGCGTTGGCATTCTGGGTGACCAGTTCGAGCGGGGTCCAGGTCGAGCCGTTGTTGTTGGAAATCTCGATGGGCATCGAGTCTTCGTTGGGCGCGGCGCCCTGATCGTTGGAGTACCAGCGCCAGTAACTGAGGATGGCCTGCATGTCGCCCGAAGCGGCCTCGGAGGCGTCGAGGCGTGGAGAGAGCAGTGTGGTGTAGCCGTTGTCGACGTCGTAGGCGCCGATGCTGCTGCCAGCCAGCGCGCCGGTGACCCAGCACATGGTGCCGGGGTTGGAGTGGTCGTTTTCCGGCTGCGCAGCGGTGCCCTGCGGATCGGCCAGTTGCCACTGGCCGGTCGTGGCGGTGTCGCCTGCGACTCCGGCGGACCAGCCGTTCACGCCGGTTTCCATGTTGTCGTTGAACGCGACGGTGAGGTCAAGCGCTTCGGCCGAGAATGGTGCGGAAGCCCCGTCGGCGGGGAGCGAGACGGTGCGTCCGTCCGTCGATCCGGCGGTGATGTAGTAGTCGATCTCGGTGCCGCAGGAAGCCGCGGGGAGCGAAGCCTGGAACAGACCGTTGCCCAGCGGCGTCAGGGCGGATGTGGTGAAGGGACTGTTGCCGACGCGGACGTGGAGTTGTCCGGTGCCGTTGGCGTAGGTGCTGGCGGCGCTGGAGATGAGCACTTGGAAGGGAGTGGTGGTGGTGGTGGAAGCCGACGCGGGCGTGCCGCCGGGCAGGGAGATGGTGATGGGGCGGATGGCCTGCTCGGCGAAGTAGAGGAAGGCAGGCCAGTTTTCCTGGCATGTCGGCAGGATCTGCGAGGCGGGCAGTTCGAAGCCATAGGTGCCCGTGTCGCGGAGTTCAATGGTGTAGGAGAGGGCGTCGATAGCGCCGTAGAACCAGTCGCTGGCGACGCCGGCGGCCGGGTAGAGGTTGTACGAGGACTGGGCTGTGTAGGAAACTCCGCCGGCGTTGAGCATCTCCTGTCGCATCTGCACGCCGACGGCGGTGTATCGTGCCAGGTCGTCGGCCGGGGGATCGACGTAGTCGTAGGACCACGGCCAGAGGATCAACTGGGAGTAACTGTGGTAGTCGATAGCGGCGACGACGCGGCCATTGGCCAGGACGTAGTTGCGGATGCCGGCGGTTTCGGGTTCAGAGAAGGGAGCCGTGCCGCGATAGACGTCGGAACTGGTCGAGCCGCTGGAGCCTTCGCCGCCCCAGAACCAGTCCCAGTTGCGATTGAGGTCGACGCCGTACCCGCCGCGGCGGTTCTTGCGCCACAGGCGGTAGTTGGTCCAGGTGTAGACGAAGCCGTCGGGGTTGACGATGGGGACGATGATGACCTCGCACTCATCGAGCAGATCGGTGACGCGCGGGTCCGAGCCGTAGCCGTTGAGGAGGCTCTCGGCGATGTACATGACGACCTTGGTGCTGACCCACTCGCGGGCGTGCTGGGTGCCGTTGATGAAGACCACGGGGCGCTGCGAGCCGTCGCCCGGGCCAGTGATGCGGATGGCGGGAATGTCGCGGTTTTCGATCGAGGTGCCGGCGCTCTGGATGACGGCCAGGTTGGGATGCGCGGCGGCGAGGGCGTTGAGATACGTGATGACGGTCGCGTAGTTGTGGTAGTTCTGATACCACGAGATGTCGCGCTGCTGGTTGCGGAGTTGGATCTCGGCCCACTCGGCGTCGATGAGCGCCTGCACGTCTTCGTGGATCACGCGGTGAGCGATGCCGAGTTTCGAAAGTTCGGCTACCGCCGCGGGGGGGAACTGCACGTCAAGCAGGCCCAGCCCGACGCGATCGGACCAGACGGTGTCGGCCATGGCAACGACGGCGTCCAGTTGCTCCTGGGTGTTGACGCGCACCTCGACGAGTTGGTGCCCGTCGACGCGGATGCGCGGATCGGCCTGGATCAACTCGGGCGCAACCTGAGCCGACGACGTGACAGCCAGGCCCGCGGACACGAAGACCGCTGAGCAAGCGACGAATCTACGCATGTTGCCTCCTCACCAAACTGGGCGCGTCGGCGGGTGCGAAGGCGCGTCAAGCGCGGCGCGCTCCGTTCGGATCCCCTCCAGCCGACCTCCTGCTCAGAATAGCGTTGCGGAAGCACCCATGGTTTGTCAAGTCAAACCTCGCCAGTTTGGGGGTCGAGTTGCCATTCCGGTCGAATTGGCTTTGATTCGGACGTTGGATCGTCTGCCTCCGAGTCTGGTGCGTATGGGCGTGCCGTCTGGGGTGAAGTCTTGGTTCGGCGGCGGGTTGTGGGGCTGCGCCCGGTGCCTTGTGGGAGGTCGGTCGATGCTGCGACGAGGCCTGGCGATGCTGCTGGCGCTGCTGGGCGCCTTGGTGCTTTGCGGGTGCAGCGGTGGTGGAGAACTGTCGATGCGGGGCGTGAGCGAGCCGGGCATCCTCCGCTGCGGCGTGGTCGCAGCCGACCACGAACTGGCTTCGCGGGCCGGCGCGGGTGTGCTCAAGGCCGGGGGCAACGCGGTGGATGCGGCGGTGGCCACGTCGCTGGCGCTGTCAGTGGTGAGGCCTGACTCGTGCGGAATCGGAGGCGGCGGGTTCATGATCGTCCGTCTGGTCGACGGGGGCGACGGGCGCGAGTTCATCACCGCGATCGATTATCGGGAGACGGCTCCGGCGGGCGTTGGGCCCGATTACTACACGAACGGCACGCGATCGAGCACCCGAGGCGGAACGGCCGTGGCGGTGCCCGGAACGGTGGCCGGGCTGGTCTATGCCCACCAGCGTTATGGGAAGTTGCCGCTGGCGTCGGTGGTGCAGCCGGCGATCGACTTGGCCGAACGCGGCTTTGCCGCCGATGCGCACTACGCGGCCATGAGCGCCGACCTGATCAAGAAGTTCGAGAAGAACCCGGGCTGGAAGCACCGCTTCGCGTTCGTGTGGCAGCGGATGCTGCGTGGAGGTCAGGTGCGTGTGGGCGACGTGATCGTGGCGCCCGAGCAAGCGGCGGTGCTTCGGCTGATTGCCCGGCAGGGGCGCGCGGGCTTCTACGAGGGCGACGTGGCGCGGCAGATCGTGCACGCGGTTCGCAAGGACGGCGGCGACCTTTCGCTGGACGACCTGCGGCGCTATCAGCCGCGCGAACTCGAGCCGGTGCGGGCGACCGTGTTCGGGCGGACGTTCGTGGGGATGCCTCCGCCGTCGAGCGGCGGGGTGACGATGCTCGAGGCGCTGCGGATCATGGAGGCGGCGGGCTACGACGCCGGCCGGTTGTGTGATGATGCGGCTTCGGCGCACATCATGGTTGAGGCGCTCAAGCACGCCTTTGCCGACCGGGCGCGGTGGTTCGGTGATCCGGGCTTCGTGGACGTGCCGGTGGAAGGGTTGCTCAGCGACCGGAACGTGCGTGCGCGGGCGGGCAGCATCGACCTTGCCCAAACGCAGGCGCCGCAGTCGTACGGCAGCGCCGAGCCGATGAGCGACGACCACGGCACGAGCCATTTCAGCGTGGTTGATGCGGCGGGCAACGCCGTGGCATGCACCGAGACGATCAACCTCGAGTTCGGTTCGCTTCTGTCGATTGACGCCTACGGGTTCGTGCTCAACAACGAGATGGACGATTTCCTGACGGTGCGCGGCGAGCCCAACGCATTCGGGCTGGTGCAAGGCGAGCGCAACCTGCCGGCGCCGGGCAAGAGGCCGTTGTCGAGCATGTCGCCGACCCTGGTGTTTGACGAGCAGGGGCTGCTGCTGGTGGTCGGGGGCTCGGGCGGGCCTCGGATCATCACGGGCACGATGCAGGTGATTCTGAACGCGCTGGCGGGGGCGTCGGCCCAGGAAGCGTTGGCGCGCCCGCGGGTGCATCATCAGTGGATGCCCGATCGGCTCGAATTGGAGCCCGGGGCGCTCGGCGACGCGCGAGGCGACCTGGAGGCGATGGGGCACGAGTTGGGCGAGCGCAGCGAGATCGGCAACGTGCAGATCATCCTGCGGCGGGGGCAGGGCTGGGAGGCCGCCAGCGACCCGCGCAAGGGCGGAAAGCCCGCGGGTTTCTAGCACATGCAGCATCGCTCGTCGCCCGCCTATCGTTTGCTTCCTCAAGCGGGGAGCGGGGGTTTGGCGTCTTGACCACACTTGGTGTTCAGTCTGTCGGTTCGCCGTCGGCGGCGGGTTCGGCGCGGTTGCGTCGCGCCGGGGCCAACGTGACGTCGCACGCCATCGTTGACTTCTTTTCGTTCTTCACCATTGCGTTGATGCCGCTGCTGACGGTGCGCCTGAGTCTGAGCGCCCCGCAGGTGGCGATGGTGATCGGCATCGGCTCGGTGTGCAGCGGGCTGATCCAGCCGCTGGTGGCCTATCTGAGCGACCGGCATGACTCGCGTGTGTTCGGAACGCTGGGCATGGCGGTGGCGGTGGTGGGAACTTCGAGTTTGGGGCTGGTGGAGAACTTCTGGCAGTTGCTGGCCCTGCAGGCGATCAGCGCGACGGGCGTCGGGGCGTTTCACCCCATCGCCGCGGCGGCCATCGGCTCGCTGGCGGGCAAGCGCCGCACGCGATACGTCGCGGCTTTTTTCGTGGCGGGCATGGTGGGCGGGATCCTGGGCAACATGAGCACGCCGCAGTATGTGGGGCTGATGGGCCGGCTGGGCGCGGGCGAGCCTGATGTGGAGCGCGGGCTGCACGCGCTGCTGTGGCTGATTCCCGGCGGCGGCCTGGGCGTGCTGCTCATGGCCTGGTCGGTGCGAGGGACCTCGCACCGGGCGCACGGCGCTATGGAGCACCATGCACGCCTGACGCGGGAGGAGCGCACGGCGCGGTGGATGGCGGTCGGGGTGCTGTTCCTTGGAAACGTGCTGCGCTTCTGCACGAACATGGCGCTGGTGTATTTGATGGTGCAGTGGGCTACGCAACTGGCGCAGCGCCGGCAGCCCGGCGCGGGCATCGAAGCGGTCGGCATGCTGGCTTCGAAGATCAACGGGCCGATGCAGGGCGCTCAGCAGGTGGGCATGGGCATCGGGGGCATCGGGCTGGGGATGCTGCTCAGTGCGCGGTTTGAGAAGACAGCCTTCTGCGTGTTCCCGTTCATCGGGGCCGTGGCCATCGCGTGTTTGCCGTGGGCCAACGGGCTGCCGGACCGCGCGGTGATGCCGGTGGCCTTTGCGGTGACGGCGCTGGCGGGGCTGGGATTCGGGAGCATCGTGCCGGTGAGCGTGTCGCTGGCACAGCGCCTGCTGCCGCATCGCACCTCGCTGGCGTCGGGGCTGATGATGGGCGGGGCGTGGGCGCTGGCGATTCTCGGGCCTCACTTCGCCGGGGCAGTGCAGGCCCGGTTCGGGCTGGAGACAGCCTTCCACGCCACGAGCGTGCTGCTGGCCTGCTCGGGCGTGCTGGCGCTGGCGTTGCCGGGCAGGTTGATCCGGGCGACGGAAGGGTAAGGCCGGCGGAGGCCCCCCTCTCGCTGCAAGCGCCACCTCGCACTGCGGGGGAGGATGTGGCAGGCCGTTACAGGGCAGTGACCCCTCGCAGGCCGAGGATTTCGTACAACAACACTGGACGAAACCCCACGCGGAAGGAGCCCAGTTATGCTTCGACTCTCAATTGTCACGGCGGCCTTGGCGCTCATCGGGCTGGTGGTGCCGGCGGCGCGGCTGCAAGCACAGCCGATTGACCCGCGGCCTATCGAACCGGGGCCTGACATCATTATCCCGCAGCGACACTGGACCCGGCCCGGCATGGTCGAGGTCAAGGGGGTCGAGGTCGACATTGACGTGGTGGATCAGGTGGCCACCACGCACATGGCCATCGTGCTGCACAACCCCACCGGCTCGCCGCGCGAAGCGCAACTGGTGCTTCCGGTGCCGCGTGAGGCAGCCATTCGCTCGTTCGGCGTGGACGCGATCAGTGAAGAGCCCAACGCGGTGCTGCTGCCGCGCGAGGAGGCGACGCGCATCTACCGCGAGATCGTGAGCAAGATGGTCGATCCCGGTCTGCTTGAGTTCGTGGGTACGGGGCTGATCCGGTCCAGCGTGTTCCCGGTGCCGGCGGGCGGGACGCAGACCTTCCGCGTGGTCTACGAGCACGCGATGCCGAGCGAAGCGGGGCGGGTTGATTACGTGCTGCCGCGCAGCCAGTCGCTGTCGTCGCATGCCGTGAACTGGACCATCGGCATGCGGATCCGTTCGGCGCGCGACATCGGCGCGGTGTATTCGCCGACCCACGCGCTCGACGAGTCTCGCAGCAGCGCCCGCGACATCCGCGTCAAGGTGCTGGACGCCGGGCAGGCGGGCCCGTTCCGATTGTGCTACGTGCCGGCCGACAAGCAAGGAGCGGCCATCACCACGATCCTGTATCCCGATCCTCGCGTGGGTAACGGCAAGGGCGGGTACTTCATGCTGTTCCTCTCGGCCCCGGACAAGGTGGGGGGGCCGGTGATGAAGCGTGAGGTCACGCTGGTGCTCGATCGCTCGGGCAGCATGCGCGGGGAGAAGATTGAGCAGGCCAGGAGCGCGGCGCTGCAGGTGATCGAGGCGCTCAATGAAGGTGAGTTGTTCAACATCATCGACTACTCGGATACCATCGAGTCGTTTGCGCCGGCGCCGGTGGCCAAGAACGCCGAGACGGTGAGCAAGGCACGCGAGTACATCGGGCAGATCAAGGCCGTGGGGGGGACCAATATCCACGACGCGCTGCTGACGGCCGTGAAGGCCAGGCCCGCCGACGGACACCTGCCCATCGTGCTGTTCCTGACCGACGGACTGCCGACGGTCGGGCCGACGTCGGAGGTAGCAATCCGCGAGGCCGTCGAGAAGGGCAACGAGTTCAGGCGCCGCGTGTTCACCTTCGGCGTCGGGTACGACGTGAACGCGCCGCTGCTGACCGCGCTGGCGCAGCAGAGCCGCGCGGTGCCGACTTTTGTTGAGCCGCGGGAAGACGTGGAGGTGAAAGTCGGGCAGGTATTTGAGAAACTGGCCGGCCCGGTGCTGGCGATGCCGGAACTGCGCGTGGTGTCGCCCGAACTGGCGATCGGGCCATCGCCGATCCGCGAGTTGATGCCTGCTTCGCTTCCTGACCTGTTTGCCGGCGAGCAGTTGATCGTGCTGGGGCAGTACACCGGCAGCGAGAGCAAGACCCTGTCGATCTGCGGGCAGAGCAACGGCGAGCAGCGGACGTTCACGACGATGCTGGATCCCGGGTTGGCCAGCAGCGCCAACGGGTTTGTCGCGCGCCTGTGGGCACAGCGCAAGATCGGGACGCTGATCGACCAGATCCGCCAGGCCGGGGCCGACGGACAGACCAGCCCCGATGATCCCAAGTACAAGGAACTGGTGGACTCGGTGGTGGCGTTGTCGCAGGAGTACGGAATCCTGACCGAGTACACGGCCTTCATCGCGGTCGAGGACATGTACCGGCAGAACCTGGCCACCAATGGCGAGATGCAGTACCGCCTGGGGCTTCAGGCGGTGGAAGATCGCTCGGGCGAGCGCGGCGTGCAGCGTGAGATGCTCAACCAGCAGCGGCAGCAAGTGGCAAGGCCTTCCTCCGCCCCGGAAAGTCAGTTCATGCCCTTGTTCGACCTGAACTCCGCTATCCAGGACGCCGGCGGCGGACGCGGTGGTGGCGCGCCCCGCGACGGCGGGGGGGCGCTGGCCATCACGTCCACCCGTGATCTGGCCAACGCAGTGCAGAACATTGCCGGGCGCACCTTTTATCTGCGCGGCCAGCGCTGGGTGGACAGTGCGCTGCTCGACAGGGCCGACGAGGCGCCCGAGCAGACCATCGCCTTCGGCAGCGCCGACTACGACAAGGTTGTCGATCAGTTGATCGCGCAGAACCAGCAGGCGGTGTTGGGGCTCAACTCGGTGCAGGACGTGTACCTGCTGGTCGGGGGCAGGCGCGTGCTGCTCCAGCGGCCGACGGAGTGAGTATGCTGGACAGTCGGCACAGGAGACGCGCATGCCTCTGGGCAAGATCCTCGTGGTGGAAGACGACGCGGCCATCCGTCGCGGACTGGTCGATGCGTTGTCGGTGAGCAACTACGAGGCACTGGAAGCGGGCGAGGGGGTGCGTGGGCTCTCCCTCGCCCTGGGCTGCGAGGTTGATCTGGTGCTTCTGGACATCATGATGCCGGGGATGGACGGCTTCGCGGTGCTGCGCGAGATTCGCAAGGCCAAGCCCACGTTGCCGGTCATCATGCTCACGGCCAAGGGCGAGGAGACCGACCGGGTCAAGGGGCTCAAACTCGGGTCAGATGATTACGTGGTCAAGCCGTTTGGCATCAAGGAACTGCTGGCGCGGATCGAGGCGGTGATGCGTCGTTCGGCCGAGAGGCCCCGGTCGCGCAGCAAACTCTCGATCGCGGGGCGCATCGTGGATTTCGAGCGTCGCGAGGCACACCTGCCCGACGGCACGGTGGTGCAGTTGCCGCAACGTGAGGCCGACGTGCTGGCGTATCTGGCGGCCAATCCGGGGCGTGCGGTGACGCGCGAGGAGTTGCTCAGTCGCGTATGGGGATTTGATCCGCGCGGGGTGCACACGCGGACGGTGGATATGGCGGTGGCGCGGCTGCGCGAGCAGTTGGGAGATGATCCAACCGAGCCGTCGGTGATTGCGACGGTGCGCGGGCGTGGATACATGCTGGCCAAGGTCGTGCCCGTGGAGGCCGACGGGTGACATCGCGGCGATGGATCACATGGGGCATTTTTGTGATCTGTGCCCTGCTGGTGTTCGACGGGCTGGGCTTCGTCACTTGGCAGGTGCTGCGACTGGAGCGGCGCGAGGCACAGTCCATCATCGAGAGCGCGCGACAGGAAAACGAGCGGCTTGCCCTGTGGCGCATGGATTTCTTCATGGCGCCGCTGCTGGCGCAAGAGTCGGCCCGGCCTTACTTTCACTACCTGCCCTTCTATCCGGCCGAGCGGGCGTATACGCGCATGTGGGAACAGGTGCAGCCGGGCGACGTGCTTGTCCCCTCGCCGCTGCTGACCGGCTCGCGGTCGACGAGCAACACGGGGCAGTTGATCCGCCTGTATTTCCAGATCGACGCGCAGGGGCGCTTCACCTCCCCGCAGGTGCCGACGGGCAACATGCTCGACCTGGCGGAGGGTCGCTTCGGGCTGGCCGGGCGCATCGAGCCGAATGAACGGCTGCTCGAGCAGGTGTACCGTCTGCATCTGGAGGTGGCGCGGGAGGAGCAGATGCGGTTGTCGGCCCCGAGCGGGCCGACCGCGCAGGCCGCGACCGATGGGTTGAACCTCCGGGCAGATCAGACGACCGGGACGCAGGCCGGAGCGGTGAGCGACGATGCCGAGTTCGCACGCCGTGCCAAGAGCATCGAGCAGGCCGCCACCTCGGAGATGCGCGATGCCGATCCGGTGCTGACCGATGCAGCGCCGGTGGCGACGTTGGCCATGCCCGAGAAGACTTCCCGTGCCCGCACCGTCGCGGACGGCTCCGAGGCCGACGCCTCCATCCGCGTGGGCAACTTCCGACCGCACTGGCTGAGGCGAGGTGAGTCGCACAGTCCGGAGTTGATCTTCGTGCGCGAAGTATGGGCCGAGGGGCAGGTGGTGCGCCAGTGCATCTGGATCGACTGGCCCATGCTCCGCACGCTCCTGATCACCGGCGTGCTTGATCTTCTCCCTGAACCGAAACTGGTGCCCATCACGGGTCCGGAGGGCGTGTCGACCGGGCTGTCGCGCGTGATGGCCTCGCTGCCGGTCATGCTCGACCCCGGCCCGATGCCCGAGCCCGGGCCGCTGGGCCTGACCTGGGTGCGTGCCACGCTCGGGGCGACGTGGCTGGCGATCCTTGCGGCCGTCGCCGCCATCGGCTGGGTGCTCCGCGCCTCGCTGCGGCTGAGCGAGCGTCGCGGTCGCTTCGTTTCGGCAGTGACGCACGAACTGCGCACGCCGCTGACGACCTTCTGCCTCTACACCGAAATGCTCGAGGCGGGCATGGTCGACCCCGCTGCCCGGCAGTCGTACCTTTCAACCCTGCGCAGCGAGTCGAAGCGCCTGGCGGGCATCGTCGAGAACGTGTTGGCCTACGCGCGCCTTGGACGCGCCCGCCCCAAGACCGATGGCTCGCTTGCCGTGGGCACACTGATTGAACAGGTGCGCGACGCGCTCGAACGCCGGGTCGAACGGGCCGGCGGGGTGTTCCAATTTGACCTTCGGTCCGAGGCATTGAGGCTCAGCGTCCGCGGCGAGCCTGAGAGCATCGAGCGCATCCTGCTCAACCTGGTCGACAACGCCTGCAAGTATGGGCGCCGGGGCGACGAGCCTCCGGCGGTGGACTTGAGTGTGAGCGCCGAGCACCACCGGGTGGTCTTCCGGGTGTGCGATCAAGGTCCGGGAATCGCGCCCGACGAGCGCGGGAGGATCTTCGGAGCCTTCCAGCGGGGGGTGGTGCATGCCTCTCATGCCGAGTCGGGCCTGGGGCTGGGGCTGGCCCTGTCGCGCGGGCTGGCCGAGGAAATGGGCGGTGAACTGAACTTGGAGCCCTCGGAACGGGGAGCCTGCTTTGCGCTGCGGTTGCGGGTGGGGTAGGATCTTCAGATGGGGGACTTGCGAAGGCGGGTCGGACGCGCCATAGAATCGTCCCACGACATGCCGGGCCTGTAGCTCAGTTGGTTAGAGCGCACCCCTGATAAGGGTGAGGTCGATGGTTCGACTCCATTCAGGCCCACTTTGGAAATGAGTTCCGCCCGCAGGACCGGCCGAGAGGCCGGTTCGCCACTTTTGTCGGGTCGAGCCACGCGGTGTCAGATCAACGTCGCGCCCGGCTGCAGTGGGGGCACCGGCACGTCCAGCGCCTGGGCGTGGCCCGGAATGGTTCGGCCTCGACGGCCGTCACCTTGCGATCAGCCGACAGCGTCGCGGCGCACGCCTCGATCACCCGACGTTGGTGGCTCGGCGCTACCTGCGCCAGTTCGTCGATGGCCCACGCAAGTTCGGGCAAGTCCCCGGCGTCGAATCGGTCAGGCCCAGTTCGGCGACCGGCTCGGCACCTTGGCGAAAGGCACGCCGTCGCGCTCCTTCGTCAGCCTGCGCCACCTGAGCCGGCGCGCTGAGCAGCGTGCGCACCTGCCTGGCAAGCCCCTTGAGCGCGTAAACCCGCGTCCGCGGCGGGGTCGCGCGCTGAACCCATCATCAGCGGTGTCTCAATTCAACCTCCTTCGGACGCCCACGCCGGAGACTGCCGCGCCCATGCCACACCAATCGCGCCGTTCCCGGCGTGATCCGCTCATGTGGCGGCGGCCTCATCGGGCTTGCCCGCCCGTTTCCTAGGTGGACAGACGAACCGGTTTTGTCCTGATCAGCCCCTCGGCCAGGGGCCGCGGATGGCCACCGTGATGCCGTGATGCTGGAGATTGACGAACAGCGTTGAACCGTCCGGGCTGAAGGTGCACCCGGCCAACTCCGAGGCGTCGATGGCGCTGCGGGCGATCCTGTAGACCTGGCCCTGGGGAGTGACGCCGAGCACGAATGAGTCGGGCGAGGATCCGTCCTCGCACAGCACCAGGTCACCCCACGGGGCCACCACGCAGTTGTCGGGCATGTCGAGCAATGACTTGTCGTCGGGCTCGATGAAGAGCGTGAGCGTTCCGGGCGAGTCGCTCTCCCGTGCGTTGCCCTCGTGCGGGCTGGGCACATAGCGCCAGACCTGACCGCGCCGGGCGCGTCCGCCGTCGGTGCAGACGATGTAAATGCCGCGCTCGCTCCAGTCGATGCCCTCGCCTCGGGCGAAGATGGCCGCGCCCGCCTTGTGCGAGCGCACGCGCAGGTCGTCCTTCGGGGCTTCGACGTCTTCCAGGTCAAACCAGCGCACCGCCAGCGTTTCGTCGCGCACCACCGTGGCCGTTTCGTGGTTGCGCGTGTCCAAGCCGGGTCGATCGATGATCGCCAGCGCCTGCAGCCGCCCTCCCTCGCTCAGTCGCCCGGGTCTGTTCGGAATGAAGCGATACACGCACCCATCCCCCCGGTCTTCGGTCAGGTACACGATGCCCGTGCCCGGGTCGACGGCCACGGCTTCGTGGTTGAAGCGCCCCATCGCTTTGATCGGCTCGGCCTTGTGGAGCACCGGCTCGGCGGTGGCGGGCACTTCAAACACCCAGCCGTGCGGCTCGGCGTGCTTGTCGTCGGGCATCTGCACCGACTCCTCGCAGGTCAGCCACGAGCCCCAGGGGGTGCGCCCTCCGGCGCAGTTGCGCGCCGTGCCGCCCAGGCTCAGGAACTGGCGCACCAGTTTGTGCTCGCGAGTGTCCCAGACGAAGGTGCTCGTTCCCCCGTGCGATGGGGTGGCATCGTGTCCGCGGTCGAACAACTTGCTCCGGTCGATGCGATCGAGCCGCTCGTAGGCCGTCCCAAAGCCGGAAACGTGCCCACCGTCGTGTCGTGTCTCGCATTCGTGATTGCGCACCACGATGGTCAGCCCGTCGGGCCCCGGGAACGCGGCCATGCCGTCGGGCTTGCCCGGAACGAGCAGTCCGTCGCTCATCCGGTCGCCCACGCGCGAGACGATCGAGTATGCAAAGCCCTCGGGCAGGTCGAGGATGCCGCGAGGGTCGGACAGCAACGGAGGCATCGGCGACCACCGCGACGTCGAAGCGGCGCACGCCTGGCGCAAACTCAGGAACCCCAGCGACGCCAGCCCGGCGGCCTGCATGAACGAACGCCGATCGATCTGTTGCATCACGCTTTCCCCTCGTTGGTTTGGGCAATACTACCGTTCACCGCTCCCCCGGTCGGATGAAGGATCTGCGAAGGTCGGCCCCCTCTCCCATGAATCCCCACCAGCGCCGACAACTCGAAGCCACCCTCGACGCGATGGGCAAGGTCGAGCGCAACCGTCTGTTCAAGGAGGCCGCCGAGCGACGGATCGAGGCTCAGAAACTGCGGCGGAAGTCCGAGCGGGAGGTCGACGTGCCGGCCGCACGCCGCCGACCCGACCCCCTGCGCGAGTGGGCGCTGAGGATTCTGGCCGAGCGGCAGCGGGAATCGCCAGCGTGCGACGGCACAGGCGAAGCGTGCGAGGGCTCGATCGGCGTGGTCGTGAGGGTGGGTCGACGACGTTGCACGATCGAGCAGGCAGGCCGTCTGTTTGAGTGCCTTCTCAGCCCCGATCAGGCGGGCGCCCAGCACGAAGACCTGGCCGTGGGCGACCACGTCCTCTTTGTTGCCGGGCAGGACGGAGAGCCGTCGCGCCTGTTGCGGGTGCTCCCGCGGCAGAGCGAACTGTCCAGGCCCGACCCCCGCCGCCCCGGGCGTCGGCGCGTGATTGTCGCCAACGTCGACGTGGTGGTGATCGTGGTTTCCGTGGTTGCGCCGCCGCTGCACCCCAGGTTGATCGATCGCTATCTGGTGGCCGTGCAGCGAGGTGGGGCACGCCCGGTTGTGTGTGTGAACAAGATCGACCGGCTCGCGGCCGGCCGACAGGCTGCCCCGGAAGTGCTCGAACCCTACCGGCGTGTGGGCATCCGCGTGATCGAGACCTCGGCCCAGACGGGCGAGGGCATCGAGCATCTCCGATCCGTACTGCGTGGGTCCGTCTGCGCCTTGGTCGGGCATTCGGGCGTGGGCAAGAGTTCGCTGGCCAACGCTCTGGACCCCAGCCTAGGTGCGAAGGTGGGGAGTGTTTCCGACGCCTCGCATCGAGGGAAACACACCACGGTCGCGTCGAGTTTGCACCTGCTCGCGGGAGACATCCGCCTGATCGACACGCCCGGCGTGCGGTCGTTTTCCCTTGATGACATGACCATCGCCGAGGTGCGGGAAGCCTTCCCCGAGTTTGTCGGTCTGGCCGACTCGTGCCGCTATCGAGACTGCACGCACACGCACGAGCCCGGGTGTCGCGTGCGTGAGGCGGCGGCGCGCGACGAGATCCCGGCCCCACGCTACGAGACCTACAGGCGCATCTTGCTCGATCTGGGCGTGACCGATACGGGTGATGAAGAGAGTGAAAACACCCCGCTTCCACGCGATTCGTGATGCCTATGCCGCCCGCTCCGGCGTTTTCGGCGTGCCCGGCTTCAGTCGGCTCGATGAATGGCCGCTTGCATATTCAGATTACTCGCGACCCGGGTGGGCGTTGGGGCGGAGGTGGTCATGGAGTCGGAGCGGGCGGATCCCAGGCTCGGTCAGGATCGTCGGGCAGCCGAACGCCGTGAGTGCGTGACGGGAGTCCGTCTGATCGTGCTCGGACCCGACTATGTCCCTATCGCCGAGCGATTCTGCTCGAGTCTGAATCTCTCCCCGGTCGGGCTGGCCGTTTCGACGCCCGGTCCTTTGGAGCCGGGAACTCATGTGCTAGTCTGCATGCCCGCGGCACAGGGGCAAGGCGTGGATGTGTGGCTGGCCTGCGTCGCTCACTGTCGCCTCAAGCCCGACGGCACGCGGGTGGTGGGGCTGGAACGGCGGGACATGCCTGCCAACCTGGCGGCCGCGCCCTGGGTTTCGGTCCTGCGATCGGCCGCCTGACGGCCCGCGAATTGCCATCTCCAACGTTCAGACTTGGGTAGCCGGCGCGACCCCTGCCCCCTATCCTTTCGGCCCATTCGGACGCCACGCGCGCCCGGACGGCTCAGAAAGGAACCTCATCCATGGCGACCGGCACCAAAGGCACCATTACCCAGGTCATCGGCTCTACCTTTGACGCGGCGTTTCCCGAAGATCAGTTGCCCGAGATCTACAACGCCATCACGGTTGAGTGGAACCAGGACGGCCGCAACGTCAAACTCACCGGCGAGATCCAGCAACACCTCGGTGGCGGGCGCGTCCGCGCCGTCGCCCTCGGCTCAACTGACGGACTCCGCCGCGGCATGGAAGTGCTCGATGCTGGGCAGCCCGTCGCCGTCCCGGTCGGCGAGGCGGTCCTCGGCCGGGTGTTCAACCTGCTGGGCGACCCGATCGACAAGCGTCCAGCGCCCCAGGCCCCGCGCATGCCCATTCACCGCGAGCCGCCCGAGTTTGCGCAACTCAACCCCAACACCGAAATCCTCGTCACCGGCATCAAGGTCATTGACCTGTTGTGCCCGTTCGTCCGCGGCGGGAAGATCGGTCTGTTCGGCGGCGCCGGCGTCGGCAAGACCGTCATTATCCAGGAGATGATCGCCCGCGTCGCCCGCGAGTTCGGCGGCTACTCGGTGTTTTGCGGCGTCGGCGAGCGCACGCGCGAGGGCAATGACCTCTGGCTGGAAATGCAGGAGGCCGAATACACCGACGAGAACGGCAACAAGGCCCACGTCATCGACAAGGTGGCCATGGTGTTCGGGCAGATGAACGAGCCGCCCGGCGCCCGTCTGCGCGTGGCGCTGTCCGGGCTGACCATGGCCGAGCAGTTCCGCGACCAGTCGGGCAAGGAAACCATGATTTTCGTGGACAACATTTTCCGCTTCACGCAGGCCGGGTCGGAAGTGTCAGCGCTGCTCGGGCGCATGCCCAGCGCTGTGGGTTACCAACCCACACTCTCGACCGAGATGGGTCAGTTGCAGGAGCGCATCACCTCGACGAGCAAGGGCGCCATCACCTCGGTGCAGGCCATTTACGTGCCCGCGGACGACCTGACTGACCCCGCTCCGGCGACCGCCTTCGCCCACCTTGACGCGTTCGTCGTGCTGGAGCGCGGCATCGCCGAGAAGGGCATCTATCCGGCCGTCGATCCCCTGGCTTCGACCTCGCGCATCCTCGACCCGGGTATCATCGGCGAGCGGCACTATGCCGTGTCCCGTCGCGTGCAGCAGATCCTTCAGCGCTACAAGGATCTGCAGGACATCATCGCCATTCTCGGCGTCGACGAACTGTCCGAAGAGGACAAGCAGATCGTCAACCGTGCCCGGCGCATCGAGCGCTTCCTCTCCCAGCCCTTCTACGTGGCCGAGGTCTTTACCGGCTTCCCCGGCGTCTACACGCAGTTGGAGGAGACCATCGACTCGTTCGAGCGCCTCTGCAATGGCGAAGGCGACGACCTGCCTGAGTCGGCCTTCATGTACGTCGGCACGCTGGATGACGCCCGCAACAAGGCCAAGGCAGCGGCGGCGAAGGGCTGACCGGACGCACCGGCAGACGCCTGTAAGGCAGGAGCATCAGATCGCGATTTCAGAGCCCCCGGCGCAAGCCGGGGCTTCTCGTTTCTCGCCCCACTTCACCAAGTCGCGGGATCCGTGAGGCATGGTGAGAATGGGGCGCGCGGACGATTCGGACGCGGACTCCGACCCCGTCCCTCAGAAGTCGAGAAGCCGCTCGCACGGGAGGATCCCGATGCGAGCGGTTCAGAGGGGACTGCAACTTGATGACTGGGACGAAACCCCGCGGGAAAGCCCCGCCCGTCACGCGCGCCGACGCCGGGCAGCGATGACCCCCACGCCGCCCAGCAACGCGGCTGCGCCTGGCGCGGGAACGCTGGTGAACTCATACGTCAGCGTGAGCACGCCCGACACGGTGATGAGGTCGGTCTCTCCGAAGATGATGCCCGGGGCCCCGCTCGGCCCGTCCACGACCACGTCGGTGAAGCCGAGAATGCGGGCCAGCACGTCGCCCGAGGTCACCACGCTAAACTCGCCCGCAGCCAGATCAAACCCGCCACCAATGAAGTTGGAGAGCGACACGCTGACCGAGGGTTCGCCGGGTTCGCCGAAGATGTCGCCGCTCCCGGCGCCCAGTTCGCCAGTGACATGGGTGAAGTCGATGTACCCGGCGATGCGCTCGGCCCCGGAGCCGAACTCGCCGAGGTGAATGTTGAAGTTTGCAAAGCCTTCGCCCCACCATTCGTCGGCTGCGAACGACTCTGCCGAGTAGTTGTGGAAGGTCAGATTCCACCTTGCCTCGGCGTCGATGGCGATATTCACGCCGGTGAGGATGCGGGTGCCGCCCGCATGGTCAAAGCCGGCGAAGTTGCCGACCTCGAGCGGGCCGTCGCCCGACCAGTTGAAGTTCAGATTCTGCGTGATCGTGTCACCGAGCACGATCGGCGCCGCCAGGCACAATGCAGCGGCAGCGGTGATAGAACGCATGCGTCTCTCCTTGGTTCAAAGGCAAGCGGACTCACGGGACCGCGTCGGTTGGGAGTGTACCGCCGAGCCGGAGGCTTTGGAAGAACTCTCCGCAGAAATCTTTGCAGATATCTTCGCAGTGCTTTCCCGTCGCCCTGCTTCTTCCTGTAGGATGAATCCATGTCCACCCATGCCCCCGCCAGCGAACCCGAACGACATCCTGATGAAGTCGATCAAGGCTTTGTCCGGGAAGCCGTCGTCCGCGTGCGGGCGGCTCAGGCGGCCCTGACCGAGGTGCTGGCCGGTGCAGGACTCGGCGGAGCACGACCCACCGAGGTCAGTCGTACTCTCGGGCTTGACAAGAGCCTGGCGTGGAAGGTCTCTCGCTTCGTCGGCGACCGCGATCCAGCCCGGGCAGTGCGGCACATTCCCGGGGCGGGAGGGTTGGAAATTGTTCTCCGGGCGGCGACTTTGCGCGGGGTCGACCACGCCCGCGTCGAGTTGGCGCGAGAAGCCGCCCGCCTGCTCCGCGCCTTCGTTGCCCATGAGGCCGGCGATCAGCGCAGTTTTGAAGCGATGCTCGCTGGCGGCGGGCGGAACGAGCAACTCGAATACCAAGAACGCCGTGCGCACTACCGCGCCGGGGCTGCGGTGTGGGGTGTGCGAGCGCGGACGCAGTTTCTCTGCCTGGCGCTGCGCCCATCCGAGTCCGAGGATGGCATGCTCGACGTGGTACAGGTCGGCGGGCTGATCGACTTCGAGCGGCTGCGTCCCGAGGTTCCGTGGATCATCCGGCGCCTGCGTGTGAGCGATGACGCGGGGCGCCGCCTGGAGATTCGCCGCGAGCCGCTGGACCCAGCAGGCGCGGGTGGCGGCATGGCGCTGATGCGTTCCCACTGCTCGCAGCCGTTGCCGGAGATCCGGCAGTTCGTTGGCTCGAACGGGTGGGTCTACGACGAACTGGCCGCGGGCGAGGTGGGACGCAAGGGCGCGCTGACCTGCGTTTCAGGCGAGGTCTATCGGGCCGCCTTGCCTTCGCGACGCAGCGTCGACAACACCGAAGGGCGCTACACGCTGACCGTGCGCACACCTGTGGAGGCCGTGCTCTTTGACCTGCTGCTGCACGAGAGCATGACCCATTTCGGGCCTGGGCGCACGGCGGTGCATGGGCTGCTGGAGGACCGCCCGCGCGGGCACGGGCGGGCGTCGGCTCTCTATGAGTCCGCGGCGGCGTCGGATCTAGGGTTCCCTGCGGTCGTGCAGACGACGCGCATCGATCGTTATGCCTCGCTGGTCGGTGAGGCACTCGGTCGCGTCGGCTGGGGCGGGCTCGACCGGTTTCGCGGGTATCGCGCCGAACTGGAGTATCCGCCTGCGCCGTGCGAACTGTTGCTGGCGTGCGAGATTCGCGACCACTGAGCAGCCTGCCACTCGATGTAGAGGTTGCGCCGACTCCGAATTCACGGCTCGCAGATGATCACGTCTGCCCGCCTCGTTTCCGGCTCGACGGTCCACTCCACCAGCCGCCGGCCCTGCACGCGCCCACTCACCGTCGTCTTGTACGGTGCTTGTAACTTGAAGTGGGCATCCCATCCTTCGGGCCACGCGGGCAGGAGGTAAATCGTCCGCCCTTCCGTCTGCATCAGCATGGTCTGCAGGGTGCGCATCAGCACTCCGCCGTGATCCTGGTCGGGAATCCAGTCGTAGTTGGGGCCCCAGAAGGCCTGAAAGCGAGAGCCTTCATGCTTGCTCCGTGCGCGCGCCACCAGGTTCTCGCGTGCCTGCTCGGCCAGCCCCAGGTAGGTCATGAACAGGTCGTCCTGCCGCCATCCGGCCGCGCCGCGATCCCAGCGATGCTCGAGCGCTCGCACGCCCAGGTCGCGCGTGCCCTTCTCGAAACTCACCAGCCGGAAGGGAAACACCGCGTACAACTCGGGATTCTCGACGTTGCTCTTGTGGGCGAACCGCGCCGCCGGCGCCAGCATGCGCACACCATCGACCTCCCGCGTCGGCAACGGGGGCACGCTCATGCGGACCTGCAACCACAGAGCGCGCATTTCAGGGGGCGTCAGGCGCGCGGGCAGCGCCACCAGACGCGTACTCACGGCCTGAATCCCCGCGACCTCGGGCATCGGATTCGTCGTGTCCCACCACGTCTCCAGCGCCTGACTCGGGTCCATCACCAACTTGCCCTCGCCGTCAACCTCGTAATGCTCGATGAAGAAGCGCAGAACCTCGGTGGCCAGCGGCAGCGCTCGCTCGCGCAGGAAGGTTTCGTCCTGCGTGTGCTCGTAGTAATCGAGCATCATCCACGCCAGTTCCAGCCCACTCACCCATTCCCACTTGTGCCACGGGCTGGACTGCAACCGGTCGTCGCCGCGCTGGTGGAACGGCGTCCACCCGTAACTCTCCGGAATCTGCCCGCCCCAGAAGTACACGCACTCGGGGATGAACAGCCCCCCGTGCCCGGTGTGCTGGCGCGTGCGAAACAGGTTCACATGCATCATGTCATCGACATACATGCGGAACAGCGGAGCCATCAGGTCGAAGTCGCCGCTGGCGCACATCGACAGGTACGGCAGGCGCGTGTTCTGCCACCAGTAGCCCGGGCCCCAGCGCCGATAGTCGGCGTCGCCCCACGCGCCCTCGTGCGGCACGGTAAAGGTCGAACCGTTGAACTTGATCGGGTGCCGCCCTCGCCCCGCGCACGCGTTCACGTAACGCTGGAGCGCATAGCCGCGGCTGACAACCTCCGCATCATCGCTGGTGTCGATGGTCTGACTGGCGACCAGTACGCCGTTGACGAAGATCGCGATCAGCCCACTCGTCGGGTCGGCACTGGCGCACACGTGCGTCCATGCGTCGGGCGGCAGCGCATTCTCGACCCGCACGATGGTCGGTCCGATGATGAAACGCAACCCGTTGCCCGGGTGCGTGTCGAGCAGCCAGCCGTCGCTGGCCCCAGGCGTGATCCTGTCCACGATGCGAGCGCCGCCGGCGGGCGACACGCCGGGGTGCACCCAGGCTTCGATGCTCAGCCCGCCGCCGAGATCCCAGTCGTCCGAAGCAGCGATCGGCGCGCCATTCGAGCCGATGTCGGTGAAGAGTGCGTCCTTGATGTCTTGCAGCAGTTCGTGGGGCGCTGCCCGGCTCCAGGCCTGGATTTCGTCGGGTGTGGCCCCGCGCCCGAAGATGCTCACGCGCCCGAGGCCGCCCACGAACTTGTTCTGCCCCCGCTGATCGACGCCGATGCGAACCATGTGAGCGTTCTTCGGCACCAACACGGGCGGCGACGGCTCTCTCGATGTCACCTCGATCCAACTCCGCTGCCAGAACTCGCGCCACCAGTCGTGGTGGGCGTCGCGGGCCCGCGCGATCGGAGTTTGGCCCGCCTCCGCGATCTGCCGTTGCATCGACGCCAGCCACTTCTCCGGCGTCGAGGGGTGCTCGGTTCGCACATGTACGTCGATGCGGTGAACCGTGCCGGCCGCGGCACGCAGCGTGCCTGCATCCACACGCCGCCCGCGGTCGGCGGTCACCACCGCCCCAAACACGCGGTCACTCAGCGGATACGGCTTGCCCCTGAACGCCTCGGCGATTCCCTGCACCACCAACATCTCTGCAAAGGTGGATGCCTCGGTCGAGTGGTGATACCACCCGACGCGGTCCCCGGGTCCATCCAACAGCACGTCGCGGTCGACGTACACCGTGCGGCGCAGGCGATTCGGCTGCGAAGGGTCTTCAAAGGTGTCGCTGACTTCGGCGTGCGGAATCGCCTGCCGCGCCGTTCGCCACGGCTCGATCACCACCGTCGCTGTGCGTGGGCTGGCGCTCTCCGCCTCGATGCGCACGACCGGGTGGTTGGCGTCCACCCACAGGCGCATCTCCACCGCCTGATCGCCGCGCCCCGCGCGAATGACCATCACGCCTGCTTCCAGGTCCAGGCGTTGTTCGAAGTCCACGGTGGGCAGCGCCGGTTCGAGCGTCACCCGCAGTCGGCCGACTTTCAACAAACGCCCGTGCACATCCCAACTGTCGGACTTTCCGACGTAGAGCAGCAGGTCGCCTTGGGGCTCGATCCAGGCGTTCACCGTGATGTCTCCGTTGCCCAGCGGCATGCTGCCATGGGCATCGGTGCTGGGAGTCTTCCACACGACGTCGTGCCGGGAGAGGTTTTGGCCCACCGACGGGGCCGTGCCGAGCAACCCGAGCACAAGCCACGAAACCAGGGGAATGGTGGGGGGTTTCATGCCCGGTATTGTCCGCGATCGAGCCCGGACGGACATTGTCCACCGGGCTTGCCCACAGCCCGCCGCTCGGTATACTGTATATGTCGATCCGTTTTTCCTAGATTGCGGAGGCAGGCATGATCAGCCAAACATCGGAGTACGCGCTCCGCGCGGTGGTACACCTAGCCAAGGCCGGTGGCGGACCGGCTGTCGCACAGGAAATCGCCGACTCGACCCATGTGTCCGTGGGCTACCTCCACAAGATCCTGCGCCTCCTCGCTCGTAAGGGGATACTGGTCGCCCAGCGCGGCGTCGGCGGCGGTTTCAGCCTGGCTCGCGCGCCGGATCAGATCAGCGTACTCGACGTCCTGCGTGTGACGGAGAACGAACTGGTCCGCATCAGTACCTGCCCATTGGGCATCGAGGGACACTCGGAACTTTGCCCGCTCCACCGCATGCTCGATAACCAGATCGCGGCAATCGAGAAGGTCTTCGAGTCGACCACCATCGGAGAGTTGCTGGCGGGCCCGTCCTCTCCCGGGAACCGGGGAACGCTGTGTACTCCCGCCAGTCGCCCTGTGCCGCTGACGCGCGCCAAAGACATGGATTAGCAAAGCAGTTTTTCGATATCTACTTGTCTTGTATAGCCGAGGAGAATATTCTCAGGGCTGAATAGTGGATAACCAGATACATAAACACACAATAGGACCGGTGGGGTCCAGAGGTCGAGAATGCACGGGCTGGCAGGACGGGGAAAGGCGGCGGTCGATGGTGATCCTCATCGCGTGCCGGCGATACTGGCGGCCACGGTGTTGGTGACGACGTTGCCGGTGCTCATGGGGGCGGTCCTGGTTCTGGCCCCCAAGAGCCCGCCGGCGGAGCATCGCTTTGCCGCGCAGGCGGCGGCCATCGGCGTCAGCCCGGTTGCGATCGAATTGGGCGAAGCCAACTACCGCGTGGCGTGCGCGACCTGTCACGGGATGGACGCTCGTGGGGTGCCGCATTTGGGCAAGCCATTGCGCAACAGCGCCTTCGTGCAGGACAGCAGCCCCGAGGCGCTGTTCGCGATGATCAAGCGCGGGCGTGCGCCCGGAGAGGCGGGCAACACGACCGGCGTCCTGATGCCCCCGCGGGGCGGGCGTCCGGACCTGAGCGACGCGGACCTGAGCAACATCGTTGCATATGTGCGGAGTCTTCAGGAACCGGGGCAGCCGACGGCGGCGATGGACAACTGGGCCACGCCGCTGGCTGGACCGGCGGCCGGTGTACCGAGCGGACCTGAGGCGGCGCTGTTCGTTTCGTCATGCTCGGCCTGTCATGGCGCTGACGGGGGCGGCGTGGAAGGCCTGGGCAAGTCGTTGAAGGACAGCGTGTGGGCCAAGGGCAAGAGCGATGACGAACTGCTCGCGTTCATCAAGCAGGGGCGTCCGATCTGGGACGCGGAGAACACGACGGGCATTGACATGCCTCCCAAGGGCGGCAATCCGGCGCTGACGGACGAGGATCTGCGCAACATCATCAAGCACATTCGGGTGCTCGAGGGCGCTGAGCCCGCTGCGGCGCCAGGTGCTGCGGAGACTGGTGTTCTCAGCGGGCCCGGTGCGAGTTTGTTTGTCTCGTCGTGCTCGGCCTGTCACGGCGTCCTGGGAACGGGCGTCGAGGGTCTGGGCAAGTCGCTGAAGGACAGCGCGTGGGCCAAGAGCAAGCGCGATGACGAACTGCTCGCGTTCATCAAGCAGGGTCGTCCGGTCTGGGACGCGGAGAACACGACGGGAGTTGACATGCCTCCCAAGGGTGGCAATCCGGCGTTGGCCGATGACGACCTTCGGTTGATTATCGGGTATATTCGGCGACTTCAGGGTCAGGAGTAACTCCGGGGCGTGAATCGGCCATCGAGCCGCGAAAGGAAGTACTCATGAGGCAGCAAGGGTCACAGGGAACCGGATGGAAACTCGCAGTCGGGCTGATCGTTGCGCTGTCCGGCGTGGCGGCAGGTCAGGGCATGAAGGATGTCGAGGCCGTCGCCAAGGAGCGTGGCCTGTCGGCCGCCGACCTGCTGGCGGCCGCCAAGACATACACGCCCAGTGGCATGAAGGACGAGTATGTGATCTTCTCGTCGGGCGGGCACTCGGGGCAGGTGTTTGTGATCGGAGTGCCGTCGATGCGCCTGTTGCGGACGATCGCGGTGTTCACGCCGGAGCCTTGGCAGGGATGGGGCTATGGTGTGGGCAACGACATCCTGGCCGAGGGCAACGTGAACGGCAAGCCCAACCTGTGGGGCGACACGCACCACCCGGCGATCTCGGAGACCAAGGGCGACTACGACGGGGAGTTCCTGTTCATCAATGACAAGATCAACGCGCGCATCGCGGTGATCGACCTGCGGGACTTCGAGACCAAGCAGATCGTGAAGAATCCGCTGACGGTGAGCGATCACGGCGGCGCGTTCGTGACGCCCGACACCGAGTACGTGATCGAGGGGGCGCAGTACGCCGTTCCGCTCGGTTTTGACTACGCGCCCATCAGCGAGTACAAGGACAAGTACCGCGGCTCGGTGACGATGTGGAAGTTTGACCGCAAGGCCGGACGCATTGACAAGTCGCAGTCGTTTGCGCTGGAACTGCCACCCTACTGGCAGGATCTGGCCGACTCGGGCAAACTGGCCAGCGAAGGTTTCTTCTTCCTCAACTCGCTGAACACGGAGATGGCCACGGGCGGCATCGAGAGCAAGCAGCCTCCGTTCGAGGCGGGCGTGAGCCGCAACGCGACGGACTATCTGCACATCGTCAACTGGCACAAGGCTGAGCAAGCCTTCAAGGACGGGAAGGCCGAGATGATCAAGGGCTTCCCGGTGCTGCGGATCCAGACTTTGATCGACGAGGGCATTCTGTTCCTCACGCCAGAGCCGCGCAGCCCGCATGGTGTGGACGTGGCGCCCAAGGGTGACTTCATCGTGGTGGCCGGCAAACTCGATCCGCATGTCTCGGTGTATTCGATCGACAAGATCAAGAAGGCCATCGCGGACAAGAAGTACTCGGGCAGCGATGATTACGGGATTCCGGTGCTGGATTTCGACGCGGTGATCGAGGCGCAGGTGGAACTGGGCCTTGGGCCTCTGCACACGCAGTTCGGGCCTGACGGGTATGCCTACACCTCGCTGTTCCTGGATTCGGCGGTGGCTCGTTGGACGCTGGGCGGCAGTTACGGCGCGGGCACGCCCGAGCCCGACTGGACGCTGGTGAGCAAGACCTCGGTGCATTACAACGTCGGGCACATCGGCGCGGCGGAGGGCGACACCGTCAGCCCCGACGGCAAGTACTTGGTGGCGTTCAACAAGTGGTCGGTGGATCGGTTCCTCCATCCCGGCCCGCTGCTGGCGCAGAACTTCCAGTTGATCGACATCAGCGCCCAGGGCACCACCATGCCGGTGATCTACGACATGCCCATCGGCATCGGCGAGCCGCACTATGCACAGATCATCAAGGCCGACAAGCTCAAGCCCTGGAGCGTGTACCCGGAGGTCGGCTGGGATCCGCACAAGCAGGCGATCGACCCGATGGCTCCGAAGCCCAAGCAGGAGAGGATCGAGCGCAAGGATGGTCTGGTGGAGATCTACGGGACCGCGGTGCGCAGCCACTTCACGCCCGAGCATGTGACGGTCAAGCAGGGTGACAGGGTGGTGTGGCGTATCACCAATGTCGAGCGCGCGGTCGACGCGATTCACGGCTTTGCCATCCCGGCGTACAACATCAACCTCAGCCTTGAACCGGGCGAAACCGCGAAGATCGAGTTCGTGGCCGACGTTCCCGGCACCTTCCCGTTCTACTGCTCCGAGTTCTGCTCGGCGCTGCACCTGGAGATGATGGGCTACCTCATGGTGGAACCCAACTGATTCCCCCTACGGTCGTTTCCCGTCGAAAGGCGGGCAACGGCTTTGCCCGCGGCGATTTCGCCACGGCGATTGCGAGGTGCCCTTATGTCAGCGACGATGATCGATCGAATCGTCGGTCCGCGCGTCGAGCCGACGGAATTTTCCCGGCGCGGGCTGCGCTACGGCACGCCTGGATTTCTGCTGCTGGTTGCCCGCGTGCTGCTGCTGGTCTCGCTCTTCCTTCCGTACTGGCATATGGCGCTGCACGCCCCGCAGTATCCGGAAAACCTGCATCTGACCGCCTACATCAACACACTGACCGGTGATGTCGCGGAGATCAACGGGCTAAACCACTACATCGGCATGCGTCCGCTGGAAGAGGCCGCCCAGTTCGAACGCAGCATCGGTGTGTACGCCATGATCGGCATGGTCGTGCTGCTCGAACTGGCCGCGTTCATCCATACCAAGTGGGCGGCCCTGCTGGTGATTCCGGCAATTCTCTTTCCCGCGGTGTTCCTCTTCGACCTGCACTACTGGATGAGCAATTTCGGGCAGAACCTTGATCCGACGGCCCCGCTTTCGAACTCGATCAAGCCGTTCGTGCCTCCCATTCTCGGCGAAGGTATCATCGGTCAGTTCAAGACCGTCGCGTCGGCGGGGCTGGGCCTGTACCTGGCGTGTGCCGCGTCGGTGGTTCAGGTGGTGGCGCTGTACTTCCACCGGCGCGCGTATCGCCCGCTGGTGCTGGCTAAGAGGGCGAGCGTGTCGTCATGAGACGCCGGACCGTGGGCATCCTGGTGTGCCTGCTGGGCGTGGCGCTTGCGCCGGCGGGCGAGGGCACGCCCGAGTCTCAAGCCCGACCGGTCTCCGACATCGTCGCATTGATCGAGGCCGCTCCTGCGGGGGCGACGGTTGACGTTCCACCCGGCCTGTATCGCGGCAGTCTCCGCGTCCGACGCCCGGTGGTGCTGCTCGGGCACGGGCAGGTGACGATTGACGGCGGGGGGCAGGGCAACGTCGTGGAACTGCTGGCGCCCAACATCACTTTCCAGGGCTTCACGGTCCGGGGGTCTGGCAGCGGAGTCGATCGGGAGCCGGCCGGCATTCGCGCCGAGACCGGGCCGGTGATCATCGCAGAGAACAGGCTCGAGGATGTGCTCTTCGGTATCGACCTGCGCACGGCCAGCAACTCGGTGGTCCGCAACAACGTCGTCGTGGGCAAGGACATGGACCCCGGGCGCCGCGGCGACGCGATCTGCCTGTGGTCGAGCCACGAGTGCGTGGTGGAGGGCAACCGTGTCCGCCAGGCGCGCGACATGGTGTTCTGGTATTCAGAGAATGTCGACGTGCGCAACAACGAGGTGTCTGACAGCCGCTACGGGCTGCACTTCATGTACAGCCACAACACGACGCTGCGCGACAACCACGTGTGGGGCAACTCCGTGGGCGTGTACCTGATGTACAGCAACGCCATCACGCTGATCGAGAACACCATGGAGCGCAACCGCGGCCCGAGCGGTTACGGCATCGGGATCAAGGAATGCGACGACGTCGAGATCCGGTCCAATCGCATCATCGCCAATCGCGTCGGGGTGTATGTGGACAACGCGCCGCTCAGTCAGGGCGCGTTCGGGCGCGTGCATCAGAACCTGATCGCCTACAACGAAGTCGGCATGCTCATGGCGCCGAGCAACCACTCGCAGCAGACTTGGAACAACGGCTTCATCGAAAACGAGCAGCAGGTGGCGACCAATGGCCGCGGCAACCTGCTCGCCAACGAGTTTCACGTCGATGGCCGCGGCAACTACTGGTCAGACTACGCCGGATTTGATCGTGCTGGCGACGGCCGGGGCGACGTGGCGTATGTGTCGCAGAGTCTGTTTGAGGATTTGATGGCGCGCGAGCCCAACCTTCGGCTGTTCATGCACAGCCCGGCCCAGCAGGCCATCGAGTTCACGGCGCGGGCCCTGCCAGTGATGCTCCCGCAGCCGAACTTTGTGGACGAACACCCGCTCATGACGCCACCGCAGGTGCCAGGCAGGACCGTTTCACCCGGTCCAACGGGGCGCATGGGCGCGTTGTGCGCAGGGTTGCTCGTGGCGGGTGCGCTGGTGATGCTGGCCGGCACCGAGCCCATCTCGCGCATGCAAGGAGCACGATCATGATCCGGGCCGAGCGGGTGACGATGAAGTTCGGGCGCGTCGCGGCCGTCAACGGCGTCAGTTTCGAGGTCGCGCCGGGCGAGTCAGTGGCACTGTGGGGCAGCAACGGGGCAGGCAAGACCACGCTGGTGCGCTGCCTGCTGGGCATCTTGCGCGCCCGCGGGCGCATCGAGGTCGGTGGCTGCGACGCGCGTCGGCGCGGCAAGGCACTTCGGTCTCTGGTCGGCTACGTCCCGCAGGAACTGGCCTTTCACGACGACACGCGGCTGGGATCGGCGATGAGTTTCTTCGCGGGTATCCGTCGCGTGCCGGTGTCGCGCGCCCGCGAACTGCTGGACCAGGTCGAACTCGACGGGCACGAGCGCAAACGCGTCCGCGATCTTTCCGGCGGCATGAAACAGCGCCTGGCCCTGGCCGTGGCCCTGCTGGCCGATCCCCCGCTCATTGTGCTCGACGAGCCGACTTCGAATCTCGACGCCGCCGGACGGGCGGCGGTGATGAAGTCGCTGGTGGCGCTCAAGCAGCGCGGCAAGACCATTCTCTTCGCCTCGCATCGTCCCGACGAAGTCGCATCGCTGGCCGATCGTGTGCTGGTGCTGAAGCGCGGACGGCTGATCGAGGACACGCGCCCGAGCCTGCTCTGGCCGAGTGAAGCGGGTGTGCTGACGCTGCGCCTGTTCGTGGATGCGGAGCGGGAGTCGGACGCCGCGGGCGTGCTGCGCGGCGCGGGACACCTGGTCAATCTCAACGGGCACGGGCTCTGTGTGGCCGTCCCGGGCGATCGCAAGGCCGAGCCCATCGAAGTGCTGCATCGCAGCGACATCCGCGTGCGCGACTTCCAGGTGCTCGCCGACTATCAACCCGATTGGAGCCGATCATGAGCAGTGGTGCGGTTCAGACAGCAGTTCCCCTGCCACGGCCCTGCTCGGCCGCGCGCAACGTGATCTCTTTCGCTCGCCGCGAAGTGCGCGACGCCGTGAGCAGCCGCTGGTTCGTGCTGTGCACCGGGGCCTTTGCCGTGCTGGCGGTCGGCGTGTCGTTCATGTCGCTGGCCGGTTCGGGATCGTCGGGCTTTGCCGGGTTTGGGCGCACGACCGCGGGCCTGCTCAACATGATCATGCTCATCGTCCCGCTGATGGCTCTGGCGGCCGGCGCGGGTTCGATCGCCGGCGAACGGGAGCGCGGCACGCTGCTCTACCTTCTGGCCCAGCCCGTGTCGCGTCTGGAACTGCTGCTGGGCAAGTACCTCGGCCTGGGGATCGCGCTCACCGGCTCGTTGTGCATCGGGTTCGGGCTCAGCGCCGGCGTGCTGGCGGCCAAGGCCGGTGGCGCCGACGCGGCCGCCATGCTCATGCTCGTCGCATTCACCTGTCTCCTGGCGTGGGTGATGTTGAGCGTCGGCATGGTGGTTTCGGTCGTTTCGCGCAAGGTAGCCGTTGCCACCGGCGTGGGTCTGTTCGTGTGGCTGGCACTGGTGTTCGTGAGCGACCTGGGCCTGATGGCCGGTGCGATTGTCTTCAAACTGCGGGTGCAGGAACTGTTCATCGTCGCCATGCTCAACCCGCTCCAGGCGTTCAAGATGGGCGTGATCGTGCAGATGAACGCCTCGCTCGACGTGCTCGGGCCTGCGGGCATGTATGCCTCGCAGACCTATGGCCGCACGCTGCCGTGGATGCTCGTGGGCGTCCTGCTCGCCTGGGGCGTGCTGTCTCTGGCCGCCGCCGGAGTGCTGTTTCAGCGGAAGAAGTCGATATGAAATATCGAACTGCTGCTGCCTTCATCTGCGTTCTGTTCGCTGGCGCTGCTCTCTGGGGCTGCGCCAGGGTGGACCCGCAGGCGCCGCCGGACGTGACCTACGGCGTGTCGGTGTGCGCCGACTGCGGCATGATCATCAGCGACGAACGCTATGCGACCGCGCTGGTCGTCGAAGATGCGCGCGGAAGGCCGGAAGTGCTGCTGTTTGATGACGCCGGCGACCAGATCATCTACGAACGTGAAAACCAGACCGGCAAGGTGCTCGCACGCTGGGTGCATGACCAGCAGACGCGAGAGTGGTTGCGGGCTGAATCGGCCTGGTACATGCGCGCCAAGTCGCTCCCGACACCGATGGCCTCGGGAATCGCCGCCTTCGCTCAGAAGGCAGATGCCGAGCGACTGGCAGGTGCCCACAATGGTGTCGTGCTGACATTTGAAGAACTGTGGTTCGCCCCGCCGCCGACTTCGAAACCCTGAGATCGGGATTGGGCGGCGACCTTGCCCTCGGTGTGGCCGACCCACGGGCAGCACGCCGATTCAGCGATCCATCAACATCCGATCACAGACACTGCCGGCTCGACTCGGTTACGTGACGCTCCAGGAGATCCTGTGCCCGCGCGGGGTTCTTGATGCAGATGGTTGGGCTTGCCGCGCCGTTGGCTGCCTCCCGTGCCGCCGCTCCCCGCGATCATGGGTTTCACTTCGTCCTCATGTCTCGTCTCATTCCACCACCCACGTCTCGTCGCCGTGGAGGAGGTGTTCGAGCGTGTCGCCCTTGCAGGCCGATTTCATCTTCGCCTGTGCGATCTGGCTGAAGACCAGTTCGTCATAGGTGGCGGCACCCGGCCTTGCGAACAGCACGCCCATCGGCTCGGGCAGGGCCGGATGTGCCATCTGAGTCAGGAGGAAGGCCAGGTTCGGATCGGTCTCGTCGTGCACCAGAAGGTCCGATTCATCGACGCCGTCGCCCAACCTCGCGCTCGTGAGCGTGCCGCCCTTGATCCGGATGCCCCGGTCGCGGTCGGGTCCGAAAATCAGCGGCTTTCCGTGTTCGAGCGTGACGGTGTTGGCCTCGCGGGTCTCCTTCTGGCTGGCGTAGAAGAAACTGCCGTGGTTGAAGATGTTGCAGTCCTGGTAGACCTCGATGATCGACGTGCCCTTGTGCGCCACCGCGCGCGCAATCAGCGTCTCGAGCATCTTCACGTCCACGTCAAGCGTGCGCGCGATGAACTGGCACCCGGCCGCCGCCGCCACCGCCAGCGGATTCATCGGGAAATCCAGAGAGCCCATCGGCGTTGACTTGGTCACCTTACCCACCTCGCTGGTCGGCGAGTACTGCCCCTTGGTCAGCCCGTAAATGCGGTTGTTGAGCAGGATGATCGTCATGTCAACATTGCGCCGGATCGCGTGAATCGTGTGGTTGCCACCGATCGACAGCAGGTCGCCGTCGCCCGACACGATGAACACGTGCAGATCCGGGTTGGCCAGTTTCACGCCCGTCGCCACGGCTGGAGCTCGCCCGTGAATGGTGTGGAGCCCGTAGGTGTTCATGTAGTACGGAAACCGGGCCGCACACCCGATCCCCGAGATGAACACAAACTTCTCCCTCGGAATCCCCAGCCCGGCCAGCGCCTTGCGCACGCCGGTGAGCACGGCGTAGTCGCCGCACCCCGGACACCAGCGCACGTCCTGGTCCGATGCAAAGTCCCTGGGCGTGTACGAAGGCAGAGGAATATTGGCGGTCGTCATGGCGTCTCCGTTCAGCCCTTTGTGTCCATCATCTCACGCACCTCGTTCACGATGCTGTCCACGCGGAACGAGCGCCCGCGCACATGGTTGATCCCCCGCGCGTCGATCAGGAAGCGCGAGCGAATGATCAGTCGCAACTGCCCCAGGTTATTCTCCGGGATGACGACCTTCCCGAAGCGGCGCAGCACCTGCTCCAGGTTGCTCGGCATGGGGTTGAGATAGCGCAGGTGCGCCGTGCTTACACTCAGGCCCGCTTCTCGCAGCCGGTCCCCTGCCGTCGCGATCGCCCCGAACGTCGAGCCCCAGCCCAGGATCAGCACGTCACCCGACTCCGGTCCGCGCACCTCCAGCGGCGGTATCGTCGCGGCCGCCCGGTCGATCTTCTCCTGCCGCAGTTTGACCATCGCCTCGTGATTGGCCGGGTCATACGACACGTTCCCGGTCAGGTGCTGCTTCTCGAGGCTTCCGATGCGGTGCTCGAGCCCGGGCGTTCCCGGCAGCGCCCACGGGCGCGCCAGCGTCCGTTCGTCACGCGCGTAGGGCTGATACACCCCGTTGACCCTGGCCTCCGGCCCGGGATGCGACACCGGGATCTCCGCGATCGACTCCAGCGAGGGGATCTTCCACGGCTCGGCCCCGTTGGCAATATATCCGTCTGAGAGCACGATCACCGGCGTCATGTGCCTGATTGCCAGCCGTGCCGCCTCGATCGTCATGTCGAAGCAGTCCGAAGGTGTCGCCGGCGCCACCACGATGCACGGACACTCGCCCGGCCGTCCGAACAGCGCCTGCAGCAGGTCGGCCTGCTCAGTCTTGGTTGGCATGCCCGTCGAAGGCCCGGCCCTCTGCACGTCAAACACCAGCAGCGGGAGTTCGTAAATCACCGCCAAGCCCAGGCCTTCGCTCTTGAGCGCCAGACCCGGTCCCGACGTGGCCGTCACGCCCAGTTGACCGGCGTAACTGGCACCAATGGCCGCGCACATTGCGGCAATCTCGTCCTCGGCCTGAAAAGTCCTCACGCCCAAGTGCTTGAGCCGCGCCAGCCCGTGCAGGATCTCCGACGCCGGCGTGATCGGATAGCCCGCGAACACCACGTCTTTGTTCGCCTTGGCCGCCACCGTCGCCAGCGCCAGCACGATGGCGTGGTTGCCGCTGATGCGCCGGTATGTCCCCGGCCTGGTCGGGGCGGGCGCCACCTCGTAGCGCGTCGGGAACAACTCGGCTGTTTCGCCGAAGTAGTAGCCCGCCTTGAGCACCATCGCGTTGGCCGCCGCCACTTCTGGCCGCTTCTTCGAGCCGCCGTAGTAGGCATCAAACCGCTCGAGGGTGGTGTCGATCGGCCTCTGGTACAGCCAGTACGCGATGCCCAGCGCGAACATGTTCCGGCAACGGTCCATGTCCTTGGTGCCGATATTGATCCCCGCCAGCGCTTCGCGCGTCAGGCGGCTCATGGGCACGCGAAAAATCTGGTACTTGGCGTTCAGCGTCTCGTCCGCGAGCGGGTTGTATCCGGCCGGATACCCGCACTTGCCCAGGTTTACTGGCGTGAACTCGTCGGAGTCGGCGATGATGATGCCGCCCTCCTCCACGTCGTGCAGGTTCACCTTGAGCGCCGCCGGGTTCATCGCCAGCAGCACATTGACCATGTCGCCCGGCGTGTGGATGTCAGTGCTGGAGAACTGCAGTTGAAAGCCCGAGACGCCAAAGGTGGTCCCGCGCGGCGCGCGGATTTCCGCTGGAAAGTCGGGAAAGGTCGCAATGTCATTGCCCACGATCGCCGACGTGGAAGCAAACTCGCCGCCGGCGAACTGCATCCCGTCGCCCGAATCGCCCGCAAAGCGAATGACCACCGCGCCCACCGGCATGGCCGGCTTCGCCCCCGTTCCCGTCATCGTCTGACTCATGCCGCCCGCTCCCCGAGAAATGAGGAACACCGCAGCCGCGCCGGCTGCGGACCGTCGTCAGTCTACCGCGTCATCCCCCGGCGTCCATCCTCCGGCAGCGCGATGCCCAAAAAGACAGGCGTCGGCCCACGCCGCCGCCTGCTGCTCCATCAACCGCCCGCACGCCGCCCGACCGGCATGCCCGATCATGGGCACCCGGCACTGAAGGCCTGCAGGAAGGCCTGCACGTCGAAGAAGTCGAACGTCCCCTCGCCCGTCAAGTCGGCGATCGGATCGTGCGTCGAAAAGGCCTGCAAGAACGCCTGCACGTCGAAGAAGTCCAGCACCCCGTCGCCGTTCAGGTCGGGCAGGCATGGGCTTTCGCCCCCGCCCAGCGTCCCGTCGGCGTTCACGCGCTGGGCGTACACGTCGTTGTCGCCGCTGCGCGTGTCGGCCCACGAGGAGATCAGCGCCCCGCCCGGCGCGGCGGCCAGCGCGATCCGCCCCTTCTGGCTGTTCGCTGTCGAGACCGAGATGGCCCCGTCCTCATCGATGTACCCGCCACTGCTGTCCACCCGCATCAACTTCAGGATGCCGTTGAAATTGCCTACGCTCGAGTTGGGCTGCAGATCGCTGATCGCCGCCGCCCCGCCCGCCATCGACACGGCCCGTGGCGGTCCGTTCCACTGGTTGTTGTACGGCAGCAGCACCACGCCCGAGTTGGTCAGCATCCGCGCGCCGGTCGTGCCGTCAAAACGCTGAACGTTCAGCCCCTGGATATTCTGCACGCCGTCGGTGTTGCGGAAGAACATCATGATGTCTCCGCTCGGGTCAAACGCGATCGCCGGGTCCAGTTGCTGCCGGGCGGCTTCGTTCGAGGCAAACACGCCGTTGGGCGTGAACATCACAGCACCCGCAGGGCTGATGCGCTGCACATAGCAGTCAAAGTCCCCGTCTCGCGTGTCGTGCCACGCAACCGCCGCGCCGCCAGCCGCATCGACGATCAGCCGCGGCCGGTGCGCAATCGGCACCACCGTCGCGTTGTTGACGATCACCGGTGTGGCGCCCCACAGTGGCGCCCCGTTGGCATCGAACTTCTGTGCATGCACATGGCGCGGGCTGAGGAACGTGGCCGTGTTCCGCACCCACGAAGCGACGAACTGTCCGCCGCTCGTCGGTTCGACCTCCACGAACGCGGGCTCTTCGGACCCTGCCGAATAGATCGCCACGCCCCCGGCTGCCAGTTGCGGCACGCCCGCCGCGTTGAGGCGCTGCATGTACAGACCAGGCGACACGTCAAAGCGGGGCCACACCACCACATAATCGCCTGTCGTCAGTTGGATGATCCGCGGGTCGGCTTCGAACTCGGCGTTGTTGGAGATCGCGACGCCGTTCGCGCCCCAGAGCATCGTGCCGTTGGGTGCGATCAGGTAGGCGTACACATCGAGGTCGCCTCCGGCGCGTATGTCGGTGAACGCCAGCATGCAGTTACCGTTCGCATCGACGCGCAGGTCCCAGTCCACCGTCGACGTGTTCTGCGGGTGCGCGCTGACCAGCAGCCCGCCCGAGCCGAACGTCTGGTTCCCGTCTGCGTCCAACCGCTCCACCCGCACCTGGATTCCGCCCGGCTGGAAGTCAAACCACCCGTGCCACGATGAGCCGTCCGAAGATACGGCCAGTTTGGACACATCCTGCGAACCGGCGCTGGTGACCACCGGTGTGTTAACGCTGGCGTCACTCGTCCACTGTGCAAAGGCCAAGCCCGCAAGCCCGGCCACCGATGCCAAGGCCCCAACCCGAACCGCGTTCCTCCGCTTCATCTCGAGTCTCCTTCCCGCGCGATGGCGAATCGCCAGCATACCGCGCCCCCGAGCCGAACGTCCATCGTCATTCTCATCTCCCCGTCAGCCCAGTCACCTTGCGGTCGCTCGTTCCGATAACTTCACGTCGCGCGTCGCGGAACGCTTCAGTTCGGAGGATATTCGTCGATGCATCTTGACGTCCCCGTGGACGAGGCGCACACCCGGGCATTTTGGTAGTGCTTGGGCGATTCGGTGGTATCGCGTCTGACAGCACGGTTGTCTCGGGGGGCGCGATTCTGCCCGCCCCAGCGTGTCTTGAAAGAGGGAGGTCTGTCGTGGAACTCGCCATCACCACTTCGCTACTCACCGCGACCCTCGCCGGCATCACTTCGGCCCAGATCTACGGCTTCAAGTCCAACGCACCGGCCGGCGTGCAGCCGTCCTCCGCCCCGGCTGTGCTCTTCTCCTTCAACGAGAACGGCTCGGGCTTCACCTCCATCGGCACCATCTCGCTCGTCACCGGCGGGCAGATCGACGCCGATGGCTTGGCCCTCTCACTGAACCACGGGCTGATGGCCTTCTGGGTCACGGCCAACGGCTCGACCCTGATGAACCTGAACTCCTCCACGGCCGTGGGCACCACCGTCGGGAGTATGCTCGGCGGGCGCGACGTGCGCGGCGCCGCCTTCGACATGAGCGATCGGATGTGGGCTGTCGACGCGGCCTCCAACGAACTCATCCGCATCGACCCTCTGACCGGCAATATCATCGGCGGACCGCTCAGCGTGCATACCGGTACCGGCGCGCTCGATATCTCCAACGGCGCTGATTTGGCTCTTCACGCCTCGGGCGCCATGTACCTTGTGATGGACCACTCCTTCTACACAATCGACGTGGCCATCGGATTGGCCACCCTGCTCGGGAGCGACTCCACCGTCAGCCCGCACGTCAACTTTCTGCCCGGCGCCGCGTTCTCGATGAACGCTCCCGCAGACCGCCTCTTTGCCTATGAGGCCAACGGCAGCGACGACCTCTTCTACTACGACCTCAACGTCGGGTTCAACCCCAACACACTGCTGGTCAACATCATCTCGTCGTTCAACTCCGGGCGCGGCGACCTGGCTTGGCTCATGATTCCCGCGCCCGCCGGCAGCACGCTGCTCGGGCTGGCGGGCGTCGCACTGTTGCGCCGGCGCCGCTGAGAAGCATCATCCCACCAGACGCGAGGGCCTCTGGCGTCCGCGCGTTTTTCATGCGCCTCACGGACACCCCGCGCTCATCGCGGTGAGAAACGCCTGTACGTCGAAGAAGTCAAACGCCCCCTCGCCCGTCAGGTCCGCGCGCGCCTCCTGGCCCGCGAACGCGCTCAGGAACGCCTGCACATCGAAAAAGTCCAGCGTCCCAAGCGGCGTCGCAAAGTCCGCATCATTGCAGCCCACCACAGTGCCCGTCACACGCACGCTCACCACGGGATAGTCCGGGTCGTCCGATTGCACGCGGATCTCGGCCTGGAAAGCCCCGCCGCCCGGGTTGGTCGCCAGATCGGCGACGAAGCCGTGAGCGTTCGCTGCTCCCCCGGCCGCATCGCTGAAGGGTCCTGCATCGATCGCGATCCCAGCGTCGCCCTCAAGCGTGTAGTGCAACAGCGCGATCCCGCCCTCGCCCCACCTGGCGACGTCACCGGCGTTCCCTACCGCGATCGAGCCTGACGCCAGTGATCCGAACGGCACATCGCCCAGATCGATGATTTCGCTGGCCCCGACCTGCGCCGGGACCACCAGGTCCAGAAACACCGGCAGGTGTCCCCCGCTCGATGCCATCGTCACCAGCGCCTGCGCGATCGCCGGCCCCACCATCGCGTTGCCCTCGATCCTCAGCGCCAAGTCAAAAGTCGTGCCATCGTTGCCCCACGCGCGGTAACTGTGGTTGGGATCGTTCCACGTCGTCGTGGAGTACGGCACTCCGAACTGCCCGACGTACTCAAGCCCCACGCCATCGCCAAGCGACGCATCGATTAGGATCTGGTCGTGCCGGTCATCCATGCCCCCGGCCCCGACCGGATCCTGTGTGTGCACGAAGCGGAACGCGCTGTTGTTGTTCCAACTCCCCGGCGTGCCGATGGGGTCGAGAAAGCGCCCGTTGTTGTTCGTCTGCGAGGCGACCAGTTTCTGGTAGGCCGCCTGATTCGACGACTGGATGTTGAAATCACCGGCGATGACGATGTGGATCGCAGGATCGAGCGTCTCCGCATTCTCGCGGATGCGCGTCGCCTCGATCAGCCGGCGCTGCTGGTCCGAACTGGCCGAGCCGGCCTTCATATGCACGCTGTAGATCGCCAGTTGCGTGGACAGATCGGCGTATCCCACCAGCCGCAGGTCATAGCGGCGCACGTCGCGCGGGGCCCCGGTCGTCCCCGGGTCTGCGGGCAGCGTGTGCAGCCCGGCAAACAAGACCTTGCTGCTGCGATAGAAGAGCGCGCTGTCGCTGTCAGGCCCGTCCAGGAACGGGCCGGCCACCCAGTCGCCCGGGCCGCCAGGCGCCGTGTTGAGCGCACCGAGCAGTGCGTCCACGCCCACCTGCGAAACCATCTCCTGCACCACCAGCACGTCGGGGCTCATCGAGCGCCCCTCGAACGATCCGTAAATCGACGTCTGGAGTTCAGCGGTGCGCCCGCCCGAATAACTCGTGATGTTCCACGCCGCCAGGCGCAGTCCGTCCCCGCCCCACGCCGCGCCGGCAAGCATCAGGATACCCGTCGCCGCCGCGTGGCTTGTCACACGCATCAATCCCGTCACTGGCTTCTCCCGTCTTCTCTTGGTCCGACCGCCGCGATTACGGACACCCGTTTGCAAATGCCTGCAGGAAGGCCTGCACGTCGAAGAAGTCATACGCCCCGTCGTGATTGAAGTCTCCCGAGGGCTGCTGCGACGAGAACGCCTGCAGGAAGGCCTGCACGTCGAAGAAGTCGAGCACCCCGTCGCCCGTCAGGTCGGGCGCACACGCCGGCGGAATCGCGAAGAACACCCGGATGCACACGTCACCTGAATACCCGGTCACCAAGTCATCGTACCCGTCGCCGTTGATGTCGCCGAACGCCAGCGTGTTGCCGACCTGGGGCGCGTCGAACGTCCAATCGGGGTTGGTCGAGATCACGCCGGCGTTGTTCAGATAGATGTAGCACTTGCCGGTGGAGAAGTGAATCTCAGCCAGGTCGAGGTCGCCGTCGCTGTCCACGTCGTGCGAGCGCATCTCCTGCGCCCCGCTGAGCGGGTCGGTGTTCTCCCACACCTGAACGAAGACGCCCGCGTTCTGCCCGTACGCGCGCGAGGGGTCGCCTCCGAATGCCACGTCGAGCCATCCGTTGCCGTCGAAGTCTCCTACGGCCGCGCCCTTGTCGGCGTCGTTGTGCCCGACCGTCCACCCCGGCAGACTGGCCAGCGTTCCGGCGTTGTTGTAGTAGATGCCGCTGGCGAAGTTGACCCACTTGCCGATGGCCACATCGATCCATCCGTCATTGTTGAAGTCGCCTGTGGCGACACCGTTCTGCACCGCCAGATCGCCTGATTGCCATGCCGGCGCACTGGTGAAAACGCCGGCATTGTTGCGGAACAGAAAGTTCGGCTTGTACGGGTCGGGCGACACGCCCTGGTTGCTGGTGATCAGGTCCAGATCGCCGTCGTTGTCGATGTCGGCCAGTCCACCCGCGGTGCCCCACACCGCCGGTCCGGCAGCCACCCATCCCGCGCTGGTCGCCGGCCCGCCCGCCGATCCGTAGTAGACCCGCGCCGATTGCGTCGTCACGTTTCCGTGGATCGTCACCACGTCGAGATGCCCGTCGCTGTTGATGTCGCCGATCTGGACGTCGCCGGTGTGCACCTGCTCGACGGAGATCCACGAGGGCGTGGTCTCGATGCCCGAGCCGGTGTTGTAGAAGATCATGTCGTGCCAGTCGGTGTAGGGCGGGAAACTCGAACTGTTGTAGCACACCGCGACCACGTCGTTCCGTCCGTCGCCGTTCATGTCTGCCACCGCCACGCCGGCGATCTGCCGACGCAGGTTGACGACCTGATCGGGCGCCGTACCAAACGGCACACCCGTCCCGCGCGTCCAGCCCGTGTTATCGGTCGCCACAGGCTCGATGCTGGCTTGCCGAAGCCCATCCTCGGAAATCTCAACCCGAGTCTGTGCCAGCGAGCCCGACGCCAGCCCGGCCATTGTCGCCACCACCGCGACTTGCCCGCACAATATCTGGGGGAAAATCACCTCGAACAGGTTTGAGTTCAGCATGGCTCTCTCCTTCCGCCCCGGTCCCCCCGGGGGACACCCAACGATGCTATCGAACTGGGGCCTTCGATGCGAGCCGGATTCCTCACCTCCCGGTGCGGCGAGCCGCTGCCCGCACGCCCCCGAGGCCCCCTGTTCGCAGGCCGATCGAGTACCATGCGCGTATGAACGTCGCCGACCTCTTGCGCGTGCGTCCGGGATCACCCGTGGACCTCCGCTCGATCGACGCCTCGGGAACGCCGGGGCTGGAAGGTCCGCGGGAACAGGAAAAGGCCGCCGCCGCGACGCTGCACCAGCAGAACTGCGACGCCATGCAATCGCTCCAGTACCTGCTCTGGGCCGAGCGCAGGCAGGCGCTGCTGGTCGTGCTGCAGGGCATGGACACGGCCGGGAAGGACGGTACCATCCGCAACGTCTACGGCGTGCTCAATCCGCAAGGCGTGCGCGTCACCGCGTTCACACAGCCGACCGAGCGCGAACTGGCCCACGACTTCCTCTGGCGCGTGCATCGCGCCACCCCGGCGCACGGGCAGATCGTCATCTTCAACCGCTCACATTATGAAGACGTTACCGTGGTGCGCGTGCAGAACCTGGCGCCGAAGGAAGTCTGGTCGAAGCGCTACGAACACATCAACGCCTTCGAAAGACTGCTCGTCGACAGCGGCACCTCCATCATCAAGATCTTCCTGCACATCGACCGCGACGAGCAGAAGCAGCGCATCGAGTCACGCCTGAGCGATCCGACGAAATCCTGGAAGTTCGCCGCCTCCGACATTTCCGAGCGCAAACACTGGGACGACTACACCGACGCCTACAACGACGCAATCTCGAAGTGCTCGACCGCTCACGCGCCGTGGTTTGTCGTGCCGGCCAACCGCAAGTGGTACCGCAACTGGGCCATCTCCACCATCACGCGCCACACGCTCGAAAAGATGAACCCGCGCACGCCCGCCGCCAAGTTTGAGGCCGGCTCGATCAAGGTGGATTGATCGAGTTTTCCGCGCTCTCCGCGTACGCATGCGGACCTCAGAGTCCCGCGAGTTTTCGCAATTCCCGGTCGATCTTCGCCGGCACCGGCATCACCCCGAGGCGACTCTGCCGCACCAGGTCAAACGCCGAAAACCGCGGGTCGGCCTTGATGTTCCGCAGCGTTGCATCTCCGCGCGTCGCCGCCCGCGCCGGCTCGATGTCGATGAGCACGAACTTCACCTCGCCCGCAGCGGTCAGCCCGGGTTGCTCCGGGTCCGGATACGCCCCTCGCGTCACCCGCGCCAGCCCCACGATGCGCTTCTCATCACCCGTGTGATAGAACAGGCACTCGTCGCCGGCCTTGATCGAGCGCAGGTGCTTCTGGGCGGCCGCATTGGTTACGCCCGTCCATGCCGTTAACCCGTCGCGCTGCAGGTCGGCGTAGGAATAGCAGTCCGGCTCGGTCTTGATGAGATACGTCGCCATCACGATCCCATCTTCGTGCGGACGCTTTGCACCTTTTCGGCCATGGTCTGGGGCTTATCGGTGCGTGTGCCGACCTTGATCATCGTCGAGATGCGCGGCGCGCCCATCTGGTGCACGACCTCGTGGCACCGGCGCAGAGCCGCGAACACCTCGTCCCACTCGCCCTCGACGCCCGTGCCGTTGGCGTGCAGCGTGTGCCTGAGCCCGGCGTCGGTCAGCACCTTTTCGCACGCGGCCACGTACGGCGAGAGCGACACGCCCACGCCGATCGGTATGACTGTGAAATCGACGATGACCTGCATGCACCATCGTAGAGCCGCCCTGCGGGTGCGGCTTACTCGAACGCGATGCGCAGATCCCAATGCAGACTCAGCGTTTCCCCGGGCCGGCATGTGCGCACGCCGGTGCCCTGCCACCCCGCGGCCGCCAGGTTGAACCCGTCATTGACCATCGTCGTCGGCTCGACGCAGAACCACGAGCGTGGGGCGCTGGTCCCCGGCGCCGCGCGCGGGGTGTAGATCACCACATGCCCTGCCCAGTCTGATGCGATCATCCGCGCCCGCACACCGCTCGAGGGCCAGGAAACTTCGGCCTCAAGGCGATCGACCGTAAACACGTCATCGAGATCAAGGTCGCCGAAAGCCCCTCCCGCGTTCAGGCGGTCGCATACCTGCTCGCGTCGCGCCTGCATCGTCGGCAGGCAACCCTCGCACGGGTACCGTCCCGACACCGGCACCCGAAGTTCCACGACGTCCTCGTCCGACCACAGTCGGCGCATGAAGTAGGGGTGGAATCCGCAACCCGCCGGCATGTCCTCCTCCCCCGTGTTGGTCAGGTTCAGATCTGCCTCGACGCCACCGGGTGCGACTTCGTAGCGCACCGTGCATCGGAATGGGAACGGAAAGTTCACGTTGACGTGCGCGTGCGAGTTGAACTCGAGCGTGGCTGACATCGGCGTGCGATGCCGGATCTGCCAGGCCCGCTCGCGCACGTCGCCGTGCATGGCGGTGCCGTCGGTGTGCGAAACGTTGAGTTGATGCGTTCGTCCTTGCCAGTCGAAGCGGGCATGCCGCAGCCGGTTGGTCCACGGGGCCATGAGGAAGCACCCCATCTGCTCCGACCCGAACCCCCGCTCTGGGGCTCGGCGCAGGAGCGGCGTCGGATCGCCCGAGGGCGAAAGGACCGAGAAGTCGCTAATGCCGGCGCCGACGTCGGAGTCGATTTCCAGCAGCAGGCGTCCGCAGGCCAGGGTGAATCGCGGCATGGGGAAAAGTAGGGGACAAAAAGAACCAGCGCCCGGGTCGAACCGGGCGCTGGGTCGTGGATCGAGGCGAGGTTGATCAGCCGTTGGACTTGTCGCTCTGGTTGGTGGCGACTTCCTCGGCCGGTTTCTCACACGACTTCATGTCGCATCCGCCGCACGCGCCGCCGCACCCGGCGGGGTCGCAGCCTTCGCCGCCGCAAACCTTCCCGCAAGCGCCGGTCTTGGTCGCAGCCACTTCCTGGACCTTCTCGCCGGTCATGGGGCAGACCTTTTCGCCTTCGCACGCCGACTTCTCGCCGGCGCAGGCGGTCTTCTCGCCCATGCAGCCCGAACCGGCGTGCGCCATTTCGCTCGCCTTGTCAGAGCAGGCGCCCATCGGGCAGGCGTCTGCTGACTCGGCACCGACGGCCTTCACCGTCGCGTCGGCCTTCGAGTCGCCGCACGACCCGCACAACGAGCCGGAGGTGGCATAGTTGAATGCAGCGAACCCGCCGAGCCCGACGGCGACGATGGCGGCGATGAACTTCCCAGCGCTGAAACCGGCTCCGCAACAGGACATGCTCAAAACTCCTTGAAAGGTGGATGATCGGTCGGTATGGAGGGTAAACCCGATGCAGTCATCGGATTGTTCCCGCCGGGGCACAGTGTATTTGCTTCGAGTCCGCCACGCCAGAGGAATGTCCACAGATTGTCGCGATTATCGGACGCGGCGTACCTGCCATCCCCGGGATGGACGGTTCAGTCGATCACGGTGTTGGCCGATAGCCGTGACGGACAGCAGTTGTCGCGCCACCCGGGAATCCCCCCGGACCCCCGGACCCCCGGCCCCGGGAACCCCCGGATTGAGTGTCGTTCCATGAGTGAGCACCACGACAAGGCGGAGCAGGCGCACCGATCGAGCTCGCCCGGCGCGCCCGAGCCGTCCGCCGGATCGCCTCCCGGGGAAGACGTGCTCGATGTCATCTCGCAGGTCGAAGCCCAGTTGGAGGGGCTGAAAAAGATCCAGACTGAGCGCCGCAAGTCGGAGCGCGACCTGCTTGCGCGACAGGCGGCCGTGGCCGAGCGCGAGGAGCAGTTGCGCGGGCAGTTTGAGCAGTTGGCACGCGACCTCTCGGTGGTGGAAGAGGAGCGCAAGCGCATCGACGATCAGCGCCGACTGATCGAACAGGCCGCGGGGCAGGTCGACGAGCGCCGCAAGGAACTCGAACGCCTGGAAAGCGATCTGCAACGGCGTGGCAGCGAAGTGGCCGAGCAGGTCCGGGCGCTGGAGTCGGCGCGGGCCGAGGCGCTCGAGCGATCGGGCAAGTTGGAATTGCGCGCCCAGCAACTCGAGCAGGCCGAGGCCCGACTGGCCGCCCAAGCCGAGAGGTTGAGCGGACGGGTCGCCGAACTGGAGAGTGCGGCCCGTGAAGCGACCGAGCACTGGGAGAGCGAAGCCCAACGTGCCGAAGATGCCGAGCGGGCGCGTGCGCAGGCCGAGTCGGTTGTCGCCGAGTTGCGAGTTGAGTTGCAGCGGGTGCAGGCCGAAGCCAGGCAACTGGGTGAAGGCATGCAGGCGCGCGACGCGGAGGTGAGCGCGCTGGAAACTCGGGCCGAGGAACTGGCGCGGCAGACTCAGTCACTGCGTGAGTTGCTTGAACAACGCGAGCAGATGCTGGCCACAGCCGAGCAGCAGCGGAACGAACTGGAGCAACAGGCCGCCGAGCGGATCGGCGCCCTGGCCGAGAAGTTGGCCCAGATCGAGGCGAGCACCGGACAGGCTGAGTCGGCCGCCGAAGCACAGCGGGCCCGCGTTGCCGAGTTGGAGGCGCAGTCGGCGGCCCTGCGCGCCCGGATCGAGCAGATGGACCTGGCCGGTTCGCGCGAGGACGACTCGACGCGCCAGCAGTTGGCCGCGCTGCTGGCCAAAGTTGAGGAGCAGGAGCGCGAGATTTCCGGCCGCGACCAGGTGATCGCGGACCTGAACGCCAGACTGAAGGTGGCGGCCGAGAAGTTGCAGGAGTTTGCCCACCGGCTCGAAAGTCGCGAAGCCGAGGATCCTCGAGCGACCGAGGCGCTGCAGAAGGCCCTGGCGCTCAACGATCAGATGCAGGCCAGGGTGCGTGAGCAACAGGCCAGTCTTGCTCGACTGGAGAAGGAGAATCGTGCACTGCGTGAGCAGAGCACGCGGGCAGCGCGCCCCGTCGCGCCCCCGGGCGAGCGCGACGAGTTCATCGAGCGACGTCGGCAGAGGCTCACGCGGCTGCGCGTGGCGCTGCGCGAGCAGACGCGAAAGGTGCGGCGGGCCAACGCGCTGCTCCAGGAGCGGTTTGACCAGTGCGAGCGCCTGCTCAGTCGGCGTGCGGAACTGGCGGCCGCACATCAGGCCATCCAGCAGCAACGCGAGCGCGCCGGGCGGGCGCAGGCTCGTACGGCGACGGCCGGCGTCATGCTGGCCTTCACGGCTACGCTGGCGGTACTGCTCGGGCTCAGTTGGGTGCTGGCCGAGAAGATCCACCCGGGGCAGTATGCGGCCTCGGCGGCGCTGGAAGCCGGAACGACCGACCGCGCGCTCAACGAGCAGGAACTGGCCGAGTGGCAGAACTACCACGAACAGTTGATCGAAGATCCGCGCTTCCTGGAGACCGTCGCCGATCTTCTCAAGCGGCGCGGGATCACGGCGCTGGCCACTCCCGGTGAACTGAGCGCGCACTTTGACGCGGCGTTGACCATGGAGTCGCCCGGTGACGGACGACTGAACCTGGAACTGCGCGGGCAGGGCGCGACGCGCACCGAGCGCGTGCTTGACACGCTGGTGGTGGCGATGGCGCGGGCCGGCAACCGCACCCGCGGACGCCGCATGGACGGCGCCACCACCGTGGTGGTCGAGCCGCCCGCGGCCCGGGCCGAGGCGATCGACCAGGCCCGCTTGACCTATGCCGGCATCATCTTCGGCGGTGGGTTCCTTCTCACGTCAGGCTTGGGACTGGTGGTGTGGAAGCGGATGGCGGCTGCCAAGAGTCAGTTTGAGCACGATCAGCAACTCGAAGCCCTGCTCGCCGAGGCGCGGTGGACCGATCCACGCATCAATCTGGACGGGGCCGGCGCAACGAGTGATTCCGGCAACGAAAGCGGCCAGCGCTGAGGCTCGCCGGGATTTCCGGTGTGTGCATCGGGCGGTCAGCCCAACTTATGGGCGATCATGACCATCTCGCCCAGCGCGCCGGCGCCACTGTCGACGAAGATGGCCAGACGAGTGCCCTTCTCGACCGGGGTTTCCAGATCGAAACTGACGAACCGTCCACCCGACTCGAAGCGCTGGAGGGTGCGGACGAAGCGGTTGTTCTCGTCGACTTCGCACAACTGGAAGTTGGCCGGGCGTCCGCCGACGGTCAGCCCCTGGCAGATGAAGCGGGACTTCTTCCAGTCGGGGTCGGAGAGCAGGACAGCCTGCGCGATAAAGCCTGGCCGCGCCACCGCGGGCTGGAAGATGGTGCGCTGGGTAGACTCGTTGAAGAGCGTGTCGGCCAGGTAGCGGGTGCCGACCACGTTGAAGTAGTCGGAAACGATGACCTGATCGCCGAGTTGCTGGTTCTTCTGCTGGAGTTGGTTCGCCACGACGCCCAAGACGACCACCGCGACTGAAAGACCGATGGCCGCTGCCCGCCACAGCGGGCTGACGCGGCGGACCCTGGCGACCTTGGGCACCACGCGGCCCGGATGATGCACCACGGCACGCGCGCCGCCGGCAACTTCGGCTGCCGCCGCGGCGGAAACGGCCGCGATGACGCGATCGCGCAGATCGGCTGAAGGCTCAGCGTCGACCTGGACCAGATCGGCGATGCGGGCTTGTTCAGCGCGAACCTGGGCGCGGATCGAGGCGGGCGCCTCGCGGAAAGCGCGCTCGAACTCGGCCTGGTCCTCAGGCTCGAGCATTCCAAGCGCGTCCAGCGCTGCAAGTTCGATCAGGTCACGCGTGCTCATCACACAGTTTCCTCACCCGTCCGTTCGCGGAGCCGCACCAGTGCCCGGGACAACGCCGACTTGATCGTGCCCAGGGGGGTGTCCAACTCCTCACCGATCTGACGCAGAGTCTGTCCTCCAAGATACGCCCGGGTGACGACGGTCTTCTGCAACTCGGGCAATGCGTCGATCCTCTTCATCAGCGCTTCGAACCGCTCGTCGCGCTCCACTCGGGATGCCTCGGGACCACTTGACGCAGAGCGCCATGGCTGCGCGTCGTCGAGACTCGAGGTCTTGACCCTCGCCTTGTTTCGCCGGAGTTTGTCGACCAGGTGCCGTCGGGCGATGAGCATCACCCAAGTGACCAGTGCGGCACGCTCCGGATCATAACGACCTGCTGTCTTCCACAGTCTGACGAAAATCTCCTGAACCGCGTCTTCCGCCTCTCCCTTGCTCGGAAGCGACTGGTACGCCATCCGAAACACAAGGGAACCGAACCGATCGTACAACTCGCCGACGGCCTGCTCTTCGCCAGCCGCCACTCGGGTCATCAGGTCCAGATCCACCGCCTCCTGTTGGGCGTCGTGGGTGGCCCGGGTGCGCCGGGAAACTTCACCGAAATCGTCTGCATCCCCGCCGCCCCCATGCGGCAGTTTGCCCGAGCCCTGACCTTCCGGAACCCGTTCCGACATGAACTTGTCACCGGGGCTGACCGCTCCGGCGGGCGCTGAAAGAACCGCTCAGCAACCGCCTGTCCATACGCACCACCCCGGGGGCCGGATCCATCCGAAGACCCGTTGGTTCAGCGATCCCCGCAGAGTGTCCCCCAGTATGACAGAAGGGGACGCCCCCCGCAATGTTCAAGCATGGTGTGGACCACCTGTTCGGGCAGGCGCAAGATTGAGCGTCCTATAACACTGAGGTTTTTGCCTCCATGCTCAGTCTAGGGGGTTGCCGGACGTAGCCGAAGTTGGTAGTCTGAGCAACTGGGACCGTTCCCGATGGGGCGGCGACCTCCAGCGGAGTCTCGTGTGGGACATCGGGGTCAATATCGGAGGCTCAGACCGGGCCGCGCGTTCACGCTACTGGACGTGCTGGTGTCCATCGCGGTGATCGCGCTCCTAATCGCCATTCTCTCGCCCACCCTGTCCAAGGTGCAGGAGACGTCGCGCCGCGTGGTGTGCGCGTCGAATCTGCGGCAGGCGGGTCTGGCGCTGCAGATGTATGCGGATGACTGGCGTGGGCTCCTGCCGCCCAGCGCGTTCCTGCGTGGCGAGGACGGCGAAAATGCCGAAATGATGACGCTGCGTCTTCCCCCCGATGTGAGGTGGAGAGTCACTCGCGAAGGGTGGGACGGGCTGGGTCTGCTGTACCGGGCTGAATACCTCCCCGCGGCGGGGGTGTACTACTGCCCGTCCCACCACGGCGATCACCCGTATGAGGCCTACGAGTCACAGTGGCGGGGCGCGTCCGGTGAAATCGTTGGGAACTACCACTTCCGCGGCGAAGACGCCGACGGGCGGCGTGCGCTGTACGCCATTCACCCCGAGGCGGCGATTACCGCCGACGGCATGCGCACGCAGGACGACTACAACCATGACACGGGCATCAACGTGCTTCGCGCGGGCTTGCACGTGGCTTGGATGGACGACAGCAACCAAGTGCTGCGCAGCATGCTTGCCTTGGGTGACGACGACCACCCCGACGATCACTCCCTCGACGATGCTTGGGACTTCCTTGATCGTGGGCGCCGGTGATCTCCTCCGCGCGGCGCGCTAAAGTCGCGCATGCCCATCAAGATGCGGACCTTGGCAAGTGTGGCAGTATGGTGCGCTCTGACGTGCGTGGCCTCGGCACAGATGAGCGCCGACCGGCTCTATAACGGCTTTGGCAGGAGCGTTCCAGCCACAGTCTCTGCGCCTGAGGGCGCCTCCGGTGAACTGGTGGTGCGCCTGTACGGACAGACGGATGCAGGTGCCTGGGTGTCCGAGCACACGGCGGCGGCCGTGGCGGGCAGGATCGACTTGGCGACCATGTTCCCGGTACTGTGGACGGGCGAGCGTCCGCGCATCCGATACGCCCAACTGTTCGTGGGTGAGACGCCTGTGGGCGCGCCGGTAGTGTTGCAGCCGATGCTGACGCCCGAGCGGGCCGAACTCATTATCGCTCGGACGGTGACCGATCCGACCACCGGGCAGACGGTCTCGGTGCCGCAACTGACCAACGACCCTGCGCAGGGGCGTGTGATGTTCGAGAGCGAGCAGATCGCAATGCTGCGGGCGGCCGGTCGCGCCGTTCCCGACCGCAGCGTGACCTTCAGCGGGATCAGGGCGTATGTCGAGCAGCACGTGGTGCTCGACACGACGCTGGGAGAGATCGAGTTGAAGATGCGTCCGGATGCGGCGCCAAACACGGCATTCAACTTCATGCACCTGGTCGGGGGCGGGTTCTACACCGACATCATCTTCCATCGCATCGTGCCTCGGGCGCGCGACGGGTCGCCGTTCGTGATCCAGGTCGGGGATCCGACGGGCGGCGGGGAAGGGGGGCCCGGTTACGCGATCGACTTGGAGAAATCGAATCTGCCGCACGGGTTTGGCGTGATTTCCATGGCGCGGTCGAGCGACCCGGACTCGAACGGCTCCCAGGTGTTCATCTGCCTCAGCCGCGCGGGCACGGCGCGGCTCGACGGGTTGTATACCACCTTCGGCCAGACGGTGCGTGGGGGCGACGTGATTCAGGCGATCGCCGCCACGCCGGTGAACGAGCAGGGTCGGGCGGCTGACCCGCCCGTGCTGCGTTCGGCGCGCCTGGTGCCGGCGCCGCCCTTCGGGACGGGGCCCCAGCCCCTGGGCGAGCCGATGGCCGCTCCCGCGGAGCGATGAACATGATCGATTCACTTGCGAACCTGTCTCTGGCCACGCTGCTGGAGCGCCTGGCTTCGAAAGAGCCAGTGCCCGGCGGCGGGGCGGTGGCGCCCTTGATTGGCGCGTTCTCGGCCGGATTGGCGCAGATGGTGGTGGCGTATTCGATCGGGAAGAAGTCGCTGGCCGAGCACGAGGAAGAACTGCGCGAAGCGAGCGTGCGTCTGGAGCGGGCGCGAGTGGCGCTGCTGGATCTGGCCGACGCCGACGCGGGGGCGTATGCGGTGCTGAATGCGGCCTTCAAAATGGACAAGGCGGACGAACAGCGGGGGGAGAAGATTGCGGCCGGGGCGCGGGCGGCCGTCATTCCGCCGCAGGCGACCATGGCCATGGGCGTGGATCTGCTGCGCCTGTACGAGCGGCTGGGGGCAATCACGAACAAGCAGTTGGCGAGCGACTTGCGCATCGCGGCGATCCTCGGCGAGGCGTGCGCGCGTGCGTCGGCAGAGAACATCCTCGTGAACCTGCCGATGCTGGGTGATGCCAAGCGAGCGGCCGAACTGCGCGGGGAGTGCGAGCGGTCGGTGGGGGAAGCCCACGCACGTTGCCGAGCCGTGGTGCATGCACTGTCGTGACGAGGAGCCCGTGACTCGCTGCCGAGGCATGTGACGGTGACGAACGTGTCACAACTCACAGAGTCGCAGCACGCGGCGACGCTGGCAGTGCCTGATTACGCGCCGGCCCGTGTCACCATCAGCATCTCGCTGAACGGCGTGATGCTGCGCCCGCGACCGACTTTGGCCAGGTCAATGAACGCCTGGTAGGTCTCCCAGCGTTCGCGCAGTTCGACATCGGCGGCGATGAACTCGAACTCGCGCAGGGCCCACGGGTCAATAAAGGTGCCGATTTCGGCGAGGATCTCCAGCCCCGCCTGGCGTGCAAAGCGCCGTTGCGTGTCTAGCGTGCGCACGCAGGAGTTGGGTCCGAACCACTCCTGTCGCCCGGCGTTGTAGTAATAGTCGGCATTGAGCACGGAGTAGATGAGCAGCCCACCCGGCGCCAGCGTCGCAGCGATGTGGCGCAGGAAGTCAATGGTGTGGTCGTCTTCGAGGATGTGCACGACAACGCCGTTGGCGGCGCAGAGGGCATTGCAGGGGAAGTAGCGTGCCAAGTCAGAGGCAAAGCCGAGATGCGCCTCGTCCATCACGGCCCGGGCCTGGTCGATCACGTCCGGGTTGGGGTCGATGCCGACGACGCGCTGAAAGCCGAGCGAGCGCCAGTTGTCGGCCCAGGAGCCGTAGGCGCACCCGACATCGACGATCTGCCCGCGCGGCGGGTCGAAGCGTTGGATGGCCATGGTCCACGCATCGAGGCGGCAAGTGTTGATGAAGCGGCCATAGATGCCAGAGTCGCGATAGGTCTTGCTGACCTTGCCGAGGTTTCGCACGAAGGAGGGCTGGTCGGACATGACGGGTTCTCAGGCACCTACGCTCCGAGCGATGCACCGGGTGCCCGCATGGTACGAACGCAGTGATCCGACAAGCGAGGGCGGCGGGCACGGGTTGCGGTTTTCGTGCACCTCGTGCGGGAACTGCTGCTCGGGCGGACCGGGGTACGTGCGATTCTCGCCCGAGGAAGGCCGCGCCATGGCCGCGCATATGGGGATTTCCGAGGATGAGTTTGCGGCCGGATACACGCGGGAGGCAGGGGCGGGGCTTTCGCTGACCGAGCGACTGGGTCCGCGCGGGTATGACTGCGTGTTTCTGGATCGTCAGAGCGTGCCGGGAAAGGCGATCTGCGCGGTGTACGAGGCCAGACCATTGCAGTGTCGCACCTGGCCGTTCTGGCCGGAGAATCTGCGCAGCCGCGAGCACTGGGAGCGGGCCGCCCGCTCGTGCCCCGGCATGAACACCGGGCAGCGGCATGAGCCGGACTTCATCCGCCTGACGGTGGAGCGGATGTTGGAATGGGAAGGATGAGCCAAACGGCGCCACGTGGGTGTACAATCCCGACCATTCGAGCGAAACACCATTCAGCCCCTGAACAAGGGGGTATTTTGGAGAGAGGGCATGAAGTCAACCCCGAGCGTCGCCGTGTTGGGATGCGGAGGCTGGGGCCGAAACATCGTGCGAACGCTGGGGAAGATCGGTGCACTCTCGGCGGTGGTGGATCCGTCAGAGGCGGGCCGGGCGGCTGCGGCGCAGTTGGCGCCGTCGTCTCGGGTCTGTGACGATCCGCAGGCGGTATGGAACGACCGGTCGATCGACGCGGTGATGATCGCGACTCCGGCCGAGACGCACTACGAGCAGGCGTGCCGGGCGATTGAGGCGGGCAAGGACGTTTTCGTCGAAAAGCCGCTGACCATTGACGTGGGGCAGTCGCGCGACCTGGTGCGCCGTGCGACGGCGGCCGGGCGGATCCTGATGGTCGGGCACCTGCTGGAGTATCACCCGGCGATCCTGAAGTTGAAAGCACTGATCGACGCGGGCGAACTGGGCAAGATCCGCTACGTGATCTCGAACCGGCTCAACCTGGGCAAGATCCGCACGGAGGAGAACGCGCTGTGGTCGTTCGCGCCGCATGACATCGCGGTGATCCTGCGGCTGGTGGGGTCGAGTCCGATCGAGGTGGTGGCCACCGGCGGGAGTTACGTCAGCGCGAACATCGCCGACGTGACGGTGACGCAGTTGCTGTTCGCCGATGGGGTGCGCAGCCATGTGTTTGTGTCATGGCTGCACCCGTTCAAGGAGCAGAAACTGGTGGTGGTTGGCTCGAAGAAGATGGCCAGTTTCGACGACGTGGCCAAGAAACTGGTGCTGTACGACCAGCGGGTGGACTGGCAGCAGGGCCAGCCGGTGCCGGTCAGGGGCGAGGGCATCGAAGTCGAATACGGCTCAACCGAGCCGCTGATGGCCGAGTGCGAGCACTTCCTGATGTGCGTGCGGACGCGGTCGACGCCACGGACGGACGGGCTGAGCGGGGTGCGGGTGTTGCAGATCCTGCACGGGGCGCAGCAGTCGCTGATGCGCAACGGGCAGCCGACGGCGATCCGCCTGGACGAGCCGGGCCTGTTCGAGCCGTACATGATGGAAGTCAAGAGTACAGGAGTAGTTCATGCCCGTTGAGCATGCGATCGGAAACGACGTTTTCGTGCACGAATCGGCCTATGTCGATGAGCCTTGCGAAATCGGCGACGGCACGAAGATCTGGCATTTCACCCACGTGATGAAGAACTGCCGGATCGGGCGCAAGTGCAACATTGGGCAGAACGTGGTGGTTTCGCCCGACGTGACGATCGGCGACGGGTGCAAGATCCAGAACAACGTGTCGCTGTATACCGGCGTGGTGCTCGAGGACTTCGTGTTCTGCGGGCCTTCGATGGTGTTCACAAATGTGGTCAATCCGCGCAGCGAGATCAACCGGCGCAACGAGTATCGGGCGACGCGCGTCGGTCGGGGCACGACGTTCGGCGCCAACTGCACGGTGGTGTGCGGACACGACATCGGCAAGTACGCGTTCGTGGCGGCTGGCGCGGTGGTGACGAAGAACGTGCCGGACTATGCGCTGATGGTGGGTGTGCCGGCGCGGCGCGTGGGGTGGGCGTGCCGGTGTGGCGATCGGCTTCCGGCGGCCGGCGCCGACGGGAAGATGTGCTGCCCGTCGTGCGGGAACGAGTATCGGGAGCAGGGAGAGAATCTCAGCCCAGTGCACGAGGTGCAGGACCGGATCAATCCGTGACGATCGACGGGGCGGCAGAACAGGCCGCCCCGGGTGTTTGAGGGTGTGACAGCCGCCTCGGGCGGCCTTTGAGCCGGGCGCGCGAATGTTCAATCCGCGGGGCCGGCGGAAGTGAGGATATTCATGAGTCAGAAAGTGAACGTGCCGCTGCTCGACCTCAAGGCCCAGTACGCGACGATCCGAAGCGAGATCGAGCCGGTCATGCGCAAGGTGGTCGAGGACCAGTGGTTCATCATGGGCCCCGAGGTCTCGAACCTCGAGAAGGAAATCGCAGAGTACGTCGGTGTCAAGCACGCCATCGGGTGCGCCTCGGGTTCGGATGCGATCCTTCTGGCGGCGATGGCGCTGGACATCAAGCCCGGCGACGAGGTCATCTGCCCCTCGTACACCTTCTTTGCCACCGGCGGCTCGCTGGCGCGCCTGGGAATCATCCCGGTCTACGCCGACATCGACCCGGTGACGTACAACATGGACCCCGAACATGTGCGCGAGGTCGCCAAGCGCTGCAAGCGGCTCAAGGCGATCATGCCGGTGCACCTGTTTGGGCAGGCCGTCGACATGGACGCCTTCCTCACGCTGGGCGATGCGCTGGGTGTGCCGGTGATCGAGGATGCGGCCCAGGCCATCGGCACCAGGGACCGCCACGGGGTCATGGTGGGCAGCCGCGGCACGATCGGGTGCTTCTCGTTCTTCCCCTCGAAGAACCTGGGCGGCTTCGGCGATGGGGGCATCATCACCACCAACGACGACGCGCTGGCGGCCAAGATGGGCATCCTCCGCGTGCATGGCGGGCAGCCCAAGTACTACCACTCGATCATCGGGCTCAACTCACGCCTAGATGCGCTGCAGGCGGCGGTGCTGCGGGTGAAGTTGCGCCACCTCGAGGCCTGGCACAAAGGCCGGTATGACAACGCGATGTATTATGACCAGCAGTTCGCAAGGGCCGGCGCGAAGACATCGTCGGCTCCCTGGAGCGAGGGCGGGCTTCCCCTGCGTACGCCGGCGCCGGTCAGGTTGCCCGAGCGGCACGTCTACAACCAGTACGTGGTGCGCGTCCCGGCGGAGATCCGCGACGAGACACGCGAGCACCTGCGACTGGCCGGCATCGGCACGGAGATCTACTACCCCGTGCCGCTGCACATGCAGGAGTGCTTTGCATATCTGAAGCAGAACAAGCCCGGCACGCTGCCCGAGTCGGAAAGCGCCGCCGCCGAGACCATCGCCCTGCCGATTTACCCGGAGTTGACAACGGAGCAGAAGGATCATGTGGTGAACACGCTGGTGGCCTACGTGCGCGAGCGGTCCACGGTGTCGGCATGAGAGTCAGGCGGCCGGTGTCTACCCGTTCGGTTCATGCTGTTTGCCCGGAGGGGGCGGGCGATTGAGTGGGGCGCAGCGCCGCGGCGGCGCTGGTGGTGATGGCATGGGTGGATGCGTGAACCCCGGCGTCCATCGGCGCCGGACCCGGAGCGCCGGCGTTTGCGGCGCCCGAATCGGAGACGGACGATGCGCGTGCTGATCATCAGCCCCCTCTATCCGCCGCGGCTGCGGGTGGGGGCGCTGCGCACCTTCTCGTTCGCCCGCGGCTTTGCCGACGCCGGGCACGAGGTGAATGTGCTCACCACGGCCAAGCGCGCCGACCAGGGCGGGCTGAATGCGCACGATCCTCGCGTGCGCGTGGTCGAGTTGCCCTGGCGCTCCGGGCCGATCATCGACTGGCTGCGCGGGTCATGCGAGGTCAGCCCGGAGGAGCACGTTCCCGGGCGCGGCAAGGGCCTGCTCGGCAGGCTCAAGGAACGCACCGGCGTGTTCAGTTCGGCCCGCATGCCTGACCTGACCGACGGGTGGGTCGAGCCGGCGCGATCGTGGGGGCGTGCCCATGGCCCGTTCGACGTGGTGCTCAGTTCGTCGGGCCCGTACACGGCGCACCTGGTGGGGCTGGGATTGCGTTCGTGCGCTGGGCGGTGGATCGCCGACTTCCGCGATCTGTGGACTGACAACCACAGTTTCCCCGGGCTGTATCCGTTTGTCGTGCGCGAGCGCCTGCTGGAGCGGCGCGTGCTGGCGGCGGCCGATCTGGTGACGACGGTTAGCCAGCCGCTGGCCGGGCAGTTGCGCCGCGCCGGGGCCCGACAGGTCGAGGTGATTTACAACGGGCACTTCGAGCGCGAGATCGAGCCGGTGCCGGGCGAGCCTGTGTTTCCAGCCGACGGAACGACGCGGATCGTATACACAGGCTCTCTTTACCCCAGGCAGCAGGACTGCGGGCTGATCTTCGCCGCGCTGGCATCGCTGGGAGAGCGTGCGGCGTGCTTCCGCGTGGTGGTGGCCGGGTCGGGTCAACCGCACTGGCAGGCCGTGGCCGGGCAGCACGGAGTGGCACACCTGCTCGAGCACCGCGGCCCGGTGATGCGCCCGATGGCGCTGGCGATGCAACGGGATGCCGATGCGCTGCTGGCTGTGGAGTTCGCCGGCACGTCCGACGGCGTGCTGAGCGGGAAGATTTTTGAATACCTCGCGTGCGACGCGCCCATCATCGTCACGGGCCCGCGCGGGTGCGTCGGCGACCTGGTGGAGCAGGCCGGTCGGGGAGTGGCGGCTGAGTCGGCTGAACGGGTGCGCGAAGCCCTGGAGGCCTTGCTTGAGTCCCGCTCGCCGGTGCGCGGGGAGCGTCGCGATGATCTGATCGCGTCGTTCACGCGCGAGGCGCAGGCGGCGCGTCTGTGTCGGCTGGCCGAATCGCTGGGCGCCCCCTCGCCGGCTCAGGCCTTGTAGATGACCGCCTTGGGCTCGCGCACGTTGGCCATCGCGTTGCGCGTGTCCACGACCAGCCGCGCCTCGCGCCCGACCAGGTCGTAATCGACGCGATCGTGATCGGTGATGATGAGCACGCAATCGGCCTGTTGCAGTTCCTCGGGCGTGAGCGGCACGCTGCGCAGGTCGATCTGGTGTCGGCGCATCTCCGGGAAGGCCGGCACATGCGGGTCGTGATAGCGGATGTGCGCGCCGTGATGCACCAGTTGCTCGATGATCTCGGCCGCGGGCGACTCGCGCACGTCGTCGACGTTTGGCTTATACGCGATGCCGAGCACCAGCACGCGCGAGCCGCGCACCGGCCTGGGCACGCGGTTGAGGGCCTCGGCCACGCGCGAGACGACGTACGACGGCATCTGCGAGTTGATCTCTCCGGCCAGTTCGATGAACTTGGTCGCGTACCCGGTTTCCTTGGCCTTCCACGTCAGGTAGAAGGGGTCGATCGGGATGCAGTGACCGCCCAGCCCGGGGCCCGGGTAGAAGGCCTGGAAGCCGAAGGGCTTGGTGGCCGCTGCAGCGATGACCTTCCACACGTCGATTCCCAGGCGGTCGAAGATGACCTTGAGTTCATTGACCAGCGCGATGTTGACGGCGCGGTAGATGTTCTCGAGCAGTTTGGCCGCCTCGGCGATTTCGGCCGAATCGACGCGGTGGACGTGTTGGATGACCCGCGTGTAGAAGGCCATCGCCAAGTCGGCGCTCCGGTCGTCCACCCCGCCGACCAGTTTGGGAATCTGGCTGGTGGTGACGCCGATGCGACCGGGGTCTTCGCGCTCGGGGCTGTAGGCCAGGAAGAAGTCCACGCCGCATCGCAGCCCGGTCTTCTCCAGAATCGGCTTCATCTCGTCGCGCGTGGTGCCGGGGTAGGTGGTGCTCTCCAGCACGACCAGTTGCCCGCGGCGCAGCGAGCGGGCGGCCAGTTCGGTGCTGCGGATCACGAAACTCAGGTCCGGCTCGCGATGCCGCCCCAGCGGGGTGGGCACGCAGAGGATGATCACATCGGCCTGCCTGAGGTCGGCCTCGTCGGCGGTGGGCTTGAAGCGAGGCGAGTTGCAGATCGACCCGGTCAGTTCCGCGCCCAAGTGCTTGAGGTAACTTTCGCCCCGCTGGAGTTTCTCGACCTTTGACCGGTCCACGTCAAAGCCGATCACGGGATATCCCGCGTCGTGAATCGCCTTGACCAAGGGAAGCCCGACGTAGCCCAGCCCGACGACGCCGATGACGGCCGTGCGAGACTCCAGTTTGGCGAGGAGCATCGTGAAGGTGTCCAGGGAGGCCTTGGATTCGATCTCTGACCCAGTGACGCTGGTGGTGCGACTCATGGACTTGGTCCCGTCCGGTTCGAGAAACAGTTGATATTCTATCGGCGTGCCGGGCGGTCACCGCGGCATGCACCGGCAAGCCGGAGCGTAGGATCGAAACCGGCCCGCGGACCAACTGGCCGGCGCGAGACCTGCCCGCATGGATGATTTCTGGATCCTGGCGCGACGGATGCTGCGATACCGCGGACTGCTGGCCTGCGCGCTGGTGGCCGCGGTCGTGTCGGCCGGCGGGCTTGGGGCGGGCATCGTCGGTGTCGGCCCCATCCTCCAGATCGTGCTGCAGGAGGGCAGATCACTTCCGCAGATCGTTTCCCAACTCAATCAGCACGCCCTGGTGGACGGGCGGATCCCACAGGCCTGGATCGATGCGCTGCCCGCCGGCAAGTTTACCGCCGTACTCTGGATCGTGCTGGCCCTGGGCGTCCTGACGCTGGTTGGGGCGACGGCCAACTTCTTTCACGCCTACTTCTCCATGACGATCGTGGAGCGGACCATCGCGCGCCTGCGGCGCGAGTTGTTCGCCAAGGCCGTGCACCAGCCGCTGTGGGCGCTGGCCCGCGGTGGCTCTTCCGACGCGATCAGCCGAATAGTCAACGATCCGCAGTCACTCGGGCTTGGGTTCACGGCCCTGCTCTCCAAGGCCACGGCCCAGATGACCAAGGGCGCCGCCGCGCTGGTGGCGGCCTTTGTCATCGACTGGCGCCTCACGCTGGTCTCGCTGATCGTGGCCCCGCTCCTGTACACGGTGATCCGCAAACTGGGCAAGCGCGTGCGGCGCGCCGCCCGGGCGGCGCTGGTCAGCCAGGGCGAGTTGTACGGCGCGGCGGCCGAGGCGATCCAGGGCCTGCGCGTGGTCAAGGTGCACACCAACGAGCGCGCCGAGTGCGGACGGTTTCACCGCATCAACAAGCGGGTGCTGGCCGAGTTGCTCCGCGTGCGCTATGCGCGATCGCTGGCCAGCCCGCTGGTGGAGGTGCTGGCGATCTTCTCGCTGGGGGCGCTGTGCCTCGTGGCCATCAAGGCGATCGAGGACGGGAAACTCGACCCGGCCGACTTCCTGCTGTCCATCGGGGCGCTGGGCGTGGCTGGCGCCTCGCTCAAGCCGCTGACCGGGCTGGTCACCGACATCCAGCAGTCGGCCGGGGCGGCCGGCCGAATCCGGCAGATGCTCGGCGTTCCGCCCGAGCAGGTGGACGCCAAGTCGCGCCCGCGGCTGGCGCGGCATCAGCGCTCGATCAGGTTCGAGAACGTGCGGATGCAGTACCCGAACACCGATCGCCCGGCCATCGACGGGGTGAGTTTGGCGATTCCGCACGGGCAGACGGTCGCCTTCGTCGGGCCCAACGGGTGCGGGAAGACCAGTCTGCTCTCGCTGGTGCCGCGGCTGTTCGAGCCGGGCGAGGGGCGCGTGCTGGTGGACGACGTGGATATCAGCACGGTGAACCTGCGCTCGCTGCGCCAGCAGATCGGCGTGGTGACGCAGGAGACGGTGCTGTTCCGCCTGAGCGTGCGCGACAACATCGCCTACGGGGCCGGCGGGGTGAGCCAAGAGCAGATCATCGACGCGGCGCGCCGGGCGCACGCGCATGCGTTCATCACCGCGCTGCCGCGGGGTTATGACACGGTGCTGGGCGACCAGGGCTCGACGCTCTCGGGCGGGCAGCGGCAGCGCCTGGCCATCGCGCGGGCGATCCTGCGCCAGCCGGCCATCCTGATCCTCGACGAGGCGACCAGCATGATCGACGCCGAGAGCGAGTCGGCCATCGCGCAGGCCATCGCAGGTTTCTCGCGCGGGCGCACCTGCCTGATCGTGGCCCATCGCCTGAGCACGGTGGTCAGTGCCGATCGCATCGTGGTGATGGACGCCGGGCGCCTCGTCGATCAGGGCACGCACGCCGAGTTGACGGCCCGCTGCCCGCTCTACCAGCAACTGGTCCAGCGCCAGACGCCGGGGCTGGCCTGAGCAGGCCGGGGTCCGGGGGGCCGACCGGTCTGCGACGGCGGCGCGCCGGTGAGCGGGGGGAGCGAGCAGGGGCAAAGTGGGAGACCGGGGCCGTCAGCGGGAAGGCCCGGGCCGGGCTCGCCTCCGCGTGAGCGAACCTCTTCGGCGCTGGAGCCAAGGTCTTGGGAGCGCGAGGAATTGCTCTCGGCGCTCGAGCAAAGGTCTTCGGAGATCGAGAAAACCTCTTCGAAGATCGAGCAATTACACTCCGCACTCGAACTCCCCGCCCCGATCACACACGCACGATCGCGACTCTTCCCGTCACGATCCAGGCCAATCCCCTCATGTTCTTGCAAGTTCGCGTTGTGTGAGGATGTGTCCGCGTTCCCCCGCCCCCGGATCCCCGCCCCCGGCCCCCCTCACAGCGCCTCTAGCAACGCCCGCGACGGCTCGATCAGGTCCAGCGACCCCGGCACCCGCTCAACGCCCCGCAGCCGCTCCCAGCGAACCTGGTCATACTCCCAGTTGAGCCTGCCCGCGTCCGGCTCGGCCTCCAGGTGCACGGAGAACACCACGTCCACGCTGGGTGCCGCCGGGTCGAAGCACAGCGCCACCGGCACCGCGGCCGACGCATCGGCGTGCAGCCCGAGTTCCTCGCGCATCTCGCGCGACAGTTGCCGGCGCAGGTCATCCAGCGTGAGGTGCCGCACGCCGTCGGGCGGCGCGTCGACCCCGCCCGAGGGCGCCACCTCCCACCGCCCCGGATACAGCCGCGTGTCGGGCCCGCGCCGGGCCAGCAGCACGCGCCGGGCCTCGCCCTCGCCCCTCGTGAGCAGCCCGGTCACCCCCAGTTGCGTGGCGCCGGTGGCCACCTGCGGCTGCACGGCCAGGTGGCGGTACGGCACCACGCAGGCCCGGATGCTCGCCTGGCTCTGGTCATGATCGAGGTACGCCAACGTGCGCCCGTTGAACAGCCGCGCGTTGCCTTCGCACAGCGCCTGCCAGCGCCGCTCGGCGGCCTGTTCCACGTCTTCCGGCAGCGGCGCCGCCTCGACGATCTGCACGCGCAGCCTTTCGCCGCAGCCCCCCAGCCGGATGACGCGGTTGGCGCTCACTCCTTCTCCCTGACCGCTTCCAGCGTGATCTGCCCGCGGTGCGTCTGCCCGGCGCGCGTGAACTCGATGGGCACCACGTCGCCGGGCCTGCTGTCGAGCAGCAGGGGCATCCAGTCGTCCGGGCCGGTGACCGGCGTGCCGTTCCACGAGGTGATGCGGTCGCCCGGCTGCAGCCCGGCCGCCGCGGCCGGCGAGCCGTCCACCACGCGGCTGATCAGCATGCCCCGGCTGGAAGAACCGGCGCTGGGCACCAGGCCCGAACGCACCTTCGCCCGCTGGTCCCTAGTCTGGTCGCGTGCCTGCCCGCGCGTGCGCCCGGTCCAGGCCGGCCGATCGGCCGCGGTCGCGGCGTCGAAGGCGATGTCGGCCACCAGTTGGGCCACGCGCGACCCGCCCTCCGCGTCGATTAGGTCGGGCGTGTCGTACGGCGTGTGATACGCCTCGTGCAGCCCGGTGCAGAAGAACAGCGACGGCACGCCCTTGTCGAGAAAGGAGGCCTGGTCCGATCGGTCCAGGCCGATCGACTCCAGCGGGCGCGCCTCCAGGCCCGACTCGATGACGCGCTGCTCGATCAGCCGGGCCAGTCCCTCGCCCGATTCGACGCCGCCGATCTCCAGGCCGGAGGCGGCGACGCACCCGATCATGTCCATGTTAAGCATCAGCGCGTGCTGCCCGATCGGCGCGACGGGGTGCTCGACGTAGTGGATCGAGCCCCTGCGGCCCATCTCCTCGGCCGTGAAGGCTAGGAAGAGAATCGACCGCGCCGGCTGGTCGGCGGGCAGATGGTCATAGCGGCTGGAGAGCAGTTCGGCGCACAGCAGCAGCCCGGCCACGCCCGAGGCGTTGTCGTCGGCCCCGGGGTGAATCTGGCCCTCTTGGCGTTCCCCCGCCGTGCCGGGCCCGGACTCACCGGCTTGGCGCCGGCCGAGATGGTCGTAGTGGGCGCCGATGACGATGAACTCGCCGGCCAGCGCGCCGCGGCCGGGCAACACCGCGCCCACGTTGTCCGACGTGAGCGTGCGTGCCTGGACCGACGTCTGCACCACCGTGGTCACGCCTTCGAGATTCGCCACCACGCCCTGCCGGTTGGCCAGGCGAAAGAACTCGTGCAGCCCGCGGCCCTGCGCGTCGCCGGCGCGCAGCACCGTGTCGGCGATCGGGCCGGGCAGGTGCACCACCGGGACTTCAAACGGCTCGATCTGCTCGCGCACCGGGTCGGGCGACGGGCTTGCCAGTTCATCCAGGTCGGGCGGGGTGATGACCAGCACGGCCCGGGCGCCGCGCCGCGTCACCGCGTTGATCTTTCGGTGCAGCGGGGCCGCAAAACTCCAGCCGCGATCGGCCCACAGGCTGCGCCCCAGTTCGTCCATCGGCTCGTGGCTGAACATCAGCACCGCCCGCCCGCTGAAGTCCTCGGCCCCCGCAAAGCCCAGGTAGTTGCCCCCCCCGGTCACGATCGCATAGCCCGCAAAGGTGCATGGCCCCGAGAAGGCGGCGCTGCCGCTGGTGGCCGACACCACCGCGTCGGGCACCACCAGCACCTGCCCCGTCGGCAGGGCAAAGGACACGTGCGACTGCAGCGCGTCCACCTGCTGGCCGACCACCAGCACCTGCCGGTAGGGCGAGCGGGGCACGAGCCCCTCGACCGGCGCCGCGTGCTCAAACGCCGGCTCGAGGCCCAGCGCCAGCAGGGCGTCCTCGATGGAGTCGGCCGCCTCGTCGATGCCCGCCGTGCCGGGCGCCCGGCCCTGGCGCTGCGGGTCGGCCAGCCAGTTCACGTGACGCTGGAAGGTCGTCGCCAGTTCGGCCACCACGGCGGCCTGCTGCGCGGCCCGCTCCTGCTCGACCAGGCGCCGTTCAAGGCGCGCCGCGCGCAGATCGTCCGTCTCCGGCTGGGACGGTCGGGCCAGCACTCCCGGCACCCATCCGTTCAACAGCAGCGACGCGAGAACCCACCCCTGCGTGCGTCTCATGCGTGCAGTGTACCTGCGATCTGCCGGGGTCCGGAGTCTCCTAGAGTTCTCTTCCGGACCGGACAGGCCGGGGTACAGGACCAGTTGCGCATGAGTACTTCCATGATGAGCGCCGATGCCGCCTCCTCGACCGCCGCCGGGCTTGCTCCCTGCGATCTCTTTGCGCCCCGTCACCTGGGGCCGGGCGAGCAGGACATCCGACAGATGCTTGAGGCGGTGGGCTATGACTCGATGGAGGCCTTCATCGGCGACGTGGTGCCGGGGTCCATCCGCCTGCACCGCCCGCTCGATCTGCCGCAGCCGCGCGGCGAGCACGAACTGCTCACCCAGTTGCGGGCGCGGGCGGCGAAGAACCGCGTGATGCGATCCTGCATCGGCATGGGGTACTACGGCACGGTGACCCCGCCGGTGGTGCTGCGCAACGTCCTCGAAAACCCGGGCTGGTACACGCAGTACACGCCCTACCAGGCCGAGATCGCCCAGGGCCGCCTCGAAGCCCTGCTCAACTTCCAGACCATGATCGCCGACCTGACCGGACTGCCGATTGCCAACGCCAGCCTGCTGGACGAGGGCACCGCCGCGGCCGAGGCCATGAGCATGTGCGTGCAGGTGTCCGGGCACCAGCGCACCCGGTTCATCGTGGCCGACCACTGCCACCCGCAGACCATCGAGGTGGTGCGGACGCGGGCCGAGTCGATTGGCGTGCGCGTCGAGGTGCTCGGGGTCGAGGCGATCGAGATGGACGACTCGGTGGCCGGCGTGCTGGTGCAGTATCCCACGACCGACGGGCGGGTGGAGTGCTTCCGCGACCTAGCCGGGCGCGCGCACCAGGCCGGTGCGCTGCTCGTGGCCGCGACGGACCTCTTGGCGCTGACGCTGCTGACCCCTCCGGGGCAGTGGGGGGCCGACATCGCGGTGGGCAGCGCCCAGCGCTTCGGCGTGCCGATGGGATTCGGCGGTCCGCACGCGGCTTTCATGGCCACGCGCGAAGAGCACGTCCGCCGCATGCCCGGACGACTGGTGGGCATCTCGCGCGATGCGGCGGGCGCCCCGGCCCTGCGCCTGGCCATCCAGACCCGCGAACAGCACATCAAGCGCGACCGCGCCACGAGCAACATCTGCACCGCGCAGGTGCTGCTGGCCATCATGGCCGGCATGTACGCGGTCTATCACGGGCCGGAAGGCCTGCGGCGCATCGCGCGGCGCGTCCACCTGCTCACCCAGGCCCTGCGGGTCGGGCTGCTCGACCTGGGGCACGGCGTGGAGGAAGACCTGGTCTTCGACACCCTCCGCGTCCGCGTCGGGCAGCCGCAGCGCGTGCTTGACCGGGCGCTGGAACTGGGCATCAACCTGCGCCGCTTCGCCGACGGCACGCTGGGCGTCAGTCTGGACGAAACCAGCGACCAGGCCTTGGTGCGCGACCTGCTGGTCGCCTTCGGCGGGGGCGAGGTCGACGTGGCGGCCCTGGCCGGGCGGGCCAGCGTTCGGATCCCCGCGGCGTTCGAGCGCATCAGCCCGTTCCTGACCCACCCGGTCTTCAACTCGTACCACTCCGAGACCGAGATGCTGCGCTACATCACGCGACTGCAGTCGCGCGACCTGAGTTTGGCGCACTCCATGATCCCGCTCGGCTCGTGCACCATGAAACTCAACGCGACCAGCGAGATGATCCCGGTCACCTGGCCGGAGTTCGCCCACCTCCATCCCTTCGCGCCCGCCGACCAGTGGCGCGGATACGCCGGGCTTTTCGAAGACCTGGAGCGCTGGCTGTGCGCCATCACCGGCTACGACGCCGTCAGCCTCCAGCCCAACGCCGGATCGCAGGGCGAATACGCCGGGCTGATGGCCATTCGCGCCTACCACCGCAGCCGCGGGCAGCCGCAGCGCCACGTCTGCCTGATCCCCGAGTCGGCCCACGGCACCAACCCCGCCTCGGCCGTCATCGCGGGCATGAAAGTGGTCGCCGTCAGGTGCGTCGACGGTCTGATCGAACTGGATGATCTGCGTGCCAAGGCTGCTGAGCACGCCGAGCACCTGGCCGCCATCATGGTGACGTATCCCTCGACCACCGGCGTGTTCGACGAGACCATTCGCGAAATCTGCGACATCGTCCACCAGCACGGCGGACAGGTCTACCTCGACGGCGCCAACATGAACGCGCAGGTCGGGCTGTGCCGCCCCGGCGACTACGGCTCGGACGTCAGTCACCTCAACCTGCACAAGACCTTCTGCATCCCCCACGGCGGCGGCGGTCCGGGCATGGGGCCCATCGGCGTCAAGGCCCACCTGGCCCCCTTCCTCCCAGGTCATCCCGTCGTGCGCCCCGCCTCGGCGGGCGCGCAGGCCATCGGACCGATCTCGGCCGCGCCCTACGGCAGCGCCGCCATCCTGCCCATCTCATGGGTCTACATCGCCGCCATGGGCCCGCAGGGACTCCGCAGGGCTACGGAGGTGGCGATCCTCAACGCCAACTACATGGCTGAACGCCTCAGGGACCACTACCAGGTGCTCTTCCGCGGCGCGCGCGGGCGCGTGGCCCACGAGTTCATCATCGACTGCCGCCCCTTCGAAAAGACCGCCGGCGTCAAGGTCGATGACATCGCCAAGCGCCTCATCGATTACGGCTTCCACGCGCCCACCATGTCCTTCCCCGTCCCAGGCACCCTCATGATCGAGCCGACCGAGTCCGAATCCAAGGCCGAACTTGATCGCTTTTGCGATGCGCTCATCAGCATCCGCGCCGAAATCGCCCGCATCGAACGCGGCGAGTGGCACCGCGACGACAACCCGCTCAGGAACGCGCCGCACACCATTCAGAAGGTTGCCAGCACCGACTGGCCTCACGCCTACACGCGCGAGCAGGCCGCCTTCCCGGCCCCCCACCTGCGCGAATACAAGTTCTGGAGTTCGGTTGCCCGCATCGACAACCCCTACGGCGACCGCAACCTGGTATGCACCTGCGTCAGCGTGGATGAGGCCGCGCAGGCCTGAACCTCGTGCCGACGACCCTGTCCTCAGGGTTGCTGGTGGCCGTTCCGACCGTGATCCGGCTCCGGCTGCCTCCGAGGCCGAGGCCAGCGCGTGTCCTCCGCGGCGGCGCTCCTTCGCGGGCGCGCGGGGCCCTGATTCCATCCCGGTCCCAACGCCCTGACTTCACGGACACCCGGCAGCGAAGGCCGTCAGGAATGCCTGCACGTCGAAGAAGTTGAACGCGCCGTCGCTATTCAGGTCAGCCTCGGTCGAGTTTCCGGCAAAGGCCGCCAGAAACGCCTGCACGTCAAAGAAGTCGAGCGTCCCGAATGGCGCCGCCAAGTCGGCCTGGTTGCAGTTCCGCCCGGCAAAGTCAAAGTAGTTGATGTTGAACGCCTGGCCCGAACTCGACCGGTTGGCCAGGCGCAGCACGTGCACGCCCGCCGGCAGGTCGGCCGTGCCGGTGATGGTGGTCCAATTCTGCCATCCGCCCGTGACCGGGACCGTCAGCGTGCCGCTGACCGGAACGCCGCCGATCTCGAGGCGAATCGTCCCGCCGGTGGCGTTGGACGCCACGCGCACCGCGACGTCATGCGTCCCCGCGTGGGCCACGTTGACCGTGTATTCCAGCCACTCGCCCTGGCACAGCCACCCGACGTTGTACCCGCCCTCGGAGCACGGCTGGATGTCCACGTCCACGTCGGTTCGATACGACCCGCCGTTGTTGCCCGCGTCGCAGTCGTGATAGGCCTCGCCCGGATAACCCAGGTCAAAGTCCTCCGCCTCGACGCGCCCCGGGATTGCCGCGGGCTGGCCTGTGAAGGGCTGCTGCTCGATGCGATACACGCGCACCCAGTCCACCTGCAGATCGGCCGGGAACACCGTCGAGGAGTTCGGACTGCCCGGCCAGTTGCCGCCCACCGCCAGGTTCAGCAACAGGTGGAATGGCGTGTCAAATGGGGCGCGCGGATTCGTCGGCGCGGCCGTCGAATACCATGTCGCGCTGGTCACCGAGTGATACTGCTGTCCGTCCACGAACCACCGAATGGCATCCGGTGTCCACTCGGCCGCGTAGACGTGAAAGTCCTGCGAGTAGTCCGTGCCCGTGCGTGAACCCCCGTTTTGCACGTTGTTGGGCCAGTTGCCCCCGTAGTGAATCGTGCCGTGCGCGCTGGTCGCCTGGTTGACGGTCTCGATGATGTCGATCTCGCCGCTGGCCGCCCAGCCGCCATAGGGCGAGTTGGTCGGCAACATCCAGAACGCCGCCCACAGTCCCTGCCCCTTGGGCACCTTGATGCGGGCCTCGGCGCGACCGTAGCGGAACTCGAACGCGCCCTGCGTGCGCAGGCGCGCCGACGAGTAGTTGTAGCCGCCGATCGGCAGGTCGCGCGCCACGATGTGCAGCACCCCGTTCTGCACGTACGAGTTGTATGTGTACGGCGTGTAGTACTGCAACTCGTTGTTGCCCCAGCCGGCCGGCAGCCCATACGCCGTGCCGTCGCCGACCTGGTGCTGCCACACCTGCGTGTTGATGACCTCGCCGTCGAACTCGTCCGCGAAGACCAGCGCATACTGCGCCAGCGCCGGCGCAGCGCTGGCGAGCAACAGCGTGATGGCAAGTCGCTTCCAGTGCATGAAGTTCCCCTGTTGCTCACTCTACTTCACCGGCCTGGACCAGGAAAGGGATGTTTGCTGTTCCCGCCCCGCCCCGGCCATCAAACACCGTCACATACAGCCGATACGCTCCGGGCCAGTCCGGCGCCCGCACAACGGCCCGCTCCAGCCCCGATTCCACGATCGCCCCGGGAATATCGGGCGTGCCGCGCTCCGCGTCCCCGCCGCTCCTGCGGTCGGTCGATTCGGGTCGAACCACCCACGTCACCCGCAGCGGCTCTCCCTCGGGATCGCCTGGCTTGCAGGTGGAGACGAACGTCTGCCCCGGCTCGAACACCGGGCCTGAGCCGAGCGCCAGGTTGCCGACTTCGGGCGCGCGATCCGTCGGCGGCTTGCCCGTCCACAGTTCCTGCATCACGTCCACCGCCGCGGTGCGCTCGCCGCTCTCAAGAAACATCCCGAACCAGGTCGGCGTCGTCTCCTGCTTGTGCCCCCACAGGAACGCGTACGACCCCAGGCAGCGCCCCGGCATTTCGGCCAGTACACCCTCGGCCTGCGCCCGCCGGTACATCTCGGCCTTCTCCGAGCTCGAAGGCTCAAAGGGCGCGCCCCAGGGCGTGTGCCCGCCCTCCCAGTGTCCAATCGGCCCGAACTCGGTGATGACGTAAGGCCCCGTCCAGCCTTGCGCCGTCAAACGCCGCGGCAGCGACGGCGCGCCGCCGTAGGAGTTGATTCCAAGAACGTCGATGCTGGGGCAGGCTTCCCGCACACGCCTGGCCTTGTCTTGCCCGATTTCCGCCACGACCGCCATCGTCGGGTGGTGAGGGTCGAGTTCCTTGGTCAGAGCCGCCGCTTCTTCGATGGCGCGCAGCGCCTTGTCGAGATCCCCCGCCAGTTCAACCTCGTTGCCCAGCGCCCACATCAGCACCGCCGGATGATCTCGATACTTGAGAACGCAGGCCCGCACCTTGTCCAGTTGCTTCCGGCGCACTTCGGGGTCGTCATAGTCGAAGCCGTGGCGCTCGTGCTCGAGCCAGATGCCCACCGTGACCGAGATCCCGTGCCGGTGGGCTTCGTCGAGCAGGTCGTCGATGTCGATCGCGTCCCAAGTGCGGATGGAGTTCCCGCCGACGCTGGCCAACACCTCCAGCCGTCCGCGGCCGGCGGCCCCGCGAATCACGTACGGCGAGTCATCGCGGAGCAGTTCCCAGCGCCCGGGCTCTCCAGCCAGACGGACGCTCGAGCCGGGGTAACGGGTACAGGCCCCCAACAGAAGGACCGTGCCCAGTGTGCCGGGCCCAAACCCGACCCGCACCGCCCGATAAGCCCATCCGACGACGTGCTGAAACAGTTTCGGTCCCAGTCGGATTGAATCATCGCAGTGCCCGGGAATGGCGGCCGAGCCGTCGCCAAGGCGGGAAACCAAAGTCAGACGGGCATTTCGGCGGATAAGTTTGTGCATACCGGGTTTCCTGGGGGGTTGCATTCCGCGCCCCAATCGGAGAGAATACCGTAACTGTACCGGCACGCCAAGGCGCTCGCCCCACATTGCCGGCGGAGGCACGAACATGGAAACCAGACCGAACACCCGCAGCGCACGCCTTTCCCGAGGCTTCACGCTCATCGAGTTGCTGGTGGTCATCGCGATCATCGCCCTCCTGATCGGCATCCTCCTGCCCGCCCTGAGCCGCGCCCGCGACGCCGGTCGAGATGTGGTGTGCAAGTCCAACGTGAAGCAACTTTCCCTCGCGGCCCTGGTCTACTCCAACGATTTCCAGGACGCCTTCCCCACCATCCTCGCCGGCTCGGTGGTCATCGACCCCGAGAATGGCAAGCGCAATCTCCTGTGGTACGACGTCAACCGCATCGGGCGCTACCTCCCGCAGGAAGACTTCTCCAACCTCGCCTGGAACAACCAGGAGAATCAGACCGTCGGCGGGGGGGTGGTGTCCTGTCCCAATCACCCGCAGGCCGGTCGCTCATTCACCATGAACTACTGGGCCGCGTCCGCCGCCGAGTATGAGCCCGACTGGACCACCGGCAAACTGCGTCTGTTCAAGCCAGGGCAGTACGCGGCCAACACCGCGACCTACCGCAAGGGCCGCGCATTCAACAACACCGTGGACGAGTCCTTCAAGATGATGCTCTTCGCCGAGGGGTGGGGTCTGTGGCGCAGCCAGGTCACCACGCTCAGCGGCGAGACCAACTACTTCACCAACGGGAGCATCGGTTCGACCGACCTGCCGGGGCAGCGTTTTGGCGGCGGCACCGGACTTCCGTCGGCGCGCTTCAACATCGGCAACTGGCAGGCCGGCACGCGCCCGCCCGAGTTTGAAAGCACCGGCTCGCCTACCTCGTACCTGCCGTACTACCGGCATCCGAAGCGCCAGAGCAGCACGCACGCCATCCAGGGCGCGGCCAACATCGGGTTTGTGGACGGGCACGTCGCCCAGTTTTCCCCCGATCAACTCATCAAGAACATTACCACCGGGCAGAGCAGTTTCGAGGTAATGTGGTCGCCGATGGATCGCGAGTTGGAAGACCACCTCAACCCGTGATTCTCCAGGTCGGCCTGCGGAAAGGACAGGGCGCTCCCATGTCGTCAGTGCGGAAGATCGCCAGTTCGCTTGGAGTCTCGGTCGCGACGGTGTCGCGCGCCCTCAACAACCACCCCGACGTCAGCGCCGAAACCCGGCAGCGTGTGCTCGAAGCCGCGCAGACCGCCGGGTATCTGCCGCAGGTCGGAAAGCGCCAACTCACCACCATCGGGCTGGCCTACCCCACCAGCCCCGTCCGCCCGGATTACGGCACGTTCGAGTCCATGCTGCTGGCCGGCATCGTCCGCGGCGCCAATGAACGCCGCTTCGACGTGACCATCATCAACCTCGAGCAGGATCGCGACCCGCTGGAAAGTTACACCCAGTTCTTCCATCGCAAGGGCGTTCGTGGCGTAGTGCTGCGCTCCCTGGAAGCCACGCCGCGCCTGGCCATCGACATCGCCGAAGAACGCTTCCCCTGCATCCTCGTCGCAGACCGATGCGACGATCCGCGCGTCAACTTCGTCGACAGTGACTCGAGGGGCGCCAGTCGGCAGGCGGTCGATCACCTGATCCAACTCGGCCACACCCGCATCGGGCTTGCCATTCACAACGTCCTCGATTCCGATCATCAGGATCGTGAGGCTGGCTACGAAGAAGCCCTGCGCGAGGCCGGTATACCGCGCGACCCGCAGATGACCGTTCGCGCCCCCGCCAGCCCCGAGGGCGGCGCCATGATGCTCAACCGCCTGCTCGAGCACGAGAACCCTCCCACGGCCATCTACTTCACCAACCCCCTCTCCACCGTCGGCGCCCTGCACCGCTGCCTGCAACTGGGCATCCGCGTGCCCAAGGACTTGTCGATCGTCGGTTTCGACGACGGCGACGTGCGCCTGCGCACCTTCCCGAACTTTACCGCCGTGTGCCAAGATGCCCACGCCCTGGGCATGGAGGCCGCCCGCTGGCTCACGCGCTCGCTCGCCTCCGACCAGCCGGCCATCTTCCGCGAACTGCGCCAGACGCGGTTTGCGGTCCACGAGAGCACGGGCTTGCGCCCGGTGACAGCGGTGCGTCTGGTTGGTCCGTACGAAGTCAAGCGCGAGATATGATGCCGACGGCGGCGCGCTGGCGCCGACATGGCGGCCGCACAGGCCGGTGGAGCAGGCGTGCTCGATCTGCAGTGGATCCGCAACTTCTCGCTCGGCACGATCGTCATCGCGCTTATGGCGCTGCTCTCCAGTTTCGGCGTCCTGCTGTGGAAGCCGGCGCAGCGCGACGGGCTGGAAATGTGGCTCTTCTCCCTCGAACACGAGGCCCTCTACCGCAAGGTCGTCGCCGAACGTGACGCGGCCGGGCAGACCCACGTCAACCTCCGCGTCCTCTCCATGCCCGCCCTCGAACGGCGCATGCTCTCCGGTTTCTTCGGTGGGCTGCCCACCGCCGACCTGCTCGAAGTCGAGCGCCAGATCGCCGGGCGCGCCTTCACCGGCCCGCTCGCAAACGTCGGCTTTGCCGATCTGACCGATCGCCTGCGCGCTTCCGGCCTGATCGAACAGATCAATCCCCCCTCGTTTGGTCCGTGGACCAATCGCGGGCACATCTTCGGCCTACCGCACGACGTGCACCCGGTCATGCTCGGCTACCGCGCCGACATCGTCGAGGCGGCCGGCATCGACGTTTCGCAGATCGAGACCTGGGACGACTTTGCCCGCCTGCTCCGCCCCCTGATGACCGATGCCAACGCCGACGGCCAGCCCGACCGCTACCTGCTGGGTCTGTGGGAGTCCGACGCCGATCGGCTCGACACCCTTCTGCTCCAGGCCGGCGGACGCTACTTCGACGATGCCGGTGCCTGCGTCATCGACGACGAGGTCAACGTCCGGGCGCTGGCCACGATGGTTTCCTGGTTCACCGGGCCTGACCGCTTTGCCACCGACGTGCCCGACTTCTCGGCCGGCGGCAACAAGTTGAAGGAAGACGGCTACGCCCTGGCCTTCCTCGTGCCCGACTGGATGTGCAACATCTGGCGCATGCAGATGCCCGGACTGGCCGGCAAGGTCAAGGTCATGCCGCTGCCGGCCTTCGAGCCGGGCGGACGACGGACCAGCGTCTGGGGCGGCACCATGCTCGGCATCCCCAAGACCGCCCGGTCATTCGACGAGTCGTGGAACGTCGCCGTCGATCTGTACTTCTCCGAAAAACTCGCCAAGGATTTGTACGCGCGCAACGACATCATCACGCCCGTGCGCTCGCACTGGGACGACCCGGTCTTTGACGTCCCCGACCCGTACTTCTCCGGGCAGGCCAAGGGCCGCATGTTCATCGAACTGGCCCCGCAGGTGCCGCTGCGCACCTCGTCGCCCTACTACAAACTGGCGCGTGACAGTTTCCGCGACGCGGCCGCCGCGGTCGCCGAATGGGCGCGTGCCACCGGCGCCCGCGGACCCGACGCCCTGGTCGAGAGGTGTCGAGAGGAACTTGTCCGCGCCCGTCGCGTCGTCAGCCGGCAGATGGAGCGCAACGTATTCCTGGAGGTGAACCGGTGAGTGCCACTTACGCCGCCCGCATGCGCTGGGCCGCGTACGCGCTGCTCGCGCCATTCCTGGCCGCGTTCGGCGCTTTCCTCGTGCTTCCGCTCGCGCAGGCGGGACGGCTGGCGCTCGAACAGACCTATGGCCCCCAGGCCTCCCGATTCGTCCTCTTCGACAACTTCCTCAATCTCGCGGGCGATCCCCTGTTCTGGAAGGCGGTGGGCAACACGCTGATCTACACCTCCAGCACCATTCTCATCCAGTTGCCGCTCGCCCTCGGCCTGGCGCTGCTGCTCAATCACCCCCGCCTGCGCGGGCGGGCCGTCTATCGCCTCGTCTTCTTCAGCCCGCAACTGATGGGCATGGTGTTCGTCGCGATGCTTGCCGGCCTGATGTTCGAGAAGCGCTCCGGGCTGATCAACCGCGCCCTGCACGCCCTGGTTGGCTTCGATCTCGATTTTGCCTGGCTCCAGGTCTACATCATGCCGGCGCTCGTGATCACGACGCTGTGGATGTACGTCGGTTTCAACATGATCTACTTCCTCGCGGCGCTTCAGAACGTCGAACGCTCGCTTGTCGAGGCCGCCTCGGTCGATGGTGCCGGCCCGTGGGCGCGCTTCCGTCACGTCACCGTCCCGGCCATCCGCCCCGTCGGCTCGTTCGTCGTGCTGCTCAGCATCATCGGCAGTCTGCAACTCTTCGAACTGCCCTATGTCATGCTTGCCGCCACCTCCGGCCCGCAGAACCGCGGGCTCACCATCGTCATGTACCTCTACCAGAGTGGCTTTGAGGTCGGTGATCTCGGATACGCCAGCGCCATCGGCTGGGTGCTCGGGCTGATCCTCGTCGCCGTCGCCGCCTTGCAGGTGCGCCTCACAAGGGAGCGCCCATGAAGCGCCGCTCCACCAACCTTGCCTGGGGCTGGGCGGCCCACTTGGCCCTCGTGCCGTTGGCCATGCTGACGCTGGTGCCCTTCGTCTGGCTCGTCACCGCGTCGCTGAAGAGCCGCGAGGACTTCTTCACTTCGACGTTCCTCCCCATGCGCGAAGGCCCGTCCAACATCGCCTGGGACCGGCTCACGCTCGAGAACTACCGGCGCCTCTTCACGGAACTGGGCATCGGGCGCGCCCTGCTCAACTCGGTGTTTCTGGCTTCCTCCACCGCCATCCTCGCCACCCTCTGCTGCGCCGCCGGGGGCTACGCCCTCGCACGGCTCAAGTTCCGCGGCAGCACGGCGATGACGGTGCTCGTCCTGGGCGCTCTGCTCGTCCCGCCGCCCCTGCTGCTCGCGCCCACCTACCAGGTGCTCTACGAGTTTGGGCTGCTCGACACCTTCGCCGGGCTCATCCTGCCCGCCGTCGCTCCCGCCTTCGGCGTCTTTCTCTTCCGTCAGGCGGTCCTGCAATCGGTGCCCCATGATCTGCTCGAGGCGTCGCGCATCGACGGGTGCTCGGAAATCGGCATCTTTCTCACGATGGTGCTGCCTCTCGTGCGCCCGATGATCGGCGCCTTCATCCTCATCACCTTCCTGGCCACCTGGAACAACTTCATCGCGCCGCAGGTTGTGCTTCAGACGGCTGACAAGTTCCCCCTCTCCGTCGCCGTTGCCCAGTTGCGCGGGGTCTACGCACAGGACTATGGGCTGCTCATGGCCGGGACGATGGTCAGCGTGCTTCCGCCGGCCGTTTTGTTCCTCATGCTCCAACGGGAGTTTGTCACGGGGCTGACGACCGGTGCGGTCAAGAGTTGAGCCCTTTCTCCCTTCCAGTCCCGTTCGCATACTGCTCGGACCGAGAACATTCCGCGTTCGCATCCTGTGTCAAGGCACAACGTTGCGACCGATCCGAGATTGTGCTACGCTCCCGAATGCCCGAGTGGATCTGAAGATCCGTTATCGATCACCCGACGCTCGTTCGGCTTCGTTCGCGTTGTTCGCCGCGACGATCGTCTTTTTCGCGTGAGGGGACCATCCATGAAGATGCTGCACCGTTGTCTGTCGCTGTCGATTGTCGCCGGCCTGACGCTCTCCGCGCTGGCTCAGGATCTGCCCGCTCCGGCCGATGAGCGTTTCGCCATCGAAGCACGCGCCTTGCTCGTGCCCTTCCGGGCTCCGGCCGTCACGCCGCAGGTCATCGCTCAACTCGAAGAGCGCGATCGCGAGCAGGGCTTGGCCCCGCGCTACGCCATTCCCAACGCTGTGGACATCTCCCCATTCACCCACGGTGACTGGGAGCAGGTCTCCCAGAGCACGATGGTCTGGCGCCTGCGTGTCACCAGTGAGGATGCCGTCTCACTCAACTTCGGCTTCGATCGCTTCCACCTGCCCGTCGGTGCCCAGTTGTACATCTATGACACGCTGGGCGATCTGGCCATTCGTCCCTTCACCAGTGAAGACAACGCCGACCACGGGCAACTGTGGACCCCTCCCAGCGTCGGCAATGACGTGGTCCTTGAACTGACGGTCCCCGTCAAGGCCGTCGAGCAGGTCGATCTGCACCTCGGATTCATCAACGCCGGCTATCGCACCTTCTCTGATGTGTTCGGCGATCGCTCCGGCTCCTGCAACGTCGACGTGGTTTGCCCGCAGGGCGACGGGTGGCGCGCCGAAATCGCCTCGGTCGCGGCCATCTCCACCGGCGGCTCTCTCTTCTGCACCGGATTCATGGTCAACAACACCTCGGGGAACGAGACGCCCTACTTCATGACCGCCAACCACTGCGGTATCTCGTCTTCCAACGCTGCCTCGCTCGTCGTGTTCTGGAACTACCAGGCCACCGTGTGCGGCGGCCCGCGCAACGGTTCACTCTCCCAGTTCCAGTCCGGCTCGACCTTCCGCGCTTCGAAATCCACCAGTGACTTCACGCTCGTGCAACTCTCTTCCATGCCCAACCCCGTCTGGATGGTTGCCTACGCCGGCTGGGACGCCTCGGGCGCCGACGCACAGTGGGCCTGCGGGATTCACCATCCCAGCGTCGATGAGAAAGCCATCAGTTTCGAGTGGCAGGCTACCACCACCACCTCCTACCTCGGCAACACCGTTCCCGGTGACGGGACGCACGTCCGCGTCATCGACTGGGACGTCGGCACCACCGAGCCCGGCTCTTCCGGCTCACCGCTCTTCAACCAGGATCACCGCGTGATCGGCCAGTTGCACGGCGGATATGCCGCCTGCGGCAACGACTCCTCTGACTGGTACGGCAAGTTCTCCGTCTCCTGGACCGGGACCGCTGCCAACAACCGCCTCCGCGACTGGCTCGATCCCACCAACACCGGCGCCCTGCAGGTGGACACCATCTGGCCTGGCGCCTCCGGCATCACCGTCACCCCGGGCGGCACCTTTACCGCCCAGGGCCCGGCTGGCGGACCCTTCACCCCGTCCTCGCAGGTCTACACAGTCCGCAACATGAGCACCTATCCGCTCAACTACTCGGTCACCAGTTTGTCCAACTGGCTCACCATCACCAATGGCTCGGGCACGATTGCCGGCGGAAACACCGCCAACGTCACCGTCGCCATCAACTCGGCCGCCAACTCCTTCGGCAACGGGCGCTACGACGCCACCCTCAACTTCGTCAATACCACCGACCACGACGGCGACGCCACGCGCCCCGTCACCCTGTTCGTCGGTGTCCCCGAGCAGGTCTACTACTGGGACATGAACACCAACCCGGGATGGACCACCCAGGGCCAGTGGGCCTGGGGAACCCCCACCGGCGGCGGGGGGCAGTACGGGAATCGCGACCCCAGCAGCGGCGCCACCGGCACCCGCGTCTACGGCTACAACCTCGCTGGCGACTACGCCAACTCCATTCCTGAGTATCACCTCACCACCACCGCCATCGACTGCTCCAACCTCTCACGCACCACCCTCAAGTTCATGCGCTATCTCAACGTCGAACAGCCCGCCTACGACCATGCCTACATCCGTGTGTCCAACAACGGCACCACCTGGACCCAGGTCTGGACCAACGCCAGCGAAATCACCGACAGCGCCTGGACCCCGGTCGAGTACGACATCTCCGCCGTGGCCGACGGACACAGCACCGTGTACATCCGCTGGACCATGGGCACCACCGACAGTTCCTGGCAATACTCAGGCTGGAATATCGACGACGTGGGAATCTGGGGAGTCCTTCCCAGTGCCGCCTGCATCCCTGATTTCACGCATGACGGGGTGCTCGACTTCTTCGACGTGCAGGCCTTCCTCCAGGCCTTCTCCAGCCATGACCCCGTCGCCGACCTGACCAACGACGGCACTTTCGACTTCTTTGACGTGCAGGCCTTCCTCCAGGCCTTCTCCAACGGCTGCCCGTAATCCCGTCCTGTCCGGAAGCCGTCCGGGCTGACTGAAAATGCGGCTCCGAGGTCTGCAATCGCGCCCTCGGAGCCGCGTTGTCTTTCGCGTCCGGTGGGCAACTGGAAAGGGGTAGCCATGCCTGAGATCGTCAAATTCTCCTTGGTGTCGCGTCCGTTTGCCTGGTTCGTCCTCTCCACATTGTCCGCACTGGCTTCCAACGCCCAGGCCCAGGGACCATCGCTTCCCCCGCCACCCTTCCCATCCGAAAACCCGCTCACCGAGCCCAAGCGCGTCCTCGGGAAGATCCTTTTCTGGGAAGAGCAACTCTCCAGCGACAACACCATGGCCTGCGGCACCTGCCACATGCCCGCACGCGGCGGCACCGACCCGCGCGTCGGCATCAACCCCGGGCCCGACGGCCTCTTCGGAACCCCCGACGACAAGCGCGGCTCCCCCGGCATGATCCACCAGGACGAGTCGCTGCTCTACGACAGCACCGACTTTTTCGGCCTTGCTCCGCAGGTTGGCACCCGCAATGCCAACTCCGCCATCATGGCCATGTATGCGCCCGAACTCTTCTGGGATGGTCGTGCGTCTTCGCAGTTCATCGATCCGCAGACCGGCGCGGTCATCATCCCCGTCGGCGGCGCCCTCGAAAGTCAGGCCGTCGGCCCGGTGATGAACGTCCTGGAAATGGCCCACGAAGGCCGCGACTGGGACCAGGTCGCCGCCAAACTGGCCACCGCCCACCCGCTCGCGCTGGCCACCGACCTTCCTCCCGACATGGCCGACGCCATCGCTTCCCACCCCACCTATCCGTCGCTCTTTGCCGCAGCCTTCGGCGACGGGGAAATCACGGCCGCTCGCATCGGCATGGCCATCGCCACCTATGAACGCACCCTCGTCCCCAACCAGACTCCTTGGGACTTTTTCGTTGCCGGCGATCCCGCCGCCATGACGCCCCAGCAGATCAACGGGTGGAACGCCTTCAACGGCTCACGCTGCTCAGCCTGTCACACTCCCCCTCAGTTCACCAACAACACCTTCCGAAACATCGGCCTGCGACCCATCCCCGAAGACATCGGCCGACAGCAAGTCACCGGCAACCCAGCCGATCGCGCGCGCTTCAAAGTTCCGTCGCTTCGCAACGTCGGACTGCACAATCGCTTCATGCACAACGGGCAGTTCAACACGCTCGGGCAGGTTATGGGCTTCTACGCCAACGCTGGCGGTCAGCAGTTCCCCAACAACCGCGATCCACTGCTCAACACCCCGATCGCCTTTCCGGGCCCGGTCACCAACGACATCATCAACTTCCTCACCAACGCTCTCACTGATCCGCGCGTCGCCACCGAGCAGTTCCCCTTCGACCGCCCGACGCTGCACTCCGAGAGGAACCCGCGCAACCCGCTGCTCATTGGCGCTGGCACGCCCGGCACCGGCGGCTTCACCCCCGCAATGGTTGCCGTGATGCCTCCGCTCATCGGCTCGACTGACTTCAAGGTCGGCATCGATCTCGGGCTGGCCGGTGCCACCGCCCGTCTGGCGCTCTCTGACTCTCCACCCGTTGCTGGACGCATCCAGCCCCAGCAACTCCTCGGCCCCGTCGTGCTCGAAGGTCTGCTACCCGGCGAAGGTTTCGCCACCTTGCACTGGCCCATCCCGCTCGACTCGGCGCTCGATGGCCGCGTGGTCTACATGCAGTGGATGGTCGATGACCCTGCGGCCGCTGGAGGACAGGCGCTCTCGCGCGTTGCCCAGTTGACGCTCACCTGCGGCGCCGCCGGCTGCGCCTCCGCTTGCGCCCCCGACCTCAACGCCGACGGCGTGCTCGACTTCTTCGACGTGGCTCACTTCCTCTCTGCGTTCAGCGCCGGCCTCCCCCAGGCCGACTTCAACGCTGACGGCGCCCTTGACTTCTTCGACGCCATGGCGTTCCTCGACGCCTTCAGTCACGGCTGTCCGTAATCAGTTCGCATCCACGCCACCCTTCTTCCGCGACTGGTGCATTCACTTCAACTCATGCCTGCTACGTGGATCTGGCTGCCGCCGCATGCTTGAATGCAGGTGCGGGTCGGCGTGGCCCGCGCTGCACCACACTTTGCAAAGGGGAGAGCATCATGATCCAGCGCAGCAGTGGAAGGGCTTGTGGCCTGTCGGTTCTGGCCGGACTGACCATCGCCGCTTCGGGCGGAGATCCGCAGTGGTCGGCCACCCTCGGCACGCCCGGTTTCAGCGGCTCTTACGTCGCTGCGTTCGCCGCCTACGACGACGGCACCGGCACCTCGCTTTACGCCACCGGCTCCTTCACCGCCAACGGCGTCGTCGGAGGGCAGAACCTTGCACGCTGGGACGGATCGGCCTGGCAGAGCGTCGGCGGCGGACTCATCAACCAGTATTCCAACTGCCTGGCGGTCTACAACGGCGACCTCATCGCCGGTGGCTACTTCGACTCGGCCGGTGGCGTCGAGGGCACCGCCAAACTCGCGCGCTGGGACGGCACACAATGGCACTCCATGAACGCCCAGTCCGAGTCCTTCCTCAACTCTGTCTGGGATCTCCAGGTCTGGAACGGCGAACTTTACATCGCCGGCAACTACCTCGACCTCGGCGGCAACCCCGACCTCGATCACATTGCCAAGTGGGATGGCACCAACTACTCAGCCGTTGGCGGCACCATTGGAGGCGCCGTCCCCCTCATCATTCTCGATCTTCAACTCGCCGACCTCGGCGATGGCGAAAAGTTGTACGCCGCAGGACGCTTCCTCAACATTGGTGGCGTTCCGGCCAACAACATTGCCGTCTGGAACGGGTCAAACTGGAGCGCCCTCGGCGGTGGAATCACCCACACCTCCATCGCGCAGGTCATCTGCATGACCACCTTTGATGACGGCAACGGTCCTGCTCTCTACGCCGGTGGCTCCTTCACCAGCGCCGGAGGCTCGCCAGCCACGCGCATCGCCAAGTGGAACGGTTCCTCATGGAGCGCCATGGGCGACGGTTTCAACAACACCGTGCAGGAACTGACGGTCTTCGACGACGGCTCCGGCCCCGCCCTCTACGCCATGGGCAACTTCACGCTGTCCGGCGCCAACCCCATCAATCGCATCGCCAAGTGGAACGGCACAAGTTGGGAGCCCGTCGGCGTTGGCGCCGACGGCAACATCTACGGCGCTTTCGTCTTCGATGCCGGTGAAGGCATGGGCATGCACCTCGGCGGCGGCTTCAACAGCGCTGGTGGCCTCGCCGCCGCTCGCGCCGCTTCCATCCTGGCCGCAACTCCCTGCATCCCTGATTTCACGCATGACGGGGTGCTCGACTTCTTCGACGTGCAGGCCTTCCTCCAGGCCTTCTCCAGCCATGACCCCGTCGCCGACCTGACCAACGACGGCACTTTCGACTTCTTTGACGTGCAGGCCTTCCTCCAGGCCTTCTCCAACGGCTGCCCGTAATCCCGCCGCTCGCCCGATAAGTCACCACGCCCCGTCCGAAACCCTTCCGGCGGGGCTTTTTGCTGGAAATCGGACCGAGGCATCCTGATAATGTCTCATGCTCGCCCCGGAGGTGTTTTCGGCGGGGCGCGTCCCGCGCCGCTTCGCTCGGCGAGCAAGGCAGGACGGGAGGTTCAACATGTACGCCAGCAGGCTTGTCAAAGCCGCCGGTCGCGCCATCGCGATCGGGTCGGCCGTCGTCTTCGTTCACTCATCGGGCGCCCAGACCTATCACTGGATCAATGGATCCGGAGACGTCTGGAACAACTCGCTCAACTGGAGCCCCAACGGCATTCCGAACAGCCTGCTCCATGACGCCATTATCGACTTGTCCGGCTCCTACCTCGTGACGCTCGGCGGGATCTCACCTTCCGTCGATCTGCTCGACATCCCCAACCAACTCGTGACGCTGCACGTCGACGACGCATTCACCCTCAGCGTCAACGACATCGTTAACAACGGCCTCATCATCGTCAACGGCACCGGCGGACTCAGCGCCACCTACCTCCGCTTCATGGCCAACTCCGGCACCCTCACCGGCTCGGGCGAACTCGTCCTTCGCGCCGAAGGCGGCAACCTCGCCCGCGCCTACCTCTACTACGACGCGAGCGGCAACATCCTCACACAGGGCCCCGACCACACCATCCGCGGCAAGGGCAACATTCACGTCAACATCGCCAACCAGGGCACCATCCGCGCCGACGCCAACGGCGAAGTTCTCCAGTTGCTCTCCACGAACAAGTCCAACACCGGACTCATGCAGGCCGTCAACGGCGCCTACCTCCAGATCAGCGGCATCACCATTTCCCAGAGCGGCGCCGGGCTCATCGAGGCCGATGGCGGCATCGTTGATCTGGTCAATGGTGGACGCATCGACGGCGGGCTCGTGCGCGCCATCAACGGAGGCGAGGTCTGCGTCTTGAACACCTACACCGGCTCTCTCGGCGTCAACACCAATCTCGAGGGCATCTTCAATGTCCGCGACGCCGCCATACTCTCGGTCGTCGGCGATCTCCACAATGACGCCATCCTCACCGTGAATCCCTTCGACGGGCCCAGCGGCACGCGGATCGACTTCCTCAGCAATCTCACCCTCTCCGGCTCCGGCCAGATCGTCCTCAACGCCGTCGGGGGCAACCTTGCCCGCGCCTACCTCTACTACGACTCATCCAGCAACGTCGTTACCCAGGCTGCCGGACACACCATCCGCGGCAGGGGCAACATCCACACCCGCATCAATAACCTTGGTCTCATTTCCGCCGACCAACCCGGTGAAGTCCTTCAACTTCTCAGTTACGCCAAGACCAACGCGGGGACCATTCAGGCCGTCAACGCCGGCGTGCTGGGAATCTCCGGCATCGCCGTCACCCAAACCGGCAGCGGGCAGGTTCTCGCGAACAACGGCGTCGTACAGATCTACAACGCCGGCACCATCAGCGGCGGGCTGATCCAGTCTCTCGGTACCGGTGAAATTCAGATCCCCGCCTTCCACACCGGAGCGCTCACCGGGCAGCCCCGCATCGAGGGCGTGCTCAACGTCCGCGACGCCGCCGTCCTCGACGTCACCGGCACCGTCGAGAACAACGGCGTGATCACCATCAACTCCGACGCCGGACCCTCCGGCACGCGCCTCAACGTCAAGACCAATCAGTCGCTGCTCGGCACCGGCCAAGTCGTCCTCAACGCCGTCGGCGGCAACCTCCAGCGCGCCTACCTCTACTATGACTCTTCCACCAACGTCCTGACCAACGGCCCGCTCCACACCATTCGTGGTCGAGGACGGATCGACGTGCGCCTCGTGAACCAGGGGCTCGTGTCGGCCGACTTCCCTGGCGAGTACCTGCAACTGGTTGCGCAGCCCAAGTCCAACTCGTCGCGCATGCAGGCCATCAATGGCGCCGTTCTTCACGTCGCCGGCATCACCCTCACGCAGGACGCCGGCGGCCTCATCGTCGCCGACGCTTCCACCATCCAACTCACTGGCTCGGCCACCATCTCCGGCGGACAGGTGCAGTCCATCAACAACGGCGTCGTGACCGTTCCCCCGCTCGACCACGGGCAACTGATCTCCAACCCCACCGTATCCGGTCTGCTGCACGTTCAGGACGGCGCAAGCCTCAGCATTCAGAACGGCATCGTCAATAACGGCACCATCGTCGTCAATCCCGCGGGCGGGCCCAGCGGCACACGCATCGACTTCAACTCTCCCGCCACTTCGCTGCTCGGCTCTGGCGAAATCATCCTCAACGCCGTCGGCGGAAACACCGACCGCGCCTTCCTCTACTACGACAACAGCGGCAACGTGTTGACCCAGGGCCCCGATCACACCGTTCGCGGCCGCGGCAGCATCTACACCCGCTTGACCAACCTGGGCACGGTCTCGGCAGATGTCGCCAACGAGACTCTCCTGCTCCGCTCTTTCCCCAAGACCAATCAGGGTCTCATGGAAGCCGTCAATGAAGGCATCCTCCAGATTCACGGCATCACCGTCACTCAGGACAGCGGACAGGTCATTGCCGATGGCGGCCAGGTTCTCCTCACCAACAATGGCGCCATCACCAGCGGCACCATCGTCTCTCTCAACGGCGGCGTCATCGCCGTCAACAACAGCGACTACGGCGGAATCAACGGCACTCCCACCATCTCCGGCCGCGTCGACGTCCGCGACGGCGGTACCCTCGATTTGGCCGGCACCATCACCAACCATGCCACCATCGTCGTCAATCCCTCCGCAGGCGCCAGCGCCACTCGCATCCGCGCCGTCAGCCCCACGCAGTCCATCAGCGGCTCCGGCGAAATCGTCCTCAACGCCGTCGGCGGCGTGCTCGACCGTGCCTACCTCTACTACGACTCATCCACCAACGTCATGACCAATGGCCCGGGTCACGCGATTGCCGGCGAGGGCAACATCTACGTCGAGGTGAACAACGCGGGCATCCTCTCCCCCGGACACGCTCTTGCCGCTGTCGGCGAAATCGGCCGTCTCAATCTCGCCTACAAGCCTCTGGCCTGCCAGCCCGGGGCTGAAGTCGTCATGCAGATCGCGGGCCTTGGTGTCGGCCAGTACGACCAAATCACCGGCTCGACCACCTTCACCTGCGATGGCACCATGCGCCTCGAACACTACGGCGCCTTTGCTTCCGCCCCCTTCGGCACGCGCCTCCCACTCATCCAGACCACCACCGTCACCGGACAGTTCGACGAACTCATTGCCGACGCCATGCCCTGGCCGCTCTACTGGAAACTCGTCTACTCCCCGAACAAGGTCGAGGCCGTCGTCAGTTGCGACGCCGACTTCACCCCCGACGGCAACATCGACTTCTTCGACGTCCAGCGATTCCTGGCCATCTTCAGCGCCGGCAACCCCGAGAGCGATCTCAACGGCGACGGCGTGATCAACTTCTTTGACGTTCTCTTGTACCTCAACCTCTTCTCCGCCGGCTGCTGATCCAGTGCTCGCAGTCTCACGGCGCCCGGACGGGCTCACGCCCGTCCGGGTTCGCTTGGGGGGCCAACTTCGGTTCAAGTCCGCAGGACCGACCATGCCCGTGTCGAATACCGCCCCACTTTCTCCTATTGCCAGATCCGAACCCGTATTTGGACGAATGGAAGGACAGCGAACCCGGTTCGACAGGGAAGGGGGTCAGAATGGCTGCTCGTGGGATTCTGTTCGGTATCAGTCTCGTCGCACTCGTCGGCGGTTGTACGACTTCTCGGACCTACTCTGAACGATCTGATGTCCCTCTCCCGGCCGTCGCTCGACCCGCGCAACCGACCGAGGCGGTCGTTCCGCCGCCCAGCGGAGTGCGCCACGTCACCGATCTGACCAACCAAGCCGTCGTCCGGGCCATCTGCGTGCCCGAAATCATCGACACACGCAACTTCGCCGAGCAGATCGTCCAACGTCCCATGACCGGCCCCGCACGCCGCGTCAAGGAAATGCTCCCGGAGCACACCGGCATCCGCCAACGCTTTGAGGGCCCCGACAACGGACTTCCCGTCGGTGGACACTCACTCGAGCCCCGAGTGCAGCCCGGCCTGGCCTTCCCCGGCATTAGTCAGACTGGCTGGGTGCCCCCCGATCCGACTCTGGCCGTCGGCCCGAACCACATCGTTACCACCGTCAACCAGGACATCGCCTTCTTCACCAAGCAGGGCACGCTGCTTTTCCAAGTCGCCTTGGGCAGCCCGGGCAACCCCGGCTTCTTTGAGCCCGTCGGCGCAGGCAACTTCACCTTCGACCCCAAGGTCTTCTACGACCACATCGCCCAGCGTTTCGTCGTCGTCGCGCCCGAGGTCTATGGCTCCACGCAGGCGTGGATCTCCATCGCCGTCTCTGACGACAGCAACCCCATCGGCACTTGGTACAAGTATCGCACCGACGCGGTCATCCAGGTCGGCACCACCACCTTCTGGTGGGACTACCCCGGCTTCGGCTTTGACAACAACGCCTACTACGTCAACTCCAACCTCTTCGGGCTCAACCAGAGCGGTTGGGGCGGCGTCGGATTCCGCGTTTTCCGCAAGTCCGACATGCTCGCCGGTCAGCCCGTCACCTACTGGACTCTCCGCGACGGAAACGCCGCGTCCGCCCAGGCTGCTCAGCACTTCGGCAGCAACATCGCCCCCTTCTTCGTCTCCGTCAACAGCGGCACCAGCCTGCGGGTCCACGCCATCACCAACCCCATCACCAACCCCGCACTGGTCTCCACCACTGTGACGGTCCCGGGCTTTTCCAGCCCGACCAGCGCCCCCTCCGTGGGCGCCTCGGCCGTGGAACTGATCGACAACCGCATCTTCAACGCACACTGGCGCGATGGAAACCTCTACGCCGCCCACGGCATCTCCGCCGGCGGTGAAAACGCCGCCCGCTGGTACCACCTCCGCACCAACAACTGGCCGTCCTCCGGGTCGGTCACCCTCGTCCAGTCCGGCAACGTCGATGGCGGACCGGGCCTGCACACCTTCTTCCCCGCCATTTACTCCAACTCCCTCGGCGAAGTGGCCATGGTCGTCGGCTCCAGTTCCTCCACCCAGCGCATCGCCGTCAACGCCACCGGACGCGTCCCTTCGGACCCCGCCGGCACCATGGCCCCGCTCACCCAACTCAAACTCAGCGACGTCAACGGCGGCGGACGCTGGGGCGACTACTACGACATTTGCGTCGACCCTCTCGACGATCGCACCTTCTGGGTCATCGGTGAGTACGTCTACTCCGGCGGCTGGAACAACTGGATCAGCAGTTTCACCGTCTCCACTATCGTCGGACCCCTCGCCCTGCCTGACAGCGTCTCCTTCCTGATCGGCGGACAGGGCGCCCTCATCGATGTCCTCGCCAACGACTCACACACCACTAACCTGCCCATTCACATCGCCTCTTTCGACGCGGTTTCCACGCAGGGCGGGTCGGTCGTCCTTTCCTCCGGCACCGGCCCCGGCGGCCGTGACCAGTTGCTCTACACCGCGCCCCTCGGCTTCACCGGCACCGACACCTTCGAGTACGTCGTCGCCGACAACCTCAACAACACCGCCGAAGGCGCCGTCGCCGTGGCCGTGTGGGATCCGGCCGACGTCCTCTCACCGGCCATTCCTCCGCTCCCCGGCGCCGGTCTGAATGTCTCCTACTACGTCGTTGACTCGCCGGCATTCCTTCCCGATTTCGACTCCATGACCCCGTACGCCACCGCCGTCGTCAATCAGATCAACTACCCCTCGACCAACAACAACTTCGCCACCTCCGGCCGCGCCGACAACGTCGGCGCCGTCTTCAAGGGCTACGTCAGCATCCCCCAGGCCGGACCCTATCGCTTCTTCACCACTTCCGATGACGGCTCGGCTCTCTCCATCGGCGACCGACTGGTCGTGGACAACGACGGGCAGCACGGCATGACTGAGCAGTGGGGCACCGTGGCCCTCTACCCAGGCCTGCATCCGATCCGCGTTGACTTCTTCGAAGCCGGCGGTGGCGCGGGCCTGATCGTCGAGTACGAGGGCCCCGGCATCGATCGCCAAGTCATCCCCGTCTCGGTCTTCCGTCGCGACACCCCCTGCCCGCCCGACCTCGTGCCGCCGCTGGGCGCCATCGACTTCTTCGATGTTCAGGTCTTCTTGGGCATGTTCTCCGCCCAGGATCCCGCCGCCGACCTCAACTACGACGGGCGATTCGACTTCTTCGACATCCAGATCTACCTCCAACTCGTCGCCGCAGGCTGCTGATGCAACCCGGATGACATCCGGCGGCGGACGGCTCACCGAGTCGTCCGCCGCTAGGATGCACCCACGATGAAACTGCCCGGCGACAAAGTTGTTCGGTTTCGGTCGTCCCTGGAAGGCGCCTCGGTTTGCGTGACCGGCGGCGCCGGTTTCATCGGCGGACACCTCATCGACGCCCTTGTCTCCGTCGGCGCCCACGTCACCGTCATCGACGACCTCTCCAACTCCACCGCCGAGCACCTGGCAGACCTCATCGACCTCGAACCCGATCGAGTCCGCTTCATCCACGGCTCCATCCTCGACCCCCACGCCCTGGCCGAAGCGATTACCGAGGATACGTCCATCGTCTTTCACCTCGCCGCCATCGGCTCCGTCCCCCGCTCGCTCGAACAGCCTGCACGCACCTGGGATGTCAACGCCACCGGCGTTCTCCGTGTCCTCGAACGCGCCCGCAGCGTCTCGGCGCGCCGCGTTATCTTCTCCGCTTCCTCTTCGGTCTACGGCGACGCCGTCGAACTGCCCAAGACCGAGTCCATGCCCACCTCGCCCACTTCCCCCTACGGCGCCTCCAAGGCCGCCGCCGAGGCCCTGGTTACCTCCTGGGCACGCTCTTTCGGGCTCTCCACCATGAACCTGCGATACTTCAACATCTTCGGCCCGCGCCAGCCCGCCGACAGCGCCTACGCCGGAGTCGTGGCCGCCTTTGCCAAGGCGTTGCTCGCTGGTCAATCACCCGTCATCTACGGCGACGGCTCCCAGACCCGCGACTTCACGTACGTCTCAAACGCCGTCCTGGCCAATCTGCTCGCCGCGACTTCGCCCCGCCCGCTCGCCGGTGAGATTGCCAACATTGGCACCGGCCGTTGCGTCAGTATCAACGATCTGGCCGCGGCCATGGCCCGCGCCCTCGGATGCCCCCACATCCAGCCCGAATACCGCCCCGCCCGCACCGGCGATGTCCTCCACTCACAGGCGGACATTTCCCGCGCCCGCGATCTCCTCGACTTCGAGCCCATCCAGTCGCTCGAAGAGGGTCTCGTCGAAACTGTCGAATGGTTCCGCGGTGTCTATTCGGCCGGCGGAAGCAACGCATGACTCGCTGCTTTCACACCTTCCGAGGCCTCATCCTGCTTGCCGTCATGGTTCTCCACACCCGCGGCGGACTCCGAAGTCCCTACTGGCTCTGGCGGAAGTCCACCGCATTCGGGGATCATTGCGCGAAGACTCGCGCCTCCCGATTACAGGCGGTGCTTGAATACTGCCGATGGGTGTCGCGCACTCGTACCATATCGCAGGAGGCCGCTTCCATGCCCGCCAACGATCCCAACTTCAGCAAGGCCTTTCTTCCCGGACTCATCATCGGGCTTATCGTCGGCGCCATCGCGGGTGCCGTCCTGCCCGACCTGATCTCCGGCCCGCGTGTGCCAGCGCACGCCGCCAACCACGACACCTCCGAGACCGCCAGCCCGCGCCGCGAGTACCGCGAAGATCCCGGGATGATCGACCCGACGCAAATCCCCGAGCAATCGCCCGACGCCGGCGGCTTGAGTCCCGAGATGTCCGAAGAAGTTCCCACGCATGCGGACGACGGCTCTGCGGGCGGGTAACCTCGTGGCATGGAACCCTCGCGTGCCCGCGCGCTTGCCATTCAGGACGCCGAAGCCCTCGCCATGATCGGTGTTGACTTCGTGCGCCTCTCACCCAAGACGCGCATCACCGAATCGTCCACTCTGTCGCCGCTGCCCGCCGATGCGGCATCGGATGTGCGACTTCCTTCGGTGTCGCCGCGCCCGACCTCCAACCCCGAGCGTGCCCGGCGTGAGCAGGCGCTGGCCGAAGTTCTCGCCCGTTACGAACGCGACTGCCCGCACCAGCACTTCCCGACCGACCATCACTGCATTGTGTTTCACGATGGCGACCCGTGCGCGCGCCTCATGTTCATCGGAGAAGCGCCGGGGGCTGACGAAGACCGCATCGGCCGCCCCTTCGTCGGCAAAGCGGGGCAACTGCTCGACAAGATGATCGCCGGCATGGGGCTGACGCGCCAAGAGGTCTACATCGCCAACGTGCTGAAAGTGCGTCCACCCAACAATGCCACGCCGACGCCCGAGCAGGCCGAGTTGTGTGCTCCGTATCTCTACGACCAGATCCGAATCGTCAGGCCTGAGGTGATCGTCACGCTCGGTCGCCCGGCGACGCAACTGCTGCTGGCGACGCGGCAGGGGATCAACGAACTCCGGGGTCGATGGCAGTCCTTTCCCCCGCCCGATGCCCTGGCCAGGCCGGAGGGCTTCGAGACGCCGATCCCGGTCATGCCGACCTTCCACCCGGCTTTCCTGCTGCGGCAGTACACGCCGGAGAACAAGCGCAAGGTCTGGGAGGACTTGAAGTTGGTGATGGCCCGATTGGGGCTCAAGCCCGCCCGCTGAGCGGTGTCGTTGATTTTCAGCGCGTTGCCTGGAACCAAGTCCGACGTATTGTCGTAGATTCAGTCGCCCATCACGCCCGATCCGGCGCCGGACCCTTCCGGCCCGACATCCCAAGCCCCCACGAGACTCGGCGCTCGGCCGCGTGGCTGAGCGCTGGGTTTTTTGGAATCGTGCTGTCGCGCGAGGTCTACCTCGTCACAGCGCCCCGTCTCTTGGATGCGGTGGGTACCGAGTCCACACGCCCCAAGTTTGGCCCCATAAACTCGGTCGACGGGTCACCCACTTCACGCCGACTTCGACAAGCCGATGCTGGTGGCACACCGGCACCCCGGCCTTACTGATCACGGCTCTGCGTTGGGTTTGTTGTCGAAACTGATGGGCGTGTCGGCGGGCAATTTGGTCATCTTCACGATGGCCATGCTCATGCTCGGCTCGCGGGCGACGTTGAGGACGAACTCGACCTTGTCCCCGACCTGGAACTGCTCGAGCACGACGTTGGGGCCGAGAGTGTCAAAGGGCATGACCATGGCCTTCATGCCCGTAACACCGTCGTCGTAGACGTGGAGTTTGCCGCTCTTGCCCTTGAAGTCGGGGATGTGCTCGTGGTGGATCATGAGTTGAGCGCGCGGGTCGGCCGGGTCGGGCATGGTCTGGATGATGCCGCGCACGGTGTAGGTTTCGCTGGGGTGGGCCAGCGCGTTCATGCTGCTCCGGGCCGCGGGAGTCTCGGGCTTCTTCTTGCAGCCGGGCGCAGGAACGGAGGCCACGCCGACAAGGCTCGCCACGATCAGCGTGCGATAGTGCAGTTTCATGCGAGTATTGAAGGCGGGGCAAAGGCGCAGCGAAGGGGCACCGGTCAGGAGAAATCTCGGCGCCGTCCGGAACGGAGGATCCCGGCGCGACAGGCGAGCGCGCAACGAGCAGGACGCCCAGGCCACAGAAGTCGCTGTCCCGGAATCGCGCGGCGATCAGGCCTTTTCAATGGTGATGTACTCGGCGACCGAGTTGAGATCGGCTTCGAGTTCGGGCGTCCAGGGCATAGTCCAGGTGTTGCCCAGGACGACCTTGGCGATCTTGGCCCGCTTCTCGCGGTCATACCACATGCGCCCACCGCGGATGTAGGCATGCATGCGCTGGCGGCGCATGCGCTGGGCCCGCTTGAGGTTGCGGGTAATGCAGGCATCGCGGCGCATGAGCCGGGCCAGCGTGACACGGGGGCCCTTGGCGCGAGGGGCGGTCTTGATGGTGCACTTGATCGTCTGGCCAGGCGTGAAAGACATCCGTCCGCTCCCTTGCGGTTTGATTCACATGATCCGGTTCGACGCCGCGGCCTCCCAATCGGGCGACGCCTCCCGGGCCGAAAGTGTAGCCCGAAGCCGCCCGGCGTCCACTCCAGCAGCCGCCGCGCTAGACTCCCCTTCGACTTCAGGAGACCCAATGTCCGCCACCCCCGAACAGGCCCCCCCATTCGACGCCAATCTTCCGCACCACCAACGGGCGCGCCTGCGGAAGGTGCGCGGGTTCCCCCTGCCTGCCCAGACCCCGGACGGCAAGCAGCAGGTCTTTCTCGGATTGGCTGACGCGCAGCAGATTTCCGAGCGGATCGTGGCCACGCTTCCTGCCACCCAGCAGATTCTCCCGCTGCTCGACGGGCGCCATACGCCGGAGGAGATTGCGCAGGAAATCGGCAAGGGCTTGACACCGGCGTTTGTACAGAACCTCGTGGCTCAACTTGACCACGCCGGGTTGCTGTATGGACCGGTGTTTGAAGGTTTGCTGGAGAAGATGCGCGAGCAGTACGACAGTCTGGACCATCTGCCGCCGGGCTCGACGGCGCAAGTCGCCGAGATGCTGGCCGCCCAGGCGCTGGGGGAGGAATCCACGGAAGAGCAACGGGCGGCGATCGGGCCCGCGAAACTCCGCGAGGCCATGGACCAGTGGATCGACCAGGCACTTTCGAAAGCGGAGAACCCGAGTCTGGACCGGCTGCCGCGGGCGATCGTGGCGCCGCACATCGACTACCCGCGCGGGTGGATCAACTATGGCTCGATCTACGGACGACTTCGCGTTGTCGACCGCCCCGATCGGGTGGTGATCTTGGGTACAAACCACTTCGGGCTCGCCTCCGGTGTGTGCGCGTGCGACAAGGGATTTGAGAGTCCGCTGGGGCTTTGTCCCTATGATAAGGTCTTCGCGGAGAAGTTGTCTGCGAAGTTGGGTCCGGAGAACACGGCCAAGTTGTTCGAGCATCGCTACGACCACGAACGGGAGCACTCGATCGAGTTGCAGATTCCGTGGATTCAGCACTGCCTGGGCGCGGATGACGATGGGAAATTCTGCCCGGTTTTTGGGGTGCTTGTGCATGATCCCGCGGTGAATAACGGCGAGTCGTACGACGGCAAAGGCTTGGGGCTTCAGGAGTTCGTGGACGCCATGAAGGCGACGCTGGCCGAGGTGGGCGGGCGGACGCTCATCATCAGTTCGGCCGATCTGAGCCATGTCGGGCCGGCCTTTGGAGATCCGCAGCCTTTGGCGGGTGAGGATGGGCAGGGCGAGGAGTTCCGGCAGCGGGTGGCCAATCACGATCGCGAGATGCTTGAGCATGTGCGGAATAACCGTCCGGCGGACCTGATCGCGTCGATGGCCTGGCAGCAGAATCCGACGCGCTGGTGCTCGACAGGCAACCTGGTGGCGACGCTGCAGATCGTCGAGCCGACGCGGATTGATCTGTTCAGTTACGCGGCCGCGATGGACCAGCAGGGCATGAGCATGGTCAGCCACGCCGCGCTGGCGATGGAGTGAGGGTTGCTCACGGCTTGGCAGACGGCGATGCTGGTCGCGGGCATGGTGCTGGCCGGCGGGGGGCTGTATGCGCTCCGATTTACACGGACGCGAGGCGCGGGCAGGGAGGGACAGCCCGCGAAGTCGCCCACGGGGGTTCTCGAATCAATGCTGGGTCGGACCAGCGTCAGCACGCGGGCGGCGATCGGACTGAGTCTGCTGGTGCTGGGGTATCACCTGGCGGCGTATGCGTTGCCGACGGGGTGGCTGTGGCTGAAGGTGCCGGCAGAGCGGCTCTGGATTCTGGGGCTGGTCATCGCGGTGGCGGTGGGGGGCTCGATCGTGCTGGATCGGGTCGAGGAGCGGAGGTAGGGCGTTGTCACGCGGGTGTCACGACCGGGTTCTGTGGGGGGAACCGGTGCCGATGCATCTCGTATGCTTTGCTCGGCAGAATCGGACGATGCGTGACCGAACCGGTGCGAGTCGGTACCATCGCCGACCCGGGCCGAGCCTGGGGAGTTGGGAAAAGGCTTGGCGCGGGGCAGCGCCGTGCTGAATGGGGAAGAACATGGCTTCTTCGAACACTTGCTGGGGCATCGAGATCGGGGCCGGCGGAGTGCGCGGACTGAAATTGCAGGCGGATGGCGGAAGCATCCGAGTGCTGGACTTCATTTCGTTTGATCACCCAAAGGTGCTGTCGACGCCGGAACTGGACCAGGATGACGCGATGCGTGTGGCGCTGGGGATGCTGGCCAGCCAGTATGACCTGTCGAACGCGCAGGTGGCCATTTCGGTGCCTGGGCACCAGAGTTTTGCGCGATTCGCCAAGTTGCCGCCGGTGGAGCCGAAGAAGGTTCCGGACATCGTGAAGTTCGAGGCGGTGCAGCAGATTCCCTTCCCGCTGGAGGATGTGGAGTGGGACTACCAGACGTTTGTGAGTCCCGACTCGCCCGAGGTGGAGGTGGGCATTTTCGCGATCACGCGGCAGCGGATCATGGAGCGACTGACGCTGCTGCAGGACGTGGGCATTACGCCCGACGTGGCAACGCTCAGCCCGATCGCGCTGTACAACGCATTTGCGTATGACCTGGAGTTCACCGAGACGACCTTGGGGACGATTCTGCTGGACATCGGGACAATGGCCAGCGACTTGGTGATCGCGCACTCCGGGCGTGTGTGGGTGCGGACGTTCCCGATCGGCGGGCACCAGTTCACCGAGGCGCTGGCCGAGACGTTCAAACTGCCGTACTCCAAGGCCGAGAAACTCAAGCGTGAGGCCGAGCAGAGCAAGCACGCGCGTCACGTGTTCCAGGCGATGCGTCCGGTGTTCACGGACCTGGTGCAGGAGGTGCAGCGGTCGATCGGGTATTACCAGTCGCTGCATCCGAACTCGGAACTCAAGCGCCTGATTGGCGTGGGCTCGACGTTCGCGCTGCCCGGGCTGCGCAAGTACCTCAAGCAGCAGTTGCAGATGGACGTGTACAAACTGGAGCAGTTCAAGCGGATCAACGTCGACGGTCCGCGTGCGGGCGAGTTCCAGACCGCGTCGATCAACCTGGCGACGGCCTACGGGCTGGCGCTGCAGGGACTTCGGATGGCGACGCTGGAAGCCAACCTGATGCCCACCAAGTTGGTGCGTGAGGCGATGTGGCGTCGCAAGACGGCCTGGTTCGGCGCGGCGGCGGCGGTGGCGGCGGCCGCCAGCGCGGCGCTGTTCATCCGCCCGATGATGGACAACGCGGCGATTACGGCGGCAGGCACGCCCGCGCAGTTCCAGCAGGCGATCAACGACGCCAACGCCCGCAAGGCGATGGCACAGGAGAAGGGGGCGCTGGCGGGCGCAGGCGACCAGTTGCAGGCCGAGCAGATGATCCAGATGCTCGACAGCAAGGAGATCTTCGGGCACATCGTCAGCGACGTGGGCGCGATGCTGGCAGCGGCCGAGCGGCAGCGCGGAAACCTGCGCAGCGACGCGCCGATTTACACGGTCAACACGATCACGACGGACTATCGCCCCGGCAAGTCGGCGGCCGCCGCGGCGCCGAGCCCGAGCATGGGCTACGAGCGCGAAATGGAAGACCCGGGATTCAATGAGTTCGTTCGCCCCGGCATGCCGGGCAGTCCGATTCCCGGGCGTCCGGCGCCGGGCTCGGCGGTTGCCTCCAGCGAGCCGTCGGAGGTGAGGGACAAGCCGCGCATTTATGTCGAGATGCAACTGACCACGATTGCGCCGGACCCGTACAAGTTCACCACCGACACCATCGAGCAGTGGCTGCGGGAAAACGTCAAGCGGGCCGGGTTGCCGTACGAGATATTCCTCGAGGACGAGTTCTGGTCGCATCAGCGACTGGAGGCCTCGGCGGCGACGCCGGGCGGGCGGGATCGCACGACGCAGCGCGGGCCCCGGCTGCGCGGGCCGGAAACGGAGATCAGCGAGTTTGTTCCGATGCCCGGCGCCCCGGGCGGGCGCGGGCCGATGCCGATTCCCGAGCAGGGGCGCGGGGGCGGTGGCGAGCGTCCGTATGTGGGGGGTGGCGGTACGACGCAGGGCGAGATCGACCTTGATCGTCTGGCCCCGCTCAGTCCGCCCGAGGAGACGGGCCCGGCACCCACGGCGACGGTGACGGTGCGCTGGTATGTCATCCTCGAGCCTGCGGCCGAGGCGAGCGAAGGGGGTGAATCGTGAAGGGCGTGCTCGGCTGGGTGAAAGGTCACATCGTCATCTTCGTGATGGTGGTGTTGATGCTGGTGATGCTGCCCACGGCGTACATCATCAGCATGCGGATGAACGCGGGTATCACCAAGCGTCAATCGCAGGCGTACAACGATGAGAAGCAGAAGATTTCGCGTGCGGCCAAGGTGACGTACACGCTGCCGCGGATCAGTTCGACGGAGAGCGAGGCCTCGCTGAGCGAGAGCCGCGCACCCAATGATCACGTCACCAACTGGTACGTGGAGCAGCGTCGTCTGCGCGAGGCGCAGATCGCAGAGGTGGCTGGGGCTGCGATTGCGTTCAACCGTGACGATCATCAGCCGCTGGTGGCCAACTTTCCGCCTCCGCCCAGGGCGAATGATCGCGACAATCGATTTGCGGCGCGCGCGGTGGCCGAGGCGATCACGGGCGGGCGAGCCGGCAATCAGTCCGCCTATGCGCTGCTGTTCGAGCGGATGGGTGCGGGCGAACCGCCGTCTCGGGAGGAAGTGGCGCGTTCGATTGACGAGTACCAGGACCGTGAGTTGGATGCGATGACCTCGCAGAGCGCCACGGGCAATGTGACGACCGCGCAGCGCGATCAGTTGGCGCAGCGACTGGTGGATCGTCGTCTGGCCGAGTATCGGCGAGGAGCCGAGGTTGTGTCGTTCTACGGCTCGCCCAGCGTGCTGTATGACCTCGCCGAGGGCGTCGGTTCGCCTCGGAGCATGGGTTCGCGCGGTTCGCGTGCTTCGGCCGTGTCGACCATTCCCAGTGTCATGCCCGACAATCCGCCGTCGCTGACCGAGGCCTACATGTGGCAGTGGGACTTCTGGGTGGTGGAAGACCTGCTTCGCGCGGTGGTGCGGGCCAATGCGGACGCGACGGGCGATCCTTTGCCGGCGTCGGCGGCGGTGGTCAAGCGTGTCGAGTCGATCCGGCTGGACCCCTATCCGATGCCCAAGGCCGCTGATGCATCGAGCGGGGAGAGCGCGGATCCGTTCTCGATGGGTGGGGGAGGCATGAAGGGTTTCCCTGGAGCCATGGGAACGGGTTCCGAGAGTGGAGCGCCCCAGGTGACTCTGACCGGCCGCAAATCGGGCGACGGGCCGTATGACCTGCGCCATGCGACGATGACGGTAGTGGTTTCTTCGGCGCGGTTGCCCAAGTTTCTCTCGGTCATCAAGGCGACCAATCTGATGACGGTCACCGACCTGGATGTCGAAGAGGTGGATGTGTGGCAGGATCTGGCGCGGGGTTATTTCTACGGCGAAGAGCATGTGGTGCGTGCCACGATCCGCATCGAATCGGTGTGGCTTCGTGAATGGACCAAGCAGTACATGCCGCAGGAGGTGCGTACGGCGCTGGGCATTCCGGATGATCCCAGGCCGGCCGGCGGTGGGTCAAACACGGGCGGGAACGCGAACGACGAAGGTTGATGCAGCATTGACCAGACGCTTTGAAGGGGATCGGCAATGAGACTCAAGGGCATCAGCGTGTTCGAGCAGCACATCGAGAAGATCGTGCTGGCCGTCATGGTGGTTGTGCTGCTCGGGGTCGTGAGCATGCAGTTTCTGTATCAACCGAACATGATCGATGTGGGGGGGCGCAAGGTGCCGCCCCAGGCGGTGTTCGGTGAACTGCGCAAAGAGGTCGATCGTCTGCGTGCCGAAGTGAACAATGGCGACCCCGCGCTGCCGCAGGTGGCCACGCCTGATCTGCGCGCCCAGTATCAGCGCGCGATCAGTCAGCGGGGCGGCGTACCGGAGGAACTGGACATTGCGTTCGGGCCGGTGCCTCGCGTCGGCGGCGCGATCGACCTGGGTCCGGTGTCGAATGGCCCGATCATGGCGATGACTGTGCCGGCGCCGGGCGATGTGCGAGGCAATGCGCAGTGGATTTCGGTCGATCCGTACGTGCTGGAAGACAATCCCGATCTGGCCTCATATCTTCCGCCCGAGCAGCCGTACGACATGCCGGGGGTGACGGTGTCGGCCAGGATCAACGGACGGGCGCTGCAGGATCTGCTGCGTGACGGCGACGGGACGCATCGCCCAATTCCGTCCAGTTGGGTGCGCGGCGGGCTGGCGGTGCTCGGTGTCGAAGCCGAGCGGCAGCGGCAGAATGTCGATGGCACGTGGGGCGCACGCGAGCCGGTGGAGCAGGTGCCGGGGGCGTTTGAACTGCTGACGGCTGCCGAGGCAGCACGCACCCTCAACCCGGTCGAACTGCGTGAGGTCGTGTTGCGTGCCGAGCAGTCGGCCGATCAGGTGGCCAGGCCCGGGTATCTGCCCGCCATCGCGGGGCCGGAATGGATGGAGCCGGAGAAGGCGGCGGCACGCGACGAGCAGTTGGCCAAGATGAGCGAAGTGGACCTGCTGCGGCATCGGCGCTTGCGCGTCTTGGATCGCATCGAGCAGAATCGCAAGCGTCTGGACCAGAGGCCGGATGACGCCCAGCCCACTCGCGATCGAAGCAACGAGTTTGTGCCCGCGCCCGGCGGTGGGAAGGGAGGCGGGCTGCCCGGACAGCCGCAGCGCGACCCCGGCGCCGATCAACGTGCCAAGGAGCGCGACCAGCAGCGTGAAGAACGCCGTCGCAAGCAGATCCTGGACGCGATTGCTGCTCTGGAAACCGAGGTGAAGGACATCGAGAAACAACTGGCCGACAAGGGTTTCCCGGTCAGCAAGGAAGATCGTCTGGCCACGCCGGCTGAGACGGGCAGTCCGGATCCGTTGCTCAACCGCGGACTGCTGGGCAATGAGAACTTCAAGGTGTGGGTGCATGACATCGCTGTCGAGCCGGGGGCGGTCTACCGCTACCGTCTGCGTGTGAAGGTCAACAACCCGATCTATGGCAAGGAGCGGTTGCTCGATGCTGCGGCGGGTGACAATCTTGAACTGGCCAAACAGCCCTATGCGTACAGCGCATGGTCCGACTGGACGAGCGATGTCATGGTGGGCAAACAGACGTACCTGTTCCTGACGGGGGGCAACGAAGCCAAGCCGGCCGGGGACGCGCTGGCAACGCTGGGTGGCGGGGGAGCCAAGGTCTCGGCCGAGGTCTATCACATGTACTACGGGCACTATCGGCGCGGCTCGACCACGCTGACGCCCGGGGACAGCGTGTACACCGAGGTTCGCCTGCCCGATCGACTGTACCTGTTCGACACGACCAAGGTGAGCAAGGACGAGGCTTATCGGCTGGCGGGCGTGACACCGGATGACCGGGTGCGTCGGCCGAACATGCCTTATCCGCCGAACCGGCCTCCATTCATGCCAATTCCGGGCGATCCGAGAGAGCGGGAAGAGATTCCCAGCGAGTTTGTCAAGCCGGGTCCGACGCAGTCTCCGGAGTTTGTGCCGTACAACCCGGGCGGGACGCCGAGCACGTCGTCCCAGACTCCGACGGTGCCCGAGGAACTGCCCGAGGGCGTAACGAAGGCACTGTCCCGGGTGACGGTTGCGATGGAGGTCGTTCTGCTGGATGTGGTGGAACTCCCGTTGGAAGTGCCCGGGGGCGGGGCCCGCTCGCGTGCGGTCGTGTACGCCTACTTCGAGACAGAAGGGGGTGTGGTGGAGCATCGACGGGTGGATGAAGACACGCAGTCACGGGCGTACGAACTCGTTCGGGCTTCGTACAGGCTTGGAGAACCGGGCGAGGAAGAGGCGACGACAACTCCCTGAGGGGGGCGTGAGCACCCGAACGGGGTGGTTCAGGTGGGAATTGTGGGAGTCGGGGCGAATTGATCGCGTTGGATGCTTGACGCGGCGGATGGGCGACCTAGGATCCCTCCGCCACTTGAAGCGGCCGGATATGGCCGACGACGGGGCGAAGAAGGCGAAGGCAGGGTGATCCTGTCGGAGTCTGGACCACATTGACAACCGGATAGGAACGAGTGGCCATCTCTCCTTCCGAGAGGGAGAGGTGACGAGTATCTCGAATGCGTGCGGCGGGCGTCCGGAGAGTGATCTCTGGATTTCAGACGGGCATGGGCGGGCACGTCCATGTTGAGGTCTGAACTGGACACCGACTGGGGACTGCGAATGCGGCATCCGGTAGGTGTGACCAGGCCAGTAAGGGCACACGGTGAATGACTTGGCGTCGAGAGGCGATGAAAGACGTGGCAACCTGCGATAAGCCCAGGGGAGTTGGAAGCGAACTGAGATCCTGGGATTTCTGAATGGGGCAACCCACCCTTAGGGGTATCACGAACTGAATGCATAGGTTCGTGAGGCGAACGTGGGGAACTGAAACATCTCAGTACTCACAGGAAAGGAAAGCAACAGCGACTCCGTGAGTAGCGGCGAGCGAAAGCGGACAGTCGATAGCATATTGAACGCGTTGGAATGCGCGACCGAAGAAGGTGAGAGTCCTGTAGGTATGTGATTCGGCACAGCCCAAGAGTAGGCTCGGGCTCGTGGAACCCGGGTTGAAGATGGGGGGTCCACCCTCCAAGGCTAAGTACTACTCGACGACCGATAGCGAAACAGTAAAGCGATTGAAAGTTGAAAAGCACCGCCATGAGCGGGGTGAAAGAGTACCTGAAACCGTGTGCTTACAAGCGGTCGGAGCCCTCCGGGGTGACGGCGTGCTTTTTGCATAATGAGCTCGCGAGTTAGTCTCTGCGGCGAGCCTAAGGCCTAACGGGCCGGAGGCGGAGCGAAAGCGAGTCTGAACAGGGCGTTCAGTCGCAGGGACTAGACACGAAACCCGTGTGATCTACCCATGGTCAGTGTGAAGGGCGGGTAAAGCCGCCTGGAGGCACGAACTCGTTGTCGTTGAAAAGACATGAGATGAACTGTGGGGAGGGGTTAAAGTCCAATCATACCGGGAGATAGCTTGTTCTCGCCGAAATAACTTTAGGGTTAGCCTCAGAGTGCAACTGTCGGGGGTAGAGCTACTGGATGAGTGGTGGGCCCTACCCGGGTACCCCACTCAACCAAACTCCGAATACCGACAGCCAAGTTCTGGGAGATAGACTGCGAGTGATAATATCCGCGGTCAAAAGGAGAATAATCCAGATCGCCAGCTAAGGCCCCCAATCTCGGCTTAGTTCGAAAGGAAGTCAGATTGCCGTGACAACCAGGATGTTGGCTTAGAAGCAGCCATCATTTAAAGAGTGCGTAATAGCTCACTGGTCGAGGAGTCTGGCGCCGATAATGATCGGGAATAAGCCGGGAGCCGAAGCTGCGGACATCGCAAGATGTGGTAGGCGAGCGTTCCATGGGCGGTGAAGCTGTTCCGTAAGGGGCGGTGGAGCGCATGGAAGTGCATATGCGGGCTTAAGTAACGATAAACAGGGTGAGAATCCCTGTCGCCGCAAGCCCAAGGTTTCCTGGGGAAGGTAAATCCGCCCAGGGTTAGTCGGGTCCTAAGGCGAGGCCGAAGGGCGTAGTCGATGGACAGCAGGTTAATATTCCTGCACACCCGCAGAGATCAAAGCGTGATGCGGATCTCCAAGGTCAGCGAGAGCAACAAGTTGCGAGGTTTCGGCCGATGCTGGCGGAGGGGGTTCCCAGAAAAGTCACGTGGGCAAAGCGGGTCCCGTACCAAAACTGACACAGGTGGGCGAGGCGAATAGCCTCAGGCGCTCGAGA
>JAHDXL010000007.1 GCA_023382935.1 Phycisphaerales bacterium
AACCGCAACGCCTGGGACGCCTGCGGCAACGTCGGCGGCACGCCCGGCTGCGTGATGCGGTCGGACATTCTGCGCCTGGAGATCCTGGCCCGCTTCGGAGGGGTCTATCTCGACACCGACGTGAAGCCGATCCGCCCGCTCGACGAGATGTGCCCGCCCGAAGTCCGAGCGTGGGCTGCCTGCGAACAACTCGACATCGTGTCCAACGCGGCGATGGGGTTCCCGCCCAACCACCCGGCGATGTGGCACGCGGTGGCGATGATCGAACAGTCGTTCTTCGAGCGCCGGTACGTTGGCGATCAGGCCGGTCCGGGGCTGATTGCTCGGGTGGTCACAAAGTACGACGATGTGGCGCTGTACCCGCCCGCGTACTTCCACCCGACCGTCGGAGAGTCGAAGTCGAATCCGGACGCGCCGAGGTTCCTCATGGGCGCACACCTCTTCGCCGGCACCTGGGTGGAAGAGAACCGGTCACAACACCGCTCCCTATGGACCGCAAATCGACAGCGCTCCCGTGAGCCGATCGCGTGAGCCGATCGGTTGACTGCCAGACGCCGATAGACTTGTCCGCAATACGGCCCAGTTTTCGGTTCAGACCGAGTTTGGGGTATTCAGCCGAGGTCAAGAAACGACCGATATTCATCCGGTGAACTTTCGGGCGTCCTGCCCGTATACACTCTTCTGGCCGTCCATGACCCAACAATCGATCCAACGCCTGATTGCAATCCTGTGTCTCGTGGCCTTCGGCCTCGGGCAGACGGTGTTCGCGTCGATGGGTGTTCGGTGCACGGACGCTTCGGGCAACACCCGAATTGAGTACGCCTGCATCAAGTCTTCCCAAGGCGAGTGTCTGACGCCATGCACAGAACCCGGTGTGCATGCGACCGATGAAGACCACGAAGGGGACCCAGCGACCCCGACGCCCTGCGAAGACGAACCCCTTGGTTCGCAATTGTCGGCCGCGAAAGTGCTTCCCTCGAATGGGGCACTTGAACCGGTCTTCGCTGCGATCGCGGTAGCGTTCCTCTGGGATCAGTGGTCCTTTGCGGTCGAATTGCCCGTGCGGTGCGCTCGGCCTGCGCCGGATCGAGATCGACCGCCGGACTCACTGACGCGATTGCGGTCTGTGATCCTCATCGTGTAGCTGTGTTTCGGATCGATCGCCTGTCAACGCTTCAAGCGTGAAGGTGATCGTGTTGTCATTGCGCACCGGCCTAAGCGGCCCTGGTACCGCGTGACGATCGCATCCGCATCGCCACCCATCTCGCCAATCCAGTTCTCGTGACCCCAGCGGTCAGGCCACGCTCGGAATCGCTGCGATTCCAAACGCGACGCGGACGCCTGCGGGCGAGGGCGTTCCCGGTCCATCCAGCAGTAGCCCGAGGTCCAAACATGAACCCTAAGACCCTGCGAATCCCATCGTCATCCGCATCCCGCGTCGCCGCTCCTTTGGGACTGGTCATTACTCTCGCGGTATTCACTGGCTGTCAGTCCACGCCCCGAGCAGACGTTGATGCTGCTCGGAGTGCAGGGGAGGCCACCGGACTCTCCGCCCAGATCGAGTTCATCGCCGTTGGACCCGACGGCGGACCTCTCGACGAACCTGACGCGGCGGGAACCGTGCTCACGATGGCCGATGCCCTACGACGGGCTGTCACCACCGATCCCGGACTGCAGGCGGCGATGGCAAGAGTCCGCATTGCCCTCGCCGACGCGGACCAGTCCAGGCTGCTCCCGAATCCAGTGCTGAACGTGGTGCTCCGTTGGGGGCCTGGGAAACCGCAGATTGAAGCGTCGTTAGCGCAGGACTTTGTGCAGGCGCTGCAAATTCCTCGACGTTCCAGCGCGGCCGACAACCGGCTGCGGCAGGCCGCGGCGGACGCTGTGACAGTGGCGATCGACGTTGCGAGCGAGGTACAAGAGCGGTACGCGACGGCGCAGGCGTCGGCTGAGGTCGTGCCCTTGCTCCGCGACCGCATGGTGCTCCTCGAGCGATTGACGGCGGTGGCCAAGTCCAGGCTCGATGCGGGCGAGGGGACGCGCAGCGACCTCGTCACCCTTCAATCCCAGCGGGTCGAACTGCAGGTGGAGATCGACCAAGCGGTGCTTTCTGAGCGGGAGGAACGCCTTCGGCTGGCACGCCTCATCGGCGAGCCTTCTTCGGCCGCATCGTGGTCGCTCGACGCATGGACCGCGCCGGGCAACGACCTTCAGCCAGAATCTCGCTGGGTTGACGCGGCGCTGTTACGCCGTCCGGAGATTCAGGCAGTCGCATGGAAGCTACGGGCGCTCGGTGATGATGAAGCGATTGCCCGTCTACTTCCGTGGGAGGGAGCGAGCGTCGGCGTCGATGCTCAACGCGACGACAAGTGGTTTGCAGGACCGTCGGTATCCACACCGCTCCCCATCTTCGATATGGGCCAAGCCAAGAGGGCACGGGTCACCGCCGAGCAGTTGGAAGCGAGGCACGAACTGACGCTGACGCGCCGAAAGGTCGTGGAGGACGTTCGCGTCGCCTACCAGACCATGACCGCGAGTAACGCCAACCTCGCACGCATCCGTGACGAGTTGATCCCGCTCCAGCAGCAGCGCCGGACCCTCGCCGAAGACGCCTACCGAGCGGGACAGAGCGATGTCACCGCCCTGTTCCTAGCCGAACAGGACCTTCGGCTTACCCAGGCCAAAGCCATCGAGGTCGAGCGGCAGGCCGTAACTGCGTTCGTTCGTCTGCAGCGAGCCGTCGGCGGACCTGGCGTTGCATCGCCGCTGATGGCCGCTCCCACCTCAGCCATCCCAATCCAATCCGACGCGGCGGCTGGACGCACGAGTGCTTCGCCGCTCTCAGCCCTGCCCACGGTGTCGAACCGCTAATACCGCCCGCCGCATCCCCCACAACAGCACTCCAGACATGAGATCACCCATGAACAACGCTCGAATGAATCGTCCACTTCTGACTCGACTCCATCTCCCGGCGATTGCCGCCGCAGTCATGACTTTGACCCTGCTCGCCGGGTGCAAGAAGCACACCGAGGGTGATGGGCACGACCACGGCTCCAAACCACCGGCAAAGGCCGACGAGCACGCGGGTCACGACCACGGGTTGGAAGGTGGCGGCGCTGAAGGTCACGCCGACGAGGTCAAGCTCACCGCCGAAGCGATCGAGCGCTACGGGGTAAAGGTGCAGCCAGCGCAGCTTTGGGCGCTCAAGCCGACCTTCGTCGCGCCGGCCCGCGTTGGCTTCAACACTGAAGCGATGGCGCACGTTGGCTCCCCGCTGCGCGGCCGTGCGGTCGAGCTCAAGGTCCGCTTGGGCGACACTGTCAAGCGTGGAGATGCCCTGCTCGTGGTCGAAAGCCCGGAGCTCGGCGAGGCGCAGAACGACTTCTTCCAGAAGCGAATCGTCGCTCAGTCCGCATCACCCGCCGTGGACCTCGCCAGAGTTGCATGGGAGCGTGCAAAGGCACTACTCGAACAGTCCCAGGGCATTTCACTTACCGAAGTGCAAAAGCGCGAGGCGGAGTACAAGGCCGCGGTGGCTTCGCAGCGTGCGGCGGAAGCCGCTGTTGTCGGCTCGGAGAATCGCCTGCACCTGCTCGGCATGTCTCAGGCATCGGTGGAAGTGCTCGCCAAGACCGGCGAGATATCGCCCAGATACACGGTGCATGCGCCGATCGACGGTCAGGTGGTGCAGCGTGAGGTTACGTTGGGCGAACTGGTCAGCCCCGATCGCGAGGCGCTCCTGGTGCTGGCGGATACCAGCACGCTCTGGGTCCTGGCCGATGTCCCCGAGGCCCGGCTTCATGAGATCGCCGTCGGGGCCAAGTCGTGGGTGACGGTCGGAACGACCGGTGCCCGGCGCTTCGAAGGGCAGGTCGCGTTCGTGGCCCCGCTGGTCGACGCCGCGACGCGGACCGCTCAAGTACGCATCGAGGTGCCCGCTGGCGCATTGACCCTCAAGCCGGGCATGTTCGCGCAGGTCGAGATCGTCGCAATCGACTCTGCCAATCCGGAGGCCGCGCCGATGGTGGCAGTCCCTGACGAGGCGGTGCAGACGGTCGAGGGCGGCCCGGCGGTCTTCGTCCCTGTGAAAGGCGAGCCCAACACGTTTGCCAAGCGGGCGGTCACGGTCGGCCCCGCCGTCGGCGGGCTTGTGCCCATTCTCGGAGGGTTGGTCGAGGGCGAGGAGTTTGTGGTTGCTGGAACATTCATTCTGAAGGCTGAATTGGGCAAGGGCAGCGCGGCCCATGAGCACTGAGCCATTCAACCGCATCTCATTAAGGAACCCCTGCCATGCTTGAATCCATCCTTCATTTCTCCATCAAGAACCGCTGGCTTGTACTGCTACTGACCGTGATGGTCGGAGCGTTGGGCGTGTACTCGCTCAAGAGGCTTCCGATCGACGCGGTGCCCGACATCACCAACAACCAGGTGCAGATCAACGCCGTCGCGTCCAGCCTCTCGCCCATCGAGGTCGAGAAACAGGTGACGTTCACCATCGAGAACGCACTGGCCGGCATTCCCGGCCTTCAATCAACGCGCTCGCTCTCGCGGAACGGCTTCGCGCAGATCACCGCTGTCTTCGAGGATGATGTCAACATCTACTTTGCCCGCCAGCAGGTCAGCGAACGCCTCGGCGAAGCCAAGGAGTCGCTCCCGCCGGGTGTCGAACCGGTCATGGGACCGATTGCCACGGGACTGGGCGAGATCTACATGTACACCGTCGAGTATGAGAAGCCGCACGGCAAGGGAGCCGCCTTTGCGCCGGGCAAGCCCGGCTGGCAGCGTGAGGGCGTGTACCTGACACCCGAGGGACGCACGCTCACGAACGATCTGGAACTAGCCTCCTATCTCCGTGAGGTTCAAGACTGGATCATCCGGCCGCAGCTCAAGGGCGTGAAGGACGTCGCGGGCGTGGAGGCAATTGGCGGGTACGTCAAGCAGTACCACATCCAGCCCGATCCGATGAAGCTCGTCTCCTACGGCCTGTCTTTCGCCGAAGTGATCGACGCCATCGAGAAGAACAACATCTCTACTGGCGCTGGGTACGTCGAGCATAAAGGCGAGAGCTACCTGGTGCGGGCTACGGGCCGGATCGAGAAGCCCGAGCAGATCGCCGAGATCGTGGTGGCGTCGCGCGGGGGCGTGCCCATCCGCGTCAAGGACATCGTCCAAGACGGAGGCGGAGGGATCGGAATCGGCCGCGAACTCCGCACGGGCTCGGCCAGCGAGAACGGTGAGGAAGTGGTCGTCGCCACGACGATCATGCTGCTCGGTGCCAACAGCCGCACCGTTGCCGCCAGCGTCGACGCGAAGATGGCGGAGGTGCAGCGATCGCTCCCGCCGGGGATCAACGCCAAGACCGTGCTCAACCGGACGAAGCTGGTCGACGCCACCATCGCCACGGTGCAGAAGAACCTGCTCGAAGGCGCGGTGCTGGTCATCGTGGTGCTCCTACTCCTCCTGGGCAACGTCCGTGCAGCGCTCATCTGCGCCCTGGCAATCCCGCTCTCCATGCTGATGACCGCGACCGGCATGGTCAAGGGCAACGTTAGCGGCAACCTCATGTCGCTGGGTGCGATCGACTTCGGGTTGATTGTCGACGGCGCGGTCATCATCGTCGAGAACTGCTTGAGACGACTCGGCGAAGCTCAGCACCACAAGGGCCGCCTGCTCACGCTGCAGGAACGCCTGCACGAGGTCATGGTGGCCGCCAAGGAGATGATCCAGCCATCGGTCTACGGACAGGCGATCATTGTGACGGTGTACTTCCCCATCCTGGCGTTGACCGGGGTCGAGGGCAAAATGTTCCAGCCGATGGCGCTCACCGTCATTTTCGCGCTGGTCGCGGCGTTCATCCTCTCGCTGACGTTCGTTCCGGCGATGGTCGCCATCCTCATCACCGGCAAGGTCACGGAGAAGGACATGTTCCTGATCCGCTGGGCCAAGGCCGCGTATGAGCCGGTGCTCAAGAAGGCCGTGCAGTTCCGCTGGCCCGTCGCCGGCGCGGCGGTTCTGGCGTTCGCCGCGTCCGCGATCCTCTTCGCGCGACTCGGACAGGAGTTCGTTCCCACGCTCGACGAGAAGGACGTCGCGATGCACGCTATGCGCATTCCTTCGACGGGGATCACCCAGTCGCAGGCTATGCAGTTCGATGTGGAACGCGCCGTCTCGTCGATCCCCGAGGTCGCGTTCATCTACTCCAAGACCGGGACTGCCGAGATGGCGACAGATCCGATGCCGCCCAACGTCTCCGATACGTTCATCATCTTCAAGGACAAGAGCCAGTGGCGCAGCGAGGCGGAACTGGACCGGCTCATCGCTGAGAAGCAGGCAGCGATGGAGAAGATGGGCGCGCACGCGGGCGGGCATGATGAGCACGGCGGCGAGGCCGGAGGGCATGAAGAAGAGGCCGAACTGAAGATCGAGGGCCATAAGGGCAAGCTCATCCAGTTGATTCAGCTCACCGTGGCCGCTGTGCCCGGCAACAACTACGAGTTCACGCAGCCCATCCAGATGCGATTCAACGAGCTCATCTCGGGAGTTCGCGGAGATGTGGCGGTCAAGGTCTACGGCGACGACTTTGACTCGATGGAGAAGACAGCCCAGCAGGTGCTCGCGGTGCTCCAGGGCATCCCCGGTGCGGCCGACGCCAAAGCCGAACAGACCGAGGGGCTGCCGGTCATGACGGTGGACATCGACCGCGCCGCGATCGCCCGCTACGGCCTCTCCGTGCACGATGTCCAGGAGGTCGTCGCGGTCGCCATGGGCGGACGTGAGGCCGGTCAGGTGTTTGAAGGGGATCGCCGCTTCGATCTGGTCGTTCGACTTCCCGATGCACTCCGCGGCAAGATCGACACGCTCGGGCGGCTTCCGATCCCGCTTCCGAAAGTGATCGACGAACGACAAGCCGTGCGTCTTGTGAGTGCGAACGGCGGCACCGGTCTGGGCGCGCCGATCGACGAGATGGGCTTCGTCCCGCTGGGCAACGTTGCCAAGATCGATGTTGCTGAAGGCACCAACCAGATCAGCCGCGAGAACGGCAAGCGACGAATTGTGGTGCAGTGCAACGTGCGCGGCCGAGACCTAGGTTCGTTCGTCGAAGAAGCCCAGTTGAAGATGGCTTCGGTCCAGCTGCCCGCGGGCCAGTGGCTTGTCTGGGGCGGGCAGTTTGAGAACCTCGTTGCAGCCAAGCAGCGACTCACGGTCGTGGTGCCGATCTGCTTCTTCCTGATCTTCCTCCTGCTCTTTTCAACGTTCAAGAGCGTCAAGTACGCGCTGCTGGTCTTCAGCGCCGTGCCGCTGGGCCTGACAGGCGGCATCGTCGCGCTCTGGCTACGCGATATGCCATTCTCCATCTCCGCAGCCGTGGGGTTCATCGCTCTCTCGGGCGTGGCCGTTCTCAACGGGCTCGTGATGGTGTCGTTCATCAACCAGTTGCGACGCGAGGGGCTCGGGCGCGACGCGGCGATCCTCCGAGGCTGCATCGTGCGGCTGAGGCCGGTGCTCATGACGGCGATGGTGGCATCGCTGGGCTTCGTACCGATGGCGCTCGCGCACGGCACCGGTGCCGAGGTACAAAAGCCGTTGGCAACAGTCGTCATCGGCGGCCTGATTTCCAGCACGCTCTTGACGCTCGTTGTGCTCCCGGCGCTCTATCGCATCTTCACTGGACGAGAGCCCGGCGGCCAACTCGTCACGGCGGAACAGCCGTGGGAGAAACCCGAGACTGGACCGCTGGAAGTGAAGTCCACATACGCCGTCCCTGCGGCGACCAGTTCCACTGACGCTCCCACGCCCGCGGCGAGTTCTGCGGCCCAGCCCGACAACCCGGGGCGCGCAGCGCCAAGTGGCCCCGATCACTGAGCCTTTCGGCCTGCATACCCGGCGCGTGCCGGTGCTCTGTGCAGAACTAAGTGTGTTCCGTGTCCATCAATAGGAGTTCTTCGATGAATCAGCCCGCAGTCTCAACCGTTCGCCGTTCAAAGTCCATGATCGCTGGCCTCGTCGCCGGCGTTGGTCTCACCGCGCTTGCTGCCGTCATGATGGGTCAGGGCGCTTCGCAGCCTGTCAAGAGCGAGCCGCAGTACTTCGTCACCGCCGACGGGGAGGGTGCGCACTTGTGGGTACGTGAAGGCACCGCTCTCCGCGTCGTCGGGCATGGCGAGTGCAAGGAGTGCAAAGCCAAGGGGCATGACGACCACAAAGAAGGGGACGGTCACGACCACACGAAGGACGCCCCCAAGAAGTAAACCCTCCGCTTCGCGGCGTGCTCGCGCATGCCCGAAGCATTTCCTGTTCATGGAGATCTTAATGCGCCGAGTACTCCCTGTTGTCGCCGTTTCCTTCCTTCTTGCCGGTTGCGCGTCAAATCGTACCGATTTGGTGAAGACTGGCTATCTCTCCCTCCAACCCACGCTCACCGCTTCACTCTCGCATCCGCCCGAGGTGTACGAGCAAGACGGAGGTCTTGTCGTTGACGGCCGCCTCGACGCTGCGGAGGCAACAAAGGGCGGCCACGTTGACGTTCAGGTCGTTGGCCCCAATGGACAAGTCGTTTACGACGCATCGGTCAACTACCGCAAGCCTGTGGCCCAGACCCAAACCGGCCCGAGGGGTTCCTATCGTGGGCCGCGATCGGCGGCAGACAGCCACGCTACCTATTCGGTCCGCTTCCCCGGTTTGCCTCCGGAAGGCTCGGTGGTCCGAGTCAAATACGATTCCCAGCCGCATCAAGCGGAAGGATCGAAGTAAACCGTGCCAGAAAGCGTCTACACCATCCCGGCGATGGACTGCCCTGCCGAAGAGGCGTTGATCCGGCGGCGGCTCGGGAAACTCGCGGCCATCTCGGATCTTCAGTTCGACCTGATGGGTCGTCGGCTGACAGTGGTTCACGATGGCACCGCCGAAGCTGCTGTCGTCGCCGCGTTGACCGACATCGGTATGCCACCCGCACCGGCACCGCGTCCGTCGGCTGGGAGTTCGTCTGGAGCAGCGTGCGCGGATGGAGCGTGCGCCGCACATCCGCCTGCGGTCACGAGCCCGCAGCGTACCTGGTGGCGGCAGCACGGGGTCTTCGCCGTGTCGGGCGTACTCGCGACCGCCGCGGAAGCAATGTACTTCGGCGGCGTCAGGGAGACATCGGCTCCGGTGATCGCGGTATCGGCCCTTTCGATCCTGCTCGGCGGCCTGCCGACGCTCAAGAAGGGCTGGGTCGCACTTCGGACCTTCACGCTCAACATCAACTTCCTGATGACCGTCGCGATCATCGGCGGGGCAGTGATCGGCGCGTGGCCGGAGATCGCGCTGGTGACGTTCCTTTTCGGCCTGGCCGAGTTGATCGAGGCTAAGGCTCTTGATCGCGCGCGCAACGCCGTCAAGGGGCTCATGGCGATGGCCCCCGATGAGGCGAGCGTCAAGCAGCCCGACGGATCGTGGAAGTTGACGCGCGCTGGCGAGGTGCCCGTGGGGGGCATCGTGCAGGTGAAGCCCGGCGAGCGGCTCGCGCTCGACGGCGTGGTGGTCGCGGGCGAGTCGAGCGTCAACCAGGCCCCGGTGACGGGCGAGTCCGTGCCAGTGGACAAGAAGGCGGGCGACAAGGTCTTCGCCGGGACCATCAACGATTCGGGCGTGCTCGAGTTCCGAACCACCGGCGGCAAAGACCAGACGACGCTCGCCAAGATCATCCGGACGGTGCAGGAGGCGCAAGCGAGCCGAGCGCCGACGCAGCGGTTCGTGGACAACTTCGCCCGGGTCTACACGCCGGTGGTGTGCATCGCGGCGGTGCTGGTCGCCGCGGTGCCGTGGTTCGCGTTCGGGCAGCCGTTCTACCCGTGGCTCTACAAAGCGCTGGTGCTGCTGGTGATCGCGTGCCCGTGTGCCTTGGTGATCTCAACACCGGTGACGGTCGTCAGCGGCCTGACGGCGGCGGCGCGACGGGGCATCCTCATCAAGGGCGGCGTGCATCTGGAGAACGGCCGCAAGTTGAAGGTCGTCGCGCTGGATAAGACCGGAACCATCACCGAGGGCAAGCCACGCGTGACAGACGTGCAGCCCATCGGCGGCGCGACCAAAGAAGAAGTGCTTCGCATCGCCGCGAGTCTGGACGTCCTCTCGCAACACCCGGTGGCGCTCGCGGTCGTCGCGGCGTGGAGCGGCGAGCGGGCAGGCGTCGAGAACTTCAAGTCGCTCACGGGCCGGGGCGTCGAAGGACGCATCGACGGTGTGGTGTACTTCGTCGGCAATCATCGTCTCGCCGAGGAGCGCAAGGTCTGTTCCTTGGAGATAGAGGCCGTTCTGAGTCGCTTTGAGGTGCAGGGCAAGACGACGGTGGTCGTCGCCTCTGAGAGCGCCGTGATGGGCGTCATCGCCGTGGCCGACACGCCCCGCCAGAGCAGCGTTACCGCGATCAGGTCACTGCATGATCTGGGCATCAAGACGCTCATGCTCTCCGGCGACAACCAGACCACCGCCGCAGCGATCGCCAAGGCAGTCGGCATCGACGAGGCCCGCGGCGGGATGCTCCCCGAGGACAAACTCGCCGAGATCGAGCGTCTGCTCCAGGAGCACGGCGACACTGTCGGTATGGTCGGTGACGGCGTGAACGACGCCCCGGCCCTCGCCAGATCCACCATCGGCTTTGCGATGGGCGCGGCGGGCACCGACACGGCCCTCGAAACCGCTGACGTGGCACTCATGCAGGACGACCTTCGCGGTCTGCCGGAATTCGTGCTGCTTTCTCGCCGCACCGGGGCGATTCTGACCCAGAACATCGCGCTGGCCATCGGCATCAAGGTGATCTTCTTCGGCCTGGCGGTGGGAGGGGGGGCCACGATGTGGATGGCTGTGGTGGCCGACGTTGGGGCCAGTGTGCTCGTGGTTGGGAATGGATTGAGAGTCCTGCGCTCTGACCGACTTTTCAAGATGCTCCGACCAGACAGCCCGCCGCATTGAGGGAGAGTGAGACAATCTGTGCTATGCAGAACGCTGACGAGCTGTGGCTGGAATCGTGCGGTATCCTGGACATCTCTGCCGCATCTCAGGCCCCCGGGCATAACCGGGACACGCCGTGCACCTCACCGGGTTTCGACATCCGGGCGTCGTGTCTCTGGGGCTCTGAAATCGACGCTGTCAGACCACCCCCCGTCCTCTATTGCCGGGCCGGTTGCGAAAGCAGCCGGCCCTTTGGTTTTCAGGGAACGCCGCCGAGAGACCTCGGCGGCGTTTTCGCGTTTTGGCCCACGTTCCGCGAGGGTCCGCGCGTGGCGGCGAGTCTCTCCGAGGCGCGTGGTCATCACCCGCCGGGCGGCAACCGGGTCGGCCGGACGCCCGATCCGGGCCGAAGTCTCTGAGTCTCTCCGCGAGACCCGTGCACGGGTTATGGCGGGGTTGTCTCCGGTCGAGCGGGCGCAACCTCCACCGTTGCGCTCGCGATGACGGCGCAACCCTTCATGTCGCCCGTACCGCCACGGTCAGGACGCGGAACTGTCCGCTCGCGCCGCCAACATCGGAGTAGTCCACCCAACGCACCTGGTGGGTCCCGCAGAGACAGAGGAGGCTGGTGCGCCCAGACGTCGTACCCGGCGAAGCGTGCTCCCGCCAGGACAGCTCGCCTTGAAGCACCGCACCGTCGTGCAGGCGGAACGCAGCATCAACGGTCCCGTCGCGGCCGCTGCGCTGCCAGTACCCGGGGTCGTTCGTCAGGAAGACCGCGTAGCCGACCAAGCCCGGATACGCCTTCACCAACTCCTCGACGCGGCACACGTCCTTGCAGACGTCGTACCGGGCCACATCGTGCGCGCCCTGGTTGAGCAGGTCGAACGACTCGCCGTGCGCCTTCGCGGTCAATCGACGAGTCTTGTACTTCAGCTCGATCGCGCAGATGGCGTCGGCATGTTCGAGCCAGATGTCGACGTAGACCTTGCGCCCGACGGCCGGTGGACGGTACTCAAGGCGCACCTTCACGTTGGGATGCCGCTCATGGATGTGCCAAGCCAGCGCGTGCTGGAAGTCGGCCTCGGAGTGGAACACCGGTCGGGTTGTCGCCAACGCGCGAAGTGTCGCACTGAGATCGATCATGGGGGAGCCGCCGTGGCGCCGGCCCGATCGACGATCGAGCGGGCATCGGCGCGCCCACAGTATAGAGAACCCTTGGCGGCGCTGCGGTTATCGACGGCGCCCGCATTGACCTTGCCGAGGCGCTCTGTGGACACGATCCGCGATCCAATCAGCATGACCGCCGAGGAGCGCCGCGACGAGGTCGCGGGCATCTTGGCCCGCGGCCTCGTCCGGGCGGTTCGGGCGTCGCGTGCCCGCACATCGGCGAGCGTGGATTCGCCGCCAGCGTTTGCTATGGTCAAGGCATGCTTTGCCATGCCCGCGTCGCGATGTGGATTCTCTGCCTGCTGCAACTCGGCGCGCCCGCCGTGGCCGAACAGGCGCCACTGCCGGCGTGGGCGCTGGCGGAGAGTCCATATCAACTCGAAGTGACCATCCTGTCCGTCGAAGAGAAGAAGCAGGACGCTCGTACCACCAACGTCTGGCATCGCGTGCGCGTCGAGCGTGTGTTTGCCGGCGACAGGCTCAAGTCGGGTGACGAGACGGCCGTTGTTTCGCAGGTCTTTCGCAATTCCCCGGGCACGACCGGATCAAGCGGCGACCGCGGGCCGTTCAAGGGGCTCAACGGGCTGCCTGTCAAGGGTGATCGGGCCCGTCTTTTCGCCGGCGGGAGCGCATCGACGCTCAAGACACGCTCGCCCAACGGTTGGCAAAACGCCGAGCGCACCATCTCCTTCGTCGCCGCCGACGACGAGTATCGCAGCGAAGTCACCATGCCATTCCTCGCGGGATTGGTCGAGGCGTCGAAGATTGGTCTGACCCGTGTGCACTTCGCAACCGGCGACGATGGGCGTGGTTCTTCGGGCGACAAGCCCGACCTGAGCCAGCGCACCGGCTTGACAGACGACTCGCAACTGCGATTCGCGGATGCGGCAGTCCTCTTCATGCGCTTCAGGGAACTGCACGGGAACTCGCTCACCAATTTCGAGGCCGCGGCGATGCACGGGCTGCCCCTCGTCGGCTTCCGCACGTCGACGCACGCCTTCCGCTATCCGGACGGACCGGGGGCCAAGCGTTGGAACGATGATTTTCCGGTCGAGACCTTCGGGACAGGCTGGAAGTTTCATCACGGGCACAAGTCTACGACGCGCATCCTGCCACCCGACGCCGGCGCGCAAGAGCACGCCATCCTCGCGGGGATCGAGATTCCCACGGAAGGGGTCGTCGTGCCGAGTTGGCTCTATCACGTCGAGCCGCTGCCGCCCGACTGCCGCGTCCTGCTGTGGGGCGAAGCGCTCGAGAGTGAATCCCCGGGCGCGCCGCAGCGCCAGCCATTGCTCTGGGTGCGAGAACGGCCTCGCAAGCAGGGCCTGCCGCCGCAGCGCATCGCCTTTACGACTCTTGGGCACCCTGGAGACTTTGCCAACCCGACAGTGCGTGTGCTGACCGTGCAGATGATCGCATGGGCGATCGGCGAAGAAGAGCGCATGGGCGACGCGGCGCGCACAGCAATTGGCAGCGCCGAGTTTGACGCGCCGCCCACCAACTGACGCGATCGGGGCGCGATCTTCCAATCGGCTCGACTTGTTCACTCTGCTGGATCCGACGGATCGGGGTGGCCCGAGTCCGGATCGTCCCCACATCGCGCGCCGACCGCCTCCCAAAGCGGCCTGTCCTTCTCGATGTCCTAGACGCCGCCGCACTCCAGATTGATGCCCGACGCCGCGAGACTGGACACATCGTACGCGCAATGCGTGCGCAGCCGTCCGTCTGATTGGACGATTGCGCGGCGGATGTGCCGGGTGCCTGGCAGCCACAGCGGTCAGAGATGACGAACAGCACGGCCGCCAGAACCAATGCTCCGTATCGATGTGCAAACCTCCGGGGAACACCCGGCGATCCGCGGAGCACCACCCATGCGATCGACGCCACCGTGAAGAATGCCGACAACTCCAGAAGCCACCACGCCCCGCGCCGCATCGCGGGGGAAAGACGCGCAGGTCAGATGCCGGTGGAATCGTCATTCGGCCCGCACAAACGCCCCTCGCAGAAGTCCCAGGCTCTTCGGAATGGCCGTCCGGTAGTCCTCCATCCCCTCAAACTCCAGCGAGATCCACCCGCGATACCCATGTTCGTTCAAGATGCGCCCGATGCGCGGATAGTCGAGGTCGAGGGTGTACCACTGCCCGCCGCCAAAGTAGGTTTTGGCCTGCACCAGCACCGTGTGCGGCGCCAGTGTGGACAGACGCTCGTACGGGTCTTCCAGGAAGTTGCCGGTGTCGGTGGTGATGCGAAGCCACGGCGAGTCAACCCCGTTCACGATTCGCAGGATTCCCTCCGGCGTCAGGCCCAGCCCCCAGTGGTTTTCCAGTCCGAGCACGACGCCGCAGCGCTCGGCCGTCGGCAGGCACTTCTCAAACGCCTCGATCACCCACGGGAACGCGTCATCATCGGTGTAGCCGGGCAGCGGCGATTCGATGCCACGGTGGGCCATCAGGTCGTCGAAGTTTTTCGAGGTGCCCCACGTACCGGTATTGACGCGCATGGTCGGAATGCCCAGGTCGTAGGCGATCTCGATCTGGGCAATGGTGCGGTCGATGTTGAACTGCCGCTTCTCGCGGTCGGGCGTGACGAAGCCCTGGTGTGTGGACAGCCCCATGATCGGAAGCCCCAGCCGCTGGCAGCGCCGCTTGTATTCCATGCGGCGTGAGCGGCTGAGCAGGTCATTCTGCTCGATCTGGTAGAGCAGAAACTCGATGCCGTCGAAACCGAACTGGTCGGCCAGGTCAATGCACCTGTCCATGTCGCGCAAGTCGTCGTTGCGAAAACGCCAGAGCGAGTATGTAGACAGTGCGATCGGGTGGGTCTTGCGCGGGCCCGCTTCCGCGGGCGCCAGCGAAGCGTCCTGTTTCGTGCGGGCCAGGGCGGCCGAAAGGGGAATCACGGATGCCGCCGCACCGGCAGCCAGGAAATGACGACGGGATGCCGGCATGCGAACGCTCCCTTGGCATGGGGTCATCTTGATCGTATCGCCCTTGGCAAAGGACACAGTCCACCGCCGCCTGGCGGGCTTCGTCGTGTTGGGCGGGCCGTCACGTCCGATCACCGCGCCGCCGACAGGTACATGGTCGGGTGCGTGGGGGAAACGCGCTTGGCAAGTTTGCCGCTGGCGGCTATCTTGGCGTGGTCCGCCGCCGATGGAGTGGTCCGGTGCCGCGCGTTCCTCTCAGGGCGGCAGGGAGCCGGTCCGAGCCTCGTACACCCCAGGAGCCCGGAATGTTCCGTGCGTTATTCGTGATCGCTGCGCTTGCCCCGCTGTCGATGGCCCAGCCGCTGTCCACCGTGTTCACCTATCAAGGCGAACTGCGGGCCAGCAACGCGCCGGCCAACGGAACCTACGACCTGCGCTTCACGCTCTACGCCCAGGCGGTTGATGGCGCGCCCATCGCCGCAACCCAATGCCTGGACAACGTGACCGTGGATCAGGGAAAGTTCACAGCGTTACTCGACTTCGGCGACGTGTTCATCGGCGACGAGCGTTACCTTCAGATCGAGGTGCGTCCGGACACCGGGCTTGGCTGTGCATCGCTCACGGGGTTTGTCACGCTCGCGCCGCGCCAACGCCTCACCGCGGCCCCGCACTCCCTTCACGCGCTGACCGCCGGTCAGGCCGAATGGGCGGCCGACGCCACCACCTTCGGGGGCCAGCCGGCCTCTTTCTACACCAACGCTGCCAACATGAACGCGGGCACGCTGCCCGACGCTCGCCTGAGCGGCAACGTGAGCACGCTCTCGGGCGCACAGACGTTCCTCGGACCCAAGACCTTCAGTGCCGCGGCGTCTTTCAACTCGGCCGGCTCACCATTCACGGTGTCGAGCACCACGCGCGTCACCAACCTCAACGCCGACCTGCTCGACGGGCTCAACAGCACCGCCTTCGCCACCGCCAGTCACACGCACGACGCCTCAGGAATCACATCCGGCACGTTGGCCGATGCGCGCGTTCCCTCGACCATCCCGCGATTGAGCGACAACAACGTGTTCATTGATACGCAGGTCATCAATGTGAGCAACCAGACGCCGCTCACGCTCATCGGGTCAAGCACCAGCGGTACGTGGATCAACCTTCAGAACACCGGGGGCGGGCGGGTGTGGAACCTGATCTCCACCGGCTCGGGCAATGGCGAGGGCGCCGGCAAGTTTCTGGTGCGCGACCAGACCGCCGGGGCCGTGCGCCTCACGCTCGACACCGCCGGACGCATGGGGCTGGGCACCAGCACACCCGGATCGCTGCTCGAACTCTCGCAGGCCGACGCGGCCATGCGCATCCGCAACACGAATGACCCCGGCGGGGGGTATATCCAGGACACCTTCTCCACGCTGCAACTGGGCATGTACAACCCCACCGGAGCGGCCTGGGGGACCGTTCCAGCCGGCGGCACCCGCGCCATGTTCGGCATGCAGAACACCGGGCGCGTCGGCACCCTGACCAACACCACCGGCTCGCCCGTGTGGCGCAACACGCTCGACGACGGCAACGGCAACGCCTCTATTCAGGGCAACCTGACGGCCAACAACATGCCCGCCATCAAGTTCGCGTCGATCAGCGCCACCGGCTCGTTCGCCAATAACTCGGTCACGCTCATTGAGAACATCACCGTCAACGTGCCGGCCTCGGGCTACCTGCGCATCACGGCTCGCTCGCCCATCTTCCTCCATGCCTACGACTTCTGGAACTCCACCGCCACGCTCGAATTGAAGGAAACCACCTCGAACGAAGTCGTCATCAAGCAGACCGCACTCGGCATCGCCGACGGCGCCCCGACCGCGAGCGGAATGAACTGGCAGGGGGACATCACGCTCGAACACTCCACCGCTACAGGCGCCGGCACGCGCTCCTTCAAACTTCGACTGCTCCACAGCAGTCCGACGGCGGGGAACGCAGTCAGTTACTCTGGAGCCGAGATCACCGTCATGTACTTCCCCGCCGGGCTGTAGCCTCGTGGCGCGTGCTGGTGCAACGGCTCGCCCTAAGCACGGCCTCAAGGTAGACTGGCACGCATGCACGTCCTTCTCATCGCCCGCCTGCTCGTTCTTGGTGCGCTGCTCGCCGCCTCGTGCCAAGGCGCCAGGACTCACGTCACATCAGCCTCCGCCCGGCACGGCGACTCGAACGACGTGGTCCTGCCCGCTAGCGTCGACCTGCGGCCAACGCTCCTCGACCTCGGCCTGCCCCCGCGACCGCAGGGCGCCCGCGGCACGTGTTCCATTTTCACGACCTGCTCGGCCATCGAGTTCGCCTACGCCGGGCACACCGGCCAGCCCGTGCGCCTCAGCACCGAGTTCATGAACTGGGCCGCAGGCCAGGCCGCCGGTCAACCATCTGACGGCAACTTCTTCCACAACGCGCTAGCCGGCTTCGCCCGCTTCGGTGTTTGCGCAGAAGCCGCAATGCCTTATGAGTCTGCCTTTGACGCCGCCCGACAGCCGTCGCCCGAGGCCCTTGAAGACGCGGCTGCGCTGCGACAACAATCCATCGGCACACTGATCGCGCACTGGATCGTGCCGTGGGAGCCGGACCGCTTCGGCCTCAGCGACGAGCATTTCGCCGAGATCAAGCGCGTGCTCGCGTCGGGCTACCCCGTCGCCGCCGGGTCGAGCCACAGCCGCCTGCTGGTCGGGTATCGCGATGACGACACCCAGCCCGGCGGCGGGGTGTTCTACACACAGGATTCGGCCATCAACCGCTTCGACGAGGTGACCTACGAATTCGTCCGCGCGCGTGGCCGATGCGTTCTGGGTTGAAGCCGCCTCGGGCAGTCGCGATTGAAACACCGGACCCCGGCGGGACGTGGTTGCGAGTGTCCGACCAAGTCCGTCCAGGTGCTCCTGTGCTATTCTGCACGCATGTCGCCAGACGAGGTGTTTGCCTTTTTCATCGCGCTGGCTGTCGGCGCGTTCGCGTGGGTTCACTGGCTGCGCCGATCTCTGGCCGTGTCGGACTTCCTGAGTTCACGTGCCTCGCGCACCCCGTTGGTCCTCGCACCGGTACTCTCGGCGGCGGCGCTCCTCGTCGTGCTGTTGTTTTTTGCTTCGCATGATGTGCGCGACAGCGTGCCGTACCTGGCGTTCTATGTCGTGTTGGGGGCCGCGTGGGTCGGGCTGGGCGTCGGGCTGCTGTCGTTGTTTGGGCTGCGCCCGCCGATCGACGTGGCCCAGCGCCGCAACCCGGCTGCCGGCATCGCCGGTCTCGGCGCGGTGCTCGGGCTCACTCTCGCATTCGCCGGCGCCAACATTGGCGACGGGCCGGGCTGGTGGGTCGTCCTTTATTCTTCGGCGCTCTCGACGCTGGCTGTCTTTCTCATCTGGATGCTGGCCGACGCGGTCGCCGGCACCACCGACATGGTGACCATCGATCGTGACTTCGGCGCCGGTATTCGTCTGGCCTGCTTTCTGATCGCCGTCGGCGCCATCCAGGGGCGCGCCGTGGCCGGAAACTGGGTTTCCGCCGGCGCGACGGCCGCCGACTGGCTTGACATCGGCTGGCCTGCCTTGGGCCTGTGCGTCTTCGAGATGGTGGTCGGGCGGATGCACGCGGGCATGGCGCGGCGCGAGTCACCCCCGGCTGTGCTCGTCGGCGTCTTGCCGGGGCTGCTCTACCTGGCCGGTGCAGCCGCGTACAGCGTCAGTCTGGGGTGGTGGTCGTGAACGCGCCCCTCCGTTGTCCGCCGCCACTGGGCGACGAGGCTTACCTGGCGCTGCGCCGCCGCGTCATCTTCGAGTGCGGCAAGTGGGATCCGCAGTGCGAGGACGTGCAGGTGCTCGCACGCTTTCCCATCGTTATCACGCAGCAGACATGGCACGACCTCGCCCACGCGGCCGAGGCACTCGACTCCGAAGCCCTCGACGCCGAGCGAGAAATTCTCGCCCGCCCCGATCTGCACGCACACCTCGGTCTGCCGCGGGCCATCCGTCGCGCTCTCTCCGACGCCCGCATCGCCGACTCACCGCGTTGCACGCGATTTGACTTCCATCTTACGACCGACGGCTGGCGCATTTCTGAAGCCAACAGCGACGTGCCCGGCGGCTTCATCGAGGGCGGGGCATTCCCGCGCCTCTTCAGCCAGATCGGCAAGTTCGGCCCGCCGGTGGCTGACCCGGCGCAGGCGCTGGCCGACGCCGTCCTCCGCCGCGCCGGACCGCGCATCGCGCTCGTCCACGCCACCGCCTACACCGACGACCGGCAGGTCATGCTTCACCTGGCACGCCTCTTCGAGCAGCGCGGGGCCGAACCGGTTCCACTCGCCCCCGACCGCATCCGCTGGAACACCAACCAGCCCGCCGACGCGCTCCCCTTCGATTCGATCGTTCGCTTCTTCCCCGCCGAATGGCTGCCCAACCTGCCCCGTCGCGCCCAATGGCAACACTTCTTCGACGCAGGCGTGCCGCAGACCAACCCGCCCACGGCCCTGCTCACGCAGAGCAAGCGATTCCCCCTCGTGTGGGATCGCCTCGCCACCCCCATGCGACGCTGGCGCGAACTGCTGCCCGAAACCCGCGATCCGCGCGCGATCAATCCGAAGCATGAGGACTGGATTCTCAAGCCCGCGCTCGGGCGCGTCGGCGACGGCATCGGCATGCGCGGCGTCAATACGCCCCGCGAGTGGAGAGACATCGCCCGCGCCGCACGACGTTTCCCGCGCTGGTGGGCCGCCCAGCGCCGCTTTCAAGCCCTCGCCATCGAAACGCCCGACGGCCCACGCTTCCCGTGTCTGGGCGTGTTCGTGATCGACGGCTTGGCCGCGGGCATCTATGCCCGAATGGCCACCCGACCGCTGATCGACGCTCGCGCTCAAGATGTACCCGTGCTGCTCAATCAGCCCGCGCACGCCCACTGCACCTGCGGAGAATCCCATGGACGACCGGCAATTGCTGTTTGAGTTGTGGACTCCGCCCAGCGCCCGCTACGCCCCCTGGGCAAAGCCCGTGCTTTTTGCGCAGATGGCCACGGGCGCGGCGCCGCCCGACTCGCAGGTGTCCGACCTGCCCGTGCAGCCCTGGGCCGACTTTCTCGAAGGACGCACCGCGGTCGTTCTCGATCTGCCCGGCGAATCTTCTGTCTCTCACGCGCTTGCGCTGGTTGCCCACGGGCTTCAGCCGGTTCCACTCTTCAACGGGTGCGCGGGCCCGGGCGCCTGCATCGACGTCGAATCGATCATGATGGGCCTGCGCCGCGGCGCGGCGCACCTGCGGCACTCCGTCCCCGCCGACGCGCCGCCCGCCTTCATGCTCGACTCCAATCGCACTGCCGGCAAGCCTCCGCCCGGTTCATTCGACAACCGCTGGGTGGTCTTTCCGCAGGACTTCCCATCCGGGCGCTTCCTTCTTGCGCACGGACTCGCGCGGGTGCTGGTGGTCCATCAACAGGCCTGCAAGCCGGCCGACGACCTGAAACAGGTGCTCGCGGCCTGGAAGAAATCGGGCATCGAGATCTTCGGCGTCGAGGAGGCCCGCAAGTCGCCCGCTCCCCTGCCGGTGACCAAGCCCTGGCCCCTGAGGCCGTTTGCCGCCTTGGCCCTGCTTGCCCTAGGCCTGCGCTCCAACAGCGCCGGGGGTTTCGGCGCCAAGGTTCCCCTGCCCCCCGAGGGCGGCCGCTCCGGCGGGCTTGCCTGAATCCAACTCCCCTCCGCCCGCGAACTCGCTGTCAACCAGTCCCGGCTCGCTGCGGCGAGTCGGCCAAACACACAGTGCAAGGGGTAAACACATGAAGTGGATGGGCATCATTGTCGGCATTCTCGTCATCGTCGGTGGCCTCAACTGGGGCCTCTGGGGGCTTTTCCAGTTTGACCTCGTTGCCGCTCTCTTCGGGGGGAACGACGCAGGCCTGGCCCGGATCGTCTACAGCCTCGTCGGCGTCGCGGCTGTCGTCATGGCGGCCCTGCTTCCCAGGTTCGCCAAAGCCAGCGCCAACTGACACCAGCCCCGTTTCTGACCCGTGCAAGCCGCCCCAATGGGCGGCCTTGCCGTGCGCCCACCGCGCCGAACCCGAGTGTGTGGATCTCGGTCCAGACAAAAACGAAAAACCCCCCGGGCTGTGGTGGGAGGCGCCCGGGGGTGGGAGGCGTGGTGTCAGGAGCGTGCGTTGGGAGGCGCAGGTGGGTGCTCCCGACACCAACAGTGGGAACCGGATTTATCCGCTCAACTGCATCCCATGCTGTTGCCGCAGTTCATGCACTTGTAACAGGTGCCGCTGCGCACCGTGATCTCGCCGCACACATCGCAAGGTGGTGCGTCGCCCGAAGCCTCCATCGACTCCATCGCCAGCGACAGAGTCGATGTCTGCACGCGAGCGCCCGTGGCGCCCGCTCGCACGTCCGTCGTCTCCCTTGCGGTACGGTGCGTGCGTGACGACGCGCTCGATGGTCCGGGCGTCGTCTCCGTGTCGGAAAGGTGTTCGTCTGCGTTCCAACGCGTCTCTCCCTTCTGCGTCATGCGCAGCGACTTCTGCTCGACCCGATGCTCAACCTCCGAACCCCGCGACTCGCTCGGGCGCTGCGGAGCGTTCGCCTCGCGGAAGCCCGGCAGGAACTCCATCCCCAGCCATCGGAAGATGTAATCGACCAAACTGCGTGCAAACGGAATGTCGCGGTTGGTCGTCATCCCCGCAGGCTCGAATCGCTGGTGCGTGAACTTCCGCACCAGGCTCTCCAGCGGCACGCCGTACTGCAGCGCCACGCTCGTCGCCGTCCCCAGCGAGTCCATCAGCCCGCCGATCGTCGATCCTTCCTTGGCCATGGTGATGAACAACTCGCCCGGCTTCCCGTCCTCATACAGCCCGACGGTCAGGTACCCCTCGTGCCCGGCCACGTTGAACTTGTGAGTCAGGGACATGCGCGTTTCCGGCAGGCGCCTGCGCATCGGCCTCTGGACAATCTTCTCGACGATCTCGACGACCTTTTGCGTGTCCTCAGCCGCAGCCGCCGAAGCCGCCCGGCCCACAGCCTCGCTCACTTCCTCGCGGGCCGCTGACTCCCCCGCCTCGTCCACCTCCTCTTCGAGGTCGACTTCGCTCTCCACCTTCGTGTTCAGCGGCTGCGACAACTTGCACCCGTCGCGATACAGCGCGTTCGCCTTCAGGCCCAGTTCCCAACTCATGCGGTACGCCGCCTTGATGTCGCTCACGCTCGCTTCGTTCGGAAGGTTGATCGTCTTCGAGATCGCGCCCGAGATGAACGGCTGAGCGGCCGCCATCATCCGGATGTGCCCCTCGGGCCTGATGAACCGCTTGCCCGTCCTTCCGCACTTGTTCGCGCAGTCAAAGATCGCCAGGTGCTCGCTCTTCACGTGCGGCGCGCCTTCGATCGTCTGTGTCCCGCACACCAGCGTGTTCAACTCCTCGATCGCCGTCGGCGTCAGCCCCAACTCCTTGAGCACGTTGAAGCCCGGAGTGACGCGCACTTCGGCCGGCACCAGCCCGATCCGCTTGAGCGTTTCGTCCGAAAGCGCCCACGGGGCAAACGCGAACGACAACTCGAACACCCCCGGCAACTGGTTCTGGATCTTCTCCAGATCCTCCGGATCAAAACCCTTGCCGATCAGCCACTGGGCAAAAGTCTGCCCCTCCTGCACACCCACAATCGACGTCGGCATCGGCACCGACAGATCCAACGTCCCCAGGATGTACGTCAGAATCTCACGCACCTGTTCGCCGGTGTAGCCCAGCGACCGCAGCGCCGGCCTCAGCGACGCATTGGCAATCTTGAAATAGCCACCACCCGCCAGTTTCTTGAACTTCACCAGCGCAAAGTCGGGCTCGACGCCCGTGGTGTCGCAGTCCATCAGCAGTCCGATGGTGCCCGTCGGCGCAATCACCGTCGTCTGCGCATTGCGATACCCGTGCTCGATGCCCAGCGACAGCGCTTCGTCCCACACATGCGTCGCGTGCGTCAGCACGTTCTCGATGTTCGCGATCCGCACCCGGCCCGACCGGATCAGCGCGTGGTCGATCGGCACCGGGCGGATCTTGAGGTCGCCGTAGGCCGTCGATGACCGCGCCGTCCCGTGCGCCGCCAGCCGGTGATTGCGGATCACCCGCAGCATGTTCGACCGGTCGGCCTCGTAGCCTGGAAAGGCTCCCAACTCGCGGGCCATCAGCGCCGACATACGGTAACTCCGCCCCGTCAGCACCGCCGTCAGACACGCGCACACCGCCCGTGCCTCGTCCGAGTCGTACGCGATCCCCGCCTGCATCAGCATCGCGCCCAGGTTCGCATAGCCCAGCCCCAGCGTGCGATACCGGTAACTCAACTCGGCGATCCGGCGGCTGGGGAACGCAGCCATCAGCACGCTGATTTCCAGCACCACCGTCCAGAGGTCCACCGCATGCTCGTAGGCCGCCACGTCAAACGACCGCATCTCCGCGTCGTAGAACTTCAGCACATTGAGCGATGCCAGGTTGCACGCCGTGTCATCGAGGAACATGTACTCGCTGCACGGGTTGCTCGCGTTGATCCGTCCCCCGTTCGGGCATGTGTGCCACGCGTTGATCGTCGAGTCAAACTGCACGCCCGGGTCGGCGCAGCGCCACGCCGCGTACCCGATCTGCTCCCACAACTCACGTGCGTCAAAGGTCCGCGCCACCTCGCCGCTGGTGCGCCAATAGGTGTTCCAACTCGTGCCCTTGTCCACGGCCTCGAAGAACGAGTCGGGAATCCGGATCGAGTTGTTCGAGTTCTGACCGCTGACGGTGAGATACGCCTCACCATTGAAGTCGTAGTCGAGTTTCAGCCCCAGCCGCCTGGCTGTCTCCCCGATCGTCTCGCTGTCCTTCAGCGAAGTCTTCTGACCCGCGATGGCCTTGAGCCCCTCGACCATCGCCGCGACCTTGATCTCTTCGCGCACTTTCCAGTTCACGAAGGTCAGAATGTCCGGGTGGTCCATGTCCAGGCACACCATCTTGGCTGCCCGGCGCGTCGTCCCCCCGCTCTTGATGGCCGCCGCCGCTCGGTCCCCGATCTTCAGCCACGACATCAGCCCGCTGCTCTTTCCCCCGCCCGAGAGCGGCTCGCCCTCGGCCCGCAACTTGCTGAAATTCGTCCCCGTCCCCGACCCATACTTGAACAGACGCGCCTCGCGCGTCCACAGGTCCATGATCCCGCCTTCGTTCACCAGGTCATCGCTGATCGACTGGATGAAGCAGGCGTGCGGCTGCGGGTGTGTATAGGCGTCATCCGACTCCCTGCACTCTCCCGTCATCGGGTCGCAGTAGTAGTGCCCCTGCGCCGGCCCGCTGATGCCATAGGCCCAGTTCAGTCCGGTGTTGAACCACTGCGGGCTGTTCGGCGCGCACATCTGGTGCACCAGCATGTAAACCAGTTCGTCATAGAACGCCTGCGCATCGCCCGCCGAGTCAAAGTACCCGTGCTTTTCGCCCCACGCACGCCAGCAACCCGCCAGCCGGTGAATCACCTGCCGCGCCGACTTCTCAGGCCCCGTCTCGACTCCGTTTGCCACACCAGCGTCGGCGGTATATCCGGGACTCGCCAGCCCGTTCGGCCCGCCGTCCTGCGGCACCCCAGCCTTGCGGAAGTACTTGCTCACCATGATGTCCGTGGCCAACTGGCTCCACGTCTTGGGCACCTCCGCGTCATTCATCTCGAAGACAATCGACCCGTCCGGGTTCGAAATCTTCGACGACCGCGTCGTCCACTCGACCGTGTCGAACGGGTTCTGACCTTCCCTGGTAAAGCGGCGCGTGATCTTCATCGTCTTCTTCCGCAAGACGCTTCGTGCGTCTCAAATGTGTGTGTTGCTGAAATGCCCTTCCGACAACGGGCTGCCCATGCGGCCAAGAGCAGCACAGGCTCTCGTTCGTCAATCCACCTTCGGCAGCGTCAACCCGCCCTGGTCCTGGTACTTCCCCTGCTTGTCCGCGTAACTCACCGCGCACACCCGGTCCGCCTTGAGAAACACCAGTTGCGCAATGCCCTCGTTCGCGTACACCTTCGCCGGCAGCGGCGTCGTGTTGCTGATCTCCAGCGTCACCTTTCCGCGCCATTCCGGCTCCAGCGGCGTCACGTTCACGATCAGCCCGCACCGCGCGTACGTGCTCTTGCCCACGCACAGCACCAGCACATCACGCGGAATGTTGAACCACTCCACCGTCTCGCACAGCGCGAAGGAGTTGGGCGGGATGATCACATGGTCGGTGGGACGGCCGTCCTGGCCGTCCGCTTCCTGCGTATCCACCTCGACCATGAACCGGTCGTCGAACCGCTTGGGGTCCACGACCGCGACGCCGCCTCCTCTGGGGGTCGGTGAAAAAATCTGGAACTTCGTCCCCACCCGCACGTCGTACCCGTAACTCGACACGCCGTACGAGATGGTCCCGGGACGCTTGCGAGCCTCTTCAAATGGCTCAATCCCGATCAGTTCACGAATCTGCGTATCACAAAGGACCGGCATGGCCCGTTGCCTCCCCGGCGCGCCCGCACGCGCCGCACCGCCTCACCGAAGAAGGGCAGGGATCGGCCTCCACTGTCTTTCCCTGCTCGTCCTCATTCGCCTCATCCCCGACACCAAACAGACGTTCGGTCCCACTTGCTTGTCCCGCGGAGCCTCGAGAAGAACTCATCGGGCTCGGGTGCACACGATACCACAACCCATCGTACAGACAAGCACGAAGAACACAAAATGCGGTAGATGACGAGTGAACAACCTGTCAAACACTGTCAACTCCTGTGGAAACCAGCGGTTATGAACGACCGGGTTGCCACGTGGTACCTCTTTGCACCGCTACGCATTGTAGAAAATCACAAAAAAGTTCAACTTAACACACCATATCTTGGGGCTTGCTTCGCACGCTCACCCAACCGTCGCAGAAATCCATCATGTCAAGGTTTTGTTTGGATTTCCAGCGGTGGCTGAGGTTCCCACCCGCCGCCAGCGCGCGCCGATTCCTGCGCCTTCCAGTGGAACGCCGCCAGGCTTTCCGGCGAACCGCGTATAGTGGCTTGGGAACCCCTCCCGCCCGGCGCGAAGAATGCGCGCCCCACGGAGCCGACCGGAGATGTCCATGCAAGGCACGCGCCCGTGTGCCGCCCGCGCTCTGTCGCGGGTGGTCGTCAACATCCTGATCCTCGCCGTTGTCGCACTGCTGGTCGTTCCGGGCTGCAACTCCAACAAGCGCCCGCCACGCGCGCAGCAGGTGCGCCCGGCCATCGTCCGCGACGTGCCGACGCCCCTCCGCGGCACCATCAGCGCTGTCTGCCGGTTCGAAGGGGCCAAGCCTGTGCTGGTCTCAGGCATCGGGTTCGTCGTCGGGCTCAACGGCACCGGCGGGCTCCCCCTCCCGGCCGACATCGCTGCCACCATGGAGCGCCAGATGCGCCTCAATGGCATCGGGCCCTCCAACGACCTGCCCGGCACGCCCTTCGAGGGCATGACCGCCGCCCAACTGCTGCGCGATCCCAATACCGCCGTCGTTGTGGTGCAGGGAGCCGTTCCTCCGGGTTCCCCCGAAGGCAGCACGTTGGATGTCTACGTCCGCGCCCTCAACGCCACCAGCCTCGAGGGAGGCTCGCTGTGGACCACTGAACTGCGCCTCGGGCTGCCCAGCCAGTTCGGCGCCGTGCAGGCCCGCGTCATCGGCCAGGCCAAGGGTCCCATCTTCATCAATCCCTTTGCCGAGCCCGGTGCCGAGGCCGACGGCGTCACCCGCACCGCCGGACGCATCCTCGACGGCGGAACCGTCACACTGACCACCCAACTCCTTCTGGCGCTGGATAACCCGTCGCACTCCATGGCCCGCGCCGTCACCGAAGCGATTAACAATCGCTTTCCCCGCGGGCGCAGCGATGACGGGCCTATCGCCTCCGGACGCGATTCCGAGTTCATCAAACTCCGCATTCCCTACGCTTACCGCGATCGTCAGGGCGAGTTCATCGAGCTGGTCCGCTACACCGCCGTCGATCAGAGTTATCCCGAAGCCAACGCCAAGCGCTTCGCCGACGCATTGCTTGTCGATGCTTCGCTGAGCGACGAACTGAGTTGGGCTCTCCAGGCCGTTGGCCCCCAGGCCAAGCCTTTCCTCCGCAACCTCTACGGGCTGGCCGACATGATGCCGCGGCTGGCCGCCCTTCGCGCCGGCGCCGGCCTGAACGACCCGCGCGTCGTCCCCTATCTGGTTGATCTGGCCAGCACGGGCCCGTCGCGCTATCGAACCGCCGCCATTGCCCTGATGGCCAAGGTTGACGGCGGCCCGGAGATCGAGAACACGCTTCAGAAACTCCTGGCTTCGGAAGAACTGCCGGTCCGCATCGCCGCCTACGAGGCCCTGGCCAGCCGCGCCGAGGCCGCGCAACTCCGCCGACTCGTCCTCTCCGAGCGTGCGGAAAAGAACCCCGTGTCGCGGCGCCCCTACGACGTCCTCCAGGCCATTTCTCGCAGTTATCTGCCCGAGAACACCATCCAGGGCGTCAGCCGCGAACTGGTTGAGGGCAAGTTCTTCCTCGACCGAGTGCCCGTCGGACAGCCGCTGATCTACATCACTCAGCAGCGCGTGCCCCGCATCGTCCTCTTCGGCGAGCAACTCAGCCTTGACAAGCCGCTCCTCTCGACCATGTGGTCGGACCGGCTCATGTTCGTCTGCAACTCGCCCGAAGACCCCACCCGCATTTACTACCGTACCCTCCCGCAGATGCGTTCGGGCGAACCGGTTGATGGCACCGGGCGGACCATCCTCCAGGAGGTTCAGGGCGATCTGCCGGCCATCATCAAGTTCCTCGCCCACACCCCCACCCCCGAACGCCCCCATCCGGGGTTGTCCTTCAGTTATTCCGAGGTGGTGGGGGCCCTTTACGGGCTGTACAAGGACCGCGCCATGAGTGCCGCCTTTTCCACTGAGCGCGATCGCCTCTTGGCCGACATCGTCAGTCTGCTCTCCCAGCAGGAGATCGAGGTTCGACCCGAGCGCATCGGGCAGGAGACGCAACTGGTGGTCTTTGACGACCCGCGCAATCTCCCCGCCGAACGCAGCGAACTCCGCGACGACGCCAACGGCATCCTCGTTCCCCTCCGCCCGGTGGTGGCCGAGCAGCCCGGTTCACCCGCCAGCGGCGGGTAACGTGTGCGGACAGGCCGACCATTCGCTATGATGCCCGCTGTCGGCAGCCATGAAGGCTGCTCGCCCGCGTGCGGCGAGAGGTGAGCATGGACCGCGATACGACCGAGACGCCGCTGGTGGTCACAGTGCCTTCCCATCCCGATGTTTCGACGGTCGGCCTGCGCCTGACGCGGCTGGTGCTGGTTGGTTTCAAGTCCTTCGCCGACCGCACCGAGTTCACGTTTGAAGACCCCATCACCGGCGTGGTCGGGCCCAACGGATGTGGGAAGAGCAACCTGGTCGATGCGGTCAAGTGGGTGCTCGGCGAACGCTCGAGCAAGAACCTGCGCGGCAAGGAGATGATCGACGTCATCTTCGCCGGCTCGGCCGGACGCAAACCCAGCGGCATGGCGTCGGTCACGCTGACCTTTGAGAACCCGCGACAGGCGCCCGCCGCCGCCGGAGTTCCAGCAGCGACGGCTTCTGCACTGGACGGGAGCGTGCGCGAGGCAGAGGGGGCGGCTTCCGGCCGCCTGTCGCCGGAACCCGGTTCTGACAACGCAGCGGTGCCCGGGCTGGAACTGCAGCCCGACGAAGTATCGGGCGACGCGCTGGGTGACGAGCGCCCCGAGCACGACATCCATGTGTCAGACGAGGGCGCCGAGATCGCCGCCGAGGAAGGCGCCAGCGAGGCCAGCGCCATCATCACCGAGCGACGACGCATTGGTCGTCCGCTTCCTATCGACGCCGACGAGGTCGAGGTCGAGCGTCGGCTGTATCGTGACGGCAGGAGCCAGTACCTGATCAACGGCAGACTGGCCCGGCTGCGCGACATCCGTGACCTGTTCCTCGACACCGGCGTGGGCGCCGACGCGTACTCGATCATCGAACAGGGCAAGGTCGACGCCATGCTGCTGGCCAGTCCGAGCGAGCGACGGACGATCTTTGAAGAGGCGGCCGGCATCGCCAAGTACAAGCAGCGCCGAATCGAGGCGCAGCGCAAGCTTGAGCGCACCGAGGCCAATCTTGTCCGCACACGCGAGCAACTGGATTCCACCGAGCGGCGCCTGCGTTTCGTGCGCGGGCAGGCCGCCAAGGCACGCCGCTTCAAGGAACTTGACGCCGAGCATCGCGCGCTGCGCATGCTGCTGGCCTTCGATCAGTACGATTCGATTCGGCGCGACCTGCACGAAGTTGAGTCGAGCATTGACCAGACCGAGTCGGCCCGCCACGAGGCGGCCGCGGCGCTCGAGCAGATCGAATCCGCCAAGCAGCACGCCGAACTGGACCGGCACGACCTGCTGCAGAAGCAGCGGCGCGCGGAGGATGAACTGCGCGCCGCCGAGCACGAGCGAGCCTCGGCCGAGCAGCGCGGTTCGATGGCTTCCCGTTCGGTTGAAGAAGCCATCCGCCAACTCGAATTAGAGCGACACCGCCTAGACGAGACGGCCGCGCAGATGAATGCGCTCGAATCGGCTCTGGAGCGTCGGCGCGAGGAGATCGGCGCGCTGGGTGAATCACTCTTCGAGTCTGAGCAGCGGCTGGATGTGGAAACTCGACGGCGTGCCGAGGCTTCCAGTGCCCTGGTCGAGCATCGCAACGAACTGGCCGAGCAGCGCAGCGTGCAGGCCGAGATGGAGCACAACCTCGCGTCTGTGCGCGGGTCGATCCACGCGGACGACCACAAGATCCAGTCTCTCGGCGAGCAGAAGGTGGCGCTGGAGAAGCGCCGCGCCGCCCGCGCCGCCGAACGCGAGAGCATCGAGTCGCAACTGGGCGACGGGGCGGCCCGTCTGGGCGCCATCGAGTCGCGCATCGCCACCCTCGAAGGCCGCCTTTCCCAACTGCGCGCGCGGGCCGCCGCGTTGAGCGAAGACCGACGGGCCCGAAGCAAGCGCGTCGCGGACCTCGATCAGTCGGTGGTGCGGCTGGATTCCCGCCGCGCCACGCTTGAAGAAATGGCCCGTTCGCGCGTCGGGCTGGCCGAGGCCGTGAAGGCAGTCTTCGATCGCCGGCAATCCGGGCAGGGTTTCGGGGCTGCCATCGCGCCACTGGCCGAACTGATCGAAACCGACGGCCAGCATGCGTTGCAGGTCGAACTAGCGCTGGGCCCGCTGCTGCAGGCCGTGCTGGTGCCCGACGTGGCTTCGACGCCCTCGCAGGAAGAATGCGAGCAGTTACCGGGGCGTGTGACGTTCCTGCCGCTTCAGCCTCTGGAGATCGAGCCAGAAGCCGAGCGCCGCATGGGCGACCTGCTGCTGATGGCGGGCTCGCGCCTGGTTGCACTTCGCCCGCTGGTGCGCGTACGCGAGGGTGCGCCTCACCTCGAACTCGTGTCCGCCCTGCTCGATCGACTTGTGGGGCGCACGATGCTCGTGGATTCGGTGGACGCGGCCCTGTTGTTGGCAGCCGGACCACTGCCCGCACACCGCTTCGTTACCGCCGACGGGGCGCTGGTGGAAAGTGATGGGCGAGTGACGGCTGGCCCGCCGGATGCCGTTGATGAAGGCATGGGCCTTCTGCAGCGTCACAGCGAACTGTCGGCGCTGGTGGCCGAACTGGCCGACCTTCGCGAACGGCTGGCAGTCGAGCGCCGCGGGCTCTCGTCGGTGGACACGGAAGTGGCGCAACTCGAGTCGGAGCGTTCATCGCTGGAAAGCGAACTGGCCGAGGCACGCCGCCGCCTGGTTGCCGAGCAGACGCTGTCTGATCGACTGACGGCCGACCTAGGGCGTTGCGAGCGGGAACTCACGGCGCTCGAAGCGGAGATGGGGCAGTTTGCGGCGCGGATCGACGCCGCCGAGCACAACCGCGCCGCTCTGCGCGAGCGGGCCGCCAGGCTCGAGCGATTGCTGGCCGAGCATTCTGAGCGTGTGGCCCACCTGGAGTCGGCGCTGGAGGCGCTCGATCTCACGCTGCACGAGGCCAGCGAGCGCATGAGCGCCGCCCGGGTGGAAGTGGGGCGGCTGGGCGAACAGTTGGCTTCGGCCCGCCGCGAAGTGAGCCGGCTGGAGGCCGAGTCGGACGCGCTGGAGCGCCGGCGCGACGAGGTCGAGCGTCATCTCGAACAGGCCACCCAGCGTGCCGAGCACTACCGCTTCGTGATTGAAGAGGCCGGTGTGCAGGCTCGCGCCTCGGCCGAGGCCGCCGCGCAGGCTCGGGCGGCCCTGGGTTTGCTGAATCGGCGCGCGGAGGAGGCGACGCTGCGCGTCGGTGCGCTGTCGCGTGATCTGGCCGAAGGGCGCCGCGTCGCCTCGATCGCCGACGCGGCCTGGCATGAGCAGGACGCGTGCCGTCGCGAACTCCAGGTCCGCCGCGAAACGCTCGAAGAGCGCACGCGCGAGGAACTGGGCCTCGATCTGGACGGCGAGTATGAAGACTACCGAGCCCTGATGGCCGAGCCCGACCTGGACGCCTTCGACACGCGCGAAGGCGCGGCCCGCGCCAACGTGCTGCGCGACGAGATCAAGCGACTGGGCAACGTCAATCTCGACGCGATCGAGGAAGAAGCCCAACTTGAGCAGAAGAACGAGGAACTCGTTGCGCAGGTTGCCGACATCGACGAGGCCCGCATTCGCCTGGCCACGCTTATCGAGCGCCTCAACATCGCCAGCCGCGAGCAGTTCGCCGAGGTCTTCGACCGGATTCGCGAAAACTTCGGCGGGCGCGACGGCATGTTCCGGCGCCTCTTCGGCGGCGGACGCGCCGAAGTCCGCCTCATGGGTCTTACTAGGGAAATCGACGGTCAGAGGGTCCAGACCGACGAAATCGACCTGCTTGAAAGCGGCATCGAGGTTGTCGCCAAGCCTCCGGGCAAGGAGCCGCGGTCGATCAGCCAACTCTCCGGTGGAGAAAGGACGCTCACCGCGGTCGCGCTGCTCATGTCCATCTTCCGCAGCAAGCCCAGTTGCTTCTGTATTCTCGACGAAGTTGACGCCGCGCTCGACGAGGCCAACGTCGGGCGCTTCTGCGCGACCGTTCGCGAATTCACCGACATGAGCCGCTTCATCGTCATCACACACAACAAGCGCACCATGCAGATGGCCGACCACCTCTACGGCGTGACGCAGCAGGAGCGCGGCGTCTCCAAGCGCGTGTCTGTCCGCTTCGACCAGGTGGAAGACGACGGGCGCATCGCCGCGACGAACGAAGAAGTACCGCCTGCCGTTTCCGCCGCGGCGGTGCCAGCGGCAACATCGAGCAATCGGCCGAGTTCTCATCTGCGCAGGGCTCTGGCCGAGATGCGAGAGGCGCCGGTCGATGCAACTCCGTCCGGCAACTGAACGCGCCCGTCACAAGATCAGCGGCCGCAGCACCTGGCCCGAAACGTCGGTCAGGCGGAAGCGGCGGCCCTGGAACTTGTAGGTCAGTCGCTCGTGGTCGATGCCCAGCAGGTGCAGCATCGTCGCGTGCAGATCGTGCACGCTCACCGGGTTCTCGAGGATGTTGTACCCGAAATCATCGGTGAGTCCCCACGTCACACCGGGCTTGACGCCTCCACCGGCCATCCACACGGTGAAGGCCTTAGGGTGGTGGTCGCGCCCGTAGTTGTCCTTGCTCAGCGGGCCCTGGCAATACACGGTCCGCCCGAACTCGCCCGCCCACACGATCAGCGTTTCATCGAGCAGGCCGCGTCGGCGCAGATCCTTGATCAGCGCCGCCTGGGGCTGGTCGGTCAGTTTGCACTGCTCGCGGATCTCCACCGGCAGGTTTCCGTGCGCGTCCCAGCCGCGCTGATACAACTGGATGAACCGAACCCCGCGCTCGGCCATGCGCCGCGCCAGCAGGCAGTTGGCCGCAAACGTCCCCGGAGTCCGCGAGTTCGGTCCGTAGAGATCAAACACTTCGTCCGGCTCGTCCGAAAGGTCGGTCAGGTCGGGCACCGACATCTGCATGCGGTAGGCCATCTCGTACTGCGACACGCGGGTGAGAATCTCCGGATCGGCACTGCGCTCAAACTCCTTCTGGTTCAGCGCCGCCACGGCGTCGAGCATGCGGCGGCGATCATCGCGCACCATCCCCTTCGGATTGTGCAGGAACAACACGGGATCAGTCGCGGCCCGGAACTGCACCCCCTGGTGCTCGCTGGGCAGGAAGCCCGACCCCCACAGCCGGCTGAACAGCGCCTGGCTGTTGCCGAAGCCTTGGCTGATGAGCACCACAAACGTCGGCAGGCTGTCGTTTTCGCTGCCCAGTCCGTAACTGAGCCACGCGCCCATGCTGGGGCGGCCCGGCTGCTGGTGTCCCGTCTGGAAGAAGGTAATGCCGGGGTCGTGATTGATCGCGTCGGTGTGCATCGAGTAGATCACACACAGTTCCCTTGCCACCGTGGCCGTGTGCGGAAACAACTCGCTCACCCACAACCCGTCCTGGTTGTTGGCATACTTCTGGAACTTGAAGATCGACGGCGCTACCGGCAGACGCGCCTGTCCGCTGGTCATGGTCGTAATGCGCTGCCCCATTCGAATGGAATCGGGCAGATCCTGGTCGAAGTACTCGGCCAGTCGCGGCTTGTAGTCGAACAGATCCAACTGCGACGGCGCGCCGTCCATGTGCAGGAAGATCACCCGCTTGGCCTTGGGCGCAAAGTGAGGAAGGCCCACAGCGCTCAGGCCGGTCGGAAATCCGCCTCCGCGCGGGTCGCCGACCCCGCCGGCCGCCAGCGCCGTTCGGGCCAGGAGCGAACTCAGCGCCGCTGCACCGATTCCGCGCGCCGCGCGACCGAAAAACTGCCGGCGTGTCACGTTCAGCAGGTAATTCTCCACGGGGTCCATCACGTCACGTTCCTCGTTTCTCGCTTCAGGTCACAAGCCCGGCACACCCACTCTTCGCCGATCGTTCGGGCACCCGCCCGTCAATCCCGCGTCATCGTCTGGTCGAGGTTGAGCACGATGTTTGCCACGATGGTCGCCGCCGCGTGCTCTTCCATGTCGATCGTCTCGCTGCGCGGCGCCTCGCCATATGACAGCAGCGCGGCCGCATCCTCCGGCCGCTGGCGGTACTGCCGCAGCGCCATGCGGTAACTGGCCTCCAGCACCCGCACCTGGCTCTCGTCGGGCCTGCGCCCGGTCGCAAGACGGAACATCCGTTCCATTCTCGCTCGCAGCGCGCCCTCTCCCTGCCCGGGAAACTCCTCAAAAACCCGCTGCGCCAAGGCCCGCGCCATCTCCAGGAACGCTTCGTCGTTCATCAGCGTCAGCGCCTGCAGTGGCGTGTTCGTCAGCCCGCGCCGCGCCACGCAGAACTCGCGTTCGGGCGCGTCAAACGTGGCCATCTGCGGCGGGGGCGCCGACCGCTTCCAGAACGAGTACATCCCACGCCGGTACAACACTTCCCCCGTGTCGCGCTTGAAGAACCGAGTGTTCGACGCTGGCATCGCCCGCTCTTCCCAAAGCCCGGCCGGCTGATACAGCCGCACGCTCGGACCGCCGATCACATCGTTGAGCAGGCCCGAGGCCGACAGCGCGTTGTCGCGCACAAACTCGGCCGGCAGGCGGTAGCGCGGCGCTCGCGCCAGCAGTCGATTCTCAGGATCGATTTCCGCCACATCCTCGCGCCAGCGCGAACTCTGTCGATAGGTCGCGCTGGTCACGATCTGCCGCACCATGCGCTTCACGTCCCACCCGCTCTGACGGAAGTCCACCGCCAGCCAGTCGAGCAACTCCGGATGGCTCGGCCACTCGCCCTGCGAGCCGAAGTCGCCCGCGGTCTTTACGATGCCGATGCCGAAGATCATCTGCCAGAACCGGTTGACCGCGACCCGCGCCGTCAGCGGGTTCTCCTCCGATGTCAACCACATGCCCAATCCCAGCCGGTTCCGCGGCGCTTCGCTCGGCCAGGCGCCCAGCAGCGCCGGTGTCTGGCGGCTCACCGGCTTCTGCTTGTCCGGATGGTCATACAGCCCGCGTGACAGCACCCATGTCGGCGTCACCTCGCCCTTCTCCTCCATCACCATCACGTTCGGCACACTCGCCATTGCCCTATCCAGATCGGCCTCGGCTGCAGCCAACTCCTCGCGCATGTGGCGATACTCAGGGCTGATCCGTTCGCGATAACCCTGCCGTAGCGCTGTCTCGTGCGCCTCCAAACGGTGCGACGGCTCCATCAACGCAATCGGCGCCACCGCCAGCGGTATCTCGTCGGCCCTTCGCGCATAGAACCCGCCCGGTCCACCTTCATTCACCACCTTGGCCACGATCACGCTCTCGCCGGGCGGCAGATCGAATTTTACCCGCTCCTGGTCGGGCGCCACGCCGCGCCGCGCGTTGTTGCTCAGCACTTCGATGCCGTTGACGAACACCCTGATCGCGTCGTCCGAACCGAGAGAGAGTTCGATCGACCGCGATTCCGGGCTGAACACCGACCGCGCGTAATACACCGCCGCATTCGTCGCGCCAAACAGGTGCGTCCCGCCCTCGACCAACTCCGGACGGTGCGACCACCCGATCGACCCCTCGCCGAACCGTTGTTCGAGACGCAACGGCCCGATAGACTCGGGCCCGTACGCGGTGGCAAACGCGGTCGCGGCGCTCTCCGCCCTGAAGTCACCCGCGCTGAACCATGCTCCCTGTGCCACCGGCAGCACGGCACGCAACTGCTCGCCGTGCCCCGCGCTGAGGCGCACGCGGCCAAACGTGTGCTGCGCGTATACCGACTCATACAACAGCGTCACGCGCAGTTCCGTTCCGCCCTCGAAGCCGAACTCCTCGTCGGCCAGAAACATCGCCACCCGAGGCCCCGGCACGTTGTGCCCGTCCACCGCCCAGCCGAGCGCTTCGCCCGGGCGCAACACGTTCATCACGTCGAAGTCGCCGTTTTGCTGCTCCAGGTCGGCCCACGCATAACTCAGCGTCACCGCTTTCCGCCGCGTCGGATCGGCCATGGACACCGCCTCGACCTCGATGCCGCTGAGTACCGCGTTGCCGTTCGGCGCACGCCCGAGTCGCCCCTCGTACATGCTGGCATCGGGCAGTGCCTCCAGTGCGATGATGTTCAGCCGATCGCTCGCGGCCCGCAGTACGATGGTGTGCCGGTCGCGATCCGGGTTGGCCCCCCCGACCAGCACCGAGCCGTCGTCGAGTATCGTCATCACCGCTCCGCCGCTCGATGACGCCTCGACCACGCTCGTCGCCGCCCAAGTCATCGCGTGCCCGGACCGCAGTTCCTCTTCCCAACGGCGCTGCGCTTTGTCCAGCCCCGCAATCGGTCCCTCCATGCGCTGCTTCGTTGCGTTCACCCGCTCCTCCAGCGCGACGATCTGTGCCTGCTGTTCGCGCGTCGGCGCCTTGATGAACGGCGGAAACGCCTTGTCACGGTCCCCCTGTGCTAGGTCGTACAGTCCGCGCTCGTTGATGTTGTTGAAGAACGAAAACAGACTGTAATAGTCCTTCTGCGTGAACGGGTCATACTTATGATCGTGGCACCGCACGCAGTTCATCGTGATCGCAAGAAAGGCCGTCGACATCGTCTCGACCCGGTCGGCCGCATACTCGACGCGGTATTCCTCGTCGATCACGCCGCCCTCGTCGGTCATCGGGTGGTTGCGGCAGAAGCCCGTGGCGATCCGCTGCTCCCGCGTCGCCTCCGGCAGCAGGTCGCCGCCGATCTGCTCGATGATGAAGCGGTCATACGGCATGTTGGCGTTGAACGCAGCGATCACCCAGTCGCGCCAGGGCCACTGTGACCGCTCGTTGTCGTGGTGATAGCCCATCGTGTCGGCGTAGCGTGCCACGTCCAGCCACGCCAACGCCATCCGCTCCCCGTAGTGCTCCGACGCGAGCAGGCGATCGACCACCCGCTCGTACGCATCCGGACGTTCATCCTGCACAAACGCATCGACCGCTTCCGGGCTGGGCGGCAGCCCGGTCAGGTCCAGCGACACCCGGCGGATCAGCGTCTCCCGGTCGGCCTCCCGCGAAGGCGCGATCCCCTTGCTCTCCAGCGTCGCCAGGATGAACCTATCGATCGGCCCGCGACACCACGACTCGTCCGCGACCTCCGGCAAGTCCGCCTTCTTCGGCGGCACATACGACCAGTGCGGCGAATACTTGGCCCCCTCCTCGATCCACCGCGCGATCAGCGCGATCTCCTCCGCCGACACCGCCAACTTGGTCTCCGGAGGCGGCATCCGGTGCGCCGGGTTTCCCTCCAACATCCGCTGCATCACCAGGCTCTTGGCCGGGTCGCCCGGCACGATCGCCCGCTTCCCTTCCCCAAGGTCGGCCGTCGCCCCCTCGAACGAATCCAGCCGCAGCCCGCCCGTCTCCTCGCGCACCCGCTCGTCCGGCCCGTGGCACAGGAAGCAACGGTCCGATAGGATCGGCTTGATGTCGCGCGCGAAATTGACCTTCGGCTCCGCTTTGACCGCTGCCGCCCGCAACATCACCGGCTCGATCACGTCCGGGGCGCCCTTGCCCCGCCACGGCCCGATCGCCGCGACCCCGGCCGCCCCGACCAACACCGCCGCCGCCCCGACCCAGATGCGCTCACCCATCGTCATGCTTCCCCCAAGAGGCTTGGTGCACAGACTACCAGAAACGCCCGCCCGCTCCGATCGCCCGCCGCCGCGATTCTCCGGTATTCAGTGAGAATGACGGGCTTCCGGAGGCTGCCGGACCGGTCTGCGGGAGCACGCGAGCGGTCTGCGGGAGCACGCGAGCGGTCGGCGAGAGCATGGGAGCGGTCGATGAGAGCGCGAGACCGGTCTATGAGAGTGCCAGACCGCGCAGGATTGAGCATGGAACGGGCTTCGCGGGCTCGATAGTGCGGTTGCGACCTTTTCGACCATGACCCGGGCTGCCACAGGCCTGTGGTTTCAGGGCCGGAGAGCCCGCATAGTTGTTGTACTATGTATGGAAAAACAACGTGAAATGTCCGAATAAGACTTGCTCGTAGGGGTCGTGTGCGGCACACTGCGCAGTGGTTCGCCTCGCCGACGCACGGGTCGGCGCGAGAGGGCGCAGGGCGAGCGTCGGAGCGCTTGCCGCGATCCCAGTTCCCATTCCGGGGAAGTGCGTGATGTCATTGAGCGCGATTCGCGATTGGTGCGTCCGGTCGGCCCGCGGCGGCGCCTTGAGATGAGCCTCGCGATGGCTCTCGGACTTGGGGGCGCGCTGGCCAAAGCCGGTCCGGTGCCGGACTACGGGCACGACTTCGGCGTCATCGGCGATCCGGGCAATCGGCCGGCGAACATCGAAGAGGGGCGGAGGTTTTTTCCGCCATACGCGCCCGAGGGGTTTTCAGCGGGGCGTGTCGACTATCGCTACCGCGTCGCCCGCACCGAAGTGACCGTGGGCCAGTGGCTCGAGTTCGTCAATGCCTACGCGCCGTACTACGACGGGCCCGCGCACAGCCTCGCCTTCACGGGCGACTGGATCGTCTACGCGGGAAGCGGATCGTACCGGGCCATTGAAGGCAGCGAGAACTTCGCGACCAACATGGCGTGGCGCTTTGCTGCTCGCTACTGCAACTGGCTACACAACGGCAAGAGTCTCGAACAGGCGGCGTTCGAAAACGGGGCGTACGACACGTCCACGTTTGGGCAGGATGCCAACAGCTACTACACCGATCAGCGAACGCACAACCCTGACGCCCTGTTCTGGATCCCGACGCTCGACGAGTGGACCAAGGCCATGCACTGGGATCTGACGAAGAACAACGGCGAAGGCGGGTACTGGCGCTACCCGACGTCGAGCGACACCGCGCCGATCATCGGGCCGCCGGGATTCGGCCAGACCAATGCCGGATCAGGCGCGACGTACGACGTGGGTGCCTACACGGACGTGATGAGTCCATGGGAACTGTTCGATGGCTCGGGCGGCGAAAGCGAGTGGCTTGAGTTTGCTACGACTGAGAGCGGTTGGCGCTACGCCCGAGGAACGAGCTGGGCACTAGGTCCGTCCTTCGACGAGATCGATCGCCTTGGCGCTGGGCCTCCGATCACCGGCTCGGGCGGCCTTCGCCTTATCTCGCCGATCCCGGCGCCGGGGGCGCCAGCAACGTTGTTCATCATCGCTGCCTTCACCCCGCGCTCGCGTGGAGGGCGCGGACCACAGCGAGGAAACTCCCGTACGGGAGAACACCATGACCAAACGTTGCAACATCCTCGGCGTGGCCCTCTTCTGTTGCGTTCTCATGCTTGTGCCGAGGCTTGCGAGCGGGCAGCCGTTCACGGTCACCAGCGATGACCCCGGAATCAACGTCGTGCCGACGTTTACGTATGTGAGCGGAGACACCTGGGATCTTCATGTTCTTGTCGAACACGCGGTATCGACGGCGACCGTCGACATCATCGTCAGCAAGACGCAAGGCGGTCAGCGGCCTTCACTTCGCGACCTCACCTTCGACCTCGTGGCCACGTCGACGGCGTACCTCTCGGTGTCTCTGAACGTCCTTGGCGAACTCGGGGAGGTGAATCTAGACTCTCTCGATTCACTCTACTTCGACCCTCCGTACGACCCCTATGAAACCACGCCAGACCGGGAGCTCATCATTGCCCAGCTGGAAGTGTACGACGATGTCGTGTTCATCGAGTGCCACGGAGTGGGGCGAGCAAGGATTGGCGGCGACCTCATCGGCGGCCTCTGGCTCTTCGAGCGAAACGGATTCTATAACAAGCCGCGCATCGACGACTTGGTGATCGCCGGAGACCTTTTCGATGATGTCTGGTTGGTCACGCAGCACGCCGAGGTCAATAAGTTCACGGTTGGCGGCAATGTGGGGACCGCGCTGAACCCGGTCACAGTTTTTGCCAGCGTGTACGGTCGGATCGGGACATTCGAGTGCAACAACTTCTTCGGCGAGTTCCGAGCCGAGCAGGGCCTTCGGCGGTTCGTGGCCAACGGCTCATTCGTCGGCGACTTCTACGCGGCCAACATCAACGTCACGGACCTGGGAGAAGGCGATCTCGGCGCGGTCATCAACGACTTTGACGGTACCTTCAGCACCTACGGGACACTCGCCGGCGACATCGTGATCGGAGGCGACCTTGCCAGCGCCAGCTACATTTTCCTTCGCTCCGTGCTTCCATCGACATCGACAGTGTCGATCGGCGGCGCGTTGGACGGCCAACTCTTCATGAACGAAGACGAGGGAATCGAAGGTCAGATCCTCATCAACGCGGCGGGAGCCTCCGACCCCAACCATGAACTTTGGGGCGGAACGGTGCACGTTTGGGACGAGGCCACCCAAGAGTTCTTCCAACTTTCGCCCGACGAAACTGGCGACAACGAGGCTCCGTACTATGGCGTCCTCAGTGCCGATTTTGGCGGCGGCGCGATTGGCCTTGTGCCGTTCATGTACCACGCCAAGGACAGCACCCCCGACCACGACACCGTGATCACCACCGGCGCGTTCACCGGCACCGTCACAGTCGAGCACTATGGCCCAGTGGCCGATGTGGATGACGACACCAGCACCACCCCGCCCGTGACGGTCTACCAACTTGCGCTGATGGTCCCACCGCCCGGCACCGTGCCTGACCCCAGGACCACCGAGGTCTGCGACAACCGCTGGACGGATGTCACGGGCAACTACACCTATGGCGTCAGCGGCCGCAACGTCACCGTCAGCGGCACCTTCGCCAACTGGCGGGCCTACCAGATCATCCCAAACGACCTCGTGTGCAACATCGACGGCACGCCGGACGTGGTCTACGCCCAAGGCTGGCAGGGCACCATCGGCTGCACCGGGCTCGACCAGACTTATGGCTGCGGCTTCCAGGTCAAGACCGGCTTCGACCTCAACCAGAACCAGGTGGTCGAGTCGGGCGACGTAGAAACGTGGCTCATCGAACCGGCCGACTTCGACGGCGACGACAATGCCCACGTCATCGACCTCAGCCTCCTCGTCGATGCGGCCGTCAACGGCGACGATGAGTGAGCACGGCGGCCTGAGCGGAAGTCATTCCAGAAGCCATTGAGCATGACGGGGGGCGGCGACGGACCGCCCCTTCTGTTCACGTGCCCGGCCTGGTCCTCCCAAACCGCCACCAACTCAGCGGGGCTCCAACCACCGCCCCGATCCCGTTGCACACCAGGTCCCATCCGGTGTTGATATATCCGCCGACTCCTGTCTCGGGCATCACCAGCACGGCCACGAACTCCACGATCTCATTGACCGCCCCCAGCCCCATCCCCATCAGCGCGCATCCGATCGCCAGTCCAGCGGATAATTGTGTCTTGATTGCCGCCCGCAGAGCCTCGGCGCACACCACTGTGGCGGCGAAGAACCCGAACGTGTGCACCACCTGGTCATACCGCGGCAGCCAGTCGACCACGCGCAGCGCGTAGAGCACCGGCTTTTCGCCGTCCATCCAGGCCTCGGGGATCGGCACCACTCCCCCGGCCATGTGCAGCAGCCCCCAAATCGCCAACAGCCAGAAGCCCAGTGTGGACAGATGGATGCGCGAGTCCAGCCACAAGACCCCCCCAATGTACAGCACCATCGCCACGGTGTAGAACACGAACTCGTCGTTCCCCTGCGACAGCGCGATCCCGCCAAAGACCAGCGTGTAGAGCAGGACGAACCCGGTCAGCAGCGGGCGTCGTTTCAGCCAGTGGAGCATGAAGTGGACTATCGACCCCCGCTGTGGTCCCGCTCAAAATCCGCAAGGATTCGCGCGAGCGTGCCGCAGAACTAGCGTGTAATCCCAATCGACAGGAACACGCACCCAACCGGTTGCCACTTTCCCAAACCTGTGGCACACTGTCTTCTGCCTTCGGCTGTGAAATCAGTCGGAGTCACAATGTGGATTGAGGAAGACACAAATATGCGTGCATTCGTCGTTGCGGGCGTTTTCGTGGCGTTTTCGTCAGTCGCTCTGGCTCAGGAAGTTCAAGTCTTCTACACCGACTTCGATTCTGGCCTGGCCCCGGAAATCACTGGTGTGGCCAGCATCGAAAGCGTCCAGGGCTTCGCAGGCTTGGGCAACACTGGTAACATCTTCTCTGGCAATCTGTTGCGCAATGACGCCGTCAACGGCGCCACCGTCATCACTCTGACCAACCTGCCCACCCACGAGGCCATCTCCATCTCTTTCCTGCTGGCCGTTCTGGACAGTTGGGACAGCATCAATGGCAGCCGGTCGCCGGACTACTTCAACGTCATCGTCGATGGCGTCACCGTCTTCCAAACCACCTTCGCGCAGGCTTCCGGCAACGTCAACTACCAGCCCCCGGCGGGCGGTCTGATCGCCCCGCTGGCTAACCGGGGATGGAACAGCAGTTGGGGCGATGCCGGATACGACATGTCCTTCGAACCGGCTCTGTCCCTGATTCCTCACACCGCCAGCACCGTGGTCGTACAGATCGTTGCCAACGGCGCTGGATACCAGGGCGGCAATGACGAGTCTTTCGGGATCGACAACCTTTCCATCAGTGTGACCATCCCCACGCCAGGCAGCCTCGTCGGGCTCGCCGGCCTGGGTCTGGTCGGCCTCCGCCGCCGTCGCTGAACCGTTCAATCACACAACCAAGCGCACGGCCCGGATCACCTCCGGGCCGTTTCGTCTTTGTGCCTTGGTTCCACTCACCACGCATGCCGCGACGACAGTGGGGCGGCCATGCGCCCGATCAGCACCGACAGCGCCGACTTGACCACGGTTCCGGGAAGGAACGGATACAGCCCGCCCTCGAGCGCGCGCGACATCGGATATTCGTTGACCAGCGCCAGCCACGGCACGCCCAGCGCGAAGATGATGCCCTCGCCCGCCAGCACCGCGACGATCATCGCCAGCCATCCACGCACTGAGCCATCGCGCCGCCGCGCGATCGACGCCACCACGGGCTGGCACACCACGAAACCGACGAGATAGCCCCCCGTCTGCCCCAGAATGGCCTCGATGCCCTTCTCACCCTCGGCGAAAACACCCGCGCCGATCATGCCGACAACCACGTAGATCAGCATGCTCGCCATGCCCAGCCGCGGGCCCAGGCACAGCGCGCTGAGCAGCACCGCCAACGTCTGCAAGGTCATCGGCACGCCGTCGGGCGGCAGCGGAACCGCGATCACCGCTCCCAACGACGTAAAGCAGGTGAACAGCAACGCCAGCAGCGCGCGCATCAACACCCGCTCACGCGCTTCGGACCCGTCTCTGGCAACGTCAATCGCAGGCCGCGCCATAGGCCCCAAGCCTACGCCGCGAACTTCCTTCAGGGTGCTATGCCTTGTCCGAGTCTTCGAGGCAGGGCGTGAATTTGGCGCCCGACACACGCCCACGATGCCCAGAGGAGGACGGCCATGGCATGGCGCCCGACGAATGACACAAAAAACAGCAAAGCGTCGAGTCAGCCTCGACGCTCCGCCGGAGTCAACATTTCTCGCTTTCATCCCATGCTCGCCGCCGCCGGCTGCACCTTCACCGGGTCGATGAACGCTCCGGGCACCACGAAGGGCCCGCCGCTCACCTCCGCCCCCGGATCGACCACCAGTTTCGCCGCTCGCACCGCACCCTTGAGCACGGCCTCGGGCCCGACGTACACCGTTCCTCCGCTGCGCACTTCCGCTTCCAGGTGCCCGAGGATGCGAACGTCGCCGGAAGCGATCACGCTCTGGCACACCACCCGCGCCTTGCGGTGGATGACGATCTCTCCGCAGGTGCGCAAACCTCCACCCCAGTGCATGGCCCGCACGCCGATGTCGGGAATGCTCAACTGCTTGAAGCACGCCAGGCAGGTGATCGTCTGAGCCCGCCCGGGCACCTCCTGCTCGTGCCCGCAGTGGTAGCACCGCACTGCCCGCAGCCCGTCGCGCCCGAACAGCGCCGAGCGCGTCACGATTGTTTCGCTCATGGTCGCCCCTTCTTCAGGCGACTTCGGTCGTCAGTTCCTCGGCCGGAAGTTCGAGTTCACGCGGCGGACGCGCCGCGGTCGGCTTGAACTCGGACACCGGGCGGGCGGGGCGAGCCGGCAGCGTCGTCAAGGGAGTGGCCGCCGTGGAAGCGCGCGAGTTCGTCGCGGCCGCGGCGTTCGGGCCCACCCGGCAGTGCCCGACAAACGTCGCGCCTTCGCTGACGATCAACTTGCCTGCTGTCACGTCGCCTTGGATGTGCGCCGCTGCGTTCAGCGTCAGCAACTCGGCCGCCGCGATGTCCCCGGTGATGTTCCCATCCACCGTCACGCGGCTGGCCTCGATCGAGGCTTGGCAGTTGGCCCCCGCCCCGATCTGCACCTCGCCCGCCGACGAAATCTTGCCCTCGAACGACCCCAGGATCCGCGCTCCGCTCTCAAAGAACATCTCGCCCTTGATCCGCGTGTCTCGCCCGATCACCGTCATTTCGCTGTTGTTCTGCGCCATGGTTGACTCCTTCTCGCATGGTTGCGGCGGGGCGTCCCGCACGCCCGCGACTCCCGCAGGCGTTTCCAGTCACGAGACCCCCGGTTGGATCGCATCGGCCTCCCGTGCACGCAATGGATCGACCGCGCCGCGCCACTCCGGTGAATTGCTCGCCGTTTCCTGCGCCCGGGCGCAAAAACCGCCTGCCCGGCCTCAACATCACCGCCTCAGTGGGAGGAAGTCCTCGGCCCGGCCGTCGGCCCACGCTTTGAACCGAGGCCAGGCCAGTTCCTCGATCACGATCTTCAGGCACGCTGCGATCGGTATGGCGATCAACAATCCGAACACGCCGAACAGCGCGCCCCCCGCCAGCGAGGCGAAAAGGATCATCGGCGTCGACATGCCCGTCTCCTTGCCCTGAATCGCCGGCGTCCACACGTAGTCGTCCAGTGCCTGCGCCACGAAGTAGAAGGCCGTCGGCGCTCCGATCACCCAAAGGATGTTCCCGCGCATCCCGCTGTGATTCTCCAGCCACAGCAGCACGATTGTCACCGGCACGCCCACCAGTGCCAGGTACGGCACGATCGAAAGCACAGCCACGATCGGCCCGAGCACAAACGCCGCCGGCACGCCGATCAGGAAGTACCCGACCGTGAACACGATCGATTGGAGGAACGCAATGGTCAACCGTCCGCGCACGAAGCCCGAGATCACCCGGTCAAACTTCACGGCCAGGTCGAGCGTCCTGGCCTTGTGCCTGCTCGGAACGAAGCGCGTCGTGAAGTCCTTGAACCGCGTCCACTCGTTGGAAATGAAGAAGAAGAAGAACCCCGTCAGAAACGCCATGAACAGCAGCGCCATCGTATTCGATACCAGCCGCACGCCGGTCTGGAACACGCTCGCCCCCGCCGCTGCTGCCGAGGCTGCCAGCCGGTCTGCGTTGGCTTCCAGCCGGTTCTGCACCTGCATCAACACCGCCGCCAGCCCTGCCCGCGCGCTCTCGTCGAGCAGCAACTCCCGCATCTTCACCCACGATGATCCGGGGCCCTCGCGCAGCGCCTGCAGCGCCAGCGCCGCCCTGGTATCCGCCTCGATCAGGTCCGCCCTGGCCTTTTCCAGATCGGCCCGCAGCCTGGTCAGCACCTGCTCGATGTCCGCTTGCGACGGCGTTCCTTCCGCAGGCGGCGCTTCCTCCGACTTTGCCTTCTCCAACTTCGATTCGCCCTCGTCGATCGCCGCCCCCAACTCAGTCACGCGCCCCCTCACCGCGTCGAGCGCGACCTGCGTCTCGACGCTCTCGTTGAGCACGCCCACCTTCTCACCAAGACTGGTCAGCAGCCCCACCCCCTGCACCACCCCGTACGTGAGCCCGAACGTGATCGGCACGGCCACGAACAGCACCGTGCCTGCCAGAATCCCCGCCACCACCGTCCGCCGCTGAATGTTCGACCTGCCCGTCACCCACCGGATCACCGGCTCGAACAGGTAGGCCAGCATGATCGCAAGCAGCACCGGCACCGTCACGATGCTGATCTTCTGCCCAAGCCACAACAGCCCCAGCACCACCAGCACCACCAGCACGTCTCGCAACGGCTGGAACTGCCACAGGTGCATCTTCGACCACTGCGGACGCCAGGGCTCGGGCTTGGTCGCCGGTTGCGGGCTGGATGGCTCAGACATGCTCCCAGATTAGCACCGCTGCCCGACGCCCGCCTAGGCGTACGCGTGCAGCCCCGGAAGCAGAAGGTTGACGCCGAAGTATGTCCACAGCATCACGAAAAACCCCGCCACGCTCAGCCAGGCCGTCGTCAGCCCGCGATCGCGGACCCCGCCCATGCGCACGTGAATCACGATCAGGTACACGATCCACGTCACCAGCGCCCAGGTTTCCTTGGGATCAAACGCCCACCAGCGGCCCCACGAGTGGTCGGCCCACCACGCGCCCAGCAGAATCCCCACCCCCAGCGTCCAAAACGCCAGTTGCAGGATCGTCATCTGTGCCTTGTCCAGGTCGCGCAGCGTCCTCGCGGGGCCGATGTTGACTTCAGAGTCGCCTGCGCCGCCCCCACCCACCGCTGCCGACGCCATCGCCACCACGTCGGCCTCCTTGCCCGCCAACCGGTGCGCGTAGTGCGTCCCCAGGTAGAAAAGCGACACGATGAACCCCAGCGTGATCAAGCCGTAACTGGTCAGCACCGTCGTCACGTGATACTTCAGCAGCACCGACGTGTTCAGAATCGCCGCCTCGCGCTCGATGCTTGCGCCCGGAATCCCCGTCTGCGTGGCCATGATGAGCACCAGGAAGCCCGTTCCCGCCGCCGCCGCGCCGAACAACCACTGCCGACGCACCAGCATTACCCCCAGCCCAACCAGCGCCGCAAACAGACTCACACCCGTCATCGACTCAAACTGGTTCTGAATCGCGAATCGCTCGGCGATGAAGCAGCGCGTGACAAACCCGAAAGCATGCAGGCCGATTGCCGCCACCAGCAGCGCGATGCCCGCCGCCACCAGCCAGCGCCGCCCCGTGCCAAAGGCCAGCAGCATCATCAGCAGACTCACGCCATACGTCCAGTAGCCCCACTCAAACGCATTGGAGCGGTTGTAGGCCAGTTCGATCGAGCGCCGACCCTGCGGATACACGTCCGTGTGGATCGTCGGCAGCACCGCCGCCAGCGCTGCCGCCGCCTCGTTCACTCCCGCCGCGTCCTGCGCCCGCCATGCCGCGCCCAAGGCCTCGGCCGCGCGCCGCGCCGGCGCATCGGGCGGCAGGTCGCCCAGGTGCTCCCACGGCTTGGTGCGCTCGGGCGGCGCCACCAACAGCAGGTTGCTCTCCCCGTTCAGATACAACCCCAGAGCCCGCTCCACAGTCTGCAGACCCCGGCGCATCTCCGGCGAATCGCCCACTTCGTTGAAGATGGCCGTCGAGTGCCGCTCCACCATCACCGGCGTCACCCGCGTCAACGTCATCAGCCGCTTCCTCGCCACCGCATCATCCGGCAACGCCCTATCCAGATACTCCTCGCGCAGCGGCAGAAAACCCACATGAATCACCGGCTTGTCCGCGTAGTAGACCGGGTCGATTATCATGTCCAGCAGCGTGAACATCGAGTCATACTTCACCTTCTTCACCCGGTTCCCGCCCGCCGGCGCCAGGTCAAAGTACGACCGGCTGCCCGTCATTGAAAACACCGTCTCTCGCGCCAGCGTGTCGAGAATCTTCACCCGACCGTTGTGAAACACCGCCAGATCCCGAAGCGGCTCGAGATCCACCTGCCCGGCGAAGGCATGCTTCTGCTCGACCGTCACGCGCGCCTGCAGATCAACGTGCCCGAACACCCCGTGCGGCCCGCGCACACCGTTCACCAACTGCGTGCTTGCCCGCTCGTTGCCCGCCGGCGCCTGCTGCGCCCACGTTCCCGGGCTCCATGCCAGCACCGCCGCCATCATCAACCACCAACGCATCATGTCACACCCCCGGACCAGCACCCAGAACCATTGCCCGCGCTCGTCGTCTCGGTTCCGACTTCGACTACCCGTTCCGCCTCTACTGCCGACCGTGACGCCAGCGACTTCTGAATCTTCACTTTCTCACGCCGCACCAGCCACGGCTTGACGTAAAACGCCCACGGAATCCCCAATGCCATCAGCACGCTTCCGGCCGCGATGATGTGGATGCCCGGGTTGTTCCCCACGCCCAGGATCGTGAAGCGCACGAAAGGCCTCTCCAGTGCGCCCTGGTCCACCAACTGCTGTGACTGAGCCCAACCCTGCTGGTCCCATCCGGCCTGGCTCATCTTGAACTGGTTGGGGTTGATCCCCGCCGCCAGCCGTCGCAGCATGTTGCTCATCCACGACGCCTGCTCGTCCCAATGAAAAGGCGCCCGCAGCGGCGCGTTCAACTTGCACACATGCGTGTACGCGTCGAACGCGGCCTCGTTCCTCGGCTTCGGACTCACCCGCAGCACGCTCTGGTAGTCCCGCGGCGCGCCCCGGTGGTCATAGGCAATCATCTCGAAGTTCACCAGTTGCACCTGGAAACCCGGGAACGGATGTTGCAGGCGTGCGAAGGCCAGTTCGATCAGCCGACCGTCGGGCAGGCGCACCGATCGCTTCTCTTCCCCGCTCACGCCCATGTACTGCGTGAAAGGCACCCATACTGTCTTCCGCCAGTCTCCCACGCTTACTTCCACCGCGATCGACGCCCGCGCGTGCGAGCCGACTTCGCGCTTGTCCTGCTCATCCCCGGGCACCGGTCGAGGGCGCTCCATCACTTCCCCATGCTCCCACCGCTCCGTCAGCGCCACGTCAAAACGCCCGTCGATCCCGGTCAACTTCGCGCCCGGTTCGTTCAGTTCGGCCACGCGCAGCGCCCCACCTGGCTCACGCACCGCCGCACGCAGCGTCCCGTCCGCGCGTTCATCCATGTTCACCCGCGTCACCGATGCGTCGATGTATCCCACGCGAATGGCGCTGTCCGCATCACGCCGAATCGGCCGCCCGGCTGCGCCCGCCGCATCGAGTATGTCCTGGTTCAACTCCGGGAATCGGCTGTACACCCAACGCTGAAACCCGCGCCCGTCCGGCGTGGTGATTCGCACGATGGCCACGCTGCTCGTCGCGCCCTCATACCCGCGTGTGATGATCGACATCGGCGGCGTCGGGCTCAGGCGCTCCACTCTCACCCGATACCCGGTCTGGCCGAACGAGACCTCCGCTCCCTCGCTGACCGGCGCCACCAGCCGCAGCCCCTCAACCCCCGGCACTTCGATCACCAGCGCGTGCCGCGTCCCCTCCGGCAACGGCTCTGTCAGATCGCGCCAGCGCCCCTCGTCCATCGATAGCGTGTACTCGAAACTCAATTGCGCGCCCTCGCGCACACGCATCCCCGGCACGCTCGGCATCATCGCAAAAGACGCCAGCGCGTCGCCCAGCGCGTTCCCTTCCTGCCCGCTTCCGAAGATCGATACCACCCGCAAAGGCCTCAGATCGCCCGGCACCTCCTCGGGCTCCCGGCGAATCCAGTCGGCCTCCAGTTCCGCATACGTCGCATAGCCCACCACCCGAAACCCGATGTCCGGGTCGATCAGTTCGCTCGTCGCTGGCGCCACGATCGACAGTGTGCGTCCACCGTCCGCTTCCGCCGCCACCTCCCGCCCGGTCAACCCCCAAAGCGTCAGACCGTCAGGCGGCACCCCCGCCTCCAACCCGTAGTCGTTGTACCGCGGCAATCCGCGCAGAGGCCTCTGCTCCCACGCCGCGGCGCCCATCCCCGTCCGGTCCTGCCGCACGTCCAGCACCACGCGCGTGCCGTCAAAGAATGCCCCCTGCGGCGGCCCGATCCCCTGCACCCCCGACGAAGGGTCCACCCCCGCCGCCAGCAGCGTGTTTCCCTCCTTCTTCAGTGACTGGTAATACACGCTCCCCAGCGCGATCACGATGATCCCCGTGTGCACTGTCAACACGCCGATGTTCTTGAAGCAGAACTCGATGCGCCGCACCGTCGCCACGATCATGTTCACCACGAACGCCAGCAGCGCCACCCGCATCGGCCACCACGAGTAGAACTCCAGTTCAGTCATCTCGAACGCCGGCAGCCGGCGCAGCGTGGTCGACGCGTACTGCTCCACCGCGCGCGCAAAGAAGCGCACACCCGAGCCGTCGATCGGGTTGTAGCGCATCATCGGCCACGCGAACCTCCACCACATCCACGCCACCACGAGCCCGATCACGATCACCGCCGCCACCGACGCGGCGAATCGCGCTCCACGCCCCTTCACCTTCCGGCTCACCACGCCCACCCCGATCACCCACGCCACCGCTAGCGGGAGCAGCAGAGTCATCGCATAGAACACATACGTCGGCGCCAGCACCATCAGCCCCACCGGCACCGACGCCAGCGTCGCGTACACCGACACGAACACCAGCAGGACCACGGCCAGCGTGATCGAACTGAACGCTTGCAACAGGAACTTGACGCCAAACGCCCACGACGGGATGTGCTGTTCATCCCACGCCTTGCTTCGCTGCCACTTCCGACTCATCGAACTCCCCGAGCAACCAGTCTGAGCGCGAGGCAGGGGTCAGACCACTACTCGCACCGGCGCTTCCCCACCGCCAAACAACTCGCTCAGCGGATCCACATGTCCGCTCCGAACCGCCACCACTCCAGCCACCGCCCGGCCCGATTCAAACCTGTATCGGCTCGCATCCATTCCCAATGCGCGCGCGCCGTTGGTGGTCATCATCGCCAGCAGCGTCGACCCTGCGACCCCGTCCTCCCGATAGAGCACCCGTGCTTCGTCCAGCACGCTCATCCGTCCTCGGCGCGGGTCATCCGCTTCCCGTGGAAGGTTGATGATCGAATCGGTCCCCAGGCATACGCACACGCCGCGCTCCATCATCACCCGATAGCGGTGGGGGCCGATACTCGCACCAAACCCAAAGTACCGGTGCGCCCGCGGACAATAGACCACGCTTGCCCCAGTGCGCGCCAGCGTCTGGATTGCATCGTCCGGGCAGTCATTGACGTGCGCGAGCATCCATCGTCGACGTGAAAGCACCGGTTCCAGGTGCTCAACCGGATGCCGCCCACGCCCCACGTGTGCCAACTCGTCCTCATCCCAGATTCCAAGGGACTCCAGGAGGGTGCGCTGGGGCCCGGCCGCGTCGGCTACAAACAGTCGCTCATCCACCGATTCGGCCAGATGGGTACAGACCGGGAGGTTCCACCGTTCAGCCAGTTCGGTCGCGCGCTGGTAGGCCGGCAGGTTCACGCTGTAGGGTGCATGGGGTTGAAGCCCCAGCATGGTTCGGTCTTCACCCGCCCTTTGCAGGGCACGCTCGACCAGTTGTAGACGCGCCTCGACGCTACGCCCAAAAGCAAAAAACTCGACGAAACTGATACCCTCAAGTGGGGACTGGCGCAGTGTGCGCCAAGGTGTCAGAGTCGGACCGCTCTGCACGCACCCAGCGATGTCGCCGACCGCCACAACTCCGCCCGCCAGCGAGAGTTCGACGCCTCGGCGCACCGAAGCAGCAATCGTGCCATCGTCTTGCGGGCGATTGGCCCGTACTTTTTGCAACCAGTCGGCAAAGTCCTCGCCCTGAGGTCTGGCCAGGGGGCCGACGCTGGTCAGGTCCAAGTGACAGTGGGCATTGACCATCCCGGGGACGAGAATGTGATCACGGAGATCCACAACCCGATCGGCCCCGGCCTGGGCGTGACCCTCGACCAACTGATGCACCAACATCCCGTCCGGGGCTTTTTCGACGAGAAGGCCGCCGGGCGCAACCAGCAAGCCGCGCTCGTCGGCCACGCCCGAAGCCCGGATCAACGTCGTTGGTCCTGAGGCATTTGTGCGCGGGGGCGGGTCTTTCATGGTTCTGCGCCGGACAGTCCGATATGGTTGTTGATCCGAGGGTACCATCATCGCACGTTCGGCCCGGAGGATCCGGGTGCCCAAGGTCCAGGAGTTCTACCCATGCGGAGCATTGTGACTCGAATCATCGCCGGCGGCCTTGGTGCCTGCCTCATGGCCGGGGGGCTCGGAGGCTGCGTCAGTCAGCAGGAGTATGACCGGCTGGTGGACACCAACCGGAGTCTGAGCGCGACCAATGCCGATCTTCAGGCCCAGATTGATGACTGCAACCGCCTGGTTTCGACGCTGAGGGGTCAGACCGGCAGTGCGTCGGACACCATTGTTTCGCTCCAGCAGGCCAACGATGCACTGAAGCGTCAACTGGCCGAGACGCAGGCCAAACTTGCCCAGTTCGAGAACGATCTGGCGGGCATGTCTTTCGCACGGCTCGACCCGGTGACAGACAAGGCCCTGCGTGACCTGGCGGCCCGCTACCCCGGGCTGGTGTCCTACGACGCCGACCGCGGCATGCTGCGCTTCGCCAGCGACCTGACGTTTGACTCCGGGTCGGCGGTGGTCCGCCCTGACGCGGCCGAGAGCCTGCGCGCCCTGGCACAGATCCTCAACACGCCGGACGCGCTGCCCTACGACGTGCGCATCGTCGGGCACACCGACACGCAGCCGATCAGTGCTCGCACCGCGGCCCTGCACCCGACCAACATGCACCTGTCCGTACACCGTGCCATCTCGGTGCGCGACGAACTCCGCGGGCTGGGCGTCCAGTCGGACCGCATGGAGGCTGCCGGATGGGGCGAGTTCCGCCCGGCCGTTCCCAACACTGCCAGCGGCAACACCCCGCAGAACCGGCGTGTCGAGATTTACCTGGTCCGCGGCGGCCCGCGCGGGTTCACCGGCTCGGCGGCCTCGGAGCGTGCGGCCCCGGTTGATCGCGCCCGCGGCGCCGAGGCCTTCGAACCCATCAAGTGAACTTGGTTCGAAGTCACGAAGAACGACTAGGAGTCCGGTGCAATGCCGGACTCCTTTTCATTTGAGCACCGCGTGCTGTCACGCTCATCGGTCGGCTCAAGCGTCCCTTTCACGATCCTCGATCAGTGGAACCGGCATCCTGCCGTTGGTTCCCGCAGCCCGCCGCGCGTGTGCAGACACAGTCCTCCTGTGCCGAAGTCGGCGAGCCTTGACACTTGGTCACTGACCCGCGTGACTGTCAAGGAAGATGGTGAGGTCGCCTGCAGTTTGGATCGTGTCGCGGTTCAGGTCGGACGTCACATCGGCGTTGGTGTAGTCAATGAGGTAGAGCGCTGCGTCGAGGGTTTCGATGTTCCAGTCGGCGGGCCGGGTCAGTTTCATCGCGAAGGTTACCGCCTTCTGGGCGTTGACGGTATAACCGAAGGGCGGACGCGAGGTGTCACGATCGCAGTACAGCGATGGATTGGACGGCGGGCCGTTCAATAGAACCGAGTGGCTTTCCGAGTGAGGCTTGTTCGCGAACTCCGGATCGTCCACTTGAATGCCCGTGTCGATGAGGGCGATCGTCGAGATCGGGTCGCCGTGCAGCACGGTGTACCCGAGGTGATAGCCGACGAGGCGTCACGTGTGATCGACTCGTGTGGTCGCAATCCAGTGCTGCCCGAGCGGGAACTGCGGCGACGGCTGGTACAGGGGGTAGTTGGGCGGAAGGGCTGCGGGTCATACCCGATCTGTCCGACCTCCCCGAACGCACACGGAGATCAGGACGATTGCCGCTGCGAATGCGCCATTTCGATGGATCGCGTTGGCCACGGCACTCCTCCGGTGTTAGATTGACGGCATGACACGAACGACATCGACCGTCAGTTCTATCAGAGATGCGCCAACGCGGCAAGTGCTCACATCGCGGGCTGCCGTGGCCACGCGCCAGCCGCTCCTGGCGTCGGCGCAATCTGTCTGCTCGGCCGGTGTATTCGCGCGCTTTGATATATGAGTCGAGGCTCCGTCGGTCGTGCATGCTGGCGATGTCGTGGACATCCAGGTTTGGGCACAACTTTCGGGCCCCGTGCTCGACCTAGGCACGAGCGCCACGGCCGGCTTCAGGATGGACCTTCCGATAGTGGACTCACTCAATCTCGAAACAGCGGTGGCAGAACCAGTATTCGGACTGCCGTATTTCCACCAATGGTTCGATTTTGTCAGCGCCGCCGGGCTGTTCGATGTCTGCGCACGCCAGCCCGATTTGCTGGACCTTCCGATATTCACAGACTACCCGATTCTGCTTTTCACCACGCGCCAGCGCACAGCCGTAGGTGCCGCGGGGTCGCTCGAACTTGTCCCCAAACGGCATGATTCTGTTCCAGTAATTATCGCCTGGTGGATCGAATTGACGATCCCAGTCACCCAGTCACCCAGTCATCATCGACCACGATCCGGACACTGAGCTACACATCGCCAGCGCAACGATCCGCGTCATCCCCGCGCCAGCGGGCGTGGCGCTGCTGGCGTTGGGCGCGGTTTGCGTCGCTCTGTCGCCGCTCACCGCGCCCACGCGCGAAGCAAAGGTTGGTCGGCTCGATTCTGGGCCGCCCGCAAGGAAGGGCATGCAGAGTGGTTGTCGTTTAGGCCGCGGCGCGGGTCTTGCGCTTGCGTCCGACGGTGCGCTGCTCGGGCTCGGCGCGCCGGTCACTTTCATGGACCAGCATCTCGACCAGTTCGAGCGGGTCTTCGGCCCAGAGGTCGGCGCCGATTTCCTCGGCCAGGCCCTCAGCGCGGTTGAACACGCCCCCGCCGACGGCGATCTGCACGTTGGGGCACGCGCCGATCTCGCGCAGCGTGTCGATCAGGGCCCGAATGTTCGGCAGGTCGGAGGGGGCCGAGCAGAAGGCCAGAAGTGTGTTCGGACGCTCCTCGTGCGTCTGCGCCAGAATCTCGTCGTTGGCGATGTCGCCTCCGGCGAACTGGACACGGAAACCGGCGGCTTCGAGCAGGTCAACCGCCATCTGGGCGCCGAGTTCGTCGGCGTCGGTGGGCCCGCAGAAGGCGAAAATGGTGCGTCCGGCGCCCGGACCCTGGCCGGTCAGAGGCAGGGCGGCGGCCACCTGATCCACCAGCACGCGCAGCAGGCGCGTGGCCAACTGATAACTGAGGCGGCTCAACTTGTCTGCCCGGTGCAGGCGTTCGATCATGTCGTAGGTGGGCCAGAAGAGGTCGCAGATGAGCGTCTGTGCATCGGCGCCGTCGGCGGCCTGCGAGTGGACGATGTGGCGAGAGGCCGGACGATCGCCGGCAATCAATGCGGCAAAGAACTGCTCAATCAGGGGTTCCGAACGCATGGCGGTGGTGCTCCGACAAACTCGTCGGTCGGCGGTTCCACCGCGACACGGATTGTTTGAGTGGATCGGTCGAATCCCCTCGACCGGCTGGGACGGCATCCGTGCCGCCCCGGCTGCACCATCATCGGAGACCGTCGGCCTGCGAATGGAGAATCAGGGCTTGGCGCGGCACGCGCAATCTCCGGCCGCGCAGCCCCGATAAGCCTCGCCCTCAGCCTCGCGTACGCCCCAATAAAGCCTGACAATGCCCATCGAGAGCCCGCGTGAGCGCACCTGGGCAAACCCACTCTGCTGGAGAAGCCGCGTGAAGGCCTCCCGCGACATGAATGTGCCCACTGAACGAGGGAGGTATCGATACGCTCCGGACCGATCGCGGCTGATCAACGTGGCCGTTCGGGGCATCACCCAGCCCGAGTAGAAGTTGTTGAACCAGCGGACCGGTGAAAGCGGAGGCTGGTCAAACTCGAGCACCACCACCCGCCCGCCCGGTCGCAGCACCCGGGCGAACTCCCGCAGGGCCTTTCCGGGGTCCATCACGTTGCGGATGCCGAACGCGATCGACACCACGTCGACCGAGGAGTCGCCCAGCGGCAGGGCCTGCGCGTCGGCCTCGTGATAAGTCACCCGCGCGGGGCCCGGCACGTTCCGGGTCCGCAATTTGTGCTCGGCCAAGTCGAGCATCGCGCGCGTGAAGTCGAGTCCGATGATCCGGCTTGCGCCGGTGTGGGCGAAGGCCTCGGTGAGGTCACCGGTGCCGCAGGCAACGTCGGCCACCACCTCGCCGGGGCGTACCGCGGCGGTTTTCACGGCGATGCGGCGCCACCGCTGGTCCTGCCACAGGGAGTGGAGGCGGTTATTGAGGTCGTAACTGCGTGCGATTGCACTGAACATTGCCCGCACCCGTTCGGGCTTGTCGGCCTCGGCGTGCGGGTCGCGCAGCGTCTGGGGTGTCCAGGCCGGCTGTTCGGTGGTAGGCTTGGTGGAGACGTTCACGCCGCATGGTAGTCGAACGTTACCCTCGGAGGTTGTCCAGATGCGATCCCTGAAGTTTCTGACGGCTCTTTCGCTGCTCGCTTTCGGTGCTGCGCTGGTCGGGTGTTCGAGCAATCCGACCACGGGGCGCAGCCAGTTCAACCTGCTGTCGCGCGACCAGGAGATCGCCATCGGCGAGGAAGCCAAGGGGCAACTCACGGCCGAGTATGGCGGCGCCGTGGCGGATGCACAGGCGCAGGCCTATTTGAAAGAGGTCGGATCGAAACTGGCCGCCCAGACAGAGGGTGATTCGCCGTCCCTCCCGTGGGAGTTCACGCTGCTGGATTCGGCCGTGGTCAATGCCTTTGCGCTGCCCGGAGGCAAGACGTTCATCTCGCGCGGGCTGGCCGAGAAGTTCACTTCCGAGGCCGAACTGGCCTTTGTCATGGGGCACGAGGTCGGGCATGTGACGGCCCGTCACCAGAACCAGCAGATCAGCCGGCAGATCGCCGCGTCGATCGTGGTGGCCGGCATCGGCATCGCCGCCAACGAATCCGATTCGGATGTGGTGAAGGCCGGTGTGCCGGTGGTGGTGGGGGCCGGCACCGGGTTGTACCTGCTGCGTTTCGGTCGCGGGCAGGAACTCGAAGCCGACGAACTGGGGATGCGCTACATGACCAAGGTCGGTTACGACCCGGCGGCGGCGCGCGACGCGATGAATGTGCTCAAGGAACTCTCGGCCGGTGGCGAACGCCCGCCCGAACTGCTCTCAACGCACCCGTATCCGGAAAACCGGCTGGACCAGATCAACCACCGCCTGCGCACTATCTACGCCGAGCAGGTTGGCAACCCTGATTACAAGCGATACGAGACCGAATACAAGCGGCGCATGCTCAATCGGCTGGTGATGCTGCCTCCGGCGCCAGATGCAGAACAAGCCATCGTGCTGACCGATCCTTCGACATGGTGTGCCCTGTGCGCCCACGAGGACGAGCCGGCCGAGGCGACGGGCGAACTGGCTTCGGCAGGGTCGCGGCCATGAAATTCGGACCCCGGGCCTCGCTCGCCGCCGTCGGCGCGCTGTGCGTCCTTCCACTCTGCTCGTGCCGGCTGGGTGAGAAGCGACAGGAGCCGCGCGTGTATGACAACGGGCAGTGGGTCGCCCGCACGGTTGAAGTCGACAATACGACGTACCCCGTGAGTTTCTGGGTGCCGCAGGGCTGGAAGAAGCCCGGTCCGGCAGTGGTGTTTCTCCACGGCATGGGCGAGTGTGGCGTCGATGGTCGCAGGCAACTGACGGTCGGGCTGCCGCCGGCGATCGAAGATGATCCGCAGCGATGGCCTTTCGTGGTCATCTGCCCGCAAAAGCCGACCGCTCCGAGTCAGTGGGAGGATCACGCCGGTGCGGTGTTTGCCGCGCTGGATTGGGCGGTCGCGGAGGGGCTGGTCGATCCGAAGCGTGTGGCCATCACCGGGCTGAGCCAGGGTGGGCACGGGACGATTCAGATTGCGGCGATGGAGCCGTCGCGTTTTCGAGCGGCCGCGCCGGTGTGTGGATACATCGTCCGCCCCGGGCCGCAGCGTCACGCTGGCTGGTCGAGTGCCGACGATCCGGCGGTGCGTGAAGTGGCGGGCAAACTCGCGGACATGCCCGTATGGATCTTCCACGGGGGACAGGATGGCGTGGTGCCGCCGGGCGAAAGCCGCCTGCTCCACGACCTGCTGGTGTCGTGCCGGGCCGATGTGCAACTGACCATCTTCGAGCACGACAACCACAACTCGTGGGACTCGGCGTATCGGAGGACCGACCTCGACCGCTGGCTGGTCGAGCATACGCGCTGAGTCACTTGGCTGAATCCTGCATGGACGGCAGAACCGGTCGATCGTCCGGACCGGCGTTGGGGCGAATGGAGATGGGGCGCAACACCAGTTGACGCAGTTTCGGCATCCTGGGCACATGCACCCAGAGCAGCATGGGCACGGTCAGCAGCCGGGCCGCGGAACTGATGAGAAAGATGAGGTGGTAGGCCTGCACATCGTCGCCGAAACGATGAAGTAGGGTCGCGCCCACGGCTGCGCCACCCGTCACGCAGACCGCGTTGAGCAGGTTGTAGAGCGTCAACATGCCGGTGCGCCGTTCGGGCGGAATGGTGTCGAAGAGCAGCAGGAAGGTAGCCAGTTCGTAGGCCGCCCAGGCGAAGCCCGCGATGATCTGGATGACCACCAGCCACAGGGGGTCGCTGGTCAGGGCCCACACGCCGGCCAGCGGGACGATGCCGATGCCGCCTGACCAGAGGACCGCCCGTGGCCCGAACTTCTGGGAGACCCGTCCGAGGAAGGGCAGCGCGAGCACCTTGCCCATGAAAGCCGCTACCAGCACGATGGCGTACACCGGGTATGAGTACTCGAGTTCACCGAGCAGAAAGGGCGTGAAGAAGGGGGCAGCCACGTTGCAGGTCGCCTGCACACAGAGCATGTAGAGCAGCAGTCGTCCGCCCGAGGCCGATGTTTTTCCGAACACCAGTTCGCGAATGGGCATACGCCTATCGGGCGTGGGGATGGGACGCCTCTCGGCGATGCCCGCGTGGAGAAACACGCAGGCGAAGCGAGCCAGCATCGCTACTCCGAAGGGCAGGAGGAACAACGCCGCCTTGCCGTTGCCCTCGCCCGATCGGAGCAGCAGTCCGGTGGCGACCAGCCCGATGATGAGCCCGAACTGGGCGATGCGGGTGCGCTGGGCGAAGTAGCGAGAACGGACCGGCTTGGGGACGACGGTGCCGATCCATGTGTTCCACGCCGGACCGGTCGCCAGGTTAGCGCCCCAATAAAGGCCCGCCGCCAGGAACACCAGCCAGGCCGCCCCCGCCCCCTGCCATGCCATGAACATGAGCGGCAGGAAGGCCGCCGCCTGAAGGCCCGTGCACAGGATGACCCAATGCTTGTGCGAGTTGAACAGCCGCACGCCTCGCGGCGTGAGCAACTGGAGAATCGCGCCGATGAGCAGTGGCACCGGGCCGATCAGCCCGACCTGCACCTCGGTCATGCCGATGGCCAAGGCGAACGCCCCGATGTACGCCTCGCCGCAGCCCACCATGACGGTGAACAGCAGCGCGTCCATGGTCGAGAGGTGCAGGTGAAGTCGGGTGCGTGTGGGCTGGCGAGACATGGTGGGGCGAGAAAAGTGGTGTCAAAGGGTGAATCGTAGCCGCGCGCTCTCCGGGCGCGCCATCGTGGTGCGTTGACAAATCCCTGTGGGGCCCCGTCCACTTTCCCGGCACGAGCGCCCGTCAGTTCTTTCGGCCCGGAGCCGGGAAACCGTGCAACTTCGAGTCCCGACTGGTCAAGCCGCAAAACGCAAAGGGGACGGCGCACTGGCGTGGGTCGTCCCGCCGAAGAACTCAGAATTGCTGACGCGCGGCCACTTGGCCCGCGACTGGCGATCAATCGTCAGGCCGCCAGGCTCAGCCCGTTGTTGCCGCTGGCCGTGTTGTTCTGGCTGCTGGTGTTGCCGAGAAGGACGCTGACGGACGCGGAGGGCGTGCTGCTGCCGCCGGCGCGGCTGGCGATGACGCGGTAACTGATCGCGTCCACGCCGCGCGGCACGGCCACGTCGAGGAAGGAGCGCTCTTCGCTGACGCCGACGATGCTCCACGGGCCGGTCGAGCCGGTGAGGGAGCGTTCGACGGTGAAGGAGGTTCCGCCGACGCGGCTTCCTTCCCATTTGACGGTGATCTGCCCGGCGGTGTCGAGCGTGGCGACGAGCGCCGTCGGCGTGGCGGGCGGGCCGAGGGGAGTAGGTGCGGCCGGTGGCGGGACGTTGGCGGCCGCGTAGACGGACGGGTTGTTGGTGGTTTCGGCGGAGGCCTTGATGGTCTTGATCAGGTCGCTGCCGTAGTCGCGCAGTTGTCGCTGCTGTTGTAATAGTTGAGGGTGGCGCTCTTCGAGGCGATGCGGGCCGCGAAGGCCGCGTCCTGGTCATTGCCGGCGTCGTTGAGCATGGTGGCAAGCGTGGTCATCTGGGCGGCGGTCAGGCCGATGGCGGTCGGGGTTGCCGCCCACGTGGTGATGCGCGGCTCGAACCACTGGATCATGGCTTGGCGGGAGTTGGGCAGAACCGGCGGCATGGGCGGGCTCCTTTGCGTCTTGAGGTTGTTCCACGCGCTCGCCCGGCACGTCACCGGGCCTGTCGATGAGAGTGATCGACGGGGAGATAAGGGGAATGTAAAGGAACTCGCAAGAAGTGGCAAAGATGCAGTCCGACTCGTTGCTGCACGAGCCTGTGCCACGGACGGTGACTCTCGACGGCCAAGTTCTGTCAAGCGGCAGTGGCCGCCCCGTCAAGGCCGACCCCCGGCCCCGGAGACGATCGCTGCCGGGCCGCCCTCCGCTTCGCTCCGGTCGGTCCAGCAGCGGGGTGCGGCAGTGCTCGAACCCTCATAGACTCTGGTACGTCAAACGGGGAAAGGTCACTCGCGGCGACGCGCCTCGGGCCCACGGCCACGCCTGCTTCCACGTCCGCCATAAAACGCGGACTTTGGCACGCGAAAGGGCGTTCCGCCTGTCGACGCGCCATTTCCGTCACCCGCCTTGCGGGGAGGCGCGAGCCATCTTCAACAGTTGATCATCGATGCGAAACTACTTTTTATCGAAGATCAGAAGTGCATCGTCGATGCGAAAGAACAGATCATCGATGTCAAAAAGCCCAACATCGACGCGCCATCATTCGCCATCGATGCGAAACCCTTGCTCACCGATGCGGAAGAGCAGGTCGTCGATGGGAGGGCACTGGGCATGAGGCAATAGGGATAGAGGAAGAGGCCTGAGGCATCAGCGATCACGCACTCACACGTAGCCAGATCACCAATCACCAATTCTCAAATCCCCCTCCGTGCAACTCCGTGAAACTCCGTGTTGAAAAAAGAAAAGAGAGGCATCTCTCTGTGCCCCTCTGTGCTCTCTGTGGTTCAAAACTCCGGCCCAGGCTCACTGGAACCGCGCCGCCACCGTGCTCGCCCCGCGGTTGCGGTATTCCTCCGCCGCGGCCGTCACGAACTCGTCGACCGGCATCGCCCCCAGGTCCTTCTCGATGCCGAAGGCCCGCACCGACACCGTCCCGCTCTCCGCGTCGCGCGGGCCGACCACCAGCAGGTACGGCACCTTCATCTCCGACCCGTGCTTGATCTTCGCCTGCACGCGCTCGTTGCTTTCATCGAGCGATGACCGCAGACCGGCGCTCGCCAGTTTGTACTGCACGCTCCGCGCATAGTCCAGGCTCTTTTCGCTGATCGGCAGCACGCGGATCTGCTCGGGGGACAGCCACAGCGGGAAGGCGCCGGCGAAATGCTCGATCAGCACGCCGCAGAAACGCTCCATCGAGCCGAACGGCGCGCGGTGGATCACCACCGGCCGGTGCGGCTTGTTGTCCGGCCCGATATAAGAAAGATCGAACCGGTTGCCCATGTTGTAATCGACCTGCACGGTGCCCAACTGCCACTCGCGACCGATGACGTCCTTGACGACGAAATCGATCTTGGGTCCGTAGAACGCGGCCTCGCCCGGCTCGCGGCTGAACGGCACGCCGAGCGACTCGGCCGCCGCGAGGCACGCGGCCTCGGCCTTGTCCCAACTTTCCTTGCTCCCCGTGTACTTGTTGCTGTCCGGGTCGCGCAGGCCCACGCGCACGCGGTAGTCTGTCATGCCCAAGGTGGCGAAGATGATCTTCACCAGCGACAGGCACCCCTGCACTTCCGCCGGGATCTGCTCCTCGGTGCAGAACAGGTGCGCGTCGTCCTGGGTGAAGCCGCGCACGCGGGTCATGCCGTTGAGTTCGCCCGACTGCTCCCAGCGGTACACCGTGCCGAACTCGGCCAGTCGCACCGGCATGTCGCGATACGAGTGGGGGCTGCTGGCGAAGATTTTCGCGTGATGTGGGCAGTTCATCGGTTTGAGCATGAAGCCCTCGATCAAACGGTCGTCCGGAAGCACGCGGTCGGGAGTAATGGTCTCGGCGCCGGTGCGCTCGTTGATCCCGGCCGCGAGGCGCGCCGACACGCCTTCGACGCGATGAATCATCTCCGCGCACGAACACCCCTCGGCGCAGAGCGTGTCCAGAGTGTTGCGCTCGATGATCGGCGCAAACTGCGAATCCTTGTAATACGGGAAGTGCCCGCTGGTCTTGTACAACTCCAGCGAGCCGATGTGCGGCGTGAACACCTCGGTGTAGCCCTGCTTCTTCAACTCAGCGGCGATGAAGTTCTGCAACTCCTTGCGCACGATCGACCCTCGCGGCGTCCAGAGGATCAGTCCCTGCCCGACCGTGTCGTCGATGTGGAAAAGCCGCAACTGCTTGCCCAGCACGCGATGATCACGCTTCTTCGCCTCGTCGAGCCGGTGCAGATACTCATCGAGTTCCTTCTTGCTGAAGAAGGCCGTGCCATAAACCCGCGTGAGCCGATCGCTGGTCTCGTCGCCGTGCCAGTAACTCGAGGCCAGGCTCATGATCTTGAACGCGCCGATGCGGCCCGTGCTCGGCACGTGCGGCCCGCGGCACAGGTCTTCCCAGTTCTTCCCCGGCTCGCCCGTGGCGTACCAAGACAGCCTCACCGCGTTGTGTGCGACGGCCGTGCCGGCCGTGCTCGCCGCGATGGCGCGTTCGGCGTTGTCGATCTTGTACTTGCTGCCCTCGCTGCGGAGTTTGGCCAGACCCTCGTCGACGGGCAGTTCATACCGCGTGAAAGGCCGATCCTCCCGGACGATTTTGGCCATCTCGGCCTCGATGGCCTCGAAGTCGCCCTCCTTCAGCGGCCGGTCCTCCGGAAAAGCGATGTCGTAGTAAAACCCTGTGTCGAGCGGCGGCCCGTACACCAGTTGCGCGCCGGGCACCACGCGCTGGATCGCCTCGGCCATCACGTGGGCCGTCGAGTGCCGCAGCAGGAACAGCGCGTCCGGGTCCGGCCGTTTGTCCCGCGTCTGCTCGGTCACGATCGACAGCGTGCAGTCGCGGTCGAGCATCGTTGAAAGATCGGCCAGTTGTCCATCGACCTTGGCGCCCACCGCCGCTTGGGCCAGCCGCGAGCCGATCGACTCGGCCACCGCGAGGGCGGACACGGGCTGGGCAAACTCCTTCGCGGAACCATCGGGCAGCGTGATGCGGGGCATGTCGGTTTCCTTTGGATCAAAAAACGCCCGGGCGGGGCCGGGCGTTCGGTCAGTTACACGAGGGCAGAGCCGGCCGTCACCCTCGACAAGGCGTCGGAGTCGTCGTGGTGCTGGTCTGGCTCATCACACTCTTCATCGGGCGGATGATAGCGGGGATGAAGGAGCCGGGCACCGGGAAAGCCCACCAGGAAAAGAGCCCGGGTTCCCCGACCAAATCCGCAGCAACCCGCAACTGTGCGCCCGTGCGGCGCATTCGGGTCGCTTGACAGGATACTCAGGACTTGGTATCTTGCACCCGTCTTCGGGTGAATTCTCGAAAGAACGCATCATGACGCATCGGGTATTCAACTGCTTGCGGCGTTGGCGCTGGTTGGAACGGCCATTTCAATCGCGGTGGCGCAGGCAGGTGGCCCGCTGATCGCTCCGGCATGCACCTGCCTCAACTCGCAGTGCGGAGGTGCGAAGATTACTGCCCGTGACTGCCCGTGTTGCTTGAATGGTACCACAGGTGGCTGGTCTTGCGAGGACTGTAACGCTCCGGTCGGCGACTGCTTCAATCCGTCCGCACCCTTCACCCGATGCGTCGCGGGCCTGAACTGAACGCGCGTACGGAGTCCCGGCATGGGCAGGCGCATTGTGGTCGCAGCCGCGCCCGGAGGGGCCGTGTTGAGCATCGGCGTCGGGCTCTACAGGAGCGGCGTCCTTCGCTCAGCGACTCCCTCGCAAAGAGAGATCCAGGCGCAGGCCGCCGACACACGGCGGCAGGCTCTGGTACGCTTTGAGTCGCTCCCGCTGGTCTCACGAAGCAACGTGGAATCGGTCGACGAACTGAACGACGTGCTTGCGGAGGCGTTGGCGCCCAGCATCCAGAAGTTTCAGACGCCCGGCCCGGGCCCGCTTTCCGCTGAAGTTCTCAAACAACTTCAGGGTGATCTTGCCGGGTTGATGTTTGCCCAATGGTGGACGCGGGATTTCGAGGTCTACCACACGACGATGCGGGCCAACGGCTACCGACTTCGATCCGGGCCGGACCTGGTCCGTTGGTGCGCCGTCGACCTGCTGTACCCACTCTGGACGAAGAAGGAGTGGAACGCCGATCTGCTTCCACTTGAGGTCACGCGAGCCCTTTGGGAAGTGGACACGCCGGTGAAGGCCGAAGCGTCGCAACTCCAAGCGTTTTCCGTCGATCCGGCTGGAGCCCGGATCGCCACCAAGAAACTATGCCCCGGCGATATCCAGATCTACCCTCCCCCGTGGGCCGCTGGGTGACGATGCGTGGATCGGGGGCCGGGTTTCTGCCTTTTCGCGATTCTACGAACCAGTCTCCGGACAACGAATGAGCGACGCGCTTGCAGCGAAGAGGTGCGTCACTCTTGCCACGGTCGGCATCGTCATGCGCTTCAAGGGAGGCAGGACTTTCCCGGTTCTCTTCTGGTATTGGTTCGACGATGAAGCCGGCCGCTGGTACTTGGATAAGGTGGGCGTCGGAAATGACACAGGCGACTTCGGCGGAATCTTGTTCTAGAGCCGGCCGCATTCTGAACGTGCTCGGCGAGCGTCGAGGCGAGACCGCTCGCGCAGTTGTGGCTGCCGTGCTGCTTTGGGGAGGTACCGTCAAGTCGATCTACCCGGATGATTTCGGGCGCGTGGTGCATCGTGTTCTGTGGGAGATTCCGTCGCCGTCACTCGCGGTCGGCATAGGGCTCGGAGTAGCGGCGCTGGAGGTCTCGCTCGGATTGCTTCTGGTTCTCGACAGGGTTGCACGCCTCTGGCTTCGTGTCGGCATCCTTGTGCTCGCGTGCTTCTCGTTGGTCCTGCTGCGGCTGCTGCTGATGCCCGACCCGCCCAGTTGCGGTTGCCTCTCGTCGCCAGGCCTGCGCGGCGGTGCGTCGGAACATTGGCTGGGTTTGGTGCGCAATGCTGGTCTGGCCTGGATCGCTATCCTCGGGCTCGCATCTGGTCCCGATCCGGTGGCATCGCCCGGCCGCGGACGGATGACCGGCAAAGCAATGATCGGGTTTACATTGATCGAAACCCTCGTGACGATCAGCATCATCGCCATCCTGCTGGGTTTCCTGCTACCGTCGCTCGTGAAGACTCGGGACTCTGCGTACCAAACACGATTCGAGTTGGTTCAGCGACAACTCTCCGTGGCACTGGCTGCCTACACGGAAGACTTCAATGCTACGTTCCCCTTCTTCGGCACGCGCGGTGATCCGTACGGGCCGGTGCGGATCGGCGACACGGTATTTGATGTGGGCCCGAGGTACTTCAAGGCTCCGGTTGCGTATTGGGCGACCGTGCTCGTCCCCGGCTATATCCCCGAACGCGCGACCATCGAGCATGAAACGGCCCGTGATGGTGCCGCCAGCATCGGAAGTCCCGAACTCGTGATCGCACAGAGTGCCCTGACTGCCTCGGCGCACGCGGAGCCGAAGTTCTTCACCGACGAGGCTCGACGGCTGCCTCTCGAACCGGGGCATTTTCGCGCGATGCGGACCTTCGAGGTCGCGTTCCCTTCCAGCAAGGGCATGCTCTCGGCCTGGGGTGCACCGGGGTCGCACGGCTACGTGGGTGTGGACGACGAAAGCGGGTTTCCGTTCACCTTCGCCGATGGCTCGACCCAGACCTTTGCCTACGACGAGGTGGCGCAGTGGGCGTCGGTGGAAATCCCGTGGTTCGGCAACATCCCCATGCACACGACGGAAAGTGGGTTGGCCGGACGAGACCGATAGTCGCCCGCCGTGTTGCCCCGCATCGGAGCGGCTTCCGTTGGGCACATGGGCCCCGTTCGGATATGATTAGGATCGATCTGCTTCCACCGTCTTGAGCGGCGACGACCTCGCTCGCTCCGCTTTGACGAATCACCCTGGATACGTCATCATGGGGGCACCATGACAGCCCCCCAACCGGTGGTGGTTCGCCGATGATCTGCCCCTTCTGCAACCACAACGACGACAAGGTGATCGACTCGCGCTCGACCGAATCCGGCACGGTCATCCGGCGTCGCCGCCAGTGCCTCAAGTGCGGGAAGCGTTTCACCACCTACGAGCGGGTCGAACAGGCCTCGCGCCTCATGGTCATCAAGAAGGATGGCTCGCGCGTCCCATTCAGCAGCGACAACGTCTTGCAGGGCATCAAGGCCGCCTGCGGCAAGCGCCCCATCAGCGAAGAAGCCAAGCGCGCCATCGTCGACGAAGTCGAGGAAGAACTGCACTCCGAATTTGAGCGTGAGGTCAGTTCGCGCGTGGTCGGCGAGCGCGTTATGTCCAAACTCCGCTCACTTGATGTCGTGTCGTACATCCGCTTCGCCACCGAGCACCTGCAACTGAGCACGCTGGAGGAAATCCGCAACGAACTGGACGACCTGCGCGCCCACCCGCCCGAACTGCCCGACCAGCAGCGCCTGTTCAGCCCGTCGGAGTGATTCCAGGGCGACATGGCTCGACCGGGTCTTCGAGGCATGCCGAAGCCCCCCCAGTCTCCGTGCCCGCCTCCTCGGGGGCGCTTCGACTCAGTTGGTCCCGGTGCGTCTCTCGTTCCAGTCTTACTCCACCACCGCGCCCTGTGCCCGGTAGTACGGTCCCACGCTCACGCGGCTGGCTCGCCCCATCTTCTCGATCATCGATTCTCCCCAGCCCATCGCGGTCGCTCCGCGAGCGGCCAGATACTCCCGATACGCAGCGTCCGAGCGGTCAATGCAGGCGAGCATTTCTTCGTCCGGCAGGTACCCATCATCAAAGAGCACGGCCTCGATCGGCAGTCGCGGTCGCTGGCTCGGGGTCTCCGCCGGTACCCCGACGCACAGCCCGTAGAGCGGATACACACCCGGCGGGAGTTGCAGCACCCGCCCGACCCCCGCCAGGTCGTTGCGGATTCCCCCGACGTAACACACCCCGTATCCCAGCGACTCAAACGCAATCACCATGTTCTGAGCAAACAGGGTGGCATCGATCACCGCGATCAGGAAGCCCTCCATCCGCTGGTCGTACTTCACGCCCGCCCGCTCACACAGCAGTCGGTGCCGCCGCGCGTCGCCGCAGATCACGAAGAACTCCGGCGCCAGAACAACTTTCTCCTGCGGCCCCGCCAGATCGGCCAGAGCACGGCGCCTGGCCGGGTCTTTGACCCGGATGCATGCGTACGCCTGCACGGCCGAACTGGTCGACGCCATTTGCCCGGCCCGCACGCAGGCCTCGACGTGCTCTTCCGGAATTGCCCGATCCGCGTAGCGGCGAATCGAGCGGTGTGACATCAGGAGATCAATGACATCGTTCATCGGACCAGCGTAGGCCGCCCCCGCCCGGCGCCCGGATGCCTCGTTCGCGGGCGCCCCAGCCAGGCGCTTCTGGGCGGAAGCGCCCCGGACCCATGCTACCCTACCCCCATGATTGTGACCCTCGTTTCGGGGCTGGTATTGGGCGGGCAGCCCCTGAGTGAACAGCCGTACCTGGGCATCGCCCTGCGAGACTCCGAATCCGGACCGGTGGTCAGTTGGGTATACCCCGGCCCGTTCGGCGGCAGCGGTTTCAGTTCCAGCAGCGGCATCCAGCGATCCGACAATGTGGACGCGATCTATCTCGGCGAGCCCACCGACGAAGGACGCATCGTCATCGATTCGGCCTGGGCATTCAACGAACGCACCGCCGCCCTGCCGGTGGGCGCGACGCTGACCATCGAGTTTCGACGTTCGCCCGAAGCCAACCGCGATGCGGGAATTCCCAAGGGCGGACCCGGCGGGGACGTGCAGCGCCTCACCGTCACCGTGGCCGACCGCGACACCTGGACGGGCACTCTGACCCGCGGACTCGGGGCGCGCGTCATCCCCGACCTGGAGGCAGGCCAGTTCGAGAGCGTCCTGCTCGAAGACACCCAGCACCTTGGCATCGCAGAGGCCGAGGGCGGGCTCCACGCCCTGCTCGCCCTGCTCGGGCGCACGCTCGACGCCTCGCTCGACCCCAACATGGTCCCGGCCGTCATACAGGGCTTCCGTCGCCCGCTCAGCCTCGACACCGTCGGGGCCGAACTGGGGGGTCTGGCGTACGAAGTCGGCACGAGCGGAGGGGACAAGGCGCACATCGCCGCCCTCATTGCCGGCGCTCTCGACATCGAAACTCCGGAAGGCGACTTTCCGATCGCGCAGGACTCGGAGTGGCGTCCCCGCGCCGAGCAGCTCGTTCGCACGCTCCGCGACAGCGTCTACATCTACAACGATCGCGCCCCCGACCACATCGCCGTCATCCGTGCCAGCATGGACCTGGCCCCGTCGTTCATCGCGCAGGGCCTGCACCAACTGGCCTGGATCGACAGGTTCTGGGAACTGGCTGTCACCGCACCCGACCCGGACGTGCCGGACGAGATCCGCGCAGCCGTCGAGGGCGACATCGTCGGCATCATGCGCCTGCGCGATGACCGCATCGTCGTCATCGGGGGCGAGGGCCCCAACACCTACGACATGGGACGGCTTGCCCTGGTTTATGACCTCGGCGGCGATGACACCTACAACTGGCCCTCTGACGCGAACCCGCGTGGTTCGCCCACTGGCATCTTCGACAGGAGCGGGAATGATCGCTACCTCTCGGCTGCCGACTTCGCCGGACCGGGCGTGGGCGTCTTCGGCTTTTCCATCGTTGAAGATCTGGAAGGCGACGACCTGTATGAATCGACCGGCATGGGATCGATGGCCTTTGGTCTCTTCGGCGTCGGGGTCATCATCGATCACGCCGGCAGCGACACCTATCGCAACACGGGCCCCGGTTCGGGCTGGTCGATGGGCGCGGGCTTCTACGGCAGCGGACTGATCGTCGACCGCGCCGGCAACGACACCTACCACGGCGAGAAACTCGTGCAGGGCGTCGGCGGGCCACGCGCCCTCGGCGCCGTCATCGACTGCCAGGGTGACGACACCTACAAGGCCAACGGACCCAGTTTCGGCTCGGTCTATGGAACCCCCGATGTGTTCGTTGGCATGAGCCAGGGCTATGGCATGGGTGTGCGCGGCTACGCGGCCGGGGGCATCGGTGCCCTGTGGGATCTGGCCGGCGACGACCAGTATGAGGCCGGCGAGTTCAGCCAGGCCTGCGGATACTTCTTCGCCCTGGGCATTCTGCACGACTTCGCCGGGGCCGATCGCTACAAGGGCAATCGCTACGGTCAGGGAACCGGCGCCCACCAGGCGCTTGGTCTGCTCATTGATGCCGCCGGTGACGACACGTACTGGTCGATGACGGCCGCTTCGCAGGGCACCGCGTGGGATCTGACCATTGGTATGCTCATCGACCACGCCGGCAACGACAAGTACGAAGCCGACGGGCTCGCCCAAGGCTCAGCCGCCATGCAGGCCATCGGCATCCTCATCGACGTTGCCGGTGACGACACGTACTCGGCCAAGGGTGACGCCTGCCAGGGTCAGGGCGGCTCGAACACCTATCACTACGACGCCGAGAAGGTTTTCAGTTTCTCGGCCCTGCTTGACATGGGCGGCGGAAGCGACTCCTACTCCAGCGGCCGGGCCAACAACACCATCGCAGGCCTGGGCGGCAAGAACGAATCCAACGCGGGTGAGAGTTCGCTCTACGGCCTGTGCGACGACCAGTGAACGACACTGGGGAGATCACCTCTCCGAACCGATGGAGCCGTGCGGCACCCGAACCACGCGATCTGCACGAGCGGAGCGGGTCATGACATTGCTGAGTTTTCGACGTGCGCCGCCACGCGCCCGTCCACCAGCCGCACCGTGCGCTGAGCCCGCTCGGCGATGCCGGGGTCGTGCGTGACCATCACCATCGTCAGCCCCTGCTCGCGCTGCAAGTGCTCGATCGCGTCAAGGATCGCGTGCCCCGTCACCCGGTCGAGGTTGCCCGTCGGCTCGTCGGCCAGCAGAATGTGCGGCTCGTTGATGAGCGCGCGGGCGATAGCGACGCGCTGGCGCTCGCCGCCCGACAGTTCGCGTGGGCGATGCCGCAGGCGGTGCGACAACCCGAACGCCTGGAGCAGGTGCTCGGCCCGCTGCCGCGCCTGCCGCCCGTGCCGCAGGTATCCGACCCGCCCGTGCAGCACCATCGCCCCGATCGTCACGTTCTCCACGATGTTCAGTTCCGGCAGCAGGTGATAGAACTGGAACACGAACCCCACATGGCGCGCCCGATAGTGGTTCAGTTCGACCCCGGACATGGCGAACAGGTCGCGTCCCTCATAGACGATCTCCGGTGCCCTGATGGGCTCGACGGGTGCGCCGCATTGCGAGCACAACGAGTTCGGGTCGGCCAGTCCGCGGCGCGGGGCCCCGCACCTGCGGCACACGCGAAGGGCGCCCGCCGGCGTGTCCGGGCGGTCCAGCCCGCCCAGCAGGTGCAGCAGCGTGCTCTTGCCCGAGCCTGAGGCCCCGAGAATGGCCAGCCACTCGCCCGGCGCCACGTCCAGATCCACCCCGCGCAGCACCGGCACGCCCACCTTTCCAAGCCGGTAGGTTTTGTGAAGTGAGCGGGCGGCCAGGATGGGTGCGTGCGAAGCCATGTTGCCTGTAATCACTCGAACCTCAACGCCTTGACCGGATCCATGCGTGCCGCCCGCATCGCCGGGATGGCCGCCCCGATCAGGCAGGTCAGCACGCCGGCCGCAAAGACCAACACCGCGTGCGTCCAGTTCATCTGGTTGGGCACCTCGATGAAGTAATACACCGTTGGATCCCAGATCACGATGCCCGTCGTCTGGCCGATCCAGTCATGAATCGGGTTGATGTTGCGGACGATCACGTAGGCCATTGCAACGCCCAGCACAGCCCCGACCACGCCGATCAGCAGCCCGTAACGCAGCCACAGCCACGCGATGCCCAGTTGCCCCGCGCCCAGCGCCCGCAGGATGCCCACGTCCTTGGTCTTCTCGCTGACCATGCTCCAGAAGATCGAGAGTACGAGGAACACGTTGGTGAAGCACACGATTCCGAAGATGAACAGCACCAGCCCCGTTTCCTTCTCCACCGCCGAGATCAGGGTCGCGTTCTTCTCCTGCCACGTGCGGATGTCGATCGAGTATTCGCTGGGCACATCGTCGCGGTGGGCCGACGCGAACTGACCATACACGCGCGAGCACACGCTGCGCAGCGTCCACGAGTCGATGCCGGTTTTCGCCCTCACCAGCACGCTGGTGACCCGTGCGGGGTCGACCCCGATCACACGCGGCGGCGCCGGCAACTCCTCGCCGGTGTCCGGGTCGATCACCGTTTCAAACGGGCTGCCCGGCTCGGTCTTCTGCGCTTCGTCCATGTTCAGCATCGTCTGCAGCGCGTCCAGCCGCGCCAGCACGATCTGCGAGTCCGCGTCGTAGATCCCCGATTGAAACTCGTTGGCTACCGGAAAACGCCGCGTCACCGCGTCGGCAAATCGCCCGTTCGAGTCGATCGCCAGCAGCGTGATCGTCAGAGTCCCGTTCCGAGGCATGAAGATGTTCTTGACGTCGATCTGTCCGGAGGCCGTCGGCCTCATCGCCGTCATCGGCGTGTACCCGCCCCACGACTGGCGTTGATTCAGACCGGTCAGTTCGATGCCCGGCACCACCGCTGGCTCGGGGCCCATGCCGTCATCACGCGACAGGGCCAGCCCGTTCTCCAGCACTTGGCCCAGAAACGACGGGTCGGTGTGCTCCGGGAGGCGCAGATCAACGCGAGCGCGATCCTTCGGCGTCGGCTTCTCCAGCGGACGCCAGAACAGCGTGCTCGCATAACCCGTCACCCGATCAAAACTCACCCCATCCACTCCGCGGATCGACACCGCCTGCAACTGGTCGTCCGGCAGGCGGATCATGCCGAAAGTCTCGATGATCGGTGCAGCGGCCGAGACCTCGGGTTCTCGCTCCAGCCGCGCGATCAAGTCCTCGTAATGGGCGAACCCTACGTTCGGCCAGGTGATCGCCACGTCGCCGATCAGCGTCCGCCCGGACTCCATCAGCGTCTTGAGAAACCCGCCCATGACCGACCAGGTCACCAGGATGGTGCCGGTCGACAGCATCACCGCCACCAGCGACAGCAGCGGCATGATCTTGCTGGTCAGGTATCGGCGATTGAGCAGGGACTGATACAAGCGGCCTCCGTGCCTGACCCAGACTCTAGCGGGGCTGGGTCGCGCTGAGACAGAGAATCTCGAACGCCACATGGGCTGCCAGTAGAGCCGTGTTCTGGGCCACGTCGCGGTCCGGCAGCACCTCGACTACGTCCGCCCCGGCCACATGCACTCCCGCCAGCGAGCGCAGGATCGCCAGCACCTCCGTCGAACTGAACCCGCCGATGCTGGGTGTGCCCGTGCCCGGCGCAAAGGCCGGGTCCACGACGTCAATGTCGAACGTGATGTACGCCGGCTCCTCGTCCAGATGTCGCACGAAACCGGCCAGCGTGCCCGGGCCCGCGTCGGCCCATTCCTCGCGCGTCACGATCGTCACGCCGTTCTCGCGGGCAAAGTCCAGGTCGCCGGCGGTGTTGAGCGGGCCCTTGATGCCGATCGAGATCATCCGGCGCGGGTTGATGATCCCGCGCTCGATGGCCCGGATGAACGGGCTGGCGTGGCTCCAGCGCTCGCCCCATACGGAGTCGACCGTGTCCAGGTGGCTGTCAAAGTGAATCAGCGCCAGTCCGCCGGAGGGCGACCCGCACCGGCGCCACGTCGCCTCGATGTTCGCATAGGCGATCGAGTGATCACCCCCCAGCGCCAGCAGGCGCGTCGTCGGCTCGGCCAGCCCCGTCGCCCACGCGGCCACGTCCTCGATGCACTCGCCCGGATGAAACGGCTTCACCGGCGCGTCCCCCGCATCGGCCAGCGAGAACGCCTCGCACACATCCACCCCGTGCGCGATCGAGAATCGCTTCAGGTACTGAGACGCATCGCGGATTGCCCGCGGCCCGAACCGTGCCCCTGGCCGGTAGGTCACCCCGGAATCATACGGCACGCCGTAAACCGCCCAATCCACTGGGCGATTGTCTGGCAAAACGTCCTCGAGCCGTGGATAACGGGCAAAGGTCGCGATCCCCGCAAAGCGCGGGCTGATGCGTGAGTCGGGCAGATTGGTCCGTGGGTGCGACATCTCCCACATGGTAGCGGACGCCCCGACCGATGATCGGGCCTGATGGTGCGCGGGGAGCCGGGACCGTTTCAAGGGGGCAAAGCGGCTCGTCCTTCGCGCCCGCTGCAAACTGAGCGCGGTCTGAGCGCGAACTTGAGGCAACCTTGATGCGACACCTCGCGGTGACTGGGCACAATGCTCCCGCGTGTGCGTTTGGCTCGGCTCTCCACCCACCGAAACCCATCGAGGAGTCAACAGATGTCTCAAGTCAGACGAAGCGCGTTCACTCTCATCGAACTGCTCGTCGTCATTGCCATCATCGCATTACTCATCGGGATTCTGCTCCCTGCCCTGGGCAGCGCCCGCAAGGCCGCACGCGCCGTTGCCGCCGCCGCGGCCGCACGCTCGGTCGGGCAGGGCATGGCGACCTATACGTCGGCCAACGCCGAGCGCTTCGCCGCCTCCTACATGTACGGCGCCGATCAGAGTAGCGGAACGTGGCGCCTCGAGGACCAGCAGATCACCAACCCCAACCCCGGCAACGGGTACATCCACTGGTCTTACACCCTCTTCGACTCCGGCGACGTGCCCGCCGACGCCTTCACCACTCCGGCCGTCACCAACGGCGGCGCGCCCCGCACCAACCCCGGACCTGATCCAGCCAACTGGGAGCCCGGACAGGTCAACGACCTCGGGCAATCAGGCAGTTCGGAGTATCCCATGGACCGTCAGGTGCCCCGCATCGCCTTCACTGGCAACGCGGCGCTCTTCCCCCGCAACAAGTTCTGGTCGTCCTCGGGGCAGCGCAAGAACCGCTTCGTCAAGGAGAGCGAGATCTTCTCGGCCTCCAAGACCATCCTCCTCACCGAGTTTTACGACAACAAGGAGGGCTGGACTTCGCTGGCCGACACCAACAACGGCGTCATCAAGAGCCACCGCTCCATCACACCCTTCATCGGTCGCTCGGCCGGCGCCAACGTCTACGCGGAGCCCAACATCGGGACCCTGCCCCGCTTCGTCTATCCCCCGAGGGAAGCCCTGCTGACCGATGAACAGTTGGGCGCCAACATGATCAACGACGCCAACTCCACGCTCAACGCTGTAGGGCGCCACCACCCCGGCGGCAAGGTCAACTTCGTCTTCGTCGATGGACACGTCGAAGCCATGACCGTCTTCGACAGCGTGCGCGACCGTCTGTGGGGTGACCGCTTCTACAGCATCACCGGCAACAACCGCGTCGATCTCGATTTCAACCCCTGGCGCGACTGACCTCATCGGCCCGGGCCGAGACATCGGCTCGCGCCGCTTCGGCATCGTCAAGGCGGTGCGTCACAAGCCCGAAGCGTTCGGGCGGCGCGATCGCCACCTGCGGAAATGGCCGGTTTCGTGCACCAGCGCCGGCTGTCCTTTCAAGGGAGATCAATCATGCGGACGAATCTTCGTTTGACTCTGATGTGCGCACTAGCCGGAGCCGCCGCCGGGCTGGCGGGCGCCACCGACGCTCCGTTCCTCATCAACGGCTCGGGCGCCACCCTGCTCGAAGCCCTGTTCAACGCCCCGGCCTCCACCAACGACTTCATCGACGTCGATGGCGACGGACTGATCGCCCTCGACGGTGATCAGTTGGCGCCGGCCAACCCCAGACCCATCGGCACTGCCGACGCCTGGTGGATCATGACCTATCGCGTCGTCGGCTCCGTCAACGGCTTTGCGGAACTGCGCGACTGGAGCATCGTCTCCGCCACCGCTCCCGACCTCGACCCCGCCAACCTCACTTTCAACTCCGACTTCTCCGATTCTTCCCTATTCAACCGCTCCCAGTTCGTTATTGCCGGCGTTCGCCAGCCCCTCGGGAACGTGAACAACCCGGGCGCCTCGCCTGTCCGATCGTTCACCGACGGTACCTACCGCGTGACCACCGGTACCGGAAGCGGCACCGGCCTGAATATCGACTTCGCAGCCATTGACGTCCCTGTTGCCTGGGCCGTGCTCCAGAGCGGAACCCCCGCCTACAACAAAGCGCCCACCACCGCAGGCTACGGGAGCAACCCCGTCGTCTCGCTCAACAAGGACGGCACCATAGCCGGCGAAACCAACGCCCTGGAAGTGCTCACCAGCCCCAACGGGCACACCCTCAACACCAACACCTTCTCACCCGACGAAAACACCATCTTCGACGTCGTCATCACCCTCACTCCCGTCTCCGCGATGGTCAACTACGGCGTCGGTCTTTCCCAGATCGAGATGTCCGACCTGCGGCACCTCTTCGGCACCGGGCGACGGATCAACGGCGAAAACCTCGTCGCCGTCACACGCGACTCCGGTTCGGGCACCCGCAACGCCTTTGCCAACGGCATCTGCCTCGACCCGTCCTTCTGCATCGGCGAGAACATCGGCCCCCGCACCGTCTCCAGCGGGCGCGATCTGCTCGGTCCCAACTGGCAACCCTCCAACAAGGGCGGTTCGAGCCGTGTCGAGGGCACCGTTCGCAATCACCGGTTGGCCATCGGTCACACCGGAGCCGAACGCGGCGAATCGGCCGGCTGGATCATCAACGGCGCCGCCGACGTACTGGCTGTCCGCTCCGACATTAAGGGCGGCACCGCCTTCGCCCGCCCCAACCTGGCCAATGTCATCGATGGCGGGCTCAACGGCTACAACATCGTCGGTCCGGGCGTCATTGCCACCGTCGGCGACCCCCGCTCCAACTCGCCGGCCGTTGGCGGCTGGGGCTGGAGTCCCTCCGAAATCGGTCCCTATCCGCGCCCGGTCCAGCCCATGGATAACGCGCAGGCTGCCGCCTACGTCAACAACATCACCCGCTCGGTCGCGTCGTTCGTCGATCTTCCCGGCTCAGATCAGAACCTCTTCACGCCCGGGGAGTTCCTGGCCACGCAGTTCCTGCTCGTCGCGGCCACGAACTACGTACCCAACCAGAACATTCTGCCCGATGACGAGTGCGTCTTGCCCATCGCCAATCCCGAACTCAACCAGACTCTTCAGAACTTCATCCTGAACCAGTCTGGCAACGTGCTCGGGCTGCCCAACTACCAGACCTTCAACTACCTCAACTCCGCCGGACAGGTGCCCACCCGCACCACCAGCGTGGCCTACTCCGACGCCACTGCACCGGGCGGCTCGCCCACCGGTGCGAACTACGTCGACCAGTCGGGCAATGCCGTGGTCTACGGCACGCTCATGAGCGGTTCCAACCGCAACAAGATCGCCGGCGACTTCAACAACGACGGCACCCGCTCGGCTGCCGATGCGCCTGACATGATCGCCGCCTGGCGCCAACGCCACGCCGGCGGGCCGGTCTGGGCTCCCGGAACCAACGCCGTCATTGAAATCCTTGGCGACTTCACCGGCGACGGGAACTTCAACGCCGACGATGTTCGCTACTGGGCCGATGGCCTGGTCCTGATCAACGGCAAACTCAGCCGCGCCACCGGCTTCAGTGCCGTCGACAATGCCTTCGCGGGCAACTTCTTCGGCACCACCCTTGCCACCGGCACCTATCAGCCCGGTGACTCCCGCGCCGACGTGTCCGGCCCCGCTGCACGCCACACCCCCGGCTTCAACCCCATCGGGTGCGACGGCGTGGTGAACATCCACGACATCGACTACGTGTGCGCCAACTTCGGCGACTGGGACGGACCAAGCCCCGCCCGCTCGCTCGATGACGCCGTCCGCATGGACCTTTCCTGCGACATGAACGGCGACCTGATCGTCAATGCCGAAGACGTCCGCGTCATCCTCGAAGACATCCTCGACTCCACACTCGGCGACCTCAACCTCGACGGCGTCGTCAACTCGGTCGACTGCAACATCATCCGCGCCAACGTCGGCCAGACCGGCGTCGGCTACGGGAACGGCGACGCCAACTGTGACGGCATCGTCAACGTCTACGACCTGCCCTGCCCCGTCGATACCAACTGCGACGGCATCCTCAACTTCTTCGATGTCCAGCAGTTCCTCGCTGACTTCGCCGCCGCCAATCTCATGGCCGACTACACCGGCGACCGCGCCTTCAACTTCTTTGACGTGCAGCAGTTCCTCCAGCGATTCTCCGCCGGATGCAACTGAGCCACCGGGGAAGTTGGCGTGGACTCTCCCGCCTGTGGCTCGACCCCGTGTGTGACCTCCTTTGGGGCGGGAGACGAGCATTCGTCACACCGCCGACCACAACGCCGCACCGCCTGGATTCCCTTCCGGGCGGTGCGTGTTTTTTGCCCGGGCCAACCGGGTCTCGATTGTTGACCACTTCGTCGCCTTTTGCGCGGTATGATTGGTCGTACCGACTTCGGTGCGGCAAAGGAGCGCCTCATGATCTCGGGAAGCCTGAGCATCCAGAAACTCCTCGGCGCGATGAAAAAACTTGACGCCTCCGACCTGCATATCAAGGTCGGCATCCCGCCCACCTACCGCATCGGAGGCCGCCTGCGCCCGGTGGAAGCAGACCCGCTCACCGAGGAAGAGGCCGACCACCTGCTCGACCCCATCATCGAGCCGGGCAAGATGGAGCGCTACATCAAGACCGGCAACCTGGACTTCGCCTGGCACCTGCCCGACGGCGACCGCTTCCGCGTCAACGTCTACCGCTCGGGCGCACACACCCACGCCGCCATCCGTCGCGTCAAGGCCGAAATCCCCGACTACGCCGCCCTCCACCTGCCGCCCATCTACGAGAAACTCGTCAACGAGACCAACGAGGGCCTCATCCTCGTCGTAGGCGTGACCGGCTGCGGCAAGAGTTCCACCCAGGCCGCGATGGTCAACCAGGTTAACCTCACCCGAAGTGAGCACATCATCACCATCGAAGACCCGGTCGAGTATCGATTCACGCCCGCCAAGTCCATCATCTCGCAGCGCGAAATCGGCATCGACGTCGAGAGTTTTCCCGTCGCGCTGCGCTACGTTGTGCGCCAGGATCCGGATGTGATCTTCATCGGCGAAATGCGCGACCAGGAAACGGTCCTCGCTGCCATTCAGGCCGCCGAGACCGGACACCTTGTCTTCGCCACGCTCCACACCGCCGACACCATGCAGGCCTTCGGGCGCATGCTCGAGTTCTTCCCCGAGAGCGAGCGCGGCTTCATCCGCAGTTCACTGGCGTCCAGTCTACGCGCCATCCTGGCCCAGCGGCTTCTTCCGGCCGTTCCCGGCTTCGAAGTCAAAGTCGTCCCCGCCTGTGAGGTGCTCATCTCCAACAGCACCGTGCGCGAACACATCCGCGACAATCGCGAGAACGACCTGCCGGCCATCGTCAACTCCAGCGCCGGCGAAGGCATGCAGAGTTTCACCCAGGCGCTGGCCGACCTCGTCCGCAAGGAATGGATCGACCTGCTCACTGCCCTCGACTTTGCCCCCAACCGCGAAGCCCTCCAGAGCATGGTCCGCGGACTGGAAGTCAAGGCTTCCACCCTCGTCGGACGCATCCGCGGCAAGACTTGATCCTCACGGCCGCACCAGGCGCCGCCCGGCCGGAACTACCTCCAGCACCGTCGGCTCGCTCAACCCGGGCCACCAGATCGTGACGCGCTCCGCGCGAGTCGCCGCGCCCAGGCCCGCGACCACTTCGAAACCCATCTGCTTGCCCGCGTGCCCGCCGATGCCCACGACTTGATGCACCTGCGCCGTCGCCGCGCCCGGCCCGTCTCCATCCAGGTCCGTCTCGATCTGCACGATCGCTCCGAGCGCATCGCGCGCCACGCCGCGCTGCGGGTCGCCCTCAAGCATCAGCACGAGGCTGTGCCCCGTCCCACGTTCGATCGCCTGGTTCAGATACACCTTCAGCGTCGGTGTTCGCCCCGCCTTTTCCGCCTCGCTGTACCTGAAAAACGCCTGCCCGACCACGATGTCCAGGTCGCCATCCAAATCCACGTCGGCCAGCGAGATCTGCGCCGACCCGTCGTTGTCCAGGTTCGCCCACGCCGTCACGTCCACCAGCGACCCGTCCGGCAGTTGTCGCCACGCGCGCAGGCGCTGATCGTCCGGGTAGTCGCCGCTGGAGATCAGCACATCCAGCCGCCCGTCAAGGTCCAAATCAGCCAACTGCCCAAACAGGTCGCCCTGGTTCCAGTTGCGCACCGCCGGATCGCCCGGCACGCGATCGAGCGCCAAACGCGCATCAACGGCAAACCGTTCCCCCGCCGCGCCGCCCAGCAGCACCCGCGTTCGATCCGAACTCTCCCCCGCCCAGGCGTGCGTGATCTCGGTGAGGAGCAGATCGAACGCCCCATCGTTGTTCACGTCACCAATGCTCGCGTCGAACGTGTTGCCGTTGGCGCGGTACGGCCTCTCATCGGCGCGATCAAACCGCGCATCCACCTTCGCCCGTTCCTTCAGCCATTCCGGATGCTTCCCGTGCCGGATCTCATCGCCATCAACGCCCAACTGCGGCGCCACGTCGACCCAGGTCGGCCCGTGGTGGTCTGAGGCGCCCGCCCACAGCCGATTCCACCGCCGACCGTAGTTCAACTCCAGGATCGATGCCCGGTCCACCGGCCGCGTCTGGCCCGCGTCCAGCCGCACGATCATGGCCCCATAGGTCGGCCGTCCGCCCGCGTCCTTTTCCTCGTCGAATGCGAACTCATCTTCCGGCAGCGCCTCGCGCACGAACTCAACCGCCCCGTCCGCGCCGCGACGCTGCATCAGCAGGTCGTTCGTAAACGCCTCGACGCTTTCGCCATACCTCTTGTACCAATTGCCCAGGTACACATCGAGCAGCCCGTCGTTGTTCACGTCGCCCACCGCCACGCACGCTGTCGTCTTCGCCGTGGCCGCAGGAATCAGGACCAACTCGCCAAACGTCCCGTTGCCATTTCCGCGACACCAACCCGTTGCCCGCAAGGGGTCGGTCTTGTCCGTGACATTGCGAGTGACGATTGCGTCGCGCTTCCCGTCGTTGTCGATGTCCGCGAACACCAGGCAGTCGCCGTCGTCCACCGCGGGCAGTTCGGCGTTCTCGACCGGCACGAAGCGCACGCCCTTGCCGTCCGCGCCCGGCTGGTTTAAGAACACGCGCGTGCGATCGACCACTGCGTCCGGCCTCGTGTCCCCGTTCAGATCGACCAGCACCACCCGCGTCGCGGACAACCCACCCAGCCCGACTGCGTCGGTTACATCCACGAACTGGATCTGCGCAGGCAACGCCAGAATCAGGTGAACCAGCATCCCCACAGCCTATCGTGCTGCCGGGTCGATCGACTCTCCGTGCCGATGGCGGGGCCGGTTTCCAACCGGACGGGTGCCCCGACGGGCCTCGAGGCAAGGCGTGCGGCTTTCCCGCCCAACGATGCCTCCATCTCCAACCCCCGCCCCGCTGGTGAGCCTACGATCCGTCATTCCGGCGGGAGCAATGGCCACCGAGGCCCCGTCCCGCCGGACCCGACGCGCACTTCAATGCTCGAGTGGACGCACCGGTGTGGACCAATGGGCATTTGAAGGAAGCGCATGAAGCTTTACGTAGGAAATCTGTCTTTTGACACCAGCGAGTCGCAGTTGCGCGAGATGTTCGCCGCGCACGGCGTGGTTACCAGTGCGTCGCTGGTCATGGATCGCGAGACCGGACGGCCCCGCGGCTTCGGATTCGTCGAGTTCGCCGACGCCTCGCAGGCACGAGCGGCCATGACCGCCCTCAACGGGAAAAACGTCGACGGCCGCGACCTGACCGTCAACGAGGCCCGCGCCCGTGAACCTCGTTCCGGGGGCGGCGGATTCGGCGGCGGTGGTGGGGGCCGCGGCGGCAGCGGCGGCGGCGGCGGACGCCGCTGGTAATCCAGTCTCACCTCCCCGGATGTGAACCCGAGCCGAGACCCCCTGGTCTCGGCTCTTTCCATTTTTGTCGCGGAAGAGATCGAGAGCCCGAGGGGCGAACAACCCCGCACTCAACATGCCCGACGCGCCACCGGGGTTCCGGGGGCCACAACTCCACAAACGCCGCGGCAGAACGCAAAAAAACGGTCGTCCTTGGCCGGCGCCCCGGCAGCCCGTGGCCATTTTGCCCTTTTCTCGGCCAAACGCTTGCGTCCGGATGGCGCGCCCTTTAGCATCCCCGCTCAGCGGACACCGATGTCCGCGTTCGGTTCAAATAGGAGAGAGACAATGCGCACGAGTCTGGTTCTGGCGGCGGTGGTGTGGGCGGGAGCGTCCGCGGCGGGCGCTTCGGTCGTTACGTACGACTTCACCGGGCAAACCCGGGTGGGGGGAATCCCCCACAACTTCACCGGCGTGTTCGTCTACAACAATGGCGTGCCCGGCTCGACCGTCTACCACCCGGGCGGCGGATATCCCGTGCAGCGCGGCTTCGAGTCCCGCTACCAGGGCGCCACCCAGTGGCTGAGCATCACGCTCGACAACGGCGAGTCCGTCTCCGGCGGCGTCGGCATGATTCAGAACAACAACATCCAGCAGGCCAATCCCGGCTCGCAGGTGCCGCTGGGCCAATCGCTCCAGTGCTACTCCTCGGGCGTCTCGGGCACCATCAACGGCCTCCATGTGTTCAACATGTACCTGGCCTTCCTCCCCGTCGATCCCCACTTCTCGTGGAACGCGCTCAACACGTACTTTGGCGGCGACGCCGAGGCCATGCTCCAGAACGACCCGTCGATCCTGCCCCCGGACATTGACCCGAGGCTGACCGGCACCGCGCTCCCGCGCAACGTGCTCGACGTGTTCAATGGCGGAGTGTTCCTTGGCACCAACCACGCCATGACCAACACCGTCAATGACATCTACACCTTCACGCGCCGCGTGCCCTCGCCGTCCTCATTGATCCTGCTGGCGATGGCGCCGTGTGCCTTCACTCGCCGCCGGCGCTGAGGAGCGCCAAGTCGCCCTATCGAGGCGGGACATCAAGCCCAGGCGCCGGCGAGGAAGTCATCAGCGTTCCCGCGTTCGGACGGTGCTTGCCTGTTGCCAGTGTCCCAGCCGCCTGAAGACCGCCACCTGCCGCCTGTCCAAGTGCCCTGGCTCGAACGACGTGAGTCCGTCGCCTCTCTTGTTGTCAGGACACGCGTTCGCCCGGGTCGGGGAACGCATGAAGCGCAGGTGGTCTGGATCTGATTCGCCTGCAAGCGTGTGCGCCCGATCAGGCCGCACGCTGCTTGTGCGAGGCGCGGGCAAAGGCGACGATGGCGGCGGGGACTTCCTGAAGAGGGAGCACCGAGCAGACTCCGCCGCGTTCAAAGGCCGCACGCGGCATGCCGTAGACGACGCACGTACCTTCGTCCTGCCCGATGGTGTGAGCGCCCGCCTGTCGCATGGCGACCAGGCCGTCGGCGCCGTCGTCGCCCATGCCGGTCAGGATGATGCCAAGTGCCTTCGCGCCGGCCTGATCGGCGGCGGAACGGAACAGAACTTCGACGGAAGGCTTGTGACGACAGACGCGCGGGCCGTCCGCCACGCGGACTTTGTAACCGTCGCTCGTGCGCACGAGCCGGACGTGCCGATCGCCGGGGGCGAGGAGGGCAAGGCCGGGGAGGACGCGGTCGCCGTCGACGGCCTCGCGGACCTCGATCTGGGACAGTGAGTCGAGCCGCTTGGCGAAGGAGGCGGTGAATCCGGCGGGCATGTGCTGGGCCATGACGATGCCGGGAATGGAAGTGGGCAGGGGAGAGAGCACTTCGCGGAGTGCTTCGGTGCCGCCGGTGGAACTGCCGATGACGATCACGCGGTGCGGGTCGAGCGTGTCGGCTGAGAGAGGCGGTCCGGACAGCGCCGCAGGCCCGGACGGGGCGTTGGTTCGCCGCGAGGCGCGATCAGAAACCCGGACTGTCTTGATCTCGCGGATGATGGTGGCCAGGCGCGTGACCATCTCGTTCAGAGAGCAGGCTTCCGAAGGCTTGTGGAGAACGTCGACGGCTCCGTTTTCGAGGCACTCGAGTGCCATTTCCGTGCCGGCCTGCGTGAGCGAACTGACCACGATGACCGGGACGGGGTGGTACTTCTGGAGTTTCTTGAGAAAGGTCAGCCCGTCCATGCGGGGCAGTTGAATGTCGAGAATGACCACGTCGGGGTTGAGGGCGGCGATCTTGTCGCGCGCGATGTAGGGATCGGGGGCCGAACCGAGCACCGTGATGCCCGGTTGACGACTGAGTTGCTCGGTCAGGGCGCGGCGCACGATGGCCGAGTCGTCGACGATCAGGACTCCGATGGTGTCGGGCATGAAGGGAACTCCGAGTCGAGGCTATGCGGCGGCCCTGGCGGCGTTGGTGTGCCACTGCACCAGGAGGGTTTCGCCCATGGATTCAACCACGCAGGAGGCGTGCGGCGGGTTGCTCGGCGCGGCGGGCACGATCTCCGGCAGGCCGAGGCTGTAGGGGGTGTCTTCGCCGCCGATGGCCACCAGTGCCGAGCCTCCGATGATGTTGGCCAGTTCCCGCAGGGCGTCGCAGCCTTCGACATCGAGGCGCACCTGCGAGGGCTCAACGCCCAGAATGCTCGAGGCAAGTTCGATGAGGAAGCCGGCGCTGGCTGAAAGGAACACTTCACCGCTGGCTGGCCCGGAGTAGCGGATACGGGCATGATGGGTCGCCGGCGCGAGTGAGCGGGCGCTTTCCTCGTCGCACGGGTCGACGATGACGAAGGCGGTGCGCTCGAGCGCGTCGGTGATGATGGTCTGCAGGGTGTCGTGGTCGATCGGGCTCATTGGGTCACTCCGGTGATCTCGCCGATCAGTCGGCACAGATCTTCAGGCTCGAACGGCTTGTGGAGACTGGAGCGCACGCCCAGGGCCTTGAGGCGCTCAAGGCGTCCCTTGTTCGACTCGGTACTCACGATGACCACGGCCACGTCGGCGAGGTCCTCGCGCTTCCGCAGTTCCACGAGGAACTCTTCGCCGTTCATCACGGGCATGTTGAGGTCAAGCAACACCAGGTCAACCCACACCGTTTCGAGAATCTCAAGGGCCTCCTTCCCGTTGCCGGCCTCGTGGATGCGATCTTCCGGCACGCCGGCCAGTCGCACGACCTTCTTGATGGCCGTCCGCAGGATGGGGGAGTCGTCGACGATCAGGACGTTGCAGTTCATGGCTTCATCCGATGGTGGTTTGCTCAAGCATGGACTCGATTTCGCTGACACGCGCCCAGGTTTCGGCAATTTCGAACTCCGCCTCGCGGATTCCCAGGTGCAGACGCTCCTTGACATGCGGCGCCAGGCGGTATTCCAGTCCGTCCACGCCGATGGCAAGTCCCGCCCACAAACTGATCAGGTCGGCCGCGTGTACCACGTCGAACAAGTCGTCGTGGTTGGGCTGCTCGGGCGTGGGGGGTTCGTGGTGGAAACGGATGGCGTCGGGAATGGGAGCGGGCAGCCCCCAGTGCTCGGCCAGTGCGGCGCCGAGTGCGGCGTGATCGACACCGAAGACGGCGCGCTCCCGTTCAAGGTGACACTTCAGATGCGAGGCCTGCTCGAGAAGGCGGGGCGTGTCATCCCCGTACATGATCTCGACGACCAGTTTTCCCACGTCTCGCAGCAGCCCGCAGGTATAGGCCAGGGCCGGGTCGGCGTACTTTTGGCGCTGGGCGATCAGTTCGGAAGCAATCGCGCCGCCAACCGCGCCGCGCCACAGGTCTTCGCGGCGCAGCCCGTAGGCCTGCCCGGCCCCGTGGTAGACCTGGCGAGTGGACTGTTCGAGGATGAACTTGGACAGGGTCTTGGCGCCAAGCCGTGCGATGCATTGGGCCAGGTTGAAGGAGCGCCCGGGAGCCCCGTAGGCCGCCGAGTTGCCCAACTTGAGCACGGCGCACGAGAGCGCCTCGTCGACGCGGATGATCTGCTCGAGTTGCCGGATGTCATAGTCGCCCGAGCGAATGAGCGAAACGACGCGCAAGGCGGCGGTGGGAGCGGGCGGCAGTTCGGGGCACTTGTTCAGGAAGTCCATCACAGAGGCCATAACACACGCTCCGTTCCCTTGGTGCGAATGGTGACCGCGCCGTCGGCCAGACTCATCGACATGGTGCGGCTGATGTTTCCGCCGGTGTCGTCGGCGGCCAGGAGGATGTTGTTCTTCCAGAAAAGTTTGCGCAGGATCGTGCGGTTGCGCGACCCCACGCGGAACTGTCCGTCATCGTCGATGACCTCGGCCCCGCCGGCGGCGCACACGACCAGGCGCTCCTTGCGCGCCCCCAGGTCGTACGCGGCCTTGAACAGCAGGGGAATGCCGACGTCGCCGAACATGCCCGGCTTCTCGGCGGCCTTGGCTTCATTCGTGGCGGCGTTGGGCAGCATGAAGTGGAGCATCCCGCCGACGCGGGCGACAGGGTCATACAGCGTTACGCCGATGCACGAGCCGAGGGCATAGGTGATCAGTCGGGCCGAGGGATCCTGCGAAACGGCCATGTCGGCGATGCCGATGGTGATCAGGCCCTTCTGGTCAGCGTCGGCGATGCGTACCTGAGCGACTGCACTCATGGGGGTGTCCTCACTTCACGTAGATCGCAGGGCGCACCATGCGCAGCCCGACGTCGAGTCCTGACAGCGTTTCGGCGCTTCCGATGATCAGCAGTCCCCCCGCTCGCAGCAACCCTCGCATCCGCTGCACCAGTTGTTCCCGGGTTTGCTTGTCGAAGTAGATCATCACATTGCGCAGGAAGATCACGTCGAATGGTCCTTTCATGGGCCAGGGATCCATCAGGTTGAGTTGATGAACCGATACCAGGGAGCGCACCGAGGGATGAACCTGGTAGAACGACTCTGACTTGTCGCCGCGCGTCATCACGCGAGGCTCAAAGTACGTCGCGCGAATCTGCCGGGGCAGATGATCCAGCGCCTTCTCGGGGTACACCGCGTTTCGCGCCGCGTCCAACGCCTTGTTCGACAGGTCGGTCGCCAGGATCTTGAAGTCGAGGTTGTTCAGGTCAGGCAGGCACTCGCGCGCGTGGATGCCGATGGTGTACGGCTCGGACCCGTTGGAACACGCGGCCGACCAGATCCTCACCCGCTTGCCGCGGGGCGCCGATTCGAGGGTCGGGTAGAAATGCTCGGCCAGGTGATCGAAGTGTTCCTTCTCCCGAAAGAACGAAGTGGTGTTGGTGGAGAGGATGTCGAAGAAGACGAGCATGTCCTCCTCGGTGCCGCTGGTGCGAAGGTGATCGAGGTAGTGTTCGATCGACTCGTAGGTCTGCGAGCGAGCCAGCATCTTGGCCAGCCGATTCTGCACCAGCGCCTGCTTCTTGTCGGTCAGGTCCAGGCCCCAGCGTTCGCGGGCAATGGCGGCAATCTCGGCAAACTGTCGCTTGCTCAGTGTGTCCATGACGTACGTCCGGTGGGGCGAAAGACGAAGGCGGGACGTTGGCCCCGCCTCCGCGTCAGTTCGGGTTCTCAGAACGACTCGAGCGACGAATCGTCATCGAGCGGGATGGTCACGCGCCCCTTGGGCTTGGCGCTCGGCGCCGCCCTCTTGCCTGACTTGGTCCCCGGCTTGACGCCGGACCTCGCGGCCGTCGAAGTGCGACGCGCGGTCGGACGCGGCTCGTCCTCTTCCGCATTGATCTTGAACTGGGTGACCAGGTCGCGCAGGGCCGACACCTGGGCGGCCGTCTCTTCCGAACTCGACGCCAGTTCCTCGGCGTTGCCGGCGTTCTGCTGGGTCACCCGATCGAGTTCGCTGATGCCCTTGTTGACCTGGTTGATGCCCTCGGCCTGTTCGGTCGAGGCCGACGCGATCTGCGCCACCAGCGAGTTCACCTGCTTGGTGTTGGTGACGATTTCCTCGAGCGACTCGGCGACTCGGGCTGCAATGGCCACGCCGTTGTCCGCACGCTTGGCCGACTCCTCGATCATCGCCGACGTGTTCTTGGCCGCTTCGGCCGAGCGCTGGGCCAGGTTGCGCACTTCCTCGGCCACCACGGCGAAGCCCTTGCCCGCTTCGCCCGCACGCGCGGCCTCCACCGCGGCGTTCAGGGCCAGCAGGTTCGTTTGGAACGCGATCTCGTCAATCACCTTAATGATCTTGGAAATCTCGGCGCTGGACTTCTTGATCTCGTCCATCGCCTGGCTCATGTCCGTCATCTCCGACTGACCCTTGTCCGCCGAGGTCTGGCAGTCCTGCGACAACTTGGCCGCCTGGCGGCAGTTGTCCGCATTCTGCGTCGTCATGCTCGAGATCTCTTCCAGCGAGGCACTGATCTCTTCCAGGCTCGAGGCCTGCTCGGTGGCGCCTTCGGACAGCGACTGGCTGGCGCTGGCGATCTGCTGCGAGCCCTGGTCGATCTGGTCGGCGCCCGAGCCGACCTCCTGCAGCGTCGAGGCAATGTTCTCGATCATGGCACGGAAGCCGTCGGCCAACTGGCCCATCGCGTCGGTGCCGCTGAACGGGACTTCGACCGTCAGGTCGCCCGCGCCTGCCGCCCGTGCCACCTCCAGCAACTGCTCCACCTTGGTCTGCAGTTCGATGGCCTGGGCACGCTCCCGCTCCTGGGACTCCTTCTGATCCTGCTCGAGTTTGATCTGCTGCAACTTCTGGGCAGTGATGTCAGAAGCCAGTTTGACAACCTTGTACGCCTTGCCCGCATCGTTCAGAATCGGGTTGTAACTGGCCAGGATCCACAGATCGGTGCCGTCGCTCCTGATGCGCCGGAACTCGCCGGCCTGGAAACGCCCGGATGCCAGGTCGTTCCAGAATCGCTTGTACTCGGGGCTCGAGGCGTAGGCCGGATCGACGAACATCGAGTGATGCTTGCCCTTGATCTGATCCAGTCGGTAGCCGAGCGCGCTGCAGAAGTTCTCGTTCGCGTCGACGATCGTGCCGTCGAGTTCAAACTCGATCATGGCCTGCGAGGCGCTGAAGCCGGCGATCATGTCGGCCAGGTTCTTCGCCTGCACCTCCGAAGCCTTGCGCGCCGTCACATCCTCCCAGTTCACGATCGCGCCGACGTACTCACCTGCGTCGTTGAACAGCGGGTTCACGTTCAGATCAAGCGTCAGCGACCCAACCGAAATCTCCTTCTTGTACGGAAGGTTCTTTGGGTCGGCCAGCAATTGGCGCTGGTGCGACGGGTTCTTGTGGAACCGGTCGATGTTCATGCCCATGATCTGATCGGCCTTGATGCCGTAGGTCGCGAAGATCACCGGCTCGATCTTCCGGAGCGTCTCCGCGCCCATCTTGTTGATGTACACGATGTTCAGATTCCGGTCAGAAACGAAGACGTTGGTGCCCAGGTTCTCCAGAGAACTGAGCATGTGAGATGTGTCATTGAAGAACGGGCTGGTCTGCGGAGCGGGGGACATGGATGAATACCTCCTGGTGCTGGTTCGCGTTTGTCTGTGTGCTCAGGCGGCCTGACGGGCGTCGCCGGGTTTGCTTCCACCGGGCGCGCTGCCCGTGTGCTCTTCGGTGTCATGAATCAGCCCGCTCAGTTCACGAGCGAGCAGGACTCGGTCAATGTCGAGCAGGATCGTCACACGTTGGGCGTCGCCCTGCGTCACCTTGCCCATCCCGAGGATGTAGTCGGTGTTCAGCGTGCATCCGAAGCGGGGCGCCGGCTCGATGTTCTCCTTGGCGATGTCGAGCACCTCGCTGACCGTGTCCACGATCACGCCCATCGGGAAGCGGTCGCCCCCGTTCGGGTCGGCCACCTCCACCACGATCACGCAGGTCGCCTCTGTGTACTCGACCGGTGGAAGGGCGAACTTCCGCCTCAGTTCGATCACCGGAATGATCTTGCCGCGCAGGTTGATGACGCCCTTCACGTAGTCCGGCGTCTTGGGCAGCGGAGTGATGTCGATCAGCCCGATGATCTCGCGCACGCGCAGGATCTCGACGCCGTACTCCTCCGAGCCCAGACGGAACGTCAGGAACTTGTTCTCGTTGTCATCGCCGCCGGTGGTGCCCGTGTTCAGGCCAAATGCCGCTGTGCTGCTCATCGTGGACTCCATGAAACTTCACGCCTGTGCGTGCTACCTCGTTGCTTCTGCGAACAGACCGGCTACGTCGAGGATGAGCGCCACCCGCCCATCGCCGAGGATGGCCCCGCCCGAAACGCCGCGGAGTTGATCCACCCCGTTGCCGAGCGACTTGATGACCACCTGCTGCTGCCCCAGTATCTCGTCGACCATCAGGCAGCAGCGGTTGTTGTTCGATTCCAGCACCACCAGCAGGGTCTCGTCGAACGATGACCCGGCGCCGTCGAGCTCGAAGAGGCGCCCGAGCCGGTAGATTGGCAGCAGCGAGCCGCGCACCAGCGCCGCCTCGCCGCGGCCGACGATGGTTGTCAACTGCTGAGGCGTCGGTCGGAAACTCTGCTCGATCGCCAGAGTGGGAATCACGTACCGCTGCGAACCGACGCGCACCACCATGCCGTCGATGATCGCCATCGTCAGCGGCAGGCGCATCATGAAGGTCGACCCCGCCCCGTGTACCGAGCGAATCTCCACCTTGCCGCGCAGCGCTTCGATGTTGCGCCGTACCACGTCCATGCCCACGCCGCGCCCGGAAATGTCGGTCACCTTGTCGGCCGTGGAAAATCCGGGAAGGAAGATCAGGTTGAAGGCCTCGGAGTCCGAGATTTCCTTGGGATCGCGATCGGGAGGATAGATTCCGCGCTCGACCGCCTTCCTGAGGATCTTCTCACGATTCAGTCCGCGACCGTCGTCCTCGATCTCGATGATGATCGAGCCGCCCTTGTGGAAGGCGCGCAGGGTGACGTTGCCCGCCTCGGGCTTGCCCGCCGCCCGACGTTCGGCCGCCGGCTCGATGCCGTGGTCGCACGCATTGCGCACCATGTGCACCAGCGGATCACCGATCTCGTCGACCACGTTGCGGTCCAGTTCGGTGTCTTCGCCTTCCATGTGAAAGTTGATGTTCTTGCCGGCCTTGAGCGACACGTCGCGCACAAGCCGGGCCATCTTCTGGAAGGTGCTGCGCAGCGTCACCATGCGCAGCGACATCGCCACTTCCTGCAGGTCGCGGATGATCTTGCCCACCTGCGCCAGGTTGCGCTGCGTGCGCTGAAGATCCAGCCCCCGCACCGCCGGGTCCTGCACCACCATCTGCTGGGCAATCACCAGTTCACCGACCATGTCCACCAGGCTGTCCAACCGTCCGGTGTTGACCTTGATCGTCTGATCCACGCGCCGCGCCGAAGCGGTTTGCCCGCTCTTGGCAGGTGCCGGCGCTGCGTCGTCCTGGTCCGTGCCTTCCCCTTGTTCAGCCACGGGCTGCGCTGCACTGGCCGCCGCACCCGCCTGGTCCGCGGCTGGTTCGCTCGCCGAAGAGCGACGCGCCGGCGCGCCCGATAACTCGATTACTTCGCCCGCGCGGGCGCGGTCGAGCAGGTCGATCAGTTCGCGCGCCATGCGACGCTTGGGCACCGGTCCGCCCGAGAGCGCCCCGATCATGCCCGAAAGCAGGTCGTTGGCGCGCAGAATCAGATCGAGATTCGGCGGGGTCAGTTTCACCCCGCCCGAGCGGGCCGCGTCCAGCAGGTACTCGGCGCTGTGCGACAGTTCGACGACCGCGTTGAGATGCAGGAAGCCCGCAACCCCCTTGATCGTGTGGAACGCGCGGAAAATCGTGTTGATCAGTTCCGGATCATCAGGCTGATTCTCCAGTTCCAGCGCGGCGGCCTCGGCGGCTCCGAGATGTTCACGCGCCTCGCCCAGGAACTCGACCAGCATGTCGTCGCTCTCCACCGAGAGATCGACCGGGGCGTCGCCGTCTTCGTTGTCGGCGGGCGGCGCGGGTGACGACGGGGCAGGGACGCTCGGCTCAACCTCCGCTGCCGGCGTGAGGGTCGTGCCCGCCGCTGCCTGCGTGACGACATGCGAAACACCTGGTGCGGGCGACGGCGCAACCGGCAGACTTCCGCCTCCAAGCAGTTGCAGGCGTTGGAGCAGGGTGGCTGACTCGGGCGCGGCGCTGGTCGGGTCCGCCGATAGCGCCTCGATATAGGCCCGCATCCAGTCAAGCAGGGCCAGAATCTCATCCGATGGGAAGTTAGTCTGCGACGTTCCGAGGCGATCGATGGCCGACTCGGCCTCGTGACACAGCGCCTGGGCCTCGTGCGCTGAGAGAACCCCGCACTCACCCTTGAGCGTGTGAATCCGACGCCGGATCTCACCAAGGACTTCTTCGGCCGACGACGGCGCATCGCCCTGCGTCAGTGCCAGCACGTCTCGCTCGATCGCGCTGACCGTCTCCGTCGCCGAAGCGATCCACGACTCGAGCAGTTCCAGGTCGCGGGCTCCGGCGCTCGCGTTGGCATCCTGCCCGAGCAGACGGGGCGTGGGAACGCTGGACGTGCCCGAGCCGCTCCTCGCTGCGTCCACCATCGCCTGCAGATAGTCGATCGCTTCGTGGATCTTGGCCAGCGCTTCTTCGCTGTTGGCCACGTCGCGCAGCACGAGTTTTTCGAGCAGGTCGGCGGCCCCGCGCGCCACCGCCAATGTGCGCTGATCGTCCTTGACCGACTCGTCGCTGGCGATCGTGTTGAAGCCTTCATGCAGCGCGACGAGCCGCGGGGCGTCGTCGCCGTCCATGAGAGCCGCGATGGTGGCCAGTTCTTGTATGGTCCGTTCGATGCTCACGCTTGAAGTCCGTTTTGCGAACCGTCCCGAAACCCGGCCGAGGACGCACCTCGCCCGGCATGGGCAGGTCTATCGACCGGCTCAATGGGTGTGTGAAGAGAATCCCTCCGCCCCGCATGGGGTTTTTCGCACTCCCCTTTCCAAGGCCCCCCGGCGTCACGCAAACGCACACGCCGTTCGATCGACGCACGCGCACCACGCGCAGGCGACGGACATGGAGCGCCTCGGTGCCACCTCTTTCGGGCGACGCCCCTTTCAACCAGCCGCAGCGCATCTTCTGCCGAGGGTGTAAACGTCCGTGCGGTCTCGGTTCGGTTCAAGGGAGTCGGCCTCGACGCAGGCCCCCGGTCATGCCTGAGGTCTGAGTTCAAGTGACAATTTGCCCTGACCTGAGGGATTTTGCTCCCCTTGGCTGAATCGATCCGTTGCCTGCGACGATGACTGGTCAAAGGCCCGCGAACGCGCGATGTGTGCGGCGCGGATGCCGGAAGCGAGGACAGAATGCAGCCCAGCGACATCACTCCGTTCATCAGGGCCACGAAAAACGTCTTTGACACCATGCTGCGCATGCCGGTGTCCTTCGGCGACCCGCGCGTGGTGACCAGCCACGAACCGCAGGCACACCACGTTTCTGGGATCATCGGTCTGTCGGGCGATCTCGTCGGCGCCGTCGCCGTCATGTTCCCAAAGCAGACCGCTGATCTGGTCGTGCGAGCGCTGGCTGGTCCGTCGGCCGACACCGATTCGGAACTGTTCGCCGACGCGATCGGAGAGATCGCCAACATGATCTCCGGAGCCGCCAAGGCCCAGTACGAGGGCAAGACCATCTCCATCAGTTGCCCGTCCGTGGTGATCGGAACCGGGCACCAGATCCATCAGCAGAGCAACACCCGGAGCGTGGCCATTCCGTGCAAGGCCGGTGGACATCCATTCGATATCCTCGTTTCACTGCGCAAGGCGGAGTCGGTAGCGAAGTCTGTGGCGGCCTGAACCGACGCAAGCGGGAAGACGCACCATGAAAATCCTCATCGTCGATGACTCGAAGACCATGCGCTCGATCGTGAAGAACTGCCTGGCGACGCTCGGATACTCCGACGTCGAAGAGGCCTGCGATGGGCGCGATGCGCTCAGCAAGGCGACCGCCTGCTCGCCAGGACTGATCCTGCTTGACTGGAACATGCCCAACATGAACGGGCTGGAGTTCCTCAAGGCCTACCGAAGCCAGGGCGGAAAAACCCCCGTCATCATGGTGACGACTGAAGCCGAGAAGGTGCGCGTCATCGAGGCCATCAAGGCCGGCGCCAGTGATTACGTCGTCAAGCCGTTCACTCCCGACGTTCTCTCGCAGCATGTCACCCGGACCCTGGAGCGCTGCAAGGCCGCATAGTCGTTTCGGACCTTGCCGCTCCACCTCGGCGGAGAGCGGGCATGGCAACTCAGCAAAGCGCGATTGACCAGGTGCGTGTCGTCGTCGCTGGCGACAAGATGTCGGCGACGCTCACGCTCCCGGCCAATCTTCCGGCCGAACTGTGCAACATCGAGTTCCTCACCGGGCGTGCTCGCGAGCGCCGCGTTGCCATCACGCGCGACGCCGTGGATGCGCTGCAGCGCGTCCTCGATGCGTACACCGCCCATCCCGCTCCCGTCAACACCGTCTTTGCCACCGGCGCGCCCCCCGTGCATGGCGACCCCGCCCGGCTCGAGTGGATGCCCGGCTTTGATCCGGAGCATCACGCCAAGACCGCCGAGGACAAGCGCACGGACTTCTACAACGCCGTCGAGTACGCCCGCGCCGCCGAGGGGCAGACCATCGCCCGCATCGTCCCGCCCACTGAGGGAACCGACGGCGTCAACGTGCTCGGCGAGGTCGCCAAGGCCAAGCCCGGCAAGCCCCTGGACTGGCAGTTCGACTCCGGCACCGTCGAAGTCAGCGGGCTGGAGATCAAGTCGAAGATCCGCGGCGTCGTGCTCGTCCGCGGTCATCGCGTCGAGGTCAGCGATCTCATCGAGGTCAAGGACGTCGACTTCCACACCGGCAATATCAATGTCGAGGGCGGAGTGCACGTCCGCAGCGATGTCAAGGATCGCTTCGAAATCCGCGCCACTCAGAACATCATCGTGGACGGGCTTGTTGGCTCGGCCACCATCCAGTGCGGCGGCAACCTGCAACTGCGCCGCGGCATGGCGGCCCATGAGCGCGGACGCATCGACGTCAAGGGCGATGCCGACGTGTGCTACCTCAATGCGGTCCAGGGCAGAGTCGAGGGCACGCTGCGCTTCCGAAACGAACTCATCAACTGCGATCTCGACGTCGGGCACGACGTCTTCGGCGACTCGGGATCGATCATCGGCGGGCGGCTGGCGGTGGGCGGCAGCGTGCATGTGGCATCGCTGGGCTCCGAGGCCGAAGTTCCCACACGCCTTGTCCTCGGCGTCATGCCGGTGCTGCTCGAAGAGCGATCCATCCTCCTCCGCGACATCAAGCACGCTCAGGGAGTCCTGGAGAAACTGGAACAGGAACTGAAGGCCATCGAAACTCCTGGCGCCAAACTCACCGCGCCTCAGAAGGAGCGGGCCACCGAGATCAACTACCTGCTCGCCGAGGCACGCCAGGAGCACACAGCCAAACTCACGCGCCTCGAGGAAGTGGACCGCTGCATGCGAGAGCAGTCTCGCGTGGACTTGCTCGTCCACAAGATTATCCACCCGAAGGTTGGGCTCGCCGTGCGCGGCGTCGAGATCGTTTTCAAGAAGCCCCTCGACGGCCCCGTCCGCCTCGGCAGCGACCTGAGCAACCGCCTCGTCCTCAAACGCGAGGATGGATCATTCGCCGAACTCGGACAGTTCGTCACCGTCAAGAAGGCCGCCTGACTCTGCCACTTCAGTCCGCCGTCTCCGAGTCGTTGGCGCACGCTGCCCCAGTGAGGTGCCGCTGCAGTGCCTCGCCCCGGTAGTCGAAGATCCGCTCCAGATCCCGCCTGACCAGCAGACGCTCGCTCAGCCACGCCAGCGGGGCCGCATACTCCACCTCGTCGATCACGCGGGTTCCCTGTGCGCACGCCTCGAACCGATGCGTGTGCCGCCACCACCGGTAAGGCCCGCGGATCTGCTCGTCCACGAACCGGTGCGGCGCCTCCCACTCGGATATCAGCGTCCGCCAGTGGATCGGAAGTCCGTGCAGCCGGATGCGGTAATCGATTACCGCGCCGCGATTCATTTCGATCGGAGGCGGCGTGACGATCGTAAACCCCAGCCACGGCGGCGTGAGCAGATCAAGGTTGAAAGCGTCGGAGAAGAACTTGAACGCCTTCTCCAACGACACCGGCACGACCGCTTCCCGAAACAGGGTGCGCCCGCCCCGCTTCGGCCTCCGGCGCACCCTCTCCGGTGCTCCCGTCTCCATATCCACCGTCGGCGCGATCACTCACTGCACCTCGGCCGGCTCGACGGGCAACTGCACCTCGGCCCACTTGTTCCACGAGAACAGCATCGGGCCGTTGTAATAGAGCGAACGCCACTCGCCCGCCGGCTTCCACTGGGGGTTGTCCGCCAGCCACGACTCGATCTGCGACATCCCGTCCTGCGCGCGCGCCAGCGTGTACTGCCCACGCAGGCCCACGGCGACCACCGTCATCGGATCCGCATCACGCACCGTCACTTGCCCCTCTTCGCCCACCTCGTTCAACTCCCGCGTGCGGTAGAGGAACGCCATCGACCACGACTCGGGCTGACGCCGTGTCTCCATGCCCCGGTAACTCACCTCGACCGGAGAAGTCATGGCGATGTCGTGCTTCTTGATGTGGTTGAACAGCGGCCAGAAGGTGCGGTTCATGCCGCGATCGGGGTGCTCGGTGCCTGAGACTTCCGCCACACGCACGCTGGGATAGGTCTTGAGATCGATGGCGCCGGGAGGAGTGGGAGGCGGGTATCCGACAGGAAGCGGTGTATTGACGCGGACTCGACCGGCACGGAAGTCGCCGTCCCCACCGGTGACCGATACCGCCGTGTCGCCGCCAACGCGCACGGCCTGCCCCGGTGCGGGCACCACGGCGATCTGCGTATGGTCCGGGCCGTCGGGTGCGTGCTCACGGAATGCTGGATTGGACTGTGGCGAAGCGCAACCGATCAGGAGCATCAGCCCGCCGGCCATGCTCGCCACTTTCATCCCGTCCGTTTTCCCGGTCACTTGCTGTCTCCCTGCCTGCGTGCCAGAACTCTCCCCCGCTTTGGGAAGCAGGCCGAGAGAGTTCGTCGGGCGAGAAGGCTCTGGATGCAGCAGGCTGGCGATCTGGTGGGTTTTCCCGGCGTGATGGTGAGACAAGAGCGCGCACCGACAGCGCTGGGCCGCCGGCGCGCCATTCTGACCCGGTCCTCCTACTCGAGAACCTTGATGTTCCGCTTGGCGCACAGATCCTTGAGAATCTGAGGCCAGACGGTGACGCTCACCTCACCAAGGTGGGCCGTGCGGAGTAGGTACATCATGGTGCGGGACTGTCCGATGCCGCCTCCGATCGAGAGCGGGATCTCGTCGTTGATGATCATCCTGTGGTAGGGCAGTTTGAGAAAGTCCTCCTGCCCGGTCATCTTCAACTGCAACTTGAGCGTTTCCTTCGTGACGCGGATGCCCATGGACGAGAGTTCATGGCGCCGGTGCGTGACCGGGTTCCAGACCAGGATGTCCCCGTTGAGCCCGTGCATGGGTCGCCCGTCGCGGCTGCGGGTTTCGGTGACCCAGTCGTCGTAATCGGCCGCCCGCATCTCGTGCGGGAACCCGTCCTTGAGCGTCCAGCCGATGCCGTAGAGGAACACGGCCGGATGGTCCTGGAGGATGGCGGTTTCGCGCTGCTTGCGCGGCTTGTCGGGGAAGCGGTCGAGCAGATCCTCGGTGTGCATGAAGGTCAGTTCGTTGGGCAGTTCCGGGAACTTGTCGGTGCGGAGTTTGGGGAACTCTCGCAGCAGATGCTGCTCGCAGCCTTTGATGACCTTCCAGATTTTCCGCACGATCATGGTGAGGAACTCGAGGTTGCGGTCTTCGGGGCGGATGGCCAGTTCCCAATCCCACTGGTCGACATAGGCGCTGTGATCGTGGTCAAGGAAGTAGTCCTTTCGCACCGCCCGCATGTCGGTGCAAATGCCTTCGCCCGGCTTCATGTCAAACTGCTTGAGCGCAAACCTCTTCCACTTGGTCGCTGCCTGCACGACCTGGGCGTCGATGGGGTGCTTGTTGTAGTCGTTGGAGATGTGGAAGTCGATGGGCGTGCGCGATCCGTCGCGGTCGAGATAGTCATTCATGCCGCTGTTCTTGTCGACAATGAGCGGGGCCTCGACCATGATGAGATTGAGTTCGCGGCAGAGGTTGTCCTCGATGTAGCGCTTTCCCTCGAAGATGGCCTCCTGCATCTCGCGGCGCGAGAGCAGGGGCTTGTAGTCGGTGGGGAGGATCTTGGCGATGTCGTCGTAGTTCCCGATGCCCGGACCGGCCAGATCGGCTTGCTTTGTGCTCATGCCGAGGCTCCTTTTGGGGCTGCCCTGGCGAGAGACAAACCACGCCGCCCGCCGGGGCGCCGTTGGTGCTTGATTGATGATAGCCGAGTCCGATTTGAGTGTCGCGGGCTCGCATCCCGCCACCCATATGCTGCTTGTGTGCCATCGTTGCGCTCGAGAACTGCACCGGCCGGCCAGGCACCGCGTTCGTCCGTCGGTCCCGACGTGGCGTTGCGAGAGCCGGCGCGGCGTTTCATCGAGACGTTCGTGCAGGCGATGGTGGATGACCCGCGCAACCACGCCTTGCATGTCAGGTTGGCTGACCCCGCCGGCGCCGAAGCGCTCTTTCGCGAACTGCAATGGACCTTCGCCCGCCTTGCCTTCCTCTTGACCGCCGAAGCCCGCTCTCTGCTCGGGCTTTCTGACGACGAGCGTGACGTGCTCGCCTCGCTGCTGACGAAACTGGAGGAACCTGCGAAGGGCGATGCCGATGGCTCGCTGTGGACGCGTTGGCGCCGCACCTGCACAGCCCTTTCCTGCTCAGCGCCCCCTCCGTGGCGCCTGCCTGCCTTGGCATCTTCTTTCTTCGACCCTGCCCACGTCGCGCTGCTTGAGCAGGCCACCCTCAGCGACGGCGCCTTCCTTCAGGCGTTCCGCGTTCTCTGCCCGCTCACGCCCGATGCTCCGATCGACTGGCGCCGCGTGCTCTCGTCGCACATCGGCTCGGCCTACGAGTTTCTGCTTGGGCTGCATCCGGCGGGCGCCCCGCGCCATCGCGCCTTTGTCCTTGAGCCCCGCCGGCGCTCGGCCCGCTCCGGCGCCGGCGCCTTCTATACCCCGCCCCGCCTCGTGCAACACCTCATGGACGAATCGCTTGAGCCGCTGGTCCGCCAAGCCCTCGCTCCGTGCGGCACACCCGAGCAGCGGCGCGACGTCCTCCTCGCCCTCCGCATCTGCGACCCCGCATGCGGCTGCGGCAACTTCCTGGTCGCCGCGGCCGAGCGCCTCACGGACCACCTGCTCGCGGCCTGTCCCGGTTGCTTCACCTGCCGATCCGAGGCGTACCGCTCCGTTCTGGACCACAGCATCCACGGCGTCGACATCGACCCGCTGGCGGTCGAACTGGCCCGCGCCGCCCTGTGGCTGGATATGGCCCAGCCGGAAGCACACATGAGTTTCCTTCAAACCCGCGTCATCTGCGGCGACGCGCTCGTCGGCGCCCAGTCGCGGCTGGTCGCGCAGGGAATCCCTGACCAAGCCCTGCAGTCTCGTGCGGGTGATGATCCGGCCGAGCGCGCGTGCGCCCGCCGCGCCAACCGTGCCCAACGCCGTGCCCGCACCGGCTCACCCGGGCTGTCGGGCGCCAAGGCATCTTCACCCTCCGCTTTCGACACATGGTGCGCGGCCTTCTTCGCTCACCCTTCGGGCCCGGCGGGGCGCTTCATCACCACCGCCGACCTCGACGATGCCCTGACCGGGCGCTTTGGCGCGTCGTGCGATGTCGAACTTGCCCAAGTCGTGCGTTCGCTTGCCGATCAGCACCGCTTCTTCCATTGGGAACTGGCCTTCCCGCAGACCTTTGCCGATCGGTGCCCGGGCTTCGACCTGGTCATCGGCAACCCGCCTTTCCTTAATCAACTGGAAACCGCCACCGCCACCAGCCGCGCCCGCGCCGCGCTGCTCGGCGTCCGCACCGACGGGCTCATCAAGCGCTACGCCGACGAGGCTTCGGCGTTCCTGGCCGTCGGCTTTCGCCTGCTCAGGCCACGCGACGGCTCGCGCCTTGCGTTCGTGCAGCCGCAATCGGTTCTCTCGGCCTCCGACATCGTCCGCCTTCGCCACGCTTTGCTTGATGAGGCCGTCATCGACGCGCTCTGGCTCTCCGGAGGCCGTATGTTCGTCGACGCCTCGGTGAACACGTGCGCTCTCGTCCTGAGGCGCTCGGCTCAGACCGAGTTCACACTGTGCGGCTCCGTTGGTCCGGAGTTCGAGCCTCTTGCGGGCGTCACGCTCTTGCGCGAACACTTGCGCGAGGCGGACACGTGGTCGGCACTGGCGGCCTCTGCCCTCGGTACGCCCGGCGTGCGTCTGGGCAGTACCCGGACACTGGCCGACGTCGCCACCGCCACCGCCGACTTCCGTGACCAGTACTACGGGCTTGATGGATACATCGTCGAGTCGGCCGATCTCACCACTTCGCAGCAGTCCGACTGGCAGTCGTTTCCGCCGATCATCACCTCCGGGCTCATCGATCTGGCCGCGTGCCGCTGGTCGCGCACGCCCACGCGACTGCTGCGTCGCGTGTGGCTGGCCCCGCGGCTTGATCGGCAGCGAATGGAAAGCCACGGCGAACTGTCCGACTGGGTCGATGCCCGACTGATTCCCAAGATCCTGCTGGCCACCCAAACGCGCGTCAACGAAGTGTTCGTCGATGAACACGCTCGTCTGCTCCCCAGCGTGCCTGTCGTCACGATCACGCCGCGCGACCCGTCCATGCTGTGGCTGGTTGCCGCCGCGCTGGCCTCGCCCGTGGCCGCGGCAGAAGCAGCGCGGCGATACGCCGGCTCTGGGCTGCACCACCACGTCGTCAAACTCAGCGCCCGCCAGTGTCTCACACTGCCCTTGCCCAGTGACCAGACCGCCTGGCGGCGTGCCGCCGCAGACTTTGCCGTTCTCCAGGCACTCCCGCCCGATTCGCAGGATCGCGTTTCACGACTGCGGCGATTCGCCGAGACTTCCTGCCTGGCCTTCGGCGTGGAGGATGCGTCTGCCCTGGTCGGGTGGTGGAGTGAGCGACAGGGACTCGCCCTTTGAGACCGGGCCCGCACAAAGGCCGATCGGCGAGACGGCAGCGCGGTCGTCCTGTGCAGCCGGGCCTGCGGGCTGGACGCGGACGTCAATATTGACGTATGCAGATATTGAGATACAATGAGTTCCATGAGCCCCACGCCGCTGCCAACTCCCCTCTCCCCTCAGGCCGCCGAGCAGGCCGCGACCTGCCTGCGCACCATCGCGCACCCCGAGCGCCTGCGCATCATCGAACTGCTGCTCGATGAACGCCGTCGCTCTGTGACCGAAATCGCTGAGACGCTCGCCATCGCCCAGCCGGCCGTCAGCACCCATCTGCGCATCATGCGCGACCGTGGGCTGATCCGCCCCGAGCGTGAAGGCCGCACTGTCTTCTACCGCGTGGCCGAGGCTCATCTCTGCGACGTCATGCTGTGCGTCCGCACGCGCTTTACATGCGTTTCTCCTGTCCGCAAACGAACCCGAAAGTCAACGTGACCGGCGTCTCCGGTCGGAGGTATGCACATGACCGTTGAACGTGCACTGCGTCTCATGGCCGGCGTGGTCATTCTCCTCAGTGCCGCGCTGGTGTACTTCGTGTCGTCCTGGTGGCTGCTGCTCACCGCGTTTGTCGGGCTGAACCTGCTCCAGTCGGCCTTCACCAACTGGTGCCCGGCGGTGTGGATGTTCCAGAAACTCGGACTGAAGCGCTGTACGCCCGCCGCCAACTGACTCCGGAGTTTGCCATGAAACGAACCGTGGCGATCGTCACCCGGTCCCTCGTCGCGATCGGCTTCACCGTCGCCGTGGCCCTGCTCCTGCTCTGGCTGGCCGGCTTCTTCCAGTCGAAGATCGACGCGAGCAGGCCCGTGGCCGTCGAGCGGCGGCTTGTGCCCGATGGTGCGGAAATTGTTCCCGTCCAGTTGGTCCGCGTGCCACGCACCGAGTCGGCCGTCGGCACCGTCGAAGCCGATCGCCAGGCGACCATCGCCAGCCGGATCCTCAGCCGCGTCATCACGCTCGATGTCGAGGCCGGCACGCGCGTCAAGTCCGGGCAGATCCTCGCGACGCTCGACGATTCCGACCTGCGCCAGCGCCTCGAGCAGGCCCAGGCTGTGCTCGACGCTTCGCGCGCCACTTTCGATCAGGTCAGCGAGGAACTCGCCCGGGCCGAGCGATCGGCCCAGCAGGGCGCCGCCAGCGAACTGGAGGTCATTCGCGCCCGCAACGCCGTGCGTGCCGCCGACGCCAACGTCAAGCGCGCCGAGCGTTCCGTCGCCGAGGCCGAAACCGTGCTTGAGTACGCCGTCATCCGGGCTCCCTTCGACGGCGTGGTCATCGAGCGCAGGGCCCAGGTCGGCGACACCGCCACACCCGGTATGCCGCTGCTCACCATGTACGACCCCGCCCGTATGCAACTGGTCGCCAGCGTGCGCGAGTCGCTGACCGTCCGCCTCAACGTCGGCGACCTGGTGAAGGCGGAAATTGAGTCTCTCGACCTCGTCTGCCAGGCCGAAGTCACCGAGATTGTCCCCGAGGCCTCGGCCCGCGCCCGCGCCTTCCGCGTCAAGGTGAGCGGCCCCTGCCCGCCCGGCGTCTACCCGGGCATGTTCGGACGCATCTCCATCCCGCTCGAGGAATCCAGCGTCCTGGCGGTTCCAGCCGCTGCCATTCGCCGCGTCGGTCAACTCGACTTCACCGATGTAGCCTCGGCCTCGGGCTCCGGCGCAATGCTCGCACGCCGCTCCGTGCAGGTCGGACGAGTGCTTGACGGTGGGCTCGTGGAGATCCTCTCCGGGCTGCGCGAAGGTGAACTGGTCGTCCTCTCACACTCGGAGTCCGCCTCATGAGCACAGGCGAATCTCACCGCGGCGGAGGCCTGATCAACGCCATCGTCCGCATCTTCCTTCACTCTAACCTCTCGATCGTCCTGGTCATCATTGCCGCAGTCGCGGGCGCCGGCGCCCTGCTCATCACCCCGCGCGAGGAAGACCCGCAGATCGTCGTTCCGTTTGCCGATGTCGTCGTCGCCTTTCCGGGCTATTCCGCTCAGCAGGTCGAACAACTGGTCACCAACCCGCTCGAACGCCTGCTCTACCAGATCGATGGCGTCGAGTACGTCTACTCGCGCTCCATGCGCGACCGCGCCATCATCACCGTCCGCTTCTTCGTCGGGCAGGACCGCGAACGCAGTCTGGTCAAAATTGCCAAGCGCCTGGACGAAAACCTCGACCTCGTGCCCCCCGGCGTCTCCGGCTGGATCGTCAAGCCCCGCGAAATCGACGATGTGCCCATCGTCACCCTCACGCTCGCATCGCACGCCGGCGACGTCTACGCCACCCGCCGACTGGCCGAGGAACTCGCCCAGCGCCTCTCCGCCGAGCGTGACATCTCCCGCGTCGATGTGCTCGGCGGGCAGCCGCGCATCGCCGGAGTCTGGCTTGACCGTCAAGCCCTCCAGGCCTTCTCGCTCTCGCCCGACGCCGTCTTGCGCGCCCTTTCTGTCTCCAACGTCGCGCAGACCGCCGGCGGCATCACACGCGACGATCAACTCATCAATGTCGGCATCGGCGACGCCTTCGCCTCCGTCGAGGAACTCCGCACCGCCGTGGTTGGCGTCTGGGACGGACAGCCGGTTCATCTGCAAGACGTGGCCCGGGTCATCGACGGCCCCGACGAGACCTCGAACTTCGTCCGCCACGGCTGGGGCCCGGCACGCGACCTGGTCGCCGGTACGCCCGAGTCGCCCGGCTCGACCATCGGACCTCCGCTCGCGGACGCGAACCCGGCCCTCTCGCGCCCCGCCATCACCATCTCCATCTCCAAGAAGAAAGGCACCAACGCCGTCGCCGTCGCCGAGCGCGTCATCCGCAGGGCCGAGAAGATCCGCTCCGAAATAGTCCCCGACACCTACGAACTCATCATCACCCGCAACAGCGGGCAGACGGCCGATCACAAGGTCAACGAACTCGTCGAAGGCCTCGGCGTGGCCATCGTCATCGTCGTCGCCCTGCTCACCATCGGCCTGGGCTGGCGCGAATCGATCATCGTCGCCATCGCCATTCCCGTCGTCTTCGGCCTGACCCTGCTGGTCAACCTGCTCTTCGGCTACACCATCAACCGCGTCACGCTCTTCGCCCTCATTCTCTCGCTCGGCCTGATCGTCGACGACCCCATCGTCGACGTCGAAAACATCGCTCGCCTCTTCGGCGTCCGCAGGAGAGCCACACGCGAGATTGTCCTCGAGGCCGTTGCCGAGATTCGCCCCCCCCTCATCGTCGCGACGCTGGCCGTCATCGCCTCGTTCCTGCCCCTGGCCTTCATCACCGGCATGATGGGCCCCTACATGGCCCCCATGGCGCTCAACGTGCCCGTCGCCATGCTCATGTCCATGCTCGTCGCCTTCACCATCACGCCCTGGCTCAGTTACCACATGCTGCACCGGCGGCATGCCCATGACAACTCCGACCAGGCCGCTGCCCATGCTCACGACGACGACATCGACGCCGCGCGCGGCTCGCTCCTCGATCGCCTCTTCCGACCCGCCATGTCCTGCCTCATCTCCTCACGCAAGGCGTCCTGGGGATTCCTCGGGGCGATCCTTCTTCTCACCATGGCCGCTGCCAGCCTCGGCGCCTTCCGTGCCGTCCCGCTCAAGATGCTCCCCTTCGACAACAAGAACGAGTTCCTGCTCGTGGTGGACCACGATGAGGGAACGACCCTCGAACGCACCGACGCCACCATTCGCGACCTCGAAAACCTCTTGGCCGCCACTCCCGAAGTCACCGACTTCACCAGTTACGTCGGCGTCAACTCGCCCATCGATTTCAATGGCTTGGTCCGCCAGTACTACTTCCGCGCCGGCGAAAACCTCGCCGAAGTCCGCGTGAATCTGGCTCCCAAGAAGCAGCGCTCGATGCAGAGCCACGCCATCGGCCTGCGCCTGCGCGATCAACTCGACCGTATCGCCGCCGACCACAATGCCCGCATCAAGGTCGTCGAACTCCCGCCCGGCCCGCCCGTCGTCGCAACCTTTGTCGCCGAAGTCCGCGGCCCCATCGACGCGGCCTACGAAGACATCGCCCGCGTCTCCCAGACCATCGTCCAGAGACTCGCCCTCGAACCCGGCGTCGTCGATATCGATGACTCCGTGGCCGCCGAGACGGCTCGCTTCGACTTCATCGTCGATCGCGAAAAGGCCGCCCTCAATGGTGTCTCTTCGCAGCAGATCGCCTCGGTCCTGGCGATGGCGGTGGGGGGGGCCGACGCCGGCATCCTCGCTTCCGATCGTGACCGCCTGCCCGTCCCCGTCCGCCTCCGCCTGCCTGAAGCCGACCGCTCCTCAACGACTGACCTTGGGCAGATCGGTGTCGCCGGCGCTGACGGCTCTGTCGTCCCCCTCGCCGAAATCGGCACTTGGGTCGAGCGGAGCGAGGACCGCCCCATCTTCCACAAGAACCTCGAGCGCATCGTCTACGTCTTCGCCGAGATCGCCGGACGCACGCCGCCCGAAGTCGTCATCGACCTCATGATCGACCGCGAAAAGTCGCGTCCCGCCGGTGCCGACCCTCGCGCCCTCGGCTACGTCGAGCCGGCCCAGGCTCGCCCCGCCGATCAGCGCACCTTCATCCGCCCCGGCGGCGGCGTCTCATGGTGGGTCGATCCACGCTTCGACGTCAAGTTCAGTGGCGAAGGCGAGTGGAAGATCACCCTCGAAGTCTTCCGCGACCTCGGGCTGGCATTCGGTGCGGCGCTCGTGGCCATCTTCATCCTTCTCTCCGCCCAGTTCCGCTCCTTCCTGCTCCCCATCGTCGTGATGCTGGCTATCCCCCTCACCGTCATCGGCATCATGCCCGGCTTCTGGCTGCTCAACGTCTTCGGAGCAGATGCCATCAACGGCTATCGAGACCCCGTCCTCTTCACCGCCACCGCCATGATCGGCATGATCGCCCTGGCCGGCATCGTCACCCGACAGTCCACCATCCTCGTTGACTTCATTCATCTGGCGCTCAACCGCGGCAAGACCTTGCGCGAAGCCCTCATCGCCAGTTGTGTCGTCCGCCTCCGCCCCATTCTCCTCACGGCCTCCACCGCCATGCTCAGCGCCGCCCCCATCGTCATCGACCCTATCTTCAGCGGCTTGGCCTGGGCCCTCATCTTCGGCCTCGGCGCCGCCACCGTCTTCACCGTTTTCGTCATCCCCGTTGTCTACTGGCTCATCTACTCCCGAAAGCACACACAACGCCCGTAGCGGACTTCACATCCTCCCCTTCGGGGAAGTGTCTGGCCAGGTGGACGGGGTCTTCCTCCCTCCCCCACAATAGAAAAAGGGACGGCCCTCGCGCCGTCCCCTTCACCTTTCCCCGATTCGCAACGGGCCACTTCGCGGAGCACGCTTCTATCTCCGCCCCCACGTCTGCAACAGGTGGATGTAGTTCCCCCGCTCGAACGCGCTCGGGTCCGGGCAGCGCTGCATGCTCATCGATCCCCGCATCTCGTTCAGGTTCGCGTACCCGCGCTCCTCGGCCCACGCCGCGATTTCTTCGTTGATCGCTGTCACACGCTGCGGCCCGTGCCGCAGCAGTTCCGACACCATCTGCACCGCGTCGGCCCCGCACATGATCGACTTGATCACGTCGCCCGTCGAATGCACCCCGCCCGTCACCGCCAGTGACGCGCTCAGGTGCCCGCGCAGTATCGCGATCCACCTCAGCCGCAGCAGCAACTCCACCGGCTCCGACAGCCGCAACTCCGACACCGTGTCCAGTTCCTCGATGTCCACGTCCGGCTCGAAGAACCGGTTGAACAGCACCAGCCCCGACGCCCCGGCCTCCTGCAGCCTCAGTGCAAAGTTCGCCAGCGACGTGTAGAACGGCGACAGTTTCACCGCCACCGGAATCTCCACCCCCTCGCGCACCTCGCGCACCATCTCACGCACGTGCCGCTCGATCTGCTCGCTCGACTCGTCGCCGTCCGTCGGCACGTAGTACACGTTCAACTCCAGCGCATCGGCCCCCGCCTGCTCAATGCTCCTGGCATACGACAGCCATCCGCCCCGCGTGCACCCGTTCAGCGACCCGATCACCGGCACCCCCACCGCCTTCTTGATCTGCCCGAGGCGCTCCAGATAGTCGTGCGGCCCGATCCGGTACTCCTCCGGCTCGGGCATGAAACTAATCGCCTCGCCGAACGAGTCCATGTGCGCTTCCAGCGCCGCCGTCGTCGCCAGCGCCTCGGCGTCGATCTGCTCTTCAAACAGCGAGGGCATCACGATCGCCCCGACCCCCGCGTCCTCCAGCCTCTTGGCCGAATCCACCGCGTTGGTCAGCGGGCCTGCCCCCGCGATGATCGGGCTGCGCAACTTGAGCCCGAGGTACGTGCTGCTCAGGTTCATCACGCTTCGCTCCCTTCTGTCACGGGCTCGCTCTCCGGTTCTTCCGCCGCCGGCGTGTGCACCGGCATCCGCAGCGCCGCCATGTGCTGGTACACCGCCACCCGGCGCTCGGCCGCCGCTTGCGATGCGTCCGCAAGCCGGTGGAACCGCTCGGGGTTCATCCGCTCCACCATGCGGAATCGCGTCTCGTTCCGCAGGTACTCCTTCACGGGGATCTTGTCCCCCTTGGCGTCCATCACCAGCGGCGGCTCGCCCGCCTCCACACGCCTCGGGTCATACCGGTACAGCGGCCAGATCCCGCTCTCCACCGCACGCTTCTGCTGGTCCAGCCCGTATTGCAGGTCGTACCCGTGCGCGATGCAGTGGCTGTACGCGATGATCAGCGAGGGTCCGTCATACGACTCGGCCTCGACAAACGCCTTGACCGTGTGGTTGTCGTTGGCGCCCATCGCGATGCTGGCAACGTACACGTGCCCGTAACTCATCGCCATCAGCCCCAGATCCTTCTTGTCGATCGCCTTGCCCGACACGGCGAACTTGGCCGATGCGCCCAGCGGCGTCGCCTTCGACGCTTGACCGCCGGTGTTCGAATACACCTCCGTGTCCAGCACGATGATGTTCACGTTCCGGTCCAGTGACAGAACGTGATCCAGCCCGCCGTAGCCGATGTCGAACGCCCAGCCGTCGCCTCCCACCAGCCACACGCTCTTCTTCACCAGGTAATCAGCAATCTCCGACAGCCGCCGCGCCGTCGGGTTCTTCATGCCCGCCAACTTCTCGCGCAGCCTCTTCACCGCCAGGCGCTGCAACTCGATCTCCGCGTCGTCCGCCTGCCTGGTCTCCAGGATCGTCCGCGCGATTTCGTCGCCTAGGTCTCCGCCCAGTTGCGCCACCAGACGCCTCGCCTCCGCCGCGTGAGCATCCACCGCCAGGCGGATCCCCAGCCCGAACTCGGCGTTGTCCTCGAACAGCGAGTTGCACCACGCCGGCCCGCGCCCGTGCCGGTCCTTCGTGTACGGCGTCGTCGGCAGGTTGCCTCCATAGATCGACGAGCATCCCGTCGCGTTCGCGATGATTGTCCGGTCGCCGAACAACTGCGTGATCAACTTCACGTATGGCGTCTCGCCGCAGCCCGAGCACGCGCCCGAATACTCAAACAGCGGCAGCAGCACCTGCACGCCCTTGACGTCAAACCGCGCCAACTTGCTCCGGTCAAACTCCGGCAACTCCAGGAAGTACTCAAAGTTCACCTTCTCGCGATCCTTGTTCTCCAGGTGCGAGGCCATGTTGATCGCCTTGCGCCGCGGATTGCTCTTGTCCTTGGCCGGGCACACGTTCACGCACAGGTTGCAACCCGTGCAGTCCTCGGGCGCCACCTGGATGACGTACTGCATGCCCTTGTAGTCCTTGGCCTTGTACTCGGCCGTCTTGAACGACGCCGGCGCATGCCCGTTCACGCTCACGTCGAACATCTTGGCCCTGATCGCCGCGTGCGGACAAACCATCGCGCACTTGTTGCACTGGATGCACAGGTCCGGCTCCCAGATCGGAATCTCCGACGCGATGTTCCGCTTCTCCCACTTGGTCGTCCCCGTCGGCCACGTCCCGTCTACCGGGAACGCGCTCACCGGAAGCAGGTCGCCCTTGTCTTCCAGCATCATCGCCGTCACCTTGCGCACCAGGTCCGGCGCCGCCTCGCTCACCACCGGCGGCCTCGTCCGCGTCGCCGTCACCTGTCCCGGCACCTTCACCTCGAACAGGTGGTCCAGCGTCATGTCCACCGCTTCCCAGTTCCGCCTCACCACCTCGTCGCCCTTGCGCCCGTAGGTCTTCTTGATCGCCTCCTTCACCTTCGCGATCGCCTGCTCGCGCGGCAGCACGCCCGACAGCGCAAAGAAGCACGTCTGCATCACCGCGTTGATGCGGTTGCCCATCCCCGCCTTCTCCGCCACCGCGGCCGCGTCGATCGTGAACACCCTCAACTTCCTCGCGATGATCTCTTCCTGCACCTCGCGCGGCAGTTCAGCCCACAGCGCCTCGGCACCATACGGCGCATTGAGTAGGAACGTGGCTCCTGGCGCCGCGTACTTGAGCACGTCCACCTTTTCCAGGAAGTTGAACTGGTGACAGGCCACGAAGTTCGCCCGCCGGATCAGGTACGGCGCCCGGATCTCCCGCGGCCCGAACCGCAGGTGCGACACCGTCCGCGCCCCGGACTTCTTCGAGTCATACACAAAGTAGCCCTGCGCGTAGTTTTCCGTCTCTTCACCGATGATCTTGATCGAGTTCTTGTTGGCGCCGACCGTCCCGTCGGCGCCCAGGCCGAAGAACACCGCGCGCACCACGTCGTTGCCTTCGATCTCGAAACTCTCGTCAAACGGGATCGACAGTTTCGTCACGTCGTCCACGAATCCCACCGTGAAGTGTGGCTTCGGGTTCGGCCTGCCCATCTCCTCGAAGATCCCCTTCACCATCGCCGGCGTGAACTCCTTGCTCGACAAGCCGTACCGCCCCGCGATCACCCGCGGCAACTTCTCAAACGGCGCTTTGCCCGCGATGTGCGCCTCCGTGATCGCCGTCAGCACGTCCAGGTACAGCGGATCGCCGATCGCCCCCGGCTCCTTGGTCCGGTCCATCACCGCGATCGCCTTCACGCTCTTCGGAAACGCGCTCATCAGGTGCTCGCGCGAGAACGGGCGGAACAGCCGTACCGCAACCACGCCCACCTTCTCCCCGCGCTTGACCAGGTGCGCCGCCGTCTCGCTGGCCGTCTCAACCCCAGATCCCATGATGACGATCACACGCTCGGCGTCGGGCGCCCCGAAGTAGTCGAACGGCCGGTACGTCCGCCCGGTCCGCTCCCCGAACTTCTCCATCATCTCCGCCACGATCCCCGGGCACGCGTCGTAGTAGATGTTGCACGCCTCGCGCGCCTGGAAGAACGTGTCCGGGTTCTGCGCCGTCCCCCGCACCACCGGGTGGTCCGGCGACAGCGCCCGCCGCCGGTGCTCGCCCACCAGCGCGTCATCGATCATGAACCTCAGATCGTCATCCGACAGCAGTTGAATCTTCGACACCTCGTGCGAGGTGCGGAACCCGTCGAAGAAGTGCATGAAAGGCACCCGGCTCTTCAGTGTCGAGGCCGTCGCGATGCACGCCATGTCCTGCGCTTCCTGCACCGACGCGGCCGCCAGCATGGCAAAGCCCGTCTGCCGGCACGCCATCACGTCCGAGTGGTCCCCGAAGATCGACAGTGCGTGCGTTGCGATTGTCCGCGCCGTCACGTGCATGCAGAACGGCGTCAACTCCCCGGCGATCTTGTACATGTTGGGGATCATCAGCAGCAGCCCCTGCGAGGCCGTGAACGTCGTCGCCAACGCTCCGCCCTGCAGTGCCCCGTGAATCGCTCCGGCCGCCCCGCCCTCCGACTGCATCTCCGTCACCGAAGGCACCTGCCCCCACAGGTTCGCCTTCCCCTTCACCGCCCACTCGTCGGCAAACTCGCCCATCGGCGACGACGGCGTGATCGGGTAGATCGCGATCACTTCGCTCAACCGATACGCCACCGACGCGCACGCCTCGTTCCCGTCCACCGTCGCCAGCATGGGATGGCTCATCCCCGACTCCTTGTGGTCTGCGCCCGATGTCGCCCTTCTCCGCCGACGTCGCCCCGCGACCCTTTCCCGGCGGGCACGCCCCGGATCGACGCCGTCGACTCGCGCGACACGGTCATCTTCATGGATTGATGATACGCCAGTCCAGAATGCCTTTCGGCCTTTCCGGGTCCGAAATTGACACTTGCTCCGGCAGTTCCTCCCCCTCGGTCGGAGGTGCCAGGCGCATCCAGACGGAGGGGTCTTTCCCTCTTCGCTCTGTCGCCTTACCCCTTCCTCACCCTTTGCCTGATTCCGATCAACTCCTTCATCACCCACCCCACATCCTGCCCGCCGACCCCCCCGAACGCATCGTGCAGCGCCGTGTACACGCGGTACAAGTCTCGATACACCGCCACGCTCTCCGCCTCAGGCCGGTACACCCGCTCCTTCACACCCGTCATCGCCCGCTGGGCCAACGGCACGTCCGCGTGCGCCTTGCCGACCACCGCCCCGAACACCGCCGCTCCCAGCGCACACGCCTGTCCCGATCGGCTGATCTGCATGGGCCTGTTGCACACGTCCGCGTAAATCTGCATCACCAGCGGGTTCTTTTCCGCGATGCCGCCGCAGTTGACCACCCGCTGGATCGCGACCCCGCATTCCTCGATCCGCTCGATGATCTTCAGCGCCCCGAAGGCCGTCGCCTCGATCAGCGCCCGATAGATCTCAGCCGGCGTCGTCGCCAGCGTTTCACCCACGATCAGCCCGGTCAGCAGCGGATCGGTCAGCACGTTGCGATTCCCGTTGTGCCAGTCGAGCGCCACCAGCCCGCTCTCGCCCGCCCTCAACTTCCCTGCCGCCTCGCTCAATCTCGCGTGCATCTCCTCGCGCCCGCCGAATCCGCTCGGCCCGATCCGATTCACGAACCAGTTGAAAACATCGCCCACCGCCGACTGCCCGGCCTCGATTCCCAGCATCCCCGGAATCACGCTCTCCGGCACGATCCCGCTCACGCCCGGAATATCCGGCATCCCCTCGCTCAGCGGGCCCACCATGCAGTCGCATGTGCTCGTGCCCATGATCTTCACCAGCGTGCCCGGCCCGATGCCCGAACCCACCGCCCCCAAGTGCGCATCCAGCGCGCCCACCGCCACTGGCACCCCCGCTCGCAGCCCCGTTCGCTCCGCAAACTCGGCCGCCAGCCCGCCCGCCACCCGATCCGAAGGCACCGCGGGGTGCCGGTACCGCTCCCGAAATCGCGAAAACCCCGGCCACAGCCCCTCGAGAAACTCCGCCGATGGCAGTCCACCCCAGCCCGGGTGATACATCGCCTTGTGCCCGGCTGCGCAGATCCCCCGTGCCATCGTCCGCGGATCGCGCCGGCCCGTGATCAGCCCCGGCACGTAGTCGCACATCTCCACCCACGCGAACGCCGCTTGTGCGACCTTCGGATTGTGCCGCTCGCAGTGCAGCGCTTTGGACCAGAACCACTCCGACGAATACGCCCCGCCGCACTTGGACAAGTACGGATATCCGCCCGCGCGCGCCCGTTCACTGATCTCCGCCGCCTCCGCGTGAGCCGTGTGGTCCTTCCACAGCCATGCCATCGCGTCCACCTCGCCCGCAAACTCTGGCAAGGTCGCCAGCGCCCGCCCCTGCTCATCCACCGGCACGGGCGTCGATCCGGTCGTATCCACCCCGATCCCCACCACCCGCTCGGGCGCAAAGCCCCGATTCGCCCGCGCCATCTCCACCGCCTGGCGCACCGTGCGCACAAATCCCTCCTCGTAGTCGGCAGGGTGCTGCCGCGCCAGGTTCACCTCGCGCCCGTCCAGGATGACCCCGTCCTCGCCGTGGGCATACGTCCACTGCGTGCAGGCGACTTCCTCGCCGCTGTGCACATCCACCACCAGCGCGCGCACCGAGTTGGTGCCGTAATCCACGCCGATCGAGAACTTCGCTTCACCCGCCATCGCCTGTCTCCCCGTGCAACCGATTCGCCTCCGGTTCCCTCCCCCCCGTTTCCGTGATACGGTACCCTATCACGGCCACACGGAGGGACTCTCATGCAACGCACCTCTCGCCTCGTCGCCTGCCTCGGCGCCATCGCCCTGGCCGCGGTCCTGGTCGCCTGCAAAAAGCCCACTTCGCCCGACGCGCACGGCACGCCGGCGCCCGCCTCGCCCAAGTCTCCACTCAAGGTCGGCTTCTCGCAGATCGGCGCCGAGTCCGACTGGCGCAAGGCCAACTCCGAGTCCATCAGGTCCGAGGCCGCCGCCCGCGGCGTCAACCTCGTCTTCTCCGACGCCCAGCAGAAGCAGGAGAACCAGATCAAGGCCCTGCGCACCTTCATCGTTCAGGATGTCGACGTCATCGTCTTCGCCCCCGTCGTCAAGACCGGCTGGGAGCCGGTACTCAGGGAAATCAGGGATGCCGGCATCCCCGTCATTCTCACCGACCGCCGCGTCGAGAACGAAGACCTCTACACGACCTTCATTGGCGCCGACTTCGTCGAGGAAGGCCGCCGTGCCGCCCGCTTCCTCGCCGACGCCACCTCCGGCAACGCCGTCATCGCTGAACTCGAAGGCACCCCCGGCGCCGATCCGGCCATCGACCGCAAGAAGGGCTTTGCCGAAGTCCTCGCCCAGCATCCCGGAATGAAGATCATCAAGAGTCAGTCCGGCGAGTTCACCCGCGCCAAGGGACGCGAAGTCATGGAGACCTTCCTCAAGAGCCCCGAAGGCCCCTCCATCACCGCCCTCTATGCCCACAACGACGACATGGCGCTGGGCGCCATCCAGGCCATCGAAGAAGCCGGACGTAGGCCCGGCGAAGACATCATCATCGTCTCGGTCGATGGTGTCCGCGCTGCCTTCGAAGCCATGGTCGAGGGCAAACTCAACTGCACCGTCGAGTGCAATCCCCTCCTCGGGCCCATCCTCTTCGACACCATCGAGAAGATCGTCGCCGGCCAGCAAGTCCCCAAGTGGATCGCCACCGAGGAGGGCGTGTTCACACGCCAAACCGCCGCCGAAGACATCAAGACCCGCAAGTACTAGGTCTCGTGGCATCAACAAGCCCCGACCCTGAGGGAGGGGTTTCATCGCATGCATCCCAATGGCTCCCCCACAGGTGCATCCCGTCTAATCAGATGCACGCAGAACCCGCCGAACTCACCTCCCCCGCCCTGCTCGAAGCACGCGACCTCTCCAAGCGCTTCGGCCCCGTCCACGCGCTCTCAGGAGTCAACTTCACCCTGCGCCACGCCGAGATCCACGCCCTCATGGGTGAAAACGGCGCCGGCAAGAGCACCCTCATCAAATGCCTCACCGGCGTCCACCGCCCTGACTCCGGCTCCACCCTCCTCCGTGGCCGCGCCATCGCGCCCGCCTCCCCGCGCGACGCCGAGCGCGAGGGCATCGCCACCGTCTTCCAGGAAGTCAACCTCATCCCGCATCTGTCCATCGCCGAGAACATCTGCCTGGGGCGCGAGCCCACGCACTTGCGACGCATTCGCTGGCGCGCCGTGCGACAGCGCGCCCGCGCCGCGCTGCAGCGCCTCGGGCTGTCCATCGACGTTCGCCGCGAACTCGACTCCTGCTCCATCGCCGTACAGCAACTCGTCGCCATCGCGCGCGCCCTTGACATCGACGCACGCGTGCTCATCCTTGACGAGCCAACTTCGAGCCTCGACCGCTCCGAGGTCGTAAACCTCTTCACCATCATGCGACGCCTGCGCGACCAGGGCCTCGGCATCCTCTTCGTCACGCACTTCCTCGACCAGGTCTACGCCATCGCCGACCGCATCACCGTCCTGCGCGACGGGCGATTCGTGGCCGAGCATTCCGTCGCCGATCTGCCCCGGCAGAAACTCGTCGGCCTCATGGTCGGCCGCGAACTCGATCTCGCCGCCGCCGCGCCCGCCCACGCCGCCATCCAGCCCTCCTCCACGCCCCTGCTCGAAGCAAGAGCCATCGCCCGACATGGCTGCGTCGAACACGCCGACCTTTCCATCCACGCCGGACAGACCCTCGGTCTGGCCGGCCTTCTCGGCTCCGGCCGCACCGAAACCGCACGCCTCCTCTTCGGCGCTGATCGCCTCGAACGCGGGCAACTGCTCGTCGACGGACAGCCTGTCCGCTTCCGCGCCCCACGCCACGCCATCCGCCGCCGCATCGCCCTCACGCCCGAAAACCGCAAGGACCACGGCATCATCCCCTCGCTCTCCGTGCGGGAAAACATCGAACTGGCTCTCCGCGCCCGAGGCCGCGCACGCCTTTCCCCTGCTGCGTCCCGCCTACTCGCCGATCACTACATCCGGATCCTCAGCATCCGGACTCCCAGCGCCGACACTCCCGTCTCCAGTCTCTCCGGCGGCAACCAGCAGAAAGTCCTCGTCGCGCGATGGCTGGCCACTCAGCCGCGCCTCCTGATCCTCGACGAGCCCACCCGAGGCGTCGACGTGGCCGCCAAGGCCGAAATCATCCGCGAAATCGAGCACCTCCGCCGACAAGGCATGGCCATCCTCTTCATCAGTTCCGAACTCGAAGAGGTCGTCCGTGTCTCCCAGCGCGTCGTCGTCCTCCGCGACCGGCGCACCGTCGCCCAACTCTCCGGAGCGCAGATCACCGAGCAGGCCGTGCTCGGCGCCATCGCGGACAGCGCATGAAACACCTGGCTGGCTCCATCCTCTCAACCCTCGCCTCTGTCAGGTGGGCTCTGCTCGCCTTCGCTCTTCTTCTCATCTTCAACATGGTGTTCACGCCCGGATTCTTTGACCTGCAGGTTCGCGATGGGCGTCTCTATGGCACGCCGGTCGACATCCTCAACCACGGGTCCAAGGTCGCCATTGTCGCCGTCGGCATGACCCTCGTCATCGCCACCGCCGGCGTCGACCTCTCCGTTGGCGCCCTCGTCGCCATCGCCGGCGCTGTCGCCGCCACCCTCCTTGCCGACCGCGGCGCGCCCTGGTACGTAGCCATCGCCTCGGCGCTGATCGTCGCCACCCTATTCGGCCTGTGGAACGGAGCCCTCATCGCCTTCCTCCGCCTCCAGCCCATTGTCGCCACGCTCATCCTCATGGTCGCCGGTCGCGGCGTCGCACAACTCATCACCGGCGGCTCCATCACCACCTACGAAGACCCTCGCATGACCTGGTTTGGCAACGGCTCGCTCTTCGGCCTGCCCGTGCCGGTCACCCTCCTCGCACTCGTCGCCCTCGCCTGTGCCGTCGCCACACGCCGTACGCCCCTCGGCCTGTTCATCGAATCCGTCGGCGACAACCAGCCCGCCAGCCGATTGGCCGGAGTACCAGATCGCGCCGTCCGCCTCTGCGTCTATGCCTTCAGCGGCCTGTGCGCCGGCATGGCCGGCATCATCGAGTGCTCCTACATCAAGGCCGCCGACGCCAACAACGCCGGACAACTCCTTGAACTCGACGCCATCCTCGCCGTCGTCATCGGGGGCACCTCGCTCATGGGAGGCCGCTTCCTCCTCGTCGGCTCGATCGTCGGTGCCCTCCTCATGCAGACCCTCACCAAGACCCTCTACATGCAGGACGTCTCCTCCGACATCGCCCCGGCGCCCAAGGCCGCTGTCGTCATCCTCGTCTGCCTCCTCCAGTCGCCCGTCGTGCGCGAACGCCTCGTCCGCATGCGCCAGTCACGCAGGGAGGCTCCATGAAACTCCCCATCGACCGCCGCGACATTCCTCTTCTCGCCACCGCCGCCGTCCTCGTCGCCGTTTACGCCTTTGGCGCCCTCCGCTACGACAACTTCGCCTCCTGGGCCGTGGCCAGAAACCTCCTCGTCGACAACGCCTTCCTCGGCATCGCCGCCGTTGGCGCCACCTTTGTCATCCTCTCCGGCGGCATCGACCTGTCCGTCGGCTCGGTCATGGCCTTCACCAGCATCCTGCTCGCCGTCCTCATCGAAGAGGTCGGGCTCCATCCCCTCGCCGCCATCGGCATCGCCCTGGCCGTCGGCGCCTTCTTCGGCTCGGTGCAGGGCATGATGATCCGGTTGTTCCGCCTCCCGCCATTCCTCATCACACTCGCCGGCCTCTTCTTCATGCGCGGCATGGCCTTCGTCATCCACCCGCAGTCCGTCGGCGTCAATCACGCCTTCGTCGCCACCACCCTCAACCACACGCTCACGCTCCAACTCGACCTCGGACGCCGGGGAATCACCATCCCCGTCACCGTCTGGATCCTCCTGGCCACCTTTCTCGTCGCATGGTTCGTCCTGCGACACACCCGCTTCGGGCGCACCGTGTACGCCATCGGCGATGACGCCCACGCCGCCGCCCTCATGGGTTTGCCCGTCGCACGTACCACCGTGCGGATCTACGCACTCTCCGGCTTCCTCTCCGCGCTCGCCGGCGTCGTCTTCATGCTCTACAAGCAGTCCGGTGATCCCGCCGCCGCCAGGGGCCTCGAACTCGACGCCATCGCCGCCGTCGTCATCGGCGGCACTCTCCTCACCGGCGGCATCGGCTCGGTCGTCGGCACATTCCTCGGCGTGCTGATCCTCGGCCTGATCCAGACCCTCATTGTCTTTCAGGGCAATCTCTCGAGTTGGTGGACCAGCATCGTCGCCGGCACCCTCGTCCTGCTCTTCCTCGCCCTTCAGCGCGCCCTCGACGCACTGGCCGGCTCAGCCCTGCGAACGTCCGAATCCGCCTCGCCCTGACTCTCCCCCGTGCTCCCGCCCGCTCTTTCATTCGCGCGCCGCAGCGCCCCGCGCAGCCGCCACCACACGCGCAGCCCGTAGCCAAGCATCAGCCCCAGCCCAAGCGCATACGCCGCAATCGAGTATTCCACGCCGATCACGCCGGGCCTCCCATCCCCGTCCGCAGCGCCCATTCCTCGTGCGCCCGCTCCAGCCGCGCTACCCGGTACCGCGCTGCCACCAGGCCGGCGCTCAGCAGCGTCACCGCAGCCATCCAAGCGCCCAGCGTCACCCACATCGGCCGCTCCAGTTCAATCGACTCGGGGTGAATGTCCGGCATCAACTTCGTCGACAGGTACACCAGAGGCACGTCCAGAAACGCCACGATCCCGTACACCGCGCACACCACCGCCCGCTTCTGTTCCGACCCGATCGACGCGCGAAGCACCAGATACGCCACGTACAGCAGCCACAGCACCAGGCTGAACGTCAGCCGCGGGCTCCACGTCCACCACGTTCCCCACGCTTGCTTGCCCCAGATCATCCCCGTCAGCAGCACCACCGAACTGAGCAGCACCGCCACCCGCGCCGATGCGTGCGACAGGTCGTCCCACCAGCCCTCGCGCTGCCACAGATACCCCACCCCCGCCACGAACACCAGCCCGCACGCCCCGAACATGCATAACGCCGCCGGAAGGTGGAAGTAAAACACCTTCTGGATCACGCCCATGTCCGCGTCCACCGGCGCGTAATACGCCGCCAGCCACGCCGCCCCGGCCAGCGCCGCCAGTGACAGCACCCAGTAGCCCGCCACTGCGATTCGCCTTGTGCCGCCCATCGCTCACCGTCCTATGGCTCGACCACCAGTTCAAACACCGACCACGACGCAGTGAGGAAGATCACGTCAAACACCGCGATCACCCCCAGCCCGCTCATGTCCAGCGCCTCGCCTCGATCCATCACCCCCGCCAGCACCTGGGTCGAAGTGATGACCAGCGGCAGACTCAGCGGAAACACCACCATCGCCAGCAGCCCGCCCTGCAGGCGCGAAGCACTCGTCACCGCCGAGAATAGTGTTCCCACCGCCGCGTATCCCACCAGGCTCAGCCCGATCACCGCTGCGAACGCGCCCGGTGCCGCCGACAGGTCAAACCCGAAAAACACGATCCCCACCGGCGTCACCACCGCCGCCAGCGCCCCAAGCAGCGCCAGGTTGGCGCACAACTTGCCCAGGTAGATCAACCCCCGATCCACCGGCGCCAGCAGCAGCCCCGCCATCGCGCCGTGTTGCCTCTCCACCGCCATCGTCTTCTCGAAGCACAGCACCCCACCGAACAGATACGTCACCCACAGGATCGCCGTCGCCCGCAGCCCGCTTGACGCCTGCCCCAACCCCAGCGCCAGCACCACCTCGATCAGAATCCCCAGCACCACCACCAGCCCGAGCGTCTGCCGACCGCGCGCCTCGATCCGCAGATCCTTGCCCGCCAGCAGCATGACCACGCGCACCGCGCTCATGCTCGCCCTCCAAGCCGCTCACGCAGGCTCCCGGCCGTCAGCCGATGCGCCCACTCATCCATCACCAGCCGCCCGCGCTCGAGCACCAGCACACGCTCGCTCAGCCGCAGACTCTGCTCCACGTCGTGCCCGCACGTCACGATCGTGCAACCCTTGCCCCACGCTTCCGTCAGCACGCCCTCCACCAGTTCACGCGACCCAACGTCCAGCCCCGCGAACACCTCGTCGGCCAGCAGCAGTTCCGGTCCATGCACCAGCGCCCGCGCCAGCGCCACGCGCTGCGCCACTCCGCGGCTCATCGACCGCACCGCCGCGTGCGCCACCGCGCCAACCCCCAACTGCTCGAGCATCAGCCGTGCCCGCGACGCCGCCCCCGGCACGCCGTGCAGCCGCGCAAACAGGGTCACATTCTCCAGCGCCGTCAACTCGTCATACAGCATCGTCTCGTGCGCCACCATCCCGATCTTCGCACGCACCGCGGCCCCGCGCGACTCGCCAAAGATCCGCACCTCCCCCTCCGTCGCCCCCGTCAGGGTTGACATCACCCGCAGCAACGTGCTCTTGCCCGCGCCGTTGGCCCCCATCACGCTCACGAAACTCCCGCGCGGCAACTCCACGCTCACCTCGCTCAGCACCGCACGCCCGTCGATCGACTTGCTCACCCCGCGCAGACTCACCGCCGTGCTCGCGCTGCCCGCCCGCGCGCCCGGTCGTCCCAGCCTGATCGACGCGCTCGTCGTCATCCGCGCCCGCTCCCCTGTCTACCGACCCTTCAGCGAAACCACCACGATCACCAGCACCACCACCAGCGCCAGCCCGACTCCGGCGCCAATCTTCGCCCAGTTGCCTCCGCCCGTCCGTTCGGCCATCGGTATCACGTTCCCCCGACTGCTCACCAGTCCCGTCAGCACCACCCCAGCCGATTGCCCCGCCTCCGTCTGCCCCGCGAACACCCGCATCGCGCCCATCTCGCTGGCCTGCATCCCCTGCGCCGAAAGCCCGATCGCACTCGCGCTCCCCGCGTTCTCCGGCACCAGCACCGACAGCGCCGATGTCGGCGCTACCGACCCGAACTCCAACGCCACCCTGTCCCCCGACACCGGAACCTCATACGAATACCGGAACGTCACCCGCTCGGGCATCAGCGGCATCTGCACCCCCAGCACCCCGCCCTCGAACGCCGTGCAACACCACCCGTGAAAACCCGCGTCCAGGTTCACTCGGTCCGCCCCCGCCGGAAGCGCCAGCCGCACCGTCGTCCGATTCCCACGTCCATCCACCGGCCCTCCCAGCCAGGTGCGATCGCCCATGTTCTCCACCACCACCGTCTCCGACACCACCACGCTCTGCGCCCCGGGAGAAGCGATCGCCTGCCGCATCGCCACCCGCCACGTTGGCTCCGTCTCCGTCACGTCATACACCGTGATATCTATGGACGCGTTCGGGTTCTCCGCCGTCATCTCCGGTCCAAACTCCTGGTATGTCACCCCCGCAAACCCGATCTGCACCAGAGGTCGAACCCCGATCGCCACCGGAACATCCGTCACCATCACCATCCCGTTCTCATCCAGCAGCGCATTCACCTGCCTGATCGGCTGCCCCCGGTGCATCAACTGCACGCTGATCGCCGCGCCGCCCGGAGAGCTCCCCTCCTTCGTCCCCTGCGTCGCGCGCACCATCAAACTGCCCTTCGGCCCCAGGTCGAGCATGCGCTGAATCTCCGGCGGCAGCACCTCCTGCGCCACACTCACGCCACATGCGCACACCAACCAGGCCGCCCCCAGCCACGCCATCCATCGCATCGCTCGACGCATCCCGGTCTCCGTTCATCCGCGCGAGCCGGCAGCGCTCCACGCGCCTGACGGCTCGACCTCTGCCACGCTCGCCCGCCGCGAAACACTCCGCGCCGGTCGCGGCAGCATAGACCCCGCCCCGCCCAGCGCCATCAGACCCGCGCCCGCCCAGATCCAACTCGTCAGCGGGTTCACGTGCACCGCGATTGACGCAGCCGTCCCGCCCACCGTCCATCCCAACAGCGCCACAGACACGTCCTCGTCCAGCCCCGATCGCACCGACACTTCCGTCGAGGCCTCCCTGAACCGCTCATAAAACCTCTGCTGAGGCCGCAACTCCGCTTCACGTCCGTCTCCACGCCGTACCCGCACCACTGCCTCGCCGGCCTCCCATCCCTCTCCACGCACCCTCCGCAACTCCTCCAGCACCAGCGTGTACTGCCCGATCGTCACCGACTCGCCCGGCCCCAGCCGTGTCGTCGTCTGCTCCGCAAACACGCTCGACCCCGCCACCCCTGTTGCCAGCAGCCCCATTCCCACATGCGCCGCCAGACTCCAGCACCGGCCGCTCCCGCCCGACCCGCGGATGTTCGGGCGGGGGGTTCGGCTTCCTCCCGCCGTTCTCCACCCCTCAAACCCCGCGCTGCCCACCACCATCCCGCACACACCCGCACACGCCATGAATCGCCAATCGATCAATCCCGTCACCGCGGCCGCTACCACCGCCCCCGCCGCGCCGCCGGCCATCCACCACGCACGCGCCGCGCGTGCCTCTCGCGCCAACTCCGCCGCACCCATCAACCCCATCAGCACCACCGCCAGCGGCAGCACCGTGCGCCCGTAATACGCCGGGCCCACGATCGCCGCATCACCCGTCGCGCCGCTCAGCAATGGCAGCACCGTTCCCGCCAGCGTGGCGCCTGCCATCGCCACCAGCACCCACAGACCCGCGTGAATCACTCCCTCCACGCTCCACGCGCGGATCGCGCCGCCGCTCAACGCCTTTCGCCGCGCCACCAGCACCGACGCCCCGCCTCCGCCCACGCCCGCGAGCAGCCCGAAAAACGCCAGCCCCACGCTCGATTGCGCAAACGCATGCACCGACTGCAACAGCCCGCTCCGCGTCAGCGCCGTTCCCAGCACACACAGGGAAAACGTCCCCACCGAAAGCCACGCCACCCAGCCCGAAAACCCGCCGTGCTTCCGATGCGCCACCATCGCATGCACCAGCGCCAGCCCCGTCAGCCACGGCGCCAGCGACGCGTTCTCCACCGGATCCCACGCCCAGTATCCGCCCCAGCCCAGTTCCACATACGCCCACCACGCCCCCAGCGCCATCCCCAGCGAAAGACACACCCAGGCAAAAATCGCCCACCGCCGCAACTCAAGTGTCTGGCGGATGACTGGACCGGTCCGCGTCGTGCCGGCAATGTCGGTCTTCGAACGTTGCTGCACCAACCCACCGAAGACCATCGCCATCGGCACCGCAAACCCCGCATACCCCATGAACAACAGCGGGGGATGCAGCGCCATCGCCCAGTGCCGCAGCATCGGGTTCATTCCCGAGCCGTCCATCGACCCCGCCCGTGTTTCGAACGGGTTGGCCGCGAACACCAGCAGCCCCGCGAAGAAAACCACGATGCCTCCCAGCACCGCCACGCTCACGCCCTCGCGCGCCCTCCACGCATGCACGCTGCTCATCAGCGCCAGCATCAGCGCCCACAGCAGGATGCTCCCCTCCTGCCCGGCCCAGAAAGCGCTCAACCGGGCCAGCACGCCCAGCGACCGATCCGTGTGCGCAAACACGTATGCATTCGTGAAATCGTGCGACAACAGCATCCACGCCAGCAACGCCGACGCGCCTAGGAGCAACGCGGCGCCGAGCACCGTCGCGCCCCGCGCCCGCGCCAGCCAGCGTTCTTCGCCCGTCTGCCACGCCGCCAGCCCGCTTGCCGCCGCCCCCGCCCACGCGACCGTCGCTCCGCTTAGGCACAAACTGCCCAGCAACCCGGTCACGGCACCGGCTCCGAACGGCTCTGATACTTGCTGGCGCACTTGGTGAGCAGCACGTCGGCCACGAAGACCCCGTCCGCGCTCAGCGACCCCTCGACGATCACCTCGCGTCCTTCCTCAAACATGTCCGGGATCGCGCCCTCATACCGCACCGGCATGCCCGCGCCGCCCCCAGACATCTCGAATCGGGCCCAAAGCCCCACCCGGTCCATCTCCACCGACCCCTTACGCACCACCCCGTGCACCCGCACCCGCTGCCCGACTCGCTCCTCCATGCAGGTCGCTACGTCGACGTAGTACACCCATCCGCCCCGCGCGCCCGCATACCCCAGGTACGCCACGCTCAACGCGATCGCGCCCACGCCGACCAACAGTTTCCCCGGTCGAATCCCCATGCGCACTCAAGGCCTCGCCCACACTTGAGCAATGCCGATGCCACCCACACCCCTCCCAGTCGGCCTCGCCAGGTCTACAACCGCCCTCAACACCCGCCGGACGCGCCGAGCACGAGGCTTCAGCGCCTCGCCCGTGCCAAGAAAACGCCAAATCTTCCCCTATTCTCATAATTGAGACGGGAAAGGTCCGAGATCTACCCAAATATGAGAACTGTATCCAGAATGCCTCAATAGTCGTGACACGACAGGCACAGCGCGCTGCGCATGTTGCTCATCACCAGCAACCCATCATGCTGGCTGAACACGCTGTGACACGAGCCGCACCCCACCGTTCCGTCGAACAGCCTCACTCGCTTGTCCAGCGACTGTACCGGCTTCAGCGGGATCGCATCCCGTCCTTTCCTCGCCTTGTAGGACACCCCGATCGGGTGCTCCTGCCGACTCCCATGCTCGAACAGATCCCCCGTTCGCCGTTCACCCACCTTGGTTGCGGTGGACCCGTCGTGACACTCGAGGCAACCCTGCGACTCGGCGTCGATCCGCTCAAAGCCACCCCGGGACATCGCCGGCCGTGGGTTCTCGTGCGGTCCGCGACGCTCCCATTGCAGGTGCGCTTTGCCCACCCCCATCGCATGGGCGTCACGCGAACCGGCGAAGGTGCGCTCGTGGCATTGCACGCAAAGCCCCGCCGATGAGGCAATCCCCCCACGCAGCATCGGATCGCCCGAAGCGCGAGCCTGGGAGTGCAGGGCCGAACTCGAGTCATCGTGACAGGTCACGCAGGTCATCGTCCCATTCTGGAGAGGAAGCGAACTGGGCACCTGCATGTTCGCCCGCACGTTCACGGGGTGAGAGAACGTCGCGCTCGGTACGTGGCAGCCGTTGCAGTTGGAGTCGGTCCAGGGAAGTGACCCGGTCCCGCCCATCATGCTGCCTCCGGGGATTGCCTCGGGCCGCTCCGCCTGGGCAGGGCGGGTCGCCAGCAAGCCCCCTAGTCCGGAGAGGATCCCGACCGCCCAGACTCGCGCCAGCAGGTTGCCGCGCGAGCGCACCCTCAAACCGAATCTGAACAAGGTCATCCACTCCTCCTCACGCAATGCCCGACTTGGGGGGAGATTCGACGCGGAGGATGGGCGACTTGAGCCAACTGACACGAATTAAACCACCAAAAACGGTGGATGTCGTCCGATTCTTCTTCGGATCGTTGGCAGACCTCGGACCAGGCGCCTTATTACAGATATAGGCATGCGTATTGCAGTGGATTTGGGGAGTTACCCACTGGGTGACACAGACCTCGGCCGCTGCCTGCGGCCTGTAAACAGGGGTTTCGCCCCGGCACGGACGTGGAGCGAGTCTCCCCATCGTCGGAGGTTTGCCATGCCAAAGAGCAGCCATGTGTTTGCGGCGATCGGCGTTCTGCTGAGTCTGGGCAATCCCGCACGAGCCCAGTTCAACCCCATGGAGCAGCCGCGTGTCGGGGGGATCGTCGGTTCCAAACATGACTTCTCATCAATGGCCTGGTCGGGCGGCGAGATCTGCAAGCCCTGCCACACGCCTCACTTTGCGATGGCGAATCTGCCGCGTCTGTGGAACCACACCATGTCGTCGGCCACCTACACCCTGCACGATGGCTCGGGCGGGCAGGAAGACTTCGATGTGGGTACGCGCATGTGCTTGTCCTGCCACGATGGAACGGTGGCTCTGGACAGTTTTGGCGGGCAAGTTGGGTCCAGTTTCATCCCGGCGCGATTTCGACTTGGAACGGACCTGAGCGACGACCATCCGATCGGGGCCGAGGCTCAATATCCCCCGAGTCCTCAGCCGAGTTGGTGGGCCGGTGCCTTCCGCGACCCATCGCAGATCCCCGCGGCCCTTCCACTCAAGGAGTGGATTGATGGCGGCGGGCAGCCTCGCATGGTGGTCTCGTGCCTGTCGTGTCACAACCCGCACCGTCAGAGCGGGTATCCGCATCTGCTGAACATGCGGAACGTGGCCAGCGCAATCTGCCTGGGGTGCCACATCAAGTGAGTGTCGTTCACCCGGGTTTCGTGCCGGAGATATGTCCTGCGCAGATGAGAGAAGGAATCACCCAAAACAGGTGGATTGTGCATGCATGTGAACGTGGGAAAGCACGTCCTATTGATGAGAGGATTAGTGGGTCAACAATTCTCAAATCAGAGAGATGGGTCTGAAAAAGGGGCGTGGCGGAGGCCCCAGGGCGGGTAAGTCGCCAAAAGGACATTGGCATCCGAGTTGCATGATGGATCTGTCGGACTGGAACGGTGCCGGCAACGAGAAGCGGGAACAGGCACCCAACAACAAACCCTTGGAAGTTCGCAAGCAGTATGAGAAAGAGGTGTGACAATGAAGGCCAAATCCGTGTTAATGTCCGCAGCGGTCGCCCTGCTGGCTTCGGGTGCAAGCGCCCAAATCGTCGGTTCGGCGCATGACTTCTCATCGATGGCATGGTCGGGCGGCGAAATCTGCAAACCCTGCCATACTCCGCACTTCGCGATGCCGGGCCTGCCGCGCCTGTGGAACCACGAGATGTCGACGGCGACCTACACGATGCATGACGCAGCCGGCACTCAGGACGACCTGGACGAACGCAGCCGCCTGTGCCTGTCCTGCCACGACGGAACGGTGGCGCTGGACAGCTACGGCGGGATGACGGGCACCAGCTACATCCCGTCATCGGCGAACATCGGGACCGACCTGACGAATGACCACCCGATCGGTGCGGACGCGATCTATCCGGACACCTCGACACGCTTCCATCCCCCGAGCAGCCTGCCGTCCTCGATGCGCCTGCGTCCATGGACGGACTCGAGCGGCGTGACGCGCAACGTGGTGTCGTGCGGCACGTGCCATACGGCCCACAACCGTGGCTTCCCGCACATGCTGAACATCAGCAACTCGGCGTCGGCCCTGTGCCTGGCGTGCCACATCAAGTGAGTTGATTCCGTCGCCAGACGGGTGAAAGCCGATAGGCTTGGGGCCGCCCGCGGCAGACCTTACGAGGTCGCCCTGCGGGCGGCTTTCTTTTTTGCGCCCCGATCCAGTCCCTTCCAGCAGTGACTTGGGGTGCTGCGCGAGCCTGAGCCGATGGACAAGGGCAGGAAGACACCCCGGTTGACCAGGGGAGTTTGCGCAGATTCACGCAATGGCACGGGATTTGATAACCTCTTTGTCAGCAATTCGGGGAGCCGCAGATGAATGGATGCAGAGGAAGATTCTGGAGCGTCGCGGGCCGATTGATGTTGGGGCTGTGCCTTTCGGCACTGTTGGGTGCCGGGGTCGGCTGCGAAACGGCCCAGAAGCCGAAGACTGAAAAGACCGGGGTGAGCGGGAGTTACGCGTTCTGGCCCTTTGGCAACATCGAGCCACGGGTGCAGTACGTCCGAACCTACGCCACGGCGTTTGATCTGACCAACAAGAAGCAGTCGGCCTTTGACAAGGCAGTCTTCGGCGATGAGAACACTCCGGCCACTGCGATCAACAAGCCCTACGGCGTGGAGGCGAAAGACGGGCGGATCTATGTGTGCGATATCCGGCGCCCCGGGCTGACGGTGCTCGATCTGAAGAAGAAGCAGATGCGACTGGTCGGCGTCACCGGCATGAGCCGGCTGCGCAATCCCGTGGATGTGGCGGTGGCCGACGATGGAGAGATCTACGTGGCCGACAACTCGGCCAAGATGGTGTTTGTCTACGACCGCAACGAGCGGTACTCGCGCACGATCGGGCACGAGAAGTTCGAGCCGGTGGGCGTGGCCGTGTTCGGCGATCGGCTGTACGTGTGCGACAAGGAGTCGCAGAAGGTCGAGATCTTCAACCGCCTGACCGGAGAGTCGATCAAGGTGTTTGGGGAGGTCGGGGACGGCGACGGGCAGTTCCGCCTGCCTCTGGGGATCGACATGGACAGGCAGGGGAACGTGTACGTGTGCGACATGATGCGCTGTCGCGTGCAGAAGTTCGATCCCGAAGGCAACTACCTGGCGGGCGTGGGGCAGATCGGCGATGCGCCCGGGACGTTTGCCCGACCCAAGCAGATCGCCGTCGATGACGACGGGATCCTGTACGTGGTGGACTCGGCTTTTCAAAACGTGCAGATGTTCAACTCGGACTTCCAGTTGCTGATGGAGTTCGGGGCCGCTGGGAACTTCGCCGGAGCGATGAACCTGCCGGTGGGCATCTGCGCGGACGATGCGACGATCCAGTATCTGAAGGCGTATCTGCACCCCGGCTTCAACGCCAAGCGTGCGATCATCGTAACCAACCAGTTCGGCGATCAGATCGTCAACGTGTACGCACTGGGCGAGCGGAACGAGCAATACACGCTGGCCGACCTGCTGGATCGTCGCGTTGCCATCTCGGAAGGGACGGGTCGCAACCCGGTGATGGCCGAACTGCAATCGCAGGGCGATCAGCCTGAGCCACTGCCCGAACCGGCGCCCGGTGAGGAAGGCGGAGGGCCGCCCGATGGCTCCGGTGGCGGAGGAGGTGGTGGGGCGCCCTCGGCGGCGTTGCCATCGGCGACCGGGACGACGGCCTCGCGTACCCGCAGAAGCGGGCGGCCCGGAGGTGCCGCCCCCCGTGGCTTTCGCCAACCGGGCATGAGCCGGGGGCGTGGCTGGGTGTGGGGGTCTCTGTGTGCGGGGCTGGCAGGGCTGGTGTGGTCGGGCTGTTCAATCGAGAAGAACTACGAACTGCTGAGTTTTTTTTTCGACGGGGTTCCCAACCCCAACGCTCTGCCGATCATGGCGGCGGCGGGCAACCCGGCGTTCATACGGCAAAGCCCGACGTACTCGGGGCATCGCCCGTATCTGGATGACCGGTGTGTGGATTGCCACGGGTCGGGGTTTACGACCGGTGGAGTCACAGCGGCGGTGTGCATGAAGTGCCACGGCGAAGTGCCACAGGAATACCCCCGCATGCACGGACCCGTGCCGGCGGGGGCTTGTCTGTGGTGCCATGTACCGCACGAATCGGCGTGGGCGCACCTGCTCAAGGCCCCTTCGCGGGACGTGTGCGGGCAGTGCCACGACTCGACGCTGCTGAGCAGCAGCAAGGTGCCCGAGCACCAGGACGAAGCGCGTCAGTGTCTTGATTGCCACTACGGGCACGGCGGGACGAGTGCCTACTTCCTCCGTTCGGCGTCGGACCGCGTCGAACCGAAAGCAAAGGAGTAAGTTTTCGGTGGATGCGTCGCGGTCTCAGCAACGGCTCCTGGCGGGTGCTGTGATGTGCCTTGTGCTGCGTGCCGGGTATGCGCAGTCCATCGAGGATGAGGGACCGATCGTCCTGGGACAGAAGGAGGGACTCAAGGGCTTCAGGCTGGAGCGTGTGGACGTGGCGCTGCGTTTTGACGGGCGGTGGCGCGAGGAGAAGATCCGGCAGAGCGGGGAGCCGACGCGCAAGAACACAGAAGACCAGTACGAGGAGTGGGTGGATATTTCGACGCGATCGTACATCGGACATCGCAACCTGTGCGACCTGACGGCGGACCTGAGCCTGGGATGGCAGAACATTGAGGCGACGAACGAGCTGACCGGGCTCGACCAAAGCGACTCTGGCACGCTGTCGACGTACAACATCAGCGCGCTGCTGCTGGGCGAGAGTAAGGCGCCGACGACGGTGTACGCCAACCAGAGCCGAACGCTGTTCGACCGCGAATTCTCCGGGTCGTACGACAGCACGCTGAGCGAATACGGCGCCATCGTGACCACGTTCATGGACACGGCGCCCACGACGTTTCAACTCTTCCACCGCGAGCAGGATGATGACGAGCAGTTCGGATTGGCCGACTATCACCTGACGCAGGACACGCTGTCGGTGCACAGCGACTGGTCGCCGACGGAGCGTCAGAACCTGCTGATCGACTACGCACTTGACCGGGTCGACGAAAGCCGGGGAAGCATCTACACCAACAGTTACGATCGGCACGATGCCACCATCACGCACACCCTGAGGTTCGGGCCGGAAGATCGTCACAGCCTGCGGTCGTCGCTGCGCATCTACGACCAGAGCGGAGACTATGCCCAGAGCACATATCGACTCGATGAAATCCTGCGCCTGCGGCACACCGACCGGTTCGAGACGCGCTATGACCTGACCGGCGAGCAGCGAACCACGGGGGGACGCGACCAGAACCGGTATCGGCTCAGCGGACTGGCGCGACACAAACTGTTCGACAGCCTGGTCACGACGTTTAGCCTTGGCGCTTCGCAGACGACCATGCCGGACGAAAACTTCACGTCCGACGAGTACTTCACCACGCTGAACTTCGACTATGTCAAGCGCGTGCCGTACGGGCAGTTCAACGCGGGGCTGGGTCTGAACCTGGACAACATCAAGAACAGCGACCGGGGGGACACCATCCCGTTTCGGGACGAGCGAGTCACCTTCAACGACCCCCTGCCGGTGATCATCGCGCGGCGGAACATCGTCCCAGAGTCGGTACTGGTCACCAACCTGGCTGGAACGTATGTGTACGTCGAGGGTCTGGACTACACACTGTCGGCCTTCCCCGACCGCATCGAACTGCGGCGCGTCGTCGGCGGGGCGATCGCCGATGGGCAGACGGTGCTGGTCGACTTCGACCTGGGCCCCGAGCCGGCCAACTCGATCGATTCGTTCACGCACACCATCGTGCTGCGTTACACGATCCAGGAGGGCAGGCTGCGCGGGCTGTCAACGTACCTGACCTACAGCGACGTGAGCCAGGAACTCGATGCGGTCGACCCCTCGCTTTTCACCCTCAACGACCAGACGCGGCTGCTGCTGGGGACCGAACTGCGTCGCGGACCGGTGACGCTGACGGCTGAGCACGAGGATGTGTCTTCGGATATCTCACCGTACACGCTGCTGCGGCTGCAGGCACGCTACGACCAGCGGCTGGGGGCGCGTTCGTGGGTGTCGCTGGAAGCGACGCACGAAGAGGTCGATTACGGGCAGACTGACCGGTCGGTGGAACTGAACCGCCTGACGGGCGAAATCGGGCGGATGCTGGCGCCCGGGCTTCACGGACGGCTGCGCCTTCGCTACCGTGACGAAAGCGACAACATCGGGGGAGATACGCGGGGTTTCGAGGAGTTGGCCGAGTTGAAGTACACCCGCGGACAGACGGACCTGTACGCGACCGTGCGATATTCGCAGTTGGAAAGCGATGCCACCGATACCCAGTCGCAGTTGTTTTCATTTGGACTTCGTCGTGCGTTCTAGCCTGGCTTCCATCCTGATGCTGATGCTCGCGTTGGGCGTGGGCTGTGCTTCCAAGCCGGGCGAGTTGTTCGCCAGCCCAGGGATCAGGCCGTCGTGGCCCGCGCCGCCGGAGCGCCCGCGCGTACGCTACGTGGGCGAGTTGGCACAGGACATCGACCTCAAGCCCGGGCGCAAGCCAATGGAGGGGTTGCGGCGGGCGCTGTTCGGCAGGGAGTCTCCGCGGGAGATGGTCCGTCCGCTCGACGTCTGCTCGGACGGGGGCCAGCGCGTGTTCGTGGCTGATCCGGGTGGGCGGGCGGTGCATGTGTTCGACCTGGGGACTCGGGCGTACGGCCTCTGGGCTCCGCCGAAGCAACCGATCGGTTTCCGGCTCCCGGTCGGGCTGGCGTGGGATCCACGTGGCCGGCTGGTCGTGTCTGACTCGGAGGCCAAGGTGCTCTTCGTGTTCGACGCGAGGGGAACGCTGTTGGGGACGCTGGGGGAGAACATGCTGGCCAGGCCCTGCGGCGTGGCGGTCGATGCCGGGCGTGATCGCATCTATGTCGCCGACGCCGGGGCGCACCAAGTCGTGGTAATAAGCGCCGACGGCACGGAGATCGGGCGGATCGGGCGCCGCGGCACAGGACCGGGCGAGTTCAACTTCCCGACCGACGTGGTGCTCGGGCCTGACGGGTCGATCGTGGTGAGCGATTCGCTGAACTTCCGCGTGCAGGTGCTCGATTCGGGAGGGGGATTCGTGCGCCAGATCGGGCAGAAGGGCGACATGCCGGGCTACTTTTCGCAGCCCAAGGGCGTGGCCATCGACCCCGAGGGACACCTGTACGTGGTGGACGCAAACTTCGAGGCTGTGCAGGTTTTCAGCCCCGACGGCGCGCTGCTGATGAGTTTCGGGCGTGAGGGTCGCAGGGCCGGCGAGTTCTGGCTTCCGTCGGGAATTTCGATCGATGCGAGCGCGCGGATCTGGATTGCCGATTCGTATAACAAGAGAATCCAAGTGTTCGAGTATCTTCCGGAGGGGGTCGAGCCATGAGGCGCGTTGCCGGAGTACTTGCGTGGGCGATGCTGGGCAGCGCTGCGGGCGCCCAGTTCAGCAGCGTGGTGGACAGTCCGCATAACCTGTCCACTTCCGGGCCCGGGGCGATCCGGGCGACGAGCGAGGAAGAGGTTTGCATCTTCTGCCACGCGCCGCACAACTCGACGCCGATCCGTCCGTTGTGGAACCGGGCGATGCCGCTGGAGGCTTACACGGTCTACACGAGCCGTGCGCTGGACGCCGAGCCTGGGCAGCCGACGGGTGACTCGAAGATGTGCCTGTCATGTCACGATGGAACGATTGCGCTGGGGGCGGTGGCTTCACGGTCGATGCCGATCAGCATGATGGGCGGCGTGACGACGATGCCAGTCGGCGCTGGGTTGATCGGCACTGACCTGCGCGATGATCACCCGATTTCCTTCCGCTTTGACGCCGGCCTGGCGGCCACGGACCCAAAGTTGCGCCACCCGGCCCAACTTCCGCCCGAGATTCGGCTGGACGTCAACAGCGAGATGCAGTGCACCACCTGCCACGATGCGCACAACAACGCGCGCGGCAAGTTCCTCGTGCTCGACAACACCAGTTCGCAACTGTGCACCTCCTGTCACCAGGTGGGCACCACGACGATCACCGAGCACCAGGATTGCAACGCCTGTCACCAGCCGCACTCGGCCCCGAGCGGGCCCTATCTGCTTCGCTCCGCGACCGTGGCCGATACTTGCCTCAACTGCCACGACGGAGCCCATGGTGCGGTGGACATCGCCAGCGTCTTGCGGCGTGCATCTGTGCACGAAACTTTCGAGGGGGTGGATCAGCCTGATCCATACCAGCAGCACGCGACCTGTTCGGACTGCCACGAGCCGCACACCATGTCTCACGGCACGGGCACCGCACCGGTGATCCACGACAACTTCGGGCGCGTGAAGGGTGTTTCCTCTTCCGGTGTGCTGCTCGCCGCGGCCAACTACGAGTACGAGGTCTGCTTCCGCTGCCACGCCGAGGGAGCGACGGTCCAGCCGTATCTCCCGCGACGTATCGTGCAGAACAACACGCGGCACGAGTTCAGCCCGACGGCTGTGTCGTTTCACCCCGTCGCCGGGCCGGGGCGCAACCCCGACGTACCCAGCCTCAAGCCGGGCTGGAGCGAAGCAAGCGTGATGTACTGCAGCCACTGTCACGGCACGGACAATGCCGGCGCCGGCATGGGGCCGCAGGGTGTGCACGGGTCCAACTTCCGCCCGATCCTGGTTGCCAACTACGACATGGCGGACCACACCAGTGAAAGCGCCCAGGCCTACGCGCTGTGTTACCAATGCCACGATCGCGCCAGCATCCTCAACAACGACTCTTTCAGCGGGCACCGGCGGCACATTGTTGAGGAACGCACTCCCTGCTCTGCCTGCCACGACGCGCACGGCATCTCCTCGCTCCAGGGTAACGCCACCAACAACTCGCACCTGATCAACTTCCGCACCGACATCGTCTTTCCCGAACCAAGTACGGGGCGCCTGGAGTTTCGCGACACAGGGGCGAACAGCGGAACTTGCACGCTGCGATGCCACGGCGAAAACCACCTCGATGAGAGGTACCCCGACTGAGCAGCCAGTGTGCCGGGCTCTCGGGTCGACGACTTGGCATTCAAGTCCGGTCGAAACGGCGCACCCAAGTGCGGAGGCCTGAGCGGGCATGTGGTCCTCGGTCGAGGGCGTGAAGGCGCAAGACTGAGCCCTCCCGTTCGCTCGGACTTCCATCTCGTTGGCAGTGGCCCGGGCGTCTGGCTCGTGTCCCATGCGCCGTCGACGGCGCGTCGGGCTTGGCGCGAAGTGCGGCAACGCTGCGACCGGCGATTTGCGAGCCGAGCGTCGGCACGCCTTGCAGAAGACGCACCAGGCGCCGCACCCGCGTCGGCGCGGGCCTCGGATTCAGTCCGGCATGGCGCCGCCGTCGGATGCGCTCTGCCCGTCTCCGTTCGCCGGTTCGCCCGTCGGCTCGGGAGTCGGATCCGGCGTCGGGGCGACTCCGGGCTTCGGGGTATAGGGCGCGATCTGCTTGACCAGGGGCGGGCCCCCGCGGTCGTAACTCTTGGCAGTGTGACAGCCCGAAGCACATGACCCGCCGACTTCCGTCTGCTTGAAGTTCAGCGGGATGCGCCACTGTCCGTAGGGCACCGATTCGACGATGAGCGGCTTGGTCTCCGCGGCGTGGTTGTTGTGGCAGGCGACGCACCCTCGCCCCTGCTCGGGCTCGGTGACGTGGACGTAGTGCAAGTTGCGCGTGCCGTCGCGGAAGTTGGTGCCGGTCGTCGTTTCCTTCTCCAGCGCCAGTTCTTTCAAGTGGCACGTGAAGCACAGCGCGTACGACTCGAGATTGAAGGGCTGGTAAAACCGGTCCGAATAGGACGCCTTGAGCAGGAAACTCAACTTCGACCCGTGCGGGTAGTGGCACCCGGTACAGGTCTGATCCTTGATCGGGCCGTGCAGGAAGTGCTTCTCGGCCCGTACTTCGGCGACAGACTGCACCACGCGGTTGTCGGTCAGTTTGATCGGCTGGTCGTGACAGTCGAGGCAGGCGCCCACGCCGTCTTCAGCGATGAGTTTCTCGTGCGAACTGGCATGCGGCTGGTGGCAGTTCAGGCAAGCGCGGTCCTCGAACACCGCCGAGTGCTTGTGCTCGGCCGCCAGGGCCTCCTGCTCCTGCCGCTCGTGGCACGAGACGCACAGGGCCTTGGGCTCCATCGTCAGCGTGTGCGGAAACTCGGAGGAGTGTGGCAGGTGGCACTTGAGGCAGTCTTCGGCTGCCGGCTCGTGCACGTCCTTGGCGTGCTCGATCTTCATCGCCACCGGCTCGTGGCAACTCAGGCAGAGTTTGCGGCTGGGCATGGTGAGCAGCCTGGGCTCATCAGCGCTGTGTGAGCGGTGGCACTCGTTGCAGCGTCCTTCAGCCGCGGGCGCGTGCTTGAACGAGCCGTGCGAGGTGTCCTCGTGGCAGGTGATGCACAGGTCGCCGACGACCCTGGTTTTCATCAGCGTGCGCGTCTCGCCGCCGTGGGGGTTGTGGCACGTGGCGCACTGGCCCTTTCCGAATGGCTCGTGGACGACCGGACCGTCGGGTCGGACCTTGTCGATGTGGCAGAAGGCGCACAGGTCGGTGCCGGTGTTCTTGAGTTTGAAGGTGTGCTTCTCGGGCAGGTCGTACACGTGGCAGACGTCGCAGGCGCCCACGGCCGCGGGCCCATGCACGAACTTGTGGTCCACGACTGGCGCGTGGCACCCGCCTTCGGTGCAGTTGAGCACGCGAATGGTGGGGGGCGTCGCGGGGTCGGGCTGGGCACGCGCCAGCGTGGCGGCCGACGCGAGCAGGATGAAGGCGATGCGTCTCATGGCCGGTCCGCTTCCGGGGCTTGGCGAGCCTGGGCGAGTTTGCCCTGCGCCTGTTCGAGGAGGCTCTGGGTGTACGTCGGGTTGTGCACGCCCCAACTCCCGTCGACCTTGACGATGTTGATCAGGCCGCGCGCCTGCGCCACCAGGGCCTTGGCCTCGTCGCTGGTGGCGAGTGGCTCGGTCTCGGCCAGCGCCTTCTCGGCCGCCGCGTAGAGCGCCTTGGTCGCGTTCTGCCACAGCGGGACCATCTTTTCGCCGAAGCCGGGCTGGTGGCAGCGGTTGCACGCCTCTGGCGTGGCGGCGTGCACGCGGGCCGGACTGGTCGGGTTGGAGTGCAGTTCTCGCGCGCTGATGTGGCACCCGTTGCAGTCGACGTGCGCGAGGAACATCGGATTGATCGCCTCCTCGGGGCGTCCGGTGGTCGCGCCGGCCAGGGCATATTCGCTGCGCTGGATCGAGTGCTGGTCGATGTGGCACTGGCTGCAGTCAAACTGCTCGAGCGACATGGTCTGGGCTGCCGGGCCGTGCTTGATCGTGCCATGGCAGTTGAAGCACTCGACCTTGTGCCGACCGAGCGAGTGGATGCGATGCATGTCGATCGAGTCGGTCACCCGCTCGACGCCGAAGTTATGGCAGACCAGGCACGAGCCGTCCTCGATCGCCGGGGGCGTGGCGGTCACGCTGCGGTGGCACGACACGCACGCGGCCCCAAAAGACAGAAACTCGCTGTGGTTGACCTCGATGCCCTGATACTGCACCAGCGTGTTGGGCGCATCGTGGCACGCCGTGCAGTGGTTCGGGGGCACTGGTTCGGCGCCGGGCGGCGTGGGCGGACGAGTCACCATCAGCGATGCGTCGGAGACAGCCGGCAGGCCCGCGGTGATCTCGGCAATCACCGGACGAACTTCCATGCGGATCGACGGCGTCAGGTCCTGCCCAGTGCCCGTGGCGCGCAGTTGGATCTCGATCGGAGCCGTCTCGATCAGGTGGCAGGTGATGCACACGCCGGTGTTGACTTCAAAATGCTGGTCGCCCTTGACGTGCGAGTGGCAGGTGGAGCACGAAATCTCGACGCCGAGGTGGTGAGCGCCCAGGTGCTTGTCATGCCGGAACTTGAACCGGTCGGTGACGATGGCCTTCGTGTTGAGGGTCTCGATGGTGTGGCAGCCCGAGCGCGTGCAGGAGAGCACGTTGACCGAGGCCGACGGCTTGGTCGAGGTGCGGTTGAGCACGTCATCGACGACCTGGCCGAGACCATTGAGTTTGGCGGCCACGAAGTTGCTGGCGCCGGGGCTGATGTGGCACTTGACACAGGCAACATTTTTATGCGAGCCGGTCGCCCAACTGTCGTAGTAGGGTCCCATGATGTGACAGGTGTTGCAGAACCCGCTGGACGAGGTCAGTTCGACCAAGGCGATGTTGCCGACGACGAATATGACCAGCGCGATAGGGACCAGTCGCTTCCATTTCTTGACCCAGAGCCAACGAAATGCTCGACGCATGCGGCGGGCACCTTTCTGTTCCCCTGAGTCGGGGATGTGTTCAAGTCGGGCGCGCGCACCACACGCCCGGCGGTCCAATCTGCTGCATATCCCGTGCCATTTCCGGACCTGTGAGAAGCGAGGGATCGCAGAAGCGGTTCTCAAACCGGAGAACAAGATCCATAAGTACGTCTCAAATTTGAGACAATCAGAGAGAACCTACGGCAGGAGAGGTGAAGGGACCGGGTACCCACACAAAGACCCATCCCGGGCACGCCGTTTGCAACGTAGAGTCTGAAGAACAGGATGCCGCTCCGGCGGCTTGGCGAAGGAGTGAGCCGTGACACGAATTGTCGCATTGACGTCGGTTGCCCTTTTGGTGGGGGTGGTCGGCGGGATTCAGCAGAGCAAGCAAACCCAGCCCGGGAGCGTGCCCCCCGGCCATCCGGCGATTGGTGCCGAGCCGCCGCCGGCCGAGCCGTCACCCCCGGCCAAGCCGGAGGACGTGGCGTCGATCGATGCGATCATCGGGGCGTACTACGCCGCGTCGTCGGCCGCGGCCGGCGAGCCTCGACAGTGGGAGCGTCTGCACTCGCTGTTCAAGCCCGACGCGCGGATGATCGCCTGCCGTCCGATTGACAGGAAGGCCGACGTGTGGCTGCTGCCGATCGGCGATTACATCGCCTTCAACGCCGCGTACATGCAGAGCGGGGGTTACTTCGAGAAGGAAGTGGCGCGGCGGGTGGAGAGTTTCGGGCACATCGCGCAGGTGTGGAGCACGTATGAGGCGCGCAAGTTAGCCGATTCTCCCGAGCCGTACTCGCGGGGCATTTACAGTTTCCAGTTGCTCCATGACGGGGATCGGTGGTGGATCATCAACGCCTACTGGGACTACGAGCGCCCCGAGTCGCCGATCCCGGAGAAGTATTTGCAGACGCCTTGAACGGGGTTTCCGGGTGAGGACGCCGTGAGCAAGTCGATACTCCTGGTCGAGGACGAGAACCTGCTGCGCGAGTCGCTGGCCGAACTCCTGCGCGAGGAGCGCTACGAGGTCGTCGAGGCGAGCAACGGAAAGCAGGCGTATGACCTGGCGATCGAGCGCGGGTTTGACCTGGTGGTCACGGACATCCGCATGCCGGAGATGGACGGGATGGAGTTGCTCGGGCACCTCCAGCGCATCGCGCCGCAGACGCCGGTGGTGGTTATCACCGCGTTCGGCACCGTGAACAGCGCCGTCGAGGCGATGCGGGTAGGGGCGGCCGATTTCCTGCTCAAGCCCGTGCAGTTCGAGGACGTGCTGGTGCGCGTGCAGCGGGCGCTGGAGTTCGGAGAACTGCGACGAGAGCGGCGCGTGCTGACCGAGCAGTTGGCCGCCCAGAGCACGTTTCACAACCTGATCGGCGAGTCGCCCACCATCCTGCGGATGTTCGACTCGGTGCGCAAACTGTCGACGGTGCGGTCGAGCGTGCTGGTGGTGGGCGAATCGGGCACGGGCAAGGAACTGTTCGCGCGGGCGATTCACTACAACGGGATCACGCGCGACAAGCCGTTCGTGGCCGTCAACTGCGGGGCGATCCCCGAGAGTCTGATCGAGTCGGAACTGTTCGGACACCGCAAGGGCGCGTTCACGGGCGCGGTGCGAGATCGGATCGGATACTTCGAGGCGGCCAACGGGGGCACGCTGTTCCTGGACGAAATATCGACTCTGCCGCTGGCGGTGCAGAGTTCGCTGCTGCGCGTGCTCGAGGAGCGCGTGGTCGTGCCGGTGGGCGACACGCGGGCCAGGCCGGTGGATGTTCGCATCATCGCGGCGACCAACCAGGAACTGAAGGACCTGTGCCGCGAGGGACGCTTCCGCGAAGATCTGCTGTTCCGGCTGGACGTGGTGCGCCTGCACATTCCGCCGCTGCGTCAGCGCCGGCAGGACATCCCCCTGCTGGTTCATCACTTCCTGGACAAGTACACGAAGGAGATGAACAAGAACGTGCTGGGGGTGACCAACGCGGCGATGCGGGCGCTGCTTAACCACGACTGGCCGGGCAACGTGCGTGAACTGGAAAACGTGATCGAGCGGGCGGTGATTTTCGCGGAAGGACGCGAGGTGGATGTTTCAGACCTGCCGTTCGCCGCCCCGGAGGGCGACGAGGACACCGGCGAGGATCTGAAGCAGGCTCTGTCGCAGTATGAGCGACAGCACATCATTTACTCGCTGCGTCGCCACAATTATGACAAGGCCGAGACCGCCAAGCACCTCGGCATCGGCATTTCGAGTCTGTATCGGAAGATGGATGAACTGATGATCCCGAAGGATCTTCAGCAGTTGGATGCGTCGATGTCGCGGACGGGAACATAGCGCGGCGTCGGGTCCGGGGGCCGCCACGGCCGGCGGTATCACGACCGAGGAGGCTGTTCATGCTCCGGCGCAAACTGCTTGCACGACTTGGCGTGCTGGTGCTGGGCTTTGTCTCCATCGCGATTGTCTCGATCGCGCTGCTCCAGGGGATCCTCTCGGATCTCAACCAACTGGGGGCGCAGGCGGTCCAGCTGATCGCCAAGGTGCAGGATCTCGGCGACCTGGCCGACGAACTGCCCGTAAGCGCGGGTGACGAGCGGGATCGGATCGTTGCGAAGATGATCGGGTTGCACGCCGACCTTGCCGCTCAACACGTGATGCATGAAGGTCAGCCGGGCTTCGAGGCTCACGATCGGATCGGGCAGACGCTGGCGGGCCTGCAGGCCGGGGGCGACACCAGCGGTGAAATGCTCGACGCGCTGCATGGCGACGTGGTTGAACTGCGCAACGTGGCGCGCGACTCGGTCGCGTCCGAGCAGTGGCGCGTCAGCCGCAACCTGCGTGTCCTGATCATCGGCCTGACGGCAGCGGCTCTGGTGATGGTCAACCTGAGCGTGATCGTGCTGCTGCGGACGGGCACGATGATCCTGCGTCCGGTGTCGGCGCTGCTGGAAGGGAGTCGGCAACTGGCGGCCGAGCGTTTTGATCATCGGGTCCGGGTGGAGCAGGCCGACGAGTTTGCCGAGTTGGCCCATGCGTACAACGCGCTGGCAGAACAGTTGGGGGCCAATGAGCAGCGCAAGGTCGAGACGCTCCAGCAGTTGGCCATTACGCTCAACCACGAGTTGAACAACGTGATCAGTGTGATCGAGTTGCAGTTGAAGTTCCTGGACCGCAAGGCCGGGGGCGACCAGGCGCTGGGTGGGCACCTGCGCCAAATCCGCGAGAGTCTGGGTAAGATAGCAGTGACGGTGGCGTCGCTGAAGGACGTGCGCCGGATCGTGGTGACGGACTACATCCCTGGGCTCAAGATGCTCGACCTTCCCAAGTGCACCGGGGACGAAGGAGGGTCCGACGAGGAGAAGGGCGTGGTCGAGGTTCGGAGTCTTCCCCGGCCGGTTCGATCATGACGGGTCAGTCCCGCGACGTGTTCGCTTCCATGCTGCGTGAGGAGTTGCGTTGGATCATGCAACTCCGGTGGGCGGCCGCTGCCACGGTCGTGCTGCTGGGCATGCTGCACGCGCTGCTCGGTCCGCTGTTCGAGCACAAGGTTGAGATCATCGCGGTAGGGCTGGCGATGCTGGCTTGGAACACCTGCTTTGCGCTGGCGGCACCGAGGCGGAGGAACAGAGATGGAATCCCGCTGGCGCTGGTGGCGTGGGCCCACCTGGGTGTCGACTTGGTCTGCCTGACCCTGCTGACGCTGTGGACCGGCGGGGCCCTCAGCCCGCTGCTTCCGCTCTACGTGATCCACATGGTTTTTGCCTCGGTACTGCTTCCCCGCGTGCAGGCCTTTGTGGTCTCGCTGCTGGCCGTCGCCCTTCTGGCGCTGGGTCTGCCGATGGTCACGGGCTGGCCCACCGATCCGAGGCAGAGGGTCATTCTGCTGGGGTGGGCGGTGGCGCTCCCGTTGTCGGTGTACGTCGTCAATCGCATTACGCGGGAGTTGTTCCGGCTCGAGCACGAGCGATTGCGCACACGCGGGCGCCTGCGGAAGATGCGCCGTCGGCTCGATGCCCAGCAGCGGGCGATGGTGCAGCATGAAAAACTGGTTTCCATGGGTCAGTTGGCCGCCGGGGTGGCGCATGAAATCTCCAACCCCCTCGCCGGCATGGACGGGCTGCTGCAACTGATGGCCCGGCACCCTGACAAGCCGCGCCCGGAGGCCATCGCGACCCTCCGAGAGCAGGTGGCTCGCATTCAGGCGACCGTGCGTCACCTGACCGGCATGGCCCACCCAGATCTGGGCCAGACCGAGGCGGTGGACGCCAACGCCCTCGTGCGGGACGTGCTCGACACCCTCAGGTTTGACCACCGCTTGCGGAAGGTGCACCTTTCGCTCGAACTGGATGAAGCAACCGGCTCGGCCCAGATCGTCGCCCGGGCTATGCACCAGGTGCTCATCAACCTGGTGTTCAACGCCTTGGACGCGATGGAGGGCAAGCCTGACGCCACGCTGGTGTTGCGGACGAAGCGCGAGCGGGACTGGTGCCTGATCGAGGTGGAGGACAACGGGCAGGGCATTCCGTCGGCCGCCTGGGATCGTGTTTTCAGGCCCTTCTACACGACCAAGCCGGTCGGGAAGGGGACCGGGCTGGGGCTGTCGATCAGCCGCGGACTGGTGCGCGGACAGGGTGGCGAACTGACATTCCGTAGCGAGGTGGGCAAACGCACGACGTTCAGCGTGCGGGTGCCTGCGGCGACGGGTGTTCCGGCATCGCTCGATTCGATGCCGACGTGATCCGGGGAAATCTGCATCGACAAGCGGACAAGCGACTCTTCTTTGGCACCCGGCTTGCATAGAGTTCCAAGACGGAGTGAGAAGTGAACTCGAAAGTCCAGAAGGATGCGAGATGGCGGCTTTCGAGGGCGGGAATCGCGGGCGTTTGAAGAAACATGGCTCTTGCGGGTTCTCAGAAGTGGGAACGCACGGGCCGACGACGGTCGGCCGACGAGCCGATTGATCGGGGGAACGTGATGAAAGCGCATCGATCGTGGCACAGCACGCCGTTCGGACGGGTGGCCCGCTTCCTAGGCGGGCTGAGGCTGGCGGTGCCGGTGCTCGTGCTGACGGCGATCGCACTGGCGTGGGGAACCTACCTGGACTCGACGCAGGGCGCCTCGGTGGCGATGCGGGTGGTCTATGGCTCGCCGTGGTTCATCGCGATCATGGCGCTGGTGTGCGTATCGCTGATCTTCGCGGTCGTGACGCGGTTTCCGTGGCAGCGTCGGCACGTGGGCTTCATCAGCGTCCATGCCAGCCTGATCCTGCTGATCGTCGCGGGCTTCTGGTCCCTCTTCGGGCGCGAAGAGGGGCGGGTGGCGCTGCAGGAGGGGCAGCAGGAGTCGTTCATGGAAACCACCGAGCAGCGGCTGGAACTGCTCGAGATGATCAACGGCGTCCCGACCGTGGTGGCGGCGGCGCGGGCCGAGAAAATCTCCGGGCGCGTGCGCCTGGATGACGTGGTGGTGGAAGTGACGGGGCGGTGGGGAAACATCGCCGAGGAGCAGTACGTAGCCGACGACGGGCCAGAACCGTTGCGGGCGATCGAGTTGATCCCGTCGGCCGGGATGTCGCAGACGATGTGGATCGGGCAGGCCTCGCGGAGCGGTGGACCAGCGGCGATCGGGGGCATGTCGCTGCGTCTGCTGGGCCCGAACGAGACGTGGGCGCCTCCGGCCGCAGTGGGCGATCAGCGCGGCAAGTACTTCTTCGTGCGCGAAGGTCAACGCTACGAACTGGGCGAGGTCGGCTCGGAGGTGTTCCCCGGCTGGCGCGTCGCAGAGATCAAGCGGTTCAAGTCGGCGATGGTGGGGCAGGGCGGGCTGACCGAAGGCGACGGCGACAACCCGGCGGTGGACGTGACAATCACCGATGGCAAGGGAACGGTCGAGCGGCACACGGCGTTCGAGAAGTTCCCGGACATGGTCATGCCGGGCAAGCGGCTGTCGGGCGACGCAGTGTCGGGCGCGAGTCTGACGCCGGGCGGAAACGCCGGGCAGTCGCTGGTGGTGCATGGGCCGATCGATGCAATCAAGGTGACGTATTACGGGGCGGACGGGTCGGTGCAGGAAGTGTCACAAGAAGGCCCGCTGCCGTGGACTTTTGAGATCGCCGGTCGTCGGATGACCATTGTGAACCAGGTGAGCCGCGCGCGGATGGCCAGCAGGTTCGTCGAAGCACCCGTCGTCGGTGACAACTATCGCCCGGCGCTGCTGGTGCGCCTGGCGGGGGTAGAAGGCGACTCGCGGGCGCTGGCGTGGAAGTCCACAATTCCCCTGATCGAACAGGGTCGGACCCGGATGCTGAGGTACGGGCCCCGGATCGTGCATCTGCCGTTCACGGTGTACCTCAAGGACTTCCGGAAGATGGACTATCCGGGAACGCAGATGGCAATGGCGTATGAGTCGGACGTGCGCGTGGCCGTTCCGGGGCAGGGCGATCAGGATCTGACGATTTTCATGAACAACCCGTACGTGCACGGGCCCTGGAAGGTGTATCAGTCGGGCTTCGTGGGCGACGACCTCTCGATTTTCAGCGTGATGAAGGACCCGGGGCTGACGTTGACGTACATCTCGTGTACGACGCTGTGCCTGGGAATGCTGGTGACGTTCTATAGCCGTGCGTTCAGTGCGGGGCATCCGGGGATTGCGATGCCCTTTGCCAAGAAGGAGCAAGGACATGCCTCGTCTGTGTCTGTGGCTGAGTCTGTTCGTCGCGGTTCTGTGCGGTCCGGTTTGGGCGCAAGGTCAGGACTGGAAGAAGGAGATGGGCTCGATCCCGGTGCAGCACGGGGGGCGGGTGATGCCGCTGGACACGTACGCGCGGCACCTGGCGGTGCAGTTGACGGGACGGTCGAAGTGGGCGGCTGACCGCGGGCCCGCGGGCTACGCCGGACGCGAGCCGATCGAACTGCTGTGTGAACTGTGGTTCCGTCCGCAGCAGTTCATGAACAATGCGTTCATCGACATCGAAAACCGCCCTTTCAAGAAGGCCGTCGGGCTTGCGGAGGAGGATCGGTTTTTCACGCCGATGCAGGTGGCCACGGCGCCGGGGATCAACGAGGTGCTGTCGGGGTTTATGCGCCGGCAGCAGGCGGATAGCAAGGCGCAACCGAAGGGGCACGAGAAGATCGCGCTGGAACTGAGCAGCGCGATTGATCGCATTTCGACTTTCGCGGGCGGGGCGCAGTTGCCCATCGTCCCGCCGGCCACGGGGAACGTGTATCTCAAGGTCGGGCCGACGGGCGGCGAGCCCGGAACCGAGCAGGTTCGACAGGCGCTGGCGGCGGTGCGAGCGGCGTTCATCGCCGGTCAGCCGATGGAGGGCCCGGTGGCTCAACTGGTCGAGGCGGTGCACCAGGCCGGGCAGGTAAGCGCAAAGGACATGCGCTCGGTGCGGTTGGAGGCGTTTTACAACAGCCATCGCCCGTGGCGGATGTCGGCGTATGCGTACGGGCTCTCGATCGTGGTGTTTGGTCTTTCGCGCCTGGTCTTCCGCAAGCCGCTGTTGATCCTGGCGATCGCGCTGGGGGTGTGGGGGGCCGGCGAGCAGGTGCTCGGGACGGCGCTGCGGACGATGATCCTGCAACGCGCGCCGGTGAGCAACACCTATGAGGCGCTGCTGTGGATGGGACTGGTGGCGGTGGGCATCGGGCTGATTGCGCAGTTGCTCAACCGCAAGGCGTGGTACCTATTCGCGGGTGTGTGCGCGGCGTTCGCGTCTGTGCTGTTCGCAGGGCTGGTGCCGCTGGAGTCGCAGACCAACGCGCTTCCCGCGGTGCTGCGGAGCAACTACTGGCTGGTCGTGCACGTGTTGACGATCACGGCCAGTTACGGCGTACTGCTGGTGGCGTCGGTGCTGGGGCACGCGTACCTGTTCAAGTACGTGATTCTCGGGAAGACGGCCGAAGCGGTCGAGGGCGGGCCTCGCGCGTCGCACCCGCTGATCGTGCAGACCTATCGGACGATCCAGGTGGGGCTGTTCCTCCTGACCGCCGGGACGATCCTGGGCGGGGTGTGGGCGGCCGACTCGTGGGGTCGCTTCTGGGGCTGGGATCCCAAGGAGACTTGGGCACTGATCAGCATCGTGATCTACTTTGCCATTCTGCATGCACGGCACATCCGCTGGCTGCGCGACTTCGGGATGGCGATGTGGGCAGTGCTCGGGTTCATCGCGATCGTGTGGACGTTCTACGGCGTCAACTACGTCATGGCGACGGGGCTGCACAGTTACGGATTCGGCAGCGGCGGCGAAGTTTGGGTAGGGCTGTGGGCAATCGCGGAAGTCGCGTTCATGATCGTCGCCCGCGTGCGCTTCGTGCAACTGCGCAAGGCCGGTCGCATCCCCGATGAGCGTCCGATGAAACTGAAGGCGCCGCCGAAGACGGCGTGAGACGGCAAGAACTCTCTTCTCTCTCCAAGGCGTGGACGGGTCATAGTGTCCACGCCTTTTTGCTGCGCGGTGGGGATAGGAGGGGCGCTGTCAGATTCCGGACACCCAGGTGCTTATAGTGTGCACTCCCGGAGGTGGCCGTGGCGCAGAAATCGAATATGGGCGCAGCGAGTGGTCTTGGGCGCGTGCTGGCGCGATCGGGCGTCGTGGTGGCGGGGTATCTGGTTTATGTCGGCGCGGTCGCGGGGCTGCCGCTCGATGAGCGGGCCAACGAGGATGCCTGGTCGCCCCAAGCGCGGGCGGGGATGGGCGTGTGGCGTGAGCAGGCCTGTACGGGGTGCCATTCGATCTACGGGCTGGGCGGGCACACCGGCCCGGACCTGACCAATGCCTGGTCGCGCATGGGCGAGGAGTACATCCGCACGGTGCTGCGTGAAGGCGTGCGGGCCATGCCGGCATTTGAGTTAAGCGAGTCGGAGGTGCAGTCGCTGCTGGCGCTGCTGGCCGAGACGGATGGAACGGGCGTGTATCCGCCGCCGAGCAACTTTGCGCCGGTGTTTGGAGTCGGGCGATGAGCGGCACGATGAAGCGCGCGTTCGGGCGTGGCGGGCTGCTGCTGGCCGGACTGCCGATCGCGTGTTTGCTGGGCGTGGTGGCGGTCGGGCTGGTGGTGGGGGTGAAGGCCGCGTTTCCCGAGTGGATGATGGATCTGCTGCCGATGCAGGTGCTGCAGCCGTTGCACGCTTTCATGGGCGTGGCGTTCGTGCTCTGCGGGCTGGCGAGCGGGGTGGTGATCGCGCTGCGGCGCGAGTGCGGTGGCTTCCGCGGCGACGGGTTGGTGGCGCCGGCCATGTTCGTGTTCGTCGTCGGATCCGGCGCCGCCATCGTGCTGGGGCGCGGCAGCGGGGTGGAATACATCGGCTGGCCGGTGGGGATGAGCGTGTTTCTCGGGCTGGTCTTTCTGGGGCTGGCAGGAGCGGTGCTCTCACGGTTGAGCGCCCTGTCAGCGCGGACGCCGGAGGGCGCGTGGCTGCTGGTCATCGGGCTGGTGCTGGTGGCCATGGGACTGGGCGAGCGCAGCGCCGAGATCATCGCGCGCCCGGATCTGACGCGATCATTGACCATCGAGTGGCACGCGCTCGACACGTTTTTCGCCGGATGGAACGCGGCGCTGTACGGGCTGGGCATGGTGGCGATCATGCGCCCCGGTGACCAGGGGCGGCGCCTGCGCGGGCGGTGGCTGTTTGTGCTGGCGGTGTTCTGCCTCCTCTCGACGTTCTCGCATCACCACTACATGTCGGCACAGCCTTCGGTGCTCAAGTGGATCGCGCTGACGGCCAGCATGCTGGCCGCGGTGTCGTTTGCGCGGCATGTGTGGGCCATTGCGATGTCGTGGAGCAGGCACCGCGGCGGGCCGCCGGAACGCGCGTTCTTCATCGCCGCGGAAGTGTGGACGCTGGTGGCGGTGGGGACGGGGATCCTGCTGGCGGTGCCGCAGTTGAACATCTGGCTGCACGGGACGACGGCCATCGTGTCGCACTCGATGGGTTCGATGATCGGCGTGAACGTGATGATCGTGATGGGCACGCTGGTGCGCTACGGGTGCCCGTGCGACGCGGTGCTGGCGCAGCAGATGATCCGGCGTGTGCGCTGGACCGGTGTGACGCTCGTGCTGGTGTGCGTCAACCTGGTGCTGGCGGGCGGTGTGGAGGGCGTGCTGCGCGTGGACCGGACTTTCCAGGAGTGGGATCCGGCGGTGCGGCAGTGGCTGTCGCCCTTGCCGGTGCTGGGGGTGTTGCTGGGATTGACGCTGACGTCAATGTGCGTGGGCGTGTGGCGGTCGCTGCGGACCGGCGAGCAGCCGGAAAGGCGAGCGGCGCGCGCAGCCATCGAGATCAAGCCGGTGCGCATGAGCGAGAGGGTGCCCGTGGGTGCGGGCACCGGGCAGTAAGGCACTGGGCGCCAGCACGGGAAACTGGAAGGCAATCACTTGGGGAACCCGAGCCCTCTGGGCCAGCACGTGGAACGTGTCGCGCGGTGGTATCTCACTCCCGTTGGCGCGGAATGCTCCGACACAGGTTTGCTTCGTCGCGTCAGGGGCAATCGCGCTTGCAGAAGTGCCGGCTCGGAGAGCCAGCGCAGGGGGATCATCCCAATCGCGTCATTCGACCTTCCACTCGAGCACGCCGGCCGAGTAGTTGTCCTGGAGTTGCACTTCCAGGCGCAGGGCGTCCGATTCCACCGGTTCGAAGGTGACGGTGTTGAACTGATCTTTGTAGACGCCGAACTCGTCGGTGGTGGCCACCTGGTGCCAGGTGTCGCCCTGACGAAAACTGAGGCGCCATGATGCAGGCACGCGGCAGAAGCCGTCCGTGCTGTCGTCAAACCAGTAGACTGAGACGGAGCGAAGGCGGCGAGGCCGGTCGAATGAAGCCTGGAGCCATTCGAGCGTGCCTTTGTTGGGCCAGAACGTGTGGCGCGCGATGACGCGGTCGCCGGAGTGTTCGGGAACGATGCTATCGGCCGCGGCGGTGACGGTGTCGGTCTCGTGGGTGTGCGAGGCCGAGACGTCAAACTGCTTCTTGAAGGTCTGCTTCGGCTCGGACCACCGATGGGCGGCGCTGTCGGTGCTGGCGACAGGGAAGGCGCTGATGCGGATGCGGGCGGCGCCCATGGGGACGAGCCGGACAGTTTCAATGGGTTCTTCAGTAAAGGCCGGCGAGTCCTGCAACGCGGCCACCAGCCCGTGCTGGTCAATCTTCCACTGCGGGATCTTGCGGGCCTTGACCCAGAGGATGACCGGCGATGAATCGGGCGTCCAGGGCGATCCGGTCGCATCTTGGCGTTGTTCGACGCGGATGGATTCTTCTGGCAGCAGCCCGTAGTTCCACGCGCCGGCGGGCAGGATTTCAAAAGCCGGCCAGAGGCGGTTGAGTTCGGAGACCTCCGCGTCGGTCAGTTGCTTGTTCTGGGCGCCGGCATCCTCATATCGGCGATAGTTTTCGCCGATGTCGAGCGAGTACGTGAGCGGGCCTCGATCAACAGACACCGACCCGTGATTGGCTTCCCAGGTGCGGATGCGGACCTGCATGGGCAGCGACAGTTCGATCGCGTCGCCATCGGCCCACTCGCGCTCGATGCGGAGCAGTTGACCGGGGCGTGCGGACTCCTGCACGGGCCTGGCGTTGATGCTCAGCGAAGGGTTGTCACACCACGCGGGGACGCGGAAGCACAGGGAGAACCGGGCCGGGGCCGCTAGGCGGACGCTGAAGCGCACCGTGTCGTCGAAGGGATAGGCGGTGTGCTGTTCGATCGTGACCTGCGTGTCGTTGCCGACGCGGGCGGTGACGGTGCTGGCGCTGTAGAGCACGGCCGCCAGCCCGTTGTCGGGCGTGGCGTACCAGAGGTGTTGGGCGTAGTAGGGCCATCCGTGACCGGCGTTGTGCTGGCAGCAGCGGTGCCGGTGCGGACTCATGAGGAACATGGGACCGCCGTTCTGGATGCCGGGCGAGTGGTTCTCGGCGTCGGAGACGGGCTGATTGGGCGCGGTGAGATAGCGCAACGCGCCCATGTCCGCGGTGAACGCGGCGGGAAGCATGTTGAACGCGACATCCTCACAGCGATCAGCCCAGACCATCTGTCCCGTGATGCCGAGGAGGATCTCGTGGCTGAGCATCTCTTCGACGAGCCCGCAGGTTTCGATGGCCTGATGCGGGTCGTCATATCCGGGACGGCAGTTCTCGTCTGAGCCGAACATGCCTCCGGGCACCTGCCCGTACATCTTCCGGACCTGGGTCCAGTTGCGATCGGCGCCGTCGCGATGGGCGGGATCGTGTGACTGCACCCACCATTGCGTCGGCTCGCGGAAGCCTTGCGCGATGTTGACATTGTGCCAGTCGATGAGCCCTTCGTCCCAGCGGGCGGTGTGCCGGTGGGTTTTTTCAGCGAGCGCGAGCAGCCAGTCTTCGCCGGTGCGGTTGTAGAGCCAGTGAATCGCAGCCAGTTGGTCGCCAGCGCGGATTCTGGGCCAGTAGCCGAGCAGGAACTTGTCTTCCGGCAGGCGCTCGAGATACCGGAAGTAGCGCTGCATGAGCGTGATGACGCGCTGGTCCTGCGTGAGGTCGTAGTAGTCCATCAGGCAGGAGAGCATGATCATGTTGGGCCACAGGTCATCGCGCCCGCGCAGTTTGGTGGCCAATCCGGTGCGGCCCTCGTCGGGACCGAACCACCCGTCCTCCTGCTGGCTTTGGAGGGCACCCTCGATCCACCGGTGGGCCTCGGCGATCATCTTCTCGTCGTTGAGCACGTAGGCGCAGTTGAGATAGCCCTTGAGCCAATAGGGCACTTCTTCCCATCCGCGCTCGCCCCGGCCTCGCGGGTCGAGCCAGGCATTGCCCGTGGTGTCGAGAAAGGGGCTGATCTCGGTGAGATGCCCGTGGAAGCCGTCGGCCTGGAGGCGGAGTTGGTGCGCCAACCAGCCCTGAGGCCTGATCGAACCGATGGGAAGTTTGATGAGGCGAGAGGGTTCGAGGGGCGGGCGGTTGGAGACGTAGTGGATGTTGCGCATGTCGGTGGCCGGCTCTTGCAGGTGGCGGACGGAGATCGACGGGTCGGGCTGGGCGTCTGTCGGGGCAGCCAGCGCCAGACAAACGGCGGCGGTGGGGATGGCACGGTGCATCGGGGGCATGGTACGGCGATGGGGTGCGCACGCCTCCCCAGGTGGCCAGACTACTGCCCGCACACTTCAAGTTCAGCACCACCTCCCGTATCTTTGGGCAGGTGGGGATCTCGGACGCGGTCACCGGGATCGCCGCGCTGACTGTGTCAAAAAAGGTGCAGTGCAGGGTGCCGGAGTGTGCCGTAAACGTGCCAGATTGGATGCGTGGAGGGGGAGAAGGTGCGTGATGTCGACGAGGCACAAAAACACGCAAACCCAGCCAGAGGCTGGGTTTGCAAGTGCGGATGAGAGGAGTCGAACCTCCACGGGATTTTACTCCCACTAGGACCTGAACCTAGCGCGTCTGCCAGTTCCGCCACATCCGCGGCAGGGGCAACCTTATTCCCCTCACACGCTCGCGGCAATGCCCCGCCCGGGTCCAGATGCACCGGATATCCTGAAAAGTCTCTGGCCGATGGCGCGGTTCTCTCCGGTCTCACAGGTCCGGGCGACGTGGGGTGAGCGGTTGGAATCAGGTACCCGGCCGCGTCGTCTGCCTGCGGGCCCGGGCGAACAGGTTGACCAGGTCGTTGCGGAAGGCGTCAAGGCTGCGCCCGCGCACCGGCACCCGGCTTGGCGTTGCTCCGGGCTTGGCCGAATCTGTGCGTGGGGCCTGGATGCGCTTCCCGTGCTGGCTCATGGCGCGAACTCCACCACATAGATGGCACGAAGCGGGTGGAAAGGTACCCCTTCGCCCGGATGTGGGAGTTCGTGGCACCCGACAGAGCGTCCACTCGACCCGCCTTGACGCTCCGCGCGTCGATAACCGGGGTCGAGGTCGGGTATAGTCGGGCCATGCGCTACGCGATGATCATGGCAGGCGGCTCGGGTACGCGGCTGTGGCCCATGAGCCGCAGGGGCACTCCCAAGCAGTTGATCCAGTTCGTCCCCCGCCCGGACGGCTCGGGCATGGGCTCGCTGCTCGAGTTCGCCGTCGCCCGGCTCGACGGGCTGGTGCCGCCCTCGCACCAGTACATCTGCACCGGCGAGACGCACCGTCAGACGATCCTGAAGACGGTGCCCGGTTCGGCCGACGACCGGATTCTCGGCGAGCCGGTCGGGCGCGACACACTCAACGCCGTGGGCTTCGGGGCCTCGGTGTTTGCGAGCATGGATCCCGACGCGGTGTTTGCGGTTCTGACGGCCGATCATCTCATCAAGCCCGTGCAGACCTTTCACGACGCGATGGAAGAGGGCTTCCAACTTGTGGAGGCCGACCCGACGCGACTGGTGACGTTCGGCATCAAGCCCACCTTCGCCGCGACCGGGTTTGGTTATATCGAGCAGGGTCCGGCCATTGGTGAACGCGGCTTCCGCGTGGCACGCTTCGTCGAGAAACCCGACCAGGAGACGGCCGAGCAGTATCTCGCGTCGGGCCGATTCTTCTGGAACTCGGGCATGTTCATCTTCCATGCGCGCGAATTCATGGACCTACTGCAGCGCTATCGCCCGGATTCCCACGCGGGCCTGGCGCGGATCGGGGCGGCCTGGGGAACTCCCAGGCGGGCGGCCGTGCTGGCCGACGTGTACCCCACACTCCCGAAGATCAGCGTCGACTATGCGGTGATGGAGCCGGCCTCGAACGACCCGCGCGTGAGCATCTGCGGCGTGCGCATGGACATCGACTGGCTGGATGTCGGCTCATGGCCGGCCTTTGGCGAGACGGTCAAGCCCGACGCCGACGACAACCGCGTAAGCGGGACGGAAAAAGTGGTGGACGTGGACGGCAAGGGCAACCTGGTGGTCAGCACCGGCTCCGGCTCGCACACCGTCGCGATGCTCGGGTGCGAGCACCTGGTCGTCGTGCACACGCCGGATGCGACGCTCATCATGCCGAAGGACCGGGCCCAAGATCTCAAGCGCCTGCACGAGCGGGTGCCGGATGAGTTGAGATAGAAAAGAACGAGCGTCCATGCGCCGCGCCGCCGGTGTTTGTGGTGTGGGAAAACTACCAGTCGCGCCCTCGGATGCCGTCTCTGGTCCAAATCAAGTATTCCGGGCGGCGCATTTGCTGGATGTTCAGATCGATCTCGGCGTCAGACAGCCCCAACTCCGAGAGCAACGCCCGAAATAGCCCGGGAACCTCCACTCCGGGCACGCAGTCGATGGAGAGGCGCCAGTCGGCCGAGCCGTCGATGGCGGCGACCATCAAGTGATAGCGGTTCGGATCGGACAAGGTGGCGATGTATTCGCCGGTCTCGTCGATGACGTGGTAGTAGTCAGGGTCGTGGAGCGGTTCTGACTCGATGAGCATGGCCTTCTGCGAGGGAAACTGGGCGTCGTGAATCGCGTTGACGTGCAGGAAGCGATCGTCCCAACGATCCATGTTCTGGCTCAGCGCCCTCCCATCGAGAAAGAGAGAATCGGAAAGCACGCGTTCGCCGGTTCCTTGCACTTCAGACTCGGGGACGCCGAGTTGAGCGGCCTTGCGGGCGCGGTCGCCGAGGCTGAACTGGTCATTTGGACACAACAGCGACTCGTGATACATCGAACGCCCGAAATCGTCAAACATGGCGACCGGCCAGTAGTTGGCAATGGCGACCGCGCGAACGGGAGTCCAGATCGCGCCGCCGTTGGACTCGAAGTTGCCGTCTTCGCGTGGGCGAAGTGGAAACGGGAACCTGCCGTTGCTCTCGCCGCAGTATGTGGTGATCATGATCGCAAGTTGCCGCATCTCGGCCTGACAGACGCGGCGCCGAGCCTCGGCCTTGGCCCCGGCGATGGCGGGCATCAGCAGGGAAATGATGATCATGACGACGCCGAGCACGACGAGCAGTTCGACGAGGCTGAACCCCCGCTCGTTTGGAAAGCGGAACTTGGGAATACGCTTATGCCGGCTTCTGCTTGACATGATGACCTTGCCACCTGGCCTGTGAAAATGTGGTGGAAAACCTCCGGTGTCGCTTGACAGCGTACTGCGAACCGAGGTAGATTGCAACGGCCTCGTCGGGGCGAAGGGCCTCGTCGGGGCGAAGGGCTTCGTCGGGGATGGTCTTCTTTTGCGGAGGACTGGTCGATGAGGCGATTCAGAAATCACATCGCGTTGCTGGCAATGGTCGCGACACTCGCGTCGGGAACCTGCTACCTGAATGGGCCCGAAACTCCGTACGACGAGAACGGCGAGCGCACTCCTTGCACCGCATACACGAGCACAGGATCCTGCGGGCAGTATCTGGTGTGCGTGCAGGGCATTGTCTGCGTCGATAGCAGCGGTGGCTTTCATCAGTGCAATCACAACACGATTGTGGCGCCCGCTCGAATCTTTATCGACGGCACTCCCGACTATCAGACATTCTGTTGCGACGGAGGCCAGTTCTGAAGAATGACCCAACCGCAACTTGCACGATCAAGTGGGAGACGGTGAACGGGGGGTCGTGTCTGGAGCCGGAGCCATTTCCGCAGTGATGCCCATGGTCATTCGAACGTGCATAAAGAAGTTGTGTGATGCAGCCCGAATGTGGTGGCTCGCGCCTGCGGTGCTGCTGATGCAGGCAGTGTGCGTCTCTTTCGGACAGGCAAACGATGAGCGGCTGCAAACGCTGCTCGATCGTGTGCCACTGCCCGCCGCCTATCGGGCCAAGGCGCTGCGTTACCTTGACGACGAGCAAGACCCGAGCATGGAGTTTCAGGTTTGGATGGCCCGTGACTGGAGCGTCGGACTGCAATCCATCGCTCAGCCCGGTCTCGGATTTGTTCCCCTCGACTATTCATACAGCACCAGGCAGGAGTCGTGGCGGTATTCGTTCACAGGTCGGCGCGCGGAACGAACCAACATATTTGCGGAGCGGCATCACGCGCCGATGGAGTCCCAGGTTTCTCCCATCAATGTCATCCGGAGGCTCAAGGCAGGAGGCGCTGACGTTCTTGAAGTTGTTTCCGGCCAGGACGGTACGACGAAAGCGATATTGGCCAATCGCGGCAACAAGTTCACGACTCATCTCCTGTTCGATGATGCAACCGGGGCGCTCAAGGCGGAGCAGACGGTGAGTCCGGCCGGCGAGGTGCAGATGGAGTATCGCTTCGAGGACTGGAGAACGTTTCCATCGGGAGCGAGTGCTCCGTATCAGGTGTATGTGGCGGCCAAGGGAGTCCGAACTGATGACCCTGGATGGCAGGCGACGATGTTGCTGACGGAGGTGGAGGAGATTGACTCTGCGTCGCCACCAGCGCGGCTTCCACTCTCCTCCGAGTTCACCATCGTCGACGAGATCGAGGGCGTCAGCAAGCGGGCCGACGGCAGTGTGCTTGGTCCGATCGAACGCCAGACGCAGCCCACCGGGATCAATCGCAATCCTCCTCCCGGCGCCATCGGGCTTGGTTCGCGCACGGTCATGCTGATCGGCGTCGGACTCATCCTGCTCGCCGGCATTGTCTTCGGTGTCCGGCGTTGGAAGGGCGCGTGATGGAGACTCTGCTCGCACTGGCGACGCGCGGGCCGGTGTGGCTGGTCGCGGCGGTCTGGGCGTTTGAGGCCGTTGCAAAGGTCGTCCTGCCCCCGGACCAGAACTCGTGGGCATCTCAGTTTCCCGGCTGGCTGATGGTGGGCGTGACGCTCCTCGAGGCCGGGACTGCCTCGCTGCTGATCGCCGGGCGCGTGCGACTGGGGCTTTGGCTGGGTCTCCTGCTGATATTGGCGTTTGTCGTGGCTCTTGTTGCCTGGCCTCCCGTGCCCGGACAGTCGTGCGGGTGCGCTGGCCGGGTGGAAGTCAGCCTGTCTTCGGCCGATGTGGCTGCCCATGTGTTTGCGTTTGCCGCGCTGCACCTGCTGGCGGCCGCGAGCGGGGCAGGGCTCGACTTGCGTGGCGCGACGCCCGAGCGCGAGTCGCAAAGTCAGTGAAATGCGGGCCGGGAGCCGATTCGGCACGATAAGCCCCGCCGCAGTGCCTCGCGCACATGGGCTTCCGAGCGTTGCGCCGCCCGGGAACCCTCGCCGGCGCGAGAGGCTCTGAAGAGAAATGACGGGCCTCAACCGTCTCCCTCGAAGCAGGCTTGTCCGAGAACTTGCGCATAGTGCGACGCAGGTTCGTGCGCACGCCATGGGCGCGGGCTTCGTCCTCGGCCCGCCCGGGCGGGAGGGAACGGATCAGCGGCTCGCGCGTGCTCGGGTGGCTGCGAGTACGGCGGCGTGTGCGGGTTGCAGGCGGCCCCCTCATCGGGAGTGCATCGCCCGCGCGATTTGGGCGGCCGCAGGCAGGAGCGCGCGCCGGAGTCCCGAGTTTGACCGATTCGGCGCGGGTGTCCGATAGCAGAACTCATGCGAGGCGTGATGGTCTTCACGGCAGGAATGCTCTGCGCACATTCTGCGCTGGCGCAGCCCGAGCCGAGGCAGATCAACAGGCCTCGGGCGTCCGAGCGCGTGGTCCGGGTGTTCGATTTTGAAGAGCCGGACAATCCGCTGCCGGTCCCCCAGTTCTGGGTTCGCGGGCAGAACGATCCGATGCTGCCGCGGATTCGCCCGAGTTTCCCGGCCTGGAACGGCGCGCAGTTTGACGATCGGGTGGCCCATGCCGGGGCGCGGTCGATCTATCTTCCCACGCAGGGGGGGAGCACGAGTCTGTTGCTGAGTGCGGGCGTGCTGCCGGTGCTTCCCGGCGCCGACTACCGCGTGTCGGCGTGGGTGAAGACGCGCGAGTTGAAGAGAGCGCGCGCGTTCATCGCCGCGCGACTGCTCGATCCCGCGGGGAATCCGATTCCCGGGAAAGACTCGGTCAGCCGGGCCATCGTGTCGGAGGACGAGTGGACGCTGGTGGACACGATCGTTTCAGCGGGCGGCGGGGCCTATCTGCAATTGGAACTGCTGGTGCTACAGCCAGTCGAGCATGTGCCGACCGCCTTTGAATTTCCCGAGTTGACGAGGGAAGAAGATGTGCGTGGGGGTGCGTGGTTCGACGACCTGATGGTCGTGCAACTCCCGCAGACGGACATGTCGACCGATGCGCCGGGCAACTTGGCGTGGGGAATCTCGCCGCCCAAACTGCGCATCGAAGTGCGGGATCTGACCGGCGACGACCTGAGCGTGGTGGTGCGCGCCTTTGCGATTGATGGTGTCGAGGTGGACCGGATGCAGGTGCCCTTCGAAGGCGGGCGCATCGATCTGGAATGGCAGCCGAAGATCGATCGGTATGGCTGGTACCGCGCGGCGGTGGAGATCAGCGACGGTACGGGAATCGTGGGCTCCGACTACGTGGACTTTGGCTGGGCGATCGGGGCGAGCGAGATCGTGGGCCAGCCGGGCTCGAGCGCGGGGCCGCGAAGTGAACCGAACGCGCCGGGCGGCGGCAGCACCGATCGGGCGCGATTCGGCGTGGTGGTGCGGCAGACGGTGCCGGACCTGATCGCGCAGTTGCCGGGTGTGACGGCGCGCATGGGCGCCGGCCTGGTCACGCTTCCGGCGTGGTGGGACTTTGAGACGGAGGATCCGGTCGAGCAGGTGGACCTGATGATCCCGGTGGTCAGGGCGATGAGGGGCAACCAGCAGCAGGTGTCGATCATGTTCGATCGGATGCCGACGAAGGTGGCCGGCGTTCTGGGAATCGACGCACGCGACGTGCTGGGGCTGTTTGCGTCCGACCCGGCGCGCTCCGGACCGCTGCTCAGGCCCATGCTGGATCGACTCGGTCAGATGGTGCGCCGGTGGCAGATCGGGGACGTGCACGACGAGGAGTTGACGCGCCGCGCCGGCGCGATGGACCTGCTGCAGTCAATCGAGCGAGAGGTGCGTCGTCCGGTTCCCGAGGCCGAGTTGGCGCTGCCCTGGCCGATTGAACTTCCTGATGCGACGTCGATGCTGGGCACGCGCGATCGCGTCACGCTGCTGAGCAGGCGGGGTCCGCTCACGCACCACGAGGCGGCCGCTCTGGCCGAATTGTGGAACAGCCGCCCGGGTGATCCGCTGCATGAGCGAAGCGTGCAACTGGTATTGGAGTGCGAGGATGCCGAGCAGTTGGGCTATCAGGCGTGCGCGGAGGCAATGGCGCGAACCATGATCGAGGCATGGGCGGCGATGGGACCGCGGCATGACTCGGTCGACGGGCGCGGAGGCGGGGTGGCGCTGATCGAGCCGTGGACGTGGACTTCGCACCGACGCCCGCGCCTGATGCCGCGACCCGAGGCGGTGGTGATGCGCAACCTCGTGGAGCGGCTGGCCGACCGCACGGCCGTGGGCGAGATGCAGTTGGCGCCCGGCGTGCGCTGTGTGCTGCTCGAGCCGCGGGCGGGGGCTGCGCCGAATCGCGGCGCGGCGCTGGCGGTGTGGGCCGAAGCCGACACACGCACGCCAGAGGCGATCAGCCTGCTGCTCGCTGTCGACGACCTCACGCTCGTGGACATCTACGGCAATGAGACGCCGCTGCCGCGATCGCTGGCGGGCGAACTGCAACTTCCCACCCACGAAGTTCCCGTCGGCTCGGCCCCGGTGTTCGTCGAGGGCGTGGACGCCGGGCTGGTGCGATTCACGCACGCACTGCGACTCGACCCCGGCATGCTCAGCGCCCGCAACGGGGGCGGGCGGCACAGCGTGGTGCTGGAGAATCCGTGGCCAGTGCCGGTGCGCGGCGAGTTGTACATCGTCGAGCCGGGCGGTTTCAGCAATCCAAACCAGGGCATCGACCGCTCGTGGCAGATCGGGCCGCGTGTCATCCCATTCACGCTTGATGCCCGCGAGCGGGCGGTGTTCCCCGTGGACATCAGTTTCAGCCCGTTCGAGGAAGCGGGTCCGCGCGACTTCGTCTTCGACGTGGAACTGACGGCCGACCGCGAGTACGGCACCGTTCGCATCACTCGCCCGGTGGAGATCGGCGCGCCCGGACTGCAGATGCGCGCATCGTATCGGCTCGGTCCGGGCGAGGGCGGGCCGCACGTGTACGTCGATGTTGACGTGATCAACACCGGGCCGGAACCGGTGACTTTCCGCCTGATCGCGCAGGCGTCGGGTTTCCCGCGCGATTCGGCGTCCATCACGGCGCTGGCGCCCAGTCAGACGGCCAGACGGACGTTTATCTTCCCCGACGCGGCCGAGAAACTCTCGGGCCTGAACGTCTACGTGAGCCTGAGCGTGCCGGACAGCGACATTCGCCTCAACGACTCGGTGCAGATCGATTAGCGCGGACACAGAAGAAAGTTGGCATAGCCCATGCGTGGCGGCTCCATCGGCGACCCATCCATGTCGGTGGTCGCGACCAGTCGCAGCGGCGAGCGCTCGATCAGCGTGATCCATTCTTCGATGCTGTAGGTGCGCAGGGTGTAGTCGCTGACGCGCTGTTCGACGTGGCCGGGGCGCTCGATGGTCAGATGGCTGATGACCCGCTCACACCGACCCTCGTGCGGGGGGATGAACTGCACAACCTGCGTGACGGCCGTCTGCCCGCGAGCCCCGCGCCACACGTCCTCGCTGGGCTGCTCGTGCCCGTAGAGCGAGAGCGACAGCCCGACGCAGTAGCAAGCGCCGGGGGCCAGCGAGCGGGCCATCTGCTCATAGTGAGCGAGCATCTGCTCGTCGGTGTCGAGGTGGCGGATGGTGTTGATGGGGTTGATGGCGAAGGTGACGGGCCGATCGAGATGATCGGCAAAGTCCGTCAGCGATGCGACGAAGTAGGTTTCGGTGGCGCTGCCACGTGCACGGCGTGCGCGGCGGTGGGCGTAGTCGACCATGTCGGGGCTAATGTCAAAGCCGATGGCATCGATGCCGCGCGCCCGTGCGGCGCGCAGATAGCGTCCACTTCCACAGGCCGGTTCGAGCCAGCACCGGCGTCTTCGGCCGGGGGGCGACCAGCGCTGCTCGATCCTGATGAACGATTCGACTTCCTCGCCCGTGCCGGGGCTGTGCAGGATGTCGTAGACCATGGGGTCCGAATACAGGCCGGGGGTGCTCACGTGCACAGGCTATGCCGGCGGGGAAGGAGGCGTACCATCGGTCCATGCACGACCCGCAGACACTGGCGCGGCTGATCGAAGTCAATGTCCCTTTGTTCGAGCGCTTCTTGGAGGGGTTTGACGAGGCAAATCGTGCTTCGCAGGCGCCAGGTTGTCCGAACCATGTCATCTGGACGCTCGGGCATGTGTCGCTGACGATGCACCGCATGGCCGATCGTCTGCGCGGGAGCGACGAGCCGGGAACGTTGCCCGAGTCTGATTTCTACACCGGCGATGGCCGGGGCGGCGACCGCGATCGCTACGACACCGAGGCGATCTGCTTCGGCTCGACGCCCTCCCCCCAGGCCGATCGTTATCCGAGTCTGGCACGTGGACGACAGATTTTCCGTGATGCGTGCGCGCGCCTGCGCGAAGAGGCGGCCGGGGCCGACCATGCCAAACTGGCTCGGATGTCCAGGTGGGGCAGCGGCGAGCAGGCGGTGGGGGATCTGGTCATGCGCGTGGTGCTGCACAACGCGACCCACGCCGGGCAACTGACCGACCTCCGCCGCGGACTCGGGCTCAAGCGCGTCATCGGGTGAGGGCGGGACACGCCTGCGCGGTCACAGGTGCTCCAGCGCTGCCTGGGCATTGAGCGTGTCGAGCACGCGCAATGTGCGCGGGGTGCGTCCGCCGGGACATTCGGGGAGCACGATCTCTCCCGTGTCCGCTCCGCGATTGAGCGCGATCAGGTGATGCAGAAATGCGTCGTCCGGCGCGCCGATGGCAACTTCACGCTGCGGAGAGGCCGGTTTCGACACGTCCGGATGCTCCACGATCGGCGTCGATTCCGGGCCGTTTCGCAGCACCCACGCCAGCGGCGTCAGCGCCAGCAGCACCAGCAGCACACCCGCAGCCTGCCGCGCCTGGCGCACGCGCCGGCGCCGGCGCACCATCGCGAGCAGCGACGCCGGCGGCGGCGAATCGAGCGGCGCCGACATCTCGTCCAGACGGACGGTCAGCGGATCACGTCTACGCATGTTCCACCTCCTCAGTCTCCGGGTCACGCTCACCCAGCGCGTCTCTCAACGCGCGCAGCGCCTGCCGGTGCCGTCCAGCCGCGGTGTTGCGGCTCAGGCCCAGCGTCACGCTGATCTGGTCAAAGGTCAGTCCGCACACGTGTTTGAGCACGATGATCTCTCGCAGGCGCCGCGGCAGGAGATCCACCGCCTGACGCAGTTCTGCGTCAGCGGGCATCGCGGGCGTGGGGTGTCCGGCAGTGGGAGGATGCTCGCGCGCCTGCGTGCGGCCCTCGCGTGCGGCGCGCCGGCGTTGCGCGCGAATCTGGTTGATCGCCTCTCGCCGCACCAGTTGCGCCAGCCAGGCCCGCGCGTCGCTCACCTGTGCCAGCGTGCGCCGGTCAAGCGAGAGAACTCGGCAGAAGACCTGCTGCACGGCGTCCTCGCCGGCGGCCGCGTCGCACAGGAGCGCCCGCGCCAATGCAAGCATGGAGCCGGAATGTCGGCTCCACAACTCGCGGGCGGCCTGCTCGCTGCCCTTGTGCAACGCGACCAGTAGTTGTGCGTCGCTGCGGTGCATCCTCGCTCATCCTACCGGAACCGCCGGCGCAGCCGATCGTTTCATGACGGTCTCACTGCCCTTCGAGCGACCGGATAACGTTGGTCAGTCGCGTCCGGAACTTCTGGTCCGTCTCGCCGGCCCGGGTGAAAGACGGCGCGAGCACCTTGGCCGACACGCCGAACTCACCGCCAGCCACCCGCTGATTGATCCGTTCCAGTTGCTGGAGCGCATCGGGCTGGCCCCACACGCCGATGATCTGCGTATACGCCTCGGCGGCTTGCTTCAGGTCGGAGCCGATGGCCTCCGGCCCCTGCTCGATTAGTGCCAAAAACTCGGCCTTGCCGGTGCCCTGCTCGTCGCTCAACATTTCACCCACTTCGCGCAGCGTCGCCGGGTCGCCGGACACTCGGGCCATCCATGGCAGGAAAATATCGCGCTCGCCCGTGATGGCGTATCTGGATCGCCCCGGGTCGTCCTTCGGGAGCGAGCGCAGGGTCGTCGCGATGGTGAGCCTGGAGTCGGCGTCGAGCACGCCCGCCCGCAACAGGCTCTCCGCCTCATCCATTGCCTGATTCGTGATCGCCATACCCACCAGCGAGCCGATCAGGATCGGCTCCTCGGCCGCGTGGGAGCCCATGCGCACCATGGCCGCGATGTACTCGGCGCTCCTGGCGCCGTTGCCCTCGACGGCAGCCTGACGGGCGCACAGCCGAAGCAGGCGAGAGCCGTTGCGCATCGGGCTCAGGTGCGGAATGAGCGCGAACAAGCCCTCCTCATAGGCGGTCTCGAAGTTGCACTTGCGCAGGCGGCTGGCGCGAACGAGTCCATCAGCGGTGTGGTGCAGCGCGGCAGTATCTTCGGTGAACCAGGCGGGGATGACGGACCCGTCCACCGAGTCGCCGATCTTCTCCCAGTCCACTGCGCGGAGTTTCTCGCTGGTTTCGCGGTCGATGGTGCTCAGGTGCTGCCAGTAGAGAATGGCCGCATTGCGGTCTTCCGGCTTGACGAAGTTGGCCGGCTGAGCGGGCGCTCCCGTCGCCGACGACAGGACGGATGCAGAGGCGGTGGCGGTGCACGCCAGTCCGGCGGCCAGCGCCAGGGCCGGTAGCGTACGAGCGAAGGTCCGAATCGTGGGCATGACTTGCTCCTTCCAGGTGCCGGCCCGGAGCGGGACGGCACAAAAGAGACACCGCACACGCGGCTGCGTGTGCGGGTGTTCCAAAAAAACCCGTTGTGGATCAATCACGCCGGGCTGGGGATCACGTCGGGCGGGAAGTCGGTCTGCCCGTCGCTGCCTCGGGGGGCTGTTCGGTCGCGAGCATTTCGCGTTTCGGCTTCCAGCAGGTCGACCACGCTGGGCTTGTCCAGTCTTTCGCCTCGCATCAGCGTCTGAACCTCATCGGCCGTCAGGGTCTCGTGTTTGAGCAAGGCTTCGGCCACCGCGACCACCTTGTCCCAGTTGGCGTCGAGGATCTCCTCGGCGTCGCGGTAGGCATCGTCGATCAGTTGCCGCACTTCCTGGTCGATGGTGCGGGCCGTGTCTTCTGAATAGTCCTTCTCGGGCAGGAACATCTCGCGAGTGTCGAGTGGCGCGTAGCGCACGAATCCCAGTTTCGGCGACATGCCCCAGTCGAGGATCATCGTGCGCGCCAGTTGCGTGGCCTGCATGATGTCCTGCGAGGCGCCGCTGCTCACATCACCCATCGCCCGTTCCTCGGCGATGCGCCCTCCGCACGTCACCCGCATGGTGGCAAGCAGCCACTTCTTCGAGTATCCCATCCGGTCCTTTTCGGGCAAACTGAACGTCGCGCCGCCGGCGCTGCCGCGCGGGATGATCGTCACCTTGTGCAGCGGGTCGGCGTCCTTGAGCAGGGCCTGGAGCACCGCGTGCCCCGCTTCGTGATACGCGACCAGTTTGTTCTCTTCCTTCTCGCGGTTGCGGCTCTTGCGGGCGCGACCGAACTTGACCTTGTCGCGGGCTTCCTCGAGGTCTTCGTGCTCGATGAAGTCCTTGTTCTGCATGGTGGCTGCGATCGCCCCCTCGTTGATGATCGCGGCCAAGTCGGCGCCGCTGAACATCGGGGTGCCTCGCGCGATCTTCTCAAGGTCGACATCCTCGCCCAGTTTGACCTTCTTGGCGTGAACCTTGAGGATTTCCAGACGCCCCTTGAGGTCGGGTAGCGGAACGGTGATCTGCCGGTCGAAGCGGCCCGGGCGCGTCAGTGCCGGGTCGAGCACGTCACCGCGGTTGGTGGCCGCGATGACGATCACGCCGTCGCTGCTGGTGAACCCGTCCATCTCGACGAGGATGGCGTTGAGGGTCTGCTCCCGTTCGTCGTTGCCGCCCCCGCTGAAGCCCCCGCCGCGACGGCGCCCGACCGCGTCGATCTCATCGAGAAATATGATGCACGGGGCGCTTTCCTTGGCCTGCTTGAACAGGTCACGCACGCGGCTGGCTCCCACACCCACGAACATCTCCACGAAGTCAGAGCCGGAAATCGAGAAGAACGGCACGTCTGCCTCGCCGGCGATGGCCTTGGCGAGCAGCGTCTTGCCGCACCCGGGGTCGCCAATCAGCAGCACCCCGCGCGGAATCCGCCCCCCCAGCCGCGTGAACTTCTTGGGATTGCGCAGGAACTCGATGATCTCCTTCACCTCGTCCTTGGCCTCGTCGATGCCCGCGACGTCCTTGAACGTCACCCCAGTCATCTCCTTGGTCAGACGCTGGTGACGGCTCTTGCCGAAGTTGCCCAGCATCCCCGCTCCGCCCGCCGCCCCGCGCAGCCCGCGGCTGACCATCATCCAGATCAGTAGCATGATCAGCAGCACCGGACCGAAGAAGATCAGCAACTGGAACCAGGGCGACGGCGCACGGGCCAGCATCTCGACTCCGGCCTCCTGCAACTGCTTCACGTACAACTCGCGCGTCGCCGAGTTCATCTGCACGATCACGGTCTGCCGACCCGAGCGCGACTCGGGCTGCTGAATCTCGGCGATGATCGCGTCGTCACGTACCAACACCGGCATGTTGGGCACCAGATCCTGTGCCGCCACATGCTTCATCAGTTCGTTGAACGTGACCCGGTTCCCGCTCTGAGAGTAACTCAGGAACATCACCATCATCACGATCAGCAGCACGACCGTGATAAACCCGAACAACCCGTTGCGGTTCGGGGCTCCCGCAGTCGTCTTGCCGCCAGCCTGCCCGTTGCCCGTGCCGGGCTTGCTCTCGGGAGATGACGGTTCCGAAGCGATCAGCCTCCCGGGATCCGGGGTCTTCTTCTTGGAGTTTCGATCAGGCATCCATCTTTCCATTCGGTCCGACCGGCCGGCGCGTTCGCACCATTGTCTAGGCAAGCGCCAACTCCCGTCTACGCTAGGCTTGTGTACGTATCACTTCGCGCTCCGGTTCGTTTCCGATGCATCCCCTACCAGTCCGCTCGAAGTTCCGAAACCACGTCCTCGGCCAGTTCGGAGATCGCGCTGCGCTGCCCAATTTCGGCTCGTTCACCCGTGCCCCGCGCCGGAACGAACACCGACACGGCCGCGAATCTTTCACGCGATACCAACACCTGCCCGGTCCGGTTGTCCACCCAGTCAAAGCGAATCTCGATGCGCACCGCCTGCTCCTGCACCAGCCCGGAGCCGCGCGTCACTGACAGCCGATCGTACTCCACGCCCGTGATCGTCCCCTGAAGGGTCGTATCCGCCGATCGTCCGACCGTCACCACCCAAGGCGTCGAACGCTGAATCTGCTTGACAAGGGCTTCGGTCAGTTGCGTTTCAAGCCCCGTTGCGTGCGTCTCGTTCTTGAAGATGGGCACCGAGATCGACTGCACGTGACCGGAATAGGTGGAACCCCACGCGTACCCGCGCGTTGGATCTGAGGCACACCCGGAACAGGCGATGGCTCCCGCGAGCGCCAGAACCCCCAGAGAGGTCTCAAGGCGTCGCATTGGGTCCCACCTCTTCCCCGCTCGATTCATCAACCTTGTTCGGCTGGTCGAGCAGGCCTCGCTGCTGAAGAATCTTCACCGCCTCGGCTGCGGCCGCGGTCGTCGGATGCGCGCGGATCAGTCGTCGCAACGTGTACCGGGCCGACTCTTCGTCGCTCTGGCGGAGATACCACCGCGCCGTGTCGAGCAAGTGATCGGCCGCGGATTCGTCGACCCAGGTTTCCAACTGCACGGTGACGCCGGCCTGCTCGGCTTCGGCGGGGTAGCGAGCCTGGAAGTCTTCGATCAGAACGCGGGCTTCCGTCAAACCGCTCTGGTCGTAGCGCGGGCCCTTGTACGAAGCGATGTTGGCGAAAATCTCGCGCAACGCCGCATAGCGTCGGTTCTGACTTTCCGGGTAATTGGCCACGAAGATGCCATACATGTCCGCCGCCATGCGCATCTCGCGCTTGCCGTAGTAGTAGTCGCCCAGATCCAGCGCCGCAATCTCGGCCAGTTGACTGCCCGGCATGCGCTCCTGCACCCGGATCATCAACTCCTCACCCAGCGATGTCGCGTTCTCGACTCGCAATCCGAAAAACTTGCGCTTCATTCCATCGAGGTACTTCTTGGCGATCTCATGCTCACGCTCCACGGCCTTTGGAAACTCCGGCGAGCCGTAGAACTGCTTGATGATCGCCTCGTAGTCATACAGAGCCTCGTATTCGTCCTTGAGCGCCAGTTTGGCGTCCCCGCGCAGCAGGTAGCCCTGCGGCACGTCGGGGTTGCTGGTGTACTTGTTGGTGTCCATCCACCGGTTGAGGATCTTCAGCGCCACGGCGGGCTTGTCGGCCGCCAGCAGACGCCTCGCCTCGGCCAGCACGGGATCCCCCTGCTCGGCCTGTTCGCCGGTCCAGTCCTGGCCCTCCAGCAACTGCCCCCGGTCCTGCGCAAGGGCCAAACCGCCTGCACCCAAAGCAGTCACAAACCACCCGATGGCAGCCCATCTTCTCATGCCGACAGCATAGTCCGCCCGGACGACTCGCTCCGACAGTACTGCTCATGCACAGGCCCAGGAGCCCAACCCTGCGAATCGGTCTGTGTCGTCCGTCTGGCCGGAGTTCCGAAGGTTCGACGCTTCTCCTTCGCTCCAGGGGCAGGCGGAGGGAATCACTTCTCGCCGGTGTCGCCCGCGGACATGGACATGCCGGTGATGCGGGTCTCGAATGCGATCTGACCGGCAACGATGCCTTGGGCAGCCGTGACGAACCGGCGCGGGCTGTACTTCTCTTCCTTGCAGAGGATGTAAAGGTCATCGCCCGGCTCGACCGCACGCCGAAAAACCGTGTCGTCCAGGCGCATGAAAACGGCGAGTTGAGGACGCGTGTGACGCGAATTGTACATGAAGCAGGCGACCTGAGCGGCCGACTCGACCATCAGAACGCCGGGATACATCGGCTTGCCGGGGAAGTGCCCGCGCACCCAGAACTCGTCGTGTCGGACGTGCTTGAGCCCGATGCCGCGCGCATACCTGTCGTCATGCCAGATGATGCGATCGATCAGGGCCATCTCGTAGCGATGGGGATTGATCTTCGCAATGGTGTCGGCGTCGGCAACGCAGGCGGACAGATCGATACCGTCGATGGGGAACAGCAGTTTGGACCGCAGCCCGTCCATCTCAGGCAGACCCCGGGATCCGGGAGATGGTGTCTTCTGGGAAACCGACATAACCCGCTCACGCGTCCGTCCGTACCTCGAGCATTTCCGCGCGGATTTCCTGCGCCAGGTTCTTCACATCCTGCATGGCCTTGCGCACGCGTGTGCCCGCCGCCTTGTTGCCACCCTTGGCCTTGTTGTAGTCCTCGCGGATGGCTTCGATTGCCTGCTGAAGCTGATCGAGTCGGTCCACGGCTGTTTCCTTCCTCAAGAGATAGGCGCCAAAGACGCTGCACGAGACTGGGGACAGAACTGCCCCACGCCGCCCCGTGGCGACGGTTGACAGCATAGCCCATCCTACCGGTCAGCGGAGCAATTGGTGCCCCAGCGTTTCGACGAGCCGCAATGCTGTTTCCAGATACACGGGGCTTCCTTCGCGCCCCAGGAACGCGGGGGCGCATGAGGCCATCATCAATCGCCGAATGTTGGCAAGATCGGCATATTCATCCCCAGTTTTGAGGCCATGCTGCCGTCGCAACTTCGCCATGGCCGAAACCGGCTTGACGCCGTGCAACATCTGCTCGTGCCCCCAGTACTGCCGCTCCAGGTACACCGCATCCTCGACCCAGTGCCCCGCGTGGACCAGCGCCAAGTCGATCAGCACCACTTCGCCCTCGCCGCGGTCGGGCCCGCGGTGCATGGCGTTCCCAGGGTGCAGGTCGCCGTGGCACCAGGTGCAGATCGGCCGGCGTCGCCAGCGGTCGATCAGGTCGGGCAGCCCCCGGTGGACCTTGCGCAGCCCCTCCGACCAGCGCTGCTCATGCTCGATGTGATTGTCTCGAACCGCTTCCCGGGCCCGATCTACCAATTTCACCCAGTCAGGGGGGGACGGGCGATCGGCTTCTGTCACCGGCTTGATCTCGGCGGCCCGACGGTGGAACTCGCAGGCGGCCTCGAGAAGCGCAGTCACCTGCTCCTTGGCCAAATCGTGCCCGAGGGTGCCCCCCCGCAGGCGCTCCACCACCAGCCAGGCCAGGTCGTAGTTGCCCAGTTTGTCGCCCGAGGCCACGATGCGCGGGGTGCTATGGCAGACGTGGTTGGAGCCGGGTGTCCAAGAGCCCAAGCGGGTGCTCCAGAAGTGCTCGGTGTAGCCTACGGGGAGTTTGACGAGCACGTCCATCGACTGCCCGTCGTCAAAGGTCCAGGTGCTCATGCCCGTCGCGGCGCCGCCCATCTGCCAGGTGGAGCGGAACCACTGGATGGGTCCGAGACGGCCTTGGCAGGCTTCATGGACGACCGGCGCCAGTTCGCCGGCCAGGGCTTGGGGATCGGCGGACAGCCCGCCACAGTCACTCGCGCGTGGGTGTTTCAACGCAACGGGTTCCTTGACTCGTGCCTACACCATATCGACCGAGGCGGCGACTTTCACGAACTCTTCAGGCGACATCTCGCAGACGCGGCGAGTAGGCTCCAGATCGGGCGGAAGCGGCAGTCCCAGGGTCCGAGAGGCCGGGGCGATCTGCTTGCGACGCTGCGTGAAAAGTTTCTGGGCAGTCTCGGCCAGCGCGACCAGGTCGGGGGTGAGCGGACGGGGGGTTCGCATCAGGGCGATCATGGCGCTGTCGACTTTCGGTCTCGGCCAGAAGCACGCTGGCGGAAGGGTGGCCAGTCGGTGGACCTCTGCGGCCGCGCGGGCGACCACGCTGATCGACCCGTAGTCCTCGTCGCCCGGACGGGCCATGATGCGTTTGGCCACCTCGCGTTGGATGGTGACATACATCGCCCGGCACTGGGGGAAGCGCGTCAGCAGGATGAGCAGCAGGGGGGTGCCGGCGCCGTAGGGCAGGTTGGCGACCAGCAGGAAAGGCTCCCCGGCCAGCGCCTCGACCAGCGCGGGTGAGAGTGATCGCTTGGACGTCAGGCAGTCGCCGCGGATGAGCGTGAAATTGGCGTTCCCGGCAAAGCGGTCGGCCAGCAGGTCGCACAGCCCGTCGTCGAGTTCACAGGCAACCACGCGGCAGCCGCGATCCAGCAGTTCTTCGGTGAGCGTGCCGGTGCCGGGCCCGACTTCAAGCACCAGATCGTTCGCCCGCACACCGGAGGCATCGACGAGCCGGCGGATGAGGTTGTGATCGATGAGGAAATTCTGTCCCAAGGACCTCTTGGGTGACAGGCCTCGCTGGTCGAGCATGCTTCGGATCTGCGCCAGCGTCTGCACGTCACCATGCTCCCGCGAGGATCTGGTCGATGGCGTAGGCGACGCCGTCGTCGGCGTTGGAGCGGGTGATGATGTCGGCGACGGCGCGGGCCTCGGGTGCCGCGTTGCCCATCGCGATGCCCAGAGCCGCTTCGCGCAGCATGGTCACGTCGTTGACGTGGTCGCCCAGAGCACAGACGCGCGGGTTGAACAGGGCATTCTGCTCGGCGAACCATTGGACGGCCGACCACTTATGGGCGCGGGCGTCGAAGACCTCCAGCACATGCACTTCGCGTCCTCCGGCGTTCTGCAGGTCGCTGCTGATGACGGCCGGGAAGGAATGGAGGAGAGCCGACGGACCGAAGTGGTCGCGCAGGCGGCGCATGAGCGGGACCGAGCGGTGGGCATCGGCGACAATGCTGGCGCGGATGGTGTATTCGGGGTGAGCGTCCTGTTCGAGGGACTGGACGAACTTGAGTTCGACCTTAAGGGCCTCGAACCACCAGACCGACACCGGATCAATCTCGTGGTGGTCTGGCCCGGTGACGACCAGGTAGTCAAACCCGGCGGCGTAGCGGTCCTTGAGGACCAGGGCCGCGTTGCCCTCTTCGTGGAAGGCCTCGACCGCATGAGCGACGGTGCTTGGGCTCATGGCAAAGCGATGAAGCGTCCTGCCACTGGCCACGTCGGCGATCATCGCCCCGCCCGCCACGGCCACCGGGCCGACATGCCCGATGTCCTCGAGAATGTGCCGACACTCGACCAGCCCTCGGCCGGTGCATGGGAAGATGGCAAGCCCCGCCTCGCGGGCGCGCTGCACCGCGGCCCGATTCCCGGGCGAAACGGTGCCGTCGGGCCCGAGCAGCGTGCCATCGAGATCCAGGGCGAGGATGTCGTAGTGGAGCGCCACGGTCTGAGCGTAGCCCGACAGTGTTCAGGGCAGAGGACAGGGAGTCTCGCAGGGAAGCGCGCCGAGGGGCGGAGGAGAGTCGGCGGCCGCGCGTCTTGAGTGAACGCGTGCTCGGCGCCGGTGTGGGGGGGGGTCATGTCCTGACGCTGGAATCCTCTCGCGGCGGCGCACCGCCGTCGCCTGCCGACGCGTCCGAGTGACGCAGGGCACGGAGGCATCTGTCCGCGTGGATGCCGTTTTTCTTCAAAGGACGTGAGAGATTGGCGTGCGGGGCGCAGAGAGAGACTGAAGGCCGGAGGAGTCTGGCCTCGGGATACACGCACACCCAAATCAGGAGACCTCCGTGATGATGATGCGCCACGCAATCCCCGTTCTTGTTTTCGCCGGTCTGGGCGGGTCGGCTCTCGCCCAGCCCCTGACAGGGTCTGGGGCACACCTTCCGTTGTCGACGCCCATCCAGGTGCCGCAGCCGGGTGTGGCCCACACGCTGAGCAACATCGTGCATCCGACCAGTTTTGACGGGACGTGGTCCGCGCCGGTGCAGTGGGGCTGGCAGGGTACCTTCACGGCGTTCGGGCCAGTGCCGAACAACACCAACCTGGGTTCAACGCGGTACATCTTTTCCACGCTCAATGCGGGACTTCTGCCTGCGGGTACGTTCTTCAACTTCGGCGACGTGGACGGGGGGTCGGGCGGGGGCGAGACGTTCTTCCTGAGGGCCTTCGACTCCGGCGGCAATGCGATCACCACGCCGTGGCTGAGCGTGCCGCAGTACGTGTGGGGCTTCGGTCGCAACGCGGGCAACCCGGACCTGCTCGACATGCCCGGCTGGGTGTTCGACGTCCCGACGGGCTCGTATCTGATCGACGGCAATACCGTGAGCGGGTTCAATCCGACGGTGTCGTTCACGCTCGTGTCGCTGACGGGGATCCACACGCTCTTGGTGGAGAAGGGCAGCACCTTCAATAGTTTCTCGCTGGCGGCGCCGATCGTCCCTTCACCTGCTGGCGCGGCGCTGATGGGCCTGGGCGGTGCGATGATCGCACGTCGCCGGCGCTGAATCGGGTGGTTGGTGCCCGGTGCAGAGCATGGTGCACCGGGCTCGGGCGTGATGTGGAGGCGTGGGGCGTGCGCTGCCCGCGAACAGGCGGGTAGCATGCTCCATGCCCGCATCCACTTCCATTGAGACAAGAGATATCAAAGCCTGCACGTTTGACTGTTTCGGCACGCTGATCGACTGGTCGAGCGGGATTCTGTCGGCCCTCGGCCCGCTGGCGGCGCGACATGCGCCGGGCATGGGCGAGCGCGAACTGCTGGAGCGCTACGGGCAGTTGGAGCGGGAGGTGGAGGCGGGCGCGTATCAGTCGTATCGCGCCGTGCTCGCCGAGGTGACGCGACGGATGTTCGGCGACGCGGCCGACACCACGGTCCTGGCGGATTCGCTGGCCACGTGGGAGCCGTTCGCGGACACTGTTGAGTCGCTGCGGCGGCTGCGCGGGCGAGCCCGGCTGGGCGTGCTGTCCAACATCGACGATGATCTCTTCGAGCCGATTCTCGACAAACTCGGGCGTCCGTTCGAGGTGGTGGTGACGGCCAAGCAGTTGCAAAGTTACAAGCCAGGCGAAGCCCTCTTCCGCGAGGGGCTGCGACGGCTGGGGCTTGAGCCGCACGAAGTGCTGCACGTGGCCGAGAGCCGGTTTCATGACATCGAGCCGGCGCGGCGCTTGGGATTCCGCACGGCCTGGGTCGATCGCGGGCGCAGCGCCTCCGGGCACGGTGCGGCCGCGGCGGATCTCACGGTGCGGTCGCTGGCCGAACTTGTGGCTCAACTGGGCTTGGATTGGTCCAGGTGAAGTTCGCGTGCCTGCGCGATGCGGACCCTGCTCCCATGATCGACGGCGCGGATCAGACGCATGCACGTCACCAGGGATTCGGCCAGAGTCCAGGGGCCTTGGAACGCGAGGTAGCGCGGTTCCCAGACCGGGTGGAATTTCTCCTTGTACGCCTTCAGTCCTCGGTAGTTATACACGCGCTCTGCGTGCTGGTAGACCAGTCGGGCGCCGCGCTCGAACGGGCGTGAACGGCGATAAATCCCCACGTCGGCCAACGGCGCCATGCCGAGACTGAATCGAGTGTGGCCCGTTTCGGCGGCCCAGATCATGGACTTGGCGATGCAGTAGTCCATGAGGTTGTCGACCAGGCCGGAGCGGAAACGCATGAGGTCGACGCTGACTTCGGCACGCGTTGCCAGCAAGTTCACGAAAGCGACCAGTTGTCGCTCGGCATCAAGAACGCCGCCGATGGGGAAGAACTGGAGATATGGTTCTGAGAAATAGCCGAGCGAGAACTGCATCTCGCGCACCTGCTTGTGTTCGAGCCAGGAATCGCTGACCTGACGGGCTTGCCGGATCAGGTCCGTTGCATGGGGCGGGTGGTACACCTGGAATGCAAAGCCTGCCTTCTCGACCCGTCGGACGATCTGTCGCATGCCCGACCAGTCACCTCCCTGCATCGTGAAGCCGGAGATCGGGATGACGGCCTCTTCCCCGAGTTTGAAGAACGAGAAGCCGAACTCATGCAGTGGACCGAGCCAGCGATCGGAGACTTCGTAGAATATCAGATCGAAATCTTCGGTGTCGGTGAAGGTGAGCAGGTTGCGGAGAAAGTCAACCTCGCGCCCTGGGGTTACGACGGGGTCGGCATATACGATCATCTTGTCCGCGGCACGCTGGTAAACGATCAGGCCGTCGCCGGCGCCGCGCCAGACACCCTTGTCGCCGGCGCCGACGACGAGGGGCGAACTTGATCCCTCCGAGTCGGAGATGACCTTGACCGCTTCGTTGATCTGATCGGGGGTGGGAGTGATGCGCTCTTTGACAGGCCGGACAGCCTGGCGAATGAAGAACGCGACGCCGACAAGTGCGGTCAGAAGCGCACCTCGCAGCATGCGCGAGGCCTCAGCCTTGGGGCCGATGCGGGTCCAGAGATCGGCTGTGTACGGCACTTTCTCGAAAGCCGTCAGCCCCACCACGAGGAAGAACGCGACCGAGCCGCACGTGGCGGCAATGGCTAGTTCCCAGCCGATTGGCACACGTCCCTTGCGATGAAAACTGCGCATGGCGCCGAGCAGCAGGATGAGCAGTGCAACACTGGCGGTGGCTTCTTCCCAGTCGCCGCCTTTGAGCGTGTGGGAGATTGCCGAGGTGAGCAGCAGTCCGGCAACGATGAAGGCCGCAGCACGATACCCGCGCAAGACACCTCGGAGAAGGAAGAGCATCCAGGCGGCAGCGACGACCGCGATGCCGTGCGAGGCGTCAAACACGCCGACGGGCATCCACCGCTCCATCGCGCGGAGGCGTTCATGAACGGCCGGGGTGGCGGCGCTGGCAAGCAGGATGATTGCGTTGGCCAGCAGCGCGCCCGCCAGCACACGGCGCAGCCACCGCTCGGCGCTCGTGGAGCGACGCACGAGGTAGACGTAGAGCACGACGAGTGAAATGGACCACGGCAAGAGATAGAACAGGCCGCGGAAAACAAGCACGTGCGCGGCCGCGTCGCTGGCAGCAATATTCAGCAGGGTTCCGAGTTTGAGCCATGTAGCGTCGGCGGCTCCAAGCCCGCCGGGCACCATGCTGGCCATACCAGCGACGTGCCCCAGGATCATGGTGCGAGCCAGTTCGGACGCGGGCGTCGCGATGCCAAGGGAACGGGCCGCCAGCACAAAGGCCATGGCGGCGAAGAACCATTCAAGCACGGCGACGAGCCCGAGGCCGACACACTGTCGCATTGAGCCGGACCACTCACACTTCCAGCGTCTGATCAACAAATTGATGAGCACAACGCATGTGGGTGCGAACACAGTCGCTAAGACGACGCGCCCCATCGTGCTCGTGCCACCCGTCGGCATGGGAACGAGGACCGCCGCCAGCACTCCGCACATGGCGGACCACATGCCGACGTACATGCGCGCGATCCGCACAGCGATGGACTCGGTGGGCACGCCTGCCTGACGGTACAGGAAGAAGCGCAGAGCCGGGCCGCCGATTGGGCCGAGGGTCAGGAAGTTGGTCCAGGCGAAGCACACGGCGCCGATGTGCCAGCGCCGTGAGACCGGGAGCCCCGCAAGCGCGACGGCGTCGTAGAGTCCCATGCAGACAACCGCCGCCACGCTCGAGCAGCAAGCCAGCAACAGAATTGGGCGGTTCGCCCGGCCTACCTGGGCGCGTAGTTCGTGGATGCTGAGCGCATGCAGTTCATGCCAGATCAGCCAGATCGCCAGCGGGACGCCCACGAAGGGCAGGAGCAGCCGGACCCAGTGGGCCACGCGCATCCAGTCGACGCCGGGCACGGTTGGTTCGTCGCTTGGGTCTTTCGCCGGGGATGGAATCGCATTGTCATCCACTGGCAGCGCTCCGGCGTCCTTCCTTATGGAAGGTGTGCATCAGGCGGTGCACGACGGGGGCGATGATGATGGCAAAAGTGGTGAGAAAAACCAGTCCGCTGAACAAGGCATAGAGCGCAGAAAACACCTTGGAGGCCGGCGATTCCATGCGGTCGACCGGTCCCATCCCCGTGAGGATCATGCACGCATTGAGGAACGAATCGACCCAGCCGAGCCCGCCGATCCAGTGATACCCCGCCACACCAATCGCAATGGCGCCGGCGACGACGCCTCCTGCCGCCGCCGTGCTGACCATGAGTCTCCTGAAGAAGGCCGGTCGCGAGATGGTCGGCTCATGTCGGTGTTCAAACATGTGGAACCTCGCGCGTGATCTGGCGGTCTTCTGGCGGGCGTCGTATGCTATGGGATGCCCCTGACTCGTGACCAGATTGCTCAGCGTGCCGCCCGCGAACTGCGTGACGGCTTTGTCGTCAATCTCGGCATCGGCATGCCCACGCTGGTGGCCAACTACATCCCGGCCGGGATGGACGTGTGGCTTCAGTCGGAGAACGGGCTGCTGGGCATCGGGCCGTTCCCCACCGAGGCCGAAGTCGATGCCGACCTGATCAACGCGGGCAAGCAGACGGTGACGGCCCGAACGGGGGCGAGTTACTTCTCCAGTTCCGACTCATTCGCGATGATCCGCGGCGGGCACATCGACATGTGCATCCTCGGCGCGATGCAGGTCAGCGAGGAGGGTGACATCGCCAACTGGATGATCCCTGGCAAGATGGTCAAGGGCATGGGCGGCGCGATGGACCTGGTCGCGGGCGTGAACAAGGTCATCGTGATGATGGAGCACAACTCCAAGGGCGGCGAGGCCAAACTGGTCAAGCAGTGCTCGCTCCCGCTGACCGGCGCCGCGTGCATCGACATGGTGATCACCGAACTGTGCGTGCTCGAGATGGACGAGCATCGGCGGCGCTTCCGGCTGATCGAACTGGCGCCGGGCGTGACGAGGGAAGAGGTGGTCGCCAGGACCGAGGCGGAGATCCTCGTGGACGGAAAGATCGGGACCGTGAAGGTGTAGGGCCGGTCGCCGTTTCGGATATGCTGCGCGCGGGAGGTTGCACCATGAAGCCTGTCGCGCTGGTCGTGTTGCTCGCGTTTGTCACGTCTTCGTTCGCCCAGTCGCTCGATGCTCTGATGCGCCCACGCGACGCGGTTTCGGCGCGCGTCGGCTCGAACCATCCCGAGGCGTGGTCGAACTGGGACAACCGGCGCGTCCAGCCGGGCGAGACGTACACGCTGGCGGAGATCGAGGGCCCAGGCGTGATCCGGCACATCTGGTTCACGTTCCCCGACTCGGGCCCCAGTTGGATCGCCGACAGCGGCTGCGCCGCGCCGGACGAGATTGTCTTGCGCATGTACTGGGACGGGGCGGAACAACCGGCCGTCGAAGTCCCGCTGGGCGACTTCTTTGCCGCGGGCTTCGGCATTCGCGCGCCGGTGCGATCGGTGCCCGTGCAGGTGCAGGGCGGCGATTCGTACAACTGCTTCTGGGCCATGCCGTTCTTCAAGTCGGCGAGGATCACCCTGACCAACGAGAGCGAGCGCGTGCTGACGGCCTTGTACTACCAGATCGACTACACGCGCGAGGCGTCGCTGCCGCCCGACACGGCCTACTTCTGCGCCCAGTATCGCCAAGAGTTTCCGACGCAACTCGGGCGCGACTATCTCGTGGCCGACATCGAGGCGCCCGAGGGCGGGGGGCACTACGTCGGCACCGTCCTGAGCGTGCGATCGCGCTCGCCACAGTGGTTCGGCGAAGGCGACGACAAGTTCTTCATCGACGGCGAAGGAACGCCGGGCATCTGGGGCACCGGCACCGAAGACTACTTCCTCAACGCCTGGGGCATGGAGCAAGAGACCTTTCCATCCTTCGGCGTCTCGCGCTGCGACGGACTGCTGGCTGACCTGGGCGACAGCGGCACCATGTACCGCTGGCACCTCGACGACCCCGTGCGCTTCCGCAAGTCGCTTCGCTTCGAGATCGAGCACAAGGGCTGGATGGCGGCTGACGAAACCACGACGGGCAACGTGGAAGGGCACGTCGAGCGCCAGGACGACTTCGCCAGCGTGGCCTTCTGGTATCAGCGCGGGCAGCCGAAGCGGTTTGCCACGATGCCCAGTGCCTCCGAGCGCAAACTCCCCTTCATCGACGCGGTGATTGAGGGGGCAACGCTGCTGGAAGGGGCCGCGATGGCGGCGGGCTCGGCCCAGTTGCAGGCGGGCGGGCCGTGGACGGGGCAGGGGCAAATCCTGTTCCGTGGGCGGCAGGTCGGCTCAACGCTGACGCTTACGTTCACGGTGCCGGACGACCGCCCGCGTGCGCTGGTGCTGCTTCTGACGTACTCGTACGACTTCGGCGTCTATCAGGTCTTGCTCGACGGGCAGCCGATCGGCGATCCCATCGACGCGTTCAGCCCGGACATCAAGGTCGTGCAGCACCGCTTCGGCGACGGCCCGATTGCTCCGGGCGAGCACACGCTGACGTTGGAATGTGTCGGCATCAACCCCAACTCGAAAGGCTATCTCATCGGCGCCGACAGCGTGCGCCTGCGCCAGCGGTGGGAGCACAAGCGCCCCCCCCTGGGGCCATGAGCACGCGGACAGCGCGGGGGTGCAATACGGGCTTTGAGATTCCGAGTTCGGTGACCGTCGATCTGGCCAGAGCACTCGTCCGCGACATCCTCGACAGTTCGCAGGATCGCGGACGCAGTCCCCCTCTTGCGTGGCTGGTTGGCGTGGAACAGACGAGATTCCCCCGAGGCGGGAGGCTCTGAATGACGCTCAGGAAGGGTGATGGCGACCGCTGCCATCGAAATCGCTTGCGACCACTCGATCAGGGCGTGCTGGTCGGCGGGGTGCCCAGCGGACGGCCGAGTTTCTCCTCGATGTAGCGACGGAACTCGTCCGACAGGTCGATCTTTCGTACGGCGGTCGGCACGCCCGCCGCGTCGGCGGCCGCCTGCGCCTGTGCGATCACGGTGCGCACTTCGTCATCGCTGACAGCCTCGGGCTTTTGAAACTCGATATTGTTGTTGCCGGCGTCGTAGGCGATCGGCTTGAGCACCTCATCGAGATCATTCCACTTCACCTTGCCCTCTGTGATGGCCTGTGCCAGGCGGTCGAAGGTGGTGGCCGCGGCCGCCTTCTCTTCATCGCCGAGTTTCGACCGCGCCACGTACAGCGCCTGGAATTGCAGGGCGGCGCCGGTAGCCAGCACCGAACTGGTCTCGAAGCCCTGGAAGATGGTGCGGACTTCTTCCAAGGTGATGTGGCCAGCCTTGAAGTCGTCGCGAACCTCGTCGATGATCGCGTTGATCTCCGGCTTCTCGGAAGCCGGCAGATCGCTCTCCTGAATGAGTGCACGCATGCCCGCGGCGGTCAGATCGGCCGACCAGTTCTTGAAGTTCAGCGCGACCACGACCCCGGCGACGATGCCCAGCAGCAGGATCACGCCAAGCGCGACCAGGCAACCCTGGATCACGCCGCCGCGACGCTGGGCGGACACCATGCGAGGCGAATTTCCTTCGATCATTCTTGAGTCTCCGTGACAGTCGTTCCCCCGGCGCAGCCGAGCGGTTCGGCTTGCCCTCAGGTTCTTCGGAACCGGAGCGTTCAGATTCTACGGTTCGGGCCAGGCTGGCAGCAGTCTACCATCGACCATGCAGTGGTTTGACGCACATCTCGATCTGGCGTACCTCGCCGAGTGCGGGCGCGACATGCACGTCGAGCCCGAAGAGTCGCGCGGACGGAACCAGCCGGCGACCATCACCCTGCCCTCACTGCGAGCCGGCGGCGTGCGGGCCTGTCTGGGCACGATATTCACCGAAGCCATCCAGAACCCCGCGGCCTCGGACGCCGAGACCGGCTCGTTCGCCTACGCGGCGGGTGACGCACGCGGCGCATGGGTGGCCGGGATGCGCCAACTCAAGTTGTATCACGCCTGGCGCGACGCGGGCATCATCCGGCTCATGGGTTTGCGCGGCCAGAATGCCGGGGCGGCCCCCTCCGACGAGCGCGGGCCGATTCTGCTCGGGGTGCTCATGGAATGCGCTGATCCCATCGAGTCGCCCGATCAACTTCTCAACTGGGTCGAGAACGGCGTCATCGCCATCGGCATGGCGTGGTGGCACCAGTCGCGCTACGCCGGCGGCAACGGCACGCCGGGGCACGGCCTGACGCAACTGGGCAAGCAACTCGTCCCTCGCATCGACGAACTCGGCGTCGTGCATGACCTCTCGCATCTCTCGCAGAAGTCGACCGAGCAGTTGCTCTCGATGACCAGCGCGAGCGTGATCGCCAGCCACTCCAACTGCCGCGCCCTGCTCGAGCCTGACAACGAACGTCACCTGGCCGACGAGACCATCCGCGAGATCGGTCGCCGCGGCGGCATGATCGGGCTGAACCTGGTGCGCAACTTCATCCGCACCGGCATCGACCGCAAGGATCCGAACGATCGCCCGAGCATCGCCGAGGCCATTCGTCACGTCGAGCACATCTGCGAGGTGATGGGGCACCGGCGCGGCGTGGGCATGGGATCAGACATGGATGGCGGCATCACGGGCCACGACTTGCCGCGCGGAATTGATCGCCCCCGCGACTTCGAGAAACTGGCCGAGGAACTGCGCTCCCGCGGCTGGAGCGACGCGGATATCAGGGGCTTTTCCTGGGGCAACTGGGCGCGGTTCTGGGGGGTGTCATGAGCGGAGTTCGCATCGCCATGTGGTCCGGGCCCCGGAACATCTCGACGGCCCTGATGCGCTCGTGGGAGAGCCGGGCCGACTGTTTCGTGTCTGACGAGCCCCTGTATGCGCACTATCTGAAGGTGACCGGAGCCGACCATCCGGCGCGGGAGGAGATCATCCGGAAGCACGAGTGGGATTGGCAACTGGTGACGCGCTCGCTGGTCGGGCCGATTCCGCGCGGCAAGACGGTCTGGTATCAGAAGCACATGAACCATCACCTCACGTCGGACGTGGGGCGGAAGTGGATTCTCGAACTGCGCAACGTGTTCCTGATCCGCGACCCGGTGGAGATGATCACCAGTTTCATCAAGGTGATTCCGAATCCGACGCCGGCGGACCTCGGACTACCACAGCAGGTGGATCTGTGGGAATGGATTCGCGCGCGGACGGGGCAAACTCCCCCGGTGATCGACGCCCGCGATGTGCTGGAGAATCCGCGCGGCATGCTGGCGGCCGTGTGCGAGTGCGTCGGCGTGCCGTTCGACGAAGCAATGCTCTCGTGGAAGCCCGGCCCGCGCGACACCGACGGCGTGTGGGGTCCGCACTGGTACGACAGCGTGTACAGGAGCACCGGCTTTGGGCCCTACAAGCCGAAGAACGAACAGGTGCCCGGCCGACTCGCGGGCGTTCTCGCAGAGTGCCAGCGGTTGTACGACATCATGGGCGAGCACAAGATCGCCCTGCGCGCTGCGCCCGGCGAGCCCTAACGGTCGAGGAGGCGTCCGGCGCACCGACGTTGCGATACCTCTCTACCCACGCTGGGGGCTCGTCAGGAAAAAATATCCACTTGGGAGTCCGATCCCCATGCTGCAGACCTTCAACGAAAAGAACCGCGACCTGATCGTCAATATCAACGGAAAACTCGTGCACCGCGACCAGGCGGGCATCAGCCCGTTCGATTCGGCCGTGCAGGGGGGAGACGCCGTGTGGGAAGGCCTCCGCCTCTACAACGGGCGCGTCTTCAAACTCACCGAGCATCTCGATCGCCTGCGATCGAGCGCGCTGGCGCTGGCGTTTTCCCGGATACCCACCCACGCCGAGATCACCGAGCAGATTCGCCGCACGCTGGAGGCCAACCGCATGCGCGACGGCGTCCACATCCGCCTCACCCTCACCCGCGGCGTCAAAATCACCAGCGGCATGGACCCACGCCTCAACCAGGCGGGCCCCACGCTGATCGTGCTGGCCGAGCACAAGGCGCCGGTGTACGACGCAGCGCTGGGCTCGCACGGGCTGAGCCTGATCACGTCGAGCGTGCGACGTTTTCCGCCCGACTGCCTGGACCCGAAGATCCACCACTGTAATCTCATCCAGTCGATCCTGGCGAAGATCGAGGCGAACAACGCCGGGGCCGACGACGCGATCATGCTCGACAAACATGGCTTCCTCGCCGAGACGAACGCGACTCACGTCTTCATCGTCTCGGGCGAGGGCGAACCGGTGCTGCTGACCAGCCGCCTGGTGGCTTGTCCCGAGGGCATCACGCGGGCCACGGTGCTCGAACTGTGCCGAACCCACGCCATCGCCCACGAGGTGCGCGACATCTCCATGACCGAGGTCTACCGCGCCCGCGAGTGCTTCACCACCGGCACCATGGGCGAACTGGCGTGGGTGGGTAAGGTTGATGGACGCCCGATCGGCAACGGGCGGTGCGGGCCCATCACCGAACGGCTGGGCCGCCTGTATCAGGAATTGACCAGTACTTCCGGCGAGCAACTCGTGCCGTGAATCTGGAGGCCCGGGTCAAAAGCGGATAAACTGCTCGTGAATAGGCGGGGCGATGGCCTCGTCTGCAGGGGGCAACCATGAAAAAGGTGCTTTTGGCTTTTGTCGCCTGGAGTGCCGGCGTCGCCGGCGCGCAGACCCAGATCGTGGCGTTCCGGTGGGGAGAAAACGGGGTTCACGAGTCCGTCACGGCATGCTGGTTCGATTCTGTCTCCAACCTGGTCTGGCTGGCTGGCTCAATCGACGACGGCGTGGCCCGCTGGCCGGCAATGTGGACCGTCGATGCGGGCGGCGTCATCGCGGACTACACGGGCGTGCTTCCGGCCGGAGCGTTCGAACGGTTCGGCTCGTTCAGCGCCAACGGACAGTTCGTGACGCTGCACGTCAGTCAGACCAACTCGGACGCCGGACACGATGACGTCGTGGTGCGGCGGCAGGACTGGTCGAGCGCCATCACGTTCCCGGGCTCCCGACCCGGCTCGTTCGCCTACCAGATCCAGGCGGTGGGTGATGAAGGCCAGGCGTGCGGGCAAGGCAATCCGTTCGTGCCCGGCAGCGGCGCGTTTGTGGCGTTGCCGGCGGGCGGCCAGTTCGCCGTGACGTGGCTCGACGACATGCCCGGGGGGATCTGGGCGCCGCTGACGTTCTCGATGTCTCGTCATGCGGAAGTGCTCGCGGGCTACTCGTTCGATCAGTTCGGCTTCCTCAATCCGCTGGCGTGGAGCGAAAACGCCGGGCAGTATGGAGTGAGCGTGCTCGCTCACCCTGATTTCACCGACGCGATCGCCGGGCGCGTGTCGCCCGATGCACGCTTCATCGCCGGCTCGGTCACGACCCTTGATGCGCAGTTGTGTGTGTGGAATGAGGGCGTGCCGCACCTGTTTGACCTTGGCGGAAGTCCGTACATGGCCCATCCGCGCTGGGCGCTCGACGACGGGACCATCTTCGGCTGGACATGGACCACGCCACGGCGGGCGTTCATCGCCAACGCCGAACTGCTGCCCCAGCCGCAGTTGCTTGAGGATTACTTCGTGTCCTCCGGGGGCGGGGGCGGGGGCGGGGGCTTTGCCGAGCCGGGCGAGAGTTGGGTGTCGCAGGCCCTTCTGGGCGGCGGGTCGTATCACGTTGTCTTCAACGGGCAGTCGGGGCGCAGTTACTACCTGCGTGTTCCCGCGCTGGGCGCCGGTGACTGTCGGCCCGATCTCAACGATGACGGTGTGCTCAACTTCTTCGACGTGCAACTGTTTCTGTCGTGGTTCTCCGCGCACGACGACCGGTCCGACTTCATCGATGACGGCGTCTTCAATTTCTTCGATGTGCAGGCCTTCCTCTCGGCCTTCGCTGCCGGCTGCCCTTGAACGTCCTCCCTCTGTGCCGCGCCGACAGGGGCCCGATCGTCGGCTGGTTCCCCGGTCCTCCGGAGCGACGGTGAGTTTCGGAACCTTGAGATCTCACGAGGCCGCTCGGAGCGGCTGGTGTGACTCATCGAGGGCCGTCACGCAGTTGCGTCCCCGGGCCTTGCTCATGTAGAGCGCGCGGTCGGCGCGGGCGGCGAGAGTTTCGGCGTCGTCATCGGAGCACATGAACGCCACGCCGATGGAGATGGTGACTCGAAGTTCGTGTCCTTCGTGAACGAGCACCGACGCCTCGACAAGGGAGCGAAACCGCTCGGCGACGCTGACGATCTGGTCTGGCTCGGCATGGTCCGACACGACGGCGAACTCTTCGCCGCCCCAGCGTGTGACCGTGTCGTGCGAGCGGCATGCGTGGGAGAGCGTGCGTGCGACCAGTTGCAGAACTTTGTCGCCGGTGTCGTGTCCATAGGTGTCATTGAACTTCTTGAAGTGATCGATGTCGATCATCATAAGTGACATCATGTCACCGTATCGGCGAAACTCCGCCAGGCGCGCCTCGATGACCCGGTTGTAGTACCGGCGGTTGGCCAGGCCTGTCAGGTCGTCAATCAACGCTTCGCGTTCGAGACTCTCCAGTCGCTGCATTGCGTTGGTGCGGTCCGTATCGTCGCTGAAGAGTTCAAGCGCTCCGATAATGCCGCCGTGCCGGTCGAAAACAGGAACGCCACGGACGTGCACGGGCACGCGGTGTCCGTCGGCGTGCCGCATGAAAACGTGGGCTTGGGTGGACTTGCCGTCGCGCATGACCGCCGTGAGCGGGCAATGACTCCCACACAGTCGCATGCCCTCCGCGTTGCAGTGCTCCAGCAGTCCATCCGCGCATCGCTGTCCGAGAACCCGGTCGGCCGCGTAGCCGCTCAAGCGCTCGGCGGTCGCGTTCCAGAAGATGATCCGCCGACCGCGGTCCACCATGTAGACTCCGTCATGGAGGGAGTCGAGCACCGCCTCGTACAGGGCTTTCATGTCGATGTTGTTGCCTGATCCGGTTGTCGGGTCCATGAGCCCTCCTCGACCGAACGCGATGTGACGTCCATCGCCCTGATCGGCTCACCGGGCCCTCAGCCGCACAGGAAGGGTTGGGAGGGATTCCCAGCCGCCTGCCTGACCGGCATAGTCGGCCCGCACGAGCCTGCCGGACCTCATCGAATCAAGATATGGGGCGTTGAGGATCAACCGCTTCGGCATCTAACTCCCTTCGAGCGCGTCCAATGGAAACGCGGGCCTCGCCAGCAGCCGCAGAGCCAGCGCGAGCAGTGCCCGCTCGCTGTCGTCGCCGGCGATGCGGTTGGTGCGCAGCAGTCCGCAGCCGGTGCAGCGGTGGATGATCGCCCATTCGCCGTCGCGGCGCACTTCGATGCCCACCGGCTCCATCGGCGATCGGCAGGGGGCGCGCCGGTCGCCCGGCTCGTCATCGACGTGCCGCGACCACAGGCACATCGGGCAGTGATTGCGGTGCCTGGTGCCGAAGGACTGCTGCGGCACGGCGCCGCGACAGTGAACGCAGGAGAAACTCCCGCTCGCAGCGGAAGCATGACGTGACTTTTGAGACATGGAGTACCTGGCCACAAGTCCCGATCGGAGCGGAGGCGTCAAAGCAACTGCTTCGACGAGCCCCGGCCGGGAAAAAGGGGTTGAAGGAAGCCGAGCGTCGAAGGCAGAATCGACCCGGAGCGTCGGCTCAAACACAACTCGATTTGAAGAGCGGTAGACGACCGTTGCGTCCGCGCGAAGCATCGACGCCTCCGCCGCCGTGCAGCGGGCGAAGCGACAGGCGACTGGCTTCTCAGCCGGCGCGGACCAATCACATGGCAATGGGCGTGCGCGTCATCTGCCGCGAGTATACACCGTCAGCCGCGGGCGGCCACCAAAACGATGAAACTGTCTTCCAACTCCTCCGGATCGCGCACCGGCTCGATGTAGATGTTGCCTTCGTCGTCCTCGGCGTCGGGAAGTTTCTGGAAGACCTCGGTGCGTGCGAAACCGGCGTCAGTCATCGCGTCGCACAGTTCGGGCACGGCCCACAGGCGCCACTCGTACACGAACGCTTCGGGAAACTCGTCCTCGATCACGCCGCCCTTTTCGACGCGGAAGTGCAGCACATCGGTGACCATCCCCGTGAGCGGGTTGGCGAAGCGCTGTTCCCAGGTGTATCGAACGCGACGGCCGTCGGGCAGGTTGTGGTATCGATGCACGTGCCCGGTCAGGAACGAACTCTCGCCGCCGTACGTGTCGCACACGAACACGCCACCGGGGTGCAGGCGCGAACGCGCGTGCCGCAGATACGAGACCAGTTCGCCGCGCGTGTGCATGTATCCGATTGAGAAGTTGCCGACAAAGAGCACGTCGACTTCGCCCGCCCCCGCACGCACGTCGGCAACGATGCGCTCGATCCGATCGTCACGCCCATGACGCGCCAGCGCGCCGGCGTCGAGATCGACCGCAATGGCGCGCCCGTCCGGTATGTCCTGCACCCATCGACACGAAAGGGCGGCCGTTCCCGCGAAGTCTTCGCCCAGCACCCGCGGTTCCCGGCCGTGAATCGCACGCAGCAGCGGCACGAGATGCACGGGCGACTGCACGCATCGTTCGTAGAGGTCGTGACAGTCCATCAGGCCATCCTGATCCAGCGCCACATCGTGGCGTAGTTGGGCGCCTTGCCGAACTGGAGCAGTCCGACCCGGAAAATCTTGGCCGCCAGCCACACGCACCCGTAGGCAAACACCAGCCCGATCGCGATGGCCGCGAGCACCTGCCACACCGGCGGCTGCGTGGTCGAACTGAGCCGCACCATCATGACGAAGGGACTGACGCCGGGCACGAAACTCGCCACCGTCGCAAACACGCCGTTGGGATCGCGCGCAATCGGAAGCCACAGCAGGTAGGGGATCATCACGATCATCATGACCGGCGTCATCAGTGACTGGGCCTCGCGCAGGTCATTGACTGCCGACCCGATGGCCGCCATCAGCGAGGCGATGGTCGTGTACGCGATGAAGTAGAAGCAGAAGAACCAGACGATCATCATCGGACTGACCATGTTCGACAGCGACATGAGAATCAGCCCGGCAAAGCCCAACGCCCCGTACACCAGGATCAGAAACAGCCCGACGCACATCTGCCCGAAGATCTTCCCGCCCATCAAACTCATCGCAGAGGTCGACGCCAGCAGTAGTTCGATCACGCGGCTCGACTTCTCTTCGATGGTCGTGGTCAGCAGGTATTGCCCGCTGATGAACACCGACATCATCAGCAGCAGCATGAACGCAAACTGAAAGAGAATGTTCAACTCGCCCAGAGACTTGCGTTCCTCGCCCGCCGGACCGATCTCCCTTGTGTCGCCCTGCGAGACGTTCATCAACGCTTCAAGCCGCGCATTGTCCATGCCGGCCGCCTCGATGCGCGTCGTGCGGATGGCGTCGCGTACCTGGTCACGCACCAGATCGATCACGCGATCGTCCAGTTTCTGCCGCGTGAATATCTGAAAACCGCCGAAAGTCTGCCTGCCCGCCTGCTGATTGACGGCGTCCGCGTCGATCACCACCAGCGCCATCCTCCCGCCGTCCTCGAGGTTGGTCCCCTCGCCCAGCGGCTGCTTGGCCATCGCCAGATTCTTCTCGTCGGTCAGCGGCGGTAGCATCTCCACGCCAAGGTCCACACGCAATTCCTCGGCCTTCTGCATCGCCCGGCCGGCCTTGACCGCCCCCTCCAGGCCCTGCGCGTCCTGCGCCGCCTGCGTTGCCTCGGCCACCACTTGTCCCTGACGCCGCTTCTGCCACTGTTCCACCGCTTCATGTGAAAACCGCCGCTCAATTGCCTGAGTCAGCGCGCCGGTCTGGTCGATGATCGCCACCGTCCCCCTGATCTGCGGAACCTTCTCGTTCATCAACCGCGGCATGACCAGCGAAATCACCAGCAGCAGCACCAGCGGAACGATGATGCCGCCGATGATGAACCCCTTGGTCAACGCCGTCGACTTGAACTCACGCAGCGCGATGTGAAAAACCCGCTTCACACGCCCACCTCCTTCGCCACGCCGGTCTCGCGCACCGCCGCACGCAGGCGCTCTTCCTGCTCCAGCGTTCCCAGGTCATCCCCGCCGGACACGATCTCGATGAACACGTCCTCGAGCGAGGGGCGTCGCAACTCCAGCCGCGCCGGCGCCACCGACGCCGCCAGCGCCCGCATCACCTCGCCCGCATCCGCATCCTCGCGAATCGATATCTCCCGCACCGTCCCCGCCTGCGGCTGCGCCACATGCCGCACCCCAGGCACGCTCGCCAGCACGCTCAGATCGGCCTTCGGGTCAAACGGCTCGAACACGATCGTCCGAGGGTCGTGCTGCGCCCGAATCGACGCCAGCGTGTCGTCCAGCACCTTCTGTCCGCGGTTGATCATCACGATGTGCTCGCAGATCTGCTCGGCCTGCGCCATCACGTGCGTCGAAAAGATCACCGTGTGCCCCTCGGCGTGCTGCTCGCGGATCAGGTCACGCAGCAGCCGCATGTTCACCGGGTCGAGACCGCTGAACGGTTCATCGAGGATCAGCAGTTGGGGGCGGTTGATGACCGCCGCGATGAACTGCACCTTCTGCTGCATGCCCTTGGACAGTTCCTCGCACTTCTTGTTGATGGTCTCGCCCAGATCGACCCGCGACAGCCACGTCCGGATCTCACGCTCCAGCACGGACCCGCCCATGCCCTTGAGCCGGCCCACATAACGCAGGAACGCCCCCACCTTCATCTTCCGATAGACCCCGCGCTCCTCCGGCAGATAACCCACCTGCGCGCGGGCCTCCACGGCGTTGCGCCGCCCCAGCACGCTGACCGATCCCTCGTCGGGGAACAGAATCCCCATGATCATCCGGATGGTGGTGCTCTTGCCCGCCCCGTTCGGCCCGATGAACCCGTACACCCCCCCCGCGGGCACCGCCAAGTCCATGTGCGCCACTGCGACCTTCTCCCCAAAGGTCTTTCGCACGCCCTTCAGTTCGATCGCATGCTGCACGCCCGCCTCCTGCCCGGTGTTCCCGGCGCTCCCTGCCACCCCGGACAGACCCCCGGCCTCCACGGCGACCCCGCACGGACCCCGGCTTCCGGGTGTCATACCGTAGCGTCATGCCCGAGGGTGTTCTCACCGACAGAGTACGGGAAAAACTGGACGCTCTTTCAGCGCAGTACGCCGAACTGGCACGTCAACTGGAAGATCCAGGCGTGCTGTCCGATCATCGGCAGGTGCGCGATCTGTCCATCCGCCGGGCCGCCCTTGCCCCGGTGGTGGAGGGCTATCAGCGCTACATCCGACTGCGCCACGAGGCCGAGGATCTACGCCGAACCATCGCAGCCGGTGAAGACGCCGAACTGGTTGCGCTGGCCCGCGATGAACTCCCCGACGTCGAGGCCAAGGCTGAGCAGACCATCGCCGGCGTGAAGTCGGCCCTGGTCAGTTCCGACGATCGCCAGGTCGGGTCGGTGATTCTCGAGATCCGCGCCGGCACCGGCGGCGACGAAGCCGGGCTGTGGGCGCGCGACCTGCTCGATGTCTACCGCCGCTACGCCGCGGCGAAAGGCTGGACCTTCGAAGACATGGAAATCGTCGCCGACCCTTCGGTCGGTGGCATCCGGCACGCCGTCATCAATCTCCGCGGCGAGGGCGTCTGGCAGGAACTGGCCTTCGAGGCCGGCGTGCATTCAGTCAAGCGCGTCCCCGCCACCGAAACGCAGGGCCGCATCCACACGAGCACCTGCACCGTCGCCGTGCTCCCCGAGCCGACCGAGGTGCAGGTCCATATCGACTGGGCCAGGGACGTCGTCGAGCATGTGACCACCGCCCAGGGCCCGGGTGGGCAGAACGTCAACAAGGTCGCCACCGCCGTCCATCTCGTTCACACGCCCACCGGCGTCGAAGTCCGCATGCAGGAAACCAAGAGCCAGTCACAGAACCGCGAAAAGGCCCGACGACTGCTCGCCGCCCGCGTCTACGACATCCAGCGCCAGCGGGCCGAGGCCGAAAGGGCCGCCGAACGCAAAGGCCAGATCGGCACCGGGCAGCGCAGCGAGAAAATCCGGACGTATCGCTATCAGGACAACATCGTCAGCGACGAGCGCGTGGACGTGAAGTTCAACAAGACGCAGATTCTCGATCGCGCCGACCTCGAGCCGCTCTTCGCCGCTCTGATCGCCCAGGAAACCGCGCGACGCCTGGCCGAACTGTGACCGACATCGGCCTGCTTCGGCGCCGCCACGAGCCCAGACCCTTCAAAACGGGTGACTCCGCTTGCCGGACGCCGCGGCTCACGCTCCTGCCATTGTGGAAAACCGGAAGGTTCTCTCGCGCCCGCTGACACACACATTTGTGTGTTCTGCGCGGACGGTCCCAAGGAGCGCCTCGACCTTCCCAATGCCGGTCCACAAAGTTGTGGATTGAATCCCCAATCGTCCCAACGCGGATCCAACGACCTCCTCACGACGGGCAAACAACCCGTTATAGTGTCCCCATGAGCGCCGCCAGTTTGCACGAAAGACTCACTTCTGTGGCCTCGGGAAAAACCTACCGCTCCATCGCCGACCTCACTGCCACACACCCCGAAACCGTACGCCGATACCTCCAGGGACAGTCGCCCAGCGTCGAATTCCTGGCCGCCCTGTGCCGGACTTTGGGCATCAACGCCGACTGGCTCCTGACCGGGCGCGGACCCATGCGCGTCGAAGAGGTCCGCGCCCACGCCCTTCGGGAAGCCAACCCCACCGAACTTCACGCCGCCATGGCAAGCACCATCAGCGTTCTGGTCGACCGCGTCGATCGACTCGAAACCTATTGCCAGACTCTCGAAACCCTGCTCCGGGGCTCGCGTACCTCCGTGCCCGCGGCCCCGAGCCTCCACCAGACCACCGGACGTCCCGACGCCGATCAATCCGCGGCGATAACCTCTGGGAACGATGAGCGACCCGACGCCGCCATCATCCACACCGAGCGCAACCGGCGCATCGCCGACGCTGTTGCCAAACGACCACGTCCGGATGCTGGTTGAACTGCTCCGCCCGTGTGGCCCGGAACTGGCTCGCCGCTGGCTGGCGGCCTTGATGCTGGTCCCGCCCGATCAGCGGGCCAGTGTCGTCGATGCCGTCGAGAGACAGATCGTTCGCGAATACGCGCCCTGATGCCCTCACCCCCCGATCAGGACTGTCGGGCAGCACGGGATGCCCAGTGACGTGGTCACGGGCACGCCTGTTGCAGGGTTGGCGCCAGTGACCGTCGAGCCCATTTTGGCCGCCGGTCTGCCCATGATGAGCACCGTGGTGCTGCCCATCGCGACCGCACCTACGCACGCGGCTCCGCTCACAACGTCGCCCGCGACCGAGGCCGGCATGTTCCCGATCAACACCGTGGCCACCCCGGGACCGGTCACGGGATCGCCCGTCATGCTCGTATCCCCAACTCGTGCGGCCGGCATGGTCATGCGGAGTCTCCCAGTCAACGAGCGACAGCATACCCGATTTGCTCACGCACAATCCATGATAAAGGATGGACCGGTCGTGTTTTCGCGCCCGGCAACCGGCCATGTGCCGCCATACGCTGTAGCCATGAAGCACTTACATCGCATGCTCACCATCGTGGCCGCGACCGGGGCGCTGACCGTCATCGGATGCGACGAATCCGACACCTCCTCCACCAACCAGGGCATCAAACTGGCCGACGAGCCCAAGTCGCTCGCCGGCCGGTCGGCCGGTACGGCGCGTGACCTGGCCGGGCAGATTGCCAATCGTGACGCACAGGCTGGAGCGGCCGCCGATGCGCTGACCGGCGATGGCGGCTCCGTCCAAGCCGGGCCGTATGTCTTCAAGATCCCCTCCGGTTGGCGCTCTGTGCCGCCCTCCAACAACATGCGCGCCGCCGAACTGCAGGTCAACGATGCCGTGGCTGCCTTCAGCATGGCCGGCGGATCCGTCGACGCCAACATCAACCGCTGGGCCGGTCAGTTCATCTCACCGCAAGGCGGATCGCCCGAGCCGAAGATCGACGAAATCCAGGTCAACGGCATCTCCGTCACGCTCGTCGAACTCAGCGGCACCTACTTCGACGGCGCCATGACCGGTCAGGTGACGGAGAAGCCCGATCACACCATGCTGGCCGCCATCCTCCCCGGGCCGCAGATGAGCGTGTTCATCAAGTTCACCGGCCCGACGCGCACGATCAACGAAGTGCGCCAGCAGTGGATGGAACTGGTGCACAGCGCCCAGTCGCGATAGTCCGGTTGCCCGGCCTGACCTTTCGAGCCCCGCCCGCGCTGCCGGATTCAGCCTCGCAGACGCGGCGCCTCATGGTGCGCCCGCCGGGCGCGAGTCACTCCAACCGCGGCGCGAGTGTCGCTTCACACTCGCAAGACCGGCTCCGCCTCTGGAGTAGCCGGTTGCGTGTCGGGCCCATGCCCAGGCCTACTCGCCTTGCCTCGGCCACGGGGCCGAGTCCACGTACTTCTCGATTTCCAGGTACACGTCAAGCCCCTCCTTTGGCGTGGCGTTCATGGTAGCGACGATCGCACGTTCTTTCGTCGGATCGATCCAGATCGTCGCGAACCAGCGCCCATTGCTTCCCGCGTGCAGCGACACGCGGCGGCCGTCCGGCAGCGTCGTCAACGCCCAGCCCAGCGCGTACCCATCGCCCTCGGCATCCTCGTGCAGGCGATGGATGAGCGCCGGCTGGAACGGGCCTGCCTTCTCGCACAGCCCGAGCAGGTGGGCCCGGGCATAGGCGGCCAGTTCCGCGATGGAGCAGTGCACGCCGCCCGAGGGATTCATGGCCGGTGGGAGTGCGCCCATCGGGCCTTTCGGCGCGGGAACCAGCGCGTCGCCGTTGCGGATGTGCCCGCGTACCTGTGCCTCTTCATAGGTCTCGAACGGCTCGCCGAAGCCGGCGCGCGTCATGCCCAGTGGCTCAAAAATCCGTTCACGCATCAGGTCCTCAATCGGACTGTTGGCTACGGCCTCGATCACATGTGCCGCCGCGACGTAGTTGGAGTTGGCGTAGGTCATCTGCTCGCCGATCTTGCCGACGCTTGGGCGGTTGAAGGCCGCCGGGACGCCCCAGGCCCGCACCTCCCTCAGCGTACCCTGCTGTGTCCACAGACCGGAATAGACGGCAAGGTCGTGCCGGTCATCAGGAAGGCCCGAGCGGTGCGCCAGCAGTTGTTCGAGCGTTACGCCGCGATGACTCTCGGGGAGTCTGGTGCCGGTCGTCGGCGCGGCCTTCTCAAGAGTGATGGACCAGTCAAGCGCCCGGTCCTCCACCATCGTGCCCGCGACCAGCGCAGTCATGGACTTGGAGAGCGAACCGAGGTGCCAGCGGTCGTCGACCCGCACGCGATCTGCCTGCCCCAATATGCGCACGCCGCACGCGCCGATGACGCCGATGCCGTCCAGATCCGCTACCCCCACAGCCAGCGCCGGCACATCCAGTCTCTCGCGCAGGGGCTCCAGATCGGCGGAAACATGGAGCGGCGGCGCTGGGATCTTCGCCGCAAGAAGCACGCCGGTCATCAGGATTGTCAGCATCGGACTCCCTCCCCATGCAGGTGCGCGGAAAGATTACGCCAGTCTGATGACCGGCGCCATGGCGCAGCGGCTCATGTACCCGAACGTGCGCGCCAAGTGACGATTCACTTGCCCGCGTCGTCTCCGGCGAAGCGCGACAGGCGGGCCGTCAACGCCTCCATCGGCAGACCCATGATCGAGGTGGGGTCTCCCTGGAACGTGATGGGCCACCCCGCTTCGAGGCGTTCCGAGAGGTTGTACGCCCCGGCCTTGCCACGCCACTGCCCCGAAGCCAGGTAGTCCTCGATCTGCTCGTCGGAGACGTGCCCGACCTCGACGCGGGCGACATCAACGAACAGGTCGCGCTGCCCGGTTCGAGTGTTGAGTAGGGCGACGCCCGTCAGCACGTCGTGGTCGGTGTCCCGGAAGAGGGAGAGAATCCGCCGCGCGTCGGCTTCGTCAACGGGTTGTCCGATGATCTGTCCGTCCTTGACGCAGACCGTGTCGGCTCCCAGGACGATGGAGCCGTAGAGGTGGGTCGAATCGCGCGCAGCGCGTGCCGCCGCCTGGGCCTTCAGATAGGCCAGTGCCATCACCCAAGACCGGGGGTCGCGATTCCCCGGGGCCAGTTCACCGTCGTCGATGCCGGCGTCGATGACCTGATGTCGGACGCCGTGGGACGTCAAAAGTTCCCGTCGCCTCGGCGATCGACTCGCCAAGGCGACGGGGGGAAGGGGTACATGGGCCGAATCGAAACACATTCCTCTGCTCTCTCTGGCGCGATCTGCGACGCACCGGTGTCAGTGAAGCCGTCGGTTCGTGACGGTCGCTGACGGTGTATCGTCCACGGATGCGCGCTCACCTGATCCAGTTCGACATCTCATGGGAGGACCGCCTGGCGAATTTTGACACCGTCGAGCGGATGCTCGAAGGGGTGGACGTCAATCCGGACGACCTGATCCTGCTGCCGGAATTCTTCGACAGCGGGTTTTCCCTGAACGTCTCGCGCACCCGGGATTCCAACGCCCGGACGGAGCGCTTTCTTGCCGAGGTTGCCCGGCGGAAACACGCCTACGTCATGGGCGGGCGCACAGTGCTGCCCGCCGGCGCGGAGCGGGCCTTCAACCACATGAGCGTGAAGGGGCCCGACGGACACACGCTGTGCGAATACGCCAAGATTCATCCTTTCTCATACGGCCGCGAGCCCGAGGCGTTTGCGGGCGGTGACAAGATTGTGACATTTTCATGGGCAGGTCGCCTATCCGTGTGTCCGGCGGTGTGCTACGACCTGCGATTCCCGGAATTGTTCCGTCGTGGCATGCTGCGCGGGGCACAGGTGTTTGCCATCGGGGCGAACTGGCCCGAGGCGCGGCAGGCGCACTGGCGGGCGCTGCTGGTGGCCCGGGCGATCGAGAACCAGGCGTTCGTGCTGGGGGTGAACCGGTGCGGGCGCGATCCGCACCTGTCGTACGCGGGCGGTTCGATGGTGATTGACCCGCGAGGGAAGGTGCTCGGAGAACTCGGCGAGGCGCCCGGCGTACTGACTGTGGAGATTGACCCGCAAACCGTGGACGCGTGGCGGAGGGAGTTTCCCGCTTGGCGCGACGTGCGGCTCATCTCCGGTTGAGCGTGCCGGACGTGGGAGGGCGGGTACGTGAGCGAACCGATGAGAAGGTGAGCGTCGCGTCAGGATTGTGCAAATCCTGGCGGTCGGTGTGTGTTGAGACAGGGAATTCTCGCTCCAAGAACCTTGAGGCAGAAATGTGCCGTGAAACTGAGTGACGTCGAATGACGAATCAGATATGGAAAGGAGGACAGCCATGCACGAAGAGTCTGAAAGTTTGAGCGCGGCGAGACTGATGGATGCGGCCGAAGCGGTGCTGCTGGCGGTGGCGGAAGTCTCGGCCCTGACCAGCGGGCGCTTCCTCGATCCGCTGGAGATCCTGGGCAGTGAGTTCCAGCCTGAGTGTCTGTGCGACTTCACGCGCGAGGAAGTGGTCGAGGCGACGGCCTTCCTCCACAGGATGGGGATGTTGCCCAATGCATGAAGCCGAGTTCTGACGCGTCCGACGGCGAGCCCCTGCTCGCTTCCGGCTGAGGGGCTGGGAGCGGGCAAAGGCCGGCCGTCGGACGCTCATCGAAGCGCCCGGACACTCTTCCCGACCTCCCGCCACGCACGGGAGGTTTTGCCTTGCGGGGAGGACACGCCAACACGGAATCTCTGAGCCTCATTGAAAGCCTGCTCGCGCGGGGTGTCAGAAAGGCCAGATTTCCAGCCCGTGCGGAGCATGGCGGACGTCCATGGTCACCGTGACGCGCTTGATGGTTTTCCTGGCGATCAGGTCATGCACGGCAATGGTCGAAGGCGACGAGCCGGCGATCACCAGTCCGTCCTTGGTCACACACAGGCCGCGGGCGAATCCCTGGCGCGCGATGTCACGCGGCAGGTTGGCGTTGACCAGTTGACTTTCGGCGTGCCGGGGCACCTTCATGGAAACGAGGGCCTTGCCCTTCCTGTCGCCCCACACCACTGCGTCCTGTTCGGTGGAGTTGTAGAGGCAGCCCATGCGGAAGGGGCGCGCGTTGTGCGTCCACTCGGGCACTTCGGCATACGGCGTGACGCGCCCGTCGTCATGCAGTTCGAGAATCTGCGTCAGGCGCACGCCCCCGATGTACACCTTGCCGGATTCGCACCACACGTTGTTGATGTGGTACACGTCCTGCGGCGGCGGCCCGTTGTCGGTGGAGGGGTCGAAGTCCACGGTGCGAAAGACGGTCTGCACCACCGGCCCGCGCTTGCCCGGCACCTGCTGCTTCTGTCCGACGAGCAGGCGGGCCCGGGTGAACTTTTGCTCGACGAGGTCAAACTCGACAATCGAGTCCTGCTTGGTGCTGGTGAGGTAGAGCGTGCGGCCGTCGGAGCAGATTTCATGCACCTGCGTGAGGTTCCTGCTGGGGAAGGAGCGGAGTTTGTTGAAGTGCCGGTCGAAGACGAAGAGTTCATCGTGTGCGGCGATGTAGATTTCGGAGTTGTGGTAGGCGATGCCGCGCAGTCCGCGCATGCCGCCGCGGCCTTCGAAGTCGATGGTGCCGTCACTCCAGGAGAGCACCATGTCGGCCTGCCCGGTCTCGAGATTGATGAGCCAGGCGCCGCCGTGGAACTGGCCCAGGTGGCTGGAGCGAATGACCTCGGTCATGAGGACGGTGGGCAGGGGCATGGTCACAGAGGGTATTCAGAGCCCCTCGCGCCAGCGAGCGGAGCCACCCTTTGACGCACCTCTCCTCCCGCTGGCGAGGGAGGCGCTGACGGTGTGGCTGCTACCCAATCCTCGCCTGTCCGCCCATGTACGGGCGCAGCACCTGTGGCACCGTCACCGTCCCGTCTTCGTTCTGGTACATCTCGAGGATCGGAATGAGGATCCGCGGGCTGGCGGCCACGGTGTTGTTGAGGCTGTGGCAGAACGTCGTCGCGCCCTTCCCCGCCTCACCGCCGGGGCGATAGCGCATGTTGAGGCGGCGGCACTGGTAGTCATACAGGCGGCTGGCCGAGTGGGTTTCGCTGAACGCGCCAATGGGGCGGCCGCTCGCGTCCGCGGCCCCGCGACCCGGCATCCAGCACTCGATGTCCACCATGTCCGCGTTCTTCACCCCCAAATCGCCCGTGCAGCATTGCAGCAGGCGATAGGGCAGCCCGAGGCTCTGCAGGAACGTCTCGACGTACCCGATCATCTGCCGGTGCCACTGCCGGCTGGTCTGCTCGTCCGCCTTGCAAATCACCACCTGCTCGACCTTGTCGAACTGGTGCACACGATACAAGCCGGCGGTGTCCTTGCCGGCTGCGCCTGCTTCGCGACGGAAGCAGGTGGACACGGTAACGTACTTCTTAGGTAGTTCGGCTTCATCGAGAATCTCGCCGAGGTGAACTCCCATGAGCCCGACTTCGCCGGTGCCGGTCAGGTAGAGATCCTGTCCGCGCGCCGTGCCTTCGGGCGCCTCGTCCTCGTCCTGCTCGATCTGCCAGCGACGGGTTTCGTCGATGAGATAGGTCTGTGCTCGGCCGGCGGGGAAGAAGCCGGTGCCGATCATGGCCTCTTCGCGCACCAAGACGGGCACGCTCATCGGCGTGAAGCCGTTGCGCTGCACCATGAAGTCGAAGGCGTAGCGAAGGACGGCCTGGTGGAGTTTCATTCCGTCCCCGGTGAGGATGTAACTGCGCGACCCCGCCAGACGCACGCCTCGGGCGAAGTCGACCAGCCCGAGTTTCTCGGCCAGTTCGAGGTGCGGGCGCGGCGTGAAGCCGCGGTTGTCCCGAAAGGACTTTCCGAAGTCCCATCCGGGTGGGGCCCATCGCTGGATTTCAACGTTGTCGCCGCTGCTGGTGCCGATGGGCACGTCGTCATCGGGCGGGAGCGGCACGCGCAGGAGCAGGCTGATCAGTTCCGGCTCGATGGCGGCGATCTGGGCGTCGAGTTCCTGGATCTCCGCCTTCAGACGGGCCGGCGCCGCCTTGATCTGCTCGATCTCGGCTTCAAGGGCGGTTCTGGCGGGGCCATCGGCTTTTTTCAGCGCCCCCATCATCTGCCCGATCTTTGGGCCGACTTCCTTGGCCAGGCGATTCTGCTCGGCCCGGGCCGTCTCCTGCCGCTGTTGCAGGGCCCGCTTCTGCTCGTCCAGGGCGAGCAGCCGGTCGATGTCCACCTTCACGCCCTTGCGGGCCGATCCTGTCCGATATCGCTCCGGGCGTTCACGCAGGTCTTTGAGGTCAATCATGGGACTATCAGTGTAGTTGGGCCATCCACCGAACGGACTCCGGCGGAAGGGCTGACCCGGGGGCCTCTGATCCTCTATCCTTCTGTCGGGCCGCGTGGGGAGTCTTGATGTCGACGCTGCAACTGAAAGTCGAGGGAGGCCGGGGCCGTCCCATCCGTCTGGACGACGACCCGATCACCATCGGGCGCCACCCTGACAATCGCATCCGCATCAAGGACGAAATGGCCAGTCGGCACCACTGCATCATCGAGCCGGCGGCGCCGGGTCAGTTCCGCCTGCGTGATCTTGGCTCGCGCAACGGCACCAAACTGAACGGCACCCGCGTGAGCGAGTCGCTGCTCCAGCCGGGTGACGTGATCCAGATCGGGCAGGTTCAGTTTCAGGTTGAGGAGCGTCGCAACGACGTGACCGCTCGAGTGGGGGCCGACGGCGACGGAGAGAGCAATGCCCCTACCACGCGACAGTCGCGCCGGGAACAGGAGCAGGTCCCCTGGATCGTGGAACTCAAGGCCGTCATCGACGCTTTCGCCGTGTCCGGGGTCGATGACGAGAACATTCGCATCGTCGACGCCGACGGCAAGACTTCCGACGCACTGGCCGGGGCGAACATCGGGCCTCGATCAGGGCGGCTGCTGCTGCGGGCCGCCTCGCGTACCCGTGCCACCGACATCCACCTGGAGCCGAAGGGTGAATCGGTCAACGTGCGCATGCGCGTCGACGGGCAGATGGTCTGGATCACCGAACTGCCCAACGACGTGGGTGAGCGATTCGTCGGTCTGATCAAGAACGCCTGCCAGATGAAGGCCGCGGCGCGCGACGCCGTGCAGGATGGGCACTTCTCCTGCCGCTTCCCCGATCGGCGCGTCGAGTATCGCGTCAGCGTCACGCCATCCGTCCACGGGCAGAAAATGGTGATCCGCGTGCTCGACCAGCGCGGCGTGCCGACAACCCTGGGAGACCTCGGCCTGGTTGGGTACATGCACGAGCGCATCCGCGCGGTCACGATGCAGGACTCGGGCCTGCTGCTGGTGTGCGGTCCGACCGGCTCGGGCAAGACCACCACACTCTACAACGCCCTGCGCGAGATCGACCGTGACGCCCGCAACGTCGTGACGATCGAGGATCCCGTCGAGTATCAACTCGACGGCGTCACACAGATGCCCATCGACGAACGCAAGGGCAACACCTTCAACTCGCTGCTTCGGTCCGTGCTGCGGCAGGATCCCGACGTGATCCTCGTGGGCGAGGTGCGCGACGAGGAGACCGCCCGCACCGCCATGCAGGCCGCCATGACCGGACACCTGGTCTTCACCACCGTCCACTCCAAGGACTCGATCTCGGCCGTGTTCCGCCTGCTCGACCTGCGCGTGGAGCCCTACCTGGTGGCCAACGCCCTCAACCTGGTGCTGGCCCAGCGGCTGGTCCGGGTGTTGTGCGAGAGATGCAAGCAGGCGGTGCCCGTGACGCCCAGTCAGGCCAACAAGATCGGGCGCTTCCTGGCCGGAAAGACCCACATCTTCGCACCGGTGGGCTGCCCCTTCTGCATCAAGACGGGCTTCCGCGGGCGGCACGCGCTGTTCGAGTTGCTGGACTTCAACGACGAGTTGCGCGACATCGTGCTGCGGAACCCGAGCATTCAGGCCATGCGCAAGGTCATCGACCAAGGGCTGTTCACGACGCTCCAGCAGTTCGGCTATCGCCTCGTGGCCGAGGGGGTGACGAGCATGGATGAGGTGGACCGGGTCGCAGGGTCGGGATGAGCACTCATCCCGGCGCACCCTCCACCTGCGCGCGCACAGTCGCGCCCCTGCGCGCCGCCCCTCTTGCACCCCGC
>JAHDXL010000008.1 GCA_023382935.1 Phycisphaerales bacterium
CGACACCTGGCTCTTGGATCCCGTTGACCTGAACGAGGACGGCGCGGCCGACTCCTTTTTCGTGCGAGCCCGACCCCTCACCGGCTGGAAGCCGGTCCCGCTGTTCGGCGAGACTTCCAACGAAAGGAGCCGCCCCGGGTGGGACGGCTCCTTTGAGGTCTTCATCAGGATTTCGGGTCGTGTCATGGCCATGCAAGGCCATGGCCATGGCGCCCTCAAATCGCTTCCGGAGGAAGCGATCCACCCCGGCGTGAGCCACTCCGCCTCAGGCGGTTGCTTCTTCCTTCATGATCTTGTTGAACTCCTCGGGCGACATCTCTTCGATCTCGGCCTTGGAGACGATCGCGTCCAGCGTCTTGTGTTCGCGGATCTGCTGGTAGATCTGCTGCACCTGACGGTTCTGGATCAGTTCCTGACGCAACTTCTCCGGGCGCTGCCCGCGCTCGATGGCCATCTGCGCGATGCGACCGTTGATCTCGGCCTCTTCGACGCGGATGTCCAACTGGTCGGCGGCCTTGGAGAGGATGAAGAAGAGTTTGAGTTCGCGGGCCGCCGCCTCGCCCGAGGCAGCGCGGAGTTCGGCGATGTGCTCTTCGATCTTCTGCGGATCGACGCCGCGGTACATCAGTTCCATGCGGCGGCGGTAGAGCAGGCGGGCCGACTGCGCGGCGGTGAGGCGCTCGGGCAGGGCGATGTGGACGTGGTCCATGAGGTACTTGGCCACCTGCTGGCGCATGACGGTGGCCTGCTGGATGAGGGCGCGCTCGTTGAGACGGCTGCGGACCATCTCGCGGAGTTGGTCCTCGCTGCCCAGGCCGAAGCGGGCGACCACGTCACCCAACTGGGCCGGGAGGATGCGGTCGACGCGATCGACCTTGAAGGTGATGGTCAGGTCGGCGCCGCGGACGGCCTCGACCTCGTGCTGCTCGGGGCCCCTGGTCTTGATGGTGGCGGTGTCGCCGGGCCTGGGCAGGCCGAGTTGCTTCTCGAAGTCCTCGACCATGACGCCGAGGATCATGCCCCTGCCCTCCCGGTCCTTGGGCGGAACCTGGACGACGGCGCCCTCGATGTTGTGGATCTCGGTGCCGTCGGCGGTGGTCATGACGCCGTGGCCGGTGAGGTAGTCGCCGTTCTCGGGGCTCTGGCGCTCTTCGAGTTCGCCTTCGTTGATGAGGATCTTCTCGATCTCGCCGGAGACCATGGCGTCGGTGACCTCGGGGATGGGCTTGCGCACCTTGAGGCCTTCGAGTTTGGGCAGGTCAAACTCGGGCATGACCTCAACTTCGACGCTGAAGGCAAAGGGCTTGCCGTCCTCGACCTGAAGCGATTCGAGTTCGCTGGAGAAGGGTTCTCCGATGACTTTCAACTTGTGCTCTTCCACGGCCTGCTGGAAGGCGCCGGCCACCAACTGGCTCTTGGCCTCGTTGCGGACGGCCTCGCCGAAACGCTTCTCGACCAGTCGGCGCGGGGCGCGGCCCTTGCGGAAGCCGGGCAGTTGAGCCTCGACGGCCAGCATGTCCAGCGAGCCGGTGAGTTTCTCCGCCACGACGTCGGCGGGGATCTCAAAGTGGAGTTTTTTGCGGCTGGGGCCGGCGTCTTCGATGCGGACGTTGGAGGGGATGGTTGCTTCTGCCATGACAATCTCCGCGCGTTGTGTGGTGCGCTGCGCCAGGACGCGCCCCCGACCCGCAGCGACAAGCCGGGTAGTGTACCCCCGCGTCATGGCCGGGGCGGCCGGGGCGGTCCCTGCGTGTGGCCGCACGGGAATCACATCGTGCAGCGGGCGACGGGCCTGCGTGGATCGTCCGACTCGACCCGGGGAATCGGGCCACGCCCGACGTCCCCGCGGGGCGAAGGATCAGGGCAATCGATCGATCCGGAGAGTGCCGTCAGCCGCCCGGGTTCTCGGTCCTGGAGAGGCGCTCGATGACTCGGTCGGCCCCTTCCAGCCCCGCGGCGCGGGCGCGAGTGGCCAGTTCGAGGGCGCGGGCGCGTTGCCCGACGCGTTCGGCCCAGAGAGCCGCGTCGAGCACGATTTCGGGATCGGAGGCGCCCCAGGCCAGGGCCTCTTCGTAGCGGGCCAGGGCCTGCTCGGGTTGGCGGAGCAGTCCGAACGACTCGCCGGCCAGTTGCAGACACAAGCGGGAGTAGCGGTCTTCGACCTTCAAGGCATCGAGCGAGGCCAGGGCCTGCTCGGCCTGGGCCAGGCGGTTGAAGGCGCGGGCCTGCAGGTGTCGCCAGGCGATCTCGGTCGGTTGAAGGGCCACCGCCTTCTCGATGTGCTGGGTCGCCAGACGTGGCTCACTCTGGCGCAAGGCGATCTCGGCCAGCATGCCCCAGGCGTTGGCCAGGTCGGGGTCGAGCGAGACGGCCACGGCGGCGTGGGCCTTGGCCTGGTCCAGTTCCTCGCGCACCAGCAGAACCTGCGCAAGGTTGAGCGGGTAGGAAGCGTTGGATCGGTCCGCCTGCTGGGCGGCGTTGAAGTGGGCGATGGCCGCGTCGAGGTCGCCGAGCGAGCGGGCCATGGAGCCGGCGGCAAACTCGAGTTCGGGCGATCGAGGGCCGATTTCCAGGGCCCTGAGTTGCGAGTCGTAGGCCTCGCGGATCAGGGCTTGCGTGTCGGAGTCGGGGATGGACTGCCTGGAGTCGGGATAGGCCAGTCGGATGAGCAGATCGGCGCGGGCGAGGTGGAGCATCTGATCGCGTGGGAAGCGCGCGACCGCCTGGTCGAGGATGGTGCGGGCCTTGTCCAGTTGCTCGGCCTGTACGGCGGCCTGCACGGACGTGAGGATGGCTTCGACGGCCCGGAGCGTCGCCATCTCGGAGGTGTTTCCAGACGTGGCGGCCGGACGCGCGGAGCGCGGGAACAAGACCGGCCCGAGGCGAGCCGCGGCGACGGCGTACGCGCCCGCGAGCAGGAGCGCGGCGACGAGGAGGATTGGCGTGCGCGGAAGCGCAGAGCCGCGGCGGCAAGGGCTCGTCGGCAGGTCGAGGGCACGCGGGCACGGGCGGGGGCGGAGGCCGAACATGCCCAGACTCTATCGGATCGCGTAAACTCATTTCCCGAAGGGGTGTTCCCGGCTCGGCGAGTCGGGTTCACGGAGGTTTTGACGCAGAAAGTGCAAACAGATGCCAAGTGAAGGGTTGAGCAAGGCGTATCGACCGGAAGAGCATGAGGGGCGGATCTGGCAGCGCTGGATCGACGCCGACGCCTTTCACGCCGACCCGAGCCGCGTGATTTCAGGCCAGGCGAAGCCTTATTGCATTTTGATTCCGCCTCCAAACGTGACGGCGGCGTTGCACCTGGGGCATGCGTTGAACAACACGCTGCAGGATGTGCTGGTGCGAGCACACCGGATGATGGGCTTCGAGACGCTGTGGATGCCCGGGACGGACCACGCGGGCATCGCGACGCAGACGGTGGTGGACAAGCGATTGCAGGCCGAGGGCAAGCCGGGCATTGCGCAGTTGCGAGGTCTGGACGGCGGGCGCGAGCAGTTCATCGAGAAGGTGCAGGCCTTCAAGGACGAATACGAGGGGCGGATCACCGACCAGTTGAAGGCGATGGGTTGTTCGTGCGACTGGAGGCGCCAGCGTTTCACGATGGACCCGGTGTGCGCGCGGGCGGTGCGCGAGGCGTTTTTCCGGCTTTTTCAGGCGGGGCTGATCGAGCGCGGCAAGCGGCTGGTGAACTGGGATCCGGTGTCGCAGACGGCGCTGGCCGACGACGAGGTGGAGATGAAGGAAGTGGATGGCGCGTTCTATTACATGCGCTATCCGCTGGTGCACCCGCCGGTCAACGCGCAGGATCTGATGGACGCCCAGGAGGTGACTTGGTCGGAACTGGCGGCCAAGGGTTATCCCGGTGCGCACGAGATGCCGGAGGAAGAGCCGGCGTGGGTGACCGTGGCGACGACGCGGCCGGAGACGTATCTGGGTGATACGGCCGTGGCGGTGAACCCGAAGGATCCGCGTGCGCGTGCACTGGCCGGGCTGAAGGTGCAGTTGCCGATCGTCGGGCGGATCATCCCGATCATCGAGGATGAGTACGTGGTGCTTCCGCTGCGCTATCCGTGGGAGACCGAAGAACAGGCCGAAATGCGGCGCGACGACGATGAGCCGATCGACGCCAAGGCGCTCTTTGCGACTGGGTTTCTGAAGGTGACGCCGGCGCACGATCCAAACGACTGGGAGATCGGGCGTCGGCACGGGCTGGATGTGATCAACGTGATGGCGCCCGACGGGTCGATCAGCGATGATTACGGGTGGAACGCCGCGGCGCGGCGCGAGGAAGGGCACATCTTCTTTGGCAAGTCGCGTGAAGAGGCCCGCAAACTGGTGGTCAAGGAGTTCAAGGCCAGGCGGTTGCTCGAGCAGGTCAAGCCGCACCGGCACTCGGTGGGGCACAGTTATCGCAGCCACGCGATGATCGAGCCGTACCTGAGCGACCAGTGGTACGTGAAGGTGACCGATGACCGGCTGCGCGGCCGGGCGCAGCGGGCGTTGCGGGTTGATCAGCGAAGCGAGGAGAGTCTGCGCGCGTGGCCGGAGAGCAGGCCGAAAGTTGGCGCGTCGAGTGCAGATTCTGGCGAGGCCTCCATGTCGTTCTACCCCGCTCGCTACGCCAGGACGTACGAATCGTGGCACGACAACCTGCGCGACTGGTGCATCAGCCGGCAGTTGTGGTGGGGACATCGGATTCCAGTGTGGAGTAACTCGGCATTTCCACTCGGACCCGATCAGGCGAGGTTGGACTCACGGGCATGGGGCGTCCCCGTGAAGATCCCGGGATTGTCCGACGCGGAACAGGCTCGCTGTGCTCTCCAAGTTGAGCCGGGGCCCGGTGCGCTTGTTGTGCATGTGGCCGTCCCTCCTGAGGTTCCAGAAATCGAGAAAAAGTTGGAGCAAGCGGGCTTCGTCCAGGATCCCGACGTGCTTGACACATGGTTCTCTTCAGCCCTGTGGCCTCTGTCGACGATGGGCTGGCCCGATGCGGACGCTGCGGCGAGTGACACTGGCATCGACGACTTTCCCGCGTTGCTCGATGCCTTCAACCCGACCAGCGTGCTGTGCACGGCGCGCGAGATCATCACGCTGTGGGTCAGCCGCATGGTGATGTTCAACCGGTTCTTCCTGGGTACCAGCGGTTCCGGCCCGGTCCCGTTCAAAGACGTCTTCATCCACGCCATGATCCAGGACGGCGAGGGACGCAAGATGTCCAAGTCGCTGGGCAATGGCGTCGATCCGCTCGACATCATCCACACGCACGGGGCCGACGCGATGCGGTTCACGCTCGTGCAGATGACCACGCAGACGCAGGACGTGCGGATGCCCGTGGAGCGCGACGAACGGACGGGCAAGAACACCAGTCCGAAGTTCGACATCGGGCGCAACTTCTGCAACAAGTTGTGGAACGCTGCGAGGTTTGCGCTGAGCAACCTGCCCGAACCGGGAATCGGAGCCCACGGCGCAGGCGAGGGCGTGGGCATCGAGCCCACGTCGCTCTCTCTTGCCGATCGCTGGATGCTTGCGCGCCTGGCCGAGGCGACCGAGCAGGCGACGCAGGCGATCGCGGGCTATCAGTTCAACGTCTACGCGCAGGCGATGTACGACCTGCTGTGGCGTGACTTCTGCGACTGGTATCTGGAAGCGATCAAGCCGACGGTGAAGAGCAGCCCGGCGCAGCAGGCCTGCCTGCGGGCCGTGCTGGATGCGATACTGCGCCTGTTGCACCCGATCGCGCCGTTCATTTCCGAGGCCATTTACGAGAAGGTGCGCGAGATCGCGCTGCCGCCGATTGCCGGGCTGGATCTGGCGCCGGGCAGGAAGGGCGTGCTGGCGACGGCGGGCTGGCCTCGGGTCGATGCGTGCCTGCGCGACGCGGCGGCGGTCGAGCAGTTCGAGCGTGTGCGCACGCTGGTCAGTTCCATTCGCGAAGTGCGCGCCCAGCACCAGGTGCAGCCGAAGCGGACCATCACGCTTCACGCCGATGCGGGCCTGCTCGGGCAGATCGGCCCGGCGCGCGCGCTGGTCGAGACGCTCGCCGGCGTGGCGATGGGTGATGGCTCTCCCGACGGCGTGTCGGCGGCCTTCGCGTTCGATCAGCGGGAATATCGGCTGAGCAACCTGGCCGAAGCAGTTGATGCCGGGGCCGAGCGCGAGCGCCTGTCGCGTGAACTCGACGCGCTCGACAGGTCCATCTTCGCGCTGGAGAAGCGGCTTCAGAATCCCGGCTACACGGAGAAGGCGCCCGCCCACCTCGTGCAGCAGACGCGCGACGAACTGTCGCAGAAGCAGCGCGATCGCGAGGCGCTGATGGCTGCGATGGAGAAGGGGCATTGAGAGCGCGGGCGCTCGCATGCGTGTGCACGGCTGCGCTGGCGCTGGTGGCGTGCCGCGGGCGCGATTCGCTGCGCCATGTCTCCCATTCGCTGGTGCGATTTGAGAGCGGCTGGTCGGGTGGCGGGGTCGACGGGCGGTTGTACGTCACGCCGCGTGTGCGGCTGTTCACCAATGTCAGCAGCCGGTCGCTTCGCACTCGGCTTCCGATCGTGCTGGAGCACACCATCAGCGGGTTTTCGCGGTTCTGGCCCGGGCCGCCCCCCGACGTGGAGATCGAGGTTGTGGTGTACGACTCGTTCGAGCAGTGGCGCCAGGCGGTGGAGGTTCGTTTCGGTGTCCAGCCGGGCGAAGGGCTGGGGCGCGGAGCGGCCACGTCGCGCGGCGTGAGTCTGCTGCACGACATTGGCGAGGAGGGGACGCTGCGGCTGGCCGCTCACGAAGTCTGGCATGCCTACGCGCAGCGCGTGCTGGTGCGTCCGCTGCCGGTTGCGATTGACGAAGCCATCGCATGTGCGGTCGAAGGCATGCGGTGGGAAGCCGCCGTTCCGACGCTGTCCTACGGCTCGAACCCGGCACGGGCTGTTCACCTGCGGCGGCTGCTCGAGGAGGGTCGGCTGGGCACGCTGGCGGCGCACATGGGAGACGGGCCACACGAGATGAGCGACGACGCAGCGCGGCTCGATGACTATTACGCGCGCGCGTGGTGCCTGGGGGTGATGCTGCTGGACTCGAATGACGTGCGACTCGACCACGGGTTCGAGCGACTGGTCACCGACGCGCGTATGGGCAGGCGATCGCTCGAAGGTGCTGGATCGGGAGGTGCCCTGCTCGAACAACTCGGCGTGCGCTATTTCGAGCAGCGCCCGGAGGACTTGGAGATTCTCTGGCAGCGCACGGCTCACAGGCTCGCAGGCGGGTGAGGCGAATAGGGCGACCCGGGTTATGGGCGGGCGGCTGCGATGCCCTTGCCGGAGGTCGCGTCCGGCGGGACTCCCATGTACCGAAGGGCGCGCTCCACGACTCGGCGGACGACCGGGCCCGCGACAGCCGAGCCATAGGCACGCTGGATGCGCACCAGTTCCGGCGACGGGTCGTCGATGATGACGAGCACGACCAGGCGCGGGTCGTCGAAGGGGGCGCCCGCGATGAAACTCGAGTTGTATTGTCGCTCGAAGTAACCCTTGGCGTACTTGGGGCGACGGAAGCCGGGCGGTGGCGTGACGGCAATCTTGGCCGTGCCTGACTTGCCGAACATCTGATACGTCACCGGCACGTCTTCCTTGTTGCGAAGCAGTCGCATCTGGTCCATGCGTTCGACCACGCCCACGATGGCGCGACGCACTTCCAGGGCAGTCTTTGGCTCGAAGACGCGCTCGTGCATCCCGGCCAGCGGCTCTTCGGGGTCGAAAGCGGTCAGACGCAACGATGGGATGGTGCCGGCCAGTTCGCCGTTGCGGGCAAAGGCGGAGAAGGCGCGGACCATTTGCACGGGGGTGACGCCGACCTCGTAGCCGATGGCGACGGAAGTCTGGGTGTATTCGGTCCAGTCGCGCGGACTGGTGACCAATCCACCCGTCTCGCCGCGGAAGCCCAGTTCCGTGCGCTGCCCAAAGCCCAGGCGGCGGATGAGCGAGGCGGTCTGCTGGTGCGATACGCGCTCGGCGGCCTTGGACATGCCGATGTTGGAGGAGTACAGCAGAACCTCGGGCCAGGTGAGTTGGGCGCGCTTGGTGACGTCCGCCAGGGCCCGGCCGTAGGGTGTGCGATAGTTGGAGGGGTCGAAGGAGATGACCTCGCCATCGGGCAGTTTGCCGCTCTGGCGGGCGAGCGCCCAGACGAACGGCTTGAAGGTCGAGCCGGGCTCGTAGACATCTTCCACACAGCGGTTGCGTCCGAGCGACGGATCGACCGCTCGAGCCGGGTCGGGGTGGATCACGCGGTATCGCGGCCAGGTGGATCGGTCGGGGTTGACGGCCGGAGTCTCCTTCGCGTCCTTGGGCACCCACGGGAAGGGAACCGCGTTGATGTCGTCGCGGACGTAATCGACCATGGCCAGCAGTTCGCCCGTGCGCGGGTCGATGATCACGATGCGTCCGCCGGCCGCGTCGGCCTCGTGGACGCCGCGGATCAGTTCCTCGCTGGCAATGCGCTGGATTTCGAGGTCGACCGCAAGGCGTACGTCGTCTCCGCGCGTGGGGCTGACCCAGTCGCCTCGACCGACCCAGAGCGGGCGGCCGAAGGCGTCGCGCACGTAACGCATGTGCCCCGGTTCGCCGGAGAGGCGCGTTTCGAGCATCTGTTCGGCGCCGAGCAGGCCGACATGCCCGAAGCCCACCTTGCCGACCACCGATGAGGCCAGCGTTCCACCGGGATAGGCACGCATCGGCTGCGTCTCAATGGTCACACCTGGAATACGGGCGGCCAGCACGCGGTCGGCCCGCTCGCGATCCAGCGGCGGGTCGACCGGGAGGTAGCGAATGAGCGGCGGGGGCTTGCCCGCCTGCTCAGCCCAGGCGGTGACTTCGCCGCTCTGCGAACCTGCCTGAGCCTGACGGGTTCGCAGTCGGCTTGCAAGCGTGGCAATCAGGCCCCTGGGCGTTTCCGATTCCTGACTCACGCCGTTCCACTCGTTGAGCACGGCCTGCCGAACGTCGTTCTCGGCCTGGGCGAGCACGACGCGCTGCCCCACCACGCCGGGATTGAGGCCGGAGGCCTCGGCGAGTTTGACAATCGCCTCGTCGGCTGGATCGGGGAACGTCACGGGATCCACGATGATTCGATAGGAGAAGCAGGTCGTCGAGAGCACGCGCCCCCGACGGTCGAGCAGGTCGCCGCGCAGGGGCTGAATTTTTCGATTCGAGGCCCGCTCGCTCAGAAACGGACGCAGCGGTTGGGGCGGGCTGGTCTGCAGCGTGACGATGCGGGCGGCGACGACCATCAGCATGGCGGTGAAAAAGCCTGCCACCATCAGGCCGATGACAAACTCGCGGCTCCAGGCACGCGGGTTCACGGTTGACGCTCCGGCAGACGGACCCACGGGTCCACAGGCCCCTCGTCAGGCAGCGTGAGCCAGCCGGCCTCAGCAGCGTCGATCAGGTCGGGAAGATCTGGCGAGTGGGCGAGCATGTTGCGCACGCCGTCGGGCGTGATGCGCTTGGCGATCTCGGCCCGCAGCAGGAGCAGCCTTTCATCGTGACGCCAAATGCGCAACTGGGCGTCGGCCAGTTCATGGACGGCCTGAAGCCGGGCCTGGCGCATCGAGAGCAGCCCACACGCGGTGAGCCCGATGGCGATGATGATGGCCAGCAACTTCCAGAACAATCCGACCCTCTCAGGCGGCCGGCAGGACCAACTTCAAACCTTCATAGATCTCGTCCGGGTTGGAGATCTTGTCCTGGTTGAGTTTGAGGATCTCGGCCATGCGATTCTTGGATCCCAGTTCGCGCTGGGCGATCTGCGAAAGGGTGTCGTTCGCCTTGACGACATAGGTCCGCTGGGGGGCGTGCTTTGTGTCAGTGCGAGGCTTCTGTTCGGGCTTGCCCTCCGGCCTTTCCTGGGCGCGGGCTGGCGTGCTCGATGGTTGGGCCGTGCCGGGGGAGAGTGGGATCTTCAGCGTCACACCGGCGTTGACCCCGCCCTCGGCGGAGACCAGCCCCGGGTTGAGTTTCTGGATCTCGCGCCAGCGTTCATCGGAGCCGAGGTAGCGGCGTGCGAGCCCGGCCACGGTTTCCCCCTTCTGAACCAAGTGCTGGGCATAGGTCGGCGTGGAGGGCGTGACCCGGATCGGACGTTCGTCGGGAACGGGCACGAAGCCGGGAAGGGGAGGGGCGTCATTTCTCCGCCCGCCGGGCTGCTCGTTGTTCGGGCGCCCAAGCCCCTGCACGATTTCGAGAGGCTTGACTTCTTCTTGTCGCGGCGTCTGGGGTTCAGGGGAAGGATTGCCGGCCAGAGTGCTTGCCGGGAGTGTGTCGGCCGAGCCCGTCTCGCTGGGCGGAGTCTGGTTCGTTGGCTGCAGATCGGGCGTCCGGTCGATCGGCTGAGCCGAGCGGGGAGACGGAACCACGAAGGGCTCGGGGTCGGCCAGAGGCAGGTTGAAAGACAGTGTCTCGAGCGGCTCGTTGAGCGAAGCCGGCGAGAGGTGGTCGGAGATCAGGATCCCGACCACAAGGACGAGTGAAAAGCCGACGATCAGTGCGAGTTTGTGTTCACGGGTCACGAATGAGCATCCTTGCTTCCATGACGCTTGCGGAAATCCCCACTCCGGCTCGATTGCCGTCCTGGCGCACGTTCCGGAAACGACGCTCGAGCACGGTCGTCCCCTCACAACAACTCGAGCGCTCTGAGTCTAGCAGATCGAGACCGCGCGTTGCGCGCAATCTCGCCTTCTGATGCAAAAACCGGCTTGCGGTGGATAAGACGTGCTCTCTCCGACGACGCGAGTTGAGCGAACGCCTGTTTCACCGGACGGTCCTCCAGGCTGTGGAACGAGATGATCGCGACGCGCGCCCCCGCCGACAGCCATTCGTGCGACTCAGACTGGCGGACGATGGCGGCAAGCAGCGACTCAAGATTCCCGATCTCGTCGTTCACCGCGATGCGCAGCGCCTGGAAAGTCCGCGTGGCTGCATGAATCGGACCCCGACGCGCCGCCGGCGGATACGCCTGCTCGACAACCGATGCCAGTCTGCCTGTGGTGGACATCGGCTGTTTTTGCCGCTCCTCCACAATGGTCCGCGCAATCCGTCTCGAAAGCCGGTCCTCTCCATACCGGAAGATCAGGTCGGCCAGTTCACGCTCGGGCAGTTGGGCGATCAGGTCGGCGGCCGTCACCGGCCCGGATGGGTCCAGCCGCATGTCCAGAGGGCCATCCTGACGAAAACTGAACCCGCGCTGCGGGTCATCCATCTGGTTGGAGGCAAACCCCAAGTCGGCCAGCAGTAGATCGCCCGTGATGCCTCTTTGAGCCAGTTCACGCTCCACCCAGGCAAAACTGCGGTGGATGGGAACGACCCGAGCCGGATCGCCCAGTGCGACGCCAACCGTTTCGGTTGCCCGGGCCAAGTTGCCCGCGTCGAGGTCAAAGAGCACGACGCGGCCGGAAGGTCCGAGTCGCTGGGCGATGCGGGAAGAGTGCCCCCCAAGTCCGGCGGTGCAATCGACGAGCGTTTGTCCGGGCTTTGGATCCAGCGCTGCGAGCACTTCATCCATCAGGACGGGGATGTGGGCAGACTCAGACACGTCGTGCTCTTCGGGGTTTCATCGATCAGGGCGGAGTGGTCGGTTGCGTGGCGGCGGGAGTGGCCTCCGTCGCCGTCGGGCCTGGAAGCGAGTGGATGTACGCGATGATGTCGCGGACGTCGTCCTCGGTCATGTTCAGTCGTCCACCCTTGGGGGGCATGGCCGGGCGGTCGGCGGTGGCGGGCCTGCCCTGAACGATGAGGTCAATGACCCTCCGCTCGTCGCTCTGGTTGAAGAGGGTGCTGGTCTTCAGGTCGGCACCGAGAAAGTGGACTCCCCGGGCGGCCACGCCGTGGCACTGGGCGCACACCTGCATGTAGAGCATGCGCCCCTTCTCGGGCGAAGGCTGGCGTGGTGCGGGAGCGGCGGGCTTGTTCTCTTCGCAGGCGGAGAGCCCCGCGAGAAGGGAAAACAGGACAACGAGCACCATGGAAAACCGAATGAGCATGATGTCCAAGAATAGACGCGAGCCCCCGGGGGGATTCGCGGGCCAGCACAACGGAGCAAGCACATGAGCGCGGACGTGATTGACTATCAGATCATCGGGGACGACCTGCAGGCGGTCATCATCACACTGGACCCCGGCGAGGCTGTGGTCGGCGAAGCGGGCGCGATGATGTACCTGGAAGAAGGCGTGGAGATGGCAACGTCACTGTCGATGAAGAAGGACTCGGGCGGGATCATGGGTCGGCTGTTTGAGGCAGGCAAGCGCATGATCACGGGCGAATCGTTCTTCATCACGATCTTCGCGAACGAGAGTTCGCGGCGTCGAGATTGCGCGTTTGCGGCACCGTATCCGGGGCATGTGGTGCCGCTCGAACTGGGCGAGTTCGGCGGCGAGGTGCTCTGCCAGAAGGACTCGTTCCTCTGCGCCGCGCACGGGGTCGAGGTGGGCATCGCCTTCACCAAGCGATTTGGGGCCGGGCTGTTTGGCGGCGAGGGTTTTATCCTGCAGCGTCTGCACGCGCCGGATGGGCGTGGACTGGCGTTCTGCCACGCCGGCGGCACCATCGTGAAGCGGACACTCGGTCCCGGCGAAACGCTCAAGGTCGACACCGGGTGCATCGTCGCGTTTGAGAAGTCGGTGGACTACAGCATCGAGTTGGTCAAGGGGATCAAGAACAAGTTGTTCGGTGGCGAGGGGTTCTTCTATGCCCGCCTGCGCGGGCCTGGGACGGTGTGGCTTCAGACGCTCCCGTTCAGTCGACTGGCCAACCGCATCATCGCGGCCGCGCCCTCGCACGGCGGAAAGCGCGTGGGCGAGGGCTCGGTGCTGGGCGGTGTGTTCAACATGATCGACGGCGACTGAGCGTGCGTGCTCGGGGTGGGGGGTGGGAGATTGAACAAACGAACACCGGAGCCTGACCGTCATCACTCCGGTCCAGACTCCGGGGGGTCGCTTGATCGCGGCGTGTGAAACCGGCGCGGCCCGCTCCTACTGCTTTGAGCCGTCTCCGCCGTGAGGCGAGTGGTCGGAATCGCGCAACCTGCCCAAGGCCCCGGGCAGTTCGACGCCGGCCTGGTTGGCTAGTTCGTGGACGGCCGGAAGCGAGCCAATCAATCCGCTCAGGAAGTCCGCGGTCGCCCCGCGCGTGCCGCCCTTGCCTTCGACCTGCGAGTTGCCTCGTCCGCTGTCCCAGACCGTGATCCTGTCGATCTTGAGGTTCTGGATGGCCTTGACCTGCTCTGCGACGAGGCTGGGCAACTGCTCGATCATCAGCAGAGTCGGCGCGACCTGCGGATTCTCGGCGCAGGCCTCGACGAGTTTGCGATAGCCCTCGGCCTTGGCTTCGAGTACCTTCTGAATGCCCTCGGCCTCGGCGAGGTACTTGGCCAAGATCGCGTCGGCCTGACCGCGGGCTTCGCGACGCTGTCTCTCGGCCTCGGCTTCGGCCTGAATCTCGATTCGCTTTTTCTCAATCTCCTGCGGTGCCAGTTCTGTCTTCGCCAGGCGAGCCAACTCCTCCTCACGCTGAGCCAGGTAGATCTTCTGCCGCGCCTCGGCCTGCGCCACGTCGGCGCGGCGGCTGGCTTCGGCCCGGATCTCGGCCAACTTGGCGTTGGATTCGGCGACCTTGGCCGAACTTTCGTTCTCGCCCGACACCGCCAATGCTTCGGCCGACGCGACCTGGATGCGCTGCTCCTGCTCGGCACGCTTGGTGGCGGCGATAGTCTCCGCCTTGCGCTCGGCCGTCGCGATCTCGAGGTCACGCTTGGCCTGCACTTCACCCCGCACCGCCTCGGCCTCGTAGGCGGCAATTGCGATGCGCTTCTTCTGCTCGGCTTCCTTCTGCCCCTGTTCCGACAGCGCCTTCTCCTGCGCCACCCGGACGTTCTGCTCGCGCACCGCGGCTGCCTGGCCGATGGCACCCTCACGATCCTGCTCAGCCACTTCAACCTTGGCGCGATTGATCGCCTCGGCTGCTGCCCGCTGCCCGATCGCCACGATGTAGCCTGATTCGTCGGTGATGTCGCGGATGTTGACGTTGATCAGTTCCAGGCCGATCTTGTTGATCTCCTGCGTCACGTTCTCGTTGATCAGACTCATGAACTTCTCGCGGTCCTTGTTGATCTCTTCGATCGACAGGGTCGCGATCACCAGGCGCAACTGCCCGAGGATGATGTCTTGAGCCTGCTCACGAATGGCCTGCCCGCCCAGCCCGAGCAGGCGTTCGGCGGCGTTGGACATGAGCACGGGCGACTTCGAGATGCCCACCGTGAAGGTGGACGGCACGTTGACGCGGATATTGTTCAGGGATAGCGCGCCTTCCAGCGGAATCTCGATGACCAGTGGCTCCAGGCTCATGTAGGCGTAGTCCTGGAAGATGGGCCACACGAACTGCCCGCCGCCGTGGAAGCACCGGGCTGACTGCTTGCCGGCGCGTCCCCAGATCACCAGGATTCGGTTGGACGGGCACCGCTTGAAGCGGGCCGCGTAGAACATGATCAGGCACAGCAGGACAAAGAGAACGACGACGACCGAGACGATGATGACGACGCCGGCCCTTGATGCCGATTGCGCAAGCAGAAGCATTTGATCCACGACTGACATTCCTCTCTCGGGCCCCATCGTGCCCGCCGCGTGTTCCCTGTTCAGGCCGGTTCGACGACCACGGTGCCCGTGGCCGAATCGACTTGGATGATCCGCACCATGGTGTTGGTGCCGATCAGTTCAGCGCCGGTCTGCCGGGCGCTGATTTCATGCTGGGTGTTGTTGACGACCAGGGTGACGCGCCCCACGCCCGCGCCGGCGGGCGGAATGGCGATGTACACCGGGGCTTCGCGCCCGACCGTGGCGCTCAGATCAAGGTTGCCGCTGGACTGGAGTTTCATCACCTGGCGCGTCAGCGTGATGACCATCCACGCCACGCCGAAGCCGCCTGCCAGTCCCGCCAGCGACGAGGACAGGAAGGGCAGGTCAAGGGCTCGATGGGCGGCCAGCCCGATCCAGCCGAAGCCGACGAAGAAGGCCGAGACGGTCTCCAGGCTGAGCCAGCGGGCCTCGGCGCCGGGATTGTCTGCCGCGGTCGCGCCGCCCCCGTCCAGATCGGCGTCAAAGTCGCCCCCAAGGTGTCCCAGCGCCAACTGAAGCAGCAGATATCCGGTTCCCAGCAGCGCCGGGCCCGTGAACCACGGCGACATGCCTCCAAAGAGTGCTTCCATCATCGCTCGGTCTCCTGCCCGCCTCGCGCGCGATCATACATCATCACAACCCGGGCGTGTGCCGGGATGCTCGGAGCGGAAGCCTCAATTTCGCGCTGCACGGCCTTCATCCACACCCTTCGGCCCGCCGCTCGATTGGTTCTTCGGAACTGCCCACCCGGCGTTTCGGGCCGGAATGGACGACCGGATGGTGCGATATGCTGCACGACAACTAGGAGACATTTCATGCAGCGCTTCTCCGCAGGCCTTGTCTTGTCCCTCGCCTCCTCCGCCCTCGCTCAACCGGTGTTCGTCGATCGAACCGCTGACCTGGGGTTGACGCTCGACAACGGCGTCGCAGCGTGGGGCGACGTGAACGACGACGGCTGGCCCGACCTGTGCAACGCCGGGGCCATCTGGATCAACCGTGAAGGCAAGTCGTTTGAGCGTGCCCCGGCCCCTACGACTGGGCTGCTGGCGGACATCGACGCCGACGGCGACGCCGACCTGGTTTGTTTCGCTCCCGTGGCGATCTTCCGCAACACGGCGGCTCCGCCCGGCGACGCGCCCAACTTCGAGCCTGTCGCGCTGCCGGAATTGCCCGCGACTTCCAGCGTGGGTGCGGCCGCAGCCGACTTCAACGCCGACGGCCTGCTCGATGTCTACATCGGCGGTTTCGAGGGAGGGAATCCGCAGGCGACGCTCCCCGACCTGCTGCTGCTCAGCAACGGGCTGGGCGGGTTCACGCTGGCCATGGATATCGTCGAGTTCCGCGCTCGCGGGGTGACGGCCTGCGACTTCGACGAAGACCATGACATCGACATCTACGTGTCCAACTACCGGCTTCAACCCAACGTGCTGTGGGTCAATGACGGGCAAGGAGGCATGAGCAACTGCGCTGCAGACTTCAACGTGCTGGCGACCAGCGAGGGTTTTCTCGGCGGGCACTCGATCGGCGCGTGCTTCGCCGACTTCGACCGTGACGGCCATTTTGACCTCTTCGCGGGCAACTTCGCCCACGTCGATTCCCGCGGCGACCAGCCGAAGTCGCGCTTCCTGCGCAATCTCGGGCCGGAGCATGCCTGGAAGTTTGACGACCTGCATGAGTGCGGAGTGTGGTATCAGGAGAGTTACGCCAGCCCGGCCGCGGGCGACTTCGACAACGACGGGCTCGTTGACCTTTTGTTCACCACCGTGTACGCGGACGCGTCGTTCGGTCGGAAGAACTACCCGGTGCTCTATCGCAACCAGAGCACGAAGGAGGGCGGCTGGAAATTTGTGGACGTGACCGAGGGCTCGGGGCTTGAGCGCCTGCCGCCGACCTATCAGGCCGCGTGGGCCGACTTTGACCGCGACGGCGACCTTGACCTCGTCACCGCAGGTCGGCTCTTCGTCAATCAAGCGCCGGCCGATCGGCGGTGGATCGAAGTGCGACTGGTCGGCGACGCCGGCCCGGGCGGACGCCAGGCGGTGGGGGCGCAGGTGCGTCTGATCGGGTCAGACGACCACCGGCCCGCTCGACAGGTCGAGATTGGCACGGGCCAGGGCAACGCCAACAGCCCCTTTCTGCACTTCGGACTCGGCGACTGCGGCGAAGAGGTTTCGATCGAGGTGGTGTGGCCCGACGGGAATCGGCAGGTGGAAGGCCCGCATCATCCGAATCAGTTGGTGACTATCACCAGGAACAGCCGGCCCGAGTCGGCGGCATCATCGCGCGACTGACTCACTTCTCGCCGTTGTCCAGGTCGCCCACCACCATCGGCTCGCCCGTTTCGTCGCGCTCGATGATGCCCAGTTCGCACAGGGCGTTCAGCGCGGCCTGCTGCTCAGCCTGTTTCTTCGACTGCCCCCAGGCGCACTCGAACCGGCGACCGTTTAACTCCACCGCGATCTTGAACGCCTTGGCGTGGTCGGGGCCTTTTTCGTCGAGCACTCGGTAACTCGGCGTCATCTGGAGCGTCTGCTGGGCGTGCTGCTGGAGCACCGACTTGAAGTTCTGCTGGTGCCCGCTGCGGGCTGCACGGTCGATCAGCGACTCGACGATGGTCTCCACGAAGCGACGCGAGACCTCCGGCCCGCCGTCAAGGTGCAATGCGGCGATGATGGACTCGAGCACAGCCGCCGCGAGCGAAGGCGGCAGTTCCGGGTGAGTCTGCATGCCCTTGCCCATGTCCAGCAGTTCGTCAAGCCCGAGTTGTCGCGCCAGCCGCGCGCAGGTGCGCCGCGAGACCACAGTCGACTTGATCTTGGTCATCTCGCCTTCGAGCAGCGCAGGGTATCGCGTGAAGATCATCTCGCAGACCACCTGGCCGAGGATGGCGTCGCCGAGGAACTCGAGCCGCTCGTTCGACTGGAGCCGACTCTCGGCCACGGAGGCGTGGGTGAGTGCCTGTTCGAGGATTGATCGGTCCAGAAACTGGTAGCCCAGGATTTCTTCAGCGCGCGACAAAACGGACTCGTCCATACCTGCCATGCTCCGAACGCGGAATCACTCCCGAGTTCCGTAGGGGTCTCCGAAGAGACCTTGACAAGCGTTGGACGCGAGCGCTCCACACGCGACGCCGGTTTGGGTCGCCTGTCGAGCGGTCGCGGCCAAGACCTCCGGCCTGCACCGGAAGTTCCATCATTGCAGATCATCGGGTTCCGGGGCAAGAGGGTTGAGGGTGGAACGGAACCAACTGAGGGGATAAGGTTCGGGCCCAACTCAGCCGAGAACCACCCATGCATTACCCACACAAGACCAGCCGCATCAAGAAGGTCCGCAAGAGCGGCTTCCGCGCCCGCATGGCCACCAAGGGCGGCCGCAAGATCCTCAGCAATCGCCGCCGCATCGGTCGCCGGCTGACCAACGTCTAATCGCGCACCCACACGCCGGCGCCCCGCGCTCCCCGCGGGCGTAGTCCCGCGCTGGTCGAGTGGTCCCTCCGGGCCGAACACTTTTGATCGCAAACTCCGGTCTCCGGGTTGTGCGCCCTCGGGCAGACTCGGTAGTCTGTGGCTCCGCATCGATCACACGTGCGTGGAGCAATCATGGACCCGGACCGACCAGATGCCTCTGATCGCAGCCCGCAGACCACGCCGCGCTATCGCGAAGTCACCGTGGCCGCGATGGTCTTCGGCGTCGCGTTTGGTCTGGTGATGAACGCCGCCATCACCTACGCGGGACTTAAGATCGGCTTTACCATCGGGGGCTCGGCCATCGCCGCGGTGCTCGGCTTTGGTGTGCTGCGCGGGTTGCTTCGGAAAGGCACCATTCTCGAAACCAACGTCGCGCAGACGGTCGCCTCGGCTGTCAATACCTCGAATTCCGGCGTCATCTTCACGGTGCCGGTCCTGCTGCTCTTCGGCTACACGCTGGACTGGAAGAGCCTCGACTTCTGGCTCATCACGCTGGCCTGTGTCGCCGGCGCCATGCTTGGCACCGCGTTCATCATTCCGTTGCGCAAGCAGATGATCGACATTGAGCGGCTGCGCTTTCCCAGTGCCACGGGCGTGGCGACCATCCTCAAGTCGCCGGGCGCCGGCATCAGGAAGACCATCGTCCTCGTTGCCGGCATCGTCTCGGGCGCGCTGATCTACCTTCCCGCCGGCCTGCCCGCCATCCGGCTGACCGTTCCTCTCGAGTCGATCGAGCACCTCGAGCAGAGGTCGGTGGCGGACCTGGCCGCCGTGGCGGCGGGTTCTTCCGCCGGGGCCATGCTGGCGATGGATGGGCTTGACAAGTTGGTGTACGCTGAGCGCGTCTCTCTCGCCGCCGCACAGACGACGCGCGATCTGGCATCGTGGATCAGGGCCGGGCGGGCGCCCGAAGACGTGGTGCAGCGGGCGGCGATCGCGGCCGAACGGCGAGCCCTGCGCGATCAACTCGACGAAAGGATCGATCTGCTCGCGGTTCGCCCGGTCGACCCGGCGCTCAAGCCGCAGATCGCCGAACTGAAGTCTCGCTTGGCCGACGCCGAGCAGCGTTTGGCCGATTCCCCCGGCAAGGCCTACTCGCCCGAGGTGCTGCTGGCAGTGCATCGCATCGTGGCAGAGGGGCATTCCTGGGCCGAACTGGTCAACGTGGAACTCGGCTGGGCTTCCAGGCCACTGCCCGGCTACGCCGACCTGCAATGGCGGCTCGGTCGCGACGCGGGTCCGGGGCAATCGCTCGACGGGCGCATCGATCGCGATGCCAACGGGCGGGCCGACTTGGCCCTGACCGACGATCGCTTGCACGCGGGGCGTCTGCTCGGCCTGCCCGATCAGTGGCAACTGATCTTTGCGATCGCACCCTTTGCGCTCGGGGCGGGGTTCATCACGGGCAGGCCGGGGCTGATGGTACTTGCCGGCGGCATTCTCGCGTACTTCGTCATCAATCCGTTCGTTTACTGGGCCGGATACCTGCCGCCCGGCACATCGGCGTACGCGGCGCCGCAGATGTCCTTCGAACTGTTCAACCGCCCGCTGGGCATCGGGCTGCTGCTGGGCGGGGCGATCATGGGCGTGATGGCGGCGTTGCCAGCCATCGCGGCAGCGCTCAAGTCGATCGGCTCGGCCAAGGTCGGCGGACGCGAGGAACTGGGCCTGGCGCCGCTGGCAGTTGCCATTGTCGGCGCGGTCATCCTGCTCTTCTTTGCCGCCGACTTCACCGGGAACAAGCCGCTGAACGAGGGCGGACTGTGTCCGGTGACGCAGTCGGAAGTAACAGCCGAGGCCGAGCCGGCGCAATACAAGGGCTATCTCATCCACTTTGAAAGCCCGCAGGCGAGGCAGACCTGGGAAACCGACTGGTCGAGCGCCGCCAAGGACAAGTTCCTGGCTGCATACAACGCCAAGCCGGGATGGCTGGCCTCGCTCAGCCCGCACGCGCGGGCGCTGATCATCGCGGTGGTCGGCTGCGTGTGGATCTGGTTCACCGGGCTCATCATCGCCCAGTGCACGGGCATGACCGACTGGTCTCCCATTTCCGGCATGGCGCTGCTCACCGTCGTGCTGGTGCTGTTGATGGCCGGCACGGGCGCGGTGGTCGGCGCCGTGCTCATTGGCGCGGCCCTCTGCGTCGCGGTCACGCTGGCCGCCGACATGATGGCCGACCTCAAGACCGGGCACCTGGTCGGCGCCCGCCCGCGGCGGCAGCAGATCGCCGAGATGTCCGTCGTGTGGATCGGTCCGGTCGTGTGCATGTTCACCCTCGTCCTCATCGCGCAGGTGAACCTGAACCAGTACGGCGTGGCGATGGGCCCCGGCACACCCACGACCGCGCCGCAGGCCCAGGCGCTCCAGGCGGTCATCACCGGCGTGCAGGGAGGCATGATGCCCTACGCCCTCTACGGCGTCGGCGCGCTGCTCGGCGTGCTGCTCGGGCTCGGCTCCTTCGCCGGGTTGGGAGTGCTGGTCGGTCTATCCATGTACCTGCCGTTCTATTACATCTCCACCTACGGCATCGGATGTGTGACCAACATGGTGCTCGGCGCGATCAAGGGACGCCGCTTCTGCGAGGAGTGGGGCGTCCCCTTCGCGGCCGGCCTGATCGTCGGCGAGTCGATCCTCGCCCTGCTCATCAACGCCATCGTGCTCGCCACCGGCTGAAAGGAAAGCCATGCGACTGATCGGCAACATGCTGGTGTGGACCTGTCTGGCGATCGGACTGATCGCGGCGACTTCGTTCTATGCATGGCCTGTCGGCGCCGATGCGTCTGCCGACGCCCGCTTCGAGTTGGGGCGCGGCGACGACGGATCGCCGCGATTGGCTGAACTGCTGCGTGACGTGAAAACGAAGGATGGGCGGGTGGTCGTCAAGGCCGACGCGCCTCTCGATCCGCCGACGCTGGCGGTCATCCGAGCAGCAGGCGCCGGGCGCGTCATCATCAAGCATCCGGCCGGCGCCGTCGGCGTGTTGGTGGGCAACTGGACGGGCAAGTGGGTCTTCCTTCTTGCCATGGGAGGGCTGGTGACCGGGGCGCTATTCATTCGCAGCAGCGCCCGCAAGGCCGTCGAGCAGACCCAGGGCGTGCATACCTCCGCCCGTGCGGAGGATCTCGCACTGAAAATGCGAGATGAAGTGGGCGCGTTGCGGGCGAAGGTGCCCGGCTTGCCCGACGATGCTGCCCGCCTCCAGGCAATCCTTGAGCAACTCGGCGAGGTGCAGGCTGTGCTCGTCCCTGCGTTTGTCGAAACACGAGCGACGGTGGTGGCGCAGCGCGGAGTGGGGGGCTTCGCCCGCGTCATGGATCTCTTCGCCGCAGCGGAGCGGAAAATCAACCGTGCCTGGTCGGCCGCGGCCGACGGCGTGCTGCACGAGTCTTTGACCGCCCTCGACCAGGCCGCAGTCGCCTGCGATCAACTGGTGCGGGGCGTGTCACCCGGTTCGGGCTGACCGCGCCGGGTGCAAGGCTGAACCTAGACTTTCGCATGAGCACCCACATCGCGATCGTGGCGTCGTTCGTCCTTGGTCTGGCCGCTTCTGCCTTCGGAACGCCGCCCGTGCCTGTTGATCCGTCTGACCGCGACGCTTCGAACCCGCGCAACGTCCGGTGGAGCGGGCCGGTGATCGAGTGGGTCGGCATCACGCCCCGCGCGCCGGTGCGCGAACTGGGTGACAAGCCCCGTGCTCCAGAAGCGGAAGAAGCCAAACTCGAGATTGTTTTGCGCAACGCCGGCGACGGGGACACGGGAATCATGCTCATCCTCGGGCTGCCCGGCCTTCCCGAGGGCCTTCCTGTCGCATCGTTGGCACCCGGCCAGCGACAGACCGTCGAGGTGGCGATGAAGACTGCCGCCATTCCCTATGGCAGGTCGCTCACGCTGGCCGGCGCGATCGATTCGCCCACGGACACGCCGGACGTGTACGACCAGTTCCCGATGCACGGACCCGACGCACATCGCATCGCGCTGGTTGCCAGCGAAGAGTCGTGGAAGGACGGCGACGAGCGATTCGGCTCGATGGTCCGTCGCTTCCGCAAGAGTCTGGAGGATCTGGAAGCCCTCTACGACGTGCAGGAAGTGCCCGGCATCCCGATGGGTGACGAATCGCGCCCGGTCATCACCGATCGTTTCCGCATCGAGCATGTGGAGACCTTTGACCCCGCGGCCGGCACGCCTGCACTGTTCTCCCAACACCCCGAGTTCGACCTGGTGATCGCGGTGAACGAAGGCGGCCCGCTCTGCTGCTTCTGGCTCAATGACGGCGACAGCCTCAACTACCACTCGATCGGGCACAACTTCCTGAGCGATCGGGGCGGGGCCGAGAAGCGCGGCATCTGGTCGAACTGGGGCGAGCAGGCCCTGTGGCACGAGATTTTCCACTATCGCGGCGTGCCCGACTTCTACATCTACAACGTGCCCGCCGGAAGCCTGCCCGGACGCTCGCCCGAGGGCTGGAAACTCGGCTCCTCACCGAGCACGGCCTACCTCTCGCGGGAAATCATGAACGATACGTACACCGCGCCCGAGGTGTCCTGGCTCACCGCCACCATCGCCAACAGCAAGAAGGGCGCCGCGCGCGTCGGCGCGTGCGAGAACCCCGAGCAGCCGTTCGGGCACATGTGGCAGTGGGTTCCGAAGGAACTGACCATTCAGATCGAGCCGGGCGAGGACGCGTCGGTCGAGGGTGTGCGCGTGTACCGCGCCAGGCCAGGGCAGGGACGCGACGGGCGAGTGCAGCGGATTACAGAGGACGCCGAGCCGATCGCGGCGTCCACGGGTTCGTCCGTGCTGCTCGAAGGCGACTACATGAACTCAAGGGCGCGGCGCAACGAGCGGGCGCTGTGGGTGCTGGTGGAGGCTGACGTGAGGGCCGGCGGCGCGATGGAGCGGCGGTGGACAATTCTGACGCTGCTCGAGTTGAACGAAGCCTTCGCCCGGGGGTCGAAAGAGGCGTGGATTTTCCGCGTCCAGGCTTCCGACCTGCGCAAGGCCGAGTGATGTCGAGTCGGTTGAAAACAGGCGTTCACGCAACAATCACGGTTCGATCGGAACAGGTGTGGAACCGATCCCGTGCGGGCGTGCAAACAAGCCACCTGATCGTCAGGGACACGGGTTTCCAAGCAGCATGTCCATGACGCAGCGATCTTCCGAATTGACCACACCGTCGCCGTTCATGTCCGCACGCGGGTCGCGCGCATACCAGTAACTGGAGAAGAGGCGCTGGTCCAAGAACCCGACCTGCCCGTCGTCGTCAAAGTCGCCTAGGACGGGGTACGGAAGTGTGGTCATGGAGCGTCGCAGCAAACTCTTGTCGATCTCCTGGTCGATCCAGTATGCGTAGCAATCGACCACGCAGGGGGACTGGTTGAAAACGAGAGAGTTCATGTAGCCTGAGATGACGGCCAGGGTGTTCTGCAGCGTCGGATCGACACCGTCCTCGACGAGGTATCGATTATCATCGCACGATGCCTGGTTGTAGATCTTGATGGACAGCAGCGGACAGATGCGGAAGTAGTTACCTTCGGCATCACGCACCGGCTCGTACACTGACCACAACAGCGGATCGACGTTGGCACAGCCGGAATCCGGATCCCACGGCGAGCCGCCGCACGACCCATACTCGATCTGCGGGCCTCGCGTGAGTGCCCGCACCGTCACGTTGATCATCCCAAGATAGCGGGCCGAGCAACTGCGGATGGGAGTGCCGCCCGAGCACGACTGCACCTGGTCGTTGGGCGACCAGCCGCTGAACACCACGGGGCAGAGGTAATCGACGTTGCGCAGCCAGTCGCGCGGGTCGGCCGCCTTGAGTTTGAAGAAGGCTATCTTGCGAACGAGTTCAGCCGAGGAGTTCCCGTTGCGCCGCCCGCGAATGACGCCGAACAAGCCGATTTTCGAGCCAGGGAATCCACGTCGCGTCAGGTCGGCGCACTTTCCATACTGGGCCATGATTGCATCCACCAGAACGTGGCCGCTCATTCCCAGGACGGTCGTGTATCGGTAATGATCGAGCAGGTTATCAGGGTGGGCGACCAGTTGGTTGCCCTCGATGTCCATGATGATCATGCCACTGAACGCACTTTCGGGCACATAGTTGTAATACTGCCCGCTGTCCGCGTCGTAACCGACCTGGTAGTCGTTGGGGAACCGCGAGGCCACGAAGTTGTTCATGGCCTGCGACAACTGCTCATCGGTGCGCGTCAGGAAGTCTTCGAGCGAATACGACACATGGTCCGGCGTGCCTGCGGCGTAGACGCTTCCTCCGATGAGAAATGCATCGGTGCGAAGCAGCCCGTACATCTCGAGATTCTCCGAGAGCGGGATACCCTGCTGGGCGATCAGCACCGTCGAGCCCATCGCGCGCTTGGTGGTGTATTCGCATTGGGCGTGAGCACCGCCGGACAGAACCGCGGCCGACAGACTGGCCGCATACAAAGGCAAACGCATCTCAGGCTCTCCTCCGGGCTTTTTCCCTGCAATACATCTGTGCTCTGGGAGATATGAGGGGGTCATGCTAACGCAAACAGAGGTTTGTGTCCAGAGGCCTTGAATCGGGGGGGCTGGTCGCCCAGATTTCAATCAACGGCTCTTCTTGCGTCGCTCCTTGACTTTCGGCTGCCGCGCCACCGTCGATCCCTTGCCCGCAAACGCGCCGAGCCCGGGCAACATGTCCGCCATCGTGCCCGATCGCTGCAATTGCTTGACCGCATCGACCTTCGCCCGTGCGTTCATCCCGGCCATCTGCCTGGTCAACTTGCTGATGGCCTCGAACTGCTTGACCAGGCCGCCCACTTCTTCGACCTTCGTGCCGCTTCCCCCGGCGACGCGTCGACGACGCGACGGGTTGATCATCGCCGGCTTGCGCCGTTCCTCCGGCGTCATCGAGTGGATCATCGCCTCGGTTCGATCCAACTGTCCCTCGTCGATGTGCGCATCCTTGAGCATCGGGCCCAGCCCCGGCAGCAGCCCGAGCAACTGCTTCATCGGGCCCATCCGCCGCATCGTCCGCAACTGCTTGAGGAAGTCGTCCAGCGTCATCTCACCCCTGGCCATCTTGGCTTCGAGTTCGGCAGCCTCTTCCTCGCTCACCTCCTGCTGGGCCTTCTCGACCAGGCTGACCACGTCGCCCATGCCCAGCACGCGTCCGGCCATGCGCTCGGCGTGAAACTCCTCGATCGCCTCCAGTTTCTCACCCACCCCGATGAACCGGATCTTCGCGCCCGTCACTTCCTTGACCGACAGCGCCGCGCCACCGCGGGTGTCTGAGTCAAACTTGGTCAGGATGATCCCGTCGACCTCCAGTTTCTCGTGAAAGGCCTTGGCGCTGTTCACCGCGTCCTGCCCGGTCATCGCGTCGACCACCAGGAACACATGGTGCGGGCTGAGCGCCCGTTGCACGGAGCGCAGTTCTCCCATCAGTTCATCATTGACGTGCAGCCGCCCGGCCGTGTCGAGGATGAGCACCTCGACCCCCAGCCTCCGCGCCTCCTTCAGCGCGTTCTGACACACGCTGACCGCGACACCGACCGCCTTCCCGTAGGCGGCGCACTTGTCGGGTTCTCCGTAGAAGTGAACGCCGGCGCTGCCCGGAAGTTCGTCACGCACCTGGGCGGCCACGGTCTGCAACTGCTCCACGGCCGCGGGGCGCTGCAGGTCGGCCGCCGCCACCATCACCGACCTCCCCCGTTTCTTTAGATAGGCCGCCAGTTTGCCGCAGGTGGTGGTCTTTCCGGAGCCTTGGAGCCCACACATCATCACGACGGTGGGTCCTTGGCTGATCTTCATGATCCCCGCGGGCTCCTCGCCTCCGCCGAGCAGGTCCACCAGCCGCCTGTGGACGATGCCGATCATCTCCTGCCCGGGCTTGAGGCTCTTGGTGACCTCCTGCCCCAGCGCGTCCTTGACGACCTGGTCGCAGAAGCGGTCGACGACGGCGCGATGCACGTCGGCCTCGAGTAGGGCCGTGCGCACCTCCTCCATCGCCTCGCGGACGTTGGACTCGGAAATGGTCCCCTGACCGGAAAGCCTACGGAAGACCCCGTGAAACCCTTCGCTGATGCGTTCGAACATGACGTCCCTCGGCCTTGGCCGGGGCTTGACCGCAGGACAATAGGCCATTCGACGCCGCCTCCGGCCTGTCGATGGACCCGGCAGCGCGACTGCCCCACACATTGGGGATGACTTGCCTGCCGCTCCGAAGGGTGGGCCTCGGCGCGACAAGATTGACAAACCGGCCGCCCGGATCTAGCCTCGAACTTCATTCCCACCGACACCTGGAGGGTTTTCCGTGGACATCGCCGGGAAAAAGGTCATGGTCATTGGCGGCGCCGGGCTCGTCGGCAGCCACGTCGTCGACGAGTTGCTCAAGACCGACGTCCGTGAGGTTGTCATCTACGACAACTTCTTCCGCGGCTCCTACGACAACCTCTCCGAGGCTCTGACCGACCCGCGCGTGACCATCTCGCCCCACGGTGGCGACATCCTTCACACCGACATCCTCAACCGGGCGATGGAGGGCGTTGACGGCGTGTTTCACCTGGCTGCTCTGTGGATCCTCCAGTGCCACGAGTACCCCGAGACCGCCTTCGAGGTCAACGTCCGTGGCACCTTCAACGTCATCATGGCCGCCATCCGCAACAAGGTGAAGCGCGTGGTCTACTCCTCGTCGGCATCGGTCTACGGCGACGCGGTCGAACTCCCGATGACCGAGGACCACCCCTACAACAACGACACCTTCTACGGCGCCAGCAAGATCGCCGGCGAGCACTTCTTCAAGAGCCTCGGAAAGCGCTACGGGCTCGACTGGGTCGGGCTGCGCTACATGAATGTCTATGGGCCGCGACAGGATTACAAGGGCGCCTACATCGCCGTCATGCACAAGATCCTCGACCGCATCGAGCGCGGGCAGAGCCCCGTGGTTTTTGGCGACGGCAGCCAGCAGTACGACTTTGTTCACGTCAGCGACGTGGCCCGCGCCAACGTGCTGGCGATGCAGTCCAGCGTGGGCGGTAGAAACTACAACGTCGGACGCGGCATCGGCACGAGTATCAAGGATCTGACTGAACTGCTGCTCAGCCTCACCGGAAGCGACCTTCCGATCAAGTATGAGCCGGCGGGCCTGACCTTCGTGACCAATCGCATCGGGTGCCCCAAGGCGGCCGAACGCGACCTCGGCTTCCGCTGGACGGTGGGCCTGGAAGAAGGCATGCGGAGTTTGATCGAGTGGCGCCGCAGCCACGAAGAGGCTCTGCAGGCCAGGCAACGGGCCACAGGCGGCATCTTGGCTTCGTGAGATCCGGGCTTCCTGATGCGTCGGCCGCCCGGGCGCGGGCGAAGGAGGCTACATGTGCGGCATCGCGGGCATCGTGAGCCTTTGCGGCAAGCCGGTTGATCCCAACACGCCCAAGCGGATGTGCGACCAGATCGCCCACCGCGGGCCGGACGACGCCGGGTACGTTTTCTTTCACCACGGGCGCGCACCCTCGGGCCAAGGATCGAGTTGGCTGCGCTTCTGCGATGCCAAGTTCCGGCACATCAACGAGCATTTGCCGGTGTTCGGGGGAGAGTATTCACGCACGGAACTGCGAGAGCACGACTTCACCGTGGCGTTTGGGCACCGGCGGCTTTCGATCCTCGACCTTTCCCCCGCCGGGCACCAGCCGATGTGCTCGCCCGACCGCCTGCTGTGGGTGGCCCACAACGGCGAGATCTACAACTTTCCGCAGTTGCGCCGCGACCTCGAACAGCGCGGGTACAAGTTCCGCACCCGCACCGACACCGAGGTCATCCTCGCCCTGTGGGAGGAGTTCGGCGACGCGGCGCTCCCCATGCTCGACGGCATGTTCGCCTTTGCCATCTACGACCGCCGTGACAACACGCTGACGCTCGCCCGCGACCGTTTCGGCGTCAAGCCTGTCTACTACGCCCTCGTGGACGGCATGCTCATCTTCGCCAGCGAGCCCAAGGCCCTGTTCGCCAGCCGCCTCCTCGACGCCCGGTTCGACGCTGAAACGCTGGTCGAGTACATGACGTTCCAGAACACCTTCACGCGGCAGACGATCTGGCGGGGCGTCCAGATCCTCCAGCCGGGCGAGACGCTCCGCGTCAAGCCGGGTGCCGACTTCCAGCCGATCCTGCGGCGCTATCACGCGCCTGGCGCCGAGTTGGAGCGTGCCGCCTGCGATTCGGAAGAAGCCGCCCGGCGTGTGGCCGAAGCGTTCGGGCAGGCCGTGCGCCGGCAACTCATCGCCGACGTACCTGTGGGCAGTTATCTCTCCGGCGGTATGGACTCGGGCTCGATCGTCGCGGTCGCGGGCAAGGAAATCGCACGCCTGCACACCTTCACCGGCGGGTTTGACCTGACCAATGTGAACGGGATCGAGCAGGGCTTCGACGAGCGCCGCATGGCCGAGCAACTCAGCCACCTGCTCCAGACCGAGCACTACGACGTGGTGCTGCACGCGGGCGACATGCCGGCTGCGATGGAGCGTCTGACCTGGCACATGGATGACCCGCGCGTGGGCATGTGTCACCAGAATTGGTACGTGGCCAAACTGGCCAGCCGTTTTGTCAAGGTGTGCCTGGCAGGAACGGGAGGCGACGAGTTGTTCGCCGGATATCCGTGGCGCTATCGCCCGGCCTTCCAGTATCAGGATGCCCGCTCGTTCGACGATGCGATGTTCGCGTCGTGGTGCCGCCTGCTTCCGGCTGGCGAACTGGAAACGCTCTTCAGCCCCGACCTGCGTTCGCTCGCCGGCGTGCCCCGGCAGCGATTCGACGAGGTCATGGGCCACGCGCCCACGTGGTTCGACGGCGCACCGGCGTGCGAGAACTTGGTCCACCGCGCCCTCTACTTCGAGGCCGCCACTTTTCTGCACGGACTACTCGTGACGGACGACCACATTTCGATGGCGCACAGCCTCGAGACGCGCGTGCCATTCCTTGACAACACGCTGGCCGACCTGGCCTGGCGACTGCCCCCGAGCATCAAACTGCGCATGGACGGGCTGCGTGACTGCTGCGGCTCGACTTTCGTCGACTCGGCCGACGGCAAGCACGTGCTGCGCCGGGCGATGGAACGCTACCTGCCCGCCGAGTTCGTCTACAACCGCAAGCAGGGCTTCAGCCCGCCCGACGAAAACTGGTATCGTGGCCCGTCGATGGATTACATCAAGAGCATCCTGCTCGACCCGCAGACGCTGGCGCGTCCGTGGTTCGACCGGGCCGTCGTCACCGGCAAGTTGAACGAGCACTTCGAGGGCAGGCGAAACCACCGCCTGCTCATCTGGTCGCTCCTGAGCATCGAGTGGATCCAGCGGCACTACACCGACGGGCCTTCGGCCGCGCCCGAGCATCAGATGCGTGAGGCTCGACCGGGAATCACCACCGGCGAGCCGGTCGAACCAGCGGTATGAGCGAACGGGCGATGGAAGGACGGTCCGTCGGTCGGCAGCGCGTCTCGCGCGGCCTGCGGGCGATGCGCCTCTTCGCACGCCTCTTCTGGTACGCCATCCGTGATCGAAAGATCGATCTGATCGTCGTCGTAGTATTCGGACTTGTCGGCGCCGCCGCACAGATTGGCGCCGTCGCCGCACTGCTCGAGTTTCTGCGCATGCTCACGCAGGACAAGGATGGACACGCGCTTCGCTGGCACGGGCTGACGCTCGCGCCCGGGCTGGGGGGGCTGATGCTTGTCGCCGGCGTGCTGGCGGGCCTGCTCACCGTCGCCGCGCTTTCGAGTTACTTCTCAACACGAAGGGCCCGCGCCATCGGGCGCGCCACCGCGGAGGGCTCGATCCTCCGCCTTTTCGGGCTGCTTGTCACGGCCCGGCGTCTGCCCGAGGGCCTGGATGACCAGGCGCCCCGATGGCTTGGTGTCCGCGCCAGCCGGCTCATGGGGCTGGCGGTCGAAACGGCCGTCAAACTCATCGAACCCTCGGCCCAACTTGCAGTTCTGCTCTCCGCTCTCATCTACCTGGACGCACGCACCACTTCATTGCTGGTGCCGGCCATCATGGTGCCCGCCATCATCCTCCTGCGTTTCAACCGCTGCGTGCGCGAATCCTCCCGGACGTTCTATGACGAAGCCTCGGTGGCCTTCAACTCGGCCATCGGACGCGCCATGGGCACCATCGACCAGCACCGCTTCGAGTCCGAACTCATCGAGCAGGCCATCGTCGTCGGCTTTCGGCGCGCGCCCGGAACACTGACCTTCTTCGACACCTACGACGACATCGTCCTTGCGTCGCAGAGGTCGGTCCTCATCACATCCCTCTCGCGACCCATTCTCCTCGTTCTCGGGCTGCTCCTGCTTGGGACATCGGTGACTTCGGGCCGCTCGGACTGGCCGGACGTGGTCGCCTATATCGTCCTCCTGCTCCAGGCGGTGGCACGCGGCGAATCGATCATTGCTCAGATTTCCATGCTCAACCGGGCTTACACCCAGGTCGAGCCCTACATGCGCCTCGACGAGCACGTCCGCGCCGAGCCGCGCCAAGTGACCGCTCAAGCCGACGCATTCCCGGCTTTCCGAATCGAAGGCCAGCGCATCGACGCTCTGCCCGGTTCACCCGTGCTGCTCTACACCGGTCGTCCGGTGGGTCGTCACTCCCTCTGGCGCCTCGTCAACACCCTCCTGCCCAATGTGGAGGAAGGCGGTTCGTCGTTGGTTTCGGCGTGGCTGGTCGGACGACGGTACTGCCCTGCGGGTGCCACCTTCGCACAACTGGCCACGGGAGAGCCGGACCCATCGCCCGCCCGATGCGAGCGCCTCAAAGAACTCGCCCGGCTCATCGGCGCCGGTGACAACCTCGATTCGCTGCTTGCACGCCCGATCGAGCACTCCTGCTGGGACGACTTCACTCCATCCCAGCGCGCCCTGCTTCAGGTTGGGCCTGCCATCTTCGCCCGTCCGCGCGTTCTTCTGCTCGACGTGGTCGTCATCAACCAGTGGCCGACCGACACGGCCCGCACGCTGCTGTCGGCGCTCAATTCCACGGCCGTCTTCGTCGTTGCCCCTGACTATCGAAGCGGATGCATCCACGCGACCTCGACCCTGGTCGTGCATGACGATCGTGTCGTGTGGGGCGGTTCGACGTCCGACTGGGTGAAGAGCCCGCTGCGCGAGCGACTGCGGGCCGAGGCCGCCCGCATGAGCCAGCGCGAGCCCGCTGACGCGCTTGACCCCGACCCCACGGAATAATCTCCGGGCCATGCGCTACCTTGCCATCGATCTGGGCGACAAGCGGACCGGTGTGGCCTTGGGCGACGCGATCACCGGCATCGCCTCTCCGGTGGAGACGCTGGAAATCCCGATCGATCGTCGCACGGGCGACGATCTGCTCGCCGCCCTGCTCAAGGTCATCGTCCGGGAACTCGGCCCGCCCGGTTCGGGTGGAGAGATTGTCGTCGGGCTTCCGCTCAACATGGATGGCTCCGAAGGCCCCCGTGCCAAAATCGTGCAGAGTTTCGCGCAGCGACTGGCCGCCGCTTCCGCCCGTGCCGTCCACCTGCACGACGAGCGCCTCAGTTCCATCGATGCCGACAAGCGCATGGCGCGAACCGGACTGACCCACGGGCAGAAGAAGAAGCGGCGCGACGCCCTGGCTGCGGCCGCCATCCTCCGCAGTTTCCTGGCCGATCGAGCCGAATAACCTGTCAGGACCGCCGGTTCAATCAGCGGTCTGCCTCGGACGCACCGTGCGAAAGGATTCCGATGGGCCTGCTGCTCGCCATCCTCGTGTGCCTTGTGACAAGTTCGTTGCGCGCGATCGAGCAGCCCCCCGACGACGCGCTGACGACCGAGATCCGGGTCGAGCCGCGGGAGACAAAGCCCGACCAGCCTGTCGGAAACTTCGCCAACGCGGGCGAACTGCTGGCAGCGCTCGAAAGGGCCGATCGAGACATCCGCGCCTTCTCTTCGCAGATCCGCTACACGCGCCTGTTCGAGATCGAGAACGACATCCAGACGCGCATCGGGCGGCTGTACTTCCGCACCGATCCGCCCTCTGACGCGGCCTCTGAAAAACCCACTCCTCGGCGGCGCTGGGTCGCCGTCCGCTTCGATCAGTTCATCGCCGGGCAGCGCAGCGACCGGCAGGAGAAACTCTGGGTGTTCGACGGACAGTGGCTGGTGGAAAAGGACCCGGTCGAGAAGCAGTTCATCAAGCGCCGCATGGTGCGCCCCGGGCAGGTGTTTGATCCGCTCCGCGTCGGCGAAGGCCCCTTCTTCGTGCCGGTCGGTCAGCGCCGCGAGGATATGGAACTCTACTTCACCGCGGCGCTCCGCCCCGCCAGTGAGGGCCTCGAAGACGTCTACGACCCCCAGCGCGACCAGGTGCTCAAGACCCTGGCGGCCAAACTCGATGGACTGATCCAACTCGAACTGACGCCGAGGCCCAACATGAAGCAGGTCGAAGACTTCGCGCTCATCCGCATCTGGTACGACCCCGGGACGTTGCTTCCCCGTGCTTCATTCGCTGTTGATCAACTTGGCAACGTCGACGTCTTCGAACTCTTCGCCATCGACGTCAATGAGGGCAAGGCCCCGCTGCCCGAGGGAGTCTTCAGCGTCGATCCGCCTTTGCCCGGCGAGGGCTACCACGTCGAAATCGTCGACGAGACCCAGCCATGAGGCGACCAATCGCGGCGATTCTCGTCTCGCTCTGCGGGCTGGCCGGGCTTGCCTGGGCGCAGGACGTGCCGCTCTCCCCGGCCGTCGAACAGCGTCTGGGAGCCGCCTTCCTCAGCGATGAAGAACGCAAGTGTTTGCGCGTTTTCCACGGGCTGTGGGAAGACGCCGATCTGGACACGCCCGCGCGCCGCGCCGAGGCAGCGCTGTGCGCAGGGGCAATCGATCACCGCTGGCTGCACGATGCCGAGGCTCCGTTGCTCGATCGTGCCGAGGCTGCGCTCCTTCGCGGCGAACTGAATGAGGCGCTCGAGTTGCTTGCGGGAGAGACTTCGATCCGGGGCATCCGCCTGCGTGCCGATGCTCTCGCGGGACTGGGCCGATTCGCCGACGCTGACGCGGCTCTTGATTCCCTGGTCGAGGTCATGTTCACGCAGCAACTCGACGCCCTGCAACTGGTCGAGGGCGCGCGCGGGCTGCTGCTGCGCATGCAGATCCGGGGCCCGGCCAGAGGTGATGGCACCGACTACCGACAGGTTCTCTCGCTGATCAACAAGGCCCGCGACGAGATGGACCGCCTCGCCTGGCCCGTGCGTCTGGCCGAGGCCGAGTTGCTGCACTCCCGCCACAACGCCGATCAGGCCGCTGCCGCCGCCATCGAGACCCTCTCGCTCAACCCGCGCTGCGTGCGGGCCTGGTCACTGCTCGGCGAGTTAAAGGTCGGCGGCTTCGACTTCGACGGCGCCGAACAGGTCGCCGCGCAGATGGACAAGATCGCCGGCGCGTTCGACGCCATTTCTGCCGATGCGCAGGTCATCCGCGTGCGATCACTGCTGCGACAGCGCGAGGCCGAACTGGCCGCCGAGCCGCTTGAACGGCTGTTCGGCGCCTATCCGATGCACCGCGAGGGACTGGCGCTCAGCGCGGCCGTCGCGGCCGGGTGCTTCGACGACGCGCGCACCAGCGCACTTCTTGCGCAGTTCGATGAACTCTCGCCCGCGCACCCGCTGGCTCTGTACCAGGTCGGGCGCGTGCAGTCGGAAACGCGGCAGTATGAGGCGGCCGCTTCAAGCCTCGAAGCAGCCCACCAGCGCATGCCCAATTGGTCGGCCCCGCTGATCGAACTGGGACTGATGGAAATGCAGTCGGGGCATGACGACCTCGCGCTGGATGCCCTCAGACGCGCCATGGCTCTCGACCCCTTCAACGCCCGCGCCGCCAACAGCATGCGCCTGATCGAGCAACTGGCGGGCTTTGCCCGCTTTGAGAGTGAGCACTTCATTGTCAGGTACCGTCCGGGTGTCGACGAGGTGCTGGCCCGCGAGATGCCCGCCGTACTCGAGCGCATCCACGCCCGCGTGTGCGGGAACGCCGCCGGAGGCATCGACCACGAGCCATCTCGCAAGACCGTCATCGAACTCATGCCCACGCACGAGGCCTTCGCCGTGCGTATCACCGGCATGCCCAACATCCACACCATGGCCGCCTCGACCGGGCCCGTGATCGCGATGGAGTCGCCGCGCGAGGGCGCCGGCTCGCAGATCGGCTCATACGACTGGGCCCGCGTGGTCCAGCACGAATACACGCACACGGTCACGCTCTCGCGCACGAGGAACCGCATCGCCCACTGGATGACCGAGGCCGCCGCTGTCCATCTCGAAGACTCCCCGCGCGACGCAGATACATGGAAACTGCTCGCACACGCCTTCAGGAACGACGCCCTGTTCGACTTGGACGAGATCAACTTCGCATTCGTGCGACCGAAGAAGCCCACCGACCGATCGCAGGCCTATGCCCAGGGTCACTGGATGTACGAGTTCATCATCGAGCGCTTCGGCCCGCGCGCCCCGCTCGATCTGATGGATCGCGCCGCCGAGGGCGTGCCGCCCGACCGGGCTTTCCAGGCCGTGCTCGGGCTCGACCATGCGCAGTTCCTCGCCGCTTTCAAACTCTGGGCCGCGCAGCAACTGCGATCGGCCGGCCTGCTGCTGCCGGAAGGCACGCCCAAACTGTCGGAGTTGCTCGAACCCTGGGCGAGCAGTTGGGCCGCCGCCGGAGCCGCGCCCGATGCGACTGCTCGCCTCGAAGCCCTGCACGCGATCGAGCGGAACTACCCCGACCAGCCGGAAGTGCTCGAAGCCATCATTCTCGAACTGTCCCGGCAGGCCGACGGCGAGCCGACCGAAGAACTGCTCCCGTTGCTCGAACGCTACGCCGGCCTGTGCCCGGTTGACGACCTGCCGCACCGCCTGCTGGCGCGGTGGTACCTGACGCGGGCGGATCGCGCCGAACAACTCGGGGCCATTCCACACCTCGAGTTCCTCGACGCCCGCGACACCACCGGTGCCTCGTTCGCCGCGCAGTTGGCCGAGTTATACCTGCGATCGGGCGACTTCGAGCGGGCTTGGCTCAAGGCCGAGCGGGCGACCACCGTTGCACCATTCGATGCGGGTCTGCGCGAACAGGCCGCCCGCGCCGCGCTCATGCTCAAGGACTACGGCACTGCGGAGCGCCACATCGAAGCGCTGACCGTGCTCGAACCCGACCGCGAGCAGCATCGCAAGCGCCTCGATGCCGTCCGGGCCATGCGAGCGTCCAACTCAGGCGGCTGAAAGTTCATCCGGAGGCAGGCGCCGCGCCGAGCGAGGGGGCTTGCCGGCCGTGGCATCCACCACCGCTGGAGTGTCGTTGCGCTCCCAGCCCGTCCAGGTGAGAAAGTGCTCGCGGATCTGCTCGGCAATATCAGCCGGCGAGCCCACGAAATCGCGCAGGATCGGTCCGAACGTGATCCGCGAGCGGCTCGACCGCCACAGACTCGCCCACGCCGGATCTACCTGTGGCGTGCCTTCCACCAGCACCGGCAGCACTGATGCCCCGGTGCTCCGCACCAGCGCCCCCAGCCCGGGGTAAAACGGGAGAATGTGCCGCACCGGCCGCTCGATGCCGCCTTCCGGGAAAATACCCACCACCCCCCCATTGCGCAGGTGCCGCATCGCCTGTCTCAGCCCGATGGCTTCGCTCCCCGGCTTTCCCACGAAGATCACGTCCTGCCACTTCCAGAACCACTCCAGCGCCGGGGCACGCATGTCCTCGGCCATCACCCAGCGCGCCGCGAACGGCAACTCCGCCTGGATCAGCAGGGGATCGACGCCGGAAGTGTGGTTGGCGACGACAATGAGCGGTCCAGGGCGGCGCTCGTTCGGAATATGATCCCTCCCGTGGACTTCGAGATGGTGAACCAGTTTCACGTAGGCTCTCCCAAGGCGGTAGAGGACGCCCGTCTCGAAATCGCCTCTGGGGTTGTCGAGCAGCCAGCGCGTGAAATAACCCGCCACAACAAGGGAAGCCAGAGCCAGGACTATGACGAGTGTGATCTGCAATGTGGGCGTATGTTAGCGTCTACCAATGCCGCCGGGCCAATTCTGCAACGCCTTTCCTTCACAGGGGCTTGGAGTATTTGAGGTGAGTGACCTGTGGAACCAGGCTCGCGCCAGTGCGCGGCAGAACGTCGAGCCGCTGGCGCTGCGCATGCGCCCGCGCACGCTGGACGAACTGGTGGGTCAGACGCACATCGTCGGCCAGGGCAAACTGCTGCGCCGCATGATCCAGGCCGACGCAATCACCTCGCTCATCCTCCACGGTCCGCCCGGAACGGGCAAAACGACGCTGGCCGAGGTCATCGCCAACGCGACCCGGCGGCGATTCGTGCGCGAGAATGCCGCATCGGTGGGAGTCAAGCGCATCCGCGAGATCATCGACGATGCAACCGGCGTGCTCGAATCGAGCGGGGTGCGCACCATCCTGTTCCTCGACGAAATACACCGCTTTTCCAAGAGCCAGCAGGACGTGCTGCTCGGCGACGTGGAGCGCGGGCTCATCACCCTCATCGGCGCCACCACGGAGAACCCCCTTTTCGCCGTGAACAGCGCGCTCATCAGCCGAAGTACGCTGTTTCGCCTGGAGCCGCTGAGCGAGGATGAGATCATCTTGGTGCTCCGCCGGGCGATCGCCGATCGTGAGCGGGGGTATGGAAACCTGCCCATCGAGGCCGACGCCGCGGCCCTGCGCGTCTGGGCGGTCAAGAGCGAGGGCGATGCACGACGGGCGCTGTCGGCCTTGGAAGTCGCGGTCGAGTCGATGCAGCGACAGAAGAAGGACCCGAGAGGAAACCAGGGCTCCGGCGCGTGCATCCCGCTTGTCATTGACCAGCGCCTGGCCGAGGAATCGATCCAGCAAAAGATCGCGGCGTACGGCGACGATGGGCATTACGACGCCGCCAGCGCGATGATCAAGAGCATCCGCGGGTCCGACCCGGATGCAGCGGTCTACTGGGTGGCGCGGATGCTCGAAGCAGGGGAAGATCCCCGATTCATTGCGCGCCGCCTGGCCATTCTGGCCAGCGAAGACATCGGCAACGCCGACCCCCGCGCCATCATGATCGCTCAGGCGGCTTGGGATCTGGTCGAGCGCATCGGCATGCCCGAGGCCCGGATCACGCTCGGACAGTGTGCGACCTACCTGGCCTGTGCGCCAAAAAGCAACGCTGCCTACTTGGCCATTGAAAGCGCCCTGGCCGACGTGCAGGATGGGCGCGTGCTGCCCGTACCGATGTACCTGCGCGACCCCAACTCCTCACCCACCGCCGGCGCCAGCGGCAGAAGTGTGCGCATGCGCGAACGCGAGGGCGAGAAATACAAGTACAGCCACGACGCCGAGGAGGGCCTGACCGGGCAGGACTACCTGGGCGTCGAGAAGCGGTACTACAAGCCGACAGATCACGGGAGTGAGAAGGTGCTCAAGGACCGCCTGGAGGAGATTCGGCGGCTGCGGGCGCTGCGCCGGGGAGAGAAGAGTGACTGACCCGGGCACGAAGCAGCAGGTGCGGGCCCGATTCCGGGCCGAGGGAGCGCTGCCCGACGATGCCGAGGCGTCGGAGCGCATCACGGCAACGCTGCTGGACCTGCCCGAGGTGGCCTCGTCGCATGCGGTGATGGGGTATTTGGCAATCGCCGGCGAGCCCAGCGTCGACCCAGTTCTTGAGGCTCTGTTGGCGCGCGGCGTCTGCGTGGGCGTGCCGATGGTGGACTGGGAAAAGGGGTCAATGGAAGGGGGGGTTTTGGGTGGGTTCGACCGGCTTGAGTGCCGGCGACATGGCGTCCGCGAACCTGCAGCCGGAACGCGCATCCTGCCGATTGAGGAATGGCGCGTCGTGCTCGTGCCCGGCGTGGCTTTTGACCTGCGCGGCGGCAGACTGGGCCGGGGTGGGGGCTTCTATGATCGTTTCCTGGCAAGACTCGGTAGGCAGACCGTCCGCGTGGGGGTCGGATTCGAACGCCGCGTGCTAGAGCGCCTGCCGATCGAACCGTGGGACCAGTTGGTTGATGTGCTCGTGACGGAACAAGCGGTGCGGCGCTTCGAGCGTTCGCCCGGGTGAGGAAAGCAAGCATGGCTCTGCCTTCGCAATCGGGTCGTCCGACAACCACCGCCGGGAGGATTTACTCATCGCGCCGCAAGCACCGACACCCGCAGGGCGGGCTGCCCGTGCTCTTGGGCGGGGCAGCCGCCTTGGGCCTGGCGATTTACGGGCTGCTATGGGTGTTCGGAGTCTTCGGTGGCGAGGGCAAGCCGGAGTCTGGCCCGGGCTCGAACAAGATCGTCGAGGCGGGCGACCCGCGCGATCATGAACTGCGCCAACTCGGCGACCCGCTGGGGTTGGCACGCCAGACCAGCCGCACGGGCACTTCGGGTGCAGGTGCGGGAGACTCCGGATCGCGGGAGACATCGCCTCCCCCGACCCCGCCGCGTGAAATCGTGCAGGGTGTCCCAACCGGGTCGGGTGCGCGTCCCGTGCTGCTGACCGACGAGTCGGGGCAGTCCGCTCCGCGGCGCAACGTGCTGCGTGAAGGGATCGAGCAGTCGGTCAATGGGGGTGACCTGAACCAGTCGGGGACCGTCCGACCGACGGGCGACGAAGTTCTGGCGACCGACGGGCACCGCCCGATCGTGCCGGGGAACACCAGCCCGGTTCCAGCCGGCGGCGTCGACTCCGCTTCGGCAAGCGCCGGTGTTCCGGCGCGGGTGATTGAGGCCGACCAGTTGCTGGCCCGGGGCGACAAGGTGGGGGCCCGGCGGCTGCTCAACGAGGCGCTGCGTGACACGACGCTGCGCGAGCCCGACCGCGAGACCATCCGGACGAAGATTGCCACCTTGAATCAGGATCTGGTGTTCAGTTCGAAGGTGACGCCCGGCGACCCGCTGGTCGAGGTGTACGAGATTCAGAGCGGCGACCGGTTGGCGAAGATTTCGGACCGGCGTGAACTGGCCACTCACTGGAAACTGATTCAGCGCGTCAACGGGCTGAAGGATCCCGGGCGCATCCAGGTGGGGCAGAAACTCAAACTGGTGCGCGGGCCTTTCCACGCCGTCGTCCACAAGAGCGCGTTCCGGATGGACATTTTCCACGGGCAGCCGGGCGCGCCCGAGACCTGGACGTACATTCGCTCGTTCAACGTGGGACTGGGCGAAAAGGACGGCACCCCGACCGGAACCTTCATCGTGGGGCGCAACTCGAAGGTCGAAAACCCGGCCTGGGTGAATCCGCGGAACTCGCTGGAGAAGTACGGCAAGGACGATCCCCTGAATCCCATCGGTGAGTTCTGGCTGGGGCTGGAGGGTCAGGGCGCCGCGGCCGCGCACCGGGGCTACGGCATCCACGGCACCATCGAGCCGGACAGCATCGGCAAGCAGATGTCGATGGGCTGCGTGCGACTACTGCCCGATGACATCGCGCTGGTGTACGAACTGCTCGAGGGCGGAATCAGCGTGGTGCAGATCGTGCCCTGACCGGCGTCGGGAGCATGTCATTCCGGTGTGGGGACGGTCGCATCGCTCAGAGCGGCCGCCAACGCCGCGTGCACCGCCTGCCTTCGATTCAAGACGAAAAGGAGCGAGAGGACGCGATGGCGCCCCTGTTCGTCGGTCCATCTGACTGAGCCAGCGCCGCGTGTGGACAGGCGGACGGGCCCGCGCAGGCTGAACTCCTGTCGGCGTGGGCCGCGCGAGCCGAACAGGGGATAGCGGAGGATCTCGAGCCGTCCCGGGGTGAAGCGCACGTAGGTGGGCAGGCGGTGCAGGTACAGGGCAGGCACGGCAACGACTGTGACAGTCGCCGACAGCAGCCAAATCGATTCGGTGGTGATGGATGACTGGACGAGCAGATATGCCAATGCCCAGGGCCAGCCGAAGTTGACGGGCAGGGTCGGATCGAGGTAACGGGCATCGGACAGGATGGCGCGGAACTGTTCAGGCTCGAAGGAGTCAGGGGTGATGCGACGGAGGTTGTCCACCTGATCGGGCCAGCAGGCCACTTGCACGCGGTACCGGTCGTCGGCTTGGTAGGGCAGCGCACCGGGGTTTGCGCCGCGGCGATAGGAGCGGGCGAAGTGTGCGATCCGGTTCCAGGCGAGGAGGCCGAACAGGAACGTCCCTGCTGACCAGGGGATGACGGGTGAAACCACTCCGGAGAAGCGCTGCACGAACGAGAGGACGAGGAGGAGAATCAGGACGGAGCCGGCCAGGACGATGGCAAGGTCGGTGAACATGAGCGTGCCAGCGGCGCTGGCGTTGGCGTGCCCGCCGAGGCAGAAGTGGGCCCCGGGAAACGGCGGGGGAGAGGCGGTTTCTGATGAGTTTGATGGGGGAGAATGGCGCACGCGGGCGCTAGAATATCAGGCCGATCTGCAGGCCGGTAGTTGGCATCGCGGCGATGTGGCCGGGTGATGAAACGAGAGGCCTGCGGCCCATGGATGCGATGAGCATGAGCGAAGAACGAGCCCCGGCTCCAACCCCATCAAACAACCGCCCCGGAGCGACCTACGGGGCCGACCAGATCAAGGTGCTCGAAGGGCTCGAGGCGGTGCGTAAACGTCCGGGCATGTACATCGGGGGTACCGGGATCAACGCGCTGCACCACCTGGTATACGAGGTGGTGGACAACTCGATCGACGAAGCGATGGCGGGTTTCGCGACGGTTGTCAGCGTCACCATTCAGGCCGACGGCTCGGTCAGCGTGTTCGACGACGGGCGCGGCATTCCGGTGGATCCGGTCAGGCACGAAGACCCGCTGCTCAATGGGCGTCCGGCGATCGAAGTGGTGATGACCAAACTGCACGCGGGGGGCAAGTTCGGGCAGGAAGGCAGCGCCTACAAGGTTTCGGGTGGGCTGCACGGGGTGGGCGTGAGTTGTGTCAACGCGCTGTCGGAGTGGCTGCACGCCGAGGTCTATCGCGACGGTGAGGTGCATGCGATCGAGTTTGCCCGAGGGCGCGTGAGCGACCCCCTGCACAAGGTCGGGTCGCTGCCCGAGGGAGCGAAGCGCACGGGTACGACGGTGACCTTCAAGCCCGACGGGACGATCTTCCCCGACGTCGATTTCTCGTACCAGACGCTGGCCGCCCGCATGCGTGAACTGGCGTACCTCAACCCGGGCGTGACGATCCGCCTGACCGACGAGCGTGTCGGCGCCGACGGCAAGCCGCGATCGGAGACCTACAAGGCCGAGCGTGGGCTGCTTGAGTACGTGCAGCACCTGATGACGGGGAAGAACGAGGTCTCGACGCCGGTGTTCCTGCGCAGGGAAGAGGGCGATTTGATCTGCGAAGTGGCGATGCAGTATCACGACGGGTACAACGAGATACTGCTGACGTTTGCGAACAACATCAACAACGTGGACGGCGGCACGCACGCGCAGGGATTCAAGGTCGCACTGACGCGCACGCTCAACAACTACGCGCGTCGCGTGGGCATCATCAAGGAGAAGGATCCGGTGCCCACGGGCGAGGATCTGCGCGAGGGCCTGGTTGCGATCGTCAGCGTCAAACTGCCCGACCCGACTTTCAACAACCAGCCGAAGGAGAAGTTGCTCAATCCCGAAATTGAGACGTTTGTCAGCCAGGCGGTAAGCGACGCGCTCGACTCGTGGTTGGAGGAACATCCGGGCGACGCACGCCGGCTGTGCCAGAAGGGCATCATCGCCGCGCAGGCGCGCGAGGCAGCCCGCAAGGCTCGCGAACTGACGCGGCGCAAGACCGCGCTGGACTCGGGCTCGATGCCCCACAAGTTGCGCGACTGCAAGACCAAAGACGTGGAGCGGAGCGAACTGTTCCTGGTCGAGGGTGATTCGGCAGGCGGGTCGGCCACGCAGGGGCGCGACACGGACACGCAGGCCGTTCTGCCGCTGCGGGGCAAACTGCTCAACGTCGAGAAGGCTCGCATCGACAAGATGCTCCAGCACGAGGAAATCCGCACGCTGATCCAGGCGTTGCGCTGCGGCATCGGGCCTGAGTTTGACGTGGCGCGACTGCGCTACGGCAAGGTCATCATCATGACCGACGCGGACGTGGACGGAAGCCATATCCGTACGCTCCTTCTGACGTTCCTGTTCCGGCACATGCCCGATCTGATCCGTCGCGGGCATGTCTACATCGCGCAGCCTCCGCTGTATCAGATCATCAAGGGCAGGAAGTCGCGCTACGTGCTCAACGACAAGGTGCTGGGCGACGTGCTCACCGAACTGGGGCTGGAGGATGCGGCATTGTCGATCCGCGCACTGGCCGGCGCGGACGACGAGGGCACAGCCACGGAAATCCGACGGGTCAGTGGAACCGATGCGCGGCGGGTGGTGCACCTGCTGCGCCGGCTGGGCGACCTGGTGGAGATCGCCGAGCGGCGCGGGGTGCGATTTGTGGACCTGCTGGCGGCGAGACGCGACGGGCGCCTGCCGACTCACAAGGTCACTTGCCGGGCCCAGACCTTCTATGCCTGGGGCGAGACCGAGGCGCATGAAATCCTGGAACGGCATGGGTGGTCGCCGGACGGCGCTGCGGCCGCCGCACCGGTTGCCAATGAAGACCCCGAGCACGAGTTGAATGCGGCCGAGCGCCAGCAGGCGCTGGGACTGTCTGCGACGGTGCGGGAACTGCACGAGAACCGCGAACTGGAGAAGATCATCGCCGAACTGGGCCGATTCGGGCTGGACATCGACGACTACGCGCTGGTGCAGGAGGAGTCGGTGACGGGCGCCAAGTTGCCGACCAAGTACGCTTGGGTGATCGAACACAGCCGGACCCCGGAGCCGGTCAAGCCCGAAAGCACCGATGGCGAGCATGCCGCGCACGCGGCTTCGAGCAAGGTGGTCGAGGCGGCCAATCTGCCGGACATCCTTCGGATGCTGCATGAAATCGGGCGCCGGGGCATGGAAATCAAGCGATTCAAGGGCCTGGGCGAGATGGATGCCGAGCAGTTGTGGGAGACGACGATGGACCCGTCGAAGCGGACGCTGCTGCGTGTGACGTGGGAGCAGGCCGGAGACGCGGATGCGCTGTTCAGTGTGCTGATGGGCAAACTGGTTGAGCCGCGGCGCAAGTTCATCGAAGACCACGCGCTTGAAGTGAAGAACCTGGACGTGTGAACAGAGTCCGAGAACTCGCCCGGAGCGGCGTGCCCTCCGCGCCGCTATTTCCGTGTGTGCCGGTCGGGCGATGTCGGACGCGCGATTGATCCCAAACCGTGTCGGCGCCCAGCGGGGGCCCCAAGGTCGGTCTGCTTCGTGTCGATGCATGGGGACAGTTGCCTAAGGAGTTGTTGCAGATGGCACGAATCGAACGGCACACCAGCCGCGTGTCAAGCGCGGGCCGGCTGAACACGCTGGGGGCTCAGGGCCGCGGACTGGACGCCCTGCTCGATGAACTGGACAAGGCCAACGAAGGGCGTACATCGACCAATCGCACACATGTGCGGTGGCCATTCCGGCATGTTTCGATTCAGGCTCTGCTCACGCAGCCCGACGGGGGCGAAGTGCGCCTGTCGCTGGCGTGCCGCAACCTGTCGGTGGGTGGCATGAGCGTGCTGCACAACTCGTTTCTGCATCCGGGTACGGTGGTGGTGGTAGATCTGCCTCGCGCCACGCACGGAGTGACGAAGACCAGGGGCAGAATCGTGCGTTGTGCGCACGTGCGAGGCACGATCCACGAAATTGGGATCAAGTTCGATGACCTGATCAACCTGCGCGAGTTCAAGCAGTCAGACCCGTTCGAGGCCGCGCTGGCGTTCGAGAACGTGCGTCCGCAGGACCTGACGGGCACGATTCTCCACATCGATCCTTCGCAGATTGACCGGCAGATCGTTCGGCACGCGCTCCGCGATTCGGCATTGTCGATTCGTGGGTGCGAGTCGGTGGACGAAGCCCTTCCCTTCATCGAGCGTGGGTGCGACCTGATCCTATGCGAGTTCAATTTGGTCACACAGGATGCGCCCACGCTGGCGCTGAGCCTGCGTGCGGACGGATACCTGCAGCCGATCATCGTGGTCAGCGGCAACCGGTCTCCCGCCGCCATGGAAATGATCCGGCGCAGCCCGATCGACGTGTTCCTGGACAAGCCGGTGAACAGCGTCCAGTTACTCAGCGCCATTGCCGAGTTCCTGGCGCCCGACAGCCGTCGCCAGGAGCAGAAGCCTGCAGATATGCCAGGGGATCTCAAGGACCTGGCCCAGGCGTTTGCGAGCACACTGGGCGACGCGGCCGACCGTCTCGAGCAATGCATGCAAGCGCACGATCAGGATGAAGTGTTCCGAATGGCCACCGACCTGAAGGGAACGGCCCTTTCACTGGGCTTCACCAAGGTAGGGAACATTGCCGGCGAGGTGTCCGACGCTCTCGGGCAAGGACAGCCGCTGGAGACAGTGGGGCGCATCGTCCGCAAACTCGTGATGGCGTGTCGGCAGTCGCGACACGCCGCCTGAGCGGGCTGCGGGTACAGTCGGGCATGTCGCCCGAGGCCTCACACCTGATCGCGCAGACGCTCGGGCAGATCCCATCGAGGCTTTCGCGCCTGCACGGCGGGTGCGTGGCCGAGGTCTATCTGGCCGAACTCCCCGGCCGGCCTCCGATGGTGGTCAAGGTCGATCGGGGGCCTTGTCCGATGCTCGATCGCGAGGGTTTCATGCTGCGCCTGCTGCGAGAGCGCACCTGCCTGCCCGTACCCGAGGTGATCGCGTGCACCCCGGACGTACTGGCGATGGAATATGTGGAGCACCACGGCGCCATCAGTGACGCCGGACGTGAGCAACTGGCGCAACTGGTCGCCAGATTGCACGCGGTCTCCGGACCCCGATACGGGCTTGAGCGCGACACGCTCATTGGCCCGCTCGATCAGCCCAACGGGTGGTCGGACGACTGGGCGGTGTTTTTCGCCGAGAAGCGGGTACGGCACTTTGCACGTCATGCACACCGGGTTGGGCAGTTGCCTGAGAACCTGCTCGCTCGCTGCGAGAGTTTGTCCGACGGCATGGGCGATCTGCTCGGGCATGGCGAAGGCCCGTGCCTGATCCACGGCGACCTCTGGGCGGGCAACGTGCTCTGGAAGGATGGGCGGGTCGCGGGGATCATCGATCCGGCGGTCTACTACGCCGAGCGTGAAGTCGAACTGGCGTTCATGGATCTCTTCGGCTTGTTCGGGCGGGGTTTCTGGGAGGCCTATCACAGGTGCCGCCCCATCCGCAAAGGCTTCTTCGAATGTCGGATTCACGCGTACAAGGTCTTCCCATTGCTCGTCCATGTGGCGCTGTTTGGGCGCGGATACCTGGCACCTCTGGCGGAGGAACTCGATGCGTGCGGGTTTTGAAAGGGGAAGGGTGATCGACGGGATTCGAACCCGCGGCCTCCTGGACCACAACCAGGTGCTCTAACCGGCTGAGCTACGATCACCAACGTGCGGAATTCTCCGTCGGGTAGGGTACGAGCGTCTGGCGCTCCGGGTCAATCGCCGGTCTGTTCTTGGCCGATAGTGCGTCTAGGATCCCCACCAACCGACAACCCGGAGTTCATCCCCATGGCCATGCAACTTGATACCCGGCTCGACCTTTCCCGCGAGCATGCGCTGGTGAATCTCTCGACGGCCGAACTGGTCGAACGTGCGCTGAGAGCGGGCGAGGGCACGCTGGCGGCCAACGGGGCTTTGGTGTGCGGGACGGGTTCGAGAACCGGTCGCAGCCCGGCGGACAAGTTGCTGAGCGACGATCCGGGAGTGCATGACAAGATCTGGTGGGGAACGGTGAACAAGCCGTTGGAGCGGGGGAAGTTTGACCGCGCGGTCGAGATTGCCACCGAGTATCTCAACGGACTCGATCGGACGTACGTGTTTGAGGGCTTCGCTGGAGCCGATGTGCAGCACCGTCTGGGCGTGCGGGTGGTGTCGGGCATGGCCTGGCACTCACTGTTTGCACAGACCCTGTTTATCGAGCCAGGGTCCGCGGCCGACGCGGGGGACGGATCGTGGCGGCATGATTGGACGATCCTGGCGGCGGGCAAGCGCGAACTGACTGGCGTCGAGCAGGCCGAACTGGGGCTCAAGAGCCCGGTGCTCATTGCGCAGTCGCTCGAGCGGCGAGTGGTGGTGATCCTGGGCACGCAGTATGCCGGGGAGATCAAGAAGAGCATCTTTTATGCGATGAACTATGACATGCCCGAGCAGGGCGTGTTCCCCATGCACTGCTCGTGCAACGTCGACCGCAGGGATCCGAGCAACGTCGCCTTGTTCTTCGGGCTTTCGGGGACGGGCAAGACAACGCTGTCAGCCGACCCGAACCGCGCGTTGATCGGCGACGACGAGCACGGATGGGGTCCGGGTGGCATTTTCAACTTCGAGGGCGGGTGCTACGCCAAGTGCATCCGGCTCAGCCGCGAGGGAGAGCCGCAGATCTGGGATGCGATTCGTTTCGGCAGCGTGCTCGAGAACGTGGTCATCAACCCCCGGACGCGCGTGCCGGACTATGACGACGGCTCGCTGACCGAAAACACGCGCGTGACCTACCCGGTGGATTACATTCCCGGCGCGATCATTCCGAGCGTGTGTGCGCATGCCAAGAATGTGATCTTTCTGACCGCCGATGCATTCGGGGTCTTGCCGCCGGTCAGCCGCCTGACGCCCAAGCAGGCGATGTACTACTTCATCAACGGGTACACATCGAAACTGGCCGGGACGGAGGCGGGGGTGACCGAGCCGCAGCCGAATTTCAGTCCGTGCTTTGGTGGGCCGTTCCTCCCGAGGAGGCCGAGCGAGTACGCTGCGATGCTGGCCGATCGCATCGAGGAGCACTCTGCCAACGTGTGGCTGCTCAACACGGGCTGGACGGGCGGGCCCTACGGGGTCGGGCATCGCTTCTCGCTCAAGTACACGCGACTGATGGTGTCGGAAATCCTCGCGGGCAAACTCGGGCACGCCGACTTCGAGACCGACGACGTATTCGGGCTGCACATTCCGCGCCAGGTGGACGGCGTGCCCAACGACATGCTGCACCCTCGCAGTACGTGGAAGGACAAGAAGGCCTATCACGAACAAGCGGTCAAACTGGCCGGGCTGTTCCGGGCCAACGCCGCCAAGTTCGAGATTCCTGCCGACGTGCTGGCGGCCGGACCGAAGGGGTGAGGTATCGCGCCTGGGGAGCCGCACTACGCTTGCCAGCGACGTCGCGGTTGGGAGCGGCGGCCCCGACTTCATTTGCTTCGCATGTGACGTTTGTGCTCAAGGCATAGTCGGCGTTGGCGCGTGCGAAACCGGAATGTTGACCCGCGTGTACGTCGCCAGCATGCTGGCCAGATCATTCCGGTCGACGTCGCAGTCCCCGTCGATGTCGTAGATCTCCTGTCCCGGCTGAATGTGTCCTCCGGCGGTGGCAACCATGATGTGCAAGGCCTCAGCGATTTCGGCCGGGTCGATCATGCCATTGGCGTTGGCATCGCCGAGTCGGTGGGGCGGATAGATGGTCCAGACACGATCGACGGGGTAGCCGGTCAGGACGCGGTAGACGTTTGAGTTGGGCCAGCGCACCTCGATCCGCTCGGTGGGTGCTCCGAGGTTGCCGATGCCGAAGTGGAGGAGGCGCTCGTTGTCGCTTCGGTAGTTGGCCCCGGCGAAGAGTTCACGCATCTGCGTCAGCCCCAGGTGGGTGACGCGAGCCTGCGCGCCGATGGCGTCGACATTGGCACCGATGCCGACAAGTTTGAGTTTGAGCCAGTGGCGATTGTCGCCTTCGTTGTTGATGTAGAGTCGGAAGCGCTGGAGGCTGGTGGCCACGCCAAGGTCGAGGTCGCCATCCATGTCCACGTCGGCAATCGCGCAGACGTAGGAGAACCCGCTGAGTGCGACGCCCATCGCGACGCTGACATCTTCAAACGGGAACGATCCGGGGTTTCGGAACAACCTGTTGGGCGTGTTGTCGACGTGGGCGATGAACAGGTCTTCCGTGCGATCGTTGTTGTAGTCAAAGAACACGCAGCCCCAGCCGACCTGGAAGCACTCGACGCCCGCGGCAGCGGCCTGCTCGCTGAACACGCCGCTCGCGTCGCCCATGAGCAGTTTGTGACCGAACTGGACGTTGGTCAGGAACATGTCCTGATACCCGTTGTAGTCGATGTCAGCGATGGCGATGCCCATGCAGTCGATGTGGGCGGCTGCGTTGGCCTGCTCGGTCACTTCCGTGAACGTTCCGCCGTCATTGCGAAAGAGGCGGTTGATGAGTTCGGAGCCGCTGCCCTTGTCAGTACCCAGGTACAGGTCGGAATCCGAGTCGTTGTCGTAGTCGATGAACGTGGCCAGCAAAGTCGGGTCGTCGGGCGCCTGCACGCCCAGCGCGGCTGCAACATCAGTGAAGGTGCCATCGCCGTTATTGCGAAACAACTTGTTCTGGATGGTTTCAGCGTTTGTACCGGTGCGGTAGGAAACGTAGAGATCGAGCCACCCGTCGCCGTCATAGTCGCCCCAGTTGGCGCCGGACGCGGCGCCGTCAAAGGAGAGCCCGGCAGCAACGGTGACGTTGGTGAAAATGAAGTTGCCCTCGTTGCGGTAGAGCAGGTTGGTAAAACCCTGCCAACGGGTGAAGAAGATGTCCTGATCGCCGTCGGCGTCGTAGTCTGCCAGGCAGACCGCGCCCATGTTGGTGCTGGCGGCGATACCGCTGCCGACGGTGCGGTCCGTGAAGTGCCCGGAGCCGTTGTTCTGGTAGAGGGCGATCTTGCCGTTGGTGGCGCCGGTGAGGATGAGGTCGGGATCCCCGTCGTTGTCCAGATCAGCGAACGCGATGCCGGTGCCCCACTGCGTGAAGTTGGTGCCCAGGGTGTAGTTCACTCCGCGGGCCACCGCTTGGTCGACGAATGGCTCCTCGTTGGCCGAAACCCAGGGGACTATGCAACTCACCCCTGCTGCGAAGACGACACAGCGCACCCGATGCGCGTCCATGACTGACTCCTTGCGAAACCGAGGGCGGCGCGAATCCGGGCCCCCCGCCCGGCAGGATCGGCCCCTACACTACCAAACCGCGGCGCGGGTGCCAAGTTTTTCCCGCGCCCTTGCCCGCGAAGGTGCTTCCCTCGTGTCTGGTCAGGCGGGGAGTCCCCGGGGGTGCTACGGTTCGCTTTCTCCCCGTTCACAAGGCCGAGGAATGAAAAACCGCAAGCCGTTCGTTGGTGGCAACTGGAAGATGAATACCGGGCTGCTGTCCGCTGGAGCGCTGGCCCGAGGCGTGGCCGGAGACTTGGCCGATCGACCGCCGGTCGATGTGGCCATCTTTCCCCCCTTTCCATATTTGCTCAGCGTGGCGTCGATCCTGCGGGAGCGCGGCGCGGGCATCCTGCTGGGTGCCCAGGATCTCTATCATCGACCAAACGGAGCCTTTACAGGCGAAGTCTCGGCGGAGATGCTCCGCGACTGCGGCGTCAAGACCGTCCTCGTCGGGCACTCGGAACGCCGACACGTGATCGGCGAAACCGACGAACTCATCAATGCCAAGGTGACCCACGCGCTGGACTCGGGGCTCGAGGTCGTTTTGTGCGTGGGCGAAACGCTCGAACAGCGTCAGGCTGGTCAGACCGATGAGGTGAACAAGCGTCAGGTGACCCTGGGGCTGGATGGCATCGGGCTGGAGCAAATGCTGCAGGTGGTGATCGCGTACGAGCCCGTGTGGGCCATCGGCACCGGGCACACTTCGACGCCGCACGATGCCCAGGACGCGCACCAGAAAATCCGTGCTGTGCTGCGGTCGTTGTTCGATGCCGAAGTGGCTTCGAGCACGCGCATCGTGTACGGGGGATCGGTTAAGTCGAGCAATGCGGCCGACCTGTTCGCGCAACCGGACATCGACGGCGGATTGATCGGGGGCGCCTCGCTCGACGCCCTCGAGTTTGTCAAGATCGTGCGGGCCACATGCCCGGATTCGGCCCGTCGGGCCAGGTAATGCCCGCCGACCCGGATCGGTCGGCAAGGAGTTTCAAGGAAATGGTTCTGACGCTGGGAATCAGTCAGGTCATCGCGGCGCTGCTCATCGCGCTGTTCCTCTGCGTGTGCGTGCTGCTCATCCTGATCGTGCTCATCCAGAGGCCCCAGGGGGGCGGCTTGAGCGGCGCCTTTGGGGCGGGGGGCGGGTCGGGTCAGACGGCCTTCGGCGCCAAGACCGGCGACGCGCTGACTTTCGCCACCATCGGCATGTTCATCGTCTACCTCGGTCTGGCGATCGGGCTCCAGTTCGCCGCTCGCCCCGGCGCGGGGCCGGCACCGGCTGCCATCACCTCCGGGGGCGGTGCGGGTGCTCCGGCGCCGTCCGAGAGCAACGCAGAGGGATCGGGCAATCAGCCCGAGATGCCACCGTCGCAGCCGCCGGCGGGCGCTCCGGGTTCCGGCGATGCCGGGCAGCCTGCGCCGGGTGATCTGCCTTCCGGCGACACGCCAAGCAGTGGTGACGGTCAGACCGGGCCCGCGGACAACGGCACGGGCGGCTGAGCAGAGGAGGCCGCGTGATTCGCAGCATGACCGGATTCGGCGATGCCTCGGCCCATGAGCAGGGGACGCACTACTTCGCCGAGGTGCGAGCGCTCAACAACAAGTACTTCAAGGCCGTGCTGCGCCTGCCCGATGCGCTCCAGCCGCTCGAAGCGGAGTTGGAGTCGATCCTGCGGCATGTGCTGCACCGCGGCACGATCACGCTCTCGGTGTCGGTGTCCGATGAGTCGGCCGACGCGGCGCTGGAGATCAACCACGGGGCGTTGCAGCGATATGTCGATCAGTTGTTGCAGTCGCCAGCGGTGGCCAAGGGAACCGTCAGTCTCGATCTGGCGGCCCTGCTGACGCTGCCCGGCGTGCTCCAGCCGCGGTCGGACGAGGAGGAACGGCTGCAACGGGCCCGGGGGGCGCTGCGTGCGCTGGTCGAGCGTTGCTGCGAGGCGTTGATCGACCGGCGCCGGCGTGAGGGCGAGGCTCTGGCCAGTGAGTTGCAGTCGCTGCTGGCCGTGATCAGCGATCGGCTGGAGCGGATCGACGCGCGGGCGGGCGAGGTCGTGGCCGAGTACGAGAAACGTCTCAAGGCCCGCGTGGAGTTGTTGTTGCAGGATGCCGAACTGGTGGCCGAGCCGCCGGACCTGATCCGCGAGATCGCGGTGTATGCGGAAAAGACGGACATCCGCGAAGAAGTGACGCGGCTGCGCGAGCATCTGCGGCACTTCGAGGATCTGCTGGTGGGCGATGACGCGACGCCGGTGGGGCGCACGCTCGATTTTCTCGCGCAGGAGATGCTCCGTGAGGCCAACACGATGGCGAGCAAGAGCCCCAACGCGGAGATGGCCCGGCTGATCGTCGACATCAAGGGTGCGATCGACCGGATCAAGGAGCAGGTGCAAAACGTCGAGTGAAATCCGAGGTGAGGGGTCTTCGATGGACCAGCCCCGCACATCTCCCAGGCACGAGCCGCTCGACCTCGCATCGACCACGCGGGTCGAGCCTGGGCGGTTCACCCCCCGTGAAATCGCGGATGTGTGCTCGCATTTTGAACTCGGGCAGATCACCTCCATCCGCGAGTTCACCCGTGGCTCGCCTCAGGCTCCCAAACTGGTCATCGACTCGGCGCGGGGGCGATTCCTGCTCAAGCGCCGCAGCCCGCGCACCAGCGATCCGTTTCGCGTCGCGTTTGTGCACGGCGTCCAGTTGTTCCTCAATGCACGGGGCTTCCCGACGCCGCGCATCATCGGCACGCGCGGCGACAACAACTCGATGCTCCAGCGTGAGGGCATGGTCTACGAGATGTTCCAGTTCATCGAGGGCGAGCCTTACACGGCGCGGGACGCCGAGGTGGCCGACGCGGCTCGCACCATGGCGCACCTGCATGCCCTCATCGTCGACCACACACCGACCTGGGTGATGCCGCAGCCGCCCGGGCGCGTCGGCGTCGATCTGGATCTGGCCATGCAGATCATCGAGTCACGACATCCCGCCTGTGGCCCGGTGTTGCACCAACTGGCGCCGGCGGTGGAGCAGGCCCGCCGCTACCTGGACTTCAGCGGGCTCTCGCATCGCGACGTTCGCATCATCCACGGCGACTGGCATCCAGGCAACCTGATCTTCCGCGACCAGAGCGTCGTGGCGGTCCTTGATTTTGATTCAGCCAAGTACGCTCCGCCAATCCTCGAACTGGCCAATGGGCTTCTGCAGTATTCGATGACACGGTTTGGTCGCGACCCGGCACGCTGGCCGCACGAGCCGGATGAAGAGCGTCTGCAGATCTTCTGGAGGAGTTACCTGGCCGGCGCCGGTGCTTGGGTCGACGCCGCTTCGGATGCTGAACTGGTGCCGTGGCTCATGATCGAGTTGCTGGTGGCCGAGGCCGTCCGACCGATCCTGGAATCCGGACGCTTCGGGACTCTGGACGCGGAGACCTGCCTGAGGATGATTGCCCGCAAGTGTCTGTGGCTGCGCGATCAGGCCTCTTCGCTGCGAGATCGTCTCGTGGTAGAATCCCCGCATGATCGCCCGTGAAGCCCTCTTGGTGAAGGCGCTCGTCGCGGCCGCTTCCGTCGGCTCGGCTGCGCCGTTGGATGTCAAGGCGGAATTGGCCCGGCTTGATTCGCCCGTTCTTGCTGAGCGCGATGCCGCGGAAGTCGCTCTGGCCAACTCGTCCGATTTTCAACTCCAGGATCTGGAGGCCCTGGCCAGGCGGGTGGATCTCTCGCCCGAGCAGCGTCTGCGCCTACGCCAAGTCGGCAGGCAGTTGTTCAAGTCCCGAGCGCTGCCGGGGCTGGGAGTGCAGTTCGGCGGCTTCGGCACCGACGGCGTGATCATTCAGGAGACCATCCCGGGCTTCCCGGCTGCGGGTGTTTTCCAGCCCTTCGACGTGATTCGCGCCCTGAACGGGCAGCCTGTGACGACGCAGGACGATCTGCGCTGGCTCATTCTCTCGCAGGACGTGGACGACACGCTCGAGATCGAATACGCCCGCAACGGGCTGATCGCGGTGGTCCAGTGCAGGCTGGGCAAATTCTCCGACCTGCCCAACGCCGTGCGCCCGTCCGACGTGGACATGGCCCGTGCCTTCGCCCTCCGCTGGGAGCGCCGGGTCGGGCCGTCGACCTCGGGCGAGTTGATCATCGGATCCGACATCAGCGTCGACCAGTGGGCGCAGGCCGCAGGCGCACGCGCGGGCGGGGCGCGCCCCTGGCCCCTCCCGCGGGAGTCCGGCTCGCGCATCGTCGGATTCGGCGGACAGCCACGCACTTCGCTCGTTTCACATCAGGCCTTCGTTGAGCCGGCGTTGCTGCTCGATGAGACGTTCGGCTCGCGCGAGATCAACTCGACGGTGGCCGACGTGGTTGAGCGCATTCGCACGCTCACCCGCCAGCGGGCTCTGCTCGACGAGCGAGCCCAGACGCTCGAACGCCACGCGGACACCGCAGGCAACCCGGACCAGCGCGACCAGTTCCGCTCCATGCGCGATGGAACCCTCCGCGAAATCATCGAGGTTGACGTGCAGTTGGAAGCGATGCGTGAAGTCCTGCGCCAACTGCGCGAGACCGGTCGCTGATGCGCGCCGGCACCGCGGCGACCGGCTTTCCAGCCGATTGTCAACGAGAGGCTCCCTCATTGCGCCGGCTTACTTTGGGCTTTGCCATTTACGGCTCGTTCCCCAGCCGCTCGACGATCGACGCCAGTTGAACCGCCAGATCACCCAGTCGCGCGTGGAAGCGCTGCACCATTCCGTCCTGCACCCACAGCCCCGCCGGCTGCGAGGTGGCGAACAGTTGCACCTGCAACGAGGCCCCGCCTCCCGTCACACGCGCGTCAAGCGGCGCGACGTCCGCGGGCGTGTTTCCCAGCGCTACCTCGTCGGCCGGTCGCTGGGCGAGGAGCCGACACAGCGATTCGATGGCTTCCGAATCTCCAGGCAGGAGCGCCTGGCCCCGGAATGCCCAACCCGTCCCGAATCGCTCCAGGCGCACCCGCCGGGCGCCCAGCGCCAACTCCACTCGCTGAAACGATCCCGGTAGCGCCGAGGTGCTGGTTCTCGCGATGAGCGGCTCGGGATGCGTCGTCAGGCGGTTGAGCGACTCGGTCGCGACCGCAACCACCACCGGCCCCGCCAACGCCTGGGTCGATCCATCGGCCCCTATGACCGTCCACTCGACCAGTCCGTAGACCGATTGCCCGGACAGGTCCGTCGGCCCGCCCACCGTCATCACTTGGCGCACCAGGCGCATATCCTGTCCGCCTTCTCGCCCGATGCGCAGATCGTGCTCGGCCTCGACGCGCGCCAGGGGTTGCGAGAATCCCGCTCGCTCATCGCTGATCGCCATCTCGTCGATGAAGCGACTGGCCAGCAGCCCCGACACATTCTTTGCGAACTCGCCCGCCTGCTCCGGCTCGGCCGGCACCGGCACCGGATCCAGCAGTGTCCAGCGACCTTCGCGCCGTGCCAGCGAGAGTGAGCGGTCGCCGGCCGAGACGAACACCCGCGAAGGCCCGACTCCCGGCGAGAGCATCGCGTGCTCGTCGCGCCAGGCCATCAGCCCGGTGCGGACGAAGGCGTCGAACAGAGCGGCGTCGGTCAATCCGGTCGCTCGCCTTGCCCCTGACTCGATCTGCACGCCGATTTTGCCCGCAATAGGCCGATCGGAGAATCTCACGGTATGCACCTGCCCATCGATCGTCCGCAGCGTCAGGGTCGCACTGGCCAACTCGACCGATTCTCCCTTTTCCAGCGGCGTGGTCGCCAGCACGCGCAAGGCTGCGCGCACACGCGATTCCTCAGCCGGCCAAGACTGGTCGGGCCCCCCCTGCCCCCACCGCACAACCCAGATGGGGGAGCCGAACCAGGTGTCGCGCTCGACCCACGCGCGGCGTCCATGCGCAGCGACCTCCAGCCGATCCACCTGGGCCGGATCGAACGCCAGAAGCGGTGTGGGCTGGGCGCCCGGCACTCGCGTGAACAGGTCGATGCCCACCCACAGTCCGAGCATGACCAGGGCAAAGCCGACGGCGATCAGGACGCTACGCTCCGACATCGCGGCGATTCTAAGCAGAGCATTGAGCCCAACGGAGTCAGCATGCCCAACCGACCGCTCATCGGCATCACGACCGACGTCATCGTGCACGAGGGCCGCCTGCGCTCGGCGCTTTACCCCTCGTATGCCCGTGCGCTGGTCCAGGCCGGCGCCGTGCCCGTGCTCCTGACCCAGGAAGTCGACAGCATTCCGGGGCTGAGCGAGCGACTGGATGGCTTCCTCTTCAGCGGCGGCGACGATCCGCGCACTGAAGAGTTCGGGCAGCCGACTGACCCGCGCGCGAAGCCCATGCATCCGGATCGGCAGCGCTTCGAGGTGAGTCTGCTGCGTGCGCTGAGGCGCGATCGGCCCGAGGTTCCGGTGCTGGGGGTGTGCCTAGGTATGCAGTTGATGTCGCTGGTCGCGGGCGGGCGGCTCGACCAGCACCTGCCCTCCACGCTGCCGAGCGCCGGCGAGCACTGGGACAAGATGCACGAGATCATGCCCGAAACCGGGTGTGGACTGGGCACGGGCGCCGTGCACAGCCGGCACAAGCAGGCGGTGGCTGATGCTGGTGCATTGTGTGTGCTGGCGCGCGCGCGCGACGGGGTGATTGAAGCGGTGGGGGATCGTGCGCGCGAGTTTTATGTGGGGGTGCAATGGCATCCCGAGCGCACCGAGGACGCGGAAAACGGGTCCGGGTTGCTACGCCGCTTCGTGCGCGCTGCAACTCGGAGTTGAGGTGCGGAACAGAAAGTTGCGGGCTTTGCGCACGATTCTGCGTGAACTCGGTGCTCTTGCTGAGTCGTCTCGCGGCATTTGTGGTGGTGGCACAGAGTCGACGACCCATGTGGCCAATCGCTCGAACATCCATGATATTGGAATCATTCTCATAGCGGAGTTTTGTCTAGGGATATTACCGAATGTGAGGAACATTCTTCCTGCGCCAGTGCTGTCCGTGCGTTGGTTGTCATGATGCCATGCTCCATCGGTCCTGAAAGACGGGCCAATGGGAACCACACGTGGCGCGGAAGATCGCAACCCTTGCTTGGACTCCTGCCCTTATGGCAGGAGAAGAGGCGCGGGTGTGCAAGGAGGATTCCGGGGCGGGCTGCTCGGTGGGTCAGGCGCGGCGCTGCTGGTATCGCGCGGATATGGCCGCGCAGAGTCGGGGGAGGGAGTCGAAAATGCGGCAAAGGGGTCTTTGCTTCCTCCTCGCCTGCTCAACCTGGGCTAGCGCGGACGTCACGCTCGAGTTCCGCCCGGAAGCGGCAGTGGTACCGGTGGGTCAGTCGGCACGGGTCGGGCTCTATGCGACTTGGGATGGCCACGCCTACGGGCGGACCATCTCGGCGGTCGAACTGGTCTTTGCCTGGGATCAGCCACGCCTCCGCCTGCTCGGGCTGGACCCTGCGGGCGCGGTCCCTCTTCTCACGTCCGGCTTCCCGAGCGTTGGCTCGGGCGGGCTGAATGAGACCTCGCCACCGGCCGATGGCAACGGCCTGTACCGGGCGTTGGCGATGCTGGGCATGCCCATCGACACCACTGAAGGCGCTCTGTTGACGACATTCGTGTTCCGTGCCTGGTCTCCCGCGGGCGAGGCGCCGGTGAGCATGTTGATCAGTGCCGGCTCACCGGTGGTGCACACGCGCGTGTACGACGGGGTCGTCCCGAATGCCGACGCCACCGGTGCGTTGATCGGAACTTCGATTTGCATCGTGCCCGCGCCGGGCGTGGGCGTGTGTCTGTTGCTGCCGGGGCTCCTGTTGATGGGCGGGCCCCGTCGGCGGTAGTGAGGATGGAGCGTCCTTGCCACGGGCGTGGGGACGCGGAAGCCCATTTCGTCGTGCCGCTCTCCCAGCCGCCGGCTGGGGAGGCGGTCAAACCGTCTCGATTTGGGAGGATCACCATGCAGAAGAGGAAATTGCGTCTGGTTCAGAGCGTGTGCGCCGCCACGCTGGCCGCTTGCGCAGGGCAGGCTTTCGCCCAGGTCAACGTTGATCCGACGAAAGCCAATGGCGACTTCATCTCCGGTTCCGGCATTCCCGGCAACAACTTCCAGTCTCACCAGGAAGATGTGTCTGTCTTCATGAAAGCCCGCGCCCGCGTCGGCGGAGACCCCCTGGCCCTCAACGGCAACACCGCCATCGTGCTCACCGGACTGGCGCCGGGTCATCCGACGGCCTCGTGGTGGTCCTTTGACTTCCAGTTCACGCCGCGACTGACCGATGTCGTCAACGGGCAGAACTACCTGCTCACCCTGTTCGTGGACGTCAATCCGACCGCCGGCACCAACTTCAAGGTCGTCTCGAATCCCTTCTTCGACGCCGACGTCGATCCGTCGAACAGTTGGGACGAGAATGACGGGTACTTCGTGAACCCCGGCGGTGGCGCCTGGTCGACCAACGACATCGATTACGTCTTCAGCCAGTCCTGGCGGGCCGACTTCGGGTTCCTCAACGGGTCGATTCTGCCTGCAGGTGACTACGAACTGAAATTCACGGCCATGCCGATGGGCGGTCCGAAAGACGGCAGCACCGTCGCCGTGTCGCAGCACGTCCGCGTGCTCGACGCCAGCGTCGCCTCGCTGACGCTCGACGCGCAGGACGCCTGCCTGGATGACTCAGAGACGCAAGTCATCGTCGAGATCAACCTCGCCAACGCGCAGGACGTCATCGTCGGCGGACAGTACTTCCTGTCCTACGACAAGACCAAACTTGACTTCGTGTCGGCTGACGCGGGCGATGCGCCCTTCACCACCGAGATCTTCGAACTGGTCAATGAGGGGACGGGCGAGATCACCTATTCGACCGGCGACCTCTCGGGCACGGGCACGAGCGCCGCCACGACCATGGCGCGCCTCACGTTCGAAGTGCTCGGCGACTTCTGCGCCCAGGACGACCTGGTCACCTTCCGCACCGGCGTTCTGCCGACGCGCCTGACCGACGACTCCGGTGCCGACATCCAGCCCAACCTGGTGAACCTGCACATCGTCACGCACGACAGCGTGGCGCCGGTCGTCACCCCGCCGCCCGATTTGTCGCTCTACGCCGACGCGGGCACCTGCTCGGCCGTGATCGACGGGGTCGAGAACTTCGAGGCTCCGATCGCCACCGGCCCGACCCAGGCGCCCGGTGTGTGGTACACGGACCGCTATCCGCCGGCGGCCTTCGAGAGTTCCGGCGGCCTTCTGCGCATCGGTATCGACGATTCTGACTCGCAGGCCAACCGTCCCGGCGCGTACAGCAGCGCCTTCTACAACACGCAGGGGCGCAAGTACGACGTGAACCTGCCCGTCGGCACTAAGTGGTCCGGCAAGTTGTACATCCCCAGTGACTGGGGGACCGACGCGCGGCGCTCGGACATCTGGGCGACCACGTTTGGCAGCCAGAATGCCATTTCCGGCTATCCGATCCTCGGCTTCGTGTGCAACGATCCGTCCGATCCGATCAACCCCGATCCCGTCAGCCCGTCGCCGCGTTTCCGCTGGTACACGCAGGACACGGACCAGAACCCGTCCAACGGGTACACGGCCGATTGGGTGGACCTCGGCCTGCCCTCGGGATTCTCGTACAACCGCTGGTGGACGCTGGAGATCGAGATGACCAGCGGGGCGTTCATCGCGCGCGTGATCGACGACACCAACGCCGTCGTGCTGACCTACACCGACATTCTCACCTTCGGAAGCGTCCGCGCCGGCAACATCATCATGCAGGCCTACAACTTCGGCGAGGACTACGACGCACTGTGGGACGACATCACCATCGGGCCCGAGGGCGCCATCGCCACCGACAACTGCTCTGACGTGCTCGTCACCTACTCCCGTCCCGACGGGCTGAGCATGACCGATCCGTTCCCGGTCGGCACGACGCCGGTCACCTGGTCGGCCGCCGACGCCTGCGGCAACACCACCACCGCCACGCAGTACGTCACCGTGGATGGCAACAGCCTGCTCGACGTGGCCGTGGAACTCCAGGGCGTGGTGAACGCCGGGCCGTTCGATCGGTGTATCACATTTGAACTGACGCCCGTGAGCGGGCCGGTGGTCACGGTTTCGGAGACCATGACCTTCAACGGCGGCATCGCGGTCGGGCTGATCGAGGTGCCGTGCGGGACGTACACCTGCATCACCGCCCGCGACGGGCTGCACACCCTGCGCAGCACCGACTCGGACGACTTCCTCGTGTCCGGCACCTACTTCGTCTCCGACTTCAGGGGCGGGGATGAACTGATCGGCGGCAACCTGAACGCCGACACCTACATCGACATTCTTGACTTCGGCATTCTCGTCGGGCAGTTCGGGCAGACGGTCGGGGCCGGCGCGCCGTGCGGCACGGTCGGTCCGCACGCCGACATCACCGGCGACGGCTCGGTCACCACGGGTGACTTCACCTTCGTGCAGATCAACTTCCTCAAGTTCAACGAGGCCCTGTGCACCGCCCCGATGCCTTGGGCCGGCGCCGCGCGCTCCACCGACGTGGGCGAGCCGGTGGCACGCCCAGTCACCAGCATCTCGGTCGAAGAACTGCGTCGCCTCGGGCTGGAAGACCTCGTCGCTGCCGATCTCAACGAGGACGGCATGCTCGACACCGCCGACCTGGCCGAGTTCATGATGGGTGCTCGTCCAAACCATCTGGCCGACGTGGACGGCAGCGGGCGGGTGGACTTCTTCGACGCCCAGCAGGTCATCGCGCACATGAACGAGCGCATCGGCCTGCCCTATGACATGAACGGCGACGGCTGGGTCACCATCGAGGACTTGCAGTTCGTCATCAACCGCCTCGGCATGACGTTCGGCCACTGACGCCGCTCGTGGAGCCTCCTCTTGGGAGGAAGGGGCCAATCACCCCTTCCCCCGTTTGCGTTTTTCGGTGTCCCAAACCTTGTGCGGGCTGACTGGGCCCGTGTGGCGGGGGTGCATGCGATGAGACGTTGGCGCCGACTCTGGCAGTGGGAAACAGCATTCGCGGCCGCGGCGATCAGCGGCGTCGCACAGGCTGACATCCATCTCGAACTGCGGGTCAGTTCGCCGGTGGTGTACCTGGGTGACCAGTTTGTCGTCGGTCTGTATGCCGTTTCCGATCATCCCATGCTGAATCAGACCTTCAGCGCGATGGAAGTCGTGCTTGCGTGGGAGACCGCATCCGTGCAACTGGTGCAGTTGCTCGGCAATGGCGATGTCAACCTGATCATCGAGGGCTTCCCCGTCACCGGCTCACACGGGCTGAATGAGGTCGAGCCGCCGCAGGACGGCGACGGACTCTACATCGCCTGGGCCCAGCCCGGTGTGCCTGCGGTCGCCACGCCGAGCGGCACACTGGTCACGACGTTTCTGTTCGACGCGCTGGTCGTCGATCCCGCGGCCCAGATCACCATCCTTGAATCCGGCGGCAGCCCCGAGATCGACACCATAGTTTTCAGCGGCAGCATTCCCAATCTCTCCATCACCGGCACACTCACCGGCGTGGCGGTGCAGATCCGCCCCATTCCCTGCGGCCCGGCCGACCTGAACGAAGACGGCGTGCTCGACTTCTTTGACGTGCAGATGTTCCTGCAGGGCTTCTCCGACCAGGACTCCATCTCCGACTTTGCCACGCCCTTCGGAACGTTCGACTTCTTCGACGTGCAGGCCTATCTCCAGTTGTTTTCCGACGGCTGTGTTCCGCCGACCTCGCGCAAACTGGGCCCCGTGGCACTGGAAATGCTGTATGGCGACCCCTTCGCGGTCGTGCTGGGTGATTCGCACGCTGAAGAGTTTTCGGCCCGCCTGTGGTACGGGTGCAAGTCCGCTTCCACGTACCGTCCCACGTCCTAGTCCAACGGATTGTCGAATCACCCGGCGCGGCTCGTGCGATCGGTGGCCTTGACCACCTCGCGTCCGGTCGATGCATCGACCTCGTTCGAGATGCACCAGGGCTCCGGGGCCTGCGACGCCGGGCCCGCAGCCGCCCACACGCGGGTACGCGATGAAATGCTTCACACCCGCCGCGGGTGGTGCCGGCGGCGATTCGCCGCACCCGGAGACCCGAGCGATGGAGGTCAGGGTGGACAGGGCGCCCCCTGCGGCACGGCTGGTACTGCTGGAAGTTCAGGCATCGCCAATGATGGCGGCGTTGGGGCGAGCAGGGATCTGGCCAACCCCTGCTCCCAGCGGGGGCCCCAGCCCTGATCCCCCCGGCATGCTGTTCGCGTAAACACGCGAGGTTAGGGCGCGGGCGTTCAAGGTGAACCGCGCTTTCGGCGCGGCGGTCACTGTTGCAACGCCCGCGAGTCTTGGACGCCCAGCGTGCGGTAGATCTCGCGCGTCGCCGTCGACTTGTTCAACGTGTACAGGTGGATGCCCGCCACGTCGTGGTCGAGCAGGTCGCGGCACTGTTCGGTGGCCCAGTGCACGCCGACGCGCCGCACGTTCTCCGGTCTGCCGTCGGTTCGCCCCAGCGCGCGCAGCAGCGGGGCGGGGTAGCGGGCCCCCAGTGCCAGTTCGGCCATGCGCTTCATGCCGGGCATCGACGTGATCGGCATGATCCCCGCGATGATCGGCACGTGGATCCCCGCCAGCCGGCACCGGTCGCGGAAGTCGTAGAAGTCACGGTTCTCGAAGAACAACTGCGTGACGATGTAGTCGGCCCCGGCGTCAACCTTCGCCTTCAGGTAGTCAATCTCCAGCAGGCGGTTGGGTGTCTGCGGGTGCCCCTCCGGAAACCCGGCCACCCCGATGCCGAAACCGCGCCGATCCGGGTGCCCGCCCGACTCGCCGAACTTTTGAATGTACGACACCAGCCCGGCCGCGTAGCGGAAGGCGTCCTTCTCCGGGTCGTAGTTCCCCATGTCCCGCGGTACGTCGCCCCGCAGCGCCAGGATGTTGCTGATCCCGTGCTCGGCGTACCGCCGCAGAATCTGCTCGATATCGGACTGCGTCTGGCAGACGCAGGTCAGGTGGGGCACCGGATCCAGCCCGGTTTCCTCGCTGATCCGCACCACGAGATTCCGCGTCAGTTCCCGCGTCGATCCGCCCGCCCCATAGGTCACCGACACAAACGTCGGCTTCAACTGCTCCAATTCGGCGATGTTCTCGAACAGTTCACCGGCCGCCGATTCATCCCGCGGAGGGAAGAACTCGAACGAGAACGTGGTGCGGACCTTGCTGAAGATGTCGCGGATGTGCATGAAATGCCGAAGGCTTGGGGAACGCGGTTGGGTGAGCCGCAGTATATGCTGAGGCTGGGCGACCTCTGGGAGCAATCGCGTATGGGCATTCGGGCGCTGATCGGAGGCCTTCGGGCCGGACGCGGGTTCACCCTCATCGAACTGCTCGTGGTCACCGCCATCATTGCCCTGCTCATCGGCATCCTGCTGCCCGCGCTGGCCGCCGCCCGCGAGTCCGGCCGCACCATCGTCTGCGCCAGCCGCATGCGCCAGGTCGCCGCCGGCTGGCAGATCTACGCCAACGAGAACCACGACATCTCCGTTCCCGCCCAGCCGGGACGATACTTTCCGGAGGAACTCAACCTCTACGACGTCGGCAACGGGCTGCACTATCGCCCGCGCTGGTTCGTGCTACTCGGGGCGGCCGGCGGCTTCTACGCCTACTCGCAGCCCTCCACCGACGTCTCGGACGAGCACTCCCTGCCCGTCGACGGCTCCGACGTGTTCCTCTGCCCCAACGCCGCCGACTGGATCAGCACCCGCAACTACGGCTACGGGTACAACCACCAGTTCCTAGGCAATACCCGCTTTCGCCGCAATGATGACCCCTCCAGCGGGCTGATCCGATTTCCGGTCAGGGCCAGTTCGCTCGACGCCTCGATCACTGTCATGGCGGCCGACTCGCTCGGCACCGCCGCCGGCAAGCCCGCCGCGCTGCGCACGCCCAACCGCGCCGACGGCTCGCGCGACCCGCAACTGCTGGCCGAGGGCGGGCACGGCTACGCCCTCGATCCGCCTCGCATGACCACCAGTTGCGACTACGCCGACATCCGCAGCCGCTCGCCCGAGCACCGCTCCGGCCCGCACGAGCGCCACCGCGGAAAGGCCAACTTCTCCTGGTGCGACGGGCATGTGAGCACCGAGTCCGCGACGGATGTTGGTTACGTGAAGCGCGGTGACGGCTCGTTCGAGGCCATCACGGATCAGGCGACCAACGCCAGGTTCAGCGGCCGGGGCATCGACCTCGATCCGCCGAGCGTGCTGGACTGAGTTCGGCGTCGCATGAATGAACTCATGGACGAGCCACGCCCGTCAGGAAGCGGTCAAAGGCGTCGCGGCCTGCCTGCGCATGTCGATTCGACCTGAGCACGAGCAACGCGGCCACGCCCAGCGATGCCGCGGTGATCGCGTTTCGCGTCAGGATCGAGGGCCAGTCCGCTGTCGGCGCCGACAACATCCCGCACCCGCAGGAAGTCGCCTCGGGCGGCGGCTTGGCGGCGAGCAGGCCCGCGTACACGGCAAAGCCCAGGAACATCACGGCCTGCGCGAGGAACACCGGCGCCAGCGACCGCGGGCCGGTCAGAAGGACGACTGACAGACCGATGGCTCCGAGCCCGAGTTCGATGCAGGCCAGCGCCACGCCTGCCGGCCCAGCCCACGACTGCCCGATCAGGCCGTGCGACACGACGATCCGCTCGAACTGTCCGATGTCCGACCACTTCTCCACGCCTGAATACAGGAAAAGCAGCGAAACTGCGATTGCGATGAACATCAGGATTGCTCGCAGCACCGACGCCCGCCTCGGCGCATCGGCACCGCGTTCGGCGACGGCTGGCATCACTTGCCCATCCTCGCGCGGAAGAGCGCGATGAGCCCGATCGCAACGACGATGATCCCGCTGATGATCAGAGGCCAGCCGGCGCGGCTCAGGCGATGCTGAACATACGGGATTGGTGTGCCGGGGTCCGTACCGCGGGACGAGTGGGATGACTGGGCCGCGAAGGCGTTTCGACGCATCTCTGACCACATACGGTTATCGACTGCAATTTGGAGCACGGCTTCCGGTGTGAACAGGTCGGGACGGCTCGTTGCGAAGTACTGGATCTCGACCAGCTGATATGAAGGTGCCAACGAATGGTGCCGCCGATCATTGGTGATCAGGAGCGGTTCGCGTGAGTCCGGGTGAAACTCGTAATCGTATGCTTCTGCCTCCTGGCCTGCCTCTGGATTTGCTTCCATTTCAAACCGAAGCGGCTTGCCCTGCGGACTGAACATTGTCCGGGTGAGAGGCGGCTTCCTGTCTCTGACCGCGAACCCGAAATAGTCAATCACCCAGTTGCCATCGGCATCTCTCGTGATATCAACCAGACCCTCTGTGGTCTGAAGAAGACGCAGGGGAAGAGCCATCGGAATCAACCTGCTCATCGCTCCAGCCAGCCCCGGTGCTGGATCGGGACTTGGCGCAATCTCGTCGGGCGTGCCGGAGTAATAGACGCCTTCAGGCGTTAGCAGGGCGACGGAGGACTCATAGGCGCTGAACCACGCGCCTGTGGTTGCGTCAAAGCCGAAGGTTCGCCGGGTGCCCCGCGCACCTTCCCCGGTTGGCTCCCTTGTAAACACCACGGTTCCGGCGCCGGTGGTCCACTCCGTGACATTCGCGCGGAACTCGTCCAGAAGCGGCGGTTCGGAGACGGCGACTGAGTTCGCCAGCAAAATAAGCAAAGCGAATGCGAAGCAGTGGTCAGGGCCGCCCCGACGTGCGCATCGAGTACCCACAGTTGCCCCCTGGTCAGTTCTGGTACTCATTGCAATTACCAATGCAGTCTCGGACCCAATATCCCGTACCGAGCGGCACAATCTCCAAATTGTGTTCAGGCCCGACGGCGTAGCAGCACTGCCCGTTCGGCAGCACGCCAATGAAATGCCCTCCCGCGGGCGGTTCATCCGAACAGTCCTGACGATAAAACGCCGCAGGTGACTCCAGAAGAGCGAGGAAGCACTTGGCTTCGACCCAGAGCCGCTTCATGCGTGCCATTGGATCCTCCCCCCATACGTTCTGCGCACCCGTTTGGCAGGAGGTTGCCTCCAGTCCGGCGCATGCGCCGTTCGGGTTCTCCTCTGCAGGCCACTCCCACAGGTACTTGCAGCACGGCGGCACCGCCACCTGGGCAGCCGCGGCCAACGCGATCACCAAACTCGCGCCCATTGCCATCAACTTCTGGATGTTCATTCTGCCTGTACTCCTTCAAGCCGTTGAGTTGTCCGATCACCGGTCGCGTCCGCGTATGCCGAACCACGTCGAGTACACCGGGGCTCCGATGTCATGCTCCATGTAGAGCGAGTCTCCGTCGAGGAACTCCCTCATCGTGCCGCTGGCCGCCGAGCCATCCGCGAACGACACCGGGGTCGGCCAGTCCACGAATGCCGCGGCGCAGCAGAACACATTGATTCCGCCGAAGGTCTCGTTCGGCTGACCGTCCCACAGTCGAAAGGTCAGGGCCTTCGAACTCGGAAAAAGCACCTGATGAGTCCGCACCGCTCGCGGACGCTGCTGACCGACCGGCGGCACATGCCCCGGCCGCATCTGGTTGGCGTCAAAAACCATCGCGATCGACAGAAGGAAAGACGGCTCCAGCCCGCGATCGACATCGGGGTCTAACTGCGCCACGCTGTCGGCATGCCCGCTTTCGATGAGGGGCACCCCCCAGTTGCCCGCGGCCGAAAAGAGGTGCCCAAGCCGGTCGTCGGCCAGTGGGTAGGTGTCCTCAAAGTCGGCCGCGTACATCGAAATCAGCATCGCCTGCTGACGCACGGTCCCCACGTCTCGGATCAACTTGGCCCGTGACATGGCCCTGCCCAGCGAAGGAGCGATCAGCCCGATCAGGATCATGATGATCCCGATGCAGACCACCAGTTCAATGAGTGTGAAGCCGCGGCCGCAGCCTGGTGCTTGGGCGGCCCGCGGGCCCATGCCCATGCCCATGCAGCGGAAGATACTACCGGACGTGCGGGCTGTCAAGAGCGATATTCGGTGTCTGTTGAAGAATGTTCAGCGATCGTTGCCCACGGTGGAATGAGTCGGACGTGGATCCTCGGAACGCTGGACGAAATTCCTAGGGAACCTGCCCGAAACTGATCGCCTCTCAGGTGGTCCGACGGCGGGTCATTGCTGCTCGACTCCCATCAACCTTCCCGGAAGGAGTTTACAGCGCATACGCCCGCTGGGCGTATTCCCGCACCATGCGTTCGGTCGTGAAGTAAGACCCGTTGATTTCGATGCACGCGTACATCATGTTGATCCACTCGTCGCGCTGCTTGTAATAGCGCGGCAGCACGAACTTCTCGAGTTTGTCGTACAGTTCTTCTGCATGCCGGTGGTCCATGCCCTCTGGCTTCTGCGTGCGGATGTCGTCCTCGTGCGTGCCGATGCCCCAGCCGGTCACGCCCTCGACCCAGCCCTCGATCCACCAGCCGTCGATGGTGGACAGCGAAGGCACGCCGTTGATCGCGGCCTTCATGCCGCTGGTTCCGCTGGCTTCGAGCGGTGGGCGCGGGTTGTTGAGCCACACGTCGCACCCGGCCACCAGGCGGCGGGCCAAGTCGATATTGTAGTTGGGCAGGAACACGCCGCGCGCTTTGCCCTCCAGCCCGCGCAGGGTCTCATGCACCTGGCGGAGGATCTCGCGCCCCACGCCGTCGTGCGGGTGGGCCTTGCCGGCGACGATGATCTGGATCGGTCCGACGGCGGCGGCGATGCGCTCCAGCCGGCGCGTGTCGCTGAGCAGCAGAGCCATTCTCTTATATTCGGTGGCGCGGCGCGCAAAGACGATGGTGAACGCTTCCGGGTCGAGCCGCACGTTGCCGTTGGTCTGCTGGACAATGTAAGACGAAAGTTGTGTCTTGGCTTCCTGGTGGGCGTTCCATAGTTTCGCGGCCGGTACGCGCCGCACCAGGCGCAGTTCATCATTGCGACGGCGCCAGTGGGGGATGTACTGATCGAAGAGGTCGCGCATCGGCTGGCACGCCCACGTCGAGGCGTGAATGCCGTTGGTGATCGACTCGATGTGATATCCAGGGAACATGTCGCGCGACACCTCGCCGTGTCGGCGCGCCACGGCGTTGGCGAACTTGCTCAGGTTGAGCGCCAGTTTGGTGGTGTTGAGTACGTGCTGCTCGCCATAGATGTCCTCGCGGTGGAACACCGGGTGGTCGCCGATGATCGCCCGCACCCGCTCGATCGAGAAGCGGTCGTGCCCGGCCGGCAGCGGGGTGTGCGTGGTGAACACGCAGCGTGAGCGCACATCGGCCAGCGCGTCGTGCCTGATCTGGTGGATCTGGTGCCGACACAAATACTCGCTGAGAAGGTCCACCGTCAGGAAGCAGGCGTGCCCTTCGTTCATGTGGAAGCAGCCCACGTCGTGCCCGATCGCCCGCACCATCCGGCGTCCGCCGATGCCCAGCAGGCACTCCTGGCGGATGCGATGGTCGCTGTCGCCGGCGTAGAGCCGGTGGGTCATCTTGCGGGCCGCCTCGTCATTCTCGGCAAAGTCGGTGTCGAGGTAGTACACCGGGACGATGTGCCCGTTCACCCCGATCACGTTCTGGCGGAAGGCCCGTACGACCACGTCGCGTCCGTCCACAGGGACAGTGATGCGCGGAGTCATGAGCGTGAACATCGATTCGGGGTTCCACTGGGCCGGGTGTTCGGTCTGGTGTCCCTTGTCGTCGAGTTCCTGCTGGAAGTAGCCTTCGCGGTAGAGCAGTGTGACGGCCAGCATGGGCAGCCCGATGTCCGCCGCGGCCTTGATGGTGTCGCCCGCGAGGATCCCCAGCCCACCGGAATAGGTAGGTATCGAGCCCTCCAGTCCAATTTCTAGGGAGAAGTAGGCGATGTCGTGACCGGTGCGCATGAGAGGCCTCCTGAGCCAGATCCATCGGCCGAAACACCTGCGGATCGAAACGGAACGGTACTCTTTGGCGTATGCCCACTGTGCTTCGTGCCTGTCACTGTTGCGGCCTGGTGCACAATGTCCCCCACTTGGGGGTTGGCGAGGAGGCCAGGTGTGCCCGCTGCGGCACCGCTCTGAAGACCCGGACCCATGCCCGGGCGCGATCGCGGACCGCCGCCTTCGCTTTGGCCGGGCTGGTGCTCTTTCCCCTGGCGATCGGGCTGCCGATCCTGCGCGCCGAGCAGCTCGGGCACCAGCACGCGACCAACGTGTGGCAGGGCGTGGTGGAACTGCTCGCGGCCGGCGAGTGGGCCGTCGGGCTGGTGGTGCTGGTCTGCTCGCTTGTCATTCCGGTCCTCAAACTGGTGGCGATGCTGGCGCTTTCCCTGCGGCGGCAGGTGCTGGGGCAGCGGCATCGGGCGCTGACATATCGCGCCGTCGAATGGCTGGGGCGCTGGGGCATGGTCGATGTCCTGCTCGTTGCGGTGCTGGTGGCGCTGGTCAAACTGGGAAGCTGGGTGCAGGTCGAGCCGGGCCCGGGTCTTTTTGCATTCACAGCCATGGTCGTGTGCAGTCTGCTCTCGACCGCGTGTTTTGACCCGCACTCGATCTGGGAGGAGGCATGATGAATGAACAGGCGGCCGCTCCGGTGGTGGTAGCACGCTCGCGGCGGGTGAGTCTGGCGTGGCTCGTGCCGGTGCTGGCGCTGGCGGCCGCGTGTGTGCTCGGCTATCAGGCCTGGCTGGAGCGCGGGCTGCCCGTGTTCATCACCTTCGAAGACGCGGGCGGGCTGCGCGCGGGCGATGCACTGGTCTATCGCGGGATTCCTGTGGGCGAGATTCGCGACGTGCGCCTGGCGCGCGACCTGGGGCGGGTGGTCATCGAGGCGAGGCTTCGGCCCGAGGCCGAAGACCTGGCCCGCGAAGGCACTCGCTTCTGGGTGGCGCGGCCCGAGGTGAGCCTTGCGGGCGTCAGTGGGCTGGATACGTTGCTGGGCCCGACGTATCTCAACGTGCACCCGGGCTCCACGCCTGGTGACGTGAGAACGCGATTTGAAGGCGACAAGCGCGCGCCGCTCGACCAGTTGGCCAGCGGGTTGCACATCGTGCTGCGCTTGGTGCGGCGCGGCACCGTCTCGACCGGTTCGCCGATTCTGTATCGCGACGTGCCGGTGGGACAGGTCGATGGCGTGCGACTGGCCTCCGACGCGAGATTTGTTGAGGTTGACGCCACCATTCGCGAGGAGTACGGGCATCTCGTGCGACAGAGGACGAGATTCTTCAAGGCCAGCGGCATCGGTGTCGATTTCGGCTGGTTCCAGGGGCTTTCGGTCAGGGCCGAGAGTTTGGAAGCCTTGGTCAACGGCGCGATCGCTTTCGCCACGCCCGAGAAGCCTGGAGATGCTGTGGGCGACGGCGCAGTTTTTGACGTGGCCGATGCTCCGGAAAGCGACTGGCTCAAGTGGAGCCCTGCGTTATCAGCCTCGTCGCCGTGATCAAGCCCGGCAATGCGGGATCGCACTCGACGTTGAAATGGGCGAGGAGGTTCGAGGATGCTCGGTCAGGTTCTGCTGGTGTCGATCGCGTTGCTGTGCCCCCTGTCCCGCGTGGATGACTACTCTCCGAGCCCGGTCGGCCCGCTGGAGGTGCGTGACTCGGGTGTGCTGACGTTGCACGACGAAGCCCGCGACAAGAATCTCCAGATCCGGGTTCGCTTCCCGGTGCGCGACGACAGAACCGATGGCGACCACGCCGGGGCCCATCCGCTCATCATCTTCAGCCACGGCGCGGGGGGCTCGTGCGATGCGTTCGTTTCGCTGAGCACCTGCCTGGCCAGTCATGGGTATGTCGTCGTGCATCCGACGCACTCCGATTCCCTCGCGCTCGAACAGGGTAAGGACCGGCGCCAAGCGGTGCGCCGCGTGCTGCGTCAGCCCAGTGAGATCGTCTCGCGCGTCGACCTGCCTGATCGCGTGGCGGATGTCAAGTTCCTGCTCGATGCGATCGACACCATCGAGGAGAGAATCGGTCAGGAAGGGCTGGTCGATCGCCAGCGCGTGGGGATGGCTGGTCACTCGGCCGGGGCGATGACCACGCAGGTGCTGGGTGGTATGGAGTTTCGCATCGGTCGCATGTCCGGTGGAGACCGACTGGAAGAGCCGCGTTTCGACGCATTCGCGCTCATTTCGGGCCAGGGAACCAATCGACGAGCCATCACCGAGGATTCATGGAACAAAGTGGATCGCCCGTGGCTGGTGCTGGCCGGGAGCAAGGATGTCAGCGCGGCCAGCAACGAGACGCCGGAATCGCGCCGACATCCCTTTGAGTTTGCCCCGGCCGACGGGACCAAGTACCTGGTCTTCATCGACGGCGCGACGCACTCTTCGTATCAAGGGAAGGTGCCGGGCGCGCTGCTCGACCGCGATCGGCCGGCAAATCTCGCCTGGATTGAGCAGACCACCAACCTGAGCGTGCTGGCGTTCTTTGACGCATACGTCAAGGGCGATCAGGAGGCCAAGGCATGGCTCGACGCGGGCAAGTCGGTCGAGCGTGACGGCGGCGAGGCGGAGTTTCTGCACAAGTAATGAGAGAGGCGAATGTCTGAAATGAGCCCCGACCGTCAGGGAGGGGTCGGACTGGGCCGGGTGACTGCTCCCGCTCGGTGGCGGCTCGTCAAAGCCGGTGCGGCTCAGGTTTGCGCCGCCATGCCGCACGACGAGCAGAAGTTATCGTCCTCGTCGAGTTTCGCCCCGCAGTTAGAGCAGAAGGCCGGGCGGTGCTCGCCGGGCAGTGGTGGCCGGATCGGTGACGAACGGGGCGAGCGTCGGCTCGGGTCGAGCGGGTCAGGCTCCTGGCCCGGGCCGGTGATGTCATACACACTCATGCGATGACGTGCGAAGGCGTTGTAGCCGTGGAACGCCGCCGAGCCGAGCGCGACGACGATGAAGATGATTCCGAAAAATGTGAAGAATGGTGGCGCTCCCATCGACCACGCAGTGGCGGTGAAGATCACGCCGAACAGCGCGGCCACCATGCCCATGAAGATCCCGGCCGCCGATGGTCCACGTCCTGGCTTGACGCTGTACATCGCCCGATCTCCCTTGGCTGACATGGTATTGGGGACCGGGCTGGGCTGCTTGCGAGAGCGGCGAGTCTGTCAGGAACAGTAGGTCGCGGCCTGTCCTCCGGGGGTTGGAAGCCCCTTCTTCAGCCGGGCGAGCAAGGCACGGCCTCCGGTTGGCGCGCGTGCCAGCAACGTCCCTCCTCGGACGTTGCTTCTCTTGGTCGACCGTCCGCGCCAGGCGCAGCAACCTTGAAGACAAGGTCCATGGCACGACACCCCTACTCGCCGTGTTCGGCCAAACTGCTGCAATAGCACGAAGCCACTGGGCGCACGTCGGCTCGCGCCCATGCTTGGTCGAGCATCGGGTCGAGTGAGGCCGCCTCGCCGATCTTGCCTTGTGCCTCCAGCGACTGCTGGAGCCCCAGCAGAGCCCAGCCGTTGTTGGCGTGTCGCTTGAGGTCTTCGCGATAGACCGCCTCGGCCTCGGCGGCGCGCCCGTCAGACAACAGCAAAGCCCCCAGCGCGTGCCGCACCGGCTGCATCCAGCCCGGTGGCTCGTCGTACACCAACTTGTCCTCAAGCGCGACGGCCTGGCGAAGCAGACTGAATGCCTCGGTGGAATGGCCGTCCTTGAAGGCGATTTCTCCCGCGGCCATGTTGCGTGCAATCCCGATCACTGCGGACGCCGGGTTGTTGCCCATGAACCAGGTATCGTCCAGTTGCGAAGCCATCTCGTCAAACTTCGCCAGTTCCTCCCTGGCCTCCTCGATGCGTTTCAGGTTCGCCAACGCCACCGCGCGCGCGTAGTGCCATTCGGCCCGGCTCAGCAGGCGGTAGTCGTCCGGTTCCGGCTCAGTGAGTACGTCCTGCCACTTGCCGAAGCGGATCAGAACGTGCAGCGTCGTGGGCATGAAGCCATCGGCGAATCCCACGTTCTCGCGGAGGAACTTCTCGGGAATGTCGCGCTCGATCTTGCGTGCGGCATCGAGCGCCGTTTCGTAGCGGCCCTCCATCATCGCGGCGTATGCAAGGAAGTGCACGTTGTGCAGGAAATACAGGTTGTAGAAGTCCGGCGCCGGCGCGAGTTTGAAGTATGCTTCGTCGACCGCGATGGCGCGCGAGTTTGCATCGGCGGCCATTGCGTAACGACCCGTGCGGATGAAGATATGGCTGGGCATGTGCACCAGGTGCCCCGAGCCCGGCACCAGATCCACCAGCCGCTCGGCAGCGGGCAGGCCCTTTTCAGGCCAGGGCGAGGCCTCGATCGCGTGAATGTAGAAGTGGTTGGCGCCCGGATGCAGGGGCGTATGCGACAGCGTGTGATCCAGGACGTCGAGGATGTCGAGCGTTCGACCCTTGGGCTCGCCCATGTGCGTCCACAGATCCCACGGCTGAAGGTTCATCAGCGATTCGGCATAGAGCGCTCCGACGTCAGGATCATTGGGGAACTGCTCGTATGCCTCGCCCATCGCCTCCGCGTAGGACTCGTCGAGCGGGCGGCGGACTTCGGGCGCCGGCCACGTGTATCGCCGCGCCACCGCGCGGATCAGCGCCGCCTCAACCGGACTGGCCTTATCGAGACGCTGGAGCGCCTCCTGCGCGGCATCAAAGGCTCGCTTCGACTGCTCTTCTCCCATCTGCGGGTTGTTGATGTGCAGCCCGTGCGCGTACGCCACGCCCCACCAAGCCATGGCGCAGTCTGGGTCGAGCGACGCGGCATGCTGGAAAGAACGGATCGCTTCGTCGTGATTGAACCCGTAGAGCAACTGAATGCCCTGATCGAAGGCCTGCTGTGCCTCGGGCACGCTGGTCGTCACAACCCGGTGATACCCCCCGAAGCCGGGGTAGAACGCGGGAGGCACGGATTCGGAAACCTGGGCCGCGGCGGGCAGGGCAGCCCACAGCCAAGGCCCTGAGAGCCCAGCCGAGAGCGACAGGGCGAGGGAAATGCGTGGGACGAATCTCATGTGAGTCTCCTCGATCAGCGTGCTCTGTGCTGACGGTGCAGGCGCAGCGCACGGTGTTCGGGTGACACTCCGTGCCGGGATTCGCTGCATTGTGCACATTTCATCCTCCGGCGGAAGCGCGGCCGGTGCACACGATTCCCTGATTTGTCGCTCCCTGACGGGAGAACCCTTGTTCTGCCCGAGAGGAGCCGTCCATGATCCGCCCCGACCGAGTCCGTCGTTCCCGAGCCGTAAGTCGCGCGGCCCGCGACTCCGTGGCCGGACACCGGCAGGTCCGCATCCGAACCTCGCTTGGACCAAATCTGCTGCGGATCAAGTCGCTCCGCGGGCGAGAGGCTGTGGCCGAGCCTTTCACCTATGAAATTGAACTGCTCACCGAGCAGCGCGCCTTCACACCCGACGAACTGATCGGTCAGTTTCTGGGAGTCGACATTGACCTGCCGGGCGGCGCCGTTCGACACATTCATGGTGTTGTGTGGCGTTGCCGTCGCCTGCCCGACCAGGGCGGATGGGTGCGTCTCGTGGCCACGCTTGTGCCCTGGCTGCGGCTGCTCGAACAATCGACCGATTGCCGCATCTTTCAGCGCATGAGCGCGCCCGACATCATTAAGCGGGTCTTTCGCGACCACGGCTTCGGCGACTTCCAGGACGCCCTGGCCGGTGAGTACCCCGTGCGCGAATACTGCGTGCAGTACCGCGAGTCGGCCCTTGACTTTGTAGGCCGGCTGATGGAGGAAGAGGGCATCTCGTATCGCTTTCGGCACGAAGCCACGCGGCACGAACTGGTTCTCTTCGATGACTCGCCCGGAGCACCCGTGGCCGAGCACTGCCCATCGCTGCCCTACATCGAGCCTGACGCGGTCAACGACCTCAACGAGCGCGTGTGGGACTGGTCGATGCGCACCGACCTGCGCCCGGCCCGCTACACGCACACCGACTACGACTTCGAGAAGCCCAACAAGCCGCTTCTCACCAGGGCAGGTGCGCCGTGGGATCCTGCCAGCGCCACTTTCGAAGTTTTTGACTATCCCGGCGGTTACGTCCACAGCGATCATGGACAGCGCGACAGCAGCGTGCGCATCGAGGAACTCCACGCCGACCAGACCATGTTCAGCGGGCGCAGTTCGGCCCGCGGCATCGAGCCCGGAAGGCGTCTGCAACTGGAACGCGACCCGTTCGGCGTAGGCGATTACTTCGTCACAAGCGTCAGCATGGAGATCGTGCTCGACCAGCACGAGTCGGTGCGCATGGGCGGCGACGACGCCATCGTCTCGGTGGCCTTCGACGCCACGCCGGCCCAGCGCCGCTTCCGTCCTGCTCGGCGCACGCCGCGACCGGTCGTGCGCGGCCCGCAGACGGCCGAGGTCGTCGGGCCTGCCGGGCGCGAAATCCACACCGACGAGCACGGGCGCGTCAAGGTGCAGTTTCACTGGGATCGCTACGGCCGGCGCGACGATGACAGTTCCTGCTGGATCCGCGTCAGCCAGGCCTGGGGTGGCAAGGGCTTCGGCGGTGTCACGGTGCCGCGCATCGGGCAGGAAGTGATCGTTGACTTCCTCGAAGGCGATCCCGATCGCCCCATCATCACCGGGCGCGTCTACAACGGCGCCAACCGCTCGTCACTCAACCTGCCCGCCGACGCGATGAAGACCTGCCTGCGCACCAACAGCCTCAACAGGACCGGCGGATACAACGAGATCGTCTTCGACGACACCGCGGGCGAGGAGGGCGTGCATATCCGCAGCCAGTACGACCACACCTACTGGGTAGGTCACGATCGCAGCGGCGAGGTGGTGAACGACTCGACGGAGAAGGTGGGGAACAACGCTCACCAGGAGGTAGGGGTTGACAAGACGGTGGACGTCGGTTCAAAGTTCGTTCTGAAGGCCGGCTCCTCTATTACGCTGGAGTGCGGCGCCTCGAAACTGCACATGACCAGCGGGGGCGTCATCACCCTCAGCGGCGTGATGATTACGGTGGCCGGCGCCGCCAACACCAACATCGTGGCGCCACTGACCAATGTCGCCGGCGGTGTCATGCTCAATCTTGCGGGGCTCTCGACCAATCTTCAGGGCATGGTCACCTCGGTCGGTGGCACTTCTCTGGTCAGCATCTCAGGCGGGAAGATTGATTCCGTCGCCGATTCTGACCAGATCATTCAGGCTGGCGGGGCCATCAAACTCAACTAGGCTGGGGTTTTCATCCATGGAAACGCAACTGGTGCTCATAGGAACTTCAACTCCGCAAGCCAGTCAGGCCGGACGGGCTTCTCTGCCGACCCCGGTGTTCGCAGATCCTGACGGGAACACCTACATGTTGGTCGAGTGCGAGGGCCAGCCAGCCTTGTCTCCGTTCCCGCCCGACCCCTCGCATCCAACCTGGGAGGCGGCGTCAGTGCACTCCGACGCCAGGTTCGTCGCTGTCCCGGCGACGGAGCCCCCGTCGCCCGACGGGGCAGACGGCGGCGCCCTTGCCGACATGATTGCTGCGATTGCCCAGAACATGTCCAATTCTGATGATCTTGTGGCTCTGGCGGGTGTCGTTGGCGGTCCCGTCGGTGCGGCGCTCGCAGCCGGCGCTTTGCAGCCGAGCGCCATCGAGCGTTCCCTGGCCTGCATCCACAGAGCACTCGACCAGCAGCGAGTCCGAATCGACCTGCTTCGGGCGCTCTCGACGGAGGCACGAACGCTGCCCAACGTAACAACGCGCACCACTCCCGTGGTTGGTGACTTGCTCCAGCGCGGCCGACAGCAGTTCGAAGAAATGTGCCGCCAGTCGGGCCTGTCCAGAGGAGACGTGGCATGAGCGTCGCGCCAAGTGTGACACCGCTGCCGGATGACATACGTCGCTTCCTGATGGGAGCCTCTTCGACTGCTTCCATCCCCCTGGCCATCGGTGTTCCAGCAGGCGCACCCGGTGAACTCCTCATCGGTGGAAGGGGCGTGGGCAAGATCAATGATCAAGCCATCATCAAGTCAACTCCCGAACCGGCCATCATCCGTCAGGGTCATCCGCGTATCCTCGCCTACGGTCGTCCGGTCTCCGGCAAGGGCTATGAGGCCGAAGGCACCCAGACCGGAGCAAAGGGGGGAGTGGATGAGTCCGACACCGCCGGCTGCGTGCTGATGACTGCTGAAGCGACCACCAAGTGCGCCGTTGACGTGGCGTCGTCACAAGCCGACATCATGGATGACTTGACCAAGTCGGAGCAAGCCAAAACACAGGATGCGCTGAGTCGCTCGCAGAAGAAGTTCAATCGACAGGCCAAGACCCTGGAGGGAGCCAAGAAGCCCGCGACGATCGAGCGCCTTCAGCAGAGTCAGGGTGACATCAAGGCCAATATTGACCGGCACTCGGGCAAGATGCGTGGATTCAAGGCCATGAAGCGGGTCGCCTACGCTGACAAGGTATTTGCCGGGGCTGAGGCTGTGAAAACAATGCTTGATTGCAGACCCGCCGCAGCGATGGGTGGCTTCGGGAAGTCATTCGCCTCAAGTGTCATTGGAGGCGCTTTCGGATCTGCTGTGGCTGGAACATGCGCAGTCGGGACTGCGGGTGTTGGCACCATTGTCTGCGTCGGAGGGGGCATCGCGGCCGGCGCTGGGGCCGCCGAGGTGACGGAAAGCGTCGTTGACTGGGGCGCTGACAAGATCGGTCTGGATTCGCTGGGGAAATGGATCGACGAGTACGCCCAGCAGGCCTGCGATGCGCTGTTGTGAATCGTTCGCTCAGTGCACGCCACATGCACTTCGAGGTCGGTGACGGTGCCCGATCGAGTTCTTCGGCGGGCGCGCTGTCCGAAAGTTGGGACTCGCATGAGCGGGACTGGATCACCGCGGCTGTATGCGAGGTTCCTACCGCAGTGTGATTCTGAGCACGCGCAAGCCTGCCTCCCCGCGGATGCTCGTGCTGTCAGCGCACCCGGCCGGAATCAGCATGGTCGTTCCCGCGCTGATGGCCACCGGCTCGCAATCGGGCGCTTCGACGGTTCCGCTGCCGGAAACTCCCATGAGGGCATAGCAGCGAGCGCCCTCCAGGCGGTGTTCACCTGCGTGGAAGCGGAGTTCGTCGATCGTGTAGAACCCGGTGTCGGCCAGACGGGCCACCGAGTCGGTCTTTGAACACCAAGTCGGCGCGGGGGGCGGAGCATCGCCGAACGAGATGCACTGCATGGCCTGCTCGAGGTGCAGTTCACGCCGCGGGCGATTGTATTCCTTCGTCCAGTCGTAGAGCCGGAACGTGGTGTCGCTGGGGGTCTGCACTTCGGCCACGAGCACGCCCGCGCCCAGTGCATGTACGGTGCCGCTGGGCAGGGTGTGACACTGCCCCGGCACAGCCGGTTGCGAGAGCAGGGCATCCTGCACGCGGTGCGACGCGATCATCTCGCGCAGGGACCGTTCATCGATCTCGCGACGCAGGCCGCTGAATATCAACGGTTCAACGCCCCCCATTGGTTCGGCGTCGAGAACGAACCACGATTCGGTCTTGAGGTGCGCATCGGCATGAGCGGCCGCGTACGCAGGACTGGGATGCACCTGCACCGAGAGATGCTCGGCCGCGTCGAGAAACTTGAGCAGCAACGGGAACGGCGGGGTCTCGGAGTTGCTGCGGGCACACTGGCGCTCATAGATGTTGTGCCCGAGGAGGCGGTGACGCCACAGGCGCGCAGCGTCGGAGATGGTCTGTCCGGCCAGCAGTCCATTGGCGATGACCGAGTGCGCCGCCTCGCCGCCGCCGCCGCTGGCAGACGTGGTGGCCAGATCGGCCAGTTCCCAACTCTCGCCGACGCGCACGCTTTCGTCGGGCGGCAGGGACTTGCCGAAGCGCGCGAGGCGACGCCCGCCCCAGACTTTCTGCTTGAGAATGGGCTGGAAAAGCAGCGGGTAGCAACTGGTCATGGCTGTTCAGTCCTGGTTTCGCTGTCAGGTTCTTCATCAACGATGGCCTCGCGGCGCACAGCCGCGAGCAGTCGCGGGATGTCCACCGCTTCCTGCCCATCCAGATACATCTCGGCGCGGCGTTTGCGGAACAATCGGCGGCAGGCGAGCCATACTTCTTCAATGCCGAAGCGGTCGAATGGCGGCTCGACGCGTCGACTGAGCCGGTCGCGAATCAACTCGACGAGCGGATCGAGGTCTGCCAGATCGGCTTTCCGAGAGGTGCGCACGATCAGTTCCACGCCGCCGGATCGAACGGCAAAAAGGCTGCACCGCCCGTCGTTTCCGGGCACGACCGCGAGGCGAGCCCAAGTCGGCGCCGGGCCCATGTGTTCAAATGGCCTCCCGGAGCGGGCGTCCAGGCAATGCAGATGTGCACGCAGTTCGGCGGCCCGCTCGAAGTGCATCGAGGCCGCGGCGGCGCCCATCAGCGCCTCAATGGCCTCCCGGAGCACGGTGTGAGACCCGAGCGCCGCGATGGCCTGCACAAATCGCGCGTCGAAAGCCGCACGAGCCTCAAGCCCCGCGCACGGGCCCGGGCAGCGCCCCATCTCGTGATAGGCGCAGACCTTCCCCTGCGGAGCCCTGGCCAGTTCGGCAGGGTACCGACACAGGTCGAACAGGTCATCGAGAAGTTCACCCAGCCGCGAGGGCGCGTGCTTGTCGGGCATGGGTCCGATGAAAACCGATCCGTCGGCCTCCGCCTCTTCGAGCGATGCGGGCGACCACCGCCCACGCTGCGGATCCAGCCGCAGGTACCAGCAGCGCCAGCGGTCCGTCACGCTGCGACAGGTTGTCGGCATGAGAGAACGAGCGAAGCGCAGATAGGCCAGTTCGGCTTCGAACATGGAGGGGCAGAGCAGGCAGCGGACCTGGTGGGCGGCGGAACCGTCGTGGCAGGTGATGAGGCCGGCGCGACGGGTGGCGAAGGCGCGCACGTCACCGCTGGCGGCCAGCAGCACGCAACGCTGATCCGCGTCAAAGAGCGCGACGGCGCCCGGTGAGGCGGGAATCGCGTCGAGGAGGTCGGCCCGGGCGGGCATGGTCATCGACCAGGCGTCATTCACGCTCAGAGCGTAGCGAAGGGCGATCGATGCCGCGCGGGGGTTTGACCTCGGTGAGCGCGGGAGCCAGCGAGTCGGCGACCCAGCACTCGTGACGCTTCCAGGTGTCGCCCACCCGCACGTAATGGTCCTCCTGCATGAATGGGCGGAAGCCCAGGGCGCGAGCCAGTTTGAGGCTGGCCAGGTTCTCGGGCGCAATCATGGCCATCACCTTGTGCAGCCCCAGGCCCTCGGGCAGGTCGGCGAAGGCGTGACGCAGCAGGAGTCGGACGCCTGCGGTGGCGTAACCGCGAAGCACGTAGGGCCGGGCGACCCACCAACTCGCGTCGGCGGTGAGTGTCAGACCCGAGGAGCAGTTGAAAAGGTTGAACATGCCGACTATGCGCTCGTCGGCGATGCCGATCCGGCGGAACGAGTGCCGGGCAGATTCCTCCTTGAGAGTTCGCTCCAACTCTGTATCAAAGAACTCCTCCGGCGATGCGCCGCGTGCCAGCATGGGAATCCAAGGCGAAAGGTGGGCCAGCGAACCTTCGACCAGCGCGACAAACTCATCACGATCGCCGGCGGTCAGGGCGCGGAGCGTGAACCGCGGCGTGGACTCCTCTCGTGTGAAAACGTGGGCCGGGAGTTTGCCGCTCATCGACGCAATCCCCATTCGGAGGGAGACTGAAGACCTGCCGGCGCGGTCCGGACGTGATGCTTGCGGCATGCAGTTCTCCCGGTCATTCGACCGTGACGCTCTTGGCCAGGTTTCGCGGCTTGTCGACGTCGTGCCCACGCAGCACGGCGGCCCAGTAGGCCATCATCTGCAACGGAACCACCGTCAGCATCGGGCTGAGGCACTCGGGACAGTCGGGCACCTCGATCACGTCGTCGGCCCGGTGGTAGATCTCGCGATCGCCCTCGGTTGCCACGGCAATCACATGCCCGCCGCGCGAGCGGACTTCCTCGATGTTGACCATCACCTTCTCGTACTGGCTCCCGCGGGTGGCGATGAACACCACCGGCATGCCGCGGTCTATTAGCGCGATGGGCCCGTGCTTCATCTCTGCGGCCGGCATGCCCTCGGCGTGGATGTATGAGATTTCCTTGAGTTTCAGTGCGCCCTCCAGCGCCGTGGGGTAGTTGTACCCGCGCCCCAGGAACAGCCAGTTGTCGCGTTCGACGTGCTTCTCGACCACCGAGCGAATGTGCTGGTCATGTTGGAGGATGCGCTCGATCTTGTCGGGCACGGCGTCGAGTTCGGTGAGCAGCGCCCGACAGTGCTCTTCCGACATGTGTCGGCGCCGCGCCAGGTACATGGCCATCATCGTCAGCACCGCCACTTGTCCGGTAAAGGCCTTGGTCGAAGCGACGCCGATCTCGGGCCCTACCCGCAGATACACCCCCGCGTCGGTCTCGCGCGCGATCGTCGAGCCGACGACGTTGATCACGCCGAGCGACAAGGCGCCGCGTTCGCGGGCTTCGATCAGCGCCGCCAGCGTGTCCGCCGTCTCGCCAGACTGGCTGACCGCAACGATCACCGTGCCTTCCTCGATGATCGGGTTCCGGTAGCGGAACTCGCTGGCGTATTCGCACTCGGTCGGCACACGCGCCAGGTCTTCAAAAAGGTACTCACCGATCATGGCCGCGTGCAGCGCCGTCCCCTGCGCCGTCATGATGAACCGGTGCGCCCGGACGAGTTCCTTGCTCAGCGCCGCCAGTCCGCCCAGGACGATCTTGCCCTCCTTGAAGTCGATGCGCCCGCGCATCGTGGTGCGGATGCGCTGCGGCTGTTCAAAAATCTCCTTCTGCATGTAGTGCTCAAACGCGCCCAGTTCGATTTGGTCGAGTTCGATCTCGAGTTGCATGAGTTTGGGAGTCACGGCCACGTCGTCGATGGTGGACGTGCGGAACCCCTCACGCGAAACGCGCACCACGTTGTAGTCGTCCAGCGCAAACGCTCGAGTCGTGTGCGCCACGATCGCAGAGGCGTCGGACGCCACCACGTACTCGCCGCTGCCGACGCCCACCAGCAGTGGTGATCCCTTGCGGGCGCACACGATCACATCCGGCTCGCGCGCGCAGATCACGGCGATCGCATAGGCGCCGCTGACTTCGCGCAGCGCCGCCTGCACGGCCTTCTCGAGGTCGATGCCCTCTTCCAGCGCGTACAACTCGCCGATCAGCATGGTCAGCACTTCGGTGTCGGTCTCGCTCTGAAACTTGTGCCCCTTCTCCTCGAGGTAGCGGCGCAGGGCGGCGTAGTTCTCGATGATGCCATTGTGCACCAGCGCGATGCCGTGCCGATCATCGCGGTGGGGGTGGGCGTTCAACTCGGTCACGCCGCCGTGCGTAGCCCAGCGCGTGTGCGCCAGCCCCACCGTGCCCTCCAGCCCGCGGCAGGCCTCTACCTTCGCTTCCAGGTTGGCCACCCGCCCGACCGCTCGCACCACCTGAAGGTCACGCCCGATGACCGCGATGCCCGATGAGTCGTACCCGCGATATTCCAGCCGCTTGAGACCCTCAATCAGGATCGGCGTGGCGGGACGGTCTCCAAGGTACGCGACAATTCCACACATGTTTGGTATCCTATCGGGGGTTTCCCCGGCGGTCCGAGTTGTTTGATCGGACGAAGCGCTCTCTCCGGTTCGATCTGCAGCCGGCAGAACCAGACAATAGAAGGATTACGCCTGCCGGACGCAGCCTTGTTCGTCCCCGGCGAATCACCGATGCGCAAATCCCGCCGAGGGACAGACCATCACCGCCTCCGAGAGCCAGCACGACCCCGGGCCTGGTCGCTCTCTTCAAAATCAGTCCATGCATCGCTGACTGCCGAATCTGACTGGCGGGCCGAGCGGAGTTGAGTGGCCGGCACTCAAGCCCATGAAGCGTGCAGGCTCCGCCCGTTGATCGCACACAACCGAGGTACGCGCACGGCATCGCGGTGCTGTACGCTGAGCACGGGGGTCAGCCCGCGCTCGAGCAGTCTCTGCGATGCCGTATCGGTCAGCCAGGCCTCAGCGCACGGCACGGCGGCGCGATCAGGCCCCGAGCCGGGCACATAGACCGGCAGCCCCTCCACATCCCCGCCCGCCTGCGGGTCGAGCGTCCAGCCTTCTTCCACAAACGCACGCCCGAGCAGCAGCGTGCAGTGCATGGCCGCGTTCGTCCACAGCAGACTCTCGTGTGCGCCGGCTCCCTCCAGTTCCTCGAACGCGAAGGTATCGACCGGCTCCGTGCGCGCGCCATACGGCAGCCTGCCGAGCACCCTGGGCAGTGCCAGACCGACAGACGACGCTTCGCCCAGTGAACGCACGAGTTGCCATGCGGCGGCTTCGTCGGGTGAAAGGGGTGTTGTCCAGTCTTCCGGCCGCGGGTGGCGTGCCAGCGAGTCGGTTCCCGCCAGTCGGTCGTGTGCGCCGGCCAGCAGCACTGCGCCCGACGCATGGGCGCACACCGCCAGCCCGCCGAGCAACTGGGCATCGGAGGCACTGGCGCCGAAGCGTTCGAGCAGGCAGATCACGCTCCACGGATGCCCGCCCGGTGTTGATCTCGGACGCTCAGTCAGCAGCGCGTGCAACCCCCGGGCCCCGTTGCTGAACACGTCATGCTCCAGTTCAGCGCGACTGACGTCAAGCACGAACACCTGGAGTTCCTCGCGCGTCTCCAGCCCCGTGACCAGCAGGTGCAGCCCGCGCCAGTTTCCCTCCAGCGTCTGAAACGCCGGGTCGTGCAGCACTGAGCGCATCTGCCCGGCGATGGTCTGGTCGACCAGCGCCACCAGTTCACCCAGATCGGGCGCACCCGACGGCACAATGTGCGGGCGGATCAGTTCCCGGATCAACGCCTCCACGTGCCCCGCCGCGGCGGTGGGGGCGGCGCCGGTGCTCCCGCTCAACAGCGCTTCAAACTCGCTGCGCGGCGTGGCCGGGGCTTCCATCGGCTTGGGTTCGACCGTCGAAGCGGGCTTGGTCGTCGCCCAGGCTCTCACTTCAGCGGCCGCCGCGGCACTCGTCGCCGGGTTGGTCAAGCGCGCACGCAGATCGCGCAGCGCAGTAAACAGTTCCACGCGGCGGAAAATCTGGTCGGGGTGGAAATGTTCGAGTTCCTGAAAACCGATGCCGAAGGCCCCATCCTGCCCCGCCCGCAGCCCCAGCCGCGTCTTCCACGAGGCCATCAGCGTCTCAAAATTGTCGATGTCGACCTTGGAGGGCGTCCGAACGTCGAGCGGCTCAATCTGTCCACGATTGCCGCGCCCCGAGAAATCGCCTGCCACCAGGATGCGGAAGGGCGCCTCAGGCTCCGGGCGAGGGGCGCGCCCCCCCGACACGGTGTTGCGGAAGATGTCGAACGTGAAGTTCATGGACATGCCGGTGCTCCCCAGGTCGAAGCGCAGTGTACCGCGCGGGTATCCCCGGCGGCCGTGGCGCCTCGGACAGGCAATAATGGGGGGCTTGGCAGCGGGCCTGGCTCGCTGACAAGGCGCGGGGCGCTAACTCAATTGGTAGAGTGCCAGCTTTGCAAGCTGGAAGTTGCCGGTTCGAGTCCGGTGCGCTCCATTCTCCGAAATGCGACGGGTGTTCACGGAACGCGCCCGCGCCCGCCCCCTCCCCCGCCCCCGGGACGATCGATGCGCTGCTGCTGCTCATGTCGTCCGGCTGCCTCGGCGTCGTGTTTGACCTGTGCCTTGGCCGCGAGCGTGAATCCGGCCAGTCCACCGACCAGCACGATCAAGACCGCCACGCCCGCCCAGCGCTGCTTGCCCTTCGTCGGAGGAGCAACCTTGCGGAACGGGTGCATCAGTCGATTCGTCAGCACGCACACCCACGACCAGTGAAGGTAAAGGTGCAGCACCAGCAGCACCGCCAGTGCGACCGTGCACCAGAAGTGGATCGACCCCCAGTCATGACGCCCGAGCGACCAGAGCGCCAGCCCGGCTCCGCCGCTGCCGGGTGGAAGGGCGAACTTCATAATCAAGCCGGTGCCGGCGATCCCAAGCATGGCCAAGAAGGTCAGCAGGTCGACGATGTAGTTGATCGACGCACGCTGCATGACTGACTCTATCTCCACTGGCTTGCAATGCCGAGCCTTGGCAGACCGATTGACGCGACCGGGGAAACGCTCAAAGCGTCCGATAACGTTCGACTCGGGGGCCATTCGACAAGCCCGCGCAACTTCTGTCCTCGGTTGGTAGGATCTTCTACGGATTGTCGTTGATTGTGATTCGGTCGCGGGTTGGTTTGGTGCAATCTGTGCTGCCTGACCGGCGTCGGGAAATCAGGGGAAGGATCCATGCTCAACAAGTTTCACCTCGCGCTGCTGCTGGCCGCCAGCACTCTCTTCACCTTGCAGGTCGCCTCGGCGCAACCGGGCCGGGGCCCGCGCGGCGGCGGGGGGGGCGATGCGGCCGCCAAGAGCGACGGACCCAAGTCCTACGACGAGGTCATCAGGGACTCGGCCATCACCTCCAAGGGCCTGATCGTCACGCACCTTCAGGACGGCAAACTCTACTACGAGATTCCCGCAGATGTCTTCAACCGCGACCTTCTCTGGGTCACGCAGATCAGCCAGACCGGGCAGGGGCGCAGTTACGCCGGCATGCCCGTGGCCGACCTGGTCGTGCGATGGGAGATGCGCGGCGAAGAAAAGGTGCTGCTTCGCGAAGTGCAGTACCGCGTGCGCGCCGACACCGACGATTCGATTCGCCTGGCCGTCGAAGCCAGCAGCGTCATGCCCATCATCGAAGCGTTTGATATTGCCTGCTGGGGCAAGGACAAGCGCCCGGTGATCGAGGTGACCAAGTTGTTCACCAACGACGTGCCTCAGTGGACCGCCACGGGAGAACTGGGTGCGCAGAGCCTCGACTCGGCGCGCACGTTCATCGATCAGGTCAAGGCCTTCCCGGAGAACGTCAACACCAAGGTGCTCGCGACGTACAAGGTGGGTCCGCCCGAAGGTCGCGGCGGAGGCGGCGGGGGCGGAGCAGCCACTCGCCCGCGCACCGGCGAAGTGACGGCCGTCATCGCCCACTCGATGGTCAAACTCCCCGACAAGCCGATGAAGCCGCGCGTGCAGGACGAGCGTGTCGGGTTCTTCAGCGTGGGCTTCACCGATTACGCGGATATGTCGCGTCACCAGGCCGAGCCGGTGCGCTACATCACGCGCTGGCGCCTGGAAAAGCAGGATCCTGCCGCCGAGGTTTCCGACCCGGTCAAACCAATCGTGTTCTACGTGGCGCGCGAGGTGCCTGACTTCCTCAAGCCCTACGTCAAGCAGGGCATCGAGGACTGGCGTCCGGCCTTCGAGGCCGCGGGCTTCAGCAACGCCATCATTGGGAAGTTCGCCCCCAGCGTGGATGAAGACCCGGACTGGGATCCGGAAGACGCCCGCATCAGCAGCATCCGCTGGCTGCCGGCCGACATCAAGAACGCCTTCGGCCCGCATGTGCATGACCCGCGCACGGGCGAGATTCTCGAAGCCGACGTGCGCATGTATCACAACGTGATGACGCTGGTGCGTGACTGGTACTTTGTGCAGGCCTCGGCCTGCGATCCGCGGGCCCAGAAGTTGCCCATGCCCAACGACTTGATGGGCGAACTGGTTCGCTTCGTCGTGGCGCACGAGGTCGGGCACAGCCTCGGCTTCCCGCACAACTTCAAGGCCTCGAACGCGTACTCGGTCAAGCAGTTGCGAGATCCCGAGTGGACGAAGAAGAACGGGACGGCTCCATCGATCATGGACTACGCCCGGTTCAACTACGTCGCGCAGCCGGGCGACGGGGCCGCGCTGCTGCCGGGGGTGGGGCCTTACGACCTGTTCGCGACCGAGTGGGGATACCGCCAGTTTGCCGAGGACGCCGACGAGAAGGCCGAACTGGAGACTCTGGTCAAAAAGCAGATCGGTGAGCCAATGTTCCGCTTCGGTGGAGGCTTCGGTGACCCCACCAGTCAGACCGAGGACTTGGCCAGCGATGCGGTCGAGGCAACGACGCTGGGCATGGCCAACCTGCGGCGCATCGCGGGCTTCATCGTCAACGCCAGTTGCAACCAGGGCGAAGATTACGACCTGCTCGACAACATGTACAACGAACTGTGGGGGCAGTGGAACCGCGAAGTCGGGCATGTGGCCAATCTCGTCGCCGGCGTGCAGCAGATCAACCTCTTCTTCGGCGATGCCGACAAGCGGTACTTCCCGGTCGAGCCGCAGCGCCAGCGCCAAGCCGTGAAGTTCCTCGTCGAAAACGTGCTTGGCGAGCCCGACCCGGCGATGGTGAACGAGGACATCGTGTCCCGCCTGACGCCCACCGGCGTGGCCGAGCGGGTCGGAGCCGCTCAAAACCGCGTGCTGCAGTCGCTGCTGAACGCCGGGCGGATCAACCGCATGGCCGAACTGGCGCAACGACACGCTGAGGCGTACACGCTGCCCGAGTTCATGTCCGATCTGCGCAGGGGCATCTTCGCCGAGTTCGGACAGGGCGGATCGAACGAGGTGAGCCTGTACCGGCGCAATCTGCAGCGGAACTACGTCGATCTGCTCGCCGGGGCCGTGGCCGCGGGAGGCGCCGACTCAGACTTCCCGGCGATGGCGCGCGGAGAACTGAATGAAATTGCGTCGCTGTTGCGCATGCGAGCCCCGTCATTGACCCAGGGCCTCACGGCCCTGCACGCCGCCGACCTGCGGGCGCGGATCGAGAAGGCACTGGATACCGACGGCGACTGAGCATGAATCCGGACGTCGGAGAATCGCCTGTTTTGAGGCTCTCTCCTGGTCTTGGCGGCCCATGAGTTGGGTTCATATCAGTGCGGCTTCGTGTGCGTGGAACGACACGCTACCGCGCCACGCGGTGGCACAGGTATCGTCCCAGCGCCTTCATCGCCTCGTCGGCCGACCGGAACACCGGAATTGAAGTCTCGCGCAACTTCCGAACCAGTCCTTCATAGGCCGCGCCCGCATCGACCACCGCCACGATGGGCTTGCTGAACTCGCCAGCCAGCGTGCCGAGCACGTCGGCAAGTGTGCGTCCTCGTGCGATCTCGTCGCCCGTGGTCGCCAGCGAAGGCGTGAGCGGAACCGCCGATACCAGCAGCGCGTCGACCTCTCCCGATGCGAGCATCACGCGGGCAGCCGCCTCATATGCGTCTTCCCCGGCCATCGGCGTCAGGTCGAGCGGATTGCGAGCGTTCACCAGCCCGCCCAGCCGCTGTTCACTCAGCACCTGTGCCAGTTGCGAGCGTGTCGCTTCGCTCAGCCCGGGCAGTTCGATCTCATAGCCCGGTCCGCGCACGCGGTCGCCCATGCCGACGGTCTCGAAACCGGCGTTGGAAATGGCTCCCAGCCGCCGCCCGCCCGCCGGTCGATCGTGCAGCAGGCAGCCCAGTTCGAGCAGTTGTTCAAACTCGGCGAAGGACTCGGCCACCAGCGCGCCCGCGCTGGTCGCGCCCGCTTCGGCGATGTCGTAATCGCCCGCGACCGAGGCCGTGTGTCCCGCCGCCGCATCGCGACCTTGCTCGGTGCGACCGGCCTTGTAAAACACGATGGTACGCCCCCGCTGCGAGAGTCTGCGCACCGCGTGCAGCAGGTCGAGCCCGTCCAGGTCGGCAAAACCCTCGACGTACACGCCGATGGTGTGAATGTCGTCTCGCTCTCCGACAGCCCGCACCATGTCGGCGACGGTCAGGTCAGCCTGGTTGCCGATCGACAGCGCCACTGCCGGATCAAGCGTCGGATTGCGGCTCATGCGGCTGACGATGAACGCCCCGCTCTGGGAGACCAGCGCCACGCCGCGAGCGGGCAGGCCTCGTCGCTTATCAATCTTGTCATCGGGAATGAAGAAAGTGTCGTAGCGACCGGGACGCGACATCACTCCCAGGCAGTTGGGCCCGAGAAACACCGGGCCGCCGTCCTCACGCTCCCTCCCGCGCTCGATCGCGGCCCGGACCTGTGCAAGGATGCCGCCGCTGCCCTCCGTCTCGCCGACTCCCCCCGGAATCACGATGGCCGAATGCACCTTGCCAGAGTCCACGCACTCGTTGACAATCGCGGGCAACTGCTCGGCCGCCGCCGCGATGACCAGCAGATCGGCGGGCTCGGGCAGCGCGCCAATGGACTCCACGCAGCGCACGCCGTCGATTTCCGTTTCGCCCGGCTTGATGACGCGCACGCGATGGCGATCAAATCCGCATGCCAGAACGTTGTTCAGGATGATCCTCCCGAAGTTCCTCCCGCGCGACGACACGCCCAGTACCGCCATCGACTTGGGCTCGATCAGTCGAGCGACCTTCTCGATCGGTCGCGGCCTGCGCCGTTTGGCGGCCGTCGCCAGCCGTCCGCGACCGTCCAGCGGAACCAGACACTGGTGCCGGAAGGCGAACGGGTTGACCTCGAGTTCGGCCACGTCGGGCCCGACCGCCCCGCGATCGACGCAGAAGCGCCGCGCCAGCGCGACAAACGCCCGGAAGCAGCGCAGCAACTCGCCGTCGGATACCGACCGCTGGTGTCCGCGGGCCTGGCCAGAGACGGTCTCATACGCGGCGGTGCGGCGAAACAGGTCGAAAAACTCCTCGGCCGACAGTTCCGTCGCGACTCCCTTGGCCACGGCGGCGCCCTGACGCATCACGCCGGCCAGATACTCCATGTCCACTCCGCCCAGCCCGGCCGCGACGATCGGCCCGAACTCGCGCGTCGCGCGGATGCCCACGAACATCTCCTCGCCCAGCCCGCGGTGGGCTCGCTCGACGAACTCAACAGCGAGCACGCCGTAGACCTTCGCCCCGCGCTTGCGGTGCAGGTCGATCAGCGCGTCAATCTCGCGCCGCACGGTGGCCGGCTCCTTGTCGCAAAACACCACGCCGCGTGCCTCGCTCTTGTGCACCACGTCGGGCGACACGATCTTGAGCACGATCCGCTCGCCGGGAAATCGCGCCAGTGACTCGTCGGAAATCAGATCGTCCACCCCCAGAAACACATGCTGCGGCGGTGAAATCGCGCCCACCAGTTGCACGATCTGGTACACCTCGTGCTCGAACAACTGCTTGCGCCCGTCCTCGTACACGTCCCAGAGCAGCCGCTCGACTGCGTGCGACTCGGCGCCTGAAAGTTGGTCTTCCAGCCCACGGACGTCAAAGACCGGGCCTTCGATGGCGGAATCACCTTCCAGTTGCTCCACGCTCAATCCATCGACCCAGTGCCGCACCTCGCGGCTGGTGCCCCCGCGCTCCAGCCCGCGCAGATACGCTTCGGCGGCGCGACGCCCGTAGCGCAGTGCCCGGCGGTTCGACTCGGCCACGCGCTCGCCCTTGCCCGCGAACATCTCCGCCACCGCCTGTTCGATCTGCTCCATCTCCAGCCCGAGCACGGTCGAGGCCGCGCCCAGCAGCACCACGTTGCCCGATCGCGCCGACCCGGCGCTCCTGGCCAGCCGTTCCGCATCGATGACGATGTGACGCGGGTAGCGCGCGATCCGGTCAATCACCTGCTCCACCGCCGGATAGTTGCCGATGTTCAGGAATGCGTTGGCTGAAGAAATGATCGTGCCGTCGGCCCGCAGCATGTGCACGTACCGCAGCGACTCGAGCGGCTCGGTGGCGATGAGCACGTCAGCCTTGCCCGCGGGAATCAGGTCGGAGTGCAGCGGTTCGTCGCCGATGCGCAGGTGGCTTTGCACCGCTCCGCCGCGCTGGCTCATCCCGTGCACTTCACTCTGTTTGACGTGCATCCCGCGCGACACGGCCGCTCCCGAAATCGCCCTAGCGATCGTCAGGATGCCCTGTCCGCCCACGCCTGCGAGGATGATGTTCTGCTGCACGCGCGTTCCTTCCTCAAGTCGCGTCCGATCTCGACGCCGTCGCTCAGGTCGTGTTGATCGTCACGCATCCGCACACGCCGCCGGCCCCGCACGAGCCGCCCGATTCCGCCGCCGGGCCCTTGCGCTTGACGTGAATACACGCCCGCTGCGCCACGATCACGCTCAATCCACGGTGGTTGATCTCGCGCCGGATCAGGTGTGTGTTCGCCTCGTGGTTCTTCGGAAGTGGCTCGATCACATGCAGGTGATCGACGCGCACACCCAGCCCGCGCACCGCCGCCACCAGCGCCTCGCCGCACAGCAAAGTGTCCTGCGCCCCCGTCATCCCCACCGTCGAGTTGTCGAGGATGATCACCGTCATGTTGGCGTCGGCGTGCGCCGCCCCGAGCAGGGCCGTCATCCCCGAATGCGCAAACGTCGAGTCTCCGATCGTGCATAGCACCGGGTGCGCCCCCGCCTGCGCCGCCCCGTGCGCCATCGAGATCGAAGCCCCCATGTCCACGCACGTATGCACCGCGCGGAACGGCGGCGCCACCCCCAGCGCATAGCACCCGATGTCGCTGAACATGTGTGCCTCAGGGTATCCTGCGGCCGCCTCCACCATCGCACGGAAACTGTCCGCGTGCGGACACCCGCGACACAGTTGCGGCGGCCGGTCGGCCAGCCCCGCCAGCGCACCAATGGCGCCGGGCTCGGCGCCCACGCCCAGCATCGCCGCCACGCTGTCGGGCGTCAGTTCACCGGCCAGCGGAAGGTCACCCGTCAGTTTGCCCCGGATCGTCTTGCCCGGCACACCCATCAACCCGTTGAGCCGGCGCTCAATGAGCGGATACCCCTCCTCGATCACCAGCACTTCCTCGCAATGTCCCACGAGCGTGCGAATGAGCCCGCCCGGCAGCGGATAGTGCCCGATGTGCAGCCTCGATTCGCCGCTGCGCCCGCCCAGCGCCTCTTCCACGTAGTTGCGCGCGATGCCCGAGGTGATGATTCCGCGCCGGCCTCGCAGCGTCAGTTGATTGTGCCTTGACTGCTCGCTGTCGCTCTCCAGTCGTGGCTGAAGTTCGAGCAGGTGGGCAAAACGCCGCCGCGCATTGCCCGGCACCAGCACCCAGTCCGAAGGCGTCGGCCTGGCATAGGCGCGCACGCGCCCTTCGCCCCGTTCGCTCTCGCCGCGCCGCTGCACCGTCGCGCGGCTGTGGCACAGCCGCGTCACCATGCGCACCATCACAGGAAGTCCAACGGCCTCGGAGTACGCGAAGGCTTCGAATACCTGGTCGTAGGCCTCCTGCTGGCTGCCCGGCTCAAACAGCGGCAACTGCGCAAACTCCTGGTAAAAGCGCGTGTCCTGCTCGTTCTGCGACGAGTGCATCCCTGGGTCGTCGCCCACCACCAGCACCAGCCCCGCGTTCACGCCCGTGATGGCCGAACTCATGAACGCATCGGCCGCCACGTTCAGCCCCACGTGCTTCATGCTCACCATCGCCCGCCGCCCCGCGTACGACATGCCCAGCGCCTCTTCGTACGCCACCTTCTCGTTGGCCGACCAGCGTGTGCTGATGCCGCACCCCGGGCCCATTCGCTGAGCCTGTGACTCGACATACTCGAAAATCTCCGTCGCCGGCGTGCCGGGGTAGGAGAACGCCCCACCGATTCCCGCGTCGATGGCCCCCTGCGCGGCCGCCTCGTCCCCCAGAAGCAACTCGCGGCTCACATCCACACCTCGCTTCCCACCCGGGCCTCCGAACCAACACCCCATATTCTTTATCCAAATGTCGCATTTTAGCGAGCCACGCCCGCGCGAACCTGCGCCGATCGCAAACGTAGAATCAGCGGGCCCGGGCGTACGGCTGCGCGCCGGGCTTGGTTTTGCTCTGGAGTCTTCCATGCCTGCTCGCGTCGGTCTGCTCGCCTATCCCGTGTTCGTCTTGGTGACGCAGTTATCCAAGCCTTCGGCCGTGCCAGCGTTTGAAAAGGCCGGGGCCTTCTCGCCCGAAACCAGCCGCCGCCCGTCGAGTCTGAACGTCCCGATGAAGGCCATGCGACGCGCGTTGAGGAGGAATCTGCTTGTTCCGGTGGGTGATGGACGCTTTTACCTCGACCGGCACGCCCTCCGCCGCGCCGATCGGCGCAACATGATCATCATGGCCATCGGGCTGCTGGCCTTCCTGCCGCTGGCGTGGCTCATGCTGCAATAGCACCAATCGGCGGATCGGGCTGTTTCCTGAACCTCCCGATGTTCAGGTCCGCGGAGATCGGCGCTCCGAGCCGATCCCTGGCGTGCTGCCTCTATCGGCGGCGTGATCCGGCGATTCGCATGCCACGACCCACCTCGGCGGGCCGGGCCGGCCATCGCCGCCACCCGTGCCTTCACCCCTCCTCCGACACTTCCTGTTCCACCCCACCCGCTTGGGGCTCAGAATCTTCAGATTCTTGCTCCGGCCCGGGCTTCTCGCCTCCCAGCATGGTCCGGATCATGAAGTCGTACATCAGCCGCGTGTAGTGCGAGCCGTACAGCCCGTGACGGCGTCCGGGGTACAGGAACATCTCGAACTGCTTGCCCTTCTCCACCAGCGCGTCGATGAAGCGCACCGAGTTCTGCGGGTGCACGTTGTCGTCGATCATGCCGTGCAGCAGCAGCAGCCGTCCATGCAACTTCTCGGCCGCGGCCACCACGCTGGTATTCGCGTAGCCCTCGGGGTTGTCCTGGGGCGTGAGCATGTAGCGTTCTGTGTAGATCGTGTCATAGTCGCGCCAGTCGGTGGGCGGCGCGCCGGCGATGCCCGCGCTGAACAGCGTCGAATGCGTCATCGCATAGGCTGTCATGAACCCGCCATAACTGTGCCCCGACATGCCGACCCGGCTGGTGTCGGCCCACGGGTGCGCCGTCACCCAGCGGATCATCTCCTCGATGTCCTGCATCTCGCGGATGCCGAACTGCCTGTAGCACGTCCAAGCCGACTGTGCGCCCTTGCCGCTGGCCGGGTACGGGTCGCCGTAGAAGATGACGATGCCCTGCGTGGCCAGCAACTGATCTCCCGCACGCCCGCCGCCCCAGGAGTCGGAAACGGTGGGGGCGTGCGGGCCCGCGTAGGTCTTGAACCAAATTGGGTACTTGCCCTCGGGCTTGAAATCGGGCGGATACAGCAGTGCCCCCTCGAGTGTCACACCCTTCTCTGACGGAATGCTCACCGGCTCGATGCGCCCCAGCGACCACTCCTCCAGTTCATACACCGGGTTCGTGTCAATCATCCGAACCAGCGTGCCGTCGCTCTCGCGCAGCGCCACCTGCGTCGGCGTGCCGTACGAAGACCACGAGTCGATGAACATGGAGCCCCCCGTGCTGATCTGCGTGCGGTGGCTGCCCGGTTCGGGGGTCAGGCGCGTCAGGTCGCTGCCGTCAAACCTGACGCGGTAGAAGTTGCTCGCGATCGGCGAATCACGCATGCCCGAGAAATAGATCCATCCGTTCGTTTCGTCGACGTGATCGAGCGAGCGCACTTCCCACTCGCCCTCGGTGATGCGCCTTTGCAGCGAGCCCTTCTTCTCGAAGTGGTAGATGTGCTTCCAGCCGTCGCGCTCCGAGAGCAAAAGGAAACTTCCGTCCTTCAGTTCGGTGGGGTCGCCCAGCGACTCAACCCATGCGCCGGTGGTCTCGCGGAAGAGTCTGTCCGGCTTGCCGCCGCCGGAGCCGACCTCCAGCAGGTCGAGCCAGGTCTGCGCGCGATTCTGCACGCCCAGCCGCAGTTTGCCCGTTTTCTCCGACCAGCCCACCCACGAAATCAGGTGTCCCCCGACGTCGTAGTCCGAGAGATCCACCTCGCGCGGTGCCTCGCCCGCCACCGACGCGATGAACAACCGCACGTACGGGTTCGGTTCGCCTGGGCGCGGATAGCGCTCCACCTCCACACGCCCCTCATTCCGAAGCACGTCGTGCACCAGTGTGTACTGCGGCACCATCGAAGCGTCGGTCTTGAAGTACGCGATGGACCGGCCGTCCGGACTCCACCAATAGGCCTTCCAGTCGCGATTGTAGAGTTCCTCGAAGTAGACCCAGGTGTTCTTGCCGTGCCGCAGGGCGTCGGTGCCGCCGGTGGTGATGGCCCGCTCCACGCCCGTGCTCACGTCGACCACGTACAGGTCGTTCTCACGCACGAACGCGGCGAACTTCCCGTCGGGCGAAAGTGAGCTGAGATCTTCGACGCCGGGCGAAGAGGTCAGCCGCCGCGCGTTGCCGCCGTCGGCGTCGGCGTAATACAAGTCACCCGCGTGCTCGAACACTGCGCCCTTCGTCTGCCCGGCCCGCCCGAAGTGCGCCCGCGCGATGCCCCGCGCCTGTCCGGCGTCCACCGTCGTCAGTTGGCTCAACTTCGCGACGATCGGATCCAAGTCAACCTCGTACGGTTGTGTCCGCCCGGTGCGAGCATGCACCAGCAGCGTCTGGTTGTCCTTGCGCTGCACGAACCGCTCGTCATCAACCCACCGCAACCCGCCGACCGGCGAGCCGTTCAGGTTCACACGCCCGCCCGCATGAACGTCTTCGTAGGTCAGTTTCCGCCCGGTCTTGCGATCCTCCGGGAGCGGACGCGCCGCGCGCAGCGTCATGGGCGATCGCAGCGGCACCCGCAGCACCGGAAACGCGGCCTCCGACTGCATCGCGTCTGGGAAAAAGTTCCACGTCACCAGCCCGTCGCCCGACCGTGCCTCGAGCAGATAGCACGCCAGCGTGCCCAGTTTCTGCCCGCTCCGCACCACGTACCACCCCGGCTCGAATCGCCGCATCGACGATTCGACCCGCGTCTCCAACTCCCGCACGATCGAATGCCCCTCGTAGGCGCGCGAGGACATCGCCGCCTTCAGCACACGCTCGCCCTCCACGTCCAGGTCAATGTCCTCCCGCAGCACCTCCACCTCGATCCCGTGCCGCTGAAGCATCTCGCACAGCCACGTCATCTCGCCGGGAAAGACATACGCATACGGTCGCTGCACCTCGAGCGCCGGCACGAAGTTGTTGTACAGGTCCACCTCGTACGCGCGCTCCTCGCCCAGCACCACCGGCTGGCCTTCTTCCCGCGTTTCCTCGTAGCCCAGGACCGTGAACTTGCGATCAAACGCCTCGACCTTCGAACGAATCGCCACCCGGTCCGTTGTCGAAGGATTCCGCCCCGCGTCAATCACCCGACGGTCGGCCTCGCGCGTCAGGCGACGGATCTCCTCGCGGTGTTTGCCGGCGTAGTTCAGCACCGCTTCACAGAACGCCTTCGTCGCCAGCACTCGATCCTTGAACGGGGCGTACGAGTACGCCTCGCTCAGGATTGTCACCCGGTTGCGCAGGCTGAAGTACCCCTCGCCATAGCGCGGCTCATCGGGATAGGTCTCCCAGCGCGTGTGGTCACGCCCACGATCGCCGAAGTACCCGTAGAAGAATGCGTGATATCCGCTCTCCTTCTCAAATGCCTCGTCCACCGCCGGAAGCATCGTGTCACGCACATACTCGACGATCGCCTTGTCGCACGCCGGGTTCTTCGGACCCTGATACGTGATCAGGTGCCGGTGGTGCGACCCGTTGGTCGTGTGCGTGTCAATGAAGATCGTCGGATCCCACTCGTTGGCCCACTTGACCAGCGCCCGCGTCTCCGGGGCGTCCAACTTCACGTAGTCGCGGTTGAGGTCGAATCCGTCTGCGTTCTCCCGCGCGCCCATCTTCTCCGGCCCGTTCTGCCCTGGGCGGTTGTCCGGGGCCACCTTCTCGTTCCCGTCCACGTTGTAGTTGGGCACCATGCACAGCACGAGTTGCTCGAGCAGCGGACTCTTTTCCCCCAGGCATAGGTCGCGAGCCATCATCAGCAGCGCTTCTTTTCCACACGTCTCGCCCGCGTGAATGTTGCCGATCAACAGCACCACCATGCGCTCGCCGACCTGGTCGACCTTGCTCACCGGCGGGTCGGCCACAATCGCCATCTGGATCTCGCGCCCTTCCTTGCTCTTACCGATGCTTGTCAGCCGGATGCGGTCCGAGTGCTTCGTCAGCGCTTCCAGAAACCCCCGCACGTCGGCCTCACGCCCGGTCTGCGCAAAGTCCGTCGCCTCCGCTACCGTCACCGGCGCCTGAAACCCGGCGCACGCTTCGGCCTCCTGCCCGAACGCCTGCCGAAGCACCACGACCAGAACCGCCAGCACCACCAATCGCACTCTGCTCATGACTTCTCCATCCGACCCGCGCCCGTCGCGAGCAGGCATTTGAGCACATCCGACTTCCCGGAACAACCCGCCACCTTCAGCCCGTCAATCATCCCCCATGTCCGATCTGGGTGCAAAGCCCGAATCTCGCCCCGGCTGGCGCGTGGCCATCGACCGCGGCGGCACCTTCACCGACATCGTCGCCCTTTCCCCTGACGGCCGCATCCTCACCGGGAAAGTCCTCTCCGAGACTACCCACTCCGCCGACGACGCCATTGCCGCCGCCATTCTCCGTTTCATCCCTCCCACTCAGCCGGTCGCCTCCACTCGCATTGGCACCACCGTCGCCACCAATGCCCTGCTCACACGCACCGGCGTCCCGACCGTGCTGGTCGTCACCCGCGGGCTGCGTGATCTGGCCTGGATTCGCGACCAGACTCGCCCGGATCTGTTCGCCCTCGACATCCGCCGGGCCGAGCCCACCGCCGCATGCGTCATCGAGGCCGCCGAACGCATCGCCGCCGACGGCTCGCTGATCGAGCCGCTCGACGCGCCGAGCCTGCGGGCCGATCTTGAGCAGGCCTTTGCCCGGGGCTGTCGCTCCGCCGCCATCTGTCTTCTGCACGGCTGGAAGCATGCCGCCCACGAACAACAGGCCGCCGACATCGCGCGAAGCATTGGCTTTCACACCGTCATGACCAGTTCCGACGCGCCCATGTGCGGCTACGTCGCGCGACTCGCCACCCTTTCGGCCGATGCCTCGCTCACGCCGCTCCTTCAGCGCAGCCTCCAGGGCGTGAAGTCACAGTTCGCAAGCGCCCGCGCCCTCGGCATGCAGAGCAACGGCGGACTCGTGCGCCTCGACTGCTTCCGCGGCGTCAACGCCATCCTCTCCGGCCCGGCGGGCGGAATCATCGGAGCAGCCGCTGCCGCCCAGGCCGCCGGACTTTCCCGCGTCGTCACGCTCGACATGGGCGGCACTTCCACCGACGTCGCCTGGTGGGACGGACGCCTGCATCGCAGCGATGAAACACGCATCGCCGGCGAACGCCTCCGGGTACCCATGCTCGAAATCCACACCATCGCCGCAGGGGGAGGCTCCATCTGCACCTTCGACGGACAGCGCATGCGCGTCGGGCCCGACAGCGCCGGAGCCTTGCCCGGCCCGGCCTGCTACGCCCTCGGCGGCCCGGCTGCCATCACCGACTGCAACGTCGTCCTCGGCCGGGTGCCGCCCGGCTTTCTGCCGCCTCTCTTCGGTCCCGATCGCAACGCACTCATCGACGCGGGCTATGCTCGTGCCGCGCTCGACGTCCTGCGTTCACGCATGAACGCCGCCGGTCACGCATTCCCCTCCCCCGAGCACGTGGCAGATGGATTCCTTGCCATCGCTGTCGAAGCCATGGCTGCCGCCGTGCGCCGCATCTCCATCGAGAAGGGTCGCGATTTGCGCGGCGCGGGTCTGGTCGCCTTCGGCGGTGCGGGCGGTCAACTCGCCTGCCGCATCGCGGACGCTCTGGGCATCGACGTCGTGTTGCTGCATCCGCTCGCCGGCGTCCTGTCGGCCTGGGGCATCGCCTGTGCCGACCGCCGCGCCCTCCGTCGCGCCTCCCTCGAAGCCCGCCTCGACGCCAATGGCCTCGCCGCCGCACGCGCGCTGTCCGACGAACTTCAGACTCAGGCCGAAGCCGAGGTCGAATCCACCGCCGCAGTCGTCATCGAACGCCGGGCCGTTCTGCGACTGCCCGATTGGGAGCACGGGCTTGAGGTCCCGCTGACCGATGCCGACTCCATGCACGCCGCTTTTGTTGAGTCCTGCCGTCGGCGCTTCGGCTACGAACCTATCGGCCCGGAGGTAATCGCGGCCGTCGAAGTCGAAGCCATCGCGCCTGGCTCTCCGATGCCCGCTTCCCCGCCAAGACCATCGGCCGCCGCGCGCCCGTGCGGGCGCACGCCCCTCTGGTGCACTGGTCAGATCCTCGACGCCCCGTGGTTTGATCGCGCCGCCCTCGGCGCAGGACAGGTGATCGAAGGCCCCGCCCTCGTGCGGGAAGACGGTGCCACCACCGTCATCGACCCCGGCTGGCGAGCCGAAGTTCAGCCCGATGGCGCCCTCCGCCTCGATCGCGCCACGCTCGCGCAACTCGCGCCGCCGCGTGACCACCTTGCCACGGACGCGGCACGCCTCGCTGTCTTCGGGCACCGCTTCCGCGCCATCGCCGAAGAAATGGGAGCCGCCCTCCAGAGCACTGCACGCTCGGTCAACATGCGCGTCCGCCTCGACTATTCCTGCGCCGTCTTCGATGCCGCGGGCAATCTCGTCGCCAACGGCGCGCACATCCCCGTGCATCTGGGCTCGATGAGTCACAGCGTGCGCCACATCATCACGCAGCGCGCCGCCGACCTGCGCCCCGGCGACGCCTTCCTGCTCAACGATCCCTTCCACGGCGGCACGCACCTGCCCGACCTCACCGTCGTCTCACCATTCTTCAACCATGACGCCGAACTGTGCGCCTTCGTCGCCAGTCGCGGGCACCACGTCGATGTCGGCGGCCTGACGCCCGGCTCCATGCCCCCCGACGCGACGACCCTGGCCGACGAGGGAGTCGTCATTGACAACTTCCTCCTCGTGCGCGACGGCTTGCTGCGCGAAGGCGAACTGCGCGCCCTCCTCGCCTCCGGCCCTCATCCCTGCCGCCTGCCCGATCGCGTCGTCGACGACCTGCGCGCCCAACTGGCTGCCAATCGGCGCGGGCTCGAATCACTCGACTCAGTCTGCCGGGAGTACGGTTCGCCACTTGTCCGCGCCAGCATGACGCGGCTCCAGGACCACGCCGCCGACTGCATCTCTGCACGCCTGCGCACCCTGCGAGACGGTCACGCCGTCACACCCGTCGATGGCGGCGGGCAGATCGCCGTGCATCTGCGCGTCGACCCCGGCCGGGGCCGCGTCACCTTGGACTTCACCGGCACCAGCGCCCAGCGCGCCGACAACGCCAACGCACCGCCCGCCGTCACCCGTGCGGCCGTCCTCTACCTCCTCCGATGCCTCGTCGCCGACGACATCCCGCTCAACGACGGGTGCCTGCGCCACGTCCACATCCATCTGCCTGAAGGCTGCATGCTCAACCCACGCCCCGGCGCCGCTGTCGCCGCCGGCAACGTCGAGACCAGCCAACTCGTCGTGGACACCCTCATGCGAGCCGCCGACGTCATGGCCGACTCCCAGGGCACCATGAACAACCTCACCTTCGGCAACGGCCACTTCCAGTATTACGAAACCATGTGCGGTGGCAGTGGTGCTGGCCCAACCTTTGCCGGCGCTCACGCCGTCCACACCCACATGACCAACTCACGCCTCACCGACCCCGAGATCCTCGAAGACCGATACCCCATCCGCCTGTGGCGTCTGGCACGTCGCATCGGCTCCGGCGGCCTCGGCTTGCACCCGGGCGGTGATGGCGCCATCCGCGAAATCGAATTCCTTGCCCCCATGACCCTCTCCATCATGGCCGGCCGGCGCCAGCACCCGCCCCGAGGCCTCCGCTCCGGCGGCGACGCCCTGCCAGGACGACAATACCTCGTCCACCGCGGCCAACCCATGGACTTGCCCGGCCGCTGCACGCGCCACGTCGCCACCGGCGACCGGCTCGTCCTCGAAACCCCGGGCGGCGGCGCCTGGGGAGAACTCGGCTGCGATCAACAGGCGTCGTGAGGGGGCCCGCTTTCAGCGGCCCCTCGGCGTTCCGAGACTCGCCAACTTCAACCAGAAAAAGCGCGACGCCCGGTGGGGTCGGGCGTCGCAAGGCAGATGGGGGCTCTGAAATCTGGTCCTCTCACCGACGACGCCGGCCCGCCAGCAGCCCGCCCGCGCCCAGCAGCGCCAGCGTCCCCGGCGAAGGCACAAAGCCGAAACCCACGGCCCCGCGCACCGCGTCGCCCAGCACCGACTCCACTTCAAACGCTCCGGTTTCCAGGTTCACATGTCCGAACACCAATTTCATGTCTTCGCCGCGAATTCCCGTGCCGAACACCACGCCGTTGAAATACTCCAGTCCGTTGGCGCCCCAGCGCATCCCGGCGTGCCCGATCGTGCGCACCGCGCCAGCACTGGTCCCGTCTCCGAAATCAATCCCGAAGAACGTGTTGGACCGCGTGTCGCTCACGATGAACTCGTTGAGTTCCGGGACGTAGGCCATCCCACCAATGCCCAGTTCAAACACGCCGTACGTTCCCAGTTCCGAGTACGTGAACGGATCGAGTTCGACGATGGCGTCCCAGTAGCCTTCCAGGTTCTTGATCGCGAACACTCGCTCTCCCACGACTTCAAACGAGTTGTAGTACGTGTCCGTCACCGCGATCGAGTCAAGCCAGTAGTTGCTCGCGTTCCCTCGAAGACGGAAAAACTCGCCATTCCCATTGGCCCGAATGCCGTGCACCAGCACATGCCCGTTCACGTCGTGTCCCACCGCAGGGAAGTTCGCCGGCCCGTCGGCGATACCGATGTTCTGATATTCCTCGGGTGGATGCACGGCCGTGAAGGTGTACATGCGCGACCCGTTGGTCGCAAGAAACGGCGGCGGCGTGATGTCAGCCTGCGCCTGACCAGCCCCAACAACCAGCATGAGCGCGAAGAGACCGCGCGTCGGCATGTGCTTGGACATGACCACTCCTCCGAATTTGCCTTTGTCTCTGCCTGAAACCCCGGAATGGGGCTCTCTCTCACAACATGCCACCGTAACTCGTGGCTTCCAATGGCTTTACGACAATTTGTGTGCCAAGGTGGCAAAAAAACGCCGGGTTTTTGGGGGTTCCCGGCTTGTCCCCTGTCAAGATGGGGCAACTCGGCCGTTACCGCCCCTCTGCTCCTGCCTCCGCTACCCTCTTCCCATGCCCGATAAGGCCGAAAAGTCCGCCCACGACGCCTTGGCAGCCGCCTCCGACGCCCTCTCGGCCTTCCTCGCCGACCCCGACCAGGCCACCCGCATCGCCCGCGTCGCGCGAGCCATCGCCTCGGCCATTCGCTCAGGGGGCAAGGTGCTCGCCTGCGGGAATGGCGGCTCTTCCGCCGACGCCATGCACTTCTGCGAAGAACTTACCGGCCGCTTCCGAGACAACCGCCGCGCCCTCCCGGCAATCGCCTGCGTCGACCCGGGGCACATCACCTGCACCGCCAACGACTTCGGCTACGAGTTCGTCTTCTCCCGCTGGGTCGAAGCCCTGGGCCGCCGGGGCGACGTCCTCATCGTCCTCTCCACCTCTGGCAATTCGCGCAACATCGTCCGCGCCGTCGAAGCCGCTTCCAGCGTCGGACTGACCCGCGTCGCCCTGCTCGGCGGCACCGGCGGCGTGCTGAGCGGGCTGTGCGAACATCAATGGATCGCCCCAGGCCGCACCTCTGACCGCATCCAGGAAATCCACATGCTCATCCTCCACACGCTGGTTGGGTGCATCGAAGTCGAACTGGGCATTGCCTGAACGCGGGTCAATCCATGTCCGATTCCAACACGCCCATGGCCGCCCCGCTCGATCCCTTCCCCCGGCGTCTACTCGTCGCGGCCTTGTGGTGCGGCGCTTACGGACTGCTCTGGTACTTCTTCTGGAAGCCACTCCCGCCCTACACCTGGGTCAACGCCGCCATCATCGTTGCCATTCTTCTCGGCACGCTTCCGCCCGAACGGGTCCGCAACTTCACCGCCGCCTTCGGCTACGTGGCCACGGCCGTCATCCTGCAACTAACCTTCCACCAGACCCTCGCGGCCATCGTCCTGACCCTGCTGGGCGCCATGGCCTGCTACAACGGACTTGCCTATCTCCGGCAGACCCGCCGTCGGGGCTGAAAGCCCGGCTTTTCCGGGCCCCACCGCTACAATGGACCCACACGCCCTCCCTCGCCCTCGGGCGCGGGGAAGAACGAGGATCGCAGACGATGCCGTATTACACCAAGCTCGGCGAAATTCCCAAGAAGCGCCACGTTCAGTTCCGCCGTCCCGACGGTGCGCTCTACTCCGAGGAACTCTTCGGCACCGAGGGTTTCGTCGGCCCCACCAGCACCCTCTACCACATCCACCCGCCCACGCAGGTCACCGGCTGGAAAAAACTCTATGACACCAGGCCTGAATACGTGGAAGTCGAAATCATGCGCATGCGTCACATGAAGACTGCGCCCATGAAGCCACACGGCGACCCCGTCGACGGCCGCATCATCGTCCTCGGCAACGCCGATGTCGAAATGGCCATCTGCATCCCCGCCAAGCAGATGGACTATCACTTCAAGAATGCCCAGGGCGACGAGTGTCTGTTCATCCACTATGGCTCAGGCACCGTCTACACCATGTTCGGCACACTGCGCTTCCACCCGAAGGACTACATCATCATCCCCAAGGGCACCATCTACCGCATTGAGTTCAATCCACTCCGCGAGCAGGACCGCCCACAGGGAGTCAGCGCCGCCGACATGCCCTTTGGCAAGTTCGTCGCCTTCGAGACCGCCAACGCCAGCCACATCGGCCCGCCCCCGCGCTACATCTCCAAGCAGACCGCCCAGTTCCTCGAACATGCGCCCTACTGCGAGCGCGACCTGCGCACTCCCGAACTTCCCCTCACCTTCGACCAGCTCGGCGACTTCGAGGTCCGAATCAAGGCCCGCGACTGCGTGCACTCCTACATCTACCCATACCACCCACTCGACGTGGTCGGGTGGGACGGATGCTACTACCCCTACATCTTCAACATCGACGACTTCGCCCCCATCGTCGGCAAACTGCACATGCCCCCGCCGATTCACCAGACCTTCGAGGGACACAACTTCGTCATCTGCTCGTTCTGCCCGCGCGTGCTCGACTTCCACCCCGAAGCCGTCCCCATTCCCTACAACCACTCCAACATCGACTCCGACGAAGTCCTCTACTACGTTGAGGGCAACTACAAGGCCCGGCGCGGCATCGAGTCCGGCTCGATCAGCCTCCACCCCCAGGGAATCCCGCACGGCCCGCACCCCGGCACCGTCGAAGCCAGCCTTGGCAAGAAATACACCGACGAACTGGCCGTCATGTGCGACACCTTCCGCCCGCTGTTCCCGACCAAGGCCGGGCTTCAAATCGACGACCCGCGCTATCCCGAGAGTTGGCGGGCCGACCACTTCGCTCCAGGCGAGGTGCGTGCTGCCTCCGATCGGGACGCCGGCTCCGTCAACACCTGGACCTGAGCGAAACTACCGACGCCGGAGTCCGATCAGCCTGAGGCTCAGCCGCGCCAGCCCGGACGGGTCGGCACGTAGATGCCGAAGAACAGGTTGTCCGAGTACCCCACCTGTCGCGATCCGCCCGAAGCCAATCCGTCCATCCCCATGCGCGATGCCCACGTCGACTGGTCGTTGCCATCGCTCATCCATCCCACAAACTCGCGTCCCATCGTGTTCTGGTGGGTGCCCAGCAGGTCGCCCGCCTTGTTGCAGAACCGGGTGAGCGACCAGATGTTCCACACGCGGGGAAACCCCGCGCGACCTTGCGGAGTGTCAAATCGAATCTCGTATCCCACACGCCCATCGTCCACCCCGCCCGGATACGGCGACCCCACGATCGTGTTCCCGTAGGCCGCCGGGTGAGCGCCCGCGACACCTCCATGTGCTCCGGTCCAAATGGGTACCCATACGGGTCGATGATCAACGCGAAACGCACTCCCATTCCGAACGGATTTGTTCCCGGCATCAGGTTCGTCCCAGACGGAATGCTCTCATAATCAATGAACTCCTCGTTCAGCAGGTCTTGCAGCGATTGAAACTCGAATTCCGCGTCGGGCCCGAACACCAGTCCCGCCTGCGCCGACACGCCCAGCACTCCGAGGCACACGCACCCCGCGCACCCGGGACGCTGCATGGATTCCTCCTTCCCTGTCCCCCCTCTCGGTGCGGCTCAACACCCGTTTCGCGGGCGTCGCTCCAACTGCAAGGGCGAACGCGCCTTCCCCTTCGGCCTCCGACTTGCCCGATATCCGGTCCCGATGCAGCAACCGAACTGCTCACAGATCACTACCGCACCTTGGCGACCAGAATGGTCCGATCGTCATCCTGCGTACGACCGTTCGAAAACCGCTCGACGCTCTCCAGGATCGCGCCAATCAATCCCTCGGCGTCGATGCGGCAGTCCTCGATTGCCTGGTCCAGTCGTGCCGTGCCGAACAACTCACCCGCGGGGTTGCGCGCCTCGGTGATACCGTCCGTGTAGAACACGATCTGATCGCCCACCGCCAGCCGTGTCGAGAACGACTCGTACGTCACGTGCGGCTCGATGCCCAGCGGCAGCCCCCGCAGCGCCGACTCGTTCCCGGCTTCGCACATCTTCCCGCCCAGACGCCCGTCAAGCACGAACGTCGAGCCGTCCGAACACCGCTTCACCCGCGGCGGATTGTGCCCGGCGCTGGCAAAGGTCAGTGTCCGCGTGTGCTCGTCAAACACCGCGAAAAACGCCGTGACAAACGAGCCGTTCAGGCGAGTGTATCGAGCCTCCAGGTGCTCGTTGAGAAACTCCAGCGCCGCCGCCGGACACGGTCCAGCCCCGTCGCCGCGCACGATGCTTGCCACGTGCTGCTTGCAGAACATGTGCGCCAGACTGTGCGTGATGGCCATCAGCACCGCCGCCGGAGGCCCATGCCCGCACACGTCGGCCAGCAGGATTCCCCAGCGCCCCTGCCCAAAGTCGAAAACGTCGTAGTAATCACCGCCCGCGCGCGTCGAAGGCTCGTAGTGTGCCGCCAGGTCCAGCGACGCGATCTGGGGCATGGCGCTCGGCAGCAACGACCGCTGCAGGCGCCCGACGATCTGCATCTCCTCGTCGATGCGCTCATACGCCTCCCGCAACTCCTTCTGCAGCACCAGCATCTTCGTCCCGCGTCCGAACAGGTTGGTCGTCCACACCAGTTCGGGGAAAAACTCCGGATCAAACGCCGCAGAATGCGACGAGAGCACCAGGTTCACGTTCAGCGCCTCGCCATTATCAAAGATCGGCACCACGATCGCCGAGCGAAATCGTCCCACGTGCGGATATGCCGGGTCACTTTCCGGAATCTCCAGGTGGTCGATGATCCGCGCTTCGTTCGAGTAGACCAGTTCGCTCAACACTCCGCCCTCGATCAGCGGCAGTTTCTCCCGCTCACTCCACGGATCCGGCTGCTCGGCCCACTCCGTGCTCCGCGTGACCCTCACCCGGGGCCTCTCCAGCCCGCGCCGGCTCAACGCCACGAACGCCTCGAAGTTCGTCAGCGATCGCAGCCGCTCGGCGTACCCCGCCACCACTTCGCTCGGATCGTGCTGGCGCGATGTTTCACGCATCAACTCGACCGTGAAGCGCAGACGCTCCTGCCAATCCGCCTCGGCCCCATATCGCAGACTGATCCGTGACATCCCGCGCTCCGTGCCTCAAAGCCACGGCCCCGAAACTCGCACCGAAACCCTTCTCGGCCGCAACGATCCTATCGCCCCCCGGGCCAGCGCTCGACGCGAAAGGTCTACAAATACCGTAACCGATCCGTCCATTTCACCCGGGAGTGTCCTGTGAAAATCCTTGCGTTCAGCGACATCCACCGCGACCTCGGCGCTGTCCAGGCCTTTGCCGCCCGCGCACGCGCCAGCGATGTCCTTGTCGGCGCCGGCGACTTTGCCACCAGACGCGAGGGACTCCAGCCCGTCATCGAAGCCATCGCCGCTCTCGGTCGCCCGACCGTCCTCGTCTGCGGCAACGGCGAATCGCCCGACGAACTCCAGTCCGCGTGCGCGCGCCACAGGCACCTTCACGTCCTGCACGCATCCTCGGTCGAGATCGAAGCCGTCACCTTCTTCGGGCTCGGAGGCGCCATCCCGCCCACCCCTTTCGGCCCGTGGAGCGTCGACTTCGAAGAAGCACAGGCCGAGAAGTGGCTGTCCCACTGCCCGCGCGGGTGCGTCCTCGTCACCCACTCGCCCGCCTTCGGGCACTGCGACCGCACGCCTGCGGGCAGGCACGTCGGCAGCCACGCTGTTCTCGCCTGCGTTCAGCGCTGCCAACCTGCCTTCCTCTTCTGTGGACATGTTCACGACGCCTGGGGCAGCGCCAGCACGCTCGGACCCACGCGCCTCTACAACGTCGGCCCGCGCGCCCTCCAGGTTGATCTCCCTCTGCCTCCGCCTACGGGCAGCCCGCGCTGAAAAGGCTCAGATACTGCTGCACGTCAGGAAAGTTGTACTGCCCGTCAAAGTTCAGGTCGGCGTGTGGATCGTGCGCCGAGAACCATGACAGGAACAACAGCACGTCAAAGAAGTTGAGCACGCCGTCGCGGTTGCCGTCCGCCCGACACGGCTCAAAAACCAGTTGCAACCCGTTGAAATAGCCCGACTGTCCCCAGATGCCGCCCGCAATGCCTATGCTGATCGCCCCCTCCGCTCCGACCTGCACCGTGAACGCCGCATGCGTCACGCCCTCGACCAGTTGCCCCGTGTACGCCCCGCCGGTCAGTCCATACCAGTCGCCGACTTCGAAGAGCGTACGTTCGTTCGGCATGCCGCCCGCGATGCCGTATACATACACGTCGTACACGCCCGGTTGGAGGCGGTTGATCGTCAGATGCAGCAGCACGTCGCCAGCGCCCCACGCGCCGTCGTCGAGCAGCGCCGCCTCGTCGCCGCTCGTGCCTGGGTCATTGAGCACGAATGGGTAGATCGCAAACGTTCCCCCGAGTGAGGCGCCCGTGGGCATGCCGTCCAGGTCGCGCAGGTTGCCCGCGTCGTGTCCGGTCGCGTCGTTCCAGACGCCCGCCAGCCCGGCCGCCGCGTACCCAGCCGACGGAATCCCCGCTTGCGGCGCCAGGTCAATGTTGATCGACTGCGCCAGGGCCAGCCCAGTGCACACTCCCCCGATGAGAAAGCCAAGTGCCTTCATATGTGATCTCCCCGTGATTTTCGCTGTCAGTCCCATGCTACCCAGGTACCGGTCTTCCCGGAAGCACACTGTTCAATCACCGCCCTCTTCCCGGTTGTGAATCGCTTCCAGTTCCCGTAGCATCCCCTCCGCCGCGATGGTGCGGCCACGTCGGAGCCCCCGTGCCCTCCTCCCTCGTTCGTCGCGCCCTCGTGCTTGCCCTTTCGGCCGGACTGGTGGCCCCGCCCACCGCCCCGGCCGCCTGGCAGGGAACCCGGCCCGGCCCGACCGCCGTTGCTCCCCCAGACTTCGCCTCCCGGCGCATGCCCCTGGCACCCTTTCAGGGGGACATCTCCTTCGAATCCGACCGAGCCTGGACCTGGAATGAGGGCGCCACGAAGAGAATCGTGCTCGAGCGCGATGTTCGTGTTTCCCTTGGTCAGACGACCTTCGAAGCCGCGCGCGCCATCGTGTGGCTCAGCCGCCTTCCCGAAGATCAGGCTGGCGAGCCGGTGTATCAGGTCTTTGCCTACCTCGTCCGCGTGCGAACGCCGCGGGCTGACGCTGCCATCGGCATCGAGGCCGATGCTTTGCCCGTTCGCGGCGTGATCGTTGCACGCCCGCGTCTGAAGGTTGATCTGCGCCTCGATGGTCCACCCGATCATGGTGGAGTGGTCAAGCCCGAGCGGGCCACGCTGGACGCCATCCCGGCCGCCGAAGCCGAGTTGGCTCGCGCCTTTGAAGTCGATCGCTCCCCCGTGCCGCCTCCGGTGCGTCCTCCGCGGCCAGATCGTCCCCCCACTGAGCAGCCGCCGGTTCCACCTCCGGTTCAGCCTCCCACACCACCCGTCGAGCCGAAGCCCGCCGAGCCCAGGCCGATCGAGCCGAGGCCCGTGCAACCTAGGCCCGTCGAGCAGCCCGGGCCGGAGCAACCCGCTCCGCCCGGCCCGACTGTGCCGACGCCCGTCGAACCGGCACCGCCCGCGCAGCGCGTCGCGCCCTCCCCCGTGGCATCTGCCCTGTTCCGCCCCGACGGCTTCTTTTACATCGCTGCCGGCGATCGTCTCGTCGTGCAATCCGGCGAGTTCGACAACGCCGTCATTATCACCGGCGGCGTCGTCGTGCAGTACGAGAAGGACGGGCAAACGCTCGAGATCTCAGCCCAGCGCGGCGTGGTCTTCCTCAAGCCCGGACGCATGATCGATCGCCTCACGAGTTTCTCGCCCGACGATGTCTTCGGGATCTACCTCGAAGGCGAGGTCCGCGCTGTCAACGGCACCTACACCTTCCGAGCGCCGCGCATCTACTACGACGTGCAGAACGATCGCGCCCTCGCCCTCGACGCGGTCTTCTGGACCTACGACCAGCGCCTCGGCATGCCCCTCTACATGCGCGCTGATGCCATCCGCCAGGAGGCCGTCAACCAGTTCAGCGCCGAGAAGGCCACCCTCTCGAATACCGCCTTCTTCCACCCCGACTTCTCCATCGGCGTCACCAGCGTCACGGTCGAGCACGCCCAGCGTGCCGACGGGTCCAATCACCTCATCATGGACGCCCGCAACATCACGCTCAAGGCCGGCGCCGTGCCCTTCTTCTGGTGGCCCCGCTATCACGGCGACCCCGAGCGCATCCCCATCCGCAGCGTCGGATATCAGGATTCCAACCGCACCGGCGGCGTCATTCGCACCCAGTGGGACGCATACTCCCTCCTCGGCATCGAGCCTCTCCGCAACATCGACGCCCTGCTCGACATCGACGCCTACTTCGATCGTGGCCTCGGGCTCGGGCTCGACACCGACTGGTCGAGCGATGACAGCCAGGGCTCGCTCTACGCCTACCTCCTGCCCGACGATACCGGCGAGGACGTCATGCCGCGCGGCACCAGGATCGACCGCGATGGAGTCACGCGCGGGCTGATCTTCTTCCGCCATCGCGCCGAACTGCGCGACGGCTGGACCATCCTCGCCGAGGCTGCCTACGCCTCGGATGAAGCCTTCGTCCCCGCGCTCTTCCCCCAGATCGCCGAGGAATCGCGTGAACTGACCACCCGCCTCTACGCCCGCAGGACCGAGGAAAACGCGCAGTTCAACGTCGAGGTCAAGGGCGATCTCAACGACTTCATCATCCCCCAGCATCAGTTGCAGGCGCCGGGGTACATGGTCGACAAACTCCCGCAGGTCGGCTATGTCTCCATCGCCAACGACCTGCTCTCCGAAAACTACCCCGGCCTGCTCTCCTACACATGGGAAGCCTCCTACGCCCAGATGCGACTGCGATTCAGCGAGGTGGACGCCACCAGCCTCGGCTTCAATCGAAACGCCGTCGCCCAGCGTGTCTTCGGCACCAACGCCGACGAATCACTCGGCGACTTCTACCGTTCGCTCGGCCTCGACGAGGGGCTGGTCAACCGCTTCGACACGCGGCACGAACTCTCGGCCCAACTCGAGGCCGGTGAGGTTCTCATCACGCCCTTCACCACCGGCCGCTTCACCTACTACGACGACTCGTTCGCCGACTTCAGCCCCGATGAAGACGACCACGCCCGCTTCTGGGGCGGCGCCGGGGTGACCCTGGCCACCTCTTTCCATCGCGTCAACCGCGACGTCGAAAGCGACCTGCTCGACATCCACGAACTGCATCACATCGTCGAGCCCAGCATCACCCTCTTCCACGCCGAAACCACCATCCACCAATCCGACCTGCCCATCTACGACGACGAAGTCGAATCGCTCAATGATGGATCGGCCATCCAGATGCGCCTTGGACAGCGCTGGCAGACCAAGCGCGGCGGCCCGGGTCGCTGGCGCTCCGTTGACCTCCTTGAACTCAATCTCGACTACGTCTGGCACTCCGAGGACACCGAACCCGAGTCCCCCATCGGCCGCTTCTACGCCGCCCGCCCCGAACTGTCCGTCCCCGGCGAGTACTTCCGCGTCGAAAGCATCCTGCAACTCACCGAAGTGGTCGCGCTGGCCGGCGAAACCATCTACGACCTCGAAATCGACCAGCAGGCACGCTCCTCCGTTGGCGTCCTCTTCGAGCACACGCCCGACTTCCTCACCACCGCCGAACTGCGATATCTCAACAGCCAGAACGTCACCTACGGCCGCCTGGGCTTCCGCTACGTACTCACCGAAAAATATCGCATCGCCGGCAATGCCACCTACGACTTCGACAACGCCGACTTCCAGACTCTCTCGCTCAACTTCCTCCGCCGCTTCACCATCGGCGAACTCGGCGTCGTCGTCGTCTACAACAACATCCGCGGCGAAACCGCCCTGGGCTTCACCTTCACCCCCGTGGGGGCCCCCGGTCGACGCATCGGCGACAGCGGAAACCGCAGCGTCCGATCTTCCGACGACTTCGGCGGATGACACACCTGACTTTCACGCGCACGCGCGTCCGGCCCCGAGGTGATCGAAAAAGGCGAGGGCTTCCAACCCCACGCCAGCGGCGCGCCGCCTCGCCTGAGGCCGTGCCGGGTTTGCCCAGCCTCACGAACTCACGGCGTCGGCTGCGTCTCCGTCGGCTGCCGCCGTGCCTCTTCCCGCACCGCCTCCTGATGCTTGCCCCACGCGTACATCACCATGACTGCGGGAATCGCGAACTTCTCCACCGCCGACTGGCCCAACTGGTTCATGCTCGTCGTGCGCCCCACCCGCACGTCCGACGTCATGTCACGCACGCCGTTCTCCAGCGTCTTGAACAGACTGCCCCAGAGCATGAACTCGTCGTCGGTGTCCGGCAACACCTGCCGCGCCCCCGGAAGGTTGGTCGGAAGCATCAGGTACCACCCGTCCTCCTTCTGCTGGATCAGCAATCCCCACGGCTGGAGCAGTGGCTGACCATCGTACATCACGCCATAGGTGTCGTCGGCTATGTAGATCACGTCCAACTTGTCACGCCGCTGACTCAGCCACCCATACGGATCGGCGAAAATCCGCTTGGCAAGGTCGCGGAAGACCGAACCATCCTCCGGGCCTCCCCTTCGTCCGCGCCCCGTCAACTGCTCGACGATCGACTGCCCTCCGTCGGCTTGGATCTGCGCCCGCATCGCCGCCAGTTCCTCCGGAAACTTCTCCGCCACCGCGCGCGACAACTCCTCCATCGCACCCAGCGCCAGCCCGATCTGGTTCAGCAGGCTGCGCATGGGCACGTTCTCGGCGTACACCAGTTCAGTCAGCCGCCTCGCCTCCTGGTTCTCCACCATCAACACCGCTGACTCCAGCACGTTTTCCGGAGACGAACGGCTGTATTCTCTCGGCGGCTTCGAACACCCGACCAGCAGCCCCAATAGCAGCATCAGTCCAATTCGCACCATGTCGCGTCTCTCCGGGTTCCCGCCTCAGTCTATCAGCATTTCGTCCGATTCCCCCCGTACAGTTTCACATGCAGATCATCCTCAACGGCCAGCCCTCCGAGCAGCCCGAACCGCTCACGGTTCACGGGCTGATCGAGCGCCTCGGACTCGCCCGGGCCATTTGCGCCGTCGAGGTCAACAGTCAGGTCATCCCCAGGGCCGAACACGAGTCGCGCACCGTCCATGACGGCGATCACGTCGAGGTCGTCACGCTCGTCGGCGGCGGCTGAACTTGTCTGCCGACCCAGGTCTCCCAAGATTCCCCCGTACGCCTCCTATCCTCTGGTATGACTGTTCACACTTCACCCGAGCCGGGGCTTGCTCCGTTTGCCATTGCAGGCCGCACCTTCTCCAGCCGGCTCTTCGTCGGCACCGGCAAGTACGCCACCTACCCCCTCATGCAGCAGTCGCTCGAGGCTTCCGGCTGCGAGGTCGTCACCGTCGCCGTTCGACGCGAGCGACTGGTCAACGAGCGCGGCGAGAGTCTGCTCGATTTCATCGACACCTCTCGCTACACCATCCTGCCCAACACTGCCGGCTGCTTCTCGGCCGCCGACGCCGTCCGCGTCGCGCGACTCGGTCGCGAACTGCTCGACCAGATCGGCAACCCCGGCAGGGACTGGGTCAAACTCGAAGTCCTCGGCGACAAGAAAACCCTGCTGCCCGATCCCGTCGGCACCATCGAGGCCACGCGCACCCTGGTCGCGGACGGCTTCCAGGTGCTCGTCTACACCTCCGACGACCCGATCAGCGCGCAGCGCATCAAAGACGCCGGCGCCGCGGCCGTCATGCCCGCAGGAAGCCCCATCGGCTCGGGTCAGGGCGTGCTCAACCGCAACAACATCGTTCTCTGCCTCGAACTGCTCAAGCACGCCGACCCGCGTTACCCGGTCATTGTCGACGCCGGCGTCGGCTCGGCCAGCGATGTTTCCATAGCGATGGAACTCGGAGCCGATGGCGTGCTGCTCAATACCGCCATCGCTCACGCTCGCGAGCCCGTCATGATGGCCCACGCCATGCGCAAGGCCTGCGAAGCCGGGCGACAGAGTTACCTGGCTGGCCGCATCGACAAGAAGATGTACGCCACCGCGTCGAGCCCGATGGAGGGCACGATCAGTTACATCCCGGGCGAGTAGTACTTCTCGCCCGCGATGCCCTTGCACTCAAGCCGTTCAGCGCCGCCGACGCGAGCCGACCGGCCCCAGAACTGCCAGCGCCAACACGCCCGCCGGGGCGGGAATGATCTCGCCGCTCAACTGCACCGAAACGCCGGCGAAGTTGTTGGTAAAGAAGTGGCTGGCCCCGTGGATGAACAACTGGATCAGCGCGCCCTCATAGGGCTCGTTACCCGGCAGATCCATGTCGAACGACCCGCCGTCCGTGCCGTCAAAGGTCGTACCGCTCAGTGTCACGTTCGTCAGGTAGCCGGTGAAGAAGTAGATGCCGAAGCCGCCGTTGGCGAACTGCCCATGGACGTCGCATGCGATCGTGTCGCCGTCGTCGTCGGTCAGAATCAGTTGCCCCGAGCCCGTCGCGCTGTTTGAAGTCACCCCGGTGATCGACATTGACAGCCCGACATCCGCAAACGACGACCGTGAAACAAACCCTGCGTCGAAGTCGGCCGTATCTCCCGGCATGCCGATCCGCGTCACATCGCCCGACGTGCGCGTCGAACCCACGTCGGCAGCATCCGCGGTGAAGATCCCGGTCCCCGTGGAGTACGCCCCGTACAGGTCTGTGTAACCGAAGGTTACGATCACGTCGCCAGCGGCGATGCCGCCCGCAAGTGCTACAACCCCGACAAGAGCAAGTGTGCGCATCATGCTCCCTCCTCTGCCTCCATTCTCGGGGTAAACGGGGGCAAAACCAAGCGGCCGTCAAGCCATTTGCCAGAAAAACGAACCATGACCCACCCCAATAGGTAGGTCATGGCCGGGATTTTCCCAAGTTTCCCCCTCAGCGGGTCTTCAGTGAGTCGCGGATCTCGCGGAGCAGCAGCACATCCTCGGGCGTGGGTGGGGGCGCCGCCGGAGCGGCTGCCTGCTCGTGCTCAAACCGCTTCCGCGCCCTGTTGATCATCTTCACCACCATGAAGATCACGAACGCCAAGATGATGAAGTTGATGAACAGCGTGATGAAATTCCCGTACGCCAGCACGGCGCCTGCGGCTCGTGCCTGGGCCAGTGGCAAAACCGCGTCCGCATTGGCCGCGGCGTGCTCGGTCATCTTCGCCCGCACGCCCGCGTTGAGCGGAATGTACAAATTCGTGAAGTCCGCCTTCCAGATCATCCCCACCGCCGGCATCACCACGTCATCGACCAGCGACTTGACCAGCCCGCCGAACGCAGCGCCAATGATGATGCCCACCGCCATGTCGACCATGTTTCCCTTGATCGCAAACTCGCGAAATTCCTTCATCAGTCCCATGATGGGTCTCCTGCCCGGAGCCAGAACGGCCCCGCCGTGATCAAGCACAAGGATACGCCAGAACCCGGGGCATTGCCCATCCGGCTGCGCATCGACAAAAGTGAGCAAGCCCGGTGAAGAACCGGGCTTGCGAGGACTTTTTGGAGACCGAGTGCCAAGGTCAGATCTTGCGCCGGCGCACGGCCAGCAGACCGGCCGTCGCCAAGAGCGCCATCGATCCCGGGGAGGGCAGAATCTCTCCGCTCACCTGCACCGACACGCCCTCAAAATCAGCAGCGAAGAACCCCGAGTCCGTCACGATGAACAACTGCACGATAGCGCCCCAGTACGGCGGGTCGCCTGGCAGATCCAGATCGAACGAGCCGCCGTGCGTTCCGTTGAACTCCGTTCCGGTGGACCCGACGTCGGACAGCAGCCCGGTGAAGTAGTAGATGCCCGAGCCCCCGCTGGAGAACTCGCCCGCGATGGTCGCAAAGATCGTGTCCCCGTCATCGTCGGTCAGCACGATGTTGCCCACGCCCGACGCTGTTACCGCGTCGATCATCGACACCGTCAGCGCCAGTTGCACGTCGGCGAAAGCCGAGGCCGTGACGAATCCGGTGTCGAAGTTGGCCGTTCCGAACGGGCTGACCAGCCGGGTGACGTCACCCGAAGTCTTCAGATCGGCCGTGTCCGAAGCCGAAGCGTTGAACTGCCAAGTTCCCAGGTTGAACGATCCCGACAGGTCGGTATACCCGAAACTCAGGATCGGAGCGGCGCCTGCGACGCCAGCGAAACCCGCCAGCACCGCCGTCAAAGCCAAGTGTCTCATGAGCGTTTCCTCCCTGCTCTCTCCAAGGCGAGCCAACAGATGCACAACCGCCACGGACGCACATGCTCCGCGAATCCCGGCGCTGCCCTTGGAAGGTGCCACAGGACTGCCATTCGTCAACCTGAATTCGCCCTTCTCATTTGGCCAACCGGGCCTGGAAAGCGGCATCCGAAGGGAGAACCGACGCACAACATATGCGCCACCATCGGTTTATGACCAGGGCGACCTCCGCGTGCCCTGTCCTGCCGATGCCCCGGAAAAGCAAGAAAAAACCACCGGGCCCCGCAGGGCCCGGCGTGCGTTGCCGCAGAGGACTTGAGCCGACTCGATCAGGACCGACGCTGGCGACGCGAAGCCACCAGACCGCCCAGCGCCAGCAGCGACATCGATCCGGCCGAAGGCAGGATCTCGCCGTTCACTTGCACCGACACCTCCCGGAAGTCACGATTGAAGAACGAGGTTCCGTTCAGGATATACAACGCGACGAACGCCCCCGGATACGGAGCGTTGCCGGGCAGGTCCATGTCGAACGACCCCCCATCCGGTCCGTCGAACGTGGTCCCGCTCAGCATCACGTTGCTTAGCAGGCCGGTGAAGAACGTGATTCCATACCCAGGCGTATGGAACGTCCCATTAATCGTCCCGGTGATGGTGTCGCCATCGTCATCCGTCAGCGTGAACGAGCCGACGCCCGACGCATTCTGCGCGTCAATGATCGACACGTTCATCGTAATGTTCACGTCGGCGAACGCCGAAGCGGTCAGGAATCCCGTGTCAAAATTCGCCGTGCCGATCGGACCAGCCAGCCGGGTCACGTCACCCGACGTGCTCAACGCGGCCGTGTCGCTCGCGTTTGCCTGGAACACGCCGCTGCCCGTGCTGAACGACCCGGCCAAGTCGGTAAACCCAAAACTCAGGATCGGGGCTGCGGTCGTCACAGCCGCCAATCCCGCAATGGCCCCGCCGACGGCCGTTACTTGTGCGCTCAATCGCATCACTCTCCACCTCTTCTCTCTCACGCGCTGGACCCACACAGCGGCAACAGCGCAAACACATTCCAAACCCAACGCTCTCCCGGCGGCATCCGACCGCCTCAAGCCTGAAAGTGCCTCAGATCCGGTGTGATGCAACCCAAACATGGAGATTCTGCGGGAGTTCCTGCAAATCCCCTGGCCGCCCGCGCACGCGCACCATGACTCCCCGAATTGGGGCAACTGGCACTTAAGGCGCACAGTGCACGATCCGTCTGGGCACTGCACGCTTGGCGGAATCACTCCCAGCCTCAGGGGGCAGCGTCGTCCTGCTCGCGAGCAGGGCGTGATCGAGAGGCCTGGTCGGAGTTGTGGCTCTAGCCGTGAAAGCGGCCTAGTTGGTCCAGTTTCATGGCCGGGAGTCCGGCATCGGCCGCGATGCGGGCGAGTTCCGCCTTCGTCCGACACCCCAGCTTTTTCCCTAGTGAGATGCGATGCCCCTGAATCGTCCGCTCACTGCGGTGCAGGACTTGCGACATCTGCCTGGAGGTCAGCCCGTCCCCGATGAGTTTGAGCACCTCGAGTTCACGCCGTGTCAGCCTCGCCAGCGGGCCGAGGTCGCGATACCGGAACTTGTACAAAGGGATGCCGTTGACCTCGAGGTTGATTCCCCGCCAGTCCCGCTCGGTGAAGCAGTCGTACACGATGTCGGTTCCGTTGTCCGAACGTGGGCGAAAGAGGAACATCGACCAAATTCCGCCGATCATCACGACCGCCAGGAAGGGCGTCCTTTCCCGCGCATGCTTCTCGAGCGTCGAAAGGAACTCCTCCGCCAGATCCGGCGGGCAGAACTCGCTGAGGTGACGACCGGTCAGGTCTTCCTTCGATCTTCCGATTCGCGAAGCACAATCCTCGTCCGCCCGAATGACGAGCCCCGAAGCGTTCAGAATGGTGACCTCGCGCTGCTCAGGCATGGATCACTGAAATCCAGAGAACGGGCTGTCCCTTGAGTACCCGGATACCGCGCATGCCGCGGAAGGACCGCAGGCACTGTCACTGCCTTCCTACCTGGCTCTCCCCCGGAACTGCCTTCCCTCGCGCGGGCGCAGCCGCTTCGCCCACACATCATACGTGATATCGACCTTTCGGTACGGAATGAAACGCCGCACAAAGCGCCTGTTTTCGCCGGGAACTGTTACGCCGGGCGCTCGCGGCATTGCGCCATGACGCGATGTGCATACGCAATCTGCATATGCAAGACCTGGCGGCACGCGCATCTGCCGTTCTTGTCGAGCGATGTAATCGCTTTCAGAAACTGGCATCACCAGATCCGGTGCCGGCGCGAGCGTGTGGTTTTGCCGATTGTGGCGCAAAAGCGCTCGTTTTTGAGATGAACACCCCAACCCGGCCGCGCGCACAGGCGCATTTCTCCGATGGCACCGTCGGGAGGCCCCGACCATGAGCGAACACGGCATGCGACCGTCGCTGCCATTGCCCCAGATCGAGACGTTCCCATTGCTCCAGGCCGATGCGCTCGTAACGCTGGCCGAAGAAACCGCCATCCGACCCGACGTGCCGCTGACCCAGGCTCGCCGGGCGGCCATGCAGGGGGTGCGCTTCGATCGCAACGCGATCAAGTTTTTCATCTTCCACCCGGGCGGGAGTGCATCGTGCAAGTCGGCCTACGTCTACCGCATCAACACCCAGGTGGCCGCTATTCTGCACCGTGGGTACATCCACCCCGGAACGCGGTGCGAAGTGGACTTGGTGTCGCTCGACGGAGACGCCGTGGTCGTGCGCGCCAGCATCGTGCAGTGTCGCCATCTGGCCGGGCTGATTCATGACTCTCTTGTCGAGTTTGACGACAGACTCAATCTTCGCCGCTTCGTCAAATGGACCCCCGAAGTTGCCTCACTGGTCGCCGAGACCGAAAAACCGCGCCCGCTGCGAGGGCGTGTGCTGCACATCGAGCCTTCGGCCTCCGAGCGAGCCCTGTTTGCGTCACGCCTGGCGAACACTCAACTCCGCCTCGTCGCCGTGCCTGACGCGCCGGCTGCCTACGACGAGACCAAACGAACAGGGAACTGGCAGTTGATCGTGTCCGAACTCCGAGTCGGCGACACGGTCGCTTCCGAAGTCGCAAGGAAACTGCGCGAACTGGGCGAGCACGCGCCGCTCCTGCTGCTGACGAGTGAGCGCGGACCTCGCCGTCAGACGGTGGTGGATGATTCGGAGGCCTCCGGCGTGCTGGACAAGCCGTACTCACCCGATGCATTGCTGGCCCTGGTGTCTTCGCTCCTGCCAGCGACGGTCACGGGCAACTACGACATGTGCCCGTCCGGGCGGGTGTGCTCGACACTGCGCGAGGGCGATGAGGCTCGCCAACTGGTCGAAGGGTACATCGCCGAGTGCACCTCGCACATTGCCGAACTCGAGCGATCCGCGGTCCACGACGACGTGCCGGCCTGTCGCGCCCTGTGTCTCTGGCTGGCTGGCAGTGCTGAGGCCTTCGGTTTTGGCGTGATCGCCGATCACGCGGGTCAGGTGGTGACGGAAATCGACGCGGCCGGCTCAACCCTTGAAGCCCAGCGTTCTCTCAGTGCCCTGTTGGGAATGCTGCGGAGACTGTCCATCTGTGGCCCGGGTGGGTGCGGCGCGGCGGCGACGTGAATACTTCTGAGAAAAACTATCAATCTGTTTCATTGGTGTTGGTTACAGTTGCAGGCATTTCAACACCCGGCGGCGCATCATCGAGTCGCGCCGCTGCTGCCGACGTATTGGCAAATCGCATCCGGCGGACTCCGACGTACACCAGCGACTCGAACCACAGCAGCCCGATGAGGAAGCCTGCGATCGGCATCCAATAGTGGGCCGTCAGCGTGAGTTCCCAGGTCGCCCAGACCTCGCGTTGCGCAAGCCATGCGACACCGGAGCCCAGCGCCCAGCCGGCCCAGGTGAGAAGGGCCGCGACAATCCACCCAATGGCGGCGTGCGCGACGATGGTCTCGGCCACCGCGCGCGTGATGCGCCGATGATGCAGGCGACCGAAGACGCGAATCCCGCTCCTCTCGATCGCCGTCAGCCCCAGCAGGATAAGCACGAAGAGCACGAATCCCATCACCGGCGCGATCACCCCCACGAGAATGGTCGTGCCGATTCCCGGTGAAGCATGCATCGCCGCTATCAGCGCACGAAAGCCCACCAGCAGCGCCAGCAGCGAGCCCGCCCAGGCGATCGACTCGGCCTCGAGCCGCCGGGCCGACTGCTCATCCACCCGAACCTGCCCATACATCCGCCAAGGCGAGCGGATGAAGCCCGCCATGTTGCGCAACACGCCCAGAGACCTGCCGCGCTGCCATGGGCTGCCCGTCCGGGAATCAGGATGGCTTTCGTCAATCGGGCGCCCGCACTCGGGGCAGGCATCGCGCCGGCGTAGCCCGTTGAGCAGATATCCGCAATGCTCGCAGAGAAGATCATCGGGTTGTGGTCGGTCTGCACGCATCGTCGCAGCGGACGATACTCCCGCGCCGGCCAGGCGGATGCGGGGCGTGCCATCGGCTCGGAGAGTCGATCCACCCCAGGGCCATAGCCCTCGCACGGGCAAGATTCCGGCGGATGGGTCTACACTTGCCGCACCAGTCCATCGGCTGGCGGACCCCCTCACGGAGCCTCGCTTGGTCAGGATCGAACGGATCCATCTCGATCACCCGCTGTACGCTCAGGAGTGTGCCCTGCGCGAGCAGGTTCTGCTGGCTCCGGTGGGGTACGACATGGACCGCTTCCGAGCCGAGTACCCGGGCATGGAAGAGGGCTTCATCCACTTCGTTGCGGTGGTCGATCATCCGTCGGGTCCGCGCGTGGTGGGCACGGCCCTGTTGCGCCCGAACTACCCCGAGGTCGGCATGGGCAAGGTCATGCAGGTTGCAGTCGACCGCCAGCGCCAGGGGGAGGGCATCGGACGCAATCTCATCATCGCCGTGGAGAGCCACGGATTCGGTCGGCTTGGATTGCGCGAGATTTTCTGCCACGCTCAACTCTCGGCCGTTGGCTTCTACGAACGCCTGGGATGGACCGCCGACGAGGAGGTCTTTCTCGAGGCCGGCATCGATCACCGTCGGCTGGCCATCCGCGACGCGGACGTTGGGCAACCGCGATAGGGGCAGGGCGATGTTTTTCGAGATCGACCAGGTGCTGATCAGTCGCGAGCGCATCGCCGCCCGCGTGCGCGAACTGGCCGGACAACTGGCGGCCGACCTTGCCAGGCAGTTGCGGCAGGAGCAAGCCGGCCCGGGCGTGGAAGGGCGCGTCGTCCTCGTGCCCATCATGACCGGCGCAATGATCTTCACTGCCGACCTGATCCGCGAGATGCCCATCAAACTGGCGCTCGGGCTGGTCGCTGTTTCGAGTTATCCGGGCGAGTCGATCACGTCGAAGGGCGCCCATCTGGCCAGCGAACTGCCGCGCGACTTGGCCGGCAAGCACGTGGTCATCATCGACGACATCCTCGATTCCGGTCAGACGCTGCACCTGATCCGCAAGGCCATTATCGAGCAGCAGGCCGCTTCGGTCCGGATCTGCGTCCTGCTCAACAAGCAGGTGCCGCGGGTGGTCGAGGTGACGCCCGACTACGTGGGTTTCGACATTCCCGACGCCTTTGTCGTGGGATATGGACTCGATTATGACGGGTATTACCGCAATTACCCGGAGATCGCCACGCTCAAGCCCCTGGCCCTGGCCGATCGATAGGGCTTCCATGTCGAGCCACACGCACGACACTTCGGCGAGCGGTCGGGCCCGGCGTACCATCGGGCGCGGGTTCGTGCCGGGCGACGAGGCCATCCTCTTCGATCGTCACCCCTCCTTCTGGCTCGTTTTCCTCCGCGCCGGACCGGTGGTTCTGTCCATCGTTGCTCTGGCTCTCGTCGTGGATTTTCTGGTCGCGTTGGCTCGCTACTCTTTGGGGTTCGATTCGGCGGCGTCCGGTCTGCTTTGGGGTTGGCTGTCTTGGATCTGCGTGGGGATCACTGCCCTTGCCTTTGGATGGGCTTTCCTGGACTGGCTCTGCCGCCGCTACGTCCTGACCGATCGTCGAGCGATCGTCATCTCCGGCGTCCTGCACCAGCAGATGGCCGAACTCCCGCTCGAGCGGGTGCAAAACGTCGGCATCTCGAAGCCGCTGGTTCCGCGCCTGCTGAGGCTGGGTCACGTCGGACTCGCGTCGGCCGGGACCGATGGGTACGAAGTCGTCTGGCGCGCCCTCGCTTTCCCGGAGGACGGCGCCCGTGAGATTCGCAAGGCCATCGATGCCGGAAAGGCCAGGCCGTGACGCCCGCCCGCAGGTTTGCCGTCATCGGCGTGGTGGGGGGGATCGGCTCGGGCAAGAGCACGGTGGCTGGGATGCTCGGCGAACTGGGGTGTGTGGTCATCGACTCGGATGCACAGGCCCGGCGCGCGTTGCAGCGCCCGGAGGTGATCGCCGAACTGGTGGGCTGGTGGGGCTCCGGCGTGCTCGACGCCGAAGGGCTGATCGATCGCAAGGCGGTGGCAAGGATTGTCTTTGCCGACGCGGACCAGCGATCGCGGCTGGAGGGGCTGATTCATCCCCTGATCGCGCAAAGCCGGGCGGTGCAGATCGAGGAAGCGCGCCGGTCCGGACGGGCCGGGGTGGTGATCGACGCGCCGCTGCTCTATGAAGCCGGGCTGGAGCGCGAGTGTGACGCGGTGGTGTTCGTGGAATGCCCGTTCGAGGATCGTCTGGCGCGGGTGCAGGCGTCGCGGGGGTGGGATGAGCGGGAACTGCGCCAGAGAGAAAAAGCGCAACTCCCCCTTGAAGAAAAGCGCCGACGGGCCGATTATCTGGTAGTGAACACCGGCAACCTCCCGGATCTGCGCTTGGAGGTTGCCCAGATCTTCACGTCGATCACCGAGGCAAGTGAGTCGTCTGACGGCCCGACGCGGTGAGCGTCTGCCTGTTGGACGCCGGAAGACGCGGATGAGGCTTCCACCCCCGGGTGGGCCGGGCGTGCGGCAAGAAGCCCCGATCAACTCCGGAGACTTTGACGATTTGGTCCATTTCCCGGTTCAACGCCGCAGGCGTGCTTCCGGTACTCCCCGATAGTTGGGGTCTTGCATCCGGCTTCGCCGGCTCAAGTCGTGTCCACGGCACGCAGATAAAGGATGAAGAAAGGTATGACCAAGACCAGCGAGGTCGTCGAACAGGACACCGGGTCGAAGAAGAAGCGCACCCGCTCAAAGCGGGCGGAGGCCGAAGACACTGGATCGAAGGGAGAAGGGGCGCCAGCCCCGGCTCCGACTCCGGCCCCGACTCCGGCGCCTGCTCAGACTCCGCCACCCACCCCGGTGCCTCGCGCTGAGGTGGAACCGGCCCGATCGCCCGCTGCCCCCGCGCCCGGGCGACCGGATCGTCCGGATCGAGCGGACCGTCCCTTCAATGGGGGTGGTCCCGACCGCGAGCAGGAAGGGCCTGGCGGCGGGTATGACCAGCGTGACCAGGGCTACGACGGCATGGGTCGCAAGGGTCGCCGCAAGCGCAAGAAGAAGCGCGGCGGAGGCGGGGGCATGGGCATGGGTGGGGGCGGCGGTGGAAGCGGCGGCGGGATGTCGCCGTACCGCCCCAGCCACGACCACCTGCCGAGCGATGAAGAACTCGAGCGCGAGGCTGCGGAACTTGAGAAGTTTGCCGCCAAGGCCGGTCCGCTCGACGAAGCCGATCAGTTGACGATTTCCGAGTTGCAGCGGATGGAGATCGACGAGATCTTCAAGGTGGCGCAACTGGAGGGGATGGAGGATTTCCACCAGATTCCAAAGCAGGAGTTGATCTTCAAGATTCTCAAGGCCCGGGCGACGCGGCTGGGCATCATGTTCGGCGAGGGCACGCTGGAGATCATGCCAGACGGGTTCGGGTTCCTGCGCAGCCCGGAGCAGAGTTACCTGCCCGGACCGGACGACATTTATGTGAGTCCGAGCCAGATTCGTCGGTTCGGGCTGCGCCGCGGGATGACGGTGCGTGGGGCCATTCGCCCGCCCAAGGAGAGCGAGCGGTATTTTGCGCTACTGCGGGTGGAGATTGTCAACGGGCGGATGCCGACGAAGATCCACGACCTGGTGAACTTCGAGGATCTCACGCCCCACCACCCTGAAGAGCGTTTCGTGCTCGAGACCTCGCCGGACGAGATCGAGATGCGGATCGTCGACCTTGTGGCTCCGATCGGCAAAGGTCAGCGTGCGCTGATCGTGGCTCCGCCGCGCACGGGCAAGACGGTGCTGATGCAGAAGATGACCAAGGCCATCAACCGCAACTATCCGGACGTGCACATCTTCGTGCTGCTGGTGGACGAGCGTCCGGAAGAGGTGACGGATTTCCGTCGGAACTGCTCGGGCAAGAACGTGGAAGTGGTGGCGTCGACCTTTGACGAGCAATCGAGCCGGCACGTGGCGGTGGCCGAGGTGGTGATCGAGAAGGCCAAGCGGATGGTGGAGTTTGGAGATCACGTGGTGATTCTGCTGGACTCGATCACGCGCCTGGCGCGAGCGTACAACGCCGAGATACCGCACTCGGGCAAGATCATGACGGGTGGTCTGGATTCCAACGCCCTGCAGCGCCCCAAGAAGTTCTTCGGGGCCGCCCGCGCCATCGAGCGGGGCGGGTCGCTGACGATCATCGGGACGGCGCTGGTGGACACCGGGTCAAAGATGGACGAGGTGATCTTCGAGGAGTTCAAGGGAACGGGCAACAGCGAACTGCACTTGGACCGTCGCTTGGTCGAGAAGCGGATCTGGCCGGCGATCGACGTGGCTGCCTCGGGCACACGCCGCGAGGAGTTGCTGATGGACCCGAAGGAACTGGAACTGGTATACCGCCTGCGGAAGGTTCTCAGCGACATGAACGTGGTCGAGGCCATGGAACTGCTCAAGAGCCGCCTGAAGAAGGTGAAGACCAACGCCGAGTTCCTGATGACGATGGCGCTGGGATGATCGAGTCGATTCGCGCGCCGGGCGGCGCTCGGGTACATTGCCATGGTGTCGGGATTTGACTGGCGGGAGGGCACTCGGTGCGTGCGCGGCCGAGGATCTCCGAGTTTGCACTGGTGGGAGTGGCCACCGGGTGGTCATTCTCGCTCGTCCTGGCGGGGTTGTGGAGCGTGGTGACTGGCGCGACGCGGGCGACGGGATTCTCGGTCGAACTGGTGTCGGCGGGGCTGGGAGCCATCGCGGCCGGGCACGTCGTCTTCCTCTCCTGCGTTGCCGAGCGTATCTTCCCTCGTGCCAACCGGACGATCGTCCTCTGGATGGAGATGATCTCGTGCGTGATTTTCTTCGTCGCCTCCACGATCTGCCTCGTCGCGTTGTTCGGTGCTGCGTCGTTGCGCTGATGCTGGTGCTGTCGCCGCCTGCATTCGGTCAGACGGCGACGGAGCCAGACGCCCTGACCCTGGCGGCGGCCCGCGAGATCCAGAGGCTGGCACTGACCGAACTGCGGATGCAGGTCAGCCCGACTCCGGACGACTACCTGATTGCCTGCTACACGCTCCGTCTGGCGCAGCAACTGACGCCGGATGACCCGGACCTGGCGCGCAAGGTGGCGGCGGCCGCGTGGGCGACCGGCGACAGCGAACTTCTGATCGACGCGACGCGGCAGGTGGTCAGGCTGGACCCGAGCGATACGGTGGCGCAGTTGCGCCTGATCATCGCAGGCATCGCACGCCTTCAGACCGTGGAGGAACGTCTGTCGGCCTACGAGCGATTCCTGGGCCCAGCGGGCGACCGGCTGCGCCCGGAAGTCCGCAGCCGACTGGCGCTCGACGCGGCGCTGCTTCTGCGTGAACGGGGCGACACGCCCGGGTTCGTGCGCCTGCTGCGAAGGGCGATCGAACTGGACGGGTCGAACAAGGCGGCTGTGCAACTCGCGGCGACGTACTTCACCAGCGAGATTGACGATCCGGTGGGGCGGTTCGAGATGCAACTGAACGTGCTCTACGCCGACCCGATCGATCCGCAGTTGCACTACTCGATTGCGCGCGAACTGCTGGCGCAGGGTGCCCTGGCCAGTGGTCGGCGTTTCTTCTCGCACGCCTCGCAGTTGTTCAACCTGGCGGGCAATCTGCCGCCGTCGTTTGCAACCGAGACCATGTCGCTGCGTTTTCAGACCGAAGGGCCGGCGGTGCTGCGCGACGCGCTCAACGCGGAGTTGAAGGGGATGCGTCAGAACGCCCAGTTGCAGCGTGAGGCGGCCATCGAGCGGCAACTGCCGCTAGACGACTTCGTCGATCCGGCCGAGGTGCGGCTGGATGCCGACTGGGACAAGATGCGCATTCTCGCGGCGCTGGCGATGGGAGACAAGGAAACGGTGGAGGCGGGACTGACCGACCTGGAGAAGTCGGTGGTGTACGCCTCGAAGCAACTGGAGAATGAGCGCACGCGCCCTGCCGGATACACCGCCGATCAGGCCTCGTCGCTCATCATTTCCATGTTCATCGAACTGCAGTTGTACCGTCTGTGGTGCGATTCCCGCCGGGAGACGGTGGACGCGGACATTGCGGCCCTGTCGGAAAGGGCGCCGGGGGTGGTCCGCCTGCTCGAGCCGCTACAGCCGTGGCTGCTGCTGCGCGACGGCAAGTATGATGAGGTGCTCGTTCGCGTGGACCAGATGCAGGGCGGCGCCGGACGCGTCGGCGAAGTGGCCCGCGGTCTGGCGCTGGAGAAGCTTGGGCGCACCGACGAAGCCGTGCGCGTGATGCTCGAATCGTCCCGCTACTCACCCCTGAGCGCGGCGGCGGCGTGGGCGCGGCATCACGCGCTGGCGCTGGACCCGTCGGCACCGCTGCTGACTCCGCTGGGCGTTTCGCTGGACCGGATGGCGGCGGGCGTGCCTCGCTACATCGACGACATGGTTTACGACCCCAAGTCCTTCATGGATCTCCAGGTCGAGGCCGGCCCGCGCTCGCGCGATCCAATGCAGCCCTTCTATGTCACGCTCCGCCTGCGGAACCTGGCGCCGATCCCGCTCGGTGTGGGATCTGACCGTCCGATCAACAGCCGCCTGCTGCTCCAGCCTCACCGCGACAACAACGTGGGCTTCTTCTTCGGCGAACTCTACCCGGAAGTGGTCGAACTCAACCGCCGTTTCCGGCTCGATCCGCGCGAGACGATTGAGGCGCGCATCCCGGTGGACCTTGGCGCCAGCGGGATGATCCTCTCACTCAATTCGCTCAACAACCACCGCATCCGCTGGCGCGTGTTGCAGGGTTTTGTGATCGGCGCACTCCAGTCGTTCCGCCCGGGGCCCCTGTGTCTGAGCGTTGAATCAAGCCCGATCGAGATCGTGCGTCTGCCTCAATACCGCCTGACGGCCGAGCAGACGGCCGTGCTGATCCGTTCCGGACCGCCCGAGGACCTGCCCAGCGGCGTCATGCTCGCCCGTGCGGTCATGCTGGCCTGGCCGGTGCGCACGTCTGAACGTCCGCAGGCCGGCGTCGAACTGTTCGCCCGCGCGCTCACCGCGCGCCTTCAGGCTGGCTCTCCCATCGAGCGTGTCTTCATGCTGGCGGCTGTACCGACCGGCGAGATGGAAGTGAACCTCATGGAGTTCGACCAGGCGGCCCTGGCGATCCCGGTAGATTCGACCTTCCGCGCTCGTCCGCACGCGGCGATCGTCGAGAGTCTGGTGCTGCTGACGCGCGTCACCGACCCGTCCAGCCCATTGCTGGCTCATGCGATCGAAGCGCCGTGGCCCGAGGTCGCCCAACTGGCGGCTCTGGTCAAGGCCCGGCTGGAGGCGTCGCGTCCGTGCGTGGCCCGTGCCACCGACATCCAGTCGTTGTTCCCATCGGCCCTGAAGGGGCCTTCTGCCGGTCGTTGAGGTCAGCGCGTTGACAAGCCCAGCCGAGGAAGACGCCGTCGTTGCGACCGGCTCGCGCAGCCGCAACCGTCGGCTCGTCGGCTCGATCGTGGGGTTGCTGCTGCTTGTGGCTGCGATTGTCGCTGTGCTGACCAATCGCACCTCGCTCGCGGCCGCGTTCGACGCCATCGAGCGGGCGCCGATCTGGCTGGTCGTGCTTGCACTGCTTCTTCCGCTGGCCAATTGGGTGCTGATTTCGGTCTCATTCTGGGTGCTCACGCGCCGCTACGGACGTGTCGGTCTGGGTGAGATGCACGCCCTGATCGCCAGCGCCTGGCTGCTCAACTATCTGCCGTTGCGTCCGGGCATGTTCGGGCGTCTGGCCTACCACAAGCGCGTCAACGGCATTGGCGTTGCCGACTCTGTCCGCGTGCTGGTGACATCGGTTAGCCTGACGCTGATTTCCAACGCAATCATCTGTGCCGTGGCGTGGGTTGCGTACCGCGCCGGTCCGGCGGCCGGGTGGCTCATCGTGGCCGTGCCCGGCGTGCTGATTGGATTGGCGGGGCTGGTGCTCGCGCGGCGTGAGCAGTCAGCATTCGCGTTTCGTCCCGGGTTGGCGATCGCGCTGTGCGTGCGCTACTTCGACATTCTGGCGTGGGTGGCGCGTTACGCGGTGGTCTTTGCGCTGATAGGACACCCGCTTTCTCTGGCGCAGGCCACGCTCATTACAGCCGTGTCCCAGGCGGCCCTGTTGATTCCCTTTGTGGGTAACGGACTGGGGGTGCGGGAGTGGGGCATTGGACTGGCGTTGCCGGTGCTGTCGGCCGACTCGCCCAGGGCACTGGGGCTGACGGCCGACCTGGTCAACCGGGCCGCGGAACTTCTGGTCGCGGTTCCGGTGGGGCTGGGCGGTTCGGCGTGGCTGTATCATCGGACGAGGCACTCGGGACCAGCCGGGCGCGGGCGGCTTCAGTCTCCGGACGATCCGGCCGATGCCCAGTCTCGTACAGGCTCGTAGAACATGGTCAACAAGATCGAACAGGACCATCACCGCTTCCGCCAGATCGTTCGCGGGAAGATCCGCAAGGATCTGCGCCGGTTCCTCACCCGCGACGAACTGATTGGACGCGAGGGCAAGCGGGCCGTCTCGATTCCCATTCACGACATTGACATCCCTACTTTCAGGTATGGCGATAACAACGCGGGCGTCGGGATCGGCGAGGGTGAGGAAGGGCAATCGGTCGGACAGCAGCCCGGCGACGGCGACGGGCATGGGGGGGAAGACGAAGGTCGGCACATTCTCGAAGTCGAAGTGGATCTCGACGAACTGGCCGACATCCTGGCCGAGGAACTTCAACTCCCGCGCATCCAGCCGCGCGGGGACCACCGCATCACCACCATCAAGGACAAGTACACCGGCATCCGCCCCGTCGGGCCTGCCTCGCTGCGCAACTTCAAGCGTTCGTACCGCGAGGCGCTGAAACGCCAACTGGCGATGGGCGAGTATGACCCGGCCAATCCCATCGTTGTTCCTATCCGCGACGACCTGCGATTCCGATCGTGGAACGAGGTGAAGAAGCCGCAGTCCAACGCTGTGATCGTCCTGATGATGGACGTTTCCGGCTCGATGGGCGAAGAGCAGAAGCAACTGGTGCGCCTCGAAGCGTTCTGGATCGATACTTGGCTGCGGCGGAACTACGAAGGCATCGAGACGCGGTACATTGTCCACGACGTGAGAGCGGGCGAAGTGGACAAAAAGACCTTCTTCACCATGCGGGAGGACGGGGGGACGCGCATCAGTTCGGCCTACCATTGCTGCCGCGAACTGCTTGACGCGCACTACGACCCGTCGCAGTGGAACACCTATCTCTTTCACTTTTCCGACGGGGACAACTCTTCCGAGGCCGACAATCGTCAGTCGGTGAAGATCCTCGATGAGGAGTTGCTCGAGCGATGCAATCTCTTCGGCTACTGTCAGGTGCACTCGGCGTATGGATCGGGGAACTTCATCAACGTGTTGCACGAGGCCTTCCCCAATGGGCGAGCCGACGAGCACGGCCCGCGCCTCGTCACCAGCCGCGTGAACCAGAAATCGGATATCTACGACTCGCTCAAGACCTTCTTCAAGGCCGGGCGGTAGTCCAACGGTGTCGGCTGCTGCTACGCTGTGCGCGCGAGGACGACGACGTGATCGCGTTCACGATCTATGCCTTTCTGGTCGGGTATTTGGCGCTGCGCTGGCGACGCCGCCTGCTCGGCTATCTCCTCGTTTCCGTCTGCGTGGGGCTGCTGGTGGCGCTTGCGTGGGCGCACGCGCAGATCCCCCGGCTGGCCGAGCAGGGCTGGCGTCTGGCGCGCAACATCGACATTCTTCCGTTTCAGGCCGTGCTTTACCCATACATCGTGTGCACCGCGGGTATCGGCTATTTCATGGTTTCGCTGCCGCGGCGGCGTCCGCTCGACAGTTGCTGGCACTGTCGCTACGACCTTTCGGCCCATCTGGGGGAGCCGGGGGTCATCGTCTGCCCGGAATGCGGGCGCGAGCATTGCACCGCGGATTCGCCCCGCTACCGGCGCTCCGGCGAGGACCGCGCACAACTGAGCAGCAGCGACATCGCGATCCCCGCCGAGCCTGGCCCGACGCTCATCCGCACTGTCTTGCCATCTCCTGCGCCGCCTTCTGCATTTCCTGCGGCGTCAGATCCTTGATGTGGGTGGCAATGCTCCAGGAGTGTCCGAACGGGTCTACCAGGTTGGCGTAGCGGTCTCCCCAGAACATGTCGGCGGGTGGCATGATTGGAGTGGCGCCGGCCTGTGCGGCGCGCTCAAAGACCTTGTCCACGTTTTCGACGTACATGTGAATCGTCACCGGCGAGCCGCCCAGCGATCGGGGCGAGCGCGACTTGCCGCCGCACATCTCGGGGAAGTCGTCGGCCAGAAAGAAGATCCGGCTGCCGATCCGCATTTCCGCGTGCCAGAGTTTCTTTCCGTCTGGCGAGGGCATGCGGCAGACCTCCTCGGCGCCGAACGCCTTCTTGTAGAACTCCATCGCCGCCGACGCATCGGACAGCACCAGGTGAGGGATGAAGCCTTCGCACCCCTTGGGAATCGCCTGAGCCATTGCCTTGCCTCCCGGAAAGTCGCGGACGCCCCATGCGTCCGCCCGCCCAGCATATCCGGAGCGGAGGCTCGTATCATCAGGGGTGAGCAACTACGTGCGAATCACCGAGGTCGCTCCGCGCGACGGGCTGCAGAACGAGCCGGCCATCGTCGCGACGGAATCAAAGCGTCAACTCGTCCGCGTGCTGGAGAAGACCGGCGTGGATGAGATTGAGGTCACCAGTTTCGTGCGTCCCGGGCGGGTGCCGCAACTGGCCGACGCCGAGCAACTCGTCGGCATGCTGGCCGCCGACAAACCCGAGGGCATGCTCTACAGCGCGCTGGTGCCCAACGAGCAGGGACTGGAGCGTTTGCTTGAAGTCAACAGCGACGGGCCGGTGATCAACAAGATCGCCGTGTTCACGGCCGCCAGCGAAACGTTCGCGCAGAAGAACATCAACGCCTCGATCGACGAGTCGATCACGCGCTTCCGCCCGGTGATTGACATGGCCCGCCAGGGGGGCCTGATGGTCCGAGCGTACATCTCGTGCGCCTTCGTGTGCCCGTTTGAGGGGCCCGTCGCGCCCGCCACCGTCACCCACGTGGCCGCCCGCCTGCTCGCGTTGGGCGTCGACGAGATCGACGTAGCCGACACCATCGGCGCGGCCACGCCCGAACACATCGAGAGCGTCATCGCCGAACTCTTCCACCGCCTGGGCCCGTGCCGCGACAATGAAATCGGCGACCCCTGTCTGACACTGCACCTGCACGACACGCACGGGTCCGCGGCCGCGTGCGTGCGCAAGGCCCTGTCGATGGGCGTGCGTTCCTTCGACAGCAGCGCCGGTGGGCTGGGGGGCTGCCCGTTTGCCGGTTCGGGCAAGACCCGGGCGCCGGGCAACATCGCGACCGAACTGCTCGTTCGCACCATCACCGAGGCCGGCTACAGGTGCGGGGTTGATTCACGTCGGCTTGAAGAGGCCACGAAGGCGGCTCGCGACCTGGTGGCTCGGGAGCCGACTCCGTGATACGCGTGGAAGACGAGGGGGACGTGCGATGCATCACCATCGCCCGGCCTGACAAGCGCAACGCGCTGACGACCGACATGCTCGCGTCGCTGGGCGCGGCGTTTGAGAAAACAGGCAGCATGCGTGCCTGCGTGCTGCTGGGCGAAGGCCCGGTCTTCTGCGCGGGCTTTGACCTGCACGAGGGCGCGCACGACGAACGGATGTCGGCGCTGCGGGATCAACTGCGCGGGCTGTCACGCACGATCTTGGCCATGCGATCGCTGCCGTGTCCGGTGGTGGTGGGAGCGCACGGGGCCGCGATTGCCGGCGGGTGTGCGCTGCTGGGCGGGGCCGATCTCGTGCTCGCGGATCGAGGCGCCCGCTTTGGATACCCGGTGGTGCGTTTGGGGATCTCACCGGCCATCACGGCTCCGTTCCTGCGTCAACGTGTCGGCGACGGGGCCGCCCGTGCGATGCTGCTCGACCCCGGCCTGATCGACGCGGAAGGTGCTCTTCGGATTGGCCTAGTGGATGAGGTGCTTGACAGCGCGGAGCAGGTTCGCCATGCAGCCGTTGCGCGTGCATGTGCTCTGGCCGGCAAACCGGGAGTGGCCGAAGCCCAGACGCGCCGCTGGTGCAGCGTGCTGGAGCCGGTGGAGCAGGCGGGCGAGGCTTTGCAGGTATCGCTCGATGCGATCGGGCGTGAGACCTTTGAACGCATGAACCGCGAGGTGTGGTCACGATGACAAACCTGGCTGAACTGAGCGTGCAGGGAGCCGTCGCCCGGCTGATTCTCAACAGGCCGGATCAGCGCAATGCGCTTTCCACGGATCTGCTCGCCGCCATGCATGGCGCGGTTGAACTCCTGGAACAGTCGAGGGGCGTGACGGTGCTGGTGGTGACCGGGGCCGGCAAGTCCTTCTGCGCGGGGATGGACTTGCGCCAGGTGCTCATCGGCGACGATCGCGCCACATGGCCCGGGCCGCAGTTGCTCGAGTCGCTCGCACGCTTCACGGTGCGACTTCGTGGGCTTCCGATGGTCGTGGTTGCCAGCGTCAACGGGGCCGCGATCGGCGGCGGGTGCGGGCTTGCGTGCGTCGCGGACGTTTGCGTTTCCCACGCCGACGCCCGCATCGGGTATCCGGAAGTGGACCTTGGGCTGTGCCCGGCCGTGGTCGCGCCGTGGGTCATTCGCAAGGTCGGGCCCGGCAAGGCCCGTCGCGTGCTCCTGGCGGGGGGCGTGATGACCGGCACCGAGGCCCACGCTTTGGGTCTGGTCGATCATCTTGCTGCTTCGGTTGACGAACTGGCTCCCCTCACGGAGCGCCTGGTCGGAAGACTGACCAGCGGAGGACCGACGGCGCTGCGCGCCACCAAGTCGCTGCTCAACGCGCTCGATGGCTCGCTCGACGAGGCGTCGGTCCTGGAAGGCGCCCGTTTATCGGCCGAGGTGCTGGGCTCGCCCGACGCCCAGCGGGCGCTGTCCGCACGGCGCACCTGAAAGCGGAATCAACGGGGGACAGCCGCTAAGATGTGCCGCACGGCGCACCCGGCTGGCGGTGCTTGGCGCAGGGAGACTGCATGATCGAACTTCCGCTCCAGATGCACGGTTCCGGGTCGGATAGGGTTGCGGTGCTGATGCTCACGCAGCCCGGGCGCCCGGTGGTCGTGCTGGACGAGGAACTCATCGTGTCTCTCGATCAGGCTCTGAACCAAGTCCCCACTGGGATAAGGGGGTTGGTTCTCGCCTCTGGCTCGGAACGCTCGTTTGTGGCCGGTGCCGACCTGAAGTCAATTGTTGAGCGGGACGACGCCGAACTGCGGGCGTATCTAAAACTCGGATCTCGGGTATTTGCCCGATTTTCGGCGGCTCCCTATCCGACCGCGGCGGCGATTCGCGGGGCTGCCCTTGGGGGCGGGCTCGAACTGGCGATGCATTGCGACGGGCTGATCGGGGCTCCTTCACCGAGCGGGAAGCCGTATCCGGTCGGACTCCCCGAATGTGGGCTATCGATTTGTCCGGGTTGGGGGGGGACGAACCTGCTGCCCGCCAGGATGGAGCCTCGCGCGGCGATCGAGATGGCGGCGACAGGCAAGACGTTCATGGATGACCAGGCGCGGCAGGCGGGCGTGTTCGACGAGGTCGCCGAGGCGGACGTCGATGTGGTCGAGCGTGCGTGCGCTTGGGTGCGGCGGCAGCCCGTGCCGACGCGGGACGGGGCTCCCCGGCGCTGGATCGGGAGACCCGACTGCAAAGTTGCGGTCAGCGAGGCGCTGTCCGAGGTTGGTGCGAGCGGGCAGAGCGCTGGCAGTGCCAAGGCGGTGCTGGATGCCGTGGGGATCGGGGTGAGAGATGGTTGGCAGGCGGCTGTGGAGGCTGAACGAGAGCATCTGATCCGTCTGCGGCACACGCCGGAGGCGCGTGGGGCAATCGAGGCGTTTTTCGCGAGGTCGAAGAAGTAGTTGGTTCGGGGGTAGGTCCGGGGGAAGGTCAGAGCACACCACACTCCGTCGGAGGAACGAGCGTCATGGCAGATCTGAAGCAGATGAAGGGCGTTTCCGAGCGTGACCGGAAGATGATCGCCGACGCGGAGACGCTGCTTGGCCCCGAGCCCGCCTCGATGGGCGCGTTGAAGAACATGTTCTGGGGGCGTCTGCGCGAGGATCTGTATTTTCCATATCCCGACGTGGCGCGAGATCGCCCGGAAGAGACGGCCGAGTGCGATCGCCTGCTGGCCGAACTCGATGACTACATGCGTCACGAGCATCCGACGATCGAGATTGACCAGGAGCAGTACATCCCGGAGTGGGTGATCCAGCGTCTGTTCAAGTTGGGGGTGTTCGGGCTGACGATTCCGAAGGAGTACGGCGGGCTGGGGATGGGGATCACCAGTTACAACCGCGTGCTGGAGACGATCGGGCGCTACTGCGGATCGACGGCGGTGGTGGTGTCGGCCCACCAGTCGATCGGGTGCAAGGCGGTAATGCTGTTCGGCAACGACGAGCAGAAGAAGTGGTGGCTGCCGAAACTGGCGCGGGAGTGGCTCAGCGCGTTCTGTCTGTCGGAGCCGAACGTGGGGTGCGACGCGGGCGGCCAGGAGACCACGATCGAGAAGAGCGCGGACGGGGAGTACTACATCGTCAACGGGGAGAAGAAGTGGGCGACCAGCGGGGCGATCAGCGGGCTGTTCACGGTGATGGGCAAGCAGACGATGCCCGACGGGAGCAAGCGCGTGACCGCGGTGGTGTGCACGCCCGACATGCCGGGCATTGATATTTTCTCGAAGAACCGGGCCAAGTGCGGCATCCGTGGCACGTGGCAGGCACGAATCCGCTTCAACGACGTGCGCGTGCCCAAGAGCCATCTGCTGCACAAGGAGGGCAAGGGGCTGAACGTCGCGCTGTCGTGCCTGAACTTCGGGCGCTGCACGCTGTCGGCCGGCATGCTGGGCGGGGCGGTCACTTCGATGGATCAGGCGATCAAGTGGAGCCGTACGCGCCAACAGTTCGGGCGGCCGCTGTCGGACTTTGAACTGGTGCAACTGCGCATCGCCCGCATGGCGGCGCTGACGTACGCGATGGACGCGGTGCTGTACATGACGACGGGGATGCTCGACCGGCACGACGAGGACATCATGCTGGAGACGGCCACATGCAAGGTGTTCTGCTCGGAGATGGGCTGGAAAGTCGTGAACGACGCGGTGCAGGTGATGGGCGGCGAAGCGTTCATGACCGAGAACGAGATCGAGCGGATTTTCCGCGACTCGCGCATCAACACGGTGGTCGAGGGGGCCAACGAGGTGATGCAGAGTTTCCTGTTTGCCTACGGCGGCAAGCAGTTGGCTGAGAAACTGCTGGGCATGAAGGAGGCGCTGGAGAAGAAGCAGTTTTCGGGCGCGCTGGTCAAGGCTGCGATTCCCGTCGTCAAGGAGATCTACCTTGGCATGCGTCCCAAAGCGCCGACGATCAGTAAACTGCACCCTTCGCTGGTTCCACACGGGCGTCGCGTCACGGCGCTGATTAGCGAACTGACGTACCAGTTCAAGAAGGTGAGCAAGCAACTGGACGCGAAGATCATCGACCGGCAGGCGGTGCAGGCGCGCTTTGCCGACGCGGCCATGTGGATTCACGCGTGGCTGTGCACATTGTCGAAACTGGACAGCCAGTTGCGTGCGGGGTGCTCGGGGGTGGAGTTTGACCGCGACCGGGCGGCGGCGATGCACTTCTTCGACATGGCCGAACTTGAGATCCAGGCATGCTTCCGCGGCATGTACGAGAACGCGGACCAGTCAATGCTCAAGGCGGCTGAGGCGGCGATCGCGTTCAGCGACACGCAGCCGGTCGGGAACTTCTACATTCCCGAGAAGTCGCAGACGGATGCGCGTGGGAAGGGGAGAACCGCGGACCAGACGCACATCGCGCAGTTCCCGGGCACAGGGCTGGGCGTGGCGGGGGGGACGGGGCGCGAGCATATGGGCGAGACCATCGCCCACTCGCACGAGCATCACTGAGCAAGCGCGGGCGAGTTTACCCTGAGCCCCGAGTCGATTCCGGGAAGTGCGCATGCCAAAGACCACCGTGTACACCGCGTCGATCGAGAACCTTCAGATCCTGGACGAGGATGGAGTGCTCGATGAATCGCTGGCGATGGAGGACGGGCGCCCGATTCTCACCGACGAACAGGTGATGTACCTGTACGAGCAGATGTGGATCGGGCGTCACCTGGACGAAGTGGCGTTCAAACTGCAGCGGTCCGGGCGCATGGGCACGTATCCGCAGAACAAGGGGCAGGAGGCCAACGCGGCGGCCGCCGGGCTGGCGATGAAGAAGGGTTCGGACTACATCGTGCCGGCGTATCGCGAGAACATCGCGATGCACATGCACGGGCTGCCATACCACTACATCCTGCTGCACTGGATGGGCGACGAACGCGGCAACCAGATTCCGGAGGGGGCGCTGCTGACGCCGCTGTCGGTGCCGATCGGCACGCACATGCTGCACGCGACGGGGATTGCGTGGGCGTTCAAACTGCGCAAGGAGCCGGACCGCTGCGCGATCACGTTCTTTGGTGACGGGGCTACGAGCGAGGGCGATTTTCACGGCGCGATGAACTTCGCCTCGACGCTGTCGGTGCCGGTGATCTTCTACTGTCAGAACAACCAGTGGGCGATCAGCGTGCCGCGGGAGCAGCAGATGAACTCGCCGACGGTGGCGCAGAAGGCGCTGTCCTACGAGATTCCGGCCATCCAGGTGGATGGCAATGACGTTTTCGCGGTCTACAAGGCCGTGCGTGATGCGAGGCGTCACTGTGTGCGCAACGGCGGCCCGTACTTCATCGAGGGCGTGACCTATCGACTGGGCGATCACACCACGGCCGACGACGCCCGACGTTATCGCAGCGACGAGGAGGTCAGCGTGTGGGCGGGCAAGGATCCTCTCATCCGCACACGCAAGTACCTGGTCAATCGCGAGGCATGGAACGACGAGCGCCAGTTTGAACTGGAGAACCGGGCCAAGAAGATCGTGCACGAGATCGTGGCGGCCGCCGAGGGCATCGAGGCGCCGCGGGTGAGCGACATCTTCAGTCACATGTTCGCCGAGTTGGACAATGACCTGCGCCGGCAGCGAGACACGATGCGGACGAGCAGCATCGGGCAGGATCCCAGCCAGATCGGGCTCAGGAGTCAGCCCCAAAACGCGTAGGAGCCCGCCATGGCCAATCTCACACTCGTGCAGGCAATCAATCTTGCTCTGGCCCAGGAGATGGAGCGTGACGATCGCGTCGTGCTGCTGGGGGAAGACGTGGGGGTGAACGGCGGCGTGTTCCGCGTGACCGAGGGGCTCGCCCAGCGCTTCGGCGAGCACCGCGTGCAGAACACTCCGCTGGACGAATCCGGCATCATCGGCGTCTCGATCGGGCTGGCGATGGCGGGGATGCGCCCGGTGCCGGAGATCCAGTTTGACGGATTCTTGGGCCCGGCCTATGACCAGATCGTCAACCACGCGGCCCGCTTCCGCAACCGCACGCGCGGCGCGATCACGATTCCGCTGACGATTCGCGTGCCGGTGGGCGGGGGCATTCATGCGCCCGAACTGCACTCGGACTCGCCGGAGGCGATCTACGCGCATTCGCCGGGTCTGAAGGTGGTGATGCCGAGCACGCCTCGTGACGCCAAGGGGCTGCTCACCAGCGCCATTCGCGATCCGGACCCGGTGATTTTCTTTGAGCCCAAGCGCGTGTACCGGGCGTATCGCGAGGAAGTCCCGGAGGACGAGTACACCATCCCGATCGGCAAGGCCAAGGTCGTGAACGAGGGCGATGACATCACGGTGATCACCTGGGGCGCCAGCGTGTTCCAGTGCCTGGAGGCGATGGACGCGCTGCCCGAGGACGTGAGCCTGGAACTGATCGACCTGCGCACGATCGATCCGATTGACACCGACACCATCGCGGCCAGCGTGGAGAAGACGGGGCGCTGCGTGGTGGTGCACGAGGCGCCGGTGACGTGCGGACTGGGGGCGGAGATCTCGTCGCGCATCCAGGAGCGGTGCTTCCTGAATCTCGAGGCGCCGGTGCAGCGTGTCGGCGGCTTCGACACCATCATGCCGTATTACAAACTGGAACTGGATTACTTGCCCGACGCACAGCGCATCGGAAAGGGGATCATGGAATGTCTGGCTTATTGATTACACTTGCCAAGCAGGTGCCGGCGACTGTCGAAGGCGACCTGACCAGGGTCATCATCGGGGTGATGATTGGCGCGGGGCTGGTCATGCTCGCGGTGTTTGCCGCCCGGGCGCCGCGCGAGTGGTCGCGGTAATCGCGTGGCGGCCCGATCGAGCGTCGGGGGGCTGCTGGTGCGCATGAAGACGAACAGGGGCTGAAGAATGTCTCACAAGGCTCATCCCGATCCCAACGTGTTCATCCTGCCTGACCTGGGCGAGGGCGTGCATGAGGCCGAACTCATCTCCTGGAAGGTAAAGGTCGGGCAGCACGTCGAGGAGCACGACATCATCGCCGAGATGGAGACCGACAAGGCGCTGGTAGAGGTTCCCAGCCCCCGCGCCGGTGTCATCCGGCAGTTGCACGGCGAAGTCGGGCAGATTCTTAACGTGGGCAACCCGCTGGTGACGTACGAGCCCGACGGGCAGGCGGTGCATCAGCCCCGTGCCGACGATGCGCTGTCGGATCCGCACCCGGCCGACAACTCGGTGCATGAGGTGAGCGAGGACGCGGGCACGGTGGTCGGCTCGATGAGCGGTGAGATGGCCGGGCTCAGGTCGCGTGAGGGCAAGGCGCTGGCGGCGCCGGCGGTGCGGCGACTGGCCCGCGACATGGGCGTGGATCTGCAGTTGGTACAGGGAAGCGGCATCGGCGGTCGCATCACGGCCAGGGACGTGCAGCAGGCGGCCTTGCGCGGTTCGTCGGCCGAGAGCAAGCCGACCTCGCAGCCCGGTGCGGCCTCGCCGGCGGGCATGCGCGTCGCGCCGAGCATGTCGGCCGGACCCCGTGTCGAGCCGGGTTTGCGAGCCGCGCCCGAGCCGGCGCAGCGCGTCAGCATCCCGGCGGGCGAGGACTTTGCCCGCGTGCCATTCCGGGGCGTGCGCCGCAAGATCGCCGAGCGTCTGCGCGCCAGCGTGGACACAGCGGTGCACTTCACTGTGATGGACGAGGCCGACGTGACCGAACTCGACGCGCTGCGCCGGCAGTTGGCGGCCGCGTCGGGGGAGAAGGTGAGTTTCCTGCCGTTCGTGTGCTCGGCCGTGGCCCGGGCGCTGACGGGCAAGTTCGGCGCGCTCAACGCAACGGTCGACGAACAGGCGGGCGAGATCGTGCAACACCGCAGCGTGCACATGGGTATCGCCACGGATACCGAGTCGGGACTGATGGTTCCGGTGATGCGCGACTGCGACCGCATGGGCGTGCTCGAGATTTCGCGCCAGATCGGCGCCATCGCCGCCTCATCTCGCGATCGTTCGATCGATCGCGAGCAGTTGATGGGATCGACGTTCACCATCAGCAACGTGGGTAGTTATGCCGGGCGTTTTGCCACGCCCGTGATCAACGCGCCCGAGGTGGGGATTCTGGCGGTGGGGCGCACACGCGACGGCATGGTGGTCAGGGATGGTTGGTTCCGCGTTGGCAAACTGATGCCGCTCAGCCTGGCGTGCGACCACCGGGTGGTCGACGGGGCGACGGCGGCGCTGTGCCTGGCGGAGATCGTCGATCTGCTGCAGAATCCGTCGCAGTTGCTGGCGCCGGCACGCGGGTGAGCGGCTTCCCGGCGTGCGTGAAGTCCGCCTGGATCGCGCGGGGCATACATGCTCAAGATCCTCTCAGCGCAGATTCTCACGCTGACATCCAGGCGCCGCGATCGCCGGAATGTGGCGATTCTTTCGCAGTTCATCGTCATTCTCGTGGTTCTGGTGCTGGTGTACTCGGGCATTTTCCAGGCCCTGATGCATCTCGAGGGGCAGGAGCACACTTTCATCGATGGCGTCTACTGGACGCTGGTAACGATGTCGACGCTCGGCTTCGGCGACATCACCTTCCGCGAGACCCCGGGGCGCGTGTTCTCGATCGTGGTGATCCTCACCGGCACGATTTTCATGCTCACGCTGCTGCCGTTCGCGTTCATCCAGTTCTTCTACAGCCCGTGGATGGAATCGCGCCGCGCCGCCATCGCGCCGCGGGCGCTGCCGCCGGAGACGCGGGATCACGTCATTCTCACGAATTACGGGGCACTCAACTCATCGCTGGTGCGGCGGCTGGTGCGGGCGGGCACGCCGCACGCGGTGATTGTGCCCGATATCGATGAGGCCATTCGGCTGCACGATCAGGGCATCAGCGTAATGCTGGGCGAGCCGGACAATCCGGAGACCTACCGGGCCGCGCGTGCCGATCAGGCGGGTCTCATCATCGCGACGCTCGAGGATGCGCAGAATGCCGCCGCCGCGCTGGCAGCGCATTCTGTCTGCGGCTCTGCGCGCATCGTGACGGTGACGACGCGGAGCCACGCCGAGAAGGTCTGCCAGGCGGCGGGCTCGACGCATGTGCTTCAGTTGGCCCGGCATACGGGCGTTTCGCTGGCCAACCGCATCGTCGGGGGCGATGCGATGACCCACGTCATCGGCTCGCTCGACGCCCTGCTGATCGCCGAAGCAAACGCCCTGCGCACGCCGCTGGTCGGCAAGACGCTGCGGGAGAACCGGCTGAATGAACTGGGTGTGATGGTGGTGGGGGTGTGGGACCGCGGCGTGTTCCAGCCGGCCGGGCCCGACACGATGATCACGTCGAGCACGATCCTTGTTCTCGCCGGCACGCGCGAGCAACTGGATCGCTACGACGAGGAATTCTCGATCTACAACGTCTCGAGTGGGCACGTGATCATCATCGGTGCGGGGCGCGTGGGCGCCGCCACCGCGCGAGCCCTAGAAACGCGCGGCGTCGAGTTCCGCATCATCGAGCGCATCCCCAAGTCCCCGGCGCCGTCCACGCTGATCGAGGGCGATGCATCCGATCCGGAAGTGCTTGCCGAGGCGGGGCTGGCGGCCGCCCACGCCGTGGTCATCACGACGCACGATGACACCATTAACATCTACCTGACGATCCTGATCCGGCATCTGCGGCCGGACATCCAGATCATCAGCCGTTCCTCGCTGGAGCGGAGCGTCGAAGCGCTGCACCGCGCCGGGGCCGACTTCGTAGTCTCCACCGCCTCGGTGCTGGCGGGGTTCGTGATGAACCTGCTGCGTGACGCCAGCATGCTGATGCTGGCCGAGGGCATGACCATCTTCCGCTTCAAGGTGCACGGCGACCTGGAGGGGCACACGCTCGCGCAACTCGACCTGCGTCGCCGAGCAGGTTGCAGCGTGCTGGCGGTGTATGCCGATGGGCAAATGCACCCCAACCCTTCGGCAAGTCACGTGCTGACGCCGGGCAGCGAACTGCTGGTGATCGGGGGGACTGGGGCCGAGGAGCGGCTCGAGGCCGTTTCCCATGCCGGGCTGGGTCACTCAGCAGGCTGAGTCAGTCAGATGAACTTTTCGGCCTCTTTCTTCATCTGCGGCTGCATCCTGCGCAGTTCGGAGTTGCTCATCTGCGAACCCGAGTTGCCCTCATTCTCGGGGCGGTCACTGCCTTCCACCTGCTTCCTGACTTCCTGGCACACATGCGCGATGCAGTCGTCCACGCTGGACTCGTCGAGTTTTCCGTTGCGGATGCCTTTGACGCAGACTTTTCGCCACGCGGCCAAGCCGGGTGACATGCCATCCTTGACAAACGCCTCGATCACGAGCGCCAGTTCCTTGCGGTTCAATTTCACCGCCTTTGTGTACTTCACGGGTGGGGGCATGCACGTCCTCCGGAAAAAGGTCCAGTAAGAAGCGCGGCCACAGGCCGGTGCTCACGCTGACAGACGTGCATAGTACAGGAGAAGGTGTTGCATCCCCGGGGATCCAAACGCATACCATACGTCAGTGCCCGAGTTCGTCCCAAGCCGCCCCGAGTCTGCAGACCCACTCATCCGGGGCCGGGGTTCGGCTGTCAACCCGCCCAACCGCTTCGAGAAGGTCGGGCTGACGATCGACGGCGAGTATCTCGACGAGGTGGCGGCCGAGCATCCGCAGGGCCGTCAGGTTCGGACGCAGATCCTCGCCGACATCGCGCGCACCATCATCAATCCCGTGGAAAGCCCCGACCTGCCTTTCTGCTGGACCATCAATCCCTATCGCGGGTGCGAGCACGGGTGCCCGTACTGCTACGCCCGCCCCACGCACGAGACGTTCGGGCTGAGTTGCGGGCTTGACTTTGAGACGAAGATTTATGTCAAGCACGACGCCGCCCGCCTGCTGCGAGCCGAACTGTCGCGCGATTCATGGCGCGGCGAGCCGATCATGATGAGCGGGGTGACCGATCCGTACCAGCCGATGGAGCGCGACCTGAAGATCACGCGGCAGTGCCTGGAGGTGATGGCCGAGTTCGGTCAGCCCGTGTCGGTGATTACGAAGAACCGGCTGGTGACGCGCGACGTTGACCTGCTCAGTCGCCTCGCGTCCCAGGGCAGGGCCGTGGTGCGCCTCAGCCTCACGACGCTGGATGCGAAACTGTCGAGCATGCTCGAGCCGCGAGCCTCGTCGCCACGCGACCGTCTGGCCGCCATCCGCGAACTGACCGCGGCCGGCATTCCCGTCGGTGTGATGACGGCGCCGATCATCCCCGGGCTGAACGACGAGATGATCCCCGCTCTGCTCGAGTCGGCGGCCGAGGCGGGCGCCCAGCACGCGGCTTACACGCTGCTGCGTCTGCCTTGGCAGGTCGAGCAGGTGTTCGAGCAGTGGCTGCGGGAGAACCTGCCTGATCGCGCCGCGCGTGTGATGAACACGTTGAAGGCAGCCCGTGGGGGGAAGGTGTACGACGCGGCTTTCAACCGTCGGATGCGCGGGTGGGGCGTGCGGGCCGAGCAGATTGGCAAGATGCACAAGTTGATGTGCCGACGTTACGGGCTGGACAAGCCCTCGCCGCCGCTGACGCCGATGCCGCCGCGCGGGCAGGGCATGCTCTTTTCTCCACAGACCTGATGCCTGATGTAGCCGGGGTTGGCCAAACCTGGCCTGCGTTTACGGCGCAAGAGCATGTCACGCGAGGGAACACCGATTCGCCCGGCGGCATCAGGATTGCATCATCCGCAATTGTTGGTACGCTGATCGCCGGGGGGTCCGGCGGCCGCGCCGCCATCAAGAGGAGACACAAGACATGAAAGTGGGATTGACTGTGTGCTGCGTGGGTGCCGTGGCGTCCGCGGCCGTGGGGGGTATCGCGACCTTTGACAGTTTCACGGAAGGGGTGCTCGGGTGGTCGTTCTGGGATGCGGGCATCCACTTCTACAACCCCGACAACTACACGCCCGAGGGTTCCCGCTTCATCTGCGAAAGGGCCGACGGAACACTTTCGGGTCCATACTTCTCCAGTCCCAACGCGCTCACGCTGACCGGGTACGTTCCCGGCCCGAATGCCGGGTACTCACGGGTGGGCTCGTTCTACGCTTCGGTGGGCGGGCCGTCCGACTACGCCCGCGTCGAGGTGTTCTACTTCTATCTCACCAGCACGGGCAACACCATCAGCATGGAGGCCCTGCGCAACGGTGTCGTGGTCGGATCAGACTCGTTCGTTGTCACCACGCCGTTCCAGGCCCATCGCACGCTGGAGATCGACGGGCCGGAGTTTGACGAGATCCGCATCGTCGGCTCGGGCCCCAACGAGGCCGGGGCGATGTTCGCGCTGTTTGACAACTTCGAGATTCGCGGCGTTCCGGCGCCGGTGTCGGCGCTGGTGCTGGTGCTGCCGCTGGTCGGGCGTCGGCGGCGCTGAGGCAACTCGACCGGCCGCGCGGCGAGCGTCCAAGGGCCGCCGGTTGGAAAAAGAAAACAGGGAGGGCTCTCTCCTCGAGGGCCCTCCCTTTTCACGCGCCATGACAGCGCGATCCGCCGACTGGGTCAGGCGCGCCGGTCAGGGGCATCCGGCCGCGAAGGCGGCCAGGAAGGCCTGCACGTCGAAGAAGTCGAAGGTTCCGTCGGCCACGAAGTCGGCCTGGGGGTCTTGGGCAGCAAAGGCCGAGAGGAAGGCCTGCACGTCGAAGAAGTCCAGTGAGCCGTCGTCGTTGAGGTCGGCCTCGCAGGTCACCGGCCCGAGCAGTTCCATGGCCCGGTTGTCGCCCAGGTGGTAGTACATGTGCGCCCCGCGCATCCACCAGAAGCACCCGTACTGGCCCGCGTAACTCTGGGCCCACTTCCACTGAGTCCACGACTCGGGCATGCGCCCGATGATGGACACGAAGTAGCGCGGCCCGCCGGCGAAGGACATCGGCTGGTTGAGGGCCACGTCGAACTGGTACAGGCCGCCGCCGACGGGCGTGGCCGTCACGTTGGTGTACACGCGCCGGCTGAACGGCCCGCTGAACAGGTCGGGCTGATAGGCGATGGTGTTGGGATCCTGGTTCCAGAACGAGATTTCGAAACCCAGCGCCGGGATGCCCTGCCCCCACCAGCGCAGGTGCGTGAGCGTGGTGGGCTGGTCGAAGGTGAAGTCTTCCCAGGCCCGGGCGTCGTTGTCGCTGTCGTTCTGGCCGGTCGGATCGATCCAGTATTGCGAGGCCCGCGTGACGCCGCCGTTGGGCGCCATGGGCTGGCTGACCAGCACGCTCTGAGCGAACGCTCCGAGGGTCATGCTCGCCGACGCCGCCACTCCCACCCACTTCGACCACAGACTTCCCATGTGTTGCTCCTTGCCCCCCTGCGGATTGCGGATACGCGAGTATGCAACATCGGTGCCAGGCGTGCAAGACCGCTCCTCGGAATCTGAAATCACCTCAGAGGGGTCTATTCCGCAGACCCCGCTGGCCACCAAGGCCAGCACTGGCCACCAACTTCACAAGAAAATGTGTCCTTCTGCGGAGAGAACGCGCCCCAGCGCGCAGAGATTGGGTGTCAGGCACGCAAGAAAGGGTCGAACGAGCCGGACACGAATCACGCATGACACGTCGCGATGCGACGAAACGGACCTCTCCTCTCTCTCCTCTCTCACCCCTGCCGCGGGACACCGCGGCTGGAGTGTTTTTGTGCCGGGCCGGTGGGCCCCGGGTCAGCCGCCTCAGAGGGTTGGTGGTTGGGTCCCCAACGATTGGGGGGTCCATTTGGCGCGACGGACGCACTCCCCGTCGCGACGGGAGAAGCGTTCGTCGCCGAAGATGGAGCGTTCTTTGAGGGGTCGGCTGCGGCTGCGGCGGCGGAAAGGGCCGGGATGGGCACAGGAAGCCCGCACGATCGCGGCAGATGTTCGCAGATTCACATGGGAGGCCAATCAGAACCCACTTCAGGGCAGGGTAGGTGCCGCTGGGTTCCGTGCCACCGGGTTCGGCTGTGCGAACTCGGCGCGGCGGGCCGCCCCACGCGCACCGACGTGCGAAGACGCAAGTCGGTGGCACGACGGCCGGTCACCCAGTCACCCAATGGCAGGTCACAAGTCCACACTCGGCACCGCTCCGAGCAGTTTGCGCGTGTAGGGGTGTTGGGGGTTGGTGACGATCTGGTCGCGGGAGCCCTCTTCGACGATTTTCCCGGCGTACATCACCGCGATGCGGGCGCACAGGTGATGCACGACGCCCATGTCGTGGCTGATGAACAGGTAACTCGTCCCCAGGTCACGCTGCAGGTCGCACAGGAGGTTGACGATCTGGGCCTGCACTGACACGTCCAGGGCGCTGGTCGGCTCGTCGGCGACGATGAAGCGGGGGTTGAGTGCGATCGCCCGTGCGATGCCGATGCGCTGACGCTGCCCGCCGCTGAACTCGTGCGGGTAGCGGTCCAGGACGTGGGTGGGCATGCCGCAGTGTTCGAGTAGCCCAGCCGCCCGCTGCCGCAAAGCCGCCCGCCGCGTTTCCACCCTGTGCACCAGCAGCGGCTCGGCCACGATCTGCCAGACCCGCATGCGCGGGTCGAGGCTGCCGGCGGGATCCTGGAAGATGATCTGCATGTCGCGCCGCAGACGCAGCAACGCCCGGCCCCGGGCCTCGAAGACGCGCTGGCCCTCGAAGATGACCTCGCCCCCCGTGGCCGGCGCCAGCCCGAGCAGCGTGCGCCCCACGGTGGTCTTGCCGCAGCCCGACTCGCCCACCAGCCCGAGCGTTTCTCCAGCGCGGAGCGAGAAACTGACGCCATCGACGGCCCGGACGTGGCCACGCACCCGCTGCAGGACGCCGCGATGCACCGGGAACCAGGTGCGCAGGTCGCGGACCTCGAGCAAAACCTCGCCCCCGGACGCGGGCACGGGCTTGGGCGAACGTGCGGGGGGCTGGGCCATCACGCCGGATGGTACGGGCCGAGCAAGGGCATCAGCGTGGGCACCGGATCAGCGTGGGCACCGGATCAGCGTGGGCACCGGATCAGCGGTTGGGAGGTGGACGAGAAGGCAAGGGCGGATCGACGTTGCGGCCGGGCGGAGGCGAACGGCTGGCGATGCGGGGCGCCATTTCCAAGCCGCCGGCGAGGGCGGCCGCAAGCCACCCTCCGGGTTGGCCGATGATGAGTTGACGCGGGCCGGGGCCCGGATACGCTTGACTCCCGGCTGAGAACGCCGAGGTCGGGCAGGTAGCTCAGTTGGTAGAGCACCGCACTGAAAATGCGGGTGTCGCCGGTTCAAGTCCGGCCCTGCCCATTGCCTGCGAGGCGCCGTTGGCCTGCCGGGAGCGGTGGGCTTCCCGCTGCCGGTTCGATTCGCGGGCGTTCGCACGCATCGGGTCCATCTGATCGATCCGCTCGGTCCGGGGTTACTATCTGGCCTGTGAACGCACTCGGCCGCAGGTCGGCGATGGTCGCATCGCTCTCCGCTGCGCTTCTGCTTGGCGTGCTCTGGTTGGCCAGCCTGTGGCTGGGCGCGGCGTGCTTTCGCCGCGGCGAGCGATGGGCGATCAACACAGCCGAAGGCACACAGGCGCTCCACGGCACCACTCTGGCCTTCGACCTCAGCCGCGGATGCGTGAAGTGCACGCAGACGCGGACGCTGTCGCAGATCGGGGCGATCGGTTCGGTCCTGACCGGCCCGCCCGACATTGACTGGGACGGCGCTCTCTTCTCCGCCGGCTCGCGGCGAGAGCGATCGTGGGATCGGCACTGGTTCGCAGAACGCTGGAACCACTGGCGGCTGGGCGACCTGGGCTGGTACGAGTCGGCCGGCGGAGCGTCGATCAGCCGCGTCCTGTCCATCCCGCTGTGGCTACTGATGCTGGTGACCGGATTGCCGGGTGTGCTTCTGGCCCGCTCGTCCATGCGCTCGGCCCAGCGCCGGGCCAGGGGTCAGTGCATTTGGTGCGGGTACCAGTTGAAACAGTCCCAGCCGGCCTGCCCGGAATGCGGGCGAAAGGCGTCGGCGAATCCTCCCGGCACGGCTGGCGGGCCATTGGGCCAGGCCTGAGTCCAGACGCCTGCTTGTGCGGGGCGGTCCCGGGCCGTAGGCTGTACGTTCAAGCACATCTGGAGAACAACATGAGAGCAATGCTGTGGAGCGTCGTGGCCCTGTCGTGTGTCGGTGGTCTGCCTGCGATGGCGCAGGATGCTGCTCCGGTCAAGTCGGCGCCGGCGCAGGCCCAGTCGGCCGACGAAGCGGCCAAGGCGCTGATGGCCGAGATGAAGGGTGTGGAACTGCCCGTTTACGACCGCGCGCGGGCCAGCGAGGCGGGGTATCGCGAGGAGTACACCAAGGCCTACAACGCGGCGATTGCCCGCAAGATCGAACTGTCTGACAAGGCGTTGGCGCTGCAACCGTCGCCGGCGGTGCTGGGCATCCTGCTTCCGGAGCGGTGGGAACTCATGACCAACCGGGCCGGCAGGCCCGAGGTGGTCGAGGAGACGGGCAGGTACATCGCGTCCAGCGACAAGACGCTGGCCATCGATGCCCTGTACTGGCATGCCGCCTCGCGGGCCCGCTTCGGCAAGGGCACTGTGGAAGAACAGGTGGACGCGGTGATGAAGTTTGCCGCCGCCGCGCCCGAGGACGAGCGCGGGGCGCGCCTCTTCGCCACGGTGGCTAGCAGTCCGAACCTAAGCAAGGAAGCCCGGCTGGACCTGTACCGCAAGGGCATCGCCGCCTATCCGGAGAGCCGGTACACCAAGTACTTCCCGGGACAGATCCGCCAGGTCGAGAGCATCGGCAAGCCTTTTGAACTCACCTTCACCGATGCGATCACGGGTCACACCGTGAACACCGCCGATCTGCGCGGCAAGGTCGTCGTGGTCGACTTCTGGGCGACCTGGTGCGGCCCGTGCGTGGCCGACATGCCCGCCGTCAAGAAGTTGTACGAGGAGTATCACGCCAGGGGCATGGAAATCATCGGCGTGTCGCTCGACCAGCCCGAGGACAAGGGTGGGCTCGAGAAACTCCGCACCTTCTGCGCCGAACAGGAGATTCCCTGGCCGCAGTACTACCAAGGCAACTACTGGGACAGCGAGTTCTCGACCAGTTGGGGCATCAACTCGATCCCGTGCGTGTTCTTCCTCGACAAGAACGGCAACCTAGTGACCACCGAGGCCCGCGGGCAACTGGAAAAACTGGTGCCCGAGTATCTGGCCAAGCCCGGTCCGCAGGGTTGATCGGCGCGGCAGACCTCTGAAAGTCGAGGCCGCCTCCTTCGCGGGGGGCGGCTTTCGTTTTCCTTTCCGGTCAGGGCTGGGTCGGCTCGACCGGACGCCGCCCATCCGATTCGAGCAAGTCGCAGTAACTCATCGCGATCAGTTCGCCCAGCGCCGGTCCGAGATGCCGCCGCAGGTGCGCGATGCGGGCATGGCAGCGGGCGACGTTCTGTCGCGGCGTCACCAGCGCCTCGATCTCAAGAAAGCGCCCCAGGTGCCGCACATCGTCAAGATGAATCCGCAGCGAGTCGATCATCCACAACTCGCGCGTTTTCTCCACGATGGTCCGGATCGGCAGCCCCAGCGCCCCGAAGCGATAGGCCGCCTCCTGTTCGTTGTAGATCGTGAAACTGCTCAGCCGCGCCGACAGCCGATCGGCCCGCTCGTAGCGGATGAACTCCACCGGCTCGGGATGCCCGTTCATCACGGCCTCACGCTTTTTCAGTCGGCAATCGGGCACGTTGAAGTACGTGTCCACCTGGTGTAGCAGGCCGATGCGGCGTGCCCCCACGCGTCGCACGATCAAGCGGGCCAGTTCCACGTCCTTCAGTTCGGCCTTGAGTTCGATGTTCTGCATCACATGCCCGCCCGCCCGAGGGCCTTGAGCAATTGCGCCTCGTCCCAGACTTCAATGCCCAGTTCGCGGGCCTTGTCCAGTTTACTGCCCGCCGATTCGCCGGCGATCACGAGACTTGTCCTGTTCGACACCGAACCGCTCACCTTGGCGCCCAGCCCCTCGAGCAGTTCCTTGAGTTCCAGCCGCTCGTAGCGGGCGAGCGTGCCGGTGAGCACGATGGTCTTGCCGGCAAAGACCGAGTTGGTGCTCGCCGACTCCGGCCCGGTCGTGGCGTATTCCTTCGACTTGAGGCTCACGCCGGCCGCTCGCAGTTGCTCAAAGGTTCGCCGCGCCGTCTCGGAGTGCAGAAAGTCGTGCACCACCGGCGCCGTGTCCTCTCCCAGTCCGGTTTCGTACGCGCTGGGCAACTGGGCATCGCTGCCCGTGATGGCGCGGCGCTTGGGCCTGGACATGCGATTGACGGCCATGGGCATCAGTTGCCACACCTCGGCCGCGAGCAGTGCATCGATGTCGGGAAAGGCCCGCGCCAGCGCCCTGGCCGTGGCGCTGCCGACGTGACGGATTCCCAGCCCGGCCAGCACACGCGCCATGCCGGCCTCCTTGGCCCGCTCGATGCCGGCCAGCAGATTCTCCAACTTTTTCTCGCCCATCCGATCAAGTTGCAGCAGCGCCTCCCGATGATCGGCCAGGCGAAAGATGTCAGCAAAGTGCTCGAGCGGCACCTTCGACTGCTCGCGGATCTGGTCGATCGTCTGCTCGCCCAGCCCATCAATGTCCATCTGCCCGCGCCCGGCAAACCAGATCAACTTCTCACGCACCTGCGCCGGACACTCGGGATTCAGGCAGCGCCTCGAAGTCTCGAGCAGCGGGTCGCCGCCGTGACGCGGATCGGCTTGTGGAGGCTCAATTTCGATCGGCCCGCCACAGGCCGGGCAGGTGTCCGGAGGCTCGATCGGTTTGGCCCCGCGCGGGCGCTCGTCCTGATGCACCGACACGACATACGGAATGATTTCGCCTGCTTTCTCCACCTCGATCACGTCGCCGAGGTGGATGTCCTTCTGCCTCACGATTCCATAGTTGTGCAGTGTCGCATGTCGCACCGTGGTGCCGGCCAGTTGCACGGGCTCCATGATCGCCCGGGGAGTGATCTTGCCGGTCTTGCCCACCTGGTGCTCCACATCCACCAACTTCGTGGTCTTGCGCTCGGCGGGGTACTTGTACGCGATGACCCAGCGCGGGCTCTTGCTGGTCGCGCCCAGGCGCTCCTGCTGCTCGTAGGAATCGACGCGCACGACGAGGCCGTCGGTCTCGTAGTCCAGTTCGTGGCGCTTTCCGGCGAAGCGCTCGATCGCCTCGACAATGCCCCGGGCATTCGTGGCCGTTGCGACTGGGCGATTCACGGGCACACCCAGCCGCGCGACCTGTTCGATGAATCGGCTGTGAGAGCCGGCGAAGCGTCGATCGCTGATCTCCCCGCGCCCGTGCGCCAGGAATCCGAGCCGGCGCTCGGCGATGGCCGCAGGATCGAGTTGCTTGATTGTTCCCGCGCAGGCGTTGCGCGGATTGGCGAACAGTTCGTCGCCTCGCGCCTCGCGTTGGCGGTTTATGCGCTCAAACTCGCGCGTGGGCAGGAATACTTCGCCGCGCACTTCGAGCACGTTGGGCACTTGGCCATCGAGGCGCAGGGGCACGGCCCGGATTGTGCGGATGGCGTGGGTCACGTCATCGCCGCGCGCTCCGTCGCCACGCGTCAGCGCCCGCGCCAGCAGGCCGTCCTCGTAGCGCAGCGACACCGCCACTCCATCAATCTTCGCGTCGCACACGAACGTGACCGACCTGAACAGATCGCCTTCGAGCAGGCGTTCGACACGCTCGACCCAGGCCGCCACGTCGCCCTCGCTGTAACTGTTCTCGATCGACAGCATCGGCACCGCGTGGGCGTACTGCCTGAAACCGGCGATGGGCTCCCCGCCCACACGGCGCGACGGGCTGTGTTCGTCGGCCAGTTCAGGGTTTTCACGCTCCAGCCCCACCAACTCCTCGAGCAACTGGTCGTACTCGCGGTCGGACATGATGGGGCGAGCGTCGACGTAGTAGGCCCGGTTGGCCTGCTCAAGGCGCTTGCGCAGAACCTCGACCCGTTTGCCCACGTCGGTGCGGCTCACGGGGCAATGGTACATCCACTGCCAGCGCGGCGCTTATGATCCGGCGGATGACCGCCACCATCATCGACGGCAAACGCCTGGCTTCCGAAGAGCAGGCCCGCATCGCGGACCGGGCCGGCGCCCTGCGCAGGCGAGGCCGCGTTCCGCGCCTCGACGCCCTGCTGGTGGATTCCGGCGACAACGCCGCAAGGCTTTACGCCCAGAACCAGGCTCGCACCTGCGAACGCCTTGGCATTGACTACCGGCTGCACGAACTGCCTAGGGGCAGTAGTCTGGAGGCGATCTGTGCCACCCTCGACCGGCTTGGTTCCGATTGCGATGTTCACGCCGTCATGGTGCATCTGCCTTTGCCCGACGGTGTCGACCCATACCTTGTCCAGTGCCGCATTCCCCAAGCCAAGGATGTCGAAGGCGTCAACCCCGCCAACATCGGCAACATCGTCTACGGGCACTCTTCCTGGGCCCCATGCACGGCCCTGGCGGCCGTTCGCCTGATTGAATCGACAGGAACTGACTTGCGCGGGAAGCGGGCAGTCGTCGTGGGGGCCTCCAACCACGTCGGGAAGCCCATTGCTGTCCTGTTGATGCGGGCTGAAGCCACGGTCATATCGGCCAACAAGTTCACCTGCGGGATGCCCGATCTGGCCCGCTCCGCGGACATACTCGTTGCGGCTGCGGGTGTGCCCCACCTGATCACGCCCGACATGGTCCGTCCGGGCGCCATCGTGGTCGACGTGGGGGTCAACCGGGTGGAAACGCCCGACGGGCACAAGATGACCGTGGGGGATGTGGACTTTGAGGCCGTGCGTCCGATCGCGGGCTTCCTCAGCCCCGTGCCAGGAGGTGTCGGTCCGATGACGGTGACGGTGCTCCTTGGCAACACGGTCGAGGCTGCCGAACGATGAAGCAAATCGCTCGGCCCTTGACCGGCCGGGGACCCGCGTTGACTCACCCGCTCCGATCCCCTTGAATGAATCGATTCCCGAGCCGGAGAACCGCATGACCTTGGCGCTTCTGAACAACATTGGCTTTCAGGAATACCTGATCATCGCGGTCATCCTGCTGCTGCTCTTTGGGCGTCGGCTGCCTGAGGTCGGGCGGAGCCTTGGCAAAGGCATCGTGGAGTTCAAGAAGGGCCTTCGCGACGTGGAAGATGACGTCCGCCGGTCGGAAACGACGAGCAACCCGCAGCAGTTTTCGTCCACCACCCGCCCGCCGCTTGGTCCGGGCGGAGAGGAGCGACGGGTCAGTTCACACGACGAGGTCGCCCGTTCGGAACCAAGCGCTCAATGACACCGCTTCGGACTTGAGCCTTCCCAAGATAACCCTGGGGACGGCTATGATCGTCTCCCTCAGGCGAGGTAGCTCAGCTGGCTAGAGCGGAGGATTCATAACCCTCAGGTCGGGAGTTCAAGTCTCCCCCTCGCCACTTCTTTCGACACCGAGCCGCTCCGACGGGGCGGCTGGTTCTTTTTTCGAACCGTTGCAACGCTCGTCAAACCCACCAGTTTGTGGTGGTATACAACTCAGAATGCCAGCGTCATCGCTTGTGCGGGTTTCGTCTATACGATATTTCGCGGCAGACGAGTGGCAAATCGGAACGACTCGCAATCGGTTGTTCGAAGCCCCGTTGAGCCGATGGAACGGTACACTGATGCCCGAACTGCCCAGTCGGGGGATATGCAACATGAACACCAAAGTGGTCGTCGCGGTTGTGGCCGGGGTTGTGGTGGTCTCCGGGGGCGCTCTGATTGCCGCCCGCATGAGCGGGAATAGCACCACTCGCCTGGCTGAAGCCGCGGGCGCGGTGCCCCCGCGTTTGAACCAGAATCTGACCTCCGAAGGCAGCGACAGTCGCCCGGCCATCGTCATGGACGAGCGTGACACGCAGCCGCAGGGTGGCGCTGCCGGGCGCGACGGATTCGACCGTCGCAACGATCGGCAGGGGTTCCAGCGCGACGGGGGCGAGTTCCGCAGCCCCGAGGACATGCGGGCCGACATGCTCGCGCGCTTCGACAAGGACGGCGACGGCGAACTGAACGAGGAAGAGCGCCAGGCGGCTCGAGAGGCCTTCCGCGCCGAACGAGAAGCCCGACGTCAGCAGTTTCTGCTCGAACGCTACGACGCGGACGGCGACGGCGTGCTCAGCGAGGCCGAAACCAAGAAGATGGAAGAAGATCGCCAGCGCATGGATGAGGAACGTCAAGCCCGCGAGGCTGAGATGCGCCAGCGTGCCCTCGACGCCTACGACACGGATGGCGATGGGCGTTTGAGCGAAGAGGAACGCCGGGCCGCCAATCAGAAGCGCCGCGAGTGGTTCCAGCAGCAGCAGCAGGCCGCGATGGCACGCTTTGACGCCAATGACGATGGGGAACTGAGCCAGTCCGAACGCGAGTTGATGCGTGAATCCATGGCCAGGGCCTTCGAGGACATGCGATTCGCCGATCGCTTCGACGTGACGGGCGACGGCATGGTGACCGTGGCCGACATGTCGGCCTACCTCGACCGCTTCTACGCCGGCGATGTGGGGGCGGACATGAACCGCGACGGCGTGCTCGACGAAACTGACCTGGCCGAGTTCCAGGCTCGCGTGGCCCAAGGTGTGAATCCCGATGTGCAGGCCATTCGCGACGCCTTCAACAGCGCTCCCCCGCCTGTGGACGGCGAAGGTGGGCGTGGAGGCCCAGGCGGCGGATTCGGCGGGCCCGGTTTCTTCGGCCCTAGTGGCGGCGGCCCCGGCGGCATGGGCGGCGGACGCCGCGGCGGCGGCGGTGGCGGAAACTGATCGTCTCTGGACTGTTTGCGACGTCTGACCTAACCTGTCCACCACGGGCGCATAGCTCAGTTGGCTAGAGCGCTGCCGTCACATGGCAGAGGTCACAGGTTCGAGTCCTGTTGCGCCCATTCCCTGCGGCCCGTCGCCCCGACGGGTCGTTTGTGTTTTGTGCCTCTTGCACCGCGTTCCCTGATCTGGTGTGCATGTTGCAAAGAGGTCGTCGCGCCTCCGCACTTCCCGGCGCGACGTCAAGGGTCGGTTCCGCGAGGTTCGGAACCGACGGACCCGCGCTCCGCGACGGCTTATTCGATCGCGACACGAGTATTCGCAGACATCCACAAACCGAGAGGTCTCAAACACGAGAGAGAGCGGGCTTCGACGCTGACCGCATGCTTCTGGTGGCGAAGAGGCAGCGCGACTTGCTGGCCTCACACGTTACCGACGCAGACAATACCGTCGGCCTCGAACCGGCCCGGAGGACACATCATGCTCGCTTGCCTGGCTGCCCTGACGCTCGCGATGCCTACCAACCCCGCACCCGACTACCCCTATCAGCCGGTGCCCTTCACGGCGGTGCACTGGCACGATCATTTCTGGGCCCCGCGCATCGAGACCAATCGTGCCGTGACCATTCCCTACGCCTTTGAGCAGAGCGAGCAGACCGGGCGCATCGAGAACTTCAAGGTGGCCGGCGGGCTTTCCGACAAGCCGTGGACCGGCGGCTTCGGCTTCAACGACTCCGACGTCTCGAAGATCATGGAGGGCGCGGCCTACTGCCTGATCGTCCAGGACAATCCGCGGTTGGACGCCTACCTCGATCAACTCATCTCCTGGTACGCGGCGGCACAGGAGGATGACGGGTATCTCTACACGCTCTGGACCGCTCGCAGCACCGTCGAGGACTACGAGAAGGTCATCTGCCGTCCCAACAAGGAGCGGTGGGACAACATCAGCATGTCCCACGAACTCTACAACGTTGGGCACATGTACGAAGCGGCCGTGGCCCATTTCATGGCCACCGGCAAGCGCACCTTCCTCGACGTGGCTCTTCGCAACGCCGACCTGATCTGCCAGGTCTTCAACGAAGGCGGGCGCCACGATCCACCGGGGCACCAGGAAATCGAGATCGGGTTGGCCAAGTTGTACCGCGTCACGGGCGACCAGAAGTACCTCGACACGGCGCGCTTTTTCCTCGAGCAGCGAGGCCGCCCGTCCGAGACCCGCAAGTCCTACGGCCCGTATTCCCAGGACCACCTGCCCGTCACCCAGCAGACCGAGGCGGTGGGGCACGCGGTGCGAGCCAACTACATGTACGCCGGAATGGCCGACGTGGCCGCCCTGGCCAATGACCCCGCGTACATCGACGCGATCGGCGTCATCTGGGACAACGTGGTCTCGAAGAAGTTGTACCTCACCGGCGGCGTGGGCGCCCGCGGGGCCGGCGAGGCCTACGGCGACGACTACGAACTGCCCAACGAATCTGCCTACGCCGAAACCTGTGCCGCCATCGCCAACGTGTACTGGAACCATCGCATGTTCTGTCTCCACGGCGATGCGAGGTACATCGACGTCATGGAGCGTTCGCTCTACAACGGCGTCCTCTCGGGCGTCGCGCTCGACGGCAAGACCTTCTTCTATCCCAATCCGCTCTCTTCCAGTGGACAGCACCAGCGCAGCCCCTGGTTCGGGTGCGCCTGCTGCCCTTCCAATATCACCCGCTTCCTCGCCAGCGTCGGGGGCTACATGTACGCCGTCCGCGACGATGCGATCTACGTCAATCTCTACGGCCAGAGCACTGCGGAGATTCCGCTCGCGGATCAGAAGGTCAAACTCACGCAGACCACCAACTACCCGTGGGACGGTTCGATCAAGATCGATGTCGCCCCGCCGTCGCCCGGCTCCTTTGAACTTCGCCTGCGCATCCCCGGCTGGGCACGGCGCGCTCCGGTGCCGAGCGACCTGTATCGTTACGAGTTCACCACTCACGAGCGGGACGACGTTCCACCGTTCATCGTCATGCTCAACGGGCAGCGCGTGACCGACTCCCGCTTTGAGAAGGGCTACCTCTCGATCGATCGCGAATGGCGCGTCGGCGACACCGTTGAGTTGCTCCTGCTTATGCCGGTGCAGCGCGTCGTCGCCCATGACAACGTGGAAGCCGATCGAGGCCGCGTCGCCCTTGAGCGTGGTCCCATTGTCTATTGCGTCGAGTTCCCGGACACGCCCACCGGGCGCACGCACGACTTAGTCCTGCCCGACGATGCCAGCATCAAGGTCGAACGCCGTCCGGACCTGCTCGGCGGCGTCACCGTCCTCACCTTCACAGCCCGCTCCGTCCGCGCCGTCGATGATGAAGGACACATCAGCGAAGTTCCGGTTCAGGTCTCCGCCATCCCTTACCACGTCTGGTCGCACCGAGGGCGCGGCGAGATGGATGTCTGGCTCGCCCGGAGCGCCGACAGGGCCATTCCGATTGCTGCTCCAACGCTGGCCTCACGGGCGAAGGTCACCGCCTCCGGCGGCGACGTGCGCGGCGTCAACGACCAGCGCGAGCCGAAGAACTCCAACGACCACGACTCCACTTGGATCCACTGGTGGCCACGCAAGGGCACCACCGAGTGGGTGCAATACGACTTCGCCGAGCCGACGACCGTCAGCCAGTGCCAGGTCTATTTCTTCGACGATACCGGCCGGGGCGAGTGTCGAGTCCCCGCCTCATGGAAACTGCTGTACCGCGGCGGCGACTCATGGCGCGAGGTGGCCAACCCCTCCGCCTACGGGTGCGAACGCGACCGCTACAACACCGTCACCTTCGACCCTGTCCAGACCGACGCCCTGCGCCTGGAGATCAGGCTCAGGGACGGCTGGTCCACCGGCATCCACGAGTGGCGTGTCAGGTAGCGCGCCCGACCCCTGATCGGCAAGCACTGTCCACGCAGGCGTCCGGTGCGACGGCTCGCACTTGCGCCGCGCGTTTTTTCGCCAGCAGACCCCGATGTCCGCTCCGCTGGGCGCGATAGCATGGCTCAAGAGTTATGGACGACGATCCTCTTCCGCCACATGCTGCTTCCACCGACGCGCTGATTGCCACATGCGTTGGTCAGGTCTATCCGGCCCTGATCGGCCACCTTATCGCGCAGCGCGAGCGCGACATCACCTACAGCGATCCGGAGTCGGTGCGGCGAGGGGCCAATGCGCTGTTGTTCGGACACGTCGTTCGCTCGCTGGCGGTCAGTCGGGGGATCGAAGCGCTCCCGGACGCGATCGACCCCGGGCACGCTGCACCGACGCTCCCTGACCAGGGGCCCCCGGTTATGGAGCGATTGCGCGACTTCGATTTCGACGCTGTTCCGGTGCGTTTCCTCGGCGATCTCTACGAGCGTCTTCTCGAACTCAAACCGCTTCCGCGTGACCCCTGGGTCGTGCCAGACAGGGCGCGTCGCAAGGGCTCGGGCAGTTACTACACGCCCGAGTTCATCGTTGCCGACGTCGTGCGTGCGACCCTCGGCCCGATCCTCGACACCCGCATCGTCGCCCTCCGCAATGGGCCGCTGGCCGACCTCCAGAAGAGCATCGACTTCCTGCTCGATTTCCGCGTTCTCGACCCGGCGATGGGCACGGGCCACTTCCTGCTCGCCGCGATTGACTACATCGCCGACCGTGTCACAGCCGCTCTGCACTGGCCCGCCGAACAGCAAGGATTTCAAGCGGCAGACAGCCAAGGGGCGCGACTTCCAGCCGCCCTCGACCCGCCCCGCCTCAAGGCCCTCATTCTGCATCGCTGCATCTTCGGCATCGACATTGACCCATTCGCCGCAGCGCTCGCCCGCGCCGCGATGCACATCCATGTCGGCTCGCCGTTGGTCCCCCTGGCCACGCTGCAGTACAGCCTGCGCTCCTTCGACGCAGTTCGCACACTCGGTGCGGACCGATCGCAGTGGGGCACCTACGACGCCGTCATCGGCAATCCGCCATTCGTCGATTCCGAGTCGCTCTCGCGTCTTGATCCCGACCTGCGGGCCTTCGCCCGCCGGAACTTCGAGAGCGCCCGCGGCAATTGGGATCTCTACGTGCTCTTTGTCGAGTTGGGCCTGCGCCTGACCCGTCCGGGCGGGTACACCGCGCTGGTCACGCCCACCCGTCTGCTCGCCGCCGACTACGCCGCCGCCATCCAGCAACTCATGCTCCAGCGCTCGTTGGTTACCTGCCGCGACTACTCGGCCATCCGCGCCTTCGGTGACGCCTCCGTTCCCGTCGTTGTCGCGGTCGTGCGCAATGAGCCGCCGCCCGCCGACCACACGGCCGAGTTCGTGGTCCTCGGCCTCGACCGCCAGGTTCAGCAACGCCGGTGCGTCTCTACCGCGCTGCTCTCTCGACTACCCGCCGGCTTCATCGGCTTTCCCTTGCGGGCCCGCGACCCCGACCTGCTCGCCGCCGCTACCTATGCGAACCGCCTCAGTGCGCTGGCCGACTGCTTTGACGGCGCTACTACCGCGGAGGCCTATCGCATCGTCGAAGTTCTCACCGAAGCACTCTCAGAAGAGCCAGACCCGCGTGAATCGTTCCGCCTGGTCAACACCGGGCTGATCGACCCCTTCGTTCTGCACTGGGGCCGCAGGCCCTGCCGATATCTCGGCCTGACCCTCGTCCGCCCCGTCGTCAGCCGCGAGCATCTCCGCGACATCGCTCCGCGTCGGCTCGCCCAATCCGAGGGATGGACGGTTGTCCTGGCCGGCATGGGTTCACGCCTCGAGGCCGTCGTCGCTCCGCCCGGGTTTCTCGCCGGCAAGTCGACCGTCCTAGTGATTCCGCGCGCGCACATCTGCCCCCATGCCATCACCGCCGCTCTCAACAGTCCTTTCATGTCGGATCTCTATCGCGCCCTCTTCGGGCTCCGGGCTCTCTCGGCCACATCCCTGACCATCGGCCCGCGCCAGGTGGCGCAACTTCCGGCTCCGCAAGCCGAACTGCTCGCACCGGCCGATGCCGAACAGCCGATCGACCTTTCCGCGCTGTGTTCCCTCAGCGATGAGGATCTGCTCACCCGGGCCCACGAGATTCGCCTGTTCTCCCGACTGGGACGACTCCGCTCTGCTCAGCCTGATCACCCGCAGTCGGCGCTCATGGACGACCTGCTCGACCGCACGCTGCGTTGCGAACTCCTGAAACGGTGACACGGAAGGCTGGTTTGGGATTAGCCCGACTACCCTAGGCGTGCGCTGAGCAACTCCCGGGTGCTTCGTGCGTTCAGCCGCATGATGCTTGGCAGCGAGGCGCCCAGGCAGAAGGCCGTCACGACGACCAGTCCGGACGCCACCACCCACAACTCGATGCGTCCCTCGATCTTGACCCCCAGCAGCATGGCGTTCAGCCGACGCCCCGCCCAGGCGCCCTGAAGGCCCATCAACGTTCCCAGCACGCCGGCCGACAGCGCGATGATGAGCGCCTCGCCGATCACCAGCCTCGAGAGAAGCCAACGCTGGGCACCCATCGCCCGCAGCACGCCGAACTCAAAGCGCCTCGCATGAATGCTCGCTGCCACCACGTTGGCCACGCCGAAGCAGGCGATGAACATCGACATGCCCGCTACCACGGAGAAGACCAGCAGAAAACTCTTCACCATCCCGATCAACTGTTCGCGGATCTGCCGTCCGCTCCCCGCGTCGAGCACGCCCGCTCCGACGACCGTCTCGCGGATCGTTGCCAGGGCCGTCTCATCGTCCACCTCATCGCTCAGTTCAATCTGGATCAGCCCGATCGAGTCGTTGCCGAACTTCTCCTTCAGATCGGCCCGCGATCCGAACACCGCGTGCAACGACTGGTCGATGTACTCCTCACCTACGTTGAAGAACTTGCTCACCAGTTCCAGCCCCGGGCTGGTCACCACGCCCACCACCTCAAACTCGTGCTCCTGCCCGTTGAACGAACACTTGAACACCTTGCCGACCCCGATTCCCTGGGCCACGAAAAACTCGCGCGCCACGATCACTGCCCCGCCCTCGCGGAGCCGACGCTTGGCCGTCTCCCCGTCTCCCTGCACCCACTCCAGGTCGGCCATGTCAAAGAACGAGTCGGTCTCGAAGGCCACGAACGTCGTCTTGTAACTCTGCAGCGCCCGAACGCCGAAAACGTCCGTTTCCACCGGGATCATCGTGATCGCGCATGTCTGCTTCACAAATGGCAGCGCGTCTAGCAACCTCTGGCTTTCTTCGCTCAATGCAATCCCGCTCACGAACGCATCGGGAAACCGGATCCGTCCCAGCCAGTCGCGCAAGAACCCGCCGCCATTGGTCCAGATCGCGACCATCAGCGCCAGTCCCCCCATCATCGCCCCGGCCGTCAGCCCGTATCGGTACGGCGTCGTCCGCATGGTCCGACCCAGCAACTGCGCGGGCAGCCCCAGTACGCGCGATAACACGGGCGCCAGCACCCGCACCACCAGCAGGACCATCGGCACGCCCAGGAGGAAGTAGCCGACGAACATCGCCGGCAAGCCCGTCGTCGCATACCCCCAGAAAACCACCTGCCCGTTGTTCGGCAGGCCTACCACCAGCGCCTGCGTGGCCAGCAGCCCAAGCCCTGCCGCCAGTGTCCAGCCCACATGTGCCCGCTTCACTGGCGTCGCCTGCGCAGAGAGCGCCGCCAGCGGCGACAATCGCGAGGCCTGCCACGCCGGCCACAACGCGCCGCCGACCCCAGCCACCACGGCGCCCAGCGCCGAGATTCCCAGCGTCACCGTCGGCAGCCCCAACCCGCCGGGCATCTGCTCGCGGAACACCTGCACCAGCACCCAGGCCACCCCGATCCCCAGCGGCACCCCCACCAGCGCCCCGACGCCCCCGAGCACCAGCCCGATCACCAGTTGCGTCTGCGCCAGTTGCACCGGCTTGGCCCCCACGCAGCGCAGCACGGCCAGCGATCGCCGCTGCTCGGCCAGCCCCGTGTTCAGCCCCGTCATGATGATGAACGCCGCCGACAGAAAGGCCAGCACCGCCGCCAGCACGAACCCCAACTGGCTCGACGCGACGTTCTTCTCCACCCCCGTGCGCACCTTCGCCGTCGTCTGGAGCAGAAACCGATCGCCGAGTTCGGCCTGCCGCGCATCGGCAAACGCACCGGCATCGACCCCTTCCCGCAACTTCATCTCGATCAGCGTCAGCCGATCGCGCCGCCCAACGATCTCTTCCAGGTCGGGCATCGACACCCACACCTGCGGGCGCCCGCCCAGCGGCGGCGGGGACGTTACGCCCACCACCTCAAACTCCCACCGCCGCCCAAACAGACGGAACATCGTTACGCGATCGCCCGGCCGCACGCCCACCGCCCGGTTGATCGCCTCGGCCTGCCCCGCCTGTGCGCTCGACGGCAGCGCCGGCACGCTCAACTTCAAGTGCTCGGCCCGCCCGCTCAGCAGAGGCGACCCGCCCAGACTCCCCGTCGGCGCATACGCCCAGGACAAGCGCTCGGCCGTCAAGGAATCAATTACGATCTGCCCGCGATCGGTCGGCATCCGCCCGGCGATGAGTTCAAGCCGCGTGTCCGCGCGCGAAAACCATACCCCGTGCGCCAGCGACGATGTCCGCAGCACGCGCTCTCCGCGCACGAAATCGCGCGGTGTCCCATCACGTCCAGCCGCGGCCGCCCGCGGCTCTCTCTCCACCATTCCTTCCTTGGTCAGCGACAGCGTTACCGTCGTCGCCAGTTCGGCCCTGGCGCTTTCCACTTCTTCCCAGCCTTCCACCACCTCCAGGTACGAGGCCGGGAAATCTCCATTGGAACTCGAAGGCATCAGGCGTGCGTCGGCATCGCCCACCTGGGCACCCAGTTGCGCTTCGATCGCGCGGTTCACCGACTCCAGCGCGCACGCCACCGCCGCGATCAGGGCGCTCGACAGCCCGATCGCCGCGACCAGCATCGCGCTACGCCAGGGGCGCGCCCACAAGTTGCTGATAGCGAGACGCCAGACCGCCCGCATCCAGGCCCTCCGATTCCATCTCGCCGATCACCCGTCCATCGCGGATCACGAACACCCGCTCACAGTGCGCCGCCGCCGCTGGTTCGTGCGTCACCATCACCACCGTGGTCGCCTGTTCCCTCGCAATCTCCTCCAGTAGCGTCCACAACTTCTCCGCGCTGGCCGAGTCCAGATTTCCCGTCGGCTCGTCGGCCAGCAGCAGTTCCGGGGCAAACAACAGCGCCCGCGCAATGGCCACCCGCTGCTGCTCGCCGCCCGACAGCGCCTCGGGGCGGTGGTCCGCCCGCGCCGACAACCCCAGCCGCTCCAGCAACTCCGCGCTCCGCCGCCCCAGCGCCCCCCGATCTTCGCCCGACAGCAGCCCGGGCAGTTCCACGTTCTCCCGCGCCGTCAGCGTCGGGATGAGATTGAACTGCTGAAACACGATGCCGATCTTCCGGCGGCGAAACGCCGTCGCCTCACGTTCGCTCATCGCATGCACCGGCGACTGACCCACAATGATCTCGCCCGAGGTCGGTCGATCCAGCGCTCCCAGCAGGTGAAGCAGTGTGCTCTTGCCGCTGCCCGACTGCCCCATGATGGCAAAGAACCCCGGGGCTTCAAGCGACAGCGACACCCCGCGCAGGGCCTCGACGCTCCGCCCGCCCAGTTGGTAGGTCTTTGACACGTTCAGGCAGCGGATCATCCCGGCCCCCCCGGAATCCCATGAATCCCCGGAATCCCCGAAATGACCTCCCGATCGACCCCCTGCCAGCCAAATGCGCCAGACAGGCTACACGGCATGCTCGCGCTCGTACGTCGCGGCGTCCACGCACTTGGACAGGCCCGACAGGTCCGTCGCCCGTACCTTCACCAGCCAGTGCGCATACGGATCTTCATTCAGAAGCCCGGGGTTCCCGTCCAATTCGGTGTTGACCTGGGTAATATGGCCCGACACTGCAGAATAGACGTCGCTGGTCGTCTTCACCGACTCCACTTCGCCCAACGAGTCTCCCGGCTTGACCGCCGTACCGGCGGGCTTCATCTCTACATACGTCACGTCGGTCAGGGCGTCCACCGCGAACCGGGTCAGCCCGATGGTCACGATCTCCCCGTCCTTCTTGTGCCATTCATGCGTGCTCGAGTACACACGATCCGATGGTGCCGCCATACCCATACCCTTCAGTTATCAGGTGCTTCCGATCCGGTCCGGGATGCTATCGGGCAACTCCTGCCCCAGCCCGCCGACAGGGACTTGACCCGGTGAGCCACTTTCTGGTACCTTCTCACCGTCGGGTAGAGTATTCCATTCGCTTTCTCCCCTCCGGACGGTCGGTGCCTCTGGCCCGACCGTCTTCTTTTTCACCCCGCGCTGCTCGTTCGCCTTGCTCGGCCCAGGGGGGTAGAGTCCCGACCACATGCTCCTCACTCTTTGCGTCAGTTCTCTTCGATCTCTCATCAACGACCCCGATGAGCCCCTTCCCCTGCACGAAGTGCCCGCGTTTGCGCGGGATTCGCTGGGGCTCAACGGCCTGAGCCTTTCCACCGACCTGCTCAAAGGCGCCCATCGCACCGATCTCGAAGCCCTGCGCGATCGAGCCGACAAGGTCGCCTGCTCCTGCCTGCTGCTGGAAGAGATTGAGCCGCTTCCCTTCGCCGCAGCCGATCCTGTCCGGGCTCAAACTGCCATCGACCGAGCCCAGCGTGTCCTTCGTGCCGCCCAGATCCTCGGATGCAACTCGGCCGCCGTTCGCATCGAGCCGGCCGACGATCCACTGGCCTCCGATCGGGCCGTCGAACGTCTCCGCAAGACGGTCGACTTCGCCGAACGCTTGGAGGTCAATCTCCTTCTGGCTCCCCACCCGGGGTTGACTCAGCAGGCCGAGCAGGTCACCGACCTGCTCAAGCGCATCGGGGGGTTCCGCATCGGCACCCTACCCGATTTCGCCGCTGCAGCCGAGGCCTCCGACCCGGTCGTTTATCTGCGCCGTCTGACGCCCTATGCCTCCGTCGTCATCGCCTCGACCATCGCCTTTGACGCACCCGAGGCCCTTCCCGACGATGAATCGCTCCAAGTGGAAGATCTTCTGGCCGATCCGGTTCCTGTTCACACGGCCTACGAACTGGCCCCCATGGTCGAGGCCGTGATCTCCGTCGGCTTCGACATCACCCTCTCGATCAACTACCGCGGGCAGGGCGACCCGGTCCTGGGCATTCTGGCCAGCCGCACTGCCCTCGAAGCCGCCATCGAAAACGCCCACGAACGCGAGTAGCCCTCGGCAGGCACGCGCCGGGGGCACGGGCCTTCCGCAGGTGGGCGTCTCTGGCCAGACGTGGTGTACCCCCCATCGCCCCATGCGATCCGGGGCCCGGTTTCCACACGGGCCTGCGGCCGATCTGCCGATCGAACGCCTTTCACTTCCCCCACCTGATAAACTCCCCCTCATGCGGCGCGGGCGGCGCCGCCTCGGGGTACGCTCATGCCGACTGCTTCGCCTGCAATCACCCGTTCTCGTCCGGAGTGGCGTGTGCCCGCCCATCAGCCCATCATCATCACCATCGACGGGCCTGCCGGAACCGGCAAATCGACCATCGCTCGCATGCTGGCCAGGCGCCTTGGCCTGGACTTCCTCGACACCGGCGCGATGTACCGCGCCGCCGCGGCCATCTGCATCGATCACGCCATTGATCCCGACGACACCGACGCCCTGTGCGCCAAGGTGGCCCAGGCCGACCTGCACTTTGACTGGAAGGCCGATCCACCGGCCATGCTTGCCTGGCTCAAACCCATCGACTCCCGCATCCGCGACGCCGACGTGACGGCCCTGGTCTCGCGCATCGCGGCCATTGGCAAACTGCGCGAGCACATGGTCCGCAAGCAGCGTCTGATCGCCCAGCAGCATCCGCGCCTGGTGGCCGAGGGCCGCGACCAGGGCTCCATTGTCTTCCCCCATGCCGACGTGAAGTTCTATCTCGACGCGGCCCCGCAGATCCGCGCCCACCGTCGTGCCGAGCAACTTCGCCGCCAGCAGGTCGACGCGGACGATGCGCAGATCCTCCGCGAGATCATCCGCCGCGACTCGATGGATGCCTCGCGCCACGACGGCCCGCTGATCTGCCCGGAAGACGCCGTGGTCATCGACTCCTCGCTGCTGGAGATTCCCGAAGTCATCGCGGCGATGGAAACGGTCGTCCGCGAGCGCGTGCTGGCGCTGCGCACTCCCTGAATACGCATGTCGCCCGCCGCCGACGACACACTGCCCGTCATCCGCAACACGCGGTACTACCGCTTCTGCCGTCGCTTGGTGTGGCTGGTCAACTTGGTGTTCTTTCGCGCGAGGTGGCTTCACGTCGACCGCGTGCCGCTCACCGGCCCGCTGCTGATCGTCGCCAACCACGTCTCCTTTCTCGATCCGCCGCTCATCGGCTGCGCCATCCGCGCGCGGGCGCTGGCCTACCTGGCCCGTTCCGGATTGTTCAGGTTCAAACCGCTCGGCATGCTTCTCCGGAGTTTCAATAGCGTCCCTGTGGCCGAATCGGGCGGCGACGTGGCCGCGATGCGCACCGTCATCGCGCTGCTCCAGGCCGGCAATGCCGTGCTCATCTTCCCAGAGGGCTCACGTTCGCCCGACGGGAACCTGCACGAGTTCAAGCGCGGCGTCGCCCTCATCCTGCGCAAGGCCCTCTGTCCGGTGCTACCCGTCGCGGTGGACGGGCCGTTCCGGGCCTGGCCCCGGCATCGGCGGTTTCCCATCCTGCTCAGGCACCGCGTGGCGGCGATCTACGGTCATCCCATCCCGCATGACGAACTTCTTGCCTGCGGCCCTGACGCGGCGCTGGAGCGCCTTCACGCCGAAGTCGCCCGTCTGCTGGCCGAACTCCAGGAACTCCAATGGTGATCGGCGCGTCGGAATGACTTTGCCTGGCCGTGTTCGCTCTGGCCTGTCGCCCACGGGGCATCCGGATCAACCTGCGGCGACCCGGCCAGCCATCGGGGCAGAGGCGGCGCACGGGGTCTGCCGGTCTGATGGCCGACGGCCTACGCCTGTTCCTGGTTGGGCCAGGCGATGCGCGGAGGGTTGGTCCGGCGAAGGTGTTGGAAGCGTTCCAGTTCCGTGGCGGGCATGGTGTAGGCGTCGGTGGGCAACGTCCGGGCGCTGACCTGCCGCGTCCACGCGGCGGCGGCGTCACGGATCGCCGGCCCGATCTGCGCCGCGGGCTCGGCGAAGCGAGGGGGCGTGTCGGACAGCCCCAGCAGGTCGTGGGCCACGAGAATTTGTCCGTGCGGGGCCGGGCCTGCCCCGATGCCGATCACCGGCACGCCCGATTGCTCGACGATGGCGGCGGCGACCGGATCGGGCACGGCTTCAAGCAGCAGCAGCACGGCCCCGGCTTCTTCCAGCGCCTTGGCGTCCGCCAGCAGGGCCATGGCTTCCTCGGCCGTGCGGCCCACGGCGCGATATCCCCCGGTCAGTCCCACGTTCTGAGGCCGAAGACCGATGTGCGCGCACACGGGGATGCCCGCCCGCGTCATCCTGGCCACCAACGGCGCAAATGATGCATCCACCTCGATCTTCACCGCGTCGGCTAGGCCCTCGGTCATGAAGCGCCCGGCGTTGCGCAGGGCCTCGGCCTGACAGGCCTGGTACGACATGAACGGCATGTCGGCAATCACCATTGCGTTGAGCGCGCCGCGCCGCAGAGCGGCGGTGAACGCGATGGCCACCTCGAGCGGCATGTCGATGGTGCGCTCAAATCCCAGCGCCAACTGGGCCCCCGAATCGCCGGCCAGCAGCACATGGACCCCGGCCCGGTCCAGCCACCGGGCCAGCGTGGCGTCATACGCGGCCAGGCAGGCGAATGGTTCGCCCCGGCGGGCCATCTGTTCGAGAGTGCGCAGGGTGACCCGACGCGGGGGGGAAGGTTCGATGGTGCTGCTCATCGCCGCAAGTATATGGAGGTCGCATCGGGCGGCCGATCGCGGGTAGGATGCCGGCGTGATGGAGCAATGGATCGAACAGGCTCGCACCTGGGGGCCCCAGGCCGCCAAGGTGGCGATGGCGCAGGTGGATCGCTGGCTGCGGCGCACACCTCTCGGGCGGACGGTGACGCTCTTGGACACCGGGCTGTTCTCGGCCGAGGCGAGCATGCGACTGCTGCGGGCGGCGCGGGCGCGGGGGCATGCGCTGCGGGTGGTCAGCCTGGTCGATGCGGGGATGGAAGGCGAGCCGTACGGCGCCGGGCCCTTGGAAGCGTTTGAAGTCGTGCGTCTGGACCCGATGTCGATGGTCGAGCACTTCGGCGCCGGTTCGTTTGACTTCGTCTGCACGCAGTTGCGCGTCGCCACCCTGCGCGAGGTGCCGCGCCTGACCTTTCTCCGGCTGGTGGATCGCCTGGCCCAGCGCGGCGTGGTGTGGGTCGAGCGGCGCGGCGCCGGCGGGCTGTACGCATCCCGCATGGAAGAACTGGCCGAGCGGGTGGGGATGCACTATCTCAGGCCGCGGCGCCGGCCGTTCTCGCCGTGGGTGGTAATGCGCGGGGTCAAGTGAGCCGCTGGCAACCCCGGAGAACCGGGCGGCGGGGTGATGCGGCGATGGGGCTCGCCCCGGTGATAACCTTGCGGTATGAAGAACCTGACTTTCTGCGTGGCGACGGGCGTCTTGGCGGCTCTGGCCGGCGCGCAGTCGCTTCAACCGTTCGTCTCCGGCCTGGACAAGCCGGTTGATTTCGCGTCCGACCCGACCGACGAAGCGCGTTTCTACGTCGTCGAGCAGTCCGGGCGCGTGCGCGTGGTCGAGCACGGGCAGTTGCTCGCAGAACCGTTCTTCGAGGTCGATCGGTCCAACTTCGAGGCCGGCGGGTGGGAGCAGGGCCTGCTGGGAATTGCGCTGGACCCGAAGTTTGCCGACAACCGCCGCGTTTATCTCAACTTCACCGGTGCGAAGGGGGCCACCCACATCGTGCGGGTGGTGGCCGAGAGTGCGCAGCGGGCCGACCCCGCCTCGCAGACCCTCGTTCTCACCTTCGCCCAGCCGTGGAACAACCACAACGGCGGCTGCATCCGCTTCGGACCCGACGGCATGCTGTGGATCGGCACCGGGGACGGCGGGGCGGCCAACGATCCGCAGGGAAACGGGCAGAAGTTGGACACGCTGCTGGGCAAGATGCTCCGCATCGACGTGAGCGCCGAGCCGGACGAGGGGCTTTCCTACGCGGTGCCGAAGGACAACCCCTTCGTGGGCCGCGAAGGCGTGCGGCCGGAGATCTGGGCCTACGGGCTGCGCAACCCCTGGAGATTTGAGTTCGACTCACTTGGCCGCCTGTGGATCGCCGACGTCGGGCAGAACCGGTATGAGGAGATCCACCTCCAGTCCGCTGACTCAAAGGGCGGCGAAAACTACGGGTGGAACGTCATGGAAGGCTTCGGGGAGTTCCGCCCGGGCGGCGACCGGGCCCGCGACCCGAAGAAACTCACGCCCGAAGAGCACAAGGAGCGCGGGTTCGTGGCGCCGATCCACGCGTACCGGCACGATCCGGACGGATCAATCACGGGCGGGTACTTCTACGAGGGCGAAGGCATCCCGGCGCTGAAGGGCCGGTACATCTTCGCCGAGTTCCAGCGCGGACGGATCTGGAGTTTCAAGGTCGAGGACGGCAAGGCGACCGACCTGGCCGAGCACACGCAGATGTGGACGAGCGCGCTGGGCGGCAAGACGCCGTTGCAGCGGATCTCGAGCTTCGGGCGTGACAACGCGGGCGAGTTGTACGTGCTGGACGTGCGCGAGGGGAAGATCTGGAAGATGGTGGAGTGAGCGGGAGCGGGTCTCGAATTCGCGTGTCGGGAAGAATGCAAAAAAGGAGCGGCCCGCGCCGCCCCCTTTGCTGCTCTGTTGCGTTGCTGCTTTGCCGTTCTCGTTACGCCGCCAGACTCAGCCCGCCGTTGTCCGACGCGGTGCTCGAGCCCGATGACGTGCCGAACGTGACCTGTGCCGGCTGGCTGGCAACGGATGTGCCGCCGGAGCGCTGGGCCATGATGCGGTACGAAACGGTGGCCACGCCCTGCGGGACTTCGGCATCAATGTAAGAACGCTCTTCAACGACGTTGACCAGCGTCCAGGCGCTGGGCGCGCCGCCGACGGGCGTGGTGCGGCGTTCGACGCGGAAGGAGGTGCCGCCGCCGCGGCTGCCGTCCCAGCGGACTTCGATCTGACCGTTGGTGTTGAGCGTCGCGACGGCGTTGGTCGGGGCGTCGGGCGGGCCGAGCGGGGTCGGCGGGGCTGGCGGGGGAATCTGCGCGGCGGTGTAGACGGCCGGATTGTTGGTCTTCTCGGCGAAGGCGCGGATGGTATTGATGAAGTTAGAACCGACGTCATACATGTCGGCGACCGAGTTGTTCTGCGTGATGGTGCTCGACTTGGCGGTGTTGCGATCGGCGCGGGCCGCTTCATAATCATCGCGAGCCTGGGACGTGAGGGCGGCCAGCGCCGCCACGTCGGCAGCCGCCAGCCCGATGGCCGTCGGGTTGACCGCCCACACGGGCAGGTGCTGCTCGAAGAACTCGATCTTGCCAATGATGGTCTTTGGAACTGTGGACATTCGTTTTCCTCCGTGGAGGCGTGCGCGCTTACGAGTCGACTGCGCTTCTTGCGAGCCTCGATGGGCCCAAGGCCGTCCGTGGCCTGTGGCATCGTCGGTATCGGAGGGAGGATCGGCGGCCTGAAAAGGAATGTGGAAAAGGCCGCACAATCGTGAGACACGCCAGCCCGCGGCAGGTCGGCCGGCGGGAAACGCGTGCGCGGAGACACGGAGAGCGACAGCAGCAGAGGCAAAATGGCCGAGTGCAAAGTCCTGGCGTGGCAGAGATACCGGGGCGCTCGCTGACGCCCGGGCCGTCTTCATCCTTTCTATACGCGGCTCACTCTTCGCCGTTCACCACCGCGTCGACCAGTTCAACGAAGTCGATGGAGTCGGCCGCGCCGTCCTCGTTCAGGTCAACGGGATCCAAGAGCCAGGTGTCG
>JAHDXL010000009.1 GCA_023382935.1 Phycisphaerales bacterium
CCGCGTCGGCCGACGCGGCTCTGATCGATGGACACTCGATCGTCAGCATTTCGTGTGATTGCGTACCCAGCCGCGTCGGCCGACGCGGCTCTGATCGATGGACACCAGCACCGTCATCGCCGCGGGCCTGACCACCGGAACTGCCGCGTCGGCCGACGCGGCTCTGATCGATGGACACAGTCTGCGGCGCGCCACCCCGCCCCAAGCCTGCACGGCCGACGCGGCCGTCGAGCGCTGGCGGAAGAAGGACTGGCCGCGCATCAAAAAAGGCGCGGCGGCTGAACGCCACCATCGTTGTGCTCGACGAATCCGGGTTCATGCTCCATCCCCTGGTGCGTCGCTCGTGGGCCCCGCGCGGACAGACGCCCATCGTCCGCTGCTGGGACCGGCGCGACCGGCTGAGCGTGATCGGCGCCATCACCGTGCCGCCCTCGCGTGAACGCCACCGTCTGTCGGCGGTCTTCCGCATCCACACCAAGAACGTCAAGACTCCCCGGGCGACCGAGTTCCTGCGGATCCTGGACCGGCACGTGCGCGGGCCGCTCGTTATGGTGCTCGACCGGCTCAACGTGTACCGGGCAGCGGTGAGACGCTGGCGCGCCTCCCGCCCGCCGGGGGCGCCCCGCGTCGGCGTCGAGTGGCTCCCGCCCTACGCGCCGGACCTCAACCCCGCCGAGCAGCTGTGGAACAACGGCAAGCGCACCGACCCGGCCAACCTCTCCCCCGCCGACCGCGACGACCTGCGCGGCCACGTCCGCCGCTCGCTCATCCGCCAGCGGTGCTCCCCGAACCTGCTCGCTTCCGCCTTCGATCACGCCGGGCTCCCGCTGTGACTCGCTCTGGCTATCGTTACGCAGAGATCAATAACCAGAGAATCGGCCGCCGGAACGGCTCTGGCGGCCCGGATTCGACGGTTTGAACCCGTTCCGATCGGGCATACCGCTGGTTAACAGGTTTCCAGAACAGAGAGCGCACGGGTTGGTCGGGATGGGTTGCAGCCCGACTGGATAGGACCGTCTATACTCGCCGATACCGAGTGACGGTTGTATCCATGCGCCCGACGCCTCCCACCATCCCGAGCCGCGCGACCCCGGCCATCCGCACGGCACGCCGGCTCTTCGAGAAGGCCGGCGGCACCCTGCGCACCAGCGCCGCGATCAGGGCCGGCATCCACCCGCGCACGCTCTACGCCATGCGGGATGCCGGGATCATCGTTTCGATCGGCCGCGGCCTCTACCGGCTGGCTGACGCTCCACCGCTCTCCAACCCCGACCTTGTGGTGGTGGCGCAGCAAGTCCCGAGGGCGGTGGTGTGCCTGGTCTCGGCGCTCGCGTTCCACGGCCTGACGACGCAGATCCCGCACCACGTCGACATCGCGCTCGCGCCCGGCAGCCGCACGCCCGCGATTCACCACCCGCCGATCCGGGTCTTCCGCTTCGGCGGCGGGTCGCTCACCTCCGGCGTCGAGCGTCACAGGATCGACGGCGTCCCTGTCCGCGTCTTCTGCCCCGCCAAGACGGTCGCCGACTGCTTCAAGTTCCGCAATCGGATCGGCATCGACATCGCGGTCGAGGCGCTGCGGGCGTTCCTGCGCCGGCGCGGCAGCACCACCGACGAAGTCCTCCGCTTCGCCGACATCGACCGCGTGCGGAGTGTCATGATTCCGTACCTCGAGGCCGCGCTGTGACCAAGGGCAACCCGACCAACATCGCGGCGTCGGTGCACGCTCGTCTGATGAACCTCGCCCGCGCCGAGGGCCGGTCGTTCAACGACCTTCTGCAGTTCTACGCGATGGAGCGGTTCCTATACCGCCTGTCGCGCTCGGACCATGCGGCGAAGTTCATCCTCAAGGGCGCGCTGCTGCTGCGGGTGTGGGACCCCGGGGCGTACCGGACGACGCGCGACATCGACCTTCTCGGCCGCATGGCCAGCGACGTGGACGCGGTCGCCGCGGCGATCGCATCCGTGTGTCGCGAGCGCGTCGCCGCCGACGGCCTGGAGTTCGACGCCGCGAGCGTCCGCGGCGAGCGGATCGTCGAGGACGCGGAGTACGAAGGCGTGCGGGTTACCTTCCCCGGGCGGCTCGGCAACGCCCGCGTCACCATGCAGATCGACGTAGGTTTTGGCGACGCCGTGACGCCGGCGCCCAAACAGGTCGCCTACCCGGTGCTCCTCGACATGCCCGCGCCCCGGCTCAGGGCCTACCCGCCGGAGACCGTGATCGCCGAGAAGTTCGAGGTCATGCTCAAGCGTGGCGACGCCAACAGCCGGATGAAGGACTTCCACGACGTCTGGTGGGTGGCGCAGCATCGGGAGTTCGACGGAGCGGTGCTCGCCAAAGCCATCCGGAGCACCTGTGCGAAGCGAGGGACCGAGATCCTCGCGCGGCCGACGGCGCTGAGCAAAGCGTTCGCCGAGAGTTCCGCAAAGGCCGCGCAGTGGCGGGCCTTCCGGCGGCGGCTGAATCCAACTTCATGCCCCGAGGGCTTCGCCGAAGTCATGGCGGCCGTGAGGGAGTTCCTTCAGGTCATCGCCGCGGCGATCGCGGCGGGGGAGCCGTTCGAGCGGACGTGGACGCCGCCGGGTCCGTGGCGGTAGCGGTTGTCGGGGCACGCATCATGCTGCCATCCGGTCGTAGTGCCGCAGCACCCCGCCCAGGCGGGTGCGGCACCGCACGGGGCCGGCGCGTCCCGCGAACCGAGGTGGGGGCGGTGGGGCTCGCCCCGCCGGCGGCCGATGCCCGATCGACGAGTGCGGACGCTCCGCGTTGTAGTGCTCGATGAACTCCGCCATCAGGTGATCCAGGTGCTCCCGCCCGCACACAATGAACCGGTCCAGGCACTCGACCTGCAACGTCTGGATGAACCGCTCCACGTGCGCGTTGAGGTTCGGGGCGCAGTGCGGCAGGCGCACGGGCGTGATCCCCTCGGCCCGCAGCGCCCCGTCGAAGGCCTTCCCGAACTTCTGGTCGCGGTCGCGGGTCAGCACGCGGCACGCCGCCCCCCACGTCCCCTGCGTGCCCGACTCCGCCTTGAACCGCGCCACCTGCTCGGCGACCCACGCCGCGTCGGGGTGCTCGGTGCTGGTGGTGGCGATCGCCCGGCGCGTGGCGACGTTCACGAACACCAGCAGGAACGCATCGCGGAATCCTCGCAGCGTCAGCACCCGCTGCTGCACGAAGTCGCACGCCCACAGGGTCTTGGCGTGTGAGGCGATGAACTCCTCCCACGTCCGCTCGCCGCGCTCGGGCGCGGTAGGCAGTCCGGCCTCGCGCAGGATGTTGACGACGGTGCTGCGGGACACCTTGATGTGGAGTTTCTTGAGTTCGCCCAGAATCCGCGTGTACCCCCAGCCCGTCTCCCGGGCGATCCGCAGCACCACCCGCCGGACATCATCCGGGGTGCGCGGGCGACCCGCGCGGCGGACCCCGGGCCGCTTCTTGGGGCGCTTGCGGTCGGCCTCACGTATCCAGCGCATCACCGTCTCGGGCTGGGCGATCGAGACGATCGACCGCAGGGCCGACCCCAGCGGCTTGGCGAGTTTGGCCAGCCGGAAGCGCTCCTTGGCCGTCACACGCACCGCTCCCTGGATCTTTGACCGGAGGATCTCGTTCTCGGCCTTGAGGTACTGGACCTGGCGGCGGAGGTCGTCCCGGCCCGCCCCGGCCAGGACCCGGAGCAGGCGGAGGAAGGGGTTGGCGGGCATGGGTGGTTGTATACTGCCCGGCGATGGGAACACGGGCCGCAATCCCCTCGCCGACCCTCGCCTTCGCGGGCTCTGGACCCCCATCGTGCGCTCTCGACCTGTTCACCGGGACCGACCAGGTTTTGGCGGTGGCGGCGGTTAACGGGTGGAGAGCGCCGGATGGAGTATTTGCACCCCGCGGGCGGACTGGTTGGCGGGCGGCATTCGCCGCGGGCAAAGCCCCGCGCCGAACGCCGCTCACCCACCAACCGCGTTCTTGATAGCGCCAAGCCTGTTAAACAGCAGATTGAGGCCGACATGGTGGCTCAGGGCAGGATTCGACGGTTCGAAACGGTTCCGCACAGGGAGCTTCTGACCGGCCCGCGAAAGCGGGCCGGTTTTGGTTTACGCACGCGGCGGTCTCCGGGCGTGCGGCGGTGCTCACGGCAGATCGCGCAAAGTCCCGTCAGGATTGGGGTTTGCGCCGCACGGTCGCCAGCCAGCCAGAGTCACCGCGCTCTCCGTTTGCATTGGTCCATCGGGCGGGCGACGAGAACCCCGGGCGTTCGCGTCGGCCTCTCGGCCGAACCTCTCAAACTCTCTGACTCTCTCGGTTAGCGCCGCGGCCGATTTGACGCGGGGTTCCGATCGGGGGTGGGCTGGGATCGGAACGGTCCCGAAATGGAGAGGGCACCCGTCCAGCACTCATGCGATTTGCGGTCTCTCCCCACGCAACAACGCGGCAACAGTCGGCCATGTCGCGGGGTACATCGGCTCGCTCGGGCTGGCGGACTTGGGCCGGGTTGCGGTGTACTGGCGAGTGGCCTTGATGAGGGCATAGGGCTTGCCGAGTTCCTTGGCAATCTGGAGCTCCGTCTCCACTCCCTTGGCCTGGTGCGTCTGGTCGCCGCAAAGGACAATCACGAAGTCCGACTCCCCGATCAACCGGCGCGCTTCGGCAACCCACCGCTCAGACAGGGCCTGCTGGATCGAGTTGTCGCTGAAGGTGAACGGGCAAGCGGGGTCGCCCGCCTGGGTCACCAGGTTCTGCTTCACGTCTCGGTCGGCGATGTCGAAACTGATGAACACCCGCTTCTTGGCCACACGCCACCTCCCTTCCGCGAGGATGAACGCTCTATCATCTGCGGTTCATCCTCGGATCACGGGGGATCGTACCCGGGGCACCCCGCCCCGGCGTTGGAGGGCCCAATGCCGGCACTTCGGGTCTATTCCGTCTTCATCTGCCACGACTGGGAGTACAGCGAGGACTATTACCGTATCTGCGAGTTTCTCAACCAGGCGCGGAATTTCGACTGGGAAAACCTGAGCGTGCCGGAGCACGATCCGCTCGACAGCCGGGATCGCCTCGAGTACCACCTCCGAAACCAGATACGGCCCGCCGACGTGATGCTCGTCCTCGCCGGCATGTACTCGGCCCACAGTGGTTGGATGGATTGGGAGTTGCAGTTCGCGCGGCGCATTGGGAAACCGATCATCGCGATTAGGCCGTGGGGGAGCGAACGACTACCCCAGGTCGTCCAAGACAACGCCACAGAGATCGTGGGCTGGAGTACCGGCACCATCGTGGGTGCAATCCGGCGGTGGGGCCGCTGAACTACGGAGGCAGTCGAATGGCCAGGAAACGCGCGTTCATCAGCTTCGACTACGACCACGACTCCGATGCGAAACTCATGCTCACCGGGCAGGCCAAGCACCCGGATACCCCCTTCGATTTTGCGGATGGCTCGGTGCAGGACCACCTTCCCGGCGACTGGAAAGAGAAGGTCCGCCGCAGGATGGACAACATCGACGTGGTGATCGTGCTGTGCGGCCAGTTCACTCATCTCGCCAGCGGCGTCGCTGCCGAGTTGAGCATCGCCCGCGAGAAGGGCAAGCCCTACTTCCTGCTCGCGGCCTACTCGGACAAGAACTGCACCAAGCCGACGACTGCGCTTCCCGACGACAAGGTCTACCGCTGGACGTGGGACAACCTCAAGGCCCTCATAGGCGGGGCGAGGTAACCGCGATGCGACGTGCTCTCTGCGTCGGTATTGACCTCTACTCCTTCGGCTCACTGCGAGGCTGCGTTTCCGACGCCCAGCGGATGTGCGCCCTGCTCGGCAAGCACGAGGACGGACAACCGAACTTCGACTGCCGCGCCCTCAAGGCGACACTGGATGGCAAGGGCGACAAGATAGGGCGTGCGGAGCTTCGAAGGGCGGTCAAGGATCTCTTCTCGCAACCAGCGGAAGTCGCCCTCTTTCACTTCTCTGGGCACGGCACGGTCAACGACCTCGACGGTTACCTCGTCACGCAGGATGCCGCCGCCTATGACGAAGGGCTCGCGATGAGCGAAGTCCTCAAGATGGCAAATGACTCGAAGACTGAAGAGGTCGTCGTGCTTCTCGATTGCTGCCACGCTGGGAATCTCGGCAATCCGCCGGTCGTCAACAACGCCCGTGCGATGCTGCGGGAAGGCGTTTCGATCCTGACCGCGAGCCGTGGCGATCAAGTCTCTGTAGAATCGAATGGCGCAGGTTTGTTTACGTCGCTGGTGGGCGATGCTATGGAGGGCGGAGCAGCCGACTTGCTCGGTGACGTGACCGCTCCAGCGATTTATGCCTTTGTGGAGGGCGCGCTTGGCGCCTGGGATCAACGACCATTGTTCAAATCCCACGTCTCGAAGGTCATCCCATTGCGGCGCTGTAAACCTCCGGTCGAGACGACCATTCTCCGAGAGCTTCCCACGCTGTTCCCTGTTCCTGCCGAGGACCGTGCCCTTGACCCGACGTACGAGCGTACTTCGAGCAGCGCCCTCCCCGCGAACGTCGCGGTATTCGACAAGCTTCTTCAACTCTCTCGCGTCCACCTCGTGACGCCGGTCGAGGTGAAGTACATGTACGACGCCGCGATGCAGTCAAAGGCGTGTCGATTGACCGCCGCCGGGCGCTACTACTGGCGGCTCGCCCGCGACAACCGTCTGTGATGGTGAAGCCCGTCTCTGGTTGACGCACGGTTCCGATCGCCTGCCTTTCGCCACATTCCGAGCCGTTTGCGTAGATGGTGGTTGACAGCCCGCTGCCTGGCGGGCGGGCACAACTGACCATCGCCGGCCCAACCGGGCTCGCGCACGGACGCACTCATGACCATCGACCACGCCGAGGCGGTCGAGCGCGATGACCTCGCGCCACACCATCCCCTCACCCCCGCCCGGCGGCTACGGATCATCGCGGAGATCCTAGCCGAGGGCGTGCGCCGGCGGCGCGAGGATGCCCGCCGCATGGGCGATTCGGGGGACATTTCGCTCCCGCCAGAAAGAGAGGAATCTGGACTTGAACTCTTGGGACCGGCTCGCCTTGATCGTCCGCTCCAGGGCGGTTGACGCCTTGCGAACCGGAGAGTCCCGATGATCCCCACGCCCGATGACATTCCCGCGACGGTGAAGGCCCTGGGTCGACTCACCGTCCCCGAACTGAAGCAGCGCTACGCCGAGGTCTTCGGCGAGCCGACGCGGTCGAACCACAAGCAGCACCTGGTCAAACGGATCGTCTGGCGGATGCAGGCGCTCCGCGAGGGCGGGTTGTCGGAGCGGGCACGGCAACGCGATTCTGGTGTCCGGCAGCATCTACTCGGCGTGCCGGTTCTTCGAGATGTTCCAGAAGACCGACCTCGCCGGGAAGTGCGCCATCGTGACGTCGTACAAGCCGTTGGCCAGCGACATCAAGGGGCAGGACTCCGGCGAGGGCAAGAACGAGAAGCTGCGGCAGTACGACATCTACCGCAAGATGCTCGCCCAGCACTTCAACGAGCCGGAGGATGCGGCCGCGGCGAAGGTTGAGCAGTTCGAGAAAGAGGTCAAGAAGCGGTTTATCGACGAGCCGGGGCAGATGAAGCTGCTGATCGTGGTGGACAAGCTGCTCACAGGCTTCGATGCCCCGCCGGCGACGTACCTCTACATCGACAAGCAGATGCGCGACCACGGGCTCTTCCAGGCGATCTGCCGCGTGAACAGGCTGGACGGCGAGGACAAGGAGTACGGGTACATCATCGACTACAAGGACCTGTTCAAGTCTCTTGAGAAGTCGATCAAGGACTACACGGGCGAGGCGTTTGACCAGTTCGACGCGGAGGATGTCGCCGATCTGTTGAAGGATCGTCTGGAGAAGGGGCGGGAGCGGCTGGAAGAGGTGCGCGAGGCGATCAAGGCCCTGTGCGAACCGGTCGAGCCTCCGAAGGACACGCGGGCGTATCTGCGGTACTTCGTGACCGCGGACACCGCCGACGGCGAGCAGATCGAAGAGAACGAGCCGAAGCGCGTGGCCCTCTACAAGCTCGCGGCGGCTTTCCTGCGGGCGTATGCGAACCTGGCCAATGAGATGGCTCAGGCCGGGTACTCGGACACCGAAGCCAAGGCCGTCAAGGACGAGGTGGGCCACTACGAGAAAGTCCGCGAAGAGGTCAAGCTCGCCAGCGGCGACTACATCGACATGAAGATGTACGAGCCGGCCATGCGGCACCTGTTGGACACGTACATCCGGGCGGAGGACAGCCAGAAGGTCTCGGCGTTCGACGATCTGACGCTGGTGCAGTTGATCGTGGAGCGCGGGGAGGCCGCGATGGACGCGCTGCCGGACGGCATCCGGGACAACAAGGAGGCGATGGCGGAGACCATCGAGAACAACGTTCGACGGGTGATCATTGACGAGATGGCCGTCAACCCGAAGTACTACGAGAAGATGTCGGAGTTGCTTGACGCCTTGATCCAGCAGAGAAAGCAGGAGGCGATCGACTACAAGGAGTACCTCAAGCGGATCGTGGCGCTGACGAAGCAGGTGAAGGCTCCCGAGACGCAGGCGTCGTATCCGTCAACGGTGAACACCTCCGCCCGGCGTGCGATGTATGACAACCTCGGGCAGAACGCTGAGCTGGCGGTGCGCCTGGACGAGGCGATCTTGAATGTGAAGAAGGCGGACTGGCGGGGAAACAAGTTCAAGGAGAAGGAAGTCCGGACTGCGATCAAGGCGGTCCTCGGCGGCGACGAAGGGCAGATTGAGAGGATCTTTGAGATCGTGAAGAGCCAACGTGATTACTGAATCGACCCAGATCCGAGTGAGCGGAATGCCGGTGGACGTGGTCCGCAAGGACATCAAGAACGTCCATCTCGCGGTGTACCCACCTGGGGGCCGGGTGCGGATCGCCGCGCCTCGGCGGCTGAGCGACGATGCCATTCGACTCGCGGTCGTGACTCGCCTGGGGTGGATACGCCGCCAGCAACTCGTGTACGCCGGGCAGGAGCGGCAAAGCGAGCGGGAGATGGTTTCGGGCGAGAGCCACTTTGTTCAGGGCCGCCGCTACCGGCTGAGGGTGATTGAGAGCGAAGAGAAGCCGCATGCTCGCATACGGAGCACGCGAACGCTCGATCTCGTGGTGTCGCCCGGCAGTAGCCGCAAAGTACGAGCGAGCGTGCTGGATCGGTGGTACCGCGCCCGCCTGCGTGAAGAGGCTCAGACACTGATCGAGAAGTGGCAACCGATCGTGGGGGTGCGCGTCGCACGCTGGGGTATCCGCAAGATGCGCACCCGTTGGGGTTCATGCCACGAGTCGAACGGACACATCCTGCTCAATCTGGAACTGGCGAAGAAGGACCGGGATTGCCTGGAGTACATCGTCGTCCACGAACTTGTTCACTTGCTCGAGCGAGAGCACAACGATCGCTTTCGCGCTCTCATGGACCGCTTCATGCCCGCCTGGCGGTCGCACCGGGACAAGTTGAACAAGGCCCCGCTCGCGAATGAACACTGGCAGTACTGAGTTCGAGGAGAGCCCCGTGAACACGAAGCCGATTGGCAAGACCATCCAGATCTACTGCCCGAATGGCGAGCCGCGAGGAGTCCGGATTGCCGAGATTACCACTCGCATCGTGCAGGCCGTCGTGGTGCCGCGTGCCAAACTTGATGAGGGCCTCCGGCGGTCCGAACTGTGCGGCGTCGGACTGTACTTCCTGTTCGGCGAGTCGGAGACGGGTGGACTCCCCATTGCCTACATCGGAGAAGCCGAGGACTGCGGCGTCAGACTGAAATCGCACAACAAGAACAAGGATTTCTGGAACACCGCAGTGGCGATTGTCTCGCGGACCGGCAGCTTCACCAAAGCCCACGGGAAGCTGTTGGAGTGGATCTCAATCGAGAAAGCCACTCGTGCCGGGCGGTATCAGCTCGACAACGGCAACGCCGGCGGAGAACCGACGGTCCCGGAGGCGATGCGATCCGATGTCGCGGAGGTGTTTGAGACGGCTGAGGTGCTCCTAAGCACGCTTGGGTTCCCAATCTTCGAGCCGGCGGCGGGTCCCAATGCCACCGATCGTGACGTGTTCTTCTGCAAGCGCGGTGGCGCAGATGCTCGTGGCGTCTACAACGAGGAGGGCTTCGTCGTGCTCAAGGGCTCGCTTGCACGCCGAGATGCAGCGCTATCTTCGCACGACACCATCGAGCCACGGCGCGAGGAACTGCTGGGCTCTGGCGTGCTGACGGCGACGAAGACAGGGTACCGCTTTGAGCGGGACTGGGCGTTCACCACACCGAGCGCTGCTGCTGCCATCGTCAGTGGTGGTAGCGCGAACGGCTGGATCGAGTGGAAGAACGGGAAGGGCCAGACGTTGGATGAGGTGTACCGAAAGTCGGGCAAGGCTTGAGTGTGAGGTGCGATGTCCAGTGTTCTCTCTTGGCTCGATTTTGCCGAATCTGATCGCCAGCGTGCGATGCAGGTGATCGATCTATTTCGGGAGAAGAACACGGTCGACGAGTTGGGCTTTGCGCCGATCCGGGACGCATTCGCGGATCAGTTCTTCCCGGGCACATCGACGATCCAGACAAGGGCTCGGTACTTTCTGTTCGTCCCCTGGATTCTGAGGCGGTATGAGCGACGCAGGCTCACGGCCGCAGAGCGATCAGCGAAGCTCCGTCGCCGCGAGGTTGACCTGATCAAGTCGCTGCTGGCGGGGTGCACGGACCCGACCGGCATCATCGGCCGTGACGCGCAGGCGGGGCTTCAGAGAATGCCGAGCAGCGTGTATTGGCGCGGCCTGCGGCTCTGGGGCATCCGGCTGTTCGACGGTTCGATCGAGCAGTACTTCCGTCGATTGTCGCGTGAGGGCGCGACTCCGAGCAGATCCTTGAACACCGATGATGGCGAGCCGTTGGACGGGATCTCGCGTGACTGGCACCCCGCGTTGCCCGCCGCACCGGAGGGACTGTTTGAGACGACGTCCTTGGATCTTCGAGGCGAAGAGGCGGAGTTTCTGCGAGATCGGATCTGTACCCACCAGCCCGGTTCCGTGCTGGCACGCCTTGTGGCGTGCAACCTGCCGGAGCTCGGCTCACCGTTCGTCTGGGATCAGGAGGTCGGACAACTGCTCCCGCCCGATCTACATGCTGAAATTGAGCACGCTCGGCTGTTTGCCATGAGCGCCTGGGGCGGGCCCCTAATCTACTCGCTCCAACTCGCAAGGATGAAGACTGGCTCCGAGGAGCTGCTGGGACAGCTTGAAGTCGCTCTTGGCGATTGGCAGTCGGCGGTTCGTGCCGAGGAGGCGGCACTTCGGAAGTGGGATCGCTCCGTGTTCTGGGAGTTGGTGCGGCGTCTGAACCCGCGCATCTCCAGCCGAACACAGGAGTTCGCTGAGATGTGGATCGGCATCGCTCTCCGTGCTGCAGCAGGTGAGCGTGTGTGGGACGATCAGCGCGTGGGCCAGTTGATCGCGACTCGTGAACGTCAAATCAAGGGCGGTCGGGCACGTCTGCTGCCGGAGAACCTGCGGGCGCGAGACCGTTGGCAAGGTGACGCTTCCGGCGGCCCAATGGACTATCGCTGGGGCCAGACGCAGGTCATCCTCAACGACATTCTGCGCGGGCTTGTGGCGGGCCCAGATGGGAGCCAGCGCGATGCTTGATCCTCGTGGCAGGCAGATGCTGCTGGGTTCGCTGAGGCCGCCAGACGGCTTTCGCTTTGACTGCGCCGTCGGAACGACGTTCTCGCTGGATCTGATAGCGCTCCTGACCGCACCTCTGGCCTTTGCGATGTTCGATTGGCAGGATGACGACGGCCAGCTCGCGGCCGACCCTTCGTCCGCCAGGGGTGACCCTCTGGCACTGCTGGAGTCGCTGCGGCGCTGCGCCGACCGCATCCACATCTACTGCCAAGCTGGCCAGATCAAGGTTCCCCCAGCCAATCAGCGTCTACTCGCGTACCTGGAGCAGTCGGTGATCGAGGTGCTGCCCCCCGCAGCACGCGCGGGGCGCACTGGGGTCTTCCACCCCAAAGTCTGGGCGCTCCGATTCGTGGATACCGCCGATGGAGCCAACGTTCGATACAGGCTGTTGTGCCTGACCCGCAATCTCACCTTCGATCGCTCCTGGGACACAGTGCTCGTACTCGAGGGCGATCGGTCGGATCGGCAGAAGGGCATCGCAGACAATCGCAGCCTCGCTGCGTTCGTTGGCGGTCTCCCCGGCCTCGCGGTCCGGGCCGCCTCCATGAGTCCCAAGGCGGCCGCAGACACGGCGCTCATCGCCGACGAGCTGCGGGTGGTGAAGTGGAACCTCCCCGAGAGCGTGGATTCGGTTCGATTCTGGCCCCTTGGTATGGATGGCAAGCCGTCATGGCCCTTTGGCGACCGCGTCGACCGTCTGCTGGTGGTGTCTCCATTCATCGCGCCGGAGTTCCTGACACGGATGGCCGCGCCGAACCGCACACAGTTCCTGGTGAGCCGCCCGGAGTCTTTCCGCGAGATCGATACGTCGTTTCTTCGGGAACACTGGACGTGCTTCACACTGGAAGAAGGGTGTGAAGCGATCGCGGGGTCGGAAGCCCCATCTGATCAACCCGCGGCATCGCTCTCCGGGCTCCATGCCAAACTCTTCGTTGCCGACACGGGATGGGACGCGCACGTCTGGACGGGATCGGCGAACGCGACTTCCGCCGCCTTCAACGGCAACATCGAGTTCCTAGTGGAGCTGATCGGGAAGAAATCCAAGCTCGGTGTGGATGCGACCATCGGTGATGGCGACAACCAGCCCAACCTGCGTTCGATGCTGTCGCCGTTCACACCCGAAGAGCATGCGGTCCAGCCCGATGCCGATGAGCAGGCGTGTGAGGCGATGGTGGACTCGATCCGTCAATCGCTCGCGGCGATGAGCCTGGAGCTGCTCATCGAGCCAGACGGCGCCGAAGGCAAGGCGTACACGACAACCCTGCGGTCGTCTGGCCCGCTCGCCGTTGCACAGGGAGCGACCGTGCGCTGCCGTCCGGCGATGCTGGTCGGGGACGCCAGGACGCTCCATGCAGCCGTCCCAATCGAGGCCCGCTTCGGTCCACACGCGCTTCAGTCCGTGTCGTCGTTCGTGTCCTTCGAGGTGAGCGCCCGAGTCGGCGACGCGGAGCGCACTGAAGCCTTCGTGCTCAATCTGCCGCTCGTGGGAGCGCCGAGCGATCGCAAAGAACGATTGCTGCGTGACCTGCTGTCGGATTCACGCACGCTCATTCGGTTCCTGCTCATGCTTCTCTCCGATGATCCGGAGAAGCTCTTGAGCGAACTTCGGCAGTTGGCCACGACTCCTGAGGTGAACCCTGCGGCACTTGGTCACGACGGCCTTCCGCTCCTGGAGCACATGCTGGCATCGCTGCACCGCTGCCCCGAGAAGCTGGACCAGGTCCAGCGTCTGATCGAAGACCTTCGCATGACCCCGGAGGGGCGGTCCATCTTGCCACCGGATCTCGAGGCTGTCTGGGGACCGATCGAGCAGGTTCGGCGCGAGCGCCTGGGTAGTCCTGTGGGGGGCACCCAATGAACAGTCCGGTTGATGCCCCGCCCCGCGCACGCGACGCCCTGGCCGGCCTGAAGGCCTTTCAACGGCGCACGGTCGAGTACGCCTTCCGTCGTCTGTACCTCGATGAGGACTCCACGCACCGCTTCCTTGTCGCGGACGAGGTCGGTCTTGGGAAGACGATGGTCGCCCGTGGCGTGATCGCCAAGGCCGTCGAGCACCTGTGGCGCTCCGTTGATCGCATCGACGTGGTGTATGTCTGTTCGAACGCCGACATTGCCCGCCAGAACATCAACCGGCTCCGCCTCGACAAGTCGCACGAGTTCGCCCGTGCGAGCCGGGCCACCCTGCTGCCCATTGAGCTGCGTGACATGGCGAAGCGTCGGGTGAACTACGTCTCCATGACGCCGGGAACCTCCCTTGAGCCGCGCGGCGGCATGGGCATCGCTCAGGAACGGGCCTTGATGTTCCATCTCCTCCGCGAGCACTGGCGGATTCCCGAGAAGGACGGCCTGAGCCTGTTTCGGGGCGGCGTGAAGCGAGCGAACTTCAAGTGGTGGGTTCAGGAGTGGATGGCGGAGCAGTCTGTTGACGCCGCACTCCATGCAGGCTTCCTGCAGGAGCTCGATCGCCTCGAGACCCTTGATCGGAAATCCGGCAAGCCGACGTTGCGGGAGCGAGCACTCGCCTTGGCCCGCGGCGAGGAAGCGGCCGAGTCCGACGAGGATCCGCGACAAGGTCGCCGGTCGATCATCGCCGATCTCCGAGCGATCCTCGGCAGGACATGCATCACGGCGCTGCGGCCCGATCTTGTGATCCTGGACGAGTTCCAACGATTCAAGCACCTGCTCGATCCCACGGATGATGCCGCCGAGCTTGCCCGCTCGCTGTTTGAGTACGCGGACACAAAGGAACAGCATCACGAGGCGGTGCGGGTTCTGCTGCTTTCCGCAACGCCGTACAAGATGTACTCGCTCCAGCACGAGCACGAGAACGGCGAGAGCGATCACCACGAGGACTTCGTCGCCACCTACGACTTCCTCGCAAAGCACGCGCCGGAGGAGAACCGGGCGATGCGTGGATTGCTCAAGGACTACCGCAGCGCGATTCTCAATCTGCGCGGCGGCGAGGTCGCCGACCTGCGCGCCATCAAGGCCGAGATCGAGAATCGCCTACGTCGCGTCATGTCGCGGACGGAGCGCCTCACCGCGACGAATGACCGCAGCGGCATGCTGCGGGAAATCCCATCGTCGGCGAGACTTGAGCCATCGGACGTTCGGCAATACTTGGCCGCGGCGGGCGTGGCCCAGGCACTGGATCACGGCGAGATCGTGGAATATTGGAAGTCCGCGCCCTATCTGCTCAACTTCATGGACGAGTACGAGCTCAAGAAGGACCTCCGGCAGGCGATCGATGCGGGCGCTTCGGGATCTGTCTCCCGCGCTTTGGCTGGGGCAAGTTCTGGCCTGCTCCCTTGGGAGGACATTGCCGCGTACCGCGCGATTGATCCGGCCAACTCGCGTCTGCGCTCCCTGCTATGCGAAACAGTCGACACCGGTGTGTGGAAGCTCCTCTGGCTTCCCCCCAGTCTCCCGTACTACCGCCCCTCGGGGCCGTTCGCCACGCTGCACGGAAATGGCGTCACGAAGCGGCTTGTGTTCTCGTCATGGAAGGTCGTTCCAAAGGTCATCGCGAGCGTTCTGAGCCACGAAGTCGAGCGACGCATGATGCAGGCGAGCTACGGCAGCAACGGCGAGGTCACAATCCAGAACACAACCGATGGCCGCAAGAAGATCACGGCGCTGCTCCGCTTCGCGCGAGCGGACGGCCGACTCACCGGCATGCCGGTGCTCGGGCTCATTTATCCGTCAAGTGCGCTGGCCGGGGCATTTGATCCCGCGCATCAGGGGTCGTCATCACGCTCTGCCGACGAGGCTGCGAGCGCAGCCGCCGAAGTCCTACGGCCTGCGGTCGACCAAGCGGTGAAGCGATGGTCCAGCGACGGAGAGATCGACGAGCGCTGGTACTGGGCCTGCCCGATCCTGCTGGATCTGCTCGAGGATCCAGCCGCCGCCAGGCGATTCTGGTTCCGGGGGTCGCTGTCGGAGGCGTGGTCCGGAGAGCAGGCCGCTCAAGCCGAAGAGGGACAGGAAGAGCCGGAGACGGCATGGGCCGAGCATGTGCGGCAGGCGCAGGACTTGCTCAAGGGGGCCTGCCGTCCGGACAACCGTCCCCTCGGGCAACCACCCAAGGACCTTGCCGACGCGATGGCCAAGGCGTGCCTCGGCAACCCTGCGGTCGCGGCGTTGCGTTCGCTCGCTCGCGTGCTAAGTGACTCCACGCCGCGCGATGTCCATATCCGGCTCGCGGCCGGGCGCGTTGCATGGCGTATCCGCAATCTGTTCAACCTCCCTGAGGTGATCTCGCTCGTACGAGGTCTGAATGGGGCGGAACCGTACTGGATGCGTGTGATCGAGTACGCCGTAGATGGTTGCCTTCAGGCCGTGCTGGACGAGTACGCCCACGTCCTGAAAGACAGCCTGGGCGTGGGGCGAATGCCGCCTGAGGAGGCCGCCACGGCCATCGCGGAGGAGATGGTCAAAGCGATCGGCCTACGCACCGCGGCCGTCGGTGTGGACGACATCCGGGTCGATGCCAAGACCCAGATCGTCACCCGTACGGAACGGCGCATGCGGGCCCGCTTCGCCGCTCGTTTCGGCCAACAGCAAGGAGAGGATGCGGACGATCGAGACCGCGCAGGTCAAGTCAGGGCTGCCTTCAACTCGCCCTTCTGGCCTTTTGTCCTAGCTAGCACGTCCGTGGGGCAGGAGGGGCTCGATTTCCATCACTACTGCCACGCGATCGTGCACTGGAACTTGCCGTCAAACCCTGTCGATCTTGAGCAGCGCGAAGGACGTATCCACCGGTACAAGGGGCACGCCGTCCGCAAGAACATCGCCGCGACCTACGGCGATCGAGCGTGTCCGCCGTTCGGCGATCGCTGGAGTTCAGCGTTCGAGGCCGCCGCGAGTGAACACGCGAACGCAACCAACGAACTCAAGCCTTTCTGGGTGTTCCCCACGCCCGACGGCGCAGTGATCGAGCGTCATGTGCCGGCGCTGCCGCTCAGTCGCGACGCCGACAAACTCGTGGCGCTCCGGTCGGCGCTGGCTCTCTACCGAATGGTCTTCGGTCAGCCGCGACAGGATGAGCTCGTGAAGTTCCTCCAGGCTCGTCTCTCGGCGAGCGAGATCGAGCAGGTTGTGAAGGAGCTTCGAATTGATCTGGAGCCGCCAGCCATCGCACTCGCTGAGATGTCGACCGCGCATGAAGCGGACGAAGTCGGAATCACAGCGGAGCCCGTCGCGCAGGAGTGCGATCTGTTCGCGGTGGCGAGAGATGCGGTGCTCTCGCACCCAAGCGTTATCCCATTGGGGGAGTACCCGCAAGGTCAGGGCCGGCCCGTGCTTTGGCCATTTGTGCCAGCCTCTTGGCCCATACCGCTGCCGCCGTTGCGGATGGGGGGACGAGAATCCGATCGCTCCTTCTGGCTGGCGATGTGGCTTGACAGGGTGAGAACGGATCAGTTCGGACTGATGCTGTTGCTTTCCCCGATGTCAGACCAGCCGCTTCGGATGAAATTGGTCGATCGGCTGCTCCGCGATCCCGCCGAGTTCGGAATTCACCGGGAACACCTCATCAACGTGCCAGGAATCCCGAAGCAGTGGGTGTTCCTGGCGCACCGCGTGATTGCCCCTCTCTCCGGCCACGGACTGGATTCTGTCACCGCTCGACAGCGGATGGATGCGGCCATCGACGACTATGTCGCCCGCTTTTCCAAGGTGGGAGAAGCGATTGAGCCGCTGCTCGCGTGACGCTGGTTCATCGTCGGTCGCGACGAGCACGCAGACGAACCGCGACATCCGATTCGGTCCACGCGAACTTCGCGAGTAGCCTTCGCAGGTCTGGATCCGTCTCCGCTGACTCCCACGCGGAGCGGAGGTCGGCCGCGTTCAGGCTGCTGAGCTGGGGCCACCAGGGCGTACCTCGGAGGGCCGCCTCAAAGTCTGCGGCTTTCTCTGGCTCCTAGCCCTTCCGGGGGAAGAGGACGCGCTCGCTCGCGGTGATCGCTACCTCCTTCTCTCGGCCCGCGATGAGCTCAAGACCGTCTCGCTTGGCGATCGCCACGAGCGCCTGCCGGATGTCCTCAATCTGCTTCTCGATATCGCCTTGTTCGTTCTGTAGGAGCTTCCGCTTGGCGTCGAGCTCAGCCCACCGGTCGACAAGCGCAACAGCGGGTTCCTTGGCTAGATCGCTCTCCGGCATCACGCGGACCTGGTACAGGTGCTTTCGAGCCGGACAGATTTGCTGGTACTCGCAATAGGAGCACAGCGGTCCTTCGCTGGTCCGGAACTGCTCAGCGTCGTCGCCCCGGCGCTCGATGTCGGTGATCGTCGCAATCGCATCGGATCGCAGTTGGTCCAACTGGTCAGTCGTGCGTGAGGACACGATCGAGTGGTCGAAGCGGAGGAAGTGCCAGATGAGCTCAACCCGGCCAACGTCTTTCCACATGCGGCGGATGCCGATCTCGTAGTACGCCAGCTGTGGATCCGCGTCCTTCTCCGCCTGGGTGGGAAGGCTGCTGTTGGTCTTGTAGTCATGAATCTGCCAGCAACCATCGGCCGCCTTGGCCAGCCGATCGATGTAGCCGACCATTTTGAACCGCTCGGCTTCGTCAAGCGGAAAGGTGATCATCTGCTCCAGGCCGATGATGGTCGCTTGGTCAAACGGATGGAATCGGCGGTAGTACGAGTCGATGCATCGCCAGGCCAGCGAGCGGTAGTCATCGGGAGTTGCGTCCCGATCGTGGATGACCACCGCCGGCGTCCAGTGCGTGGCCCACTCCTGATCAAGCCGCTCGCGAAGGCTCCCCACGGCTGGCACGATCCCTTTGGACACTCGTTCGTACAGGTGCTCGAGCACATCATGCACACGCGAACCGAGGAAGGTCGCGATCTGCTCCGGCGGTTCGGGCAACTCGACCTTGGCGATGTACCGGTAGAAGTACTTCCGCGGGCAATGGCGGAAGCACTCGATCCGGCTGTGGGAATATGTGGGCATCGGAAGAGGCTGATTGTATTGCCGGGCGAGTATCTGTGAGGGGTGCCCTAGGCTCTAGCCGTGGCCAAACGACCCGATCCAACGTCGACTGCATGGGACGAGCGTCTGCGTGGCCTTGCCATGCTGCTCCCTGTGTTCAGGACCCCCGGCACAGATCCAGATACCGCGATCAACGCCCTGAATGATGTGGCGTATCGCTTGGGATGGGTGCTCACGGACTTCGACTGGTCAGAGTGGGCGCACGGGCCAGAGTGCCAGATGCTCGTGAAAGACTCTGCGAACGTCGCCTCGGCCGACACACTGACATTGGCTCGGCTGCTCACGGCTCACCTTCGACAGGACCGCTTCTGCGAAGGGCATCTCTTGGGGGCATTCGAGGGAGGACACCTGACGGCCATTGTGCGTCGGGCGGCAGACCTGCTCGCGGCTCGTGACGGGTCATTGGCGCGGAAGCCCAAAGGAGAGACCTCTCGCTCACTCTTCGCCCGATACGTCGGCATCGACTACTCCGGCGCACAGACGCCGACGTCGAGCCTGCCCGGGCTCCGGGTCTACATGGCGGAGCGGAATGCCGCTCCGGTCGAGGTGCGGCCGTCGCAAGGGCTGAAGAAGCACTGGACCCGCCGCGGCGTTGCGGAGTGGCTCGTCGCCCGGCTCTCGGAGAACGAGCCCGCCATCGTCGGCATCGACCACGGGTTCTCCTTCCCGATGAAGTACTTCGAGCGGCACAACCTGCGGCGCGACTGGCACGCGTTCCTCGACGACTTTCACGATCACTGGCCGACCGACGAGGACAACACATACGTCGACTTCGTGCGTGATGGAAATGTCGGGCGCGGCGCGGACCGCCCGGGCGACCGCCGCTGGAAGCGCCTCACCGAAGTACGGGCCGGCGGTGCCAAGTCGGTGTTCCACTTCGACGTGCAGGGTTCGGTCGCAAAGTCGACCCATGCGGGCCTCCCGTGGCTGAGGTACATCCGCGAGCGGCTTGGCTCCCGCATCCACTTCTGGCCGTTTGACGGTTGGACGCCGACCCCCGGTCGTTCGGTCATCGCGGAGGTCTACCCGTCGCTGTGGAGCCGGTCGTTGCCGAAGGCGGACCGCACGCCAGACCAGCACGACGCATGGAGCGTGGCTGAGTGGCTACGGCGGGCGGATGTTGATGGCGGTCTCACAGAGTACCTGAAACCCGACCTCTCCCCCGAGGATCGAGCGACGGCAGCAGTGGAGGGTTGGATCATGGGTCTCGGGTAAGCGCGACGGCGCGAGTTCGATCCGCCTGTTAAGCGTGAGGTGCCCCAGCGGCCAACCAACGCCGTTTTCCCGCGCTCTCTGGTCGGCCCGACCTACTAACGGCCCCCGAAATCATGCCGAGTTCGAGACACCCATCCGATCGGAGGATCGCGCTGCTTGGCGTTCCGCTCCTTGGCGACCGCCCGCTGGAGCCACTGCACATCCCCACACTCGCGTTCAAGCACATTCATCGCCGGCCTCCTTGCCGACGACATCTTCTCACAACCCCGACCAAAGCGCTATGCCTGACACGCGCCGTACAGGCGCGCGATTCTCAAACCGAATCCGTATAATACCGCCGCTCCTCGCGCTTGTCGTCGACGGCGATGGTCCATCCCGTGTCCGCGTCGCGGTCGTGATGGTCTGGACTGACGGCGGTATTGATCACGCGGAGTTGTCCCCTGTGGGAGGATGCGAGACACAGGATCTTCCGCATTCCGGACAGCGACTACATCGCAGGCCGCGGAGATCGTAGCCGCACCAATGGCACACGCCGGAGGCTGCGTATCGTGGTAGAGTCTGTGGAGTCCGCCGCACACCCAGTATCGCGGCAGTGTAAACCAGGAACCCTGCGGCCACAGCAATCCGACCATTCCCTGTGAACAGAAAAGTTGTCACGACTGCGGCTGGTGGTGCAAGCACACCCAAACCAATCTGTAGCCACGAATGACGGCGCAAGGCTGCCCCACACAGGATGCCTGCGACCATCCCCACAAACCAACCAACTATTGCGGCAGGGATGATGGGGTCTCCAGTTTCGACTGCCAACCAACCCGCTACAGCGCAGGAGAAAATGGGCATGGTGCTCGCCATGAACAGGAACCTTCTGACTGACGAGAGATTGTCCGGTTGCCCTCCAACCATGCGAGTTCCCTTTTCGGCGAGTCCGATCACTGCGAACCGGCAATGACTGGGCCACCGGGTGGATCCTGAGGAAACCACGGCACAGGCCATACGCTGGGTGGAGGCTGCGGAACGGTGGTGCATTGAGCGATCTGCACCGCTACGCACTTGAGATAGCAAGCGCCCATGAAAGGCGGGTGCGCGTTGGGGTAGCGCCGAGTGGCTTCGCCGTAGCACCTGATGTGCGCATCGTGGGCGGGTACTCCCTGCTTGTGCATGCACGCCAAGCAGGCTCGCACAGAATTTGTCCAGTCGCCATCGCCTCCACATTTGCAGAAGCACCTCGCGTTAGCGCCCACATAGGAATCACATGGCCCATATGCGGCATTGACCTTTCCCCGTTTGACGTACCAGAGTCTATGAGAGTTCGAGCACTGCCGCACCCCGCTGCTGGACCGACCGGAGCGAAGCGGAGGGCGGCCCGGCAGCGATCGTCTCCGGGGCCGGGGGTCGGTAGCCCAGCGAGCTGTGCGGCCGAGGGTGTTGTAGTGCTTCCGCCACATCTCGATGAGCACCTTCGCCTCTCGGAGCGTGTAGAAGATCTCCCCGTTGAGCAGCTCGTCCCGCAGCTTGCCGTTGAAGCTCTCCACGTACCCGTTCTCCCATGGGCTGCCCGGCTCGATGTACACCGTCTTCACGCCGACCTTGCCCAGCCACTCCCGCACCACGCCCGCCGTGAACTCGGCGCCGTTGTCGCTGCGGACGTGCTCCGGCACACCCCGCGTCGCCATCAGCCACGCCAGCCGCTCCAGCACGTCGTCGCTGTTCAGGTTTCGTGCCACGTCGATGCTCAGGCACTCCCGCGTGAACTCGTCCACGATCACCAGCATCCGGAAGGGCCTGCCGTCGTGCGTCACTCCGCTCACGAAGTCGTACGCCCACACATGATCCCTGTGCTCCGGCCGCAGCCGGATGCACGAGCCGTCGTTGAGCCACAGCCGCCCGCGTCTGGGCTGCCGCCGCGGCACCTTCAAGCCCTGCCTCCGCCAGATCCGTTCCACACGCTTGTGGTTCACACGCCAGCCCTCATGACCGAGCATCGCCGTGATCCTGGGTGTTCCATATCTTCCGTACACCGCCGCCACCTCGATGATCCGTCCTGTCAGCCGATCCTCATCATCACGCACCCGTGGCGTGTGCCGCTGCACCGCTCTGGCCTGGCCCAGCACACGGCACGCACGCCGCTCGCTCACGCCCAGTTCGCTCTGGACATGCTCGACGGCAACGCGCCGACGTGCCGGGCTCAGAAGTTTGGGCGCGCCGCCTCCCGCAGGATCGCCTTGTCCAGCTCCGCCTCCGCCAGCAGCCGCTTGAGCCGCGCGTTCTCCTGCTCGAGTTCCTTGAACCGCCTGGCCTGATCGACCTTCAGCCCGCCGTACTCCTTCCGCCAGCGGAAGTACGTCTGCTCGGTGATCCCCAGCAGCCTGCACACGCCCGCGATCGTGTTGCCCTTGCCCAGCTCCACGTCCGCCTGCCACAGCTTGTTCACCACCTCTTCCGCCGAATGCCGCTTCCTGCCCATCGCCTTTGCCCTCCTTGGTCCGCCCCGAGGCTATCACAGGGGCTGGACCGGGTTTGGGGGGAAAGGTCAGCCATGCGCAGATCCGCGTCTTCGAGCATGCTTCTCCTAGCCCACTCGACCAAGCTCTTCCACATGGGGCCTACCAGAATGAGCGGAACACGCTCCACGTGCCGGACTTGCGAGATTGCCAGATCATGATCGTCTCTAGAACCGTGCCGATCCCGCCGGGCGCGACGACAAACGCGTCGGAGGCGATGACGAAATGGTGCAGCCGGCTAAAGAATGTCTTGTGCCTGAAGACCTAATCGACGAAGGGATTGACCTCTTGCTCGAAGGGGAGCTCAACGTGGATCCCCGGGGAGTGCTGCCGATTTCCAACGCTTGCAGCCCCCTCGTTGGCCGCCTGCATCAGGCCGGGGCCGCCGCCGGTCACTATGTCGCATCCCATTTCGGTCAGCGCAACCGCGGCTCTCTTGACCTCGTTGTAGGCGAAGGTGCCCGGTCTCGCGCGTCCCGACCCGAAGATCGCCACGCGATAACGCTCGTGCCGGCTCGGGCGGAGGCGCGTGAGCGTGTCCACGGCCTCCCACAGGTTCATGACCGTCGCGGCGACAATCTCCTCGACCGCGTCCTCCTCGGCGAGGCTGACGTTGCGAATCCCGCCCATGTCTGAATGCAACGTCGTCATGCCTGGCTCCCTCGATCGGACATGGGACGAGCGTGTCCTCTGGAAACCGGGAGACGCAAGCCGAGCACACGCGCCGTGTGCTGTGCGATCACCAACTCCTCGTTCGTCGGGACTACCCAAGCGGCGACGCGGCTGGCCGGTGACGTGATCCGCGGGCCGCCACGGGCGTTCGCCGCTTCGTCGAGTTCGATGCCGAGCCACCGCGAAGCTCTGCAGATCGCTCCGCGGACGGACGCGGCGTTCTCGCCGATACCTCCGGTGAACACAATCGCATCCAGCCCACCAAGCACGGCCGCCATCGAGCCGATCTCTCTCGCGGCCCGATAGACGAACAGATCGATGGCCTGACCGGCGCGAGGATCGTCGCAGCCCATGAGCGTCCGCATGTCGCCGGAAATGCCGGAGAAGCCCAGAAGTCCGGATCGCTCGTAGAGCATCTGTTCTATCTCGTGCAGATCAAGACCGGCATGCTGATGAAGGTAGAGGAGAACACCCGGATCGATGGAGCCGCAGCAGGTGCTCATGACCAGTCCATCGACCGCGGTGAAACCCATCGTGGTCGCGATGCTCCTGCAGCACTGCATCGCGCACAAGCTCGCGCCGTTACCTAGGTGCGCAACGATCGTTCGCCCGACCGCCGCGCGAGGGTCCAATGTGGGGAGTATCTCCGCGATGTACTCGTAGGACAGGCCGTGGAATCCATAGCGCCGCACACCCAGCTTCAGGTACTCACGCGGGATCGCGAACGCTTGGGCGAGCGGCGGCTGCGTCCGATGGAACGAAGTGTCGAAGCAGGCGACCTGGGGCAGTCCCGGCGCCGCGATGGCCAGCGCCCGGATGGCAGCAAGACTGTGCGCCTGGTGCAGCGGTGCCAACACCGTTAGTGCCTCGATCTCCGCGAGCACTTGGGGATTGATGCGAACTGGCTTGGTCATTCCCGTGCCACCGTGGACCACGCGATGACCCGCGCCGACCAAGCGGCCACCCAGTATGTCCTTCCGCTTGCACCAAGAGAGCAGATAGTCCACGGCTTCGGCGTGCCCCAAATCCCTCGACCGGCATGGTTCCTCGGAGACAACCCGACCCTCGTGATCCGCCGCGCGGAATGCGGGCGATTCAGGCAGCCCTGCAATCTGACCGCGCAGCATCGGTTCCAGACGCGCGCCCGCGGCGAAAACCGAGAACTTCAGGCTCGAGGAGCCGGCGTTCAGCACCAGGATTGAATCGGTAGCGGCCATCGGTTTCGCGGAGGGTCAGCAGGACCACTTCCACCTTGCTACATCGGGCTTGTCGACACCGTGCTCGTGCGCGTAGTTCTCGCACTCGATCTGCAAGTTGCGCAGCCGCTCCTTGGCGTGAACTCCTGACACCCGTAGCCTCGGCACGCGATCGATCACGTCCATCGCCAGGCTGAACCGGTCGAGTTGGTTCGCAATGGCGAGCTCCAGGGGAGTGTTGATTTTGCCCTTTTTCTTGTACCCGCGGACGTGGAGATTCACGTGATTCGTTCGCCGATAGGCGAGGCGGTGGATCAGCCACGGATAACCGTGGAAGGCAAAAAAGATGATCGGCTTGTCCGCCGTGAAGAGAGAGTCAAAGTCGCGGCCGGAGAGCCCGTGCGGATGCTCTGTCTCCGGCTGGAGCTTGAACAGGTCCACCACGTTGACAAAGCGGATCTTCAGGTCGGGGAACTCTTGACGGAGCAGATCCACCGCCGCGAGCGCCTCTTTGGTCGGGATGTCGCCCGCCGATGCCATCACCACGTCGGGTTCCTGGCCGCGATCCGAACTGGCAAAGGGCCAGATGCCAATGCCCTTGGTGCAATGGACGATCGCCGCGTCCATGTCGAGATACTGCAGGTGCATCTGCTTGTCACACACAATCACGTTCACGTAGTTCTGGCTGCGCAGGCAGTGGTCAGCGACCGACAGGAGGCAGTTGGCATCGGGGGGAAGATAAATACGGGTGACGGCCGCGCTCTTGTTCAGCACAAGGTCGAGGAAGCCCGGATCCTGGCGAGTGAACCCGTTGTGATCCTGCCGCCACACAGTCGACGTGATGAGCAGGTGGAGCGACGCGACTTTCGCCCGCCACGGAAGCTCGTTGCAGACGGTGAGACACTTGGCGTGCTGTTTGAACATCGAGTCGATCAAGTGCGCGAACGCTTCGTAGGTGCTGAAGAACCCGTGGCGGCCACTGAGGAGGTAGCCCTCGAGCATGCCCTCCAACCTGTGCTCGCTCAGCATCTCGATGACGCGGCCATCCGGAGAAAACTCGGTTCCGTCGGCGTCCTCGGGGAGGTACGTGTCGAGCCAGAGCTTCTTCGACACTTCATAGATCGCGGCGAGCCTGTTCGAGGAGTTTTCGTCCGGGCCGAACAGATGGAAGTTCTGCATGTTCTGCTTCATCACGTCGCGGAGGAACGCGCCCAGCGGGCGATAGTTTGCGACCTCCGTCGTCCCGGGCTTCTCGACCTTGACCGCGTAGTGCCTGAGGTCGGGCATGCGGAGCGCCTTCATGAGGTGCCCCCCATGGGCGTGCGGGCTTGACCCCATCCGCCGCGTCCCGCATGGAGCAAGAGCCTTCAGTTCCGGCGTGAAGCGCCCCTCGGTGTCGAACAGCTCTTGCGGCTTGTAGCTGCGCAGCCAAGTCTCGAGTTGCTTCATGTGCCCCGGGTTTTTCTTGACGTCGGCCATCGGTACCTGGTGGGAAGGCCAGCTCCCTTCCAGATTGTGCCCGCCGACCTCCGCGGGGGAGGTCCAGCCCTTTGGTGTACGGAGGATGATCATGGGCCAGCGCACGCGGAAGGGGCTCCCGTCCGCTTGCGTCTCCTCTTGAATGGCGCGGATATCTGCGACGCACCTGTCGATCGTGGCGGCCATCGCCTGGTGCATTGACTCGGGGTCGGAGCCCTCAACGAAGTAGGGAATCCATCCCGTCCCGTGTAAGAATGCCTCGATCTCATCGTGCGGAACCCGCGCCCAGATCGTCGGGTTGTTGATCTTGTAACCGTTGAGGTGGACGATGGGCAGCACGGCCCCGTCGCGAATGGGGTTTAGAAACTTGTTGATGTGCCAGGTCGTCGCGAGCGGGCCGGTCTCGGCCTCGCCATCGCCGACCACGGCCGCGACAATCAGATCGGGATTGTCGAACGCTGCCCCGCACGCGTGTGAGAGCACGTAGCCAAGTTCGCCCCCTTCGTGGATGGAGCCCGGCGTTTCCGGCGTACAGTGGCTGCCGATCCCGCCCGGAAACGAGAATCGCTTGAAGAGCCGCTGCATGCCTTCAGCGTCCTCCCCGCAGTCGGGATACACCTCCGAATACGACCCCTCCGGGTAGCACGGCCCGATCACTCCCAAGGCGCCGTGCCCAGGTCCGGCCATGAAGATCATGTCGAGGTCGTGCTCCTTGATCGCCCGGTTGAGATGGATGTAGCAGAAGGACAGCCCCGGGCTCGTGCCCCAGTGTCCGAGCATCCGGTCCTTCACATGTTCGGGTCTGAGCGGATCCTTCAACAACGGATTCGCCTTGAGGTACGTCATTCCCAAGGCGAGGAAACAGCACGCCCGCCAGTAGGCATCGATCTTCCGAACGTCGTCCGGGGTGAGCGGCGAACCGGTCACTGTCGCCCGCGCCTTGCCGTGGGCGCTGATCGACGCCGCATCCGACTCGACCGGCTGCTCTGTGCAGCGGGCAGCCGCCTTGATCGCCGCTTTGTGCGATGTCTTCACTTCGGTTCTCATGGTCGTCATCGATGGGACCCCTTCTCGTGCGACATGATCGTGCTTGAGGCCGCCTCATGGCTGGCGGTTCAGTCGGCTCGTGCCACGACCGTTGCCCGTGCGACTTCAGGGCTCACGAGAAGTAGGCCCTGGTGACGTATTGGTACATCATCCGCTCGGTGTTGAAATAGGAGGCGTTTGCGACGATCGCCCCCTGCATCACGCGGACGTAGTGTTCCGGGTTGTCGTAGTACGCGGGGATAACCGTGTCTTCCAACTTGCTGTAGAGCGCCTCGGCATCGCGCTGCCGGTCGTGACTGTCCTTGGCCTCCCCGATCGACCAGCCCGTTCCATCCTCGATACAGCCCTCAACCCACCAGCCGTCGAGCACACTGAGCGACGGAACCCCGTTCACGGCCGCCTTCATGCCGCTTGTGCCCGAGGCCTCCATTGGCGGCTCCGGTGTGTTCAGCCAGAGGTCACAGCCCGCCGTGATGAGCCGGCCCAACTCCATGTCGTAGTTCGGCAGGTAGACCATCCGCACGGTGTCACGAAGCGCAGCGATGGCTCGGTGCACCTCTTCAACGAGTCGCTTGCCCTCCTGATCGTTCGGGTGGGCCTTTCCGGCATACACGACTTGCAGCTTTCCAACGCGCTCGGCGATACGGCGCAGCCGCGCGGGGTCGTGCATCAACAGGTTTGGACGCTTGTACGCGGTGGCGCGCCTCGCGTAGCCGATGGTCAGCGTGTCGGCGTCCAGGTCCACACCGGTCTGCGACTTCACGCGATCGAGGAGTTCCCGCTTGCACCGCTGGTGGGCGGCGCGTATTTCGTCCGGTGGGATGTGCACGGCGAACCGCAGGCTTGCGTTGTCGACCCGCCAGCCCGGAATGTACCGATCGAAGAGGCTGCGGAACGCTGGCGCGGCCCAGGTTGCGGCGTGGACGCCGTTGGTGATCGCGTCCAGGGAACTGGAGCCGAACATCTTTCGCGACACTTCGCCATGCCGCTTCGCGACGCCGTTGACGTAGTGACTGAGATTGAGCGCCGCGTAAGTCATGTTCAGTAGCCCCTCGTGCGTGAACAGGCCACTCACCTCCAGAGCGTCATGACGGCCGAGAACCTCCCGTGCCAGGTCCATCGCGAACACGTCGTGCCCCGCGGGGACGGGCGTGTGGGTCGTGAAGACACACCTGCGCCGTACAGCGGCGATCGCATCTTCGGTGACCTTGGCCTCCCCCTGCATGGACATGGTCTGACGCAGAAGCTCGGCCGCAAGCAGGGCTGCGTGTCCTTCGTTCATGTGATAGCGAGCGATGTCGTGGTAACCAACGGCTTGCAGCATTCGCACTCCGCCCACCCCGAGCACCACCTCCTGGCAGAGGCGGTACCGGCGGTCGCCGCCGTATAAGTAGTGCGTGAGTTCCCGATCCGGCGGCGCGTTCCCCGGCAGATCGGTGTCCAGGAACAGCACCGGAACGCGGGCACCGCCGACGCCCTCAACCTCCCGGCGCCAGGCTCGAACAGCAACTTCCCGGCCTTTGATTGTCAGCGTCACACGCGCGGGCGTCTCCTCAAGGAACTCCTCAACCGTCCACGGCGCGGGTTCCTCGGTCTGGTGTCCCGACTCGTCCAGGTGCTGGACGAAGTACCCACGCCTGTGAAGGAGCGTCACAGCGACCATGGGCACGCGCAAGTCGGCGGCGGAGCGCACGGTGTCACCAGCGAGCACGCCGAGACCACCGCTGTAGGTCGGCATGCGCGGATCCAGGGCGATCTCCATCGTGAAGTACGCAACAGTCGGGCGCGGTTCCATGGCCACTCCTCTCAGGCTCGTTTCAGTTCCCACACGCTCGTCCCGCAAGCCGGCAGTTCCAACGACACCACCGGCCCGTCGAAACGCGCTTTCCGCCCACCAAGGCACTCTCGACCCTCGATCCGGCCGCCGGGGCCCATGACGCCGGATAGATCGCAGGCCACCTGCTGCGAGCGGTGGATGTCGAAGTTGCACGCGACGAGAAACCCGTAGTCTGGCCGGTCCGGGTCCCGCCGGAAGGCGGCGATGATCGCATCGTGCTCGCCGTCCACGAACTCGCAGTTTCCCCCGCACCTGAAAGCGGCATGGGCCGCGAGCAACTCGTTCACCGACCGAATGAGCCGGGCAAACTTGGGCTCATCCGGCGGGGCTTGGCGAGGCCGCACCCCGATGAAGTTGATCTTCTCCGGCGCACCCCACTCGACGCCCTGCGGCATTCCCGTGCTACCGGTTCCGAGCAGGGCACTCGCGACGTAGCGTGGGACGGTCGAATCGGCGGTCCCGAACTCCTGGGCTGGCGAACCCGAGTCGTGCGAGGTAATAGGCATGAAGTACCGAACCCGATCCGAGAGCCGGTGAACGTACCGGAGATACCGGCGCAGATCAGGCACGAACCTGTAACCCCACGGCGTTGCGAGAACGAGGTTGAGCGCCCACTCCGGCACGTTGTTGAGCAGCGTCACGTCGTCGGTGAAGTACTCGGCCACGGCCCCGAGGGATGGGAACTCATGCAACATTCGATGCACAACGGTCTTGATGAACCCAGGGTGGCTCGAGTGCAGGTTGTCGAAGCGAACCATGCCACCCGTTTCGTGGGCGTACTGCGCCCAGAACAGCGCGTAGCGGGTCATGTACTCCCACACTTCCGCCCTGATGACGTCGGAGGGGTGCTCGTAGTTGACGAGCACCAGGTCGTCCCACGTATGCCAGGCACCGTCGGCCCAATACCGTGCCCGCCTATTGCCGTCCGGGCTCTTCTGGTCGGGCACGATCCACGCGGGTGCGCGGCGCGCCATCGTGCTGTGAACACCCACATGGTTGAGCACCAGGTCGAAGCACAGCGCCAAACCTAGGTCCTTGGCCCGCCCGATGAACCGCTCCAGTTCGTCCAGGCCGTCGCCCCTTGACCCGTCCATCAAGTAGGCATGATCGACATCGAAGAGGTCCCGCGCCGCGTAGGGGCTCTGCGAATCGTCCAACTGCGTGACCGGCAGCAGATGGACTGCGTTGAAGCCCATGTCCTTGATGCGGCTGAGGTCCGCGGCCCAATCGGCGATGCTCCCGGAGACCGTCGGGATCAGGGTGTACAGCCGCAGACCGTCGATCCGTGGAGGGTCCACCATCACCCATGCGTCGGGGACCGCGTCCCGGATCCAGTTGGCGCCTCCATCGGCGGACGCCCGGGCACGGAACCAGTAGAAACCGGGTGTCTGAGGTGTAATTCGACACCGAAAAGTCCGGTCGTCGAGCCGGTCGAAGAGCACGGTGGCGAACTCGGCGTGCGTCGGCGCATTGAGCGTCGTGTCCAGGCACACCACTGTGCCCTCGGGGGCCGGTACGTCCACTGTGACCGTGACCTCGAACTCGCGCCCAACAAAGGTGCGCGAGAACTCCTGGCGCCCGACCGGATACGACCGGCGCACCGCCGGACCGATCACAGAAACACGCGGCCGCTCCGGGAGATTCGGGATCGCCGCACGGGCCATTTGCGCACCGGCCCCCTTCCCTCGCGGGCGCCGGGCTCCTGCGTCCGGACGAAGAAGATCCACCTTTGATGGAGTCTTGGCGCTCATGGCGCACTCCCGCCCTCCCGAGTCCTGCCCCGTGCAAACGCCGCGGGCTCGCATTCGGGCGCCTCCGCGAGGCGGAGCGCAAGCGACGCCGGGCGCGGCGCTGTTGGGTCCAGATTCGGAGCGATGCGGAGCTTCATGCCTGCGACCCTTCTCGGTTGAGGCGCTTATTCACCGGGCAGCAGGGGCAGGCCGGGCTGTCCAGACGTTGACGGCAGCGGCGCAGGCCGTGCACGGCATCGCACTCGCCCGCTGTCTCCACGGCGACGATGCCGATCCGGCTGGCAAAGTGCACGCCTCGTTCACCGGGAAGAAGTGGCGCATCGGCCACCCACGCGACCGACGGCTCCGCCGCTCGCGCCTTTTCGAACTCGGGCCGAAACGTGCCGTCGGATTCCTCGCTCGCTCCATCCGCGACGCAGCGCCCGTCGCGCTCCGCGCGTACGCGTGAGATGGGCAAAGGACGCCCCTGCCTGCGACCGTGGTTCGCGCTCAGACTCGACTTGGTGGACATGCGTCGGTTCCAGTTCATGTTGATCGATCCACCATCTGATGAGCGATCCGAGTGCCGACAAGTGAACATTCCCGTTCCTGTCCCTTGAGCGACCCACAAACCGTCTAGGGCCGCTCGGCGATCCCCGGCGTTCCCAGCGGACTCGTTGGCAGTCCCGCCGGGCGGACCGTGAGCCGCGCCCGCGAAAAGGTGCCAAGCCGCGGCTTCAGTTCGGAACACCCGCGATCCGACGACCGCGCCGTCACAAGGGGTTCCGGCATGTACCAGTCTGTGCGGGACTGCTCGTAGTCGGGCTCGACGCGACCGCCCTGCCCGGACCAGGTGCTCGGGTTTGTTCGGGTGGGAGCGACTCTGTTCATGATCTCACCTCCGGGTTGCATCACCATTGCCCGCGAGCACCGCGAGCGTGGCTCGCGCTCACGCGCGACCCCACATGGCGCGAAGGCGTCATGCTCGACGGGACTACGAGAGAGGCGCGCCCTTGCCATGAGCCGAGGACTTCCGCACCACGATGGGTGGGCGCGTCATACTGTCGATCAGGTCGCCACCCCGGTCTATCTCCCGCTCGGCCTGAAGCCAGTCTGAACTTTCATCACCGGGCGTTCCGGTCCTCACGCGCCCAAGGAAGATCTCGTACGCGCGGCGTCGGACTGCCTCCTCGTTCGAAACGGGTGGAGAGGACCGTTTCTCCCGGTCGCGATTCGCGTTCTGTGCGTCTTTCGTCGTCATAGCTCCTCGCCAATTCGGACACATGCGCCGCGACTCCTCCGACCTAGATCGAGTGCAGCGATTCCCAAGAAATCAATGGATCCGTATGCCGCCTCCTTTCGGCTCTTGAATGAGCGGAGCGAGCCTCTGTCGGTGGACATCGAGTGATCGAAGAGTGCTTCGCGAGGGGCATGGGTACATCAGGGGAATGTGGGATCGCCCCGGCGTTGCGAGCCCGATGCCACCCCCGCGCCGACCGGGCTCGTTCAATGAAAAGAGCGGCCCCGCATCTCGACGAGCCCGCCCCGGGCGGAGCGAAGCGACAATGGCGATGGCCCTACCCGATCGTCTTGGTCCGGGTGGGTAGGCGTATACTGAAAGCGGTGTGAATCGGCGTATCTGGACACCGGGCAGCGGCCTGATGGGCGGGTCTCCCCATGCACGATCAACGCACCACAGCCTCCGTCGAGCGATACCTGAGCGCGCTCAGGGGTGATGAGGATCCCGACCCCATCATCAGGGCCTTGCTCGCACGAGCCGCGAACAGGCTCCAGGGCCTTTGCACCAACATGCTGCGCAGGCACTACCCGCGACTCATCCGCGCCAACGTGCAGGAGGAAGAGACGCTCAGTCTGCTGGTGGAACGGTTGATCAAGGCGATGCGGCACGTCAAGCCCTCAACTGTGCGCGAGTTCTTTGCACTCGCAAATCAGCACCTTCACTGGGAACTCAATGACTTTGCACGCCAGATGGGTAGACGCCCCCCCTCGGCTCCGCTGACCGATGACGTCGCTGCGCCATGCGACGCACCCGCGGAGGCCGGCTGCATCACTCAGATCTTGGAGGCTATCGAGCGACTCCCGGAGGAATTGCGCGAGGTGTTCAGTCTGGTCCACATCCAAGGACTCACTCATGAAGAGACAGCCGATGTGCTCGGCGTCTCGACGAAAACCGTCCAGCGTCGGCTCCAGCAGTCGACGATCGTGCTGGCGGGCAAGTTGCGCGGAGTCCTCGGGGGGGACCTGGAACTTGGCGCGGTCAGCGATGATGCCACATCGGACGGTTGCGCCGCTCATGGAGCATGAACACGAGGCCCGAACATGGACTCCGACTCGCGCGCAACGGAGCTGATGAGCCTCGCTCTGAGTTCAGGTCAGACGCCTGAAGACATCTGCCATGACTGCCCGGAACTGACCGAGAAAGTCCGACAGAAGCTCGCCGAGTACAGACGTGTGGAGGGGCAGATTCAAGCATGGTTCCCCTCCCCTTCTCGGAGGTCAGAATGTGGTGATCTTGGCGTCGCTGCTCCGCCCCGCGATTCCAGTCTCACACCTGAGATTCCTGGTTACGAAATCGATTCGATACTCGGACGAGGTGGGATGGGGGTAGTGTACCGCGCCAAACACCTACGGCTCAATCGGTGGGTCGCCATCAAGATCCTGTCCGGCGGCGTGCAGGCGGAGACTGACAAACTCGAACGGTTCCTCCGCGAGGCTGAGGCCGTCGCCTGCCTGCAACACTCAAACATCGTGCAGGTCTACGACATCGGCGAGTTCAACGGCCAGTCTTACTTCACGATGGAACTGATGGAGGGGGGAAGCCTAGCCCACAAACTGTCCGGCACCCCGCAACAGGCGAAGTACGCTGCGGAACTCGTCGCCACGCTCGCCGGCGCCGTTCACGCGGCGCACGAGCACGGCATCATCCATCGGGATCTGAAGCCGTCAAACATACTTTTCACGGCGGATGGAAAACCGAAAATCTCTGACTTCGGACTGGCACGCCGCGGCGCGACAGATGCCAGCGACCTGACCCTTGCGGGAACTCCGATCGGCACCCCTAGTTACATGTCGCCGTGCCAGGCACAAGGACTCATCAGCGCGATGGGGCCCGCCACCGACGTCTACTCGCTGGGGGCCATCCTGTACGAGATGGTGACAGGTCGGCCGCCGTTTCGTGGAGAGTCCCCGGCGGACACCGAGCGCCAGGTGATCAACGACCCCCCAGTGCATCCGTCGCGGTTGAACCCGAGGGTCCCTCGCGATCTAGAAACGATCTGTCTCAAGTGTCTTGAGAAAGTCCCCAAGAGCCGCTATGCCAGCGCTCTGGCGCTCGCAGAAGACCTGCGTCGGTTTGAGCGCCACGAGCCCATCAAGGCACGCCCAGTGGGGCCGGTGGAGCTTGCCGTGCGCTGGCTGCGGCGAAAGCCTGCCTTGGCGGGAGCGCTGGCCCTCGGATCGGTGCTGGCGTTGGCACTTTTTGTCACTGTGCTTTGGTGGCATGGACAGCAGACAGCGCTCAGGGCCTCAGCGGTTACGTGGGCCCAGGCCGACCTGTCCGAGGCGGACCACCGGCGGGAGATCGGGGATCTGAGCACCGCCGCGGCCTTGCTGGAACGCGCCAAGGACAGGCTGGGCGGCTATGTTTCGCCGGAGCTGCGCACAGCCATCAGTCGGGCGGCCCTGAACCTTGAGTTGGCCCAGCGGCTTGAGTCCATCCGTCTCCACCGCGTCCCGCTGCTCGGGAGAGTCCCAGACACAGACACAGCGGACCAAGACTACAACGCGGCGTTCCTGGCAGCGGGCCTCCTTGTCGGTGTCGATGACCAGGCGAGCGCCGCGGCGCGAATCAAGGAGTTCGGGATGACCCAGACCGTTGTGGCCGCGCTTGAGGACTGGGCCGTTGCCACACGTGATGAGACTCGCCGGACTTGGTGTCTCGGCGTAGCCGGCATTGTCGACAAGAGTTCGACCAAAGTGTATGAGCGACTCCGCGACCCGCGAGTGTGGGCGGATCGTGCCGCTCTCACGGATGTGCTCGGGAGCGTGCCGCTGGAAGAGGTACCGCTACCGCTGATCGTCGCAGCGACCGAGCGACTTCAGGACCTTGGCGGGGGCGCCGACGCGGTGCGGTTCCTGAAACTCGTCGATCGCCAGCACCCAAGCGACTTCGGAGTGCACATTCGTTTGGCTTTTGCGCTCGTCCACCAGGGCAATTGGTTTGAAGCCGCCGGCCACTACCGCGCAGCCCTTGCTTTGCGGCCTCGGGGCGATGTCTGCGACAGTTTGGGCTCTGTGATGAAAGCCGCCGGCCAGTTCGACGAGGCATTCTTGTGTTTCGAGCGGGCGGTCGGTCTCGATCCTGCATATGCGCCCGCCTACTTGAACCTGGGCGTCGCGTACAAGAGGAAAGGGGAGGCCGACCGGGCGATGGGCTACCTCCGTCGCGCGGTCGAGTTGGACCCCGACTTCGTCCAAGCGCACATCATTCTGGCCAGCGCGCTGCAAGACCGCGGTGACCACGCTGGTGCGGTTGAGCACTACGAGGCCGCCGTGCGTTTAGACCCCACGTTCCCAGAGCCGCATTACAACCTGGGTCTGCTCTATGCCGGCCAGGGGCGAGAAAGCGACGCAATCGCCCAATATGACGAGGCAATCCGCCTGCTCCGGAAGGCTGTCGAATCCATGCCGGAGGACGTGAATAGCCGCACCAGCCTTGGCAAAGCGCTCCAGGCACAGGGGAAGCACCCGGACGAGGTGTTGCATCATCTCCGGGAGGGTGTCCGTCTCAGGCCCGATGGGGCAATCCAGCACGCCGCGCTCGGCCAGGCTCTTCTGGCTCAGGGCAAGCTCAGCGACGCGGAGGTTTCCCTCCGCCGCGCGTTGGAATTGCTGCCCGAGTCGGATTCGCACCGGACGGAAGTCGAGTTAGGCCTCACGAAGTGCCTGGAAGGGCTCGCCGCAGAGAAGGCGGGCAAACCGCCCGGAGGCTGAACGTTCAATCGCCTCGCATCGCAGTGCCGCCATTCAACGGACCACGTTTCGCGGACCTGAGAGAGATTGACGTCCGTCGTTGCACTTTTCGGCCACTCAGAAGAGCGGCGGTGAAACGATCGGTTTGCCCCCTGGAGGAGCCGACTGTGCGGCATGTCAACCACCATCGCGATCACAACCGCCTGCTCGATGCCGCCGACGCATCCATGAGGGCGGCCGCCCTGCGCACACAACAGGTCCGAGGTGGACCAATCGAGTACCCGGCCGATCTGGTCGGGACTCCCCTCCAGCCTGACTGCTTGACGCGTTCACGAAGTCCGAGATCGACGAGGCGTGCGACTTCCTGCTCCGTCTAGGCTTCTTCGAGCGAAGCAAGGGCACACGGACCCATCTGTCATCGTTGCGAGGCGCGGTCGCTGACGCCGCTCGTCGCCTTCATTGGCCCGATCGGATGCGCCGCCCGTATAAACGCATTCTCCACATCGCCCCACCCCGACCGTCAGACAGGGACCGGGTCACTGTCCAGTTGCAGCCGGTTGGAACGCTCGTGCATGGTGACGCACCAACCGGCGGCAAGTGCCCCACGTCTCCGCTCGCCTACACCCCAGCCGCCCGCGCCGGCGCCCCATGACGCGGCGCGCGCCGCGTTGCGCGCCGCTCACTGAGTCATCGCCAGCAGGGCCGTCGTGTACTCCCCCGCGGCGACGGCGGACACGGATGACCCCGGCCGTGGCTCCCGGCGTCTGTCCAACTCTCCAAGCGACCGCCGCTCAGTCTCATACCGCAGCCGCGATTGAAGGAGCCGCAAGTGCCAACCACAAGTCTCATTCTGCTTCTGATCGTCTTACCCGGAATCGCCGCGGCGCGCGTTGCATCACGAACGATCACGAGCCGGTCGCCCCAAAGTATGCAGGGTGAGGAGGCCAGGTCGGCGAGTAATCGCTCGAGGTCAAGCGGGTCCACGACCGCAAACGGTGGTGGATCGTGATGCCCGGGCGCCGCCTACCGCTCCTTGCTGACCTGCAAACCCCGCAGGATCAGGTCGAGTCCCGCCTCAAACTGCCGGTCAGGGTCCGGTGCGAACACCATCTTGGCTGCCGCGGCAGTTTTGGAGAGGTCCGTTGTCGCGTGCGTGAAGCCTGCGGAAGCGCCGTCGCGATGCACACCAAGTTCTTCAATCTCCCAAAGGCAGTGCGCTCGCACGTAAAGGCGGACTGTCTGGTACGCGACCGCCTGCGCTGCAGGCGGCAGCCCGGCATCGGCGAACGCCGAGAGAGCAGCCGCAATGTGAGGCAAAGCCTTCTCGGGGGGGACGCGTCTGGTCATGGCAACGCGGAAGACGTTTGGCTGCTGCAGCGCCATCCCCCTGATCCCGAAACACAGTCCTTTGATCCGGGTCCTCCAGTGTCCCTTGTCGGGCGGGACGGGCATGCTGGCAAACGCGAGACTTGCTACGGCGTCGAGGATGGCCTCTTTGTTCGGGAAGTGGTTGTACAGGGCCATCGCCCTCACGCCCAGCACCTCTCCCAAGCGGCGCATTGTCAGGGCTCCTTCGCCCTCGGCGAGGATGAGGCGAAGGGCCGCCTCGGTCACCTCCTGTGGGGTGAGCGATTCGCCGGCGGCGGGGCGGCCTGGTCCTTTCCGCGGCGTTCGGATTCGTTTCTGCGTGACGCCTGTCGGCTCATTCATGACGGGTTCCTCGGCATGCGGACGGGGTTCAACCGGTCGGGGCTACGGCGATGCCACTGCGACCAGTCTACTCCAGCAAACGTACAGCGTCCATATTAGTCTTGACACCGTATATTTACGACGTAATGTTGATCCATGACCCAGCGCTACTTTGCCAGATCGAGCCCTGCACAGCCCCTTGGTGGGCGGTGTGTGCGACCGATTGCACTCGCCGCGGCCTGCATGTCGTTGGCCGGGTGCATGGTCGGGCCGAACTACACGCCGCCATCCCCGGCAATGCCGGACGCCTACGGAGAACTGGCCGGTGCTGCCGCGGCCGGTGTGGACGCCACGGGTGAGGGTGAGGCCGCGTGGTGGCAACGCTTCAACGACGCCGAGTTGGCATCGCTGGTGGAGCGGGCTGTCGCGGCGAACAACAACCTCAAGGTGGCGGAGGCGCGGGTCCGTCAGGCTCGCTCAGCCCGCGAAGTGGCGCGGTCGCTCCTATTTCCTCGGATCGGCGTGGGTGCATCCGTCCTTCGCTTCCGCGGGAGCAATGCCCTCTTGGACCTGCCCGACGCCAATCTGGAGGGCAACCTGTTCCAAGTCGGATTCGATGCCGAATGGACGGTGGACCTCTGGGGTGGTACACGCCGGTTGGTGGAATCCGCGACGGCGGAGGAACAAGGCGCAGCCTCGCGACGGCGTGGCTTGGTGCTCATGGTCGCGGCCGAAACGGCGCGGGCGTACATGGAGCTTCGCGGCGCCTATCGACAATTGGAGGTGGCCAACGCCACGCTCGACGACCAGCGCCAGACACTGGCGGTGACCGAGGACAGACGCGCCAATGGGCTGGCCTCCGATCTCGAAGTCGTGCGAGCCAGAACCGAAGTCGAGGCCACCGCGGCCGAGATTCCGCCCATCGAGCAGGCCATTCGTGAGTACGTCCATGTCCTCTCGACCCTCCTGGCCCTCGAGCCGACCGCCCTGAGCGCGGAACTCTCCTTTCCGACCGGCATCCCCCCCGTACCGGAGCGGATCTCGGTCGGCGTGCCATCCGACCTCCTGCGCCGCCGACCCGACATCCAGGCCGCGGAGCGCCGCATCGCCAGCGCAACCTCCATGGTGGGCGTGGCCACGGCGCAGTTGTTCCCGCAGATGGTGCTTGGCGCCTCCGGCGGGTTCGCCAGCCGCAAGTCCGGCGACTTGTTCAACGGCAACTCGAGCGACAATCCAAGTACGTACTACCTCGCAGGACCGGCGATCAACTGGACGCTCTTCGATGCCGGGAGGCGCCGGTCCACCATCGAGTTTTCGGAGGCGGAGGTCGACGCGGCGAAGGCGCTTTACGAGGACACTGTGCTTGCGGCATTCCGCGAGGTTGAAAGTGCTCTCGTGGCCGTCGACCGGTCACGGGCGCGGGTCGCCGATCTCGAACGCCTTTCCGCGAGCGCCCGCGAGGCCCTGACCATCTCTCAAGGTGACTACCGCAACGGCCTGCTCGACCAGTTGACGGTACTCGACGCGCAGCGCCAAGCGAGCCGAGCGGACATGCTCTTGGTGCAGGGACAAGTTGCGCTCACCGTCAATGTCGTTCGTCTCTACAAGGCTCTCGGGGGCGGGTGGGAGTTTGCGGAGCCGACTGTTGCCGCACCGACATCGTCCGAAGCCCCGTCGACTGCGAAGGAGAATCCATGATCCAGCACGGTGAGAATGCACCCATCGGCACCGCGCCGACCGGACCGAACATCTTGCGGTCGTGCGTCGCTCGCACAGCGACGTTGCTTACAGCATCGCTGTGCGTGATAGTCGCGCTCCTCTCGGGTTGCAAGAAGCAGCCGCCTCCTCCCGCGCCCGTGCCGGTAGTGACAAAGACCCTTGTCCCCGAGAAGATCGAACTGTCACGTCGGTTCAGCGGGTCGATCGAGCCCTTGCAGACCACCACTCTTGCTTTCAAACTCTCGGGCACGGTGCGCAGTCTCCACCGTCCGCCAGGGCTGGACCGTGATGTCCAGGTCGGGGATACGTTGGCCAAGGGAACCGTGATCGCGGAACTCGACGAGGGCGACCTGCGTCGCGCCAAGATGGGGGCGGAGGCGAGGGTCGCTCAACTTGAGGCCCGGGTCGTGACGGCAAGGGAGACGCTCGCGATCGCGACGCGGAACCTGGAGCGTTTCGACAACTCAGCCGGATCAGTCTCGAAAGTGGCGCGCGACGAGGTCGAGGCCAGACGCGTCGCCGCGGCCGGCGAGTTGGAGGCAGCCGACCACGCTCTGGCCGACGCACGCATCCAGCTCGACCAAGCGATCGACGACTACGCCAACCGCTTACTCGTCGTCCCCTTCGACCACGCAACCATCGCCGAAAAGCACATCGAACCGGGTGAGCGCAAAGCAGCTCATGAACTGGCGTTCCGCCTCATCGACATTTCCACTGTGTACGTCAACTTCGGCGTGCCCGACACGATGATCGGCAACCCAGCCGTGATCTCATCGGTAGAGCGCGTCTTCCTTGGCCAGAGGCTTCCCGTCACCGCCGACGCCTTCGAAGGCCGCACGCTGACGGGAACGGTCACCAAGATCGCGCCCCAGGCGGACGCACGAACCCGGACATTTCTGACGCAGCTCACCTTGGTCAATCAGGAGATCGGGCCCGGCCAGCCCATGCTCAGGCCCGGCATGATCGTGACCGTGCGCGTCGGCGCCGAGAACGATCGAGAGGTGATGCTGCTGCCGATGGCTGCGATTCACCAAGGGCGGTCGCCAGATGACCTTATGGTCTACGAAGTGACCAGCGAGACCGGCGGTGCCCCGGGCGGGAGTGGCGTCCGCGACGTTGTGCGGCAGCGCAAGATCTCGCTCGGGGGGATCTACAACAACCAGGTCGAGGTGTTGCCAGCGGGCAGCGAAGTTCGTGCGGGTTCCAGGGTCGTCGTGAGCACGGCCGAGCGACTCGCCGACGGAGTCCTGGTTCGGCTGAGGCAGGAAAACGTCGGGCCGGCCACGACGCAGGCGGAGGCGGGCAAGTGAACATCCCCCAACTCTTCGTCACTAGGCGGCCCATCGCCTGGACCGCGATGATCTCGGTGCTGGTCTGGGGCGTCTACGCGTACCTGATGATGCCGCAACGCCAGGACCCGATTATCCCCGTGGTCACGGGCGTGATTACCACGCCTTACCCGGGCGCCGAGGCCGAGCGAGTTGAGCAGGAGGTCACACGAAAAATTGAGCGCAAGGTTGCCGAGAACCCGGCGGTCGACCACGTCAAGTCCATCAGCCGACCCGGCATGTCGATCGTGTACGTGGAACTATTCGAAACAGAGCGGAACGCCGAACTCGTGTGGCAGGACATCCGAGGCAAACTGGGGGAGATCAAGGATCTGCCCCAAGCCGGGGGTCAGCCGACGCAGCCCACGTTGAATAAGGATTTCGGCGACTCGGTCGCGGTGATGCTGACGATCAGTTCCCCACCGGTCAGCAACCTGGAGATCCAGTTGCGCGCCCGGACCATCCGCGAGGCGATCGAAGCGCACCGGGCGCTCCAGGCTACTCCAGCAACGTCGAAGCCCGAAGGGGAGCGTTGGACCGCCGTGCTCGTCTACCCGGGAACAGTCGCACGGTCGCACGTCGTGCGTATGGGCCGCACCCTGGCCCAGTCCCTTACGGAGGCAGGCGTCGCACGCGACGTAGCGATCATCGAAGCGTCCAGCGCGGGCATGCTCGACGTCACACTCAACCCCGGCAAGACGGGCCATGATCTTCAGAAGCAAGTCGGCCGCTGGGAACGTCAACACGTCGGGGCCGATGAGTTCGATCCCGACGTGTGGCAGCCGTTCTGGATCACGGATCTGAGCACACTGGAGAGCGAACTGCGGCGCCACGCGCGAGACAAGTACTCCTACCGCGAGCTCAAGGACTTCGCCGACCGCATACGCGATCGCCTGAAGCAATCGCACTTCGTCGCGCAAATCGACCTGATCGGCAACCAGGAGGAGCAGGTCTGGCTCTCGTACTCGGGCCACCGCCTCAATCAGTTCGGCATCACGCCGCTGGCCATCATCGACCGTGTGCAGGCACGGAACATCAACATCCCCGGCGGCAAGGTCGAACTCCCCGACCAGAACGTCGTCGTCCGTCCCACCGGCGAGTACGCCTCCGCCGACCAGATCGGGCACACGGTGATGGACGTGTCGTCCGACGGCTACCCGTTGTACCTCCGCGACCTTGTTGAAGTCACCCGGGGGTACGAAAGCCCGGCCAACACGATGAACTTCCGGACGGTCAAGGTTCCACGGGACAATCGCTCGCCGGTCTCGTCAACCGGGTCACCCGAGGGAAGGGGCGAAGATCTCGCTCCTGAGCATTACGAGCTCCAGACCGGCCGCGCGATCACGCTCTCCGTGCGGCAGGTCAAAGGCACGAACATCGCAGATTACGACCGAGACATGAATGCAGCCATCGCGGAACTGAGGCAGCTCCTGCCGCCGGACGTGCGGCTGGAGCGCACGAGCAACGAACCCCAGAAGGTCCGCGACAAGATCCACGGTTTCAATCGAAATCTCATCGAAGCCATCGTGATCGTGGTGCTGGTGTCGCTGGTGTTCATGGAATGGCGCAGCGCGCTGCTGGTGGCCATCGCGATTCCGATCACGATCGCCATGACGCTGGGCCTGTCCCAGTTGGTTGGGATTGATCTTCAGCAGGTGTCGATCGCGGCGCTCATCATCGCGCTGAGCCTGCTGGTCGATGCGCCGGTCGTCGCCGCCGATGCGATCAACCGCGAACTGGCTGGCGGCCACCCGCGGCACCTCGCGGCATGGCTCGGGCCTAAGCGCCTCGCACACGCGGTCTTCTACGCAACGCTGACCAACATCGTCGCGTTCCTGCCTCTGCTTCTGGTCAGGGGCAAGACCGGCGACTTCATCTACTCGTTGCCGATCGTCGTGTCATGGTCGCTGCTCGCGGCGATGCTGGTGGCGTGGACGTTCTGCCCGCTTCTGGGTTTCTACATGCTCAAAGGGCAGAGGAGCCTGGGCGCCGCCGACGGCGGTAGGCCGGTGGGCGGATTCCCGCGTCTCTACAAGGCTTTCGTCGAGAGATGCATCGAGCACCGCGTCCGCACGGCCACGATCGCTTTGGTCGTGCTGCTCGCGGGGGCACTCGTCTGCTGGCGGATGATCGGCACGTCCTTCTTCCCGAAGGATCTTCACAGCGTATTCACGGTGAACCTCGACCTCCCCGAAGGTTCGCCGATCCGGCAGACCCGCGAGATTGCCATGGAGGCGATCCGCAAGATCGATGCCCTCGAGGGCGAGCGTATCAGTAGCTACACCACATTCGTCGGCGCCGGCGGGCCGCGATTTTGGCTCTCGATCGAGCCGGAACAGCGGGCCGACAACTACGCGCAGATCCTGGTACACACGGTGTCGAAGGAGGAGACCGCCGACATCGTGGCCCGTTTGAAGGAGGAACTGCACCTGCAAGTCCCCGAGTCACGGGTCAGAACCCAGATGCTCGAAACAGGACCACCCATTGGTATCCCGGTTCAGTTGCGGATCTTCGGCGACGACATCCAGACGCTCCGAGATCTGGCCGCGCAGGTGAAGGCACGAATGCGCGCCATCCCCGGCACGCTCGACATCCATGACGACTGGGGCGACCCCATCTTCCAGATGACCTTAAAGGTGGACTCCGACCGCGCCGCGCTCAGCGGATTGACGAACCGGGACGTAGCCACCACCGTCTCGACCGGCCTGTCCGGCACCTCGATCAGCCAGCTCCGCGAACGCGACAAACTTGTCGGTATCGCGATGCGGCTTCGCCCGTCGGAGCGGAGCGAGCTCGACGATCTGAACAGCCTCTACGTGGCCAGCGCCTCCAACGACGTCCGTGTGCCGCTCAGCCAGATCGCCTCGTTCGAGCGCCAGATGATCACCCCCAAGATTCGCCGGCGCGACCACGAGCGCTGCGTCACCGTCCGCTGCGATGTTGTCAACGGTGTGCTGCCCAGCACGGTGGTCAACCAACTCCAGAATGCACTGCCGGCTCAGGCGTCCGTGACGCTCGATGGCGGAACGGTCGCTGGCACGGACGTGATCGAGTTCCCCGTCGGCTACAAGTGGGAGTTCGGCGGCGAGAAGTTCGAGCAGGACAAGGGGTTCAAGTCGCTCAGCCTTGCCCTCGTGGTGTCCTTTGTCGCGATCTACCTGGCGCTGGTCGTGCAGTTCAACTCGGCGACGCAGCCCCTGCTCGTGTTCGCGGCGGTGCCGTTCGGGATCGTCGGCGGCCTGCTGGGTCTCGCCGTGATGGGCGCATCGTTCGGTTTCATGGCGTTCCTCGGCGTCGCCTCCCTGGCGGGCCTCATCATCTCGCATGTGATCGTGCTCTTCGACTTCATCGAAGAGATGAAACACAAGGGCGAGCCGCTGCGCCACGCCGTCGTGGATGCCGGCCTCGCGCGGTTGCGGCCGGTGCTCACGACCGTGCTCGCGTGCGTGGGCGGCCTGATCCCGCTTGCGAAGGACGGAGGCCCGCTCTGGGAGCCCATGTGCTACGTCCAGATCGCCGGGATGCTGGTCGCGACGCTGGTCACCTTGGTCATCGTGCCCGTGCTGTACGTGATCTTCGTCGAGGACTTGCACCTGGTGCAATGGGCGGTGGAGCCCGCGTCCCAGCCTGCCTCTACACCTGAGTCCGTGCGGCCCGCGCAAGCGCACCCAAGCGGAGAGCCAAGTCATGTGGGACATTGAAACCACGACCGCACTCCTGCGGCAGATGAGCGAAACCCCAGACGACCCTGAGAAGTTGCTCCGGCTCATCCTGACCCACGCCCAGGCAGCGCTCAACGTGCAGAGGGCGATCGTGCTCAGCCGAGACGGGCTGGAGTGCCCGCTGTTCAGGGTCGTCCTCTACGCCGAGTGCGATCCTCGGTATCCGCGCGCCGTCACATTTCGAGATGATCCGAACTCTACCCGAGGAGGAGGACTCCTGGCCGACCTGCTGTACGCGGGCCGGTTCCGCAGAGTGACGCCGCTGGTGTTCGACGATACGGAGCCGTCGCACGCGTTCCTCGAGGGCTGTCGATCACTTATGGCCTTTCCACTCTTCGATCACGGGGAGAGTCTTGGGATGGTCATACTGCTCGGGCCCTCGGACCGCGACTGCAGCGAGCCGGAGCTCTGTGCGCTTGCGATCATGGGCTCGCTGCTGCGGCGGGCGGACCGCGCCCATGCCCTCAAGAAGCGGCTCGAAGCCACCTGCCGCGCACTCGACGCCGAGTTGGCGGCGGCGGCGAGCGTTCAGCGCTGGTTATTGCCGCCCTCCGGTCCACCCATCCCCGGTGTCGGCACCGCCGCTTTGTATCGGACTGCCCAACAGGCGGGTGGAGACTACTACGACGCCGGGGAACTGCCCGACGGATCGTTCGGCGTACTCATCGCTGATGTGAGCGGGCATGGCGCGGCTGCCGCCGTCCTGATGGCCATCCTCCGCACCATCGTCCATGATGAACTGGACCGCTCCCGAGTTGTAGGCCCGGCCGCGCTGCTCGACCACGCCGACGACCGGCTGTGTGCGCTCGGGTTGTCAAGCCGGGGAGCGTTTGTCACGGCGTTCTCCGCGTCCCTTGACACTGCCACCGGCAAGTTCAACTACTCGTGCGCCGGCCACCCTCCACCCCGATTGCTACGAGCGCGAGACAGGACCGTGCAATCGCTGAACCGGGCGAACACGCTCCCCCTGGGCGTGCTCGACGAACGACCGGCGCGAACCGAAGAGACAGTCATGCTCGAGCCCGGTGACGCCGTTGTGTTCTACAGCGACGGCATTACCGAGGCGAAGTCACCGGAGGGGGAGTTCTTCGGGGTGGCACGTTTGGACCAGGCGCTCCTCGATTTGCCGCACGCCGCACCGCCTGACGCGGCCGTCAATGCGATTGAAGCGGCCGTTGACCAATTCATGGGCACCGCACCCTTGCTCGACGATCAGACTCTGCTCATAGTCGGATGGCACGGCGCAAACGCGACCATGCGCCTCCCCTCTCGCAGTTGAGAGGAACGCCTCGGCCACGATGAACGGAGAAGGCGCAGATCGGCCTGAACCCCGCAAAGTCCCCGAACTGAAGCAGCGTTACGCCGAGACCTTCGGTTAGCCCATGCGGTCAAACCGAAAGCAGAATCTCGTCAAGCGGATCTTCTGGCGGATGCAGGCGCGCCGCGAGGCCGGGCTGACGGGACGGGCACGGCAGCGGGCGCCGGCTCTCACCGCCGTCGCCGTCCGCACGCCAATGCTCCCAGCCCCAGCAGGGCCGCCGCGCCCGGTGCGGGAACCAAGGCCACCTGATACCCGTGCCAGCGCTCCCAGAACGGATCCGTCCATGTGATGCTGGTCATCGTCCCGATGAACTGGATCACCCCGTAGCCCTCCGATCCGATCAGCGCGTTGTTGGCCCCCTGCGTCATCGCGCCATTCCCGAAAAACCCAGGCCCTTGGCTCAGGATGGTGAAAGGCTGGTTGAACGTCAGCACCGACAGCGCCCCCGGTGTCCCCAGGCTGCAGATCGCCATGTACGGATTCGTCACTGCTGTCGAAAAGGTGATCGTGTACGTGTTCGGCGTGCCGCCTTCACACTGCAGGATGTCCGCCGCCGGAGGCGGGTTCCACACGCTTCCGCTCACGTATGTTGACGCCGGGGTCCAGTAGTTGGTGCCGCCGGCCGTCTGGGCGCCCCACAGTTCACCCGAGAACGTGACGCCGACCGAGCCGATCGTTCCGCTGGCCGAGCCCGAAATGCCTGTCATCGCGGTGGTCCAGTCAGCCCACTGCACAAAGTTGGCCCGGGCAAGTGGGGCTGCCCCGCAGAGCAAGCCCACCGAAGCCGCCGCCAGCGAACGCCCAATCATCGATGCATGCATCTCAAGACTCCTGATCGCAGAGAGTGATCGACCGAGGCCCGCACCGGGCCGCGTTGCCTTCCCTCTGCGCCGCCATCAGGTATCTCTCACACGAACGCCAATTTCCAGAGCGAGCGAGATGCTTGCCGCTCGGGTTACCGGGCCTCTCCGACCCGCACGATCTGGCACGCCCACGTCAGGCCAGCCCCGAAGGCCAGCAGCAGGATCAACTGCCCCGCCACAAAACTCCCCGCGTTCCGCGCCCGGGCGAGCGCTATCGGCACTGAGGCCGCCGACGTATTGCCCACCTCCGCCACGTCCATTACCACCTTCGGCACGGCGATGCCCAGTTGCTCGCCCACGGCTGAGATGATCCTCGCGTTCGCCTGGTGCGGGATCGCCCACGCGATGTCGTCCGAAGTCAGCCCGGTTGCCGCCAACGCTGCATGCCCGGCCTCAACCATGCGCCGCACCGCCTGCCGGAACACTCGCCCCCCGTCCAGTTTCAGGTAGTGCTGTCGCTCGGCCACCGTCGCGTTGGACGCCGGACTGCGGCTGCCGCCCGCGGGAATGCTGATGAGGTCAAGTTGCGTGCCGTCGGCCCCGGCGCCCGTGTATAGCAGTTCAAACACACCCCTCGCCGACACCACGCACGCCCCCGCGCCATCGCCAAACAGGATGCACGTCCGCCGGTCAGAATAGTCCGTCACGCGCGTGAGAATCTCCGCGCCGATCACCAGGACGTGTCGCGCCGCGCCCGCTCGCACGAGGGCATCGGCCGTATGCAGCCCGTACAGAAATCCCGAACAGCCCGCGTTGATGTCCATTGCGGCCGCTCCAAAGGCGCCCAGCATCTTCTGCACGATGCATGCCGTCGCCGGCACCGGTGAGTCCGGCGTCGCCGTCGCCACCAGGATCATGTCAATGTCGTCCGCGGTCAGGTGAGCGTCCTCGAGCGCTGCCGCCGCCGCGGAAAAGCCCAAGTCACTGGTCGCGTGCAACTTGTCCGCACGCCGACGCGAGTGAATCCCCGTCCTCTCTGTAATCCACTCGTCGCTGGTGTCGACCAGCGACGACAGATCCGCATTTGTGATCACGTCCTTGGGCAGGTAGTAGCCCAGCCCGGCAATCGCAGAAGTTCCCACCCGTGTGTGGCGCCCGCACGAACTGGTCGTGGATCGAGTCGTGGGGGCGATCGACCCAGGCACGCGCGGTGTTGCTTCGTTGTTCACAAGCGCACTGTATCCCTGCCGGGTCTGCCCGCCCTTTGCAGACCTGGCGTACGCGATGTGTTCGCGCACTTTTCGCACACGCTCCGGGCACGTTCCGCCGCCAGCCATCGACAGGACTCACGAGCACTTCCACGCCGCGCGCGCTCTTCCTTCTTCACTCCTCTCTCTTCCCTTGTGTCGATTCGCCGTCGGTCTACAATCGGAATGGCCCCCCCAAGACGCGAAGGGAGACCCCATGAACATGTTGGCGTTCGTTCGCTCGACCTGGTGCCTGAGCCTGTCCAGTCTCATGGCCTGCGCCGTAGCCGCCTCTTCTCCTCCATTCGTAACCCCGACTCTCCCTCAAAGGGGCGACCCGAGTTCGTTCGTCCTGCCACCCGACGGCCCACCATCTGCGGCCATGCAGGCCGTCGAAACTGAGGCCTCGCTTCCACCCCGGGCCGAACTCGACCTCCAGGTAGTCTGCGTCTCTCGCACGCCACGCTACCCGCGTTATGACCCCCTTTACACCTATTACTGGATCACCGAGCCCGGTGGCTATGGCCCCTATCGGTTCTCGGCCGCCACCGGCCTGGGCAGCGGGCAGAACGCCTCCACGCAGCGTTGGCCCAACGTCGGGCAGACCGTCTCCTACACCGCCACGGTGCGCAACCGCGGCACCCTCGCCTACTCAGGGAGCGTCGAAGGTACGTGGACGGTCGACGGCGTTCCGGTCAGCGTTGTGCCACAAACGCTCAGTCTGGCTCCCCGGCAGACCGCCACTTACGCACTCCAAGTCACTTGGGACGGGCTCGATCACAACATCCACTTTGCGATCGACGCGGCCGATGATCGCCCCGACAACAACGACTTCAGCCTCACCAGTCTCTCGGTCGCTTTCCTCTCCTACGCGGATCGCTCCTACATCGACGCTTTCCGCGTTCAGTCGGCCTCCTATCCCAACGCCATCACCGACGACTTCTTCGACTGGCTCAATGCCCACATGGATCGCTTCAACCAACTCTTCGAGGCTACGAACTGCAACAAGCGCGTCCATTTCGACGTTCTGGCCGAACTCGAAGATTCCGCCTCCGACCCAACCGATCCAGCACGCATCAACTTCGCGATCTTTCCCTTCCGCTACCGCGCCGGCGAAGGCTCGCTTCGCCTGTCCGGGTATTACGATCCGTCCGAAGACCTCGACTACGGCCTACTCCACGAAATGGGCCACCAACTCGGTCTGATCGACCTCTACCGCCTGAACGTCAGTTCTGCCCAGAACCAGGTGTCGGGCCAGCCATACGCCGCCACTTCAGACTTGATGAACGGCGTTTCTCACTTTCTCTCCGAGCACTCCGCCAACGCGATGAACCACTGGCTCTACAAGGCCCACGGATACTACGGGCAGTTTCTCTACCAGATGCCCGATCAGGTCAAGATGCGATTCGTCGGCTACGACGGCGCCCCCCTCGCCGGCGCGCAGGTGCGCGTCTACCAGAAGGCCGAACGCCCCGGCCAGGGCGAGGTCATCACCAACCAGGTCAAGTTCAGTGGCGTCACCGACGACAACGGCGAGTGGCTGGTCCCCAACGTGACCATCAACCCTGCCTACGTGCCCACCACCCACGCCGGAGACACCCTGCGCAACAACCCATTCGGCTACGTCGCCGTCATCGGCACCAACGGACTGCTTCTCTTTCAAGTCGAGCACCAGGGGCGCAGCGACTACACATGGCTGGAGATCACCGACGTCAACAATGCCTACTGGGCCGGCCAGACCGGCACTGCCACCTTCGAGCGTCAACTCGCGCTGGGCGGAAGCACCCAGTACTTCCCACCGCTCGATCTGACCGAGGGCAATGCGGACAGTTGGTATGCCTGGGCCGCCGATGGTGTTCTCACGCTCTCTAATGACACCTTTGCCCAGGTCGGAAATTACTCGCTCAAGTACCACGCGACCGGCGGATTTGACAACTCGGCGCTTTATCCGGCCGACCGCATCGCCTCGTGGGATCTGGGCGCCGTCCAGAACATTCACATGCGGGCTTACGCGGTCAACCCCAACTTCGGTTTCCAGGAGGGCAGCCCTTGGGTCATCCTTCGCTCGCCCGGAGGCTACCTGGAGTTGCGATCAACCAACGATGCGATGAACCAGGCGATGGGTCAGTGGCGCCCGTTCGTCATTCCGATCGCAGGCGATTCTCAATGGGCCCGCACCGTTCACGGCACCTTCGATATCGAGCAGGTGCAGTCGATCGAAGTTCACATCGATACTTGGGGCGCCGGGTTCACGGCCTGGATTGACGGGCTGCGATTTGACCCGCCGGTGTGCCCGGGAGATTACAACGCCGACGGCAGCATCGACGTTTTTGACGTGCTCGGCTACCTCAACGACTGGTCGAGCGCCGCTCCCCGAGCCGACATCACCGCGGACGGGGTGCTGGACGTCTGGGACGTGCTCAGGTTGCTCAACTCCTTCTCGTCGCAGTGTCAGTAATTCGAGAGGACCGGCGCCGTTCGTTCACAACAAAAGGACCGTCGACCCCGGGCGACGGGGTCGACGGCGTGCGTCTGTTACTTGTCCGCGACGTCACGTGCCTTGGAGGGTGACGTCGAGCGTCACTTCCTCGCCGTCACGCAGGACGCCGATCTTGATCTTGTCTCCAGGGTTGTGCTTCTTGAGCATCTCCATCCATGCCTGGATGTCGGCAATCTTCTGCCCATCCCAGCGGATGAGCCGATCGCCGGGCTTGACGCCGCCCTCGGCTGCCGATCCGCCGGCGGTCACGTCTTCGATCAGCACCCCCTCGCCCTCCTCGCTGTATCCGGGCATGATGCCGAAGCGGACCTTGATCTCGCTGCGTGCCGCCTGTCGGCGCGGCTCACGCTGCGGGGACGAGAAACTGAACCGCTCAGGCCTCTGCGCGGCCGCGAACGCGATCTTCTCGAACAGATCGATCGTCATGACCGCGCCTTCACGGTTGATCTGGTCGGACGTGTCGCGGGGCGTGTGATAGTCAGCGTGGAAGTCGGCAATGATGCCGAACAGCACGGGAATCTGCTTGGCCAGGAACGAACTGTGGTCGCTGGCGCCGTTCAACTGGTCCGATTGCACCACCGTGAGCGGGGTGTCGGCGAAGAAGGGCTGGAGCCACTCCTTCATGCCCTCACCCGAGGAATAGCCCGACACGCTCAGGCGATTGTCCTTGATGCGCCCGATCATGTCGAAATTGATCATCAGGGCGTGGTCGTCAATCGGGACGATGGGGTTGTTGGCGTAGAAGCGAGAGCCGTGCAGACCCGACTCCTCCCCCGAAAACGCGATGAAGAGGATGGAGCGGGCGCTGGCGTCGGTCGGCAGCGCGTCGTAGGCACGCTTCAACTTGTCGGAGAGCAGCAGGATTCCGGCCGATCCCGAGGCGTTGTCGTCGGCGCCGGGGTGCAGTTCACCGGGCCCTGAGCGAGAGCCGAAGTAACCCATGCCAAGATGGTCGAGATGCGCGCCGATGACGATGAACTCGTCGGCCAGCGGGCCGCGACCGGGCAGCAGCGCCCCGACGTTCTGGGCCATGGTTTGCTCGCGCTCGATCCTGGCCTCGAGCGAGGCCGTTCCCGTGAGATCGGCGATGATGCGGCCATCGTCAGCAAGTCTGCGCAAATCGACGAGCGAACGCTTCTGCGGATCGGCCGCTGCGACGAGTCGTTCACCGGCTTCCGTGGTCATCATGAGCACCGGCACATCGAGCACCCGCCCACCTGATGACTCGACATCGGTCAGTTGGCCGGCGCGTGGGTCGCTTGTGCCGGGGGGGTTGATGATGATGACGCCCGCAGGGTTGTGTTCCTTGATCGCCTGCATCTTGCTGGCGAAGTTGGCCCTGGGTGACCAGCCGCGACCGGTGGCCCAGCGGCTGTTGCCCTCGTCATTCACCGGCTCGAAGCGGAAGACAAGTGCAATCTTGCCGGACAAGTCGTCATTGTCGAAACTCTGATACCCGTCTGGTCCCTCCTTGATCGAGTACCCGACGAAGACCATCGGTCCGCTGACCTGACCGGACGGACCGAGCCCAGTGACGGAGAAGTCCTTGCCTGGTTCGAGGATGAGGGTTTTGCCGCCGACGTCGAACGAGAGTTTCTGGACAGTGGCCTTGTCGGAACCGCCGAGCGGAAACGGCTGACGGTAACTGGAGCGGGGGGTGATGACCTCGCTGCCATCGGCGGCGCGGGTGCTGGTTGGAAAGGCTGGTTCGAGGCCGTACTGGCGGAAATAGTACTCGACGTAGTCCATGGCGCGTTCCATGCCGGCCGAGCCGGGGACGCGACCTTCCATGTATGGACTGGCGAGGATGGTCAGGTGGTCGTTGTAGACGTTGCGTTCGGCGGCCGAGACGCTGTTCGTTCGATCAGCGGCAGATGGTGTGGACGGCCGGACTTCGTTGAACGCGGCCTGGCTCACAAAAGCGGCGCACCCGAAAACGGTCAGCCCAAGGGCGACGAACGAGGCGGTTGGGTTTTTCATGCTGGCTTGGCTCCCTGCGGAAAGTTGAGTCCTGTCGGGCGACAGTGTAGCAAATCCCATCGGTTCAACCTACATCCTGTCGGAAGTCGCACCGGATGAACTCTGTGGTATGGGACGCGTTAGGAAGTGACGGTCGAAAGTGTCACCATTGGGCAAGGAGTGCCCTTTGCGAGGGAGCGGTCGGCGTCACCGGAGCCGCTGCTGGTCGAAGTGCCCGGAACCTGATGGCGCCGACGTCGCGCTGAGAGCCAGAGCCCTTGAACGTAGACTTTGCACCATGCGGCGAGCGCGGTGGCGTTGGATGATGTTGTTGTGGGCACTCGCGTGTGCGAGTGTGGCCGCTGGTGTGCATCCACAGGATGGCCCCCATGCTGACATCCGCATCTCGATCGATGAGAGCGGTGTGCACATCGGCATGATGATTAACCTGGCGTTCATCGACGAGACGGTGGTCTTTCCGCGCGAGTCATCTACAGCGGTGGCGGAGTTCGAGGAAGACCTGCTCCGCCAACTCCTGACGGAGTTCTTCGAGAGCCGAAATGTGGTGGAAATCGACGGGGTTGTGGTGGCGCCCATTGTCCGGGAATTCGAGATGATCCGCCCGGGCCTGGAGAACCTGCCGCTGTTTCCGCTCTCGGGGATGAGAGGGTTGCTGAGAGCGCGGGTGGACTTGGAGCATCCCAGCAAGTCGATGCCAAAGCGGGTGCGGTTTGTGTGGGATTCGTTTCCGCTCGATGTGCTGACCGAGTTGCCGGAGGGCACACCGCGTCCGCCGATGGCGATCGAGGCGCAATTGCTGGCCGAGGGAACGGTGGACATTCTGCGCTTTACCAAACAGGAGCCGGAGATCACCTGGCATGGGACAGGCCTGACGCGGGAGGAGCGATTTCTGGAGGTTCCGAAGGCCGAAGGTCCGGCGGCAAGAGTGCGTTTCCCCGTGCTTTCACTTGGAGTGGCGGTGGGGGGGTTGGTGCTGGCGTTGGCGGGCGTTCAGCGTCGTGGTCCGCGCGAGGGGAGGAAGCGGACGGCGCCCGGGGTGGTGCTGCTGACCTTCGGGGCTGTGCTGCTGGGCACGGCGCCGCTGCTTCGACAGGTGGGGACGGTGTCGCTGGGCGGAGGCGCGAGGCTGCCGACTGAGGCCGAGGCACGGGCCATTTTCGAACCGCTGCACGCGAACATCTATAGCGCGTTCGATTACGAGGAGCGGGGAGCGATTTACGACGCGCTGGCTCGCAGCGTGGATGGACCTTTGCTTGAATCGCTGTATGACCAGATCTACACCAGTCTGGTGATGTACGAAGAGGGCGGTGCGGTGAGCCGCGTGTCGGCGGTGCGGCCGATGCGGGTGGACATCGGATCGATCGGAGTGGTGGGGGAGCCGGGTCGCCCGACATTCACGCTTCAGGCCCAGTGGCAGGTGGACGGGGTGGTGTACCACTACGGCCACTCGCACCGGAGAACGAACGAGTATGTGGCCGAGTATTCGGTGGGGCTGACGCCGCAGGGATGGCGGATCACCGGGAACCGCGTGCTTTCACAGGAGCGGCTGGATCCGCAGACGGGCGAGAAGCCCAGGCCGGTGATTCCGGACGGGGAAATATGAACGCGGTGGTCGAGGTGCGCGACATGCGGTTCCGTTACCCGGGTGGTGACGGATTCGAGTTGAGCATGCCCGAACTGACGATCAGGTCGGGTGAGCGGATGGCCTGCATTGGTGCGTCCGGGTGCGGAAAGACGACGCTGGTGAACCTGATCAGCGGGGTGCTGGCGCCCGAGAGCGGGCAGGTTCGCCTGTGCGGGCAGAATCTCAACTTGATGAGCGATGCGGCGAGGCGATCGCTGCGACGCAAGTCGGTGGGCATGGTGTTCCAGGAGTTTGAACTGCTGGATTATCTCAGCGCGATGGACAACATCCTGCTGCCGTTTCGGATCGGTGGCGAGCGGGCAGGAACGCCGGAACGAGCGCGGGCAAGGGAGTTGGCCGCGTCGCTGGGTGTGGCGGGCCTGCTGGCGCGGCGTCCCAGGAGATTGTCACAGGGCGAGCAGCAGCGGGTGTCCGTGTGCAGGGCGCTGGTGACGCGCCCGGCGATCGTGATCGCCGACGAGCCGACGGGGAGTCTTGATCCGGCGAACGCGAGGGGTGTGATCGATCTTCTAGTGGAGGCGACGGATCGGGTGGGGGCGGCGCTGTTCGTGGTGACGCACGATCACTCGGTGCTCGACCGATTTGAGCAGGTCGTGAGAATGGACGCTGGGCGGAGGGCCGGGGCGTGATCGGCGGCGCGGCATTCCTGGCGGTGCATCACGCCCGCGCGAATGCACTGGCCAGCGCGATCCTCGTTGCGTGCTTCGCCCTGACCACGGCGTTGCCGCTGTCGGCCAGGCTGCTCCTTGAGCGGTATGCCCAGTCGCTGACGGAGCGGGCGGCTGCGACGCCATTGGTGGCCGGAGCGCGGGGGTCTCGGTTCGATCTGGTACTTTCGACGACGCACTTCAGGCGTTCACAGATGCAGCCTGCGACGATGACGCTGGTGGATCGGATCGCGGGGCTGCGGCTTGGCGTGGCGATCCCGATGAGCGTCGAGCACACGGCCCGCGGGTACGTGGTGGTGGGGACGGGCATCGAGTACGCGGAACTGCGCGGGCTGCGGTTTGCGTCGGGGCAGTGGCCAACGGAACTCGGGCAGTGCGTGCTCGGGTCGCGTGTGGCTCGGCGAGAGGGATTGGGGGTAGGCGATCAGGTCTTTTCGGAACAGAGTGACGTGTACGACATTTCCAAGCCCCCGGCGATCCGCATGAACATCGTGGGCGTGCTGGAACCGACGGGTGGGCCGGATGATGACGTGGTCTTCGTGGACATCGCGACCGCGTGGGCGATCGCGGGAATCCTGCATGGACACGACGCACCGAACACGGTGCGCGACGCGAACATGCTGCTTCAGAAGACGAAGGACAACGTCGCGATCAGCGGGGCCTTGATCGAATACAACGAGGTGACCCCGGCCACGATCGCCGGGTATCACCTGCACGCTGACCCTTCGCAACTCCCGGTGACGAGCGTGCTGGTGGTGCCGAAGGACCAGAAGAGCGCCACACTGCTGAACACCGAGGTGAACCTCTCAAAGACCGAGCAGATGGTGCGGCCGAGCGAGGTGATGGACGAACTGTTGTCGTATGTGCTGAGGATCAAGTCGGTGATCGACGTAGTGTCGGTGGCGCTGGTCGCGAGCAACGCGGCGCTGACCGGGCTGATCTTGATGCTGACGTACAGGGCGCGCGCGGGAGAGCGTCGCACGCTGCTTCGGATCGGCGCGGCCCGCGGGCTGGTGCCGTTGATGTTCGGACTTGAGTTCATGGTGTTGGTGGGCTGCGGGATGATTCTCGCGGGCGTCGCATCGGCGGTGCTGGCGAGGGTCGCCCCCGACATCGTGTCGATGCTGTGAGACGGAGGTGGTTTTATGACTCTGAGGATGGTGCTGACGATCGCGGCGATGCTCGCGTGCGCTGTCGGCTGCAGGAAGGAAGCGCCCGTGACGTCGGCGCCGAGCCCCCGCGGCGGAGTGTTGACGACATTTTATCCGACGACCTACTTCGCCTCGCGCATCGCCGGCGGGCTGGTGCCGGTGGAGTGCCCGCTACCGGCAGGCGAAGACCCGGCCACATGGGAGCCTGGGAGCGCGGCGATGAGGCAGTATCAGTCGGCGTCGCTGGTGGTGATCAACGGCGCTTCCTTCGAGGAATGGGTGCCTCGGGCGCCGCTGCCGCGCAGCCGCGTCGTTGACACGACGGCCGCCGTGCAGGGTCAATTGCTGCGCTACGAGCACGCCGTGACCCACAGCCACGGCATGGCGGGGAAACACTCGCACGAAGGGATCGACGGGCATACATGGCTTGACCCGATCATGGCCATTGCGCAGGCCGAGGCGATTCGCGACGCGATGATCGCCGAGTTTCCCGGGCACGCCGATGCGTTTCGCAGCAACGCGCAGGCGCTGATCGCCGACCTGCGCTCGCTCGACATCGAACTGCGCGCGATGAGCGAGGCTATGCAGGACGTGACCGTGATCTGTTCGCACCCGGCGTATAACTACCTGGGCAAGCGATACGGCTGGAACCTGGTGATCGCGGTGCTCGATCCGGAGTCGGACCTCACGCCGGACGATGTGCACGAACTCGAGCACGCGGCCGAGGGGGCGAACTTGTGCGTGGTGCTGTGGGAGTCGCCGACGAGCCAGGCGAATGAGCGACTCATACGCGAGTCGATCGGGGCGGTCAGTGTGCTGTATTCGCCGTGTGAGCAGACGCCCGAATCAGGCGACTTCCTCACGGTCATGCAGACGAACATCGAGCGGCTGCGAGGGGCGATCCAGCCCTGAGCCCCCTGTCAGAGTGAGCCGGGATCCCATGACCTGCCCCCGCCGGGCCGTCGGCCGGTCATGCGGTTTCGCGTGGGGCGGCATGGGCCGGGTCGGAATGAACCGTGGGTGTCTACAATGCCCGGCCTTGCGGGCGTAACTCAATGGTAGAGTGTCAGCCTTCCAAGCTGAATGTTGCCGGTTCGAGTCCGGTCGCCCGCTTTGCGTGAAACGGCCTTTTCAGGCGCGCGTCCTCTTGAGGATCGGCGAAAGCCTTGGACGGCTGAGGTAGGCTTGGATGCCCGCGCGGGTGCTGTGGGGCGAGCGTGCAAGGACGCCCGGAAGCCGCTTGCGCGGTTGACCCGGCTGAATCTTGTGTCCGTGGCGGCTCGGGTACGGGCCTGAGAGCAAACAACCGGCACTGAATCACACCCGCGCCGATCGTTCGGACGATGTGGCCCCAGCATGCGGCCGGGTTCCGTCCATTCATCGATTGGGGCCGTGGATCACGCCTTTCGGTCGCTATGCTCGGTTTCCCGGCCGTGGGGGCCGGAAGGGAGTGTGCCATGCTTGTTCGTACCGCCTTGGGCCTGCTGTCGGCAGGGATCGCGAGTCTGACTTTCACGGCCCCGGTGGCGAGAGTGGAGCCGGAGCGGACCCCATGGGATACACCGTGGCTGGGAGGGGACGGGGCAACTCAGGATTCCAGGGACACCGCCACTGCTTCCGACGGGGAAGAGAAGGAGGAGGGCGAAAAACTCACGCTTGAGCGGCTCTTCCCGGAGAAGAGCTATTTCGGGCCCTCGGCCCGGTCGACTTCGTTCAGCCACGATGGGCGGTACGGAGCGTTTCTCTATCGCTCGTGGCTGGAGCGTCGGCACGGATACGACCTGTACGTCTACGACACGACGAACGGTCAGATCCGTCGAATGACCAGCGTGGGGCGACTGGCGCCGTATCAGGCCGAGGCTCGAGAGGTGCGCGATGATCGCGAGAAGAAGGCCCGGCAAGCCGGCGTGACGATCGAAGGCCTCGCACGCGAGCAGGCTGACGCGATGGGGTGGAACGCCGGCCTGCCCACGGGAACATGGACCGGAGAATCGACGGTGGCCGAGGCGGGGTCGATCCCGGCGGGCACATGCGACCTGTCGCTGGCGATCGGTGACGACGGCAAGTTCACCGGCGAACTTCGCGTCGGACTGGTGAGGCTGCCGGTCAGGGATGGCGCGTTCGACGCCGCGGAGCGGAAGTTGATCGCCAAGGTGATGGACGAGAAATTGGACGTCAAGGACGGGGTGCTGACGCTGAGGCTTGAGGACAACGCGCTGAAGGGCGACCTGGCCGTTGCCGATCCGTCGATCAGACTTTCGCTGGCTCTGAAGCGCAAGCCCGACGGGGGCGATCGCGACCGGAAGGACAAGACGCCGAAGGGAGTGCTGGGCGCCATCGGCGAGCGGCTGACGCTCGGTGATGTCGTGCTGCCTGACGATGCGGAAATCAACGACGAAAAAGACGGCAAACGCCCCGACAAGCGGGCGCCGCGATATGACGGCGTCCAGGGGTATGAGTGGTCGCCGGTGGCCAACGAGGTGCTGCTCATCTCCGGCGGCGACGTCTACCGGCTGGTGATCGACCAGGCGAAGTGGGACGAGCCGATCACCCGCCCGGGGCCGGAGAGTCCCAGGATTGAACCGAATGCGAAAGACCAGCCGGCCGAACCTGCAGGCGAGCAGGAACAGGCGGACGAAGGGGCGAGTGACGACGCGGCCGATGCCGGGCAGTCCCAATCCGGTGCGGCGGAAGAGAGCAAGCCGGCCGAAGTCGGCAAGGACTCGAGCGACACCAAGAATGACGAGCGGCCCCGGGTCAAGCCGGTCGCGCCATACCTGGGAGATCTGACGCGCTTGACGCGCACGCGAGAACGGGAATCCGACGTGCAGTATTTGCCGGACGGGTCTGGGTACACCTACCTGCGCGCCGGCGCGTTGCTGCAAGTGTGTTTCGGCGACCACCGCATCGTGCAACTCGATCCGCAACTCAAGGACGGCGAGCGGATGGTCGGATACAAGATCAGCCCGGATCGAAAGCGCCTGGTCTTCCTGGCCAATCGCGGCGACAACTACTGGGCCTCCGGACGGCAGGTTACCATCGTGAACTATCGCGATCGGTTTGCGCGGGCAGAGCAGGTCATTCGGCACATGTCCGACGATCCGTGGCCGGAGGCGTACTCGTCGGTCTACCTGTTTGATCTCAACGGGCACGAGAAGGAAGAGGGCACGCTGGAGCGTGTGTTCACCAAGCGCATCACCGGCCCGCGGGACGTCTTGCGTGTGCCGGAGTGGTCGCTCGATTCCAGCCGCGTGGCGTTCGCGGCCTTCGAGCAGAGCACCAATATGATCAAGGTTCTCGAAGCCGGGTTCATCGACGAGAAGAAGAAGGATGAGAAGTCCGCCAAGGTCGAGTCACCCCCGAACGTTGGCGCGACAACGCAGGACGAGCAGGTCGACAAGCAGGACGAGGGTGAGAAGAAAGACGGCGATCAGCCCGGCGACGCAGGGAAGAAGGCCGAAGACGAGAAGCCGGAGTTCAAGATCGAGAATGCGCGCGTGGTGTACGAGTTCTACCACTTCGGTGGCCCGAACACGCCGGGGATGGTACAGCCGCAGTACCTGCCCGACAGCCGGCGCATGGTGTTCATCACGGAGTTGTCGGGCTATCGGCAATTGAGCCTGCTCGACCCGCGATATCAGCAACTCACGCAACTGACCCACGGACAGTTTGAGGTCTACCCGTTCGACATCTCCGAAGACCACACGACCATCTTCGCAACGGCGACACTCGGCGACGCAGCCCAGGAGCAGGTGTTCGCCATCGACACCGGCACAGGGGCCATGCGCAAACTCTCGACCCGCGAGGGTGTCTACAGCAGTGTCGCCGTCAGCGACGACGGCAGGAACGTGCTGGCCAACCACGCGGATTTCGGGGCGCTGACCGAGTTGCAGGCCATTACCACGGGCGAGGAGGCGACGACGGTTGTGTTCACTGATTCGCACCCGGAAGAGGCGCACAGGTTGACGAGCGTCTCGCCGGAGTACTTCACGTTCGACAACAGGCACGGGCAGTCGATTCTCGGGCACATGTTCAAGCCGAAGGACTGGACGCCGGAGGACAAACGCCCGCTGCTGATCTACGTGTACGGTGGTCCGCTGGGTGAGCAGAAGATGGCCACGCGCGGTTCATTCAACACGTCGAGTTACGGCTTTGCGCGCTACATGACCGAGGTTCACGGCTGGGTCACCGCGACGATCGATCCGCGTGGCGCGTCGGGCTATGGTGCGATCTTCGAGAAGGCCAACTTCGAGCAGGTTGGCAAGCCGCAGACTGAGGATCTGGTCGACGGGGCCAACTGGCTGGTCAAGCATGCCGGCGTCGACAAGACGAAGATGGCGTTGCACGGCTGGTCATTCGGCGGCTTCCAGACCCAGATGGTGATGTACACCGAGCCGGACGTGTTCGCGGCCGGCATTGCCGGCGCCGGCCCGACAGAGTGGGAAAACTACAACTCCTGGTACTCCACCGGCACGATCGGCGCCGGGCAGGTCGGCAAGCCCGTGCTCGAGAAGTACTCCCTCCTGCCGCTGGCCAAGAACCTGAAGGGACGCCTGCTGCTCATCCACGGCATGGAAGACTCCAACGTGCTCTACCAGGACACCGTGCGCGTGTATCGCGAACTGCTCAAGGCCGGAAAGGAGGTCAACGTCGAGTTGTTCCTCGATCCGACCGGGGGGCACGGGCTCGGCGGCGACGTCAAGACGCTGGGACGATTCCGGAAATATGAGGACTTCCTGCTGCGATATCTGGGCGAGGGCAGACCGGCCGAACAGGTGACCGAGGAAGCCGCCCAGAAAGCCGAGAGCCAGAAGGTGTCCGGTGACGGGACGGGCGACGAGAAAACCGAAGGGCAGGAACCAGATGCTCCGTGAATGCCCCTCGCGGAACTTCGGGCCGTGTGTGGCGAGTTCGGCGCCGATCCGGAGCGCCGACGTCCTCACCAACCGGCTTGCCTGGCCGACACAGTGCCTTCGGAAGATGGAAGGATGCGCCGCCGGCACGCGGCCAGAACCTCTTCAACACTGATGCGCTCCATCAGTCGCACCTGCGTGTCGTCCTTGTGATTGACCGATTCGCCCGGCAAGCGATGCTGAATGACGTCGGCTTCGCGCTGGTAGGGGCCCACCCGTGAAACGTCGGTCGGGCCATACAGTGCGACGATGGGGCGGTCGAAGCCCACAGCCATGTGCAAAGCCGCCGAGTCATTGGCGACGACCAAGCGTGACGACTCGATGACGGCCATGAGCACTTCGACGGAGGTCTTGCCGACCAGGTCGATCACGCGATCGGTCGGACCCGCCAGGTCGAGCAGCGGGCGACACTGTTCCTCCTCGCCGGGGCCACCGACTACCGCGACGCACGTGTCGCTCGCGGCGAGCAGTTGAACAACGAGTGAGCGGAAGCGCTCGATTGGCCAACGCTTCGACGCCCATCGGCTCGTCGGGGCGATGACGACGCAACCGGGCGGGCAGAGCGCGGCGGCCCTGGCTCTCGATTCGGCGCTGGTGTAGAGACGCATGTCGCGGACCGGTTCGACGCCAATGGCATCGAGCAACGCCAACATGCGGTCGACGGCGTGCAAGGAGCAATCGACGCGGGGGCGGATGTTGTAAAAGATGGGAGCCCCCTCCGGGGCGTTGCCATACCCAACGCGGCGCGGAGCCCGCGACGACCAGGTGAAGAACGCGCTGCGGAGCAGCCCCTGAGCGTCAATCGCAAGGTCGTAGGGCTGGTCGGCCAGGGAACGCGTCCAACGCAGGACGCGCCGCACATGTCCCCGTCGCATGAGCCGGCCTAACTCTTTGCGGGCAAAGGGTATGACGCGATGCACGCCCGGGTGGGCTGCGATGGCGCCGGCGAACGAGTCTTGGACGAGCCAGTCGATCCTGGAATCGGGAAAGGCTCGCTGCAGACTGGCCGCAAGCGGGACCGTGCGGCAGACATCACCTAAAGCGCTGGGACGGACGAGCAGAATGTGCCTAGGTGTGCGCTCAATCATGGCGATGCCGCACATAGGGCGAAAGTGGTGAACCTGCCAACCCAATCAACCTGTACCATTCAGGGGACTCAAACAGGAGAGGTGCCATGATAGAGCGACTTGCCCGGGCGGGGACTTGTTTGGTGGCGAGTGTGGCGGTGGCGGCCGGCGCGGCGTTGGCGCAACCGCTGCTCGTGATCGAGACGGCGCCGATGAGCCAGTTGGCGCCCGATCCGCTGGACGCGGGGCTGGCGCGGGCGATCGGCATGTTGCCCAACCGCGTCGAGGAGTTGTCCAGCGAGATTCCCAATCTCGATCGCTCGGTGACGCAGTTGATCGCGCGCGTGCTGCGAACGGTCTCGCGCCCCATGACGATAGCGATTGTGCATGATCCCGACATCGCCGGCCCGACGATGGGTTACGGCGCGGTGTTGTCCTTTGCGATGGACGGGCCGGAGATGGCCAGCGAGTTGCAGCGAGAACTGGTCGGCGCGCTGGCCAACGCGCCCGAGGCGCCAACGCTGGAGCCGTCGCCGCACGGAGACGGCATGATGCAGTTCTCCCCGCCGCAGAATGGGCCGACGATCGTGTTCGGCCCGCGACAGGCCGGAGGGGCATGGCATTATGAGGTGCACCTGGGATTTGTCGATCAAACCTGGGACCTGCTCGGCAAGCCCGATGAGGCCCACAAGGGCATCGCGGTGGTGCGCATGTCGCTGAACCTCGAAGCGCTGAGCCCGGTGCTGGAGATGGGAGGCCAGCAGGCCGAGCAGGCGAACGAGCGGCTGCTGCGCAAGATGCTCGATGACGTGGCCGAAGCCGGGGTGGCCGGCGATGGCGCGATGTCGCTCGACATGGCAATGAGTTACCAGGCCGACCATTGTTTGACGACGGTTCGCATGGCCGAACTGGGCAAGTTGTGGTCGATGCTCTCGCTGCCCTCCGGCGCGATCAACCGCGAGCACTTCAAGGCGGTGCCGGCCGATGCCTGGACGGCTTCGTTCAGCCGCTTCGACCTCGAAATGCTGCGAGCGATCGTGGGCAAACTCGACGAATATGAGGTGCCTGCCTCGCAGTATCTGGACTACTTTGCCCAGTCGACAGGCATCAGCCTCTTCGACGACATCGTCGCCCCGCTCGGCGGGGACGCGATTGTCTACCGCTCCGAATCCACCGGCGGCGGCGGGCTGCTCTCGTCGGTCATGCTCCTCCAAGTGCGCGACCGCGCCAAGATGCTCGAAACCAACGAGAAAGTCACCAACCTGGCCAACATGATGGCCATGATGGTGCCCATCGCCGGCAAATACATCCGCCTCACGCCCTGGAAGTATGACGATATCGATCTGTTCTCGCTGCGCTTCCAGGGCGTGCCGGTGCCGCTTGAGATCACCTTTGGCTACGAGGGCGACTGGATGCTGCTGACGCCGACGCCGCAGGCCGCCATCGCGGCGGTACGCCAGTTGCGTGGCAGGGGCGATCGCGGGCTGGGAACGGTCGAAGCGTTTACCTCGCAGTTGCCGCGCGGACAGGATCTGTACTCGGTTTCATTCGTCAACGCCGATCGCGTGGCGCACGCGGGCTACGGCATGACGGCCCTCATCGGCTCGGGACTGGCTAACATGGTTCGCTCGCCGTGGGACCGCTCGCGCGACCCCGGGCTGGTCGTCCCGCCGTACAACGACTTGAAGCAGTCACTGCGCTCGGCGGTGTCATGGTCCTACTGGGATGGCTCGACGCTCGAGTATCGCGCCGTAGCCGGACGCTCGATGCTCGGCAACATGGTCGTCGGACTCGGCAAGAGCGGAGGTGGCAGTTTGGCCAGCGTGCTGCAGGTGTTACCCGCGATCATCGGGCAGGCTCAGCAGCAGCGATTCGGGGTGATCGAATCACGCGATCTGCTGCTCTTCGCTGGCACCGATCCGCTTGGGCAGGCACTTCTCGCGGTCGTGTTGGCTGAGGCGGAGTGACGCCGCAACGCTTCTCTGGAACAGAAGCGAAGGAGATCGGCATCCAGCCGGTCTCCTTCCTGTTTCATTCTGGGAGGCCGGTCCCGTGCTTTCGCGGGGTTACCCGCTCAGCGCGCGTGCGACTTCACTCAGCGTGGTCTGCCCCGTGCGGAACTTCTCGTAGCCGTCGGTCTTGAGCAGACGCAGGTCGCCGTCTGTAAGGGCCTTGGCCACGATCTCGGGCGCGTTGCGGCGCTCCATGATCATCTCGCGCGTGTGGTTGGTCAGTCGCAGGAGTTCGTACACGCCCACGCGCCCGCGGAAGCCGGTGTTGCGACACGCGCGGCAGCCGGCGCCCACCATCGGGCAGTCGTCCGGCCGGGGATCGAAGTCGGGCGGAAGTTCGTCATGCGCGGGGTGGTGCGGCTGGGCACATTCGCGGCACACCCGCCGCACCAGCCGCTGGGCCAGCACACCCTCGACCGACGAGGCGACCAGGAACGGCTCGACTCCCATGTCGAGCAGGCGAGTCGTAGCGCCGGCGGCGTCGTTGGTGTGCAACGTGCTGAAGACCAGGTGCCCGGTAAGCGACGCCTGGATTGCCACTTCGGCCGTTTCCCTGTCGCGGATTTCGCCGACCATCACCACGTCGGGGTCGTGGCGGAGGATGGACCGCAGTCCGTTGGCGAAAGTCAGCCCCGTCTTGGCATTGACCTGGATCTGGTTCACCATCGGGACGTGATACTCCACCGGGTCTTCGACCGTGATCACCTTGATCTCGTCGGAGACGATCCGGTTGAGGCTTGCGTACAGCGTCGTTGACTTGCCCGAACCGGTGGGGCCGGTGACCAGCACGATCCCGTGCGGGCGATTGATCAGGTCGTCCCACTTGGCCAGCGTCGGCTTATCCATGCCCAGATCGTCGAGGGTCATGAGCACGGCCGTCTTGCTCAGCAGACGCAGCACCACGCCCTCGCCGAAAAGCATGGGAATGACGCTCATGCGCAGGTCAAACTCCTGCGGCGGGCCGCTGGCGGGGCGATGGGTGAACGTGATGCGCCCGTCCTGCGGCTTGCGCTTCTCGGCGATGTTGAGGCTGGCCATGATCTTCAGTCGACTGACGATCGCGGCGCCGTAGCGGTTGATGGTGGGCGGGACGTTGGCGCGTTGCAGCACGCCGTCGATTCGGTACCGAACGATCAGTTCGTTCTCGTAGGGCTCGACGTGGACGTCGGTGGCCCGCTCGTTGACCGCCTCGGCCAGAATGTCATTGACCAACTTGATGACCGAGGCTTCCTGGGCCTGCTCGATTTCGTCGGCCGCCCCGGCCACGTCGGCGTCCTCACGCCGATCGGTGGCCATCTGGTCCAGCGTGTCCCCACCCACGCCGTAATGTGCACGAATGAACTTGTTGAGTTCATCCTCGTCGGCCAGCACCAGTTCAATCGAGCACCCGGTCAGTAGGCGCAGTTCGTCAAGGGCGGTGATCTCGAAGGGGTCGCTGGTGGCGACGGTCAGGGTGCCGTTGTGACGCTCGATGGGCACGCAACTCTGCCGGTAGACCAGTTTGGGCGGCAGGGTGGCGAGCACCTCGCGCTCGGGCGCCAACGTCGTCAGATCCACCACGGGCATCTGGAACTGGTCGCCCAGAGCGGCCAAGACCTGGTTGCGCGAGACAAATCCCAGGCGCACCAGAACCCTGTCGAGGCGCTCGCCGGACTCGCGTTGCGCGGCCAGCGCCTTCTCGAGTTGATCTCGTGAGATCAACCCCTTTTCAACAAGGATCAGTCCAATACCCATCTCTGCCTCTGGTACAGACTACACGCGCCGGACCTCTCCGTTCTACCCACTTGTGACAACCGGGTTTCAACCGGGCACCCGATCAGGCTGGGAACGTAGACCAAGTGCGGTCCGTCTCCCAGACCGTGACGGAGGCCAAGACAGCCCCGTCTAGAGCATCGGCCAGTGGGGCTGAAAGTCGCTCAAAGAAAACGCGCGCGATGTTCTCAACTGAGGGCATCACCCCAGAACCTTCTGCAAACTCAGGCGTGTCAAGGTTCAGGTGCTTGTGGTCAAAGGGCCTGATGATGACTTGCTCAACCAGTTCTTCGATCCGCCAGAGAGGGGGAGGAGCGCTGGTGTCGGTAAGCGTGCAGGCGACGGCCACTTCGACTTGGTAGTTGTGCCCATGCCCGTTGGGGTTGTTGCAGCGACCGAAAGTCGCTCGATTTTCCTCATCACTCAAGGCAGGGCTGTGCAGCCGGTGGGAGGCGGCCAAGTCGAAACGCTGGCGCAGGACGACCTGATTGGGACGGGCTCGCTCCATCTCGATGGAATGGTACGGGGTGAGTTTCCAGCGAGCGGCGGCGAAAATCGGACGCAGGGCCGACTCAGTCAGCACATTCAGGATCGACGGCATGAGCAGGGCGGCGGGAGTCTGGGGGGCGAGGGAGCAAGCCTCGGCGATGAGAGGGATGACGGAAGACCGGACGACGCGGTCGATCTGGCGAATGTCGATCAGGTATCCTGTTTCTGGGTTCGGGGAGCCGATGCAAGTGACGTCGAGTTCGTAGTATCGACCAAGTCCATCCATCGCCGGCGCGCCGCCGAACCCATTGCAGCCTTGGCTGCGGGCGTCCGGGTTGATGGAGAATCGCACGGTTCGGGAGAGCCGGACCATCGCTTGGAGTCTAGAGCCGCCGCGTCACGAGAGGGCGCGAGTTGGCCAAGGAGGGTCGCATGAAGCGGTTGTTGCTGGCGTTGACGGCCTGTTCGCTGGTTGCCTGCTCTGGAGGGACAGAGGAGCCCAAGCCGCCGCAGGGGTCAAACCCGGCGAGCCAGCAACAGCCGCGTGCGCAGCCGGAGAATCCGGCGGCAGGCAATCAGGCGCCGCAGACGCCCTCCTTTGCTTTCCCGGCGGGGGGGATGGATGATGAGGCCGACGACGAAGAGGAAGGCAACACGGGCGAGGTTCCCGGCGAGTTGTCGCCCTACGTGCTGGGCTACACGATGAACCGCATCGACGGGACGCCGCAGTCCCTGGAGGAGTACAAGGGCAAGGTGGTGCTGATCGTGAACACGGCCAGCAAGTGCGGGCTGACGCCGCAGTACGAGGCGCTCCAGACGCTGTACGACGCCTACAAGGACCGCGGGCTGGTGGTGCTGGGATTCCCGGCCAACCAGTTCCGGGACCAAGAGCCGGGGACCAACGCGGAGATCACGCAGTTCTGCACCCAGAACTACGGGGTGACGTTCCCGATGTTCGAAAAGACGGTGGTCAAGGGTGAGGGGACGTGTCCTCTGTACCAGCAGTTGAACGCGCTGACAGCCGAACCGAGTTGGAACTTCACCAAGTACCTGGTCAATCGTCAGGGCGAACTGGTGGACCGGATCGACCCTCAGACATCGCCGACCGATCCGAGGCTGGTGGCGCGGATCGAATCGTTGCTGGATGGTTGAAGGTGGTGCCGACGACGAGGCGATGAACCTGATCGATGCCCAGTTTTGAGTACACGGCGATCACGAGCGCGGGGGGCCGGGTGACCGGTGTGCTCGCGGCCGCCAACGAGGCGGCGGTTCTTGCTGAACTGGAATCCAAGCAACTGACGGCGTTGTCCGTGGCCGAGCAGAAGGAACGCTCGGGGCTGACACGTGGTGTTTCGCCGGCGAGGCTGGCTCGGGCGTACACGCAGTTGTCCGACCTGTTGCGGGCCGGGGTGCCGGTGATGCGGGCGCTCGCGTTGCTCGGCAAGCAGAAGAGCGACCGACGCCTTGGGACGATCTTCCGGCGCCTGGCGGAGCATGTGTCGGAAGGCGGCGAGATTTCCGACGCGATGGAGGTGCAGCCGGACGTTTTTCCGCGAATTCATGTGGCGATGATCCGCGCGGGCGAGCGAGGCGGATTCCTCGAGCAGGTGTTCGCGAGGCTCGGGCAATACGTGCAGTCGCAGGCCGAGTTGCGCAGCAAGGTGATAGGCAACATGATCTACCCCTGCGTGCTGGTGGGTGTGGGCGTGGTGCTGCTGACCGTGATCTTCGTGGTGTTCGTGCCCAACTTTGAATCGGTGTTCGACGGGCTGAAAGAGCGCGGGCAGTTGCCGGCCATCACGTCGGCGTTATTCTTCGTCAGTCACGCGATGGGACGGTACGGACTGATCACGCTGACGCTGCTGGCGGTCATCGGCGTGGTGGTCTGGCGGGCGAGCAAGAGGCCCGACGTGCGGCGATTCCTGGTCGTGGCCAAGACTCGGGCACCCATTCTGGGGCCGCTCACACGGTCTCTGGCGGCGGCGCGGTTCTGCCGGATGCTGGGGACGATGGAAGCCAACGGCGTGCCATTGCTTTCGGCCATGCAGATCGCCCGGCAGGCGGCAGGCAACCTTCTGATGGAGGAAGCCATCGACAAGGCAATCGAGGCGGTGCGCGGGGGCGAGCCGCTTGCCGGTCCGCTGGCGGCGAGCGGGATGTTTGAGGACGACGTGGTGGAGATGATTTCGGTGGGTGAGGCCGCCGGAAACGTGGACGAGGTCATGCTCGGGATCGCCGAGACGATCGAGGGACGCGTGAACCGCCTGCTGGATACGGCGGTACGACTGATAGAGCCGCTCATGCTGCTGCTGATCGCGGGGGTGGTGGTCTTGGTGGCGATTTCGCTACTTTTGCCGATGCTGAAGATGAGCGCGGCGCTGTAGGCTATACGCAACCGGTTGGGGTTGACACCCCTGCGCGGCGTTCAGGTAGTGGTATTGATCGGTGGGAGCGGTTATGCTAGTTTGGACTAGTTAACCGGGCGCTGCGGGCAATGTGGGCCCGTGTCATTCGGTCGGTCGATGCATCAGGAAAGGATGGACCCGCTTGGCGGCAAGAGGTCAGGCGGGTCGAGGGCTTCAGACGGGGAAAGGACGGGGCGAATGGGCAAGCGAGTGAACGGAATGCGTGAAACGAGCCGGCGGCGTGGCTTCACGCTCATCGAGGTGATGATCGTGCTGGCCATTGTGTTGGCGCTGGGGGCGATCGTGAGCGTGGCGGTGCTGTCGCGCAAGGATGAGGCGAACATCCAGTTGGCCAAGACGGACTTGACGAACCTGGAGAAGGGGCTCAAGTGGTTCTACTTCAAGTACAACCGCTATCCGACGGATGAGGAAGGGCTTGCGGTGCTCTGGAGTCCGGAGACGCTGGATCCGGAACTGGATGCGTCGCAGTGGTCGGCCCAACTGGAAAAGCCGCTGCCCAAGGACCGCTGGGGGCGCGAGTGGATGTACATGCAGCAGCGTGACGACGACCCGACCAAGTACGCGCTGTGGTCAGTTGGCCCGGACGGGGAAGACGGCACGGAAGACGATTTGAAGACGTGGTCCGAGGATGACGACACGGGCAGCGATTTCGGCTTCGGGGACTCGTCGCCGTCGCGTTCCGGTGGCTGATCGCCACAGGCCCAGGGTCGGACCAGGGGCAAGGCGCACCGGCGGAATCAGGCGAGGGCTGACGCTCTTCGAGGTGGTGGTGGCGTTGGCGCTGCTCGCGGCGCTGGCGGGCATCGTCATGCCTCTCATGCTGGAACGCACGCGCGACCTCTCGTTCGACGACATGGTGCTGCAGTTGGAGCAGGCGGCAGCAGTCGCGCGAGCCGAATCACAGCGCGAGTCCCGGGCGGTGCTGTTTGAAGTCCGCTGGTCGGCCAGGGAAGGGGTGTATCGGGTCGGAACGGCTCGGATGGGCGAACAAGGAGAGAGCGAGGGAGCAGCGAACATCGTGAGCGAGTTGCCGCGATTTGATGGGAAGGAAGGCGGCTTGGGCGAAAGCCACGCCGACCTGCCTTCATTTCAGGCGATTTTGACGCTGCCTGCTCACTACGAGATTCGGCGCCGGATTCCGGAGGAGTACTTTGAACCTCAGGTCGGCTCCGGTGGAGCCCGCAGTTCGGCATCAGGCTCGCCGGAAGAAGACGCCGTTGGGGATGCATGGGCTCCGGTCGAAGAGTGGGGCGACCCGCAGAGGCCGCAGCGCGTCATCATCGCGGTCTTCCTGCCCGACGGGACGCTGATCGGAGAAGATCGTCTGTACCTGATCGGACCCGGGCAGCGTGTGGCCTCGATCAGGACGAGCCGGTGGCTGGGAATGGTGAAGGTCGAGCGGGTGCGGCTGCAACGGCCGACCGACGGACGGGAAGGGGGCGAGGAGTCGTCCGATGCCCCGGGAGTACCGGAGGTTCGTCCGCCGGTGAGCGAGCCTTCGCAGAGGCAGGGCGAGGGGGGGCTCCCATGAAGCGGGGCGCCATGTTGTTTGAGGTGATGGTGGCGTTGGCGATCCTGCTGATGGCCTCGATGACGCTGGGCGGGATCGTGATGCAGAGCGTGACCGCCATGGACCGAACGCGCAAGACGATGCAGGCCTGCGATCTGGCGCGTTCGACGATGGCGCAGATCGAGGCGGGGCTGGTTGAGCCGACGTCGGTGAGCGGGCCTGCGACGCGGTGGGACGTTTCCATGTTTCTGCCCTCCTCGGACTTGTCCAGCGAGGGAGTGAAGGACGAGGGATTGCCGTCGATGGACTCAGGCAAACCGCCAGTAGGGGGTAGTCCCAGGCCGAGCGGGCCGGAGTGGATGGTGGAAGTGGATACTGAACCGACCGAGTTCGCCGGGCTGTACATGGTGAGGGTGACGGCCTGGCTTGTCAGCGGGCGGGGGGATGTGACGGAGGCTTCGTACACGCTGCGTCAGGTGGTGCGGCTGGGGAGCAAGCCCGAGGACGTGGCCGGGGAAGAGGACGAGTTGATGGACGCGGCGAGGCGCGGTTTGAGAAGGGGAGGATCGCGATGAGCGGCCGCCGCGCCTTTTCGCTGCTGGAGGTGATGCTGGCGATCGGCATCGTCCTGGTTTTGTCGGGCGTGGTGTACACGTTTCTGTTTGACCTCATGGACAGCCGTGACCGGGTGGTGCGATATGGCGACCAGTCCCGGGTCGGGGTGGGGATGATCGAGACGATTGAACGTGACCTGATGACCACGCTGGCCGGGGGGACGCGATTCGGCCCCGGGCTGCGCGGATCGCCTACGTCCATGACGCTGCTGTCTCGCGGGGTGACGCTGCCCATCGAGAACGACTCGCAGACGGTACTGGGCGACATGCAGGGGGTGCGGTTTGAGTGGGAGCGATCGAGTCGGCAACTGCGGGCCAGCCGTTGGGACGTTCTGTCAGGCGAGAGCGCGATGTCGGAGGTGATCAGCGACCAGGTTGAGTACCTGCAGTTCCGCTATTACGACGGACGGCAGTGGAGCGGGAGTTTCGACTCCGGCTCGGCGGGCAGGCTGCCGGTGGCGATCGAGGTGGCGGTGTGGTTCGGCGACAGGCAGGCGGAGACAAGTCGCGGAAGGACGCGCGGCGCTGGACTGGAAGGGCGCGTGGGCCCGAGCCGGCGTGATCTCGACGCGGCGCTGGATGCAGAATGGGAGGATGAGGAGTTGTCGGCGCCGGATCTGCCCTTGCGCGACCCGGACCGGGTGCGCGTGATGGCGGTTCCAGATGCACCTGAGGTGACCGGCGGGGGTGCCTCATGAGGCAGCGCTCGAGGCAAGGGATGGTGCTGCTGGCGGTGCTGCTGGTGATCGTGCTGGCGGCGATGATCGGCTCGACGCTGCTGGTGACGGTCGACGCCGAGCGTTCGTCGGCCGAGACGACGCTGCGTCGCTCGCAGTCGCGGGCCAATGCGTGGTCCGGGATTCAGTATGTCATGGCGCAACTGGCAGACCAGCGAGAGAAACTGCTGGCCGGTTCGTCTCCGGAAGTCGGAACCGAGTGGGTGTTGTATGAGGACGAGGGGGGACGTCGCGCGGTGGTGCGGCTGGTGCCGGTGTGGGGCGACATGCACCTGGTTTCGGAAACGGGCAAGGTCGACGTGAACCATGCGTCCAAGGAGATGCTGGCGTCACTATCGGGCATCGGGACCGAGGCTCGTGCGCAGAAGATCATTGACGCCAGGCCTTTCACGAGCGTCGAAGAACTGGTGCGTGTGGACGGGATGGCGGCCGACGTGCTGTACGGGTTTGTCGACACGCCGATCGGGCTGGAGGCTCTGGGTCCGGGTGCGGATGGGACAGGCGGAGCGAAGCCACCCGAGCCGCGCAGTGGGGGTGGCGCGGCGTCCGAGGCCGGGCTGATCGACCTGCTGACGGTGTTCAGTTTTGACCCGAACATCCAGGCCGGGATCGAGTCGCCCGAGAAGCGTGGCAAGTTGCGCGTCAACCTGAACGTTCCGTGGTCAGACCGCTTCGAGCGTGCGGTCGAGGAACAGTGGGGGAAAGAGGCGGTCGCGGTGGCCAAGGGTCTGTTTGACCAGGGTCTGCAGTTCCGCAGCGATCGCGAGATGTTGGCCAACCTGCGCAGACTCGGGGTGAACGACCCGGAGATTCTGCGCGGGATGCTTGACGCGGTGACCACGTCCAGCGACATGTACCGGCTGGGGAGAATCGACATTCTGACGGCTCCGGTCGACGTCATTGCGACGCTTCCCGGCATTGACCACGGGAGGGCGCTCGACATCGTCGATCGGCGCGATCGTCTCTCGGAGGAGATGCGTCTCTCGTCGATGTGGCTTGTGCAGGAAGGAATCCTGTCGCTGGACGAATATGAAGCGGTGGTCGATCTGGTCACGACGCGGTCGATGCAGTGGCGTGTGCGTGTGGAAGCGGGTTTCCAGGATCCGGCACGGTACGAGCGTGTGGCGGGCGTGGGCCGGTCGGTGCTCGAGGGGCTGGCCGAGGCCACGCGCGACGAGAGCGTGTTGAGCGATCGGGTGGTGTATGACGCGGTGATCGACGTTTCGTCGGAGCGGGCACGGGTGGCCTATCTGCGCGAGGTCTCGATGCTGGACCTGGCCAGGGATTTGCGTCGAGCCGATGTGCAGGAGCGGGTGTCGGCCGATCAGCGTTCGTTTGAAGCCGAACTCTGGGCGCAGATGGGGCTGACTGAGTCGGGCGCCGAAGATCTGGGCTCGGAAGATGACGCTGGAGACGGGGGCACGCCGAGTTGGCGGGCGGGAGGCTCGCGCATCGACGCGGCACGGGCGGCCCGGGCAGAGCAGCGAGCGACTCGCGCCGAGTCGTCGCGCAATCGGCGTGCGGACCGTCAGGCGGCAGGTTCGGAACCGGAGGCGCCGAAGCCCACCATGCCCGAGGAGCCGGTCGATCGTCGAATCGGCCGATGGAAGTCGGGGGGTGGGTCATGATCCGGAACTTGCGCGGCACGTATCTACTGATCGATCTGTCGCGTGACGGCATGGCAGCAGCGGCGGTCAAGGCCGGGCCCGGGCGGCTGATGGTCCAGCGGGTCGGCACCGCGACTCGGTCCAACGTGTCGTCCGCCCCGGAGGAAGTTGGGCCCTGGCTTCGGCAGGCGCTGCGCGAGGCAGGGATTTCAACGACGCGAGCCATCTTCGCGGCCCCGCGCGGCGACGTGGTGCTCAAGGTGCTGGAACTGCCCACGGTGGGCATCCAGAGCGAGGCAGAAATCTGCGAGGCGGTGCGCCTGCAGATGAGCCGGCAACTGACGATGCCGATCGAGGATTCGATCATCGATTCAGTGACGCTCGAAGCCGGGGATGATGCGCGGGTGACCAACGTGCTGGTGGGCGCGATTCACCGCGAGCGTGTGGTCTGGTACCGCGAGGTGGCCCGTCATGCCGGACTGAAACTGACCGGGGTGCGACTGCGCAGCGGGGGGATCGCCCGGCTGACCAGCGGGCTGGAGGGGCCGGTCCTCATCATCGCCGGGGGCATGGAAACGACCGACTACGTCGTGGCCGACCGGGGGCGCGTGCTCTTTGCCCGTTCGGTCGAGTTGAAACACGCGATCCCGGAAGTGGCCATACCGCTTCTGAGAGAGGAAGGAAGCGAGCCGGAGCCGGACCTGGCCCAGCGGACGGCGGTGGAGGCCAAACGCACGTGGATGAGTTACCGCGTGTCGCAGCGGGCCGAAGACGTGCGGGCGATCCTGGTGATGGGATGCGGCTCGGCGGCGGGTGATGTGTGCGACCGCTGCAGTGCGCTTCTCGACCTTCCGGCCCGGTGCCTGGAGTTGCCCGAGACGGTGAAAGTGCACCCCAGGGTGGACGCTGACGCGCTGGGAACATATCTGCCTCTGATCGGGCTGGGAGTTCCAACACAGAGCGCCGGGGGACTCGATTTCCTTAATCCGCGGCGGCCTCCGGACCTGGGAGCCAGGCGACGCCAGATGGTGCTGGCGGGGATATTGGGGTTGATCGTGGTCGGTGGGGCTGGGTATCTCTATCGCCAGGATCGGCTTGATGCGCTGAATGCGGTCAAGGCGGCCCGGCAGTCGCAGTTGGACGATCTGGCTGGCGAGTATCGCCGGTATCTGGTCGAGCGGGCGCGAGCCGAGAACGTGCGACGCTGGAATGCGATGGACGCGGACTGGATCGGACATCTGTCATGGTTGAGCGAGCGTCTGCCCGATCCGCGCAGTTCGCTGGCCGACCGGGTCAACATGGCGATGACGGGCGAGGTCAAGTACGAGGGTCGCTCGTTCCCGGGTGGAGAGTGGACGAGCCAGAGCCGAGTGGCGATCGACGTGTCGGGCAAGGTCAATGACCGATCGATCGCATTGACACTGCGTGAGCGACTGCTTGAAGCGGGACTGTTCACTGTGGTCAACCGCGGGCCGGACGTCGCGGATCGATATGACTATGAGTTGACGACGAACTTCCTGTCGCCATCAGACAAGGTTGCCGGTACACCGGCCGGCGCTTCGCCGAATGGATCGAAGCCGGAGATTGATGCTGGAGAGCGCAAGCCGGCGGATGGTGAGGGAACCAGTGGCGCTGCCGCCGGGCCGGAGGAGGCAAGGCCATGAAGCGGACTCCCCTGGGCTTGGTGGTTCGTCTGGCGGTGCTGGGCGTGGTCTTGAGCGTGGGGTATTGGATCGTCAACGCGGCGTATCTCAAGCCGGTCGGTGCGGTGCGCAAGCAGATTGAGGAAATGAACGCGACGTACAAGCGTGCGACCGACACGATGGAGAACTGGCCAAGCATCAAGCGTGAACTGCAGGCCTTCGGGCTGACACAGATTGGTCGAGAGTTTGACCAGGTGGAGCACCGTCTGCGGACGAGTCTGCAGGACATCGGCGAGCGGGCGGGGCTTCGTGCGGTGCAGGTGAGCAATGGACCTCCCAAGGCCGAGCGGACGCCCCTGGCCGCGGCCCGGCTTCGCGGCAAACTCGGGCGAGAGTTGATGGAGGCACAGGATTTTGCGGTGGTGAAAGGGACGTTCAGCGGATCGGGGTCGCTGGAACAGGTGGTGCGGGCGGTCGCGTTCCTGCAGGTGCAGCCGTGGCTGCACCGCATCGAGCGGGTGTCGATCGAGCCGCGGGGTCGGGAGCGTCAGGCGTTTGGGCTGGATGTGGCGTTTTCGGTGGCAATTGCGCCCGATTTGTGTCCGCCGAACGCGGCCATGCCGCCGATCGTGGAGCCCGATGAGGAGTTGGTGAAGAAGGCGGTGCGAATTGCGCAGAGAAACGTGTTCGTCGCACCACCGGTGCAGGCGCCTAGGCCGCCGGTGGTAGACCCGCCTGTTGATCCGATCGTGCCGCCTCCGGCCGTGCCCCCGGCGTATGACCGCTGGAAGTTGACCGGCTTGCTGGAGCGCCGGGTGGACGGGCAGACCGTGAGCGTGGAGGCATGGCTGATTCAGACGCAGACGGGTGAACGCCGCATCCTGCGTCCTGGCGACGACGTGCTGGGACACGTATTCGAGTGGGCCGAGGGAGAGCGGGGGTACTTCGTGTTCGAGGGAAGAAGGTTCGTGATCAGACAGGGCCAGACCCTGGCAGATCGCGTGCCGGCCGATCAGGTAGACTCTCCGGCGTTGGGTGGAGGAACCGCCCCGATGCCCGGAGCCAAGGCGGGTGAAGGAGAAGGATGATGGAGCGCACCGAGAGCGGACGAGCGGCGATGAGAGCGGCAGTGGCGGCGACGTTGATCGCGGCAGCTGGTTTGCCGGTCTCGGCGGTGCTTGGGCAGGAGGCCGCGCCGGCGACAACGGGGGGTCAGAGCCCGCCGGCCGCACCGGCGGAAACCCGCATCCGGTTCAATTTTGATGGCGTTGCGTTCGACCAGGTGCTGGACTTTTTCGCGCGTGAGACCAACCTGCCGGTGGTGCGTGAGGCGCCGGTGCCCGACGGGACGCTCAAGTTCATCAGCGCCCGTGACTTTGCGCTGGGCGAGGCGATCGAGGTTTTCAACTTCAGCCTGCGCACGCGCGGCGTACGCCTGGTGCACGAGGGCGACTTCCTGTACCTGCGGACGATCGAGGGTGCGGCCACCGACGCCCGCCCGGTCAGTCCCGACGAGTTGAAGAACACCAGTGACCGTGATGCGTCGGAATATGTGACGACGTACATCCCGCTGAACAACGCGACGGCCGACACTGTGGTCGAGCAGATCAAGCCGTTGATTCGTCCGCCGGGCATGGTGCAGGCAATCGCGCGGCAGAACATGCTGATCCTGGTAGAGACGGCTTCGCAGTGCAAGCGGATCTACGAGATCATCAGCCAGGTTGACATGGTGCGTCCGGCGGACATCACGATGAAGGTGATTCCGCTTCGCTACACGCAGGCCGAGCAGATCGTCGCGACGCTCAAGGGTCTGATCCCGGAACTGGATCAGATCATGGTGAAGGACAAGAACGACAACGCGCGTCTGATCGACGACGTGAGCAAGCCGCCGATGAAGATTCAGGCGGACACGCGGATCAACGCAGTGGTGGCGGTAGGCCCGACTGGGCGCATGCCGCTGGTGGATGAGTTGACCTCGATGCTGGATTCGCCAACGGGCGGTGGCGCGGCCGTAAACGAAGGCCCGCAACTCAGGGCTTTTGAAGTGGTGGGTGTGACGCCGACGAAGGCGGCTGAGCAGGTCAATGCGCTGTTCCGGGCACTGCCCGAGGCGCGGCGCCCGAACGTGCAGGGCTTGGAGAATGTCTCGCGCGTGATGGTGGTCGGCACCCCGGACCAGTTGGTGCAGGCGAAGGCGCTGCTGGAGGTGATCGACCCGGTTGCGGCGGGAGAGATGCGCGTGGATCGCGCGGCTCGAGTGATCGGGATCGAGCACCTCTCGCCGGATCAGGCGATGGCGATTGCGCAGCGCTTGCTCACGCCGAGGCAGAGTCACTCGCTGAACATGGCGGCGGCGCCCTCGGGCAGAGGGCTGATTGTCGCGGGGCCATCGAGCGACGTGGATGCGCTTGAACAGTTGGTCAGGGGCATCGATGTCAAGGCGGACCTGCGGCAGGAGGTCCGGGTGGTGACGCTGACGAGCGGCAACATTGAACAGGTGATCACCAAGGCGCGCGAACTGGACAACCTGACCGAGGAGGCGGCCAAGGATCCGGTCAGGTCGATCGTTGACTCGGCGGCTCGGACGGTGACGCTCGTGGGTTCGAGCGCCGGACTGGCACGTTTCGAGCAGCGACTGCGTTCGGCCGAGCAGAGCATCGTGGTGGAGCGCGAGTCACGCACCTATACGGTGACCAACGTCAAGGCTTCCGAGTTGGTTTCGCGGCTTTCGAGCGTGCTGCGCCCGATGCTTGAACCGGATGACGGGACGGCATATGTGGCGCCGACGATGGAGGCGATCGACGAACTGAGCCGGTTGATCGTGCGAGCACGCCCGGAGCAGTTCTCGACGATCGAGGGACTGGTGCAGCAGTTTGACCAGGTGCGCCCCGGCGAACGGCAGATGCAGGTGATGTCGCTGCTCGGGCCCGATCCTGAAAAACTGATCGGTCGCGCGATGGAGTTGTACCGGGCGCAGACGGCCGGCATGAACGACGCCGAGGCCGGACCGATCGAATATGAGATCGATGGGGTGGCGGGCAAGTTGATCGTCAAGGGGCGCGCGGAGGCGTTGCGGCTGTTTGGCGCGGCCCTGCAGCAGGCGCAGCAGTTGATGCCCCCGGAGCGGACGACACGACTGATCGAGGTCGAGAACGGAAACGCGATCGACCTGGTGGCGCCGCTGATGGAGTTCCTCGCGTCGGCCGACTCGATCGACCCCTCGCGTCAGGTGCCGCCGGCCGGGGTGGTGGCGGTGGAGCGGACCAACTCGCTGATGGTGACAGCCGAGGAGGCCCAGCACCAGTTGATTGCCGACTACGTGAGGCGGCTGGACCGGATCGAGCAGTCGAACCTGCCGCCGCTGAAGTTGCTCCAGTTGCGCACGGCCGATGCGGCGAATATCGCGGGGATGCTGACGCAGCAGTATGCGCAGCGCGCGCCGAGCGACCGGGTGGCGCGTCCGGTGGACATTCGCGCCGACGTGGCGACGAACACGTTGATCGTGGCGGCGCACGAGGAGTTGTTTGACGATATCAAGTCGTTCGTCGATGACCTGAACACCGAGCGATCGGATGAACCGGAGCGCATCACGTTCCTGTTCCCGCTCAAAGTCGCCAAGGCGGTGGACGTGGCGGTGGCGATGGACAAGTTGTATCCGCAGCCTCCGATGCCGGCCGACCGGCTTGGACGCCCCATGCCCTGGCTACAGGAGCCGAAGGAAGTGACGGTTTCGGCCGATCCTTCGAGCAATTCGCTCATCATCGACGCGCCGGCCGATCGCGAGAAGTCGCTGCGGGAACTGGCGGAGAAGCTCGACCGGGTCGAGGTGCCGCCGGTGGCCGAACTGCGCACGTATCACGTCGTAAACGCCGACCTGAACTCGGTGGCGCGGATGCTGCAGGGGCTGAGCCAGAACGGCTCGCTGAGCAGCCCGGCCAGCACGGGGCGCCCGAAGGTGCCGGTGGTGATCGAAACCGAGCCCCGGAGTTCGACGCTGATCGTCGCGGGCGATGAGGTGACGTTCGAGAAGGTCGAGCAGGTGCTCAAGAGCCTGACGGCCGTGCCAGTCGAACGCGGACTGCGAATCGTGCCGATCGCCAACGCAGACGCGGGGGAGGTGCGTGATCGCGCGCTGGCGATTTACGGTTCGCAGATCGCGGCGATTCCGGACGCGCAGCCGGTGGACGTGACGATCGACCGGGCATCGAACTCGTTGGAAGTCGTGGCTGACGTCGAGGCAATGACTCGGTTCATGAGAATCCTCGACGAGTTGCAGCGGCAGATCGGTCCGGCGCGTGAAGTTCGGATGATCGAACTGCGCCTGGCCCAGGTAGGCGAGGTGATCGGGTTCCTTCGCGAGATGGTGAGCGCGAGTGAATCGCTGAAGGTGAGCGGCGGACCGGAGCCGGTATTCGAGCCGATCGAGACGACCAACTCGCTGCTCATTGCCGCGCAGCCGGCCCAGTTCGCGGTCATTGAGCAACTGGTGCGGAGCCTGGACAACCAGCAGGTGGCCGAGCGCCCGCCGCTGCGAATCATGAAACTGCGTTCGACGGATGCGGCGAACTTGGCGAATGTGCTCGAACGCTCGTACTCGCAGCGCCCGGCCGAGGAACGGGCCAAGAAGCCGGCAGACATCCAGGCTGACGCGGCGACCAATACGCTGATCGTGTCGGCGCACGACGATGTCATGGCCGAAATTCAGTCGATTGTGCGCGAGTTGAACGAATCGACTTCGTTCGACGAGGCCGATCGCCAGATCCGCATTTTCCCGCTCAAGATCGCGCGGGCGGAGGAACTGGCCCGGACGATCGACGAGATGTATCCCGAGCCGCCGATGCCGCGCGACCAGCGGGGCAATCCGCGTCCTGATCTGCAGCGTCCGAAGGAAATTTTCGTGAGAGGCGACCGGGCGACCAACTCTCTGATCGTGGATGCGCCGACGGAGAGACTGGCGGGCTTCGAGCAGATCGTCGCGTCGCTGGACAAGGCCAAACTGACGGAGAACGTGGAACTGCGGACCTATCGCGTTGAGCGTGCGGACCTGGCGGCCGTGCAGGCGACGCTCAAGCAACTGGCCGACAGCGGGGCCCTGTCGAGCAACGTGCAGTCACCCATCACGATCAACGCCGAGCCGGCCAGCCGCACCCTGGTGGTGAGCGGCCCGGTGGAGATGTTCGATCGGGTCGAGGCGGTGCTCAAGGACGTGGACGCCAAGTACGCGCTGCCCGCGACCACGCTGCGGATGTATCCACTCAGGCACGCGAGGGCGGAGCGGATCAAGACCGTGATTGAGCAAATGCTCTCGGCCCGCCTGCGCGAACAGCGGCGTGAGCAGGGGCTGGCGGTCGAGCCGGAAGACCTTCTGGAAGTGGCGTCGGATGCGTCTTCGAATACGCTGATCATCTCGGCTCCCGAGGCCTTGCAGGAAGCGGCCAGGCAGTTGATCGAGGTTCTGGACACCGAGGCTGCGGCCCTAGGGCGTTCAACGGTGCGCGTGATTCCGCTGACCTACGCCGAAGCCAACCAGGTGGCGGCTACGCTCAACCAGGCGCTGCCGACGATGGACCTGCCGAGCGGGGAGAAGGTGTCGATTCTCCCCGCAGCCAGTTCCAATGCGCTGCTGCTGGCCGGTGCCGACGCGGACTTGAAGAAGGTGGAGTCGCTGATCGAACCGCTGGATCGGCAGCCGTTCGACCCAGAGAAGCCGGACGTGCGGACGTTCCCGCTGGAGCACGCCGACGCGGCGACGATTGCCAAGACAGTGGAGCGATTGCTGGTCGACCAGCAGCAGACCGACCCCCGCATCCTGATGCTGCAGATGAGGGCGAGGAACTACCAGTATGCCGAGACGCCGAAGATTCGCGTCGAGGCTGAGCCGCGGACCAACAGCCTGATCGTGTCGGGTCCGACGGCCACGCTGGAACTGGCGGGGGCGATGATCGAGCGGCTTGACCAGCCGGCCGAGGATCCCGGGCGCAAGACTGTGACGTTTACTCCGGCTCACGCCGATGCGGCCCAACTGGCGGCAACGGTGAGCAAGTTGATGCAGTCGGTTCTGCCGCAGGGGCGGCGACCGATGGAGATCGTGGCTGAGCCGACGTCGGGCACGGTGCTGGTGATCGGGCAGGCGGAGGAAGTGGCGCAGGCGGTTGCGCAGTTGGCCGAGATCGACGAACGGGCGCCGGCGCTGCCGATGGTGGACGTCAAGTCATTTGAACTTTCACACGCGGATGCGGCGGGGGTGGCGACGGCCGCTCGGTCGCTGCTGGGCGATCAGTCGCGGTGGCCGATGTCGCTGGTCCGCGCGCAGAAGGCCGGCGTGCGTGTGCCGGCGGTGTCAGTTGAGCCCGATGCGAGAACGAATCGACTGCTGGTCAGTGCGCCATCGGCGCTGATGCCGCTTGCCGAGCAGTTGATCGGAACGCTCGACCGGCCCCGGCAGAACGGCACGATCGAAGTGCAGGTGTTTCGACTGGAGAAGGGCAAGGCCGACTCGGTCGCGACGGCGCTGCAGCAGGCGCTTGCGGCGGGTCTGGAGCCGGGAGAGAAGCCCGCGACGGTGACGGCCGAGTTGGCGAGCAACTCGCTGGTGGTGGCCGCGTCGAGCGAGCGACTCGCCCGCGCGGGCGAGTTGATCAAGTCGATGGACGAAGCGGTCGAGCCGGCGGGCGTGGGTGTTCGAACGGTGTATCTCGAGCACGCTCAGGCCGAGGCGATCGCGCCGCTGGTGCAGCGCATCATCCAACGCGACGATCCGCTGGCCGGGGCCGACGCATGGTCGCGGTCGTTCCTGATGCGCGACATGCTGCGATCGGGGTTGAAGATCGAGGACGCGCCGGTGAAGGTCGTGGCCGAGCCGAGGCTCAACGCACTGGTGATCAGCGCGCCCGCTTCGGTGCTCGAACTGGCCGAACAGGTGGTCAGGGGGCTGGATGTGGACCGCGGCCCGGGCGGTCCGGGCAGCGATCGCGTGGTGCGTGTGATCACGCTGACCAATGCCGACGTGAGCGCCCTTTCGTCCAACATCGGCGAGTTGTTCACCAGCGATCAGAGCGGGCAGGTTCCGCCGACGGTGAAGGTTGACGCACAGAGCAACTCGTTGATCGTGCGCGGCACCAGCGAACAGATCGCCAGCATCGAGGGGTTGGTCAGGCAACTGGACGCGGCCACGCTGAGTTCGTCGCGCCAAATGCGGCTGATCACGGTGGACCGTTCGCGCGCCGATGCGCAGTTGATGGCACGGACGATCCAGCGTCTGCTCGAACAGCAGGGCGGTGTGAAGGTGGAGGTGATCTCGGCCGAGGAGTTGATGAATCGGCGGGAGAAGGAGGGTGGACAGAGCGGCGACGCCCGCCCCTTTCGACCCATCTTCCACGGGCTCCGGGCCTGGGTGATCGGACACGCCGTCGCGGCCCAACCCGCTGGCGAGTCGAGCCCGGAAGGTGAAGAAGCATCGATCGTCATCGCGATTGATCCGGCGACCAACTCGCTGCTGGTCGTCGGTTCGCCGCGTCTGACGGATCGCGTGGCGGTCCTCGTCTCTGAACTCGAGAAGCAGATGCCCGCTGAGCCGACGGGTGTGCGCATCGTCACGCTGCCGTCGACGGCCGACGCACGCAACGTAGCGGACATCGTCGCGCAGACGGTGCGAGAAGTGGGCCGCAGCAGCACGACCAACCCGGGCGGCTTCACCGGCAACGTCTCGGTGCGGCCGGACCCGGTGGGCAACGCGGTGATCGTGTGGGCAAACGAAACGGATTTCGACGCGGTTTCGCAACTCATCACCGGCGTTTCGAGCCTGGCGAGCACGATCGAAGTGACGGTCAAGGTCTACCCGCTTCAGAACGTATCGGCCCGACAGGCGGTGGCGTCGTTGCAGGATCTGCTCAGCCCTTCGCCGCGGGGGCGGCAGGCCCAGCAATTGTTTGACATGACGCTGCGCGGGCCGGACGGACGCCCGGTGCGGGCGCGTGTCGACCCGGGCCGCACCAGCCTCGTGGCGGATCCCAGCGACAGCGCCCTGATCGTCGCCGGTACGGATGAGACCATCGCGCTGGTCGATCGATTCATCGGCATGCTCGACCTCAGCCCGGTGTCCAACCGCATGGCCATCCGGCAGTATCCGCTCAGGAGCGCGCAGGCGGGCGAACTGGCGCAGACGTTTCAGTCGCTCTTCGACGCGCAGCGGACGGGCGCCGGTCGCCAGGCACAGGCGATGCCGCAGGCACGGTTCGTGCCCGACCAGCGCACCAACAGCATCCTGGTGACCGGCACCAGCGAGCAGCACGCGGAAGTGGTGCGGCTGCTCGCCGAGGCGGACATGAAACTCGACGACGCAAGCGTGGAGTTGGCAATCATCCCGTTGCGAAACGCATCTCCGACGGCCGTGCGTCGGATCGTTGAGCAGGTTGTAGTGGGTCGCGATCCGGCGCAGCGGGAGCGGATCCAGATTTCGGCCGAGGATACCTCGCGACTGTTCGTCGTGAAGGCGCCGAAGGAGGACATGGAGCAGATCCGAGGCATCGTCGCGCAGGTAGACGAAGTGGAGGTTGGCAGTTTTCCGATCCGATCAATCAGGCTCAAGACGGCCAACTCGCTGGAAGTGGCGCAGCAGTTGCAGCAGTTCTTCCGCGAACGGGGCAACATCTCCGGGCGTCGCGGACCGCAGAGCGGGGGAGCGGCCATCGTCGGCGACGAGCGCAGCGGCACCATCGTCGTGTCGGCGTCGGACCACGACTTCGAACAGATTGCCTCGATGGTCGAGATGTTTGACGTACCGGCCGAGAGCCAGCAGGTGCAGTACCGGATTGTCGAACTCAAGAATGCGCGTGTGACCGATATCCGCAGCACGGTGGAGAACCTGGCGTGGGAACTGCAGAACGAGCGCATGGGCGGCTGGTGGGGCGGGGGCAATCGTCGTTCCAGCGCCGCCACGGGAACGCTGCTGGTTGAAGCGAACGAACGCACCAACAGTCTGCTCGTCTTCGGGCAGGGCGAAACGGTCGACACCATGCTCGAGATCATCGCCCAACTCGATCGCCCGCTGGCCGAGCAGACGCGACTTGAAGTGCGCGCGATCAGGGCGAAGGGCTCCGACCTGGCGGCCACGGCGCAGATGATCGAGCGGGCGACCGCTACTCCGGGATGGCGCAGTTGGCAGGGACGGGATCCCGACCTGGTGAACGTAGAGGTAGATCGCGAGCGCGGGATCCTGATTCTCATTGGCGACAAGGCGCGCGTGGACCTGGCCGAGGGGTACGTTCGCCAGATCGCCGAGGCCGGGGTCGAGGCTGGGCGTTCCGTCAGGTCCGTCAAGTTGCAGCATGCCGATGCCAACAACGCGGCCGCGAGTTTGTCGCGGTTTTTCACCGACCGGGCCCGGGCTCAGGGTCTGCGCGAGAGCGGCGTTTCGGTGATCGGATCGCGGGAGGGCAACCTGCTATTGATCTCTGGAGACGAGACCGAACTGGCTATGCTCGATGAACTGGTCGCTCAGATCGACCAGCCCGAACTGGGCGGCGACCGCGTGATCGAGATGATCGGCGTCAAGCACATCGACCCGGCCGAGGCGGTGCGCACGGTGCAGCAAATGTTCCCCTCGCGCCGCGGCGATGAACAGGTGATCGTGTCGGCCCAGCCGAACCAGAGTTCCGTGCTGGTCTCTGCCCGGGCCGAGGATGTCCAGAAGATCCGCACGTTGCTGGGGCAGATCGATACGCTTCCATCGGCAGAAACGGCGAAGATCGTGACCGTGCCGCTCAAGTCGGCGCGAGCGGCCGACATTGCCAGCACGCTGCGCGACGCGCTGCCCGATGGTGTGCGTGTCCAGATTACGCCAATGGCACGCACGAACTCGGTGATGCTGACCGGTTCGGAAGAGGCCATCGCACTGGTACGTGAGCAAATCGCCGGCCTCGACGTGGAGACGGCGCAGTCTCCCGTAGAGTTCCGTCGCATCGAGATCAAGCACCAGTCGGTGTCCGATGTGGCATTCACCGTGCGGGCCATGATGCGAGGCCGCCCGCGCACGCCCGGCACGCCCGAGGCGAACTTCGATCCGGTGTACGACACGAATGTGCTGGCGGTGACTGCGTCTGCTGACGAGATGCCATTCATCGAGCAGATCATCCGGGAGATTGACACTCCAAAGGCGTCGAACCGGCGGACTCAGTTCGTCAAACTCGTCTACGCACCTGCTGAATCGACGGCCGAAGCACTCAAGGTTTTCTACGGTCGTCTGGCACCCGAAGCAGCCACGCCCGCGCAGCGCGACGTGACGATCGTGCCCGATCCGGCGACCAACTCGCTGGTGATCAGTGCGGACGAATCGGTCTGGGGCGGCGTCGAAAGCCTGCTCAGGCAACTCGACACGGAGGAGTACGACACATCGCAGCAACTGGTGGTCATCCCGCTGCGGCACGCCGATGCGCGCAGCGTCGCGCAAGCCCTCAATGAGGGCCTGCGGGCGCCTCTTGAAGATCAACTGCGCCGCGAGCAGATGCGCCTGCGCGAGGAGAACCGCGGGCGCAGTCCCAACAACGACTTCTACGAGCCCACCGTTCTGGTCAGCACCGAGGGCACGCCGACCGTGTCGGCCGAGGTGCAGACCAACTCGCTGATCGTCTTTGCGGGGCGCAAGGAACTGGAGCGCATCGAGGCGATCGTCAAGCAGTTGGATGTGCCCGACTTCATGCGTCTGCCCCAGCCGCGTGTCATCCCGATCACCAGCGGGCGGGCCTCGGTGATCGCCGGGGCCATTCGCCAAGCCTTTGCCACGCAGGGTTCGCGGGCGGGAAGTCCGCGCGAGGTGGTGGTGATCGGCGACGACACCAGCGGAACGCTCATCGTCCGGGCCGACGATGAGCAGTTCGAGCAGATTCTCTCGCTTGCAACCACGTTGACCGAGCAAGTGGCTGGCACGCAGGCATCGCCGCGCGTGCTGCGTTTGAAGCATGTGCCGGCCGTGCGCATGCGCGAGACACTGGTGACGACGTTCACCCCCCTGGCACAACAGCGCAACGAGGCCTTGGCCATCGCGGTCGACAGAAACAGCAATGCGCTGATCATCTCGTCGAGCGACGAACTGCACCAGCAGATCGCGGCCCTGGCGGGCGAACTGGACACCGGCCCGATGGGATCTCAGCCCGAGGCGGCGCCGGGCAGTATGAGCACGCTCGGACAGACGGTGTTGATCGTCGACGTGTCCAACCACGCGCCCGCGGACATGGTGCGCATGCTCGATGTCTTCGGCGTCACGCGGGCTCAGCCGGCCGACCGGGCCGGCCTGGTGTCCGAACCGGTCACGCTGGTGCCGCTGACGAGCCGGCGCGGGCTGGCGATCATGGGCTCGCAGCCCGACGTGCTTGTGGTCGCTGAACTGATTTCCAGGCTCGACACGCCGCCGATTGCATCTGCACGGCAGGACATGGTGGTTGTCCCGCTGCGATTGGGCGACGCGACCAGCGTGGTGGCTTCGATCAATGCGATGCTTGACACGGCGCGGCAGGCCCCGGGTTCGCCGGCAGTGGCCGCGCTGCGTGAGCACATCCGCAGGCTCAACCTCCTGCGCGACGGCTTCGACGACAAGCCAATCGAACTCGACCTGAACACGCCGATCCGTGTCATTGCAGACACGGCGACCAACTCCGTGATGATCGGCTCCAGCCAGGCCAACGTAGCGGCGATCCGCGAAATCATCAGCCTGTTTGATCGCCTGCCGGTCGGCGAGGCGTTGGTGGTTCGGATTTTTCCGCTGGAGAACTCTTCGGCCCAGTCGCTGCGTCCGATCATCGAGGAACTCTTTCGCGAAAGCGAGCGTCTGCGTACCCAGCCGGGAACGCGGCGTGTCGGCATGCCCAATACGGCCGTCGGTCAGGCACTCGCCGGCGCCATCGCAGTCTCCGTCGACGAGCGCACCAACGCGCTGGTCGTGGCCGGGCGCGAGGAGGCGCTGGCCCTGGTTGAAGTGCTGATCCGGCAACTCGACGGTGACGACGCCGAACGCGGCTGGATCGAAGCCCACGTCGTGCCGCTCAAGTATGCGGATGCGGTCCTTCTTGCCCGCAAGATCGACGAGGTGCTGGTCCGCGGCCTGGGTGACACGCCCGACGAAGTGGGGCTCCAGCGTCAGGTCGGGCGTCTGCGCCTGGTGCTGGGCGATGGCGCCGAGTCCAAGGCTGTTGATTCCGATGTTTTCGCGCCCATGGCCGGCCTGGTGGTCACGCCGGAGGAGAACCTCAACGCGCTCATCGTGGTGGGCACACCCACCAACGTCAAGGTGGTGCAGGAACTGGTCAAGACGCTCGACGTCGAACTGGCCAGTGCCCAGAACGCCGTGCAGGTGATTCCGCTGCAGCACGCGGCGGCAGACCGGGTGTCATCCATTCTCACCCAGATTTTCCGCCAGCGCGAGGCGCTACCGACGTTCCGCCCGGAAGATCGCGTGGTGATCAGCGTGGATTCGAGGACGAACGCGCTGGTGGTGTCAACCAGTCCGCGCAGTTTTGAGTTGCTGCGCGGGCTGCTCAACACGCTCGACACCGAGGAAACGCGTTTTGCGGTCGGGCTGCACGTGGTGCAGGTGCCCAATGCCGACGTGCGCGACCTGGCGCCGAAACTTCAGAGGCTGATGCGTGAACGCATCCAGGCGACGCGACGAAGCGGGGACTTGCAGTCTCCCGAAGATGTGTTCAGCATTGAGCCGGTGCCTTCGACCAATTCGCTGATCGTCGCGGCCAGCGACGAAAACCTCGCGCTGCTGCGGGAGTTCATCGAGAGTCTGACCAGCGGCGGGCGAGCGATCAGCGACGCCGAGCGCATGGAATTGATTCCCATCGAGTCTCCCGGGCGGGCCAGCGAGATCGCCCAGGCGGTGAACTCGCTCTACGTGCAGAAGGAGAACGAGCGTCGCGGGGACCGATCGGTGACGCTGATCGCCAATGACCGGCTCAACGCGCTGATCGCCACGGGCACGGCGTCCGACATCGCCGCCATTCGCGGCTTCGTGGCCCGGCTCGACCAGGCACGGGTAGAAACGGTGCAGGAGTTCAAACGCATCGCGCTCGACTCGGCCAGCGCCACCGACGTGGTTCGACTCCTTCAGGACGCGCTTGCCGGCCGCACCATCGGTGGCCGGGGTACCTCGACACAAGCCACCCTGCTGCGCGTGTACGCACCAGAGATTGAGGAGGCGATCGCCGAGGCGACGATCGACGGAGACATCCGCGACTACATCAAACTGACGGCCGATACGCGCACCAATTCAGTGCTCGTCCTGGCGCCGCCAGAGATGATGCGCCTGATCTTGAGGGTCATCCAGGATCTGGACCTCGACCGCCGGGGCGACCGGGTGATTGAAGCGTTCCAACTGGTCAATGCCGATGCGCAGGCCATGGCCGTTCTGCTGGGAGAACTGTTCAACCTGCGTCAGATGGGCGACAGCCTGGTGCTGATCCCCACGCGAGGCGAGGAGCAAGAGGATCAGCAACAAGGCCGATTCACGCCAGTGCCCGACCCGCGCCAGGAACTTTCGATCACGGTCGACAGACGCACCAACACGCTCCTGGTGTCCGGAACGCAGGAGTACCTCCGGGAAGTGCGCGAGGTCGTGACGCAACTGGATCAGATCCAGGCCCTGGAACGCGAGCAACGCGTTGTGAACCTGCGCAATGCGCAGGCCAAGGCGATCGAGACCACCCTCCAGAATTATTTCGAGCGTGAGGCCGAGCGACGCCGCCTCACGCTTGGTCCGCAGCGGGCCGAGAGTTTCATCCGCCAACTCGAGCAGGAAGTCACCGTCATCGGCGACGAGAAAAGCAACAAACTGGTTATCTCGGCTTCGCCGCGCTACATGGACACCGTGGCCAAGATCGTTCAGGAACTCGACGCCTCGCCGCCGCAGGTCATGATCCAAGTTCTGCTGGCCGAGGTCACGCTCGATGAAGCAGAGTCATGGGGCGTGGACATCAACATCGGCGGGGTGGTGGCCAAGAGCAAGATTGGCGGTGACGGGTACGTGTTTGAAAGCCTCGCGGGCGGCGCGGGCGTGGCAACGTCACTGGGCGTACCCAACTTCTCTGTCGCCAGCACCGACTTCACCCTCTTGCTCCGTGCTCTGGAAGAGCAGGGTCGGCTCGAAGTGCTTAGCCGCCCGCACGTGATCGTCAACAACAATGAAGAAGCGTCGATCAACGTCGGCGAGAACATCGCCATCGTGACTGGTGTCGATCGCGATCAGTTCGGCGGGTCCAACGCCAACGTCGAGCGTCGCGACGTGGGCATCATTCTCAACGTTCGCCCGTCGATCTCTTCAGACGGCTTCGTGCGCGTCGCAATCGCGCCGGAGATCTCGCAGTTGAGCCAGCGCTCCGTCGAGATTGACGAGAATTTCAGTGCGCCCATCATCACCCAGCGACTGGTCGACACGACCGTGACGGTCAAGGATGGGCAGACCGTGGTCATCGGGGGGCTCATCCAGACCATCGATGAATACCGCAAGACCAAGGCCAAGGGACTGGGCGACCTTCCGCTGCTCGGGGCCCTTTTCCGAACCAAGGACCAGTCCAAGGTCAAGACCGAACTGCTCGTGATCCTGACGCCCTACGTCATTCCTGGCGAAACGCCGCAGGCCGAGTTGCGTCAGCGCGCGCTGTCCGAGCGACATCTGCTCGAGATGACCGATCCCAAACCGATCTTTGACGCCCTTGGCCACCCAGGCGGGTTACCCTCGGTCGATGGTAAAGACGGGCCGGTGAGGCTGCCCGAAAAGGCCCCGATGATCGACGACGCATGGCTCCGAGAGCCGCGAGAAGAAGATGATCAGAAGTAAGTTCAATCGCCCGCCCTGCCCGCTGGCTCTGGGACTGGCCCTGCTGGTCGGCATGGGTGGCTGCGCTTCGTCGGGGGGCTCCCGTCCAAAGCCGCCGCCTGTTTCGCAGCGCCCGCCGGTGCAGATCCAGTTGACCGTGGGCCTGCCCAGCGACTCCGACGGCAACGGATACCCCGATACGGTGCAAGCCATCGCCTATTTGTTTCCGGCCAACGACGACAGCAAAGAATCCAAACTTCCCGTTGCTGCCAAGGGGACGTTCGAGTTCGTAATGCAAAATGCAGCGGGCACAGTGCTGGCCCGCTGGGTCTTCCCCCCAGAAATTGTGGACCGTGCAGCCCGTCGTCTCCCCGCCGGCGTAGGGTATTCCATGTACCTCCGTCTGGCCGAGGGTGAAGATGTCATGGCCCCTACGGGGGTGGACGTTCGTTGCCGGTTCATTACCGTTGAGGGTGTAGAGGTGCGAGGACTTGGGCGGGCCACAGTCCGCCTCGGCGGGTAGTCTTAGCGCGATCTTGATGTAAGCAATACGCGATCTGAGCGCGGAAGGTGGGAAACTTCACCGCGTCAGGAGTCCAATTATCAACTGATGCAAGGAGTCCTTGTGAAGACCACCTTTGGACGGATCGTTGCCGCTCTCTCCGCCGGGGCATTGCTGGCGGCCGGGCCTGTGAAGATCGACCCCAAGTTTCAGCCCTACGCGGCCGAGCAGCGGGTCGCGGGCGACCTGCGGACGGCTGGTTCGGACACGCTGAGCAGCGTGGTCGGGCTGTGGGCCCAGCAGTTGAACAAGGCTCATCCGGGCGTACGGATCCAGGTCGAGGCCAAGGGCTCCTCGACCGGACCGACGGCCCTGATGGAAGGGCAGGCCCAGTTCGCGGCCATGAGCCGGGCGTTCAAGAGCAAGGAGATTGACGAGTTCGTCAAGAAGTTCGGGCACGAGCCGACCCAACTCCGCGTCGCCATCGACTGCTTGGCGGTGTACGTCCACAAGGACTGCCCGCTGGAAGAGATCACCATGCCGCAGATCCGACAGGTCTTCTCGGTGGACTCGAGCGACGTGACCTGGGGCGAGTTGGGTGTGAGTGACCCGCGATGGCGCGATCGTCCTATCAGCCTGTACGGGCGGAACTCGGCCTCCGGCACCTATGCCTTCTTCAAGGAGGTTGGGCTCGGCGGGGCCGACTTCAAGGCGACCGTGAAAGAGGCCCCGGGCTCGGCCGGTGTCATTCAGTCCGTCGCGACCGACCCTCTCGGCATGGGCTATTCGGGCATCGGATTCCGCACCCCCGACGTCAAAGTGCTCCGGCTGGCGTCAGACGTAGGCGAAGAAGCCGTTGAAGCCTCGCAGGAGGCCGCGAACGAGGGCATCTACCCCCTGGCTCGCAATCTGTATGTCTACCTGAACTACGACCGGGCCGTCGGACTTGACCCACTTCGGGCCGAGTTCATTCGGCTGATCTACAGCCGCGACGGGCAGGAATCGACGGTCAAGGACGGCTTCTACCCCGTCTCGCCAAGGGTCGCGGCAGACGACTTGGCGAAGGTCGGTCTCAAGTTCCCTGAGCCGCCTAAGCCGGGAACTGGGGCACCCTCGGACAAGGGCGGCTAACCTACGACGCTCCAACTCGGGTTGACAGCCGGGAGGCAGATCGCATGAGTCCGATGTCCAAAGCACCGACGGTCCGGCGAACGGGCCGTCGCGTGCGCATGGTGGACTCAGCGGCCCGCGCGATGATTCAGGCGGGCGGCATGGCGGTGCTGGCCGCCATGTTCGGGATCATGGTCTTCCTGGTTGTCACCGTGGCCCCACTCTTCGCGGGCGCAAAGACAAGAGGACCGGGACCGACTGGTGTTCTGGAGTCAATGACGCCCATCGCGTGTGCTCGCCTGGTGAACGGTGCCCATCACGCGCTGCTGGTCACCAGAGATGGTCGAATGCTGGGCGTGGCCCTTGAGCACCAGCGTGTCGCACTTGAGGCCGACCTTGCTGGCGGCTGCGAAGTCACGGCGACGGCCTTTGAGCCGGGGCGCTGGCGTCTCACGATGGGCACGCGAGATGGCCGCATCCTGACCCGGGAGATCGACCTGCGCTGGCTCAACGTCAGCCCGGCCGCGCAGGCTGTGCTTCCGGGCGGAGGGGGTGAGCCGATTTACGCTCTCGATGCTCCAATGCGAGAAACGCTGGCTGCGGCGATGAATCTGCCCGACCCCATCGTTGAAAGTGCCTATGTGGAGCGGACGGGCGACGGGCGTGTCCTGCTGTGGCAGCCCATCGTGGGGGCGGCGTCCGAGATCGAACTGGGATCCGGCGAAGGTGCGGTTGAACTGGTGCACAGCGCGGGCGTCGGCACTCGGCGTCGGTTCCTAGCCGCCGTCCGGGCAGACGGAACCGCGACCTACGGCGTGGTGCGGTCAGTTGTCCGGCTCGATGGAGGCGGGGCCACCGATCGCCTGACCGAATACGGGTTTGGTCTCGACCGCTCGGGGCAGGTGCCTCGCGGGATCTTCGTGCTTTCTGATGGTGAGAGCGTCATTGTCGCTTGGGAAGACGGGGGATTCTCACGCTACGACGCCCGCAACCCGGCGGGCGGAATCGTCCTCGCCGAGACCGGGAGGCTCGTGCCGCAGGGGCACCACGTTGGTGTAGTCACCTTGGCCTTGGGATCGCAGACTCTCTTGGTCGGCGACGAGACGGGCATGCTCTCGGCATGGCTGGTTGCCGATGTGGGAGAGCCCGGAACCTCCGATGGCCGCAGGCTCACCCGTCGATGGGAACTCGACTTGGGCGACAGCCCGATCGTCTCGATCGAGCCGGGCGATCGCGATCGTTCGGCTGCGGTGGCCCTGGGTGATGGATTGGTCGCTCTTGTCCATCTCACCAGTGAAAAGCGGTTTGCGTCCCTGCGGATCGAGGGCAGGCCCGTTGTTGCAGCGGCCTCGCCTTCCGAGGAACTCCTGCTCGCCGTGAATGAGCAGGGCCAGTATGCCAGTCGGGTACTCGAACCGGGACACCCCGGCGTGAGTTGGCGTTCACTCTTCGGCAAGGTGCACTATGAGGGATACGCCGACGCGCAGTGGGTGTACCAGTCGACAGGCGATGCCTCCTCGGAACCCAAGTACAGCCTGGTGCCGCTGCTCTTCGGCACTGCCAAGGCGACTTTCTTTGCCATGCTTTTCGCCACGCCGATGGCGGTGATGGCTGCAATTTACGCCAGCGAGTTCATGCACCGCTCGATCCATCGCGTGGTCAAGCCTTCGATCGAACTGATGGCTTCGCTGCCGTCGGTGGTCATCGGTTTTGTCGCGGCGATGGTGGTTGCGCCATTCGTGCGACAGTGGCTTCCTTCCATCATGCTGGCGATGCTGGTGCTCCCCCTCGCGGCGGTGACGGCCGGCATGATCTGGCAGCTGGTACCCCCTCGTCACGGGCGCAAACTGGGTAGCCGCTCACAATTGGCGGCCATAGCGCTCGTGCTGCTGGTCGGAACCGTTCTTTCGCGGTTCACCGGCCCGCTGGTCGAGCAGTTCCTCTTTCATCCATCGAGGCAGGATGCATTGATTCGGGCGGGCATGTACGAGGTGATCCCCAACGCGGCGCTGCCAATGGCGGCACGTTCACCCAGCAGTCTGAGCGCCGCGGAACTTTCCAGGCTGCGTCTCGACGGAGTCTACTTCGTGGAAGGCCGGGCCGTGCGCCCTCTTGACAGCGGAGAAGACGTGCCGGCGACCGGAGCCAGCATTGAACGCTGGCTCGACGGCAACTTCGGCCGAGCCTGGCCCGGCTGGTTCATTGCGATGATGGTGCCGACCTCGCTGATTGTGCCGATGCTGCACGCCAATCTGTTTTCCCGCCGCTGGATTGGGTGGCTCGACGGGTTGTCGCGCCCGCTTGCCGGTTTGCTTGAGGTGTTGCGTCTGTTGACGAGCATCGTCGCCGTGATCGGGGTTGCGGCGCTGGCCGGATGGTTACTCGACGTGCTCGGGCTCGACCCCCGTGATTCGATTTTCGGCCGCTTCAACCAGAAGAACACACTGGTGGTCGGCATCGTCATGGGCTTTGCCGTCATACCCATCATCTTCACCATCAGCGAGGACGCGCTGGCCAGCGTGCCGCGGGCCCTGCGATCGGCTTCGCTGGGCGCGGGCGCCACTCCCTGGCAGACGGCCGTTCGCGTCGTGCTGCCCGTCGCAGGCTCCGGCATCTTCTCGGCCTGCATGATCGGACTTGGACGCGCCGTGGGCGAGACGATGATCGTGCTCATGGCCACGGGCAATACTCCAGAGATGGACCTGAACATCTTCTCCGGCTTCCGGTCGCTGTCGGCCAACATCGCGGTGGAACTGCCTGAGGCTCCGCGCGACAGCACGCATTTCCGCGTGCTCTTTCTGTGCGGACTGGTGCTGTTCGTGATGACGCTGGCGATCAACAGTTCGGCCGAGGCGGTGCGCCAGCACTTCCGCAGGAGGAACGCGGCCCTGTGAGCCCGACGAGCGACCAGTCCCGTCCGCACTTCCGGCATCGCCGCCGCACTCCTTTCAGCGCGCGAGCCGAGCCGCGTGTCTGGCTCATGGGCTCGGCGATCGTCGTGTGCCTGGGCCTGATCGTGTTCATGGTCGTCCTGATCGTCGCTGAGGGAAGTTCGACGTTTTGGCCGGGCAGAATCCACGAACTGAGGCTGTCCGATGGCAGCGTCGTGCTCGGCGTGCCGCTCGATGAGGAGCCGTACGTCACGCAGGGCGAGGAGGACGCGGCCCAGGTGGCGGTCGCGCGGCAGGCCGGCGTGCCTTTGGGCGCACGGGCCTGGTCCGATGAAGGTCTGCCCATCCGCCGTCGTTACTTCGTGGGCAACCGCGATCTTGGGCAGGCGACGTTCCGGTGGATTCCTCTTTGGCAGGTGCAGAGTATCGAATCGCCGGCCGACGCGGTGCTCATCGAGCGAGAGGAGTGGGGCGCATTTCTCGGGCGGCTCGAAGGCGTCGTGCATGACCGCTTGCTACCGCTGGACCCCGGGGTGGACCAGTTCTCGAGTGGCGACGCGGACGGAGGCGATGGCGCCGTCGAACGCACGCAGGTGCAGACGGCCAGGGGTCTCATGCTGCGTGAGCGCACATGGGTGGCTCGCGGAAGCGCCGCAGCCACCACCCGCGTGGCTCAGGAGCGAGCCGAGGCCTCGACCCGATGGTCGCGGCGCGACGATTTGAACCTGAACGTGATCCCGGGTCTGGAGTCGAAGATCCGACGCCTGCGCTGGCAGGTTCAGAAGGCACGTATCGAGCATGAACGCATGCTCCAACACGCGCGCGACCCGCTGCCGCTCTGGTTGTGGCTGCTGATGCTCGTCGGCACGGGGGGCGCCCTGATCGGTGGCGTGCGGCTCGGTCGACGCCTGAAGTTCAGCAGCCACCGGTGGCAGCGCCTGGCTGTGCCGGTATGCTGGGTGTGCGCGGTGCTGCTGGGCTTGGCGGTCTACGTGGAACGTCCCGGGGCTCTGCCCGACCTTTCAGGCGAACGACTGGCCGGGATCGAGCACCAGGCTGAGACTCGCATCGCCCAACTGCGCGAGCAGCAGAACACCGCCATGGACGAACTCGCGCGACTGCGCAGCCAGGACCAGTTGGTGCGCGTCATCGCGATCGAGCCGACGCGCGGACGGCTCAGTCCTGTCAGCCGCTCTGAGCCGGACGAGCCCATGCTCCTCTCGCAGGTGGTGCGCGTGGTCGAGGCCAACCGCATCGGCTTCTTCGGGCGTCTGGGCGTCTACTTCGATCGCTGGGGGGAATATCTGTCGCAGGCGCCGCGTGACGGGTCCGCCGCGGGCGGTGTGTTTCCCGTCATTGTCGGCACGGTCACGCTGACGCTGCTGCTGACGATCTCCGTGGTTCCTCTGGGGGTGATCACGGCCCTGTACCTGCGCGAGTATGCCAGGCAGGGTTTGATGACCAGCATCATCCGCGTCGCGATCAACAATCTGGCCGGCGTGCCCAGCATCGTGTATGGCATGTTCGGGCTCGGATTCTTCTGCTACATCCTGGGCGGATTCATCGATTCCGGCCCGGCCAATCCGATGCCCCTCGCCAACTGGTGGTGGCTCCTGGTTGGGGCGGGGGTGTTGTTGCTGACGGCCCTGGGAGTCGGGGGCTTGCTGCGGCGACAATCGATCATGGGAGGCGGGAGGCGCCGTCGCTGGCCGGTGCTCGTGGCTCTTGCCGGTTGGAGCGGTGCGGCGGTGCTGGCGGGCTGGGCGCTGGCGACGACGCCATATTTTCACGGATTCTTCGAAGAGAAGTTGCCCGAGCAGCCCACCTTCGGCGGACGTGGCATTCTCTGGGCCTCGCTCACGCTGGCGCTGCTCACCCTCCCGGTGGTGATCGTCGCGACCGAGGAGGCCGTCGCCGCCGTGCCCGGGTCGATGCGCGAGGGCAGTTTTGGCTGTGGGGCAAGCAAGTGGCAGACGATTCGGCGGATCGTGCTTCCGTCCGCCATGCCAGGCATCATGACCGGTGCGATCCTGGCGATGGCCCGCGGCGCGGGTGAAGTGGCCCCGCTCATGCTCGTCGGCGCGGTCAACCTGGCCCCGGCCCTGCCGGTCAGCACTGAGGCGCCATTCCTGCATGGCGACCGCACGTTTATGCACCTGGGTTTCCACATCTACACACTGGGCTTCCAGAACCCGGACTCCGAGGCCACCGAGCCGCTCGTCTGGACCACCACCCTCCTGTTGTTGTTCATTGTCCTGATGCTCAACTTCTCAGCCATCGTGCTCCGCGCCCGGTTGCGGGCCGGCATGAGGTCGGCAGCGCTCTAGGATGGTACCCGTGCCTGTGAGAATGGAGCCTCCCGCCATCCTGCCACGACAAGCCCAGAGCGGTGAAAAGCGAACCGGCCGTTCGAGCGGGCTGGTTGAGGCCGTGCACGCGGGTCACCCATTCGTGCCAGAGGTGCATGAGACACTGCGCGACGCTGACGCCGTCGTCGAGGTCAAGGACTTCACGCTCTGGTACGGCTCCACGAAGGCACTCTACTCGATCGACCTGCGTATCCCGCGCAAGGGCGTGACCGCGCTGATCGGGCCTTCTGGCTGCGGCAAATCGACGCTGCTGCGATCGATCAACCGGCTCAACGACCTGGTCGACGGCGTGCGTGTCGAGGGCCAGATGCTGCTCAACCAGAGCCCGGTCTACGCGCCCGACGTCGACGTGATCGAACTGCGCAAGCGGCTGGGCATGGTGTTCCAGAAGCCTAACCCCTTCCCCAAGTCCATCTTCGAGAACGTCGTCTACCCCCTGCGCATCGACGGCGAGAACCGGCGTTCGCTGCTCGAAGAGGCCTGCGAGCGGGCCTTGCGATCATCGGCCCTTTGGGACGAAGTCAAGGACCGGCTCAAGTCGTCAGCCCTGCGCCTGTCGGGCGGACAGCAACAGCGTCTGTGCATCGCACGCGCGATCGTGGCTGACCCGGAGGTATTGCTGCTCGACGAGCCTTGTTCGGCTCTCGACCCCCTCTCGACGATGCGCATTGAAGAACTGATCCACGAGATCTCGCGCCGGTACACGGTCATCATCGTGACCCACAACATGCAGCAGGCCGCCCGCGTGAGCCGCCAGACGGCCTTTATGTACCTTGGGCGCCTCGTTGAGTTCGGACCAACGGCCGACATTTTCCAGGCCCCGCGCCTGGTCGAGACGGAACAGTACGTCTCCGGGCGTTTCGGATAACCGGCTCGGACTTGGCCCGGAAGGCAACAGGGTTTTGCTCACCTGCCCGACCCTGTGGCCGATAGTCATTGTCTAGTATCCATTCAGGCGCGTGATGGCGCGGCGGGAAGCGCGGCCAGTGCGCGGTTTGCACCCCTCTTACCATCGCAGTGGGGCAGTCAATGAGTGCCGGACCCAAGCCCGTACGTAACTCGATCAACAGTTGGAACGCCGAGTACCTCGAGCAGGAGTATCGGCGTTATCAGGCCGATGCTGCGTCGGTCGAACCTGACCTTCGCATCTTCTTTCAGGGTTTTGATCTCGCTCTGGCCGATCAGTTGAAACTCGTCGGCGCCGGAGCCTCGGCCGGAGTGAATGGCTCGCACACGCTGTCCGCCGTGGCCCCAGCCCCGACGCCTCGCCCGCCTGTGCCGTTCTCACTCCCGTCCGAGCCCCCGGTTCAGGCAGGGCATCCCGCCGGGCAGGCTTCGCACTTTCAGGCCGTGGTCGATGATCTCATCGAGGCGTATCGCGAACTGGGACACCTGGTCGCCCGACTGGATCCCTTCGGACGCGAGCGGGAACGCCCCGCACCGCTGCAACTGGCCTCGCACGGCTTGTCTGACGACGATCTGGATCGTCCCGTCAACGCCGCGGCCCTGGGTTTCCCTGGCTCGGCGACCCTGCGCGAAGTCATCGAGCGGCTCGAGAAGACCTACTGTGGCTCGATCGGTGTCGAGTTCATGCACATCCAGGACACCACGCAGCGGGCGTGGCTGCTGGAGCGGTTTGAACGCACCTCCGGGCGGGTGGAGCTCTCGCGATCGGAAAAGGCCCAGATTCTCGAACTGCTGACCCGGGCGGAGGCGTTCGAGAAGTTCTTGGGCAAGCGCTACCCCGGCGACAAGCGATTCAGCCTCGAAGGCTCTGAGTCGCTCATTCCGCTGCTCGACTGGATCCTCATGACCGCCACGCAGCACGAGGTCGAGGAAGTCGTGCTCGGCATGGCCCACCGCGGACGCCTCAACGTCCTCAACAACATCGTGGGCAAGTCCTACCAGCAGATCTTCACCGAGTTCGAGGAGACCTGGGTCGAAGACTTCGACGACGGCGGCGGCGACGTGAAGTACCACCGTGGCTACTCCGGCACGAGGCGTTTCCCGAACGGTCGGATCCTGCACGTCGCCATGGCAAGCAATCCAAGCCACCTTGAGTCCGTCGATCCGGTGGTGCTCGGGCGCTGCCGCGCCAAGCAGCGCCTGCGTGGAGACACGAAGCGCAAGCGCGTGATCCCGATGCTCATTCACGGCGACGCGGCCGTCTCGGGCCAGGGCATGGTCGCCGAAGTGCTCAACCTTTCTCAACTCGAGGGCTATCGCGTCGGCGGCACCATCCACATCGTCGTGAACAATCACATCGGATTTACAACCTCGCCCGAAGATGCCCGCACCAGCCGCTACTGCACCGACATCGCCAAGTTCATCGACGCGCCCGTGCTGCATGTGAACGGGGAAGACCCCGAGGCCTGCGTTGCGGCCGCCCGGTTCGCACTCGAATATCGCCAGCACTTCCAGCGAGACATCTTCATTGACCTGTGGTGCTACCGGCGATATGGGCACAACGAGCAGGACGAGCAGTCCTTCACGCAGCCCATCCTCAGCCGACTCATCAAGGAGAAGCGAAGCGTGCTCGATGAGTACGCCGACCGCCTGCTCGAGGAGGGCACGATCAACAAGGCCGACATCCAGGCCATTCAGCACCGGCTCGAGGAGGCGCTCGAACTGGCCCAGGCCGCCGCTCGCCAGAGCCCGTATGACCCAACAATTGACCCCGGCAGCGCACGCTGGAAGGGGTTGACCCACTCCTACTCGTTCGGCCCGTTCAATACGGCTGTGACGCGCGAAGCCCTGGCCGAGGTCTGTGCGGCGCTGGGTCGCGTGCCTGATGGTTTCCACGTCAATCGCAAACTGGCGCCGGTGCTCAAGGCCCGGGCCGCTCTGCTGGAAACCGGCGCCATCAGTTACGCGGACGCCGAGTCACTTGCGTACGGCACGCTGCTCATCGAGGGACACCCGATGCGCCTGACCGGGCAGGACGTCCGCCGTGGCACCTTCAGCCACCGCCACGCGGTCATCCGTGACCAGGAAACCGGCGAGCCCTACATCCCGCTCAACCACATCCGCCGCGTCTGCGAAGCGCCGGCCAGGCCCGAAGATCCGAGCGAGCCTGTCCAGGCCAAGTTCTGCGTCTATGACAGCCCGCTGTCGGAGCAGTCGGTCCTCGGGTTCGACTATGGCTACTCGCTGGGCGACCCGAGCATGCAGGTGATCTGGGAAGCGCAGTTCGGCGACTTCGCCAACGGGGCGCAAGTCATCTTCGACCAGTACATCGCCTCGGCCGAGACCAAGTGGGACCGCTGGTCGGGCCTAATCGTCCTGCTTCCGCATGGCTACGAGGGGGCCGGGCCCGAGCACTCCTCGGCCCGCATGGAGCGCTTCCTCAAACTCTGCGGCGGCGACAACATGGAGGTGGTCTACCCGACCACGGCCGCTCAGACCTTCCACATGATTCGGCGGGGCGTGAAACGCAACTTCCGCAAGCCGCTGATCGTGATGACGCCCAAGAGCATGCTGCGCGTTCCGACCAGCCACATCGACGAACTGATGAGCGGACACTTCCAGGAGATTCTCGACGACCCGATGTTTGCGCGTGAAGGTGTCGACCGCGCGGGCGTGCAGCGCGTCATCATCTGCTGCGGCAAGATCTACTGGGAACTCGACGAGCGCCGACGCCAACTCGGCCGCAAGGACATCGGCATCATTCGCGTCGAGCAGGTGCATCCGTTCCATCACGCCATGTTCCGCGAGATTCTGGATCGCTATCCCAGGTCGGCCGAGCGTGTGTACGTGCAGGAAGAGCCGCGCAACGCCGCCGCCTACCTGTGGGTGGGTGACCGGATGGTGGCCGAGATGGACCTGCCGCGTCCTCGCTACATCGGTCGCCGTGTCTCGGGCTCGCCGGCGACGGGCTCGAAGCGCATGCACAAGATCGAACAGGAACGAATCATCAGCGAAGCCATCGGCCCGAAGCCCGAGCACGAAGAAGCAACCAGTTCACAGGCCGCCGTTTCAGTCTGAACGCACGGAGTTGAGCGGAAATGTCCACCCAGATCGTGATGCCGGAAGCCGGAGAATCCGTCGTCAGCGGCGTGCTGTCGACGTGGGTCAAGCCTGACGGCGCCTTTGTTCAGCGCGACGAGACCATCGCCGAGGTCGAGACAGACAAAATTACCGTGGAGATCTACGCCCCGGCCGCCGGCGTGCTGCGCCACAGGGCGACAGAGGGCGACGAAGTGCAGATCGGCGCCGTGCTCGCCGAGGTTGACGATTCGGCCGAACTGCCCTCACCCGCCGCCCTGCCAGCATCGACGCCCAGCCCTGCGGTCCAATCTGAGAAACTCGCCTCCACCCCGCCGGCTCGTGCTTCGACGGCGTCTGCCCAGTCTTCAGAAGCCAGCGGCAAGAACGGCGACGTCCGCGCCACGCCACTGGCTGTCAAACTCGCCCGGCAGCACGGCGTCGATCTTTCCAAGATCCGCGGCACGGGTCCCGGCGATCGCATTCGCGAGCAGGACGTGCTTGACGCGGCCAGGGGCAGCAAGGACGCCCTCGACGTCCCTGCATCTGCCAGCCCGGCCCCGTCGCTTCCCACCGCTGCGGCGCCGACCCCGGCAGTGGGTGTGCGAGGCGTGACGCGCGAACGCATGAGTCCCCTGCGTCAGAAGGTCGCCAGCCGGCTCGTCGAGGCTCAGCACACAGCCGCGATGCTCACGACCTTCAACGAGTGCGACATGACGGCCGTCATGGAACTGCGCAAGCAGTACAAGGAGTCATTCGAGAAGAAGCACGGCATTGGGCTCGGGTTCATGTCGTTCTTCGTCAAGGCGGCCGCCAACGCGCTGCGAGCCTTTCCGATGGTCAATGCCTTCATCGTCGCTGATGAGGACGGCAAGCCTGCCATCGAAAAGCACGACTACGCCGACATCGCCATCGCCGTCGCCAGCCCCAAGGGCCTGGTCGTCCCCGTCATCCGCGATTGCCAGACGCTGTCCTTCGCCGATGTCGAGAAAGCCGTCAAGGACTTCGGCACGCGCGCCAGGGATGGCAAACTGGCGCTCGAAGAAATGCAGGGTGGCACGTTCACCATCACCAACGGCGGCATCTTCGGCAGCCTGATGTCCACGCCCATTCTCAACCCGCCGCAGTCAGCCATCCTCGGCATGCACGCGATCAAGAACCGCGCCATGGAGCACCCAGCCGGCTCGGGCCAGGTCGCCATCCGCCCCATGATGTACCTGGCGCTCAGTTACGACCATCGCATCGTCGACGGCGCCGAGGCTGTGCGATTTCTCGTCGCGATCAAGGATGCCATTGAAGACCCGTCCAGGCTGTTGCTGGACCTGTAGCCGTAGGTTTGCGGCACGTTTGGCCGATCAGTCGCGTCCAGTCAACTCGTTCAAGAGTCCCTCGCACGCCCGCACGAGCATCGCGTACACCTGATCAAAGCCCCCGTCGCTCCCGTAGTACGGGTCGGGTACGTCGATGTCCACGCCCGGCTTCGGCCGCCCATGCTCGTCGAGCATGTTGCGCTGCTCTGGGTCAAAACTCCGCATCAGTCGCACCTTCTCGACCGGCGTGCCCAAGTCAATCAGCCCCCGCGCATTCGACCCATCCATCGCCAGCAGCAGGTCAAAACGGACCGGGTCGGTTGTCGGGTCAAACTGACGGGCCAGCGATGGCAGGTCCACGCCGTTTTTCGCTGCAGTCGCCCTTGCCCGCGGGTCGGCGCGATTCCCGATGTGCCAGCCGCCCAACCCGCACGAGTCGATCTCAAACTCGTTCAGCACGCCACGCTGCCGCGCCTGGTGAATGAAGATCCCCTCGGCCAATGGGCTGCGGCAGATGTTACCGAGGCATACGAACAGGAGGCGACGCGGCGCGTGCATGGCACAACTGTACCCTACGCGCCGCTGTGAGCACGCTCGCAGGAGGCCGCAGGAGAGCCGCTGTCGCTTGATGTCCGGCCACGGCTCCATCGCTCCGCGATGCGAAGCAGCGGTCGCAACTCGTCGGCCACACTGGGGGAGCGGCGAGGCTCTGCTTCCAGGAGTGATCCCGGAGCAACAGCCACCGGCACGCCCAGTGCTTCCGCCGCCGCAATTAACGCTCGCAGCGCGCCACGCGGACGGTACGGCAGCAGCGTCTCGCGCGGCCTTTCGGAATCCAGGAACGCCGCGTCGGCCGCCGAAAGCCACGGCGTCATCGGCCCCTCAATCACGCACACCCTCGTCCCCAGCCGCGACTGCTCCCGGAAGACCCGCGCACCCACCAGCCGCCACGCCGAGGCGGGAACAATGGCCGTTGCCGGAGTCGCGTTGATCCGCAGCATTCCCAGCAGGAACACGAAACGGTGAGCATCGAGACCCGACCAGGGGCTGGCGACCGGAAAAACCAGGAACTCATCGTCCCCCGCATCCAGCAGGGCTCGCAAACTCGCCCGCTCATGCGGCAGTCCAAACCGGTCGGCAAGTCTCCCGACGTTCGAGCGCACACGGTTGACGTCCGGCAACTGGACACACAGCCGCTCTCTCGGCAAGCCCGCGCGGATCCAGTCGTCCGCATCAGCGGCATCGAGCAGTCGAACTCGATCGAATCGCGAGAACCTCCTGGCCGCTCGGCGCACACCACGGCTGATCCGCGACGGGCCTTCCAGCAGGGTCGCCTCCAGATCAATGCCCGGTGCCGCCCGCATCGCCCAAGGCGCAGTCGAACGGCTCCACGCATGAACCCGATCGGTCTCGGACCGCGTCGCAGAGCGCCCGATGGGAGTTCCTCTCGGCAGCGGAAGCAGCCGCCTGGCCGCGCGCTCGTCCATCCCAGGCCCGAACCAGGCGTCGAGCGGGGCGCATACGCGCACCTCATCACCACCGGTCGCGTCGAGCAGCAGGCGAACCGCCTCAGGGTGCCTCCCGGAGATCACGGCGCCTTCGCTTCCATCAATCACGTGCATCATGGGCGGCGATTGCTGCGGGTGACTTCGACGTCGTAGAACATCTGGGCCAGCGCCATGCCCGAATACTCAGCCAGTTCCTGCTGAGCCTTCTGCAACTCGCTCACCGTCGACGGCGTCATGCCCGGTCTCTGCGGCATCGTGACCACCAACGGATACATCGTGTCCACATCCGGCGGCCAGATCCGGTCACCCGTGCTTGACTCGATCAGTTTCACCTGGAGCGTGGCGCTCGGGCGGTACGTTCCGATATCCTCTCCCAACGTGAACTGCGTGAGCAGCGCGTAGATCACCACGTCGGCCTTCACGCTCTGCCCGATTTCCTGCACGCTGAGCCGTTCGCCGTAGCGTTCCCCCGATGCGGCGATGAACGCCGAGCGACCGTCGATCATGTTCTTGACCACGCCCCGCTTGAGCAGCGCCTCCTGCGCAGTCGTCGCGATTTCTCCCCGCAGGCGACGCGAAGCCACCTTGCTCGAAGGATCGTCAATGAAGATCACGTATGACCGTTCTTCGTCGAGCGACGTCGCCTTCTTGACCTTTCCCGGCCCGGCGATGGCATACGCCACCGGTGTGGCGATATTGCAGCCGCACACCAGCGTGGTCATCGCTGCGAGCAGGCAGGCTGCCATGTGCCTGCGCCTGTTCTTCATGCCCGTGCTCCCCGCATCGCTAGTACTTGATCTCGTTGGCTTCTTCATGGTCGAAGAACAACCACGCCACGCGGTTGCCGAAGCGGTTTGACAATTCCGTATGCACGACCTGACGCGCCATGTCCGTCACCATCACGCCGGTCGTGTCCGGGAACGTCACGCTGATCGCCCGCTCGAAGACCGCCTCATCCGACACGGCGCTGTCGGCCTCGATCACGGAAACCGTCCCCGCCGCCGCTCCATCCCAAAGGTGGGCGTTGCCCGGCTCGTTCAGTCGATAGGCCGCAAGGTCCACCACGATCAGTCGCTCGACCCCCAGCAGGTCGGCCACGTCCTTGCGCGGAAGCGCCGGCCACTGCGGATGGTTATACAGCACGCGCAGCAGCCGATCGACCCGAGGCCCGGCCGTCGCGCCGTCGGGCATTTGCGCGTGCGCATTCGAGATCATCGTGTTGATGCGTTGCATCAACTTGGCCGACAGGCCGGGATACTGCGACTCGATCGACCGGTCCGTGGCCACCACGACCGCAAAGGTCTTGCCCTTCAGTCCCTCGTACTCCGCGTAGACCGTGTGCGAGCCCTGCCGTCTGGCCGATTCGGCCATCCCGCCAACCAGCGCCGCCGCCACACACCCCGGAATGACGCAGGCCAAGGCAATCAGGGTCGCCAACCAGAGCCCGCGCCCCCGACCTTTCGCTCCAAGCCGAACTCCCTGCCTCATGCCGTGCGCTCCAATCCTCCGATTCAACCGTTCCAAGTGATCATCTTGTACACCCAGCCGCCCAAGAACAACAGCAAGCCTCCGGCAATCACGAGAGGACGCATCAGTCCAATCGACAACTCCAGCAGCCGCGTACCAGTCAGCAGGGCATGGAGTCCCGCCCAGAACCCTACGCCCAGTGCAATCGCCATCAGTGCCCCCGCGGGCTGGGTCAGCAGGGCCGTTCCCAGGCTCCCATGGGTCGCGTGGGCAAACGCAGTCGTCATTCCGCATGTGGGACAGGGAAAGTTCCACAACTGCACCCACGAGCATGCAGGAAGCCCCATCTGGGTGTGGGTACCGTGTCCGTCCGGACTGGCCCGCAGCAGGCTCGCGACGAGCAACACTCCCAGGCAGCCAGCCAAGACGGCCAGCCCCGCCGCCCGCGGACCGTTGGCCCCCGTCCGTGCATCCATGGATTTCGCAAGAAGGTGGCCCAACCCACCAAAGGGTATCCGGTGATTCAGGCCGACGCCCGGCGAGCCTCAGTTTGTGCCAGCAGGGTGGCTGCGTCGCACCGCACCACCTGTGACGTTCTCGGCATCTGGGGCTCCGCGTGCTGGCGGTCCAGGAGGAGGCGCAGTTGGGCTCGGGCCTGGTAGATCTGCTGGGTGGCCCGACAAAATGGAAGTGCACGTTGCAGGATCATGACTCTCGCACCCATTCGGGGGATCGTTTTGTCGGATTTGCCCTGCTCGCATTTCAGGCCGCAGGTTCCCTCAAACTGGGTGAGGAATGATTCGAGGTTTGCGTCGAGCATCCCGTTTGGTGCGACGATGATGAACTGGTCGTCGCCGACGTGCCCTAGGAAGGCTTCATCAATTTGGTGGAGCAGCGTCGAGCGCATCTGCCCGACCAGTTGATGGATCAACTGGTCGCCGAGTTCGTACCCGAATTGGTGGTTATATTCGGCGAAGGAGCGCAAGTCGACGAAGGCGATGTCGTAATAGCGATCCTGGGGTGCGTTCTCCAGCAGTTCGCCCAGGTACAAGTCGGTGCGCACGCGGCCGGGAACTCCGACGATGGACACGCCGCGCGTCTGTGAACTTCGGCAGACTTCCGAGGCGGCTTTGAGCAAGTGGGAGACGGGGATGATCCCAACGGCGCGGCCATCCTCGAGCACCACCAGCGGCGAGCCGACGGTGTGCTCAGTGCGAGAGGCAGCCAGATCAAGCGCGTCCACGAGAGGCGCGGAGGCTTCGACCGCAGCGCGGTTGGACCCGACGAGGTAGGAAATGGGGAGCGACGCTCGGCCATCTGAGGCTGCGCGGAGCACAGAGTCGCGATCGCACCACCCGGCGAAGTGCCCGCCATCGACAACAATGCACCCGGGATGATCCAGGTCATGCAGCAGCATGGTGGCCACTTCGCAGACTCGGGTGATGGATTCGGTGATCGGGGCCTTGCGAGCCAGCACGCGGGCGCGTTCCCGCTCGGGAACATGTCCCTGCACAAGTGTGGACTTGCTGGCTCGGGAGCGGATGTGACGGGCCAGATCGGGGGCAATGCGTTCAACGGGCTCACCCGGACGGCCCAGCAGGTAGCCCTGGCCGTAGCCGACGCCGAGTTCGATGAGGGTGTCAAGTTCCTCCTGCCGTTCAATTCCCTCGCCGATCACGCGAATGGTGCTCATTCGGCCGAAGTAGACTAGGAACCGGACCATGTGCTGGCGGATCTTGTCCTGATCGATGCCTTCGACGAGGTCGCGATCGAGTTTGAGCCAGCCCGGACGAAGGGTCATGATGCGGTTGAGCCCGCTTGTGCCCGCTCCAACGTCGTCAATGGCGATCTGGAAGCCCGTCTCGCGCAGCGTCTCGATCGAGTGGGGAAGCGTTTCAAACTCGCGATCTCGGCATCGCTCGGTAATCTCCAGGACAATTCGGGTGGGGGTGAGTTTGCCGACGCTCCTCAGATCGTTGAGGATGCTCTGGGCAAAGCGTGGATGAGCGATCACCTCTGGCGAGGAGTTCATGAAGAGCAGGGTGCCGGGACGCCAGTTCCCCGCGGCCTGCATGGCCATCTGGCGAGCCCTCGCTTCGATTTCCCAGTTCATGTTCGCGGTCTCGGCAGCGTCGAACAACTCCTCGGCGTTGTTGAAGCCCGAACCGGGGATGGGACGGGTGAGAACTTCGTGGCCGGTCACTTCGCCAGACCGCATGTCGACGATCGGCTGAAAGACCGACTTGAGCAGTCGCCCGTCGAGCGTGTGTCGGAGTTTGGCCTCGACAGGCAGACATTCGGGATTGGTGTTGGAAGCAGTCATGCCACTACGCCCATCTCGTGGGGCGTTCCAGTCATCGGCTGGAAGCGGTGAGTTGGGTAGGCGTTCGAAAGCCCGAAACTGAGCCTGAGCCCGGGCATGAAGATTCGGGAGGCTTGGGCAAGATTCAACAGCCGGAGGGGCAAGATTAGCGGACGCGGAGGGCCGATCGTCGCGATACCCACAGGATTGGAGCCATTCTTATCCACCTAAGGTGGGTGGTGGGGTGACTCTGGGTGGCCCGTCAATCGAAGCGGAAGACGCCCTTGCGGAAGCCGTAGAGGTAGGCGACGACGGTGGTGAAAAGGAAGAAGAGGATGCGGGCCAGCCACACGAAGGCTTGGTCCGAGCCGGGTTCAAGGTTGGCGAAGGTGGAGGCCCAGGGGTAGAGGAAGATAACTTCCACGTCGAAGACGAGGAAGACCATGGCGATGAGGTAGAAGCGAACATTGAAGCGTTTGCGGGCGGTGTTGACGGGCGTCATGCCGCTTTCGTAGGTGCTGGCCTTTGTCCGCCCATCGCGGCGGGGACCGATGACGTTGGTGGCGATGACGGTTCCCACGGCGAAAGTAATGGCCGCCAGGAGCATGAGGAAGACGGGAAGATAGGTCGAGGGATCGGTTGTGGCGAGTGTCATCGGGGCGCTTGACATGGGAGTGCATGATAGCGCGGTGATGGCCGTGGGGCAGCGACTGTCCACGATCGGCGGTGGTGGCTTGGTGAGGTGGGCCAGCATGTTGGGGGCGTGAAATGTGCGACGACCTGCCAAGGTGGCAGGCGGGTGCGAGCCAAACACCACGGCTGACAGGCCAGTGCACCGTCGCCGAGACGGGTCTGGCGTCCTAAGTTCTCTGCTCACATGGGATTGCGTTGTGCGGGTGCGTGGCACGGGCGTTGCCGAGCCCCTTTGGTCACCAGTGTGTCCGCAGAGATCGACCCGAAACCCGGCGCAGCGGCCGGATGCAAAGAGACAGGGAGCACGATACATGGCTACGAAAGAACTGACCTTCGACATCGAGGCACGTCAGGCGTTGCTTGCGGGCGTGGAGAAGTTGGCCCGTGCGGTCAAGGCGACGCTGGGGCCCCGCGGGCGGAACGCAGTGATCGACAAGTCGTGGGGTGGTCCGACGGTGACCAAGGACGGCGTGACCGTGGCCGAGGAAATCGAACTGACCGACAAGGCCGAGAACATGGGGGCGCTTCTGGTCAAGGAAGCGGCGAGCAAGACCTCGGACGTGGCCGGCGACGGAACGACAACGGCGACGGTGCTGGCCGAGGCACTGTTCCGCGAGGGGCTGCGCTACATTGCCGCGGGCGTGGATGCGAACGCGCTGGTGCGCGGCATGAAGAAGGCCGTGGAAGTCGCAACGGGCGCGATCGACTCGATGGCCAAGCCGATCAACGGACGTGCAGACATCCAGAGCGTCGCGACGATCAGCGCGAATAACGATGTGGAGATCGGGAAGATCATGGCCGACGCCTTTGAGAAGGTCGGCAAGGACGGGGTGATCACGGTCGAAGAAGGGAAGGGTCTGCAGACCGAGGTGACCGTGGTCGAGGGCATGCAGTTTGACCGGGGCTACCTGTCGGCCAACTTCGTGACCAACGTGGACGAGATGAAGGTTGAGTTCGAGAAGTGCCTGATCCTGGTGCATGAGGACAAGATCGAGAGCGTGAGCAAACTGGTTCCGCTGCTCGAGAAGGTGATGCAGGCCAAGAAGCCGCTGGTGATCATTGCCGAGGACGTGAGCGGCGAGGCGCTGTCGACGCTGGTGATCAACAAGTTGCGCGGCACGCTGCAGGTGGCGGCGGTGAAGGCGCCCGGGTATGGGGACCGGCGCAAGGCGATGCTGGAAGACATCGCGGTGTTGACGGGCGGCAAGGCGTTCATGAAGGATCTGGGCGTTGAACTCGACAAGGTTGAGTTGGCCGACCTGGGCATGGCCAAGAAGATCGAGATTGACGCGGACAGCACGACGATCATCGAGGGGGCGGGCGAAACCAAGGCGATCCAGGGGCGCATCGAGCAGATCCGTCGCGAGATCGAAGCGGCCACCAGCGACTACGACAGGGAGAAGTTGCAGGAGCGGCTGGCCAAACTGGCCGGGGGCGTGGCGCAAATCAACGTCGGTGCGGCGTCGGAAGCCGAGTTGAAGGAAAAGAAGGCTCGCGTCGAGGACGCGCTGCACGCAACGCGCGCGGCGGTCGAAGAAGGCATCGTGCCCGGCGGGGGGGTGAGTTTCATCCGCGCCCGTGACGCGATCGCCAAGACGCGCGAGTGGAAGGCCGTGTTCGGGAAAGGCAGCGAGGTCTCGGTCGACGACATCGGGCACGTGAAGTATGACTTCGCGGCCGGGATGAACGTGGTGCACCAGGCGCTGCAGGTACCTCTGCGCACCATCGCAGACAACGCCGGGGCGAAGGGGACGGTTGTGGTGTCGAAGGTGGCGGCCAGCGAGAGCGCAACCTTCGGCTACAACGCGCTGACGGACACCTACGAGGATCTGGTGAAAGCGGGCGTGATCACACCGGCCAAGGTCGATCGTTCGGCGCTGCAGAACGCGGCGAGCGTGGCGACGGTGCTGCTGGCGGCTGACTGCATCATCACCGAGAAGCCGGAGAAGAAGGACGAGCACGCCGGGCACGGCCACGGCGGCGGCGTGGGAGGAATGGGTGGCATGGGAGGGATGGGGTTCTAACCTGCGATCGGCCGCGGTCGCAGCGGCTTTGAACTCGATCGGCGTCATGCATGCACGAACTTCTCGATGCCTTTCTCGCGATGTTCCGGGACCTGCCCGGGTTCCTGGATGGATTCATCCAGGAATATGGGGTCGGCGTGTATGTGCTGCTGTTCCTCATCATCTTCGCCGAGACGGGGCTGGTGGTGACGCCGTTCCTGCCGGGCGACTCGCTGCTGTTCACGGTGGGGGCGCTGGCGGCCCGCGGATCGATGAACGTGTGGGCGATCACGTTCGCGCTGATCGTCGCGGCGATCCTGGGCGACGCCGTGAACTATCACGCGGGCAAGTTCATAGGTCCCCGCGTGTTCAGCAGGGAGATTTCGGAGAACGCGACGCTGCTGGAGCGGCTGCTCAACCGCAAGCACCTGGAGAGGGCGCACGCGTTCTTCGAGAAGTACGGCGGGAAGGCGGTGGTGCTGGGTCGCTTCGTGCCGATCGTGCGGACGTTCGTGCCGTTCGTGGCTGGCGCGGGAGCGATGAACTACGGGCGGTTCGTGTGGTTCAACATCACGGGGGCCGTGCTGTGGGTGGGGTTGTGCGTCGGGGCGGGGTGGTTCTTCGGAAACATTCCGTTCGTGAAGGAGCATTTCGAAGCGGTGATTGTCGGAATCATTGTGGTATCGCTGATTCCGGTCGGTATTGAGTATGTGAATGCGCGGCGTGCGGCGTCGCGCGAGAAGGAACAAGTCGCCGGCAAGTAGGCGGCGGAGTCGGCCGCCCAGAGCGGCATGGGAGATGAAGTCATGGCGGTGAAACCACTGGAAGATCGGGTGCTGGTCAAGCCCATCGAGCCTGAAGCGAAGACGGCGAGCGGGTTGTATCTGCCGGAGGGGTCGAAGGAGAGGCCGATCCAGGGCGAAGTGATCGCGACGGGGCCCGGCAAGTTGCTCGACAACGGCAAGCGTGCGCAGTTGAGCGTGAAGAAGGGCGACCGCGTGGTGTACGGGAAGTACGCGGGCTCGGAAGTGGAGATCAAGGGCGTCAAGCACCTGATCTTGAGGGAGACGGAGTTGCTCGGGGTGGTGGAGGGCTGAAGCCAGCCGCAAGGCGGCCAGGCATGAGAGGAACGGGGCACCTCGTCGTGGAGGCACCCCCGGCGAACGACGGAAGTGTGTGTGAAAGCGGATGGGCGTTCACCCAGGCCATCCGACGTTTCGAGGCGGGGATCCAGAGCCTCATGCCTCGTCCCCAGTGCCTTTGACTCCAAAGGAGCAGACATGTCCAAGAAGCAAATCATGTTCAGCGACTCCGCTCTTCTCGAAATGAAGAAGGGCGTTGATCGGTTGGCCGACGCGGTCAAGTGCACCATGGGGCCGTCCGGGCGTCATGTGGTGATTGAGAAGTCGTATGGCGGCCCGGCGGTGACGAAGGACGGGGTGACGGTGGCCAAGGAGGTCACGTTGCCCGAGCCGTTCGAGTCGATGGGCGCCAAGATGGTGCACCAGGTGGCCAAGAAGACGGCGGACAAGGCGGGTGACGGGACGACGGCAGCGACGGTGCTGGCCCAGGCGATCTTCACCGAGGGTCTCAAGGCCGTGGCGTCGGGGCACAACCCGATCCACATTCAGCGTGGGATCAACAAGGCGGCCGAAGCGGTCGCGGAGGCGATTGACAAGTTGGCAGTGCCCTGCCGGGGCAAGGCTGACTACAAGAAGGTCGCGACGGTGTCGGCCAATCACAACGCCGAAGTGGGGGAACTGATCGCCGAGGCGATTGCCAAGGTCGGGGCCGATGGCGTGGTGGAGATCGAGGATGGCAAGAGTTCCGAGACGACGCTGGAGTACGTCGAGGGAATGCAGTTCGACAAGGGCTACCTGTCGCCGTACTTCATGACCGACCCGAAGACGGGCGAGGCGGTGCTGGAAGACGCTTACGTGCTGATCAACGAGAAGAAGATCAGCAACCTCCCCGACCTTCTGCCGCTGCTGAACAAGATCGCCGGCACGGGCAAGCCGCTGCTCATCATCGCCGAGGACGTGGAGAACGAGGCACTGGCGGCGCTGGTGGTCAACCGTCTGCGCGGCATGTTGAAGGTGTGCGCGGTCAAGGCGCCGGGCTTCGGCGATCGCCGCAAGGCGATGCTCGGCGACATCGCGGTGCTCACGGGCGGCACGTACCTGGCCGAGGATCTCGGGCGCACGCTCGAGTCGGTAGAACTCTCTGAACTCGGCCGGGCCAAGAAGATCGTGGTGACGAAGGACGACACGACGATCATCGAGGGCGCTGGCAAGAAGAAGGACATCGACCAGCGGGCCGCCCAGATCATGGCGCAGTACGAGAAGTCGACGAGCGACTATGACAAGGAGAAGTTGATGGAGCGTCACGCCAAACTGACGGGCGGCGTGGCGATCATCAACGTCGGCGGCGCAACCGAGCAGGCCCAGAAGGCGCTGAAGGATCTGGTTGACGATGCGCTGCATGCGACCCGCGCGGCCGCCAAGGAGGGGTACGTCCCGGGCGGCGGGGTGGCGCTGCTGCGCACGTTGGACGCGATCGAGACGGCCAAGAAGAAGGCCAAGGGCGATGAAAAGTTGGGCTTTGACATCGTCGCCAGCGCCATCGAGTGGCCGGCCAAGCAGATCGCGATGAACGCCGGCTATGACGGGGACATCGTGGTCGAGGAAATCAAGAACGGACAGGGGGGCTACGGTCTGGACGCGGCGACCGGGCAGTACACGGACTTGGTCAAGGTTGGCATCATTGATCCGGCGCTGGTGGCCAAGAGCGCGTTGGTCAACGCGGCGAGCGTCGCGGGGCTCATGCTCACCACCGACGTGATGGTGACGGATCTGAAGGAAGAGACCGAGCCGGTGGCTGGCGCGGTGAGTTGAGTCGAAAGGAGAGAGGGAGCGGGGCGCCGCGTGCGCCCTTTCCCGGAACCGACGTCCCGCGGCGGGAAACCGTCGCGGGGCGATTCATCGAAGAGGGGCACCAGGCACTGGGCAGCAGTGTTTCGGTGAGAGGTTCGGAGAAGGCCACCTCGTGCCGATTGCCTGATGCCCGGTGCCTGACCATGCCCACCACCCGCGACTACTACGAGATTCTCGGCGTCGAGCGCACGGTCGATGCGGACGAGATCAAGCGCGCGTATCGGCGGCTGGCGATGAAGTACCACCCGGACCGCAATCCGGGCGATGCATCGGCCGAGGCGAAGTTCAAGGAGTGCGCCGAGGCCTACGAGGTGCTCAGCGACGAGCAGAAGCGCAAGGTCTACGACCAGTACGGGCACGAGGGGCTGCGCGGGCGCGGGGCCGCCAGCCACGACTTCAGCCGCATGAACGTCGAGGATATCTTCTCGATGTTCAACGACATCTTCGGAGGCGGGTTTGGCGGCGGTGGTGGGGGCGTGCGCGGGCAGCGCGTCGCCCGCGGCTATGACCTTGAGACCGAGGTGACGATCACGCTCGAGGATGTGCTCAAGGGCTGCGAGCGCGACGTCGAGTTCACGCGCATGGACATCTGCGGCACCTGCGGCGGCGACGGCGCTAAGCCGGGCACCAGGCCGCGGACCTGCGAAACCTGCGGCGGGCACGGCAAGGTGCAGCAGGCGGGGCTGGGCGGCATGTTCCGCATGGTCACCAACTGCCCGCACTGCCGGGGGCGCGGAACGGTCGTGGTGGAGAAGTGCCCTGAATGCCGCGGGAAGGGACGGATTCCCAGGAAGCGTTCCCTGTCGGTGAAGATTCCGCCGGGAATTCATCACGGGCAGGCTGTTCGTGTGCAGGGCGAAGGCGAGCCGCCGGCGACGGAGGTTTCGCCGAAGGGCGAGGGCATGCGGGGCGACCTGCATGTGGTGGTGGCGGTCAGGGCGCACGACCTGTTCGTGCGTGAAGACGACCACCTGATGCTGGAGATGCCGATCAGTTTCTCGCAGGCGGCGCTCGGGGCCGAAGTGGAAGTGCCAACGCTCGAGGGTTCGCAGAAGTTTGTGATCCCCCGCGGAACGCAGTTCGGCAAGATGTTCCGGCTGGAAGGGCACGGGCTGCCGAACCTGCGTTCGGGGAGGCGGGGCGACCTCGTGGTCGTCGCGCGGATCGAAATACCCAAGAAGTTGACCAGCCGGCAGGAGAAACTGCTGCGCGAGTTCGCGGAGACCGAAGACCAGACCGTGATGCCCGAGAGCCACAGTTTCTGGGACAAGATCCGCAACAAACTCGGCGGTTGACGGCCGGACATGACGCGAGGTGCGGATGTGAGCAAGGAACCACGGCGACACGAAGGCGAGCAGCCGCCGCAGGAACAGACAGAGCCGCTGGAAGCGGCGTCGATCGAGCAGATCCAGGAAATGGCGCGCGCGGGCGAACTGGAAGTGCCTTCGGGCGCCGAGGATATCGTCGAAGCGCTCAAGGCCGCCCTGGCCGAGCGCGATGACCTGATGAACCGGTTCAAGACGCTGGCGGCGGACTTTCAGAACTACCAGCGTCGGGCGGCGATCAACGAGCGCGAGGCGCGGCAGGGCGCCACGGCCGGGGTCGTGCAGAGCGTGCTGCCGGTGATGGATCATTTCGACCTGGCGCTGGGGCAGGATCTGACCAGGGCGACGGCCGAGCAGATTGCTTGCGGCGTGCGGTTGATCCGGGCCGAACTGATGCGGGTTTTGGAGGGTTATGGTGTGTCACTGATCGAGCCCAAGCCGGGCGAGAGTTTCAACCCCGGCGAGCAACAGGCGATGATGCAGCAGCCGTCAACCGAGATAGAGCCCGGGCACGTCGTGACGGTGCTGGGTGTGGGGTATCGACTGGGTGAACGTGTGATCCGCCCGGCCAAGGTCGCGGTGGCGGCGCCGTGTGCGGAGGGGTAAACCATGCCGACGTATGACTACCGCTGCGGTAACTGCGAGCACGAGTTCGAGTTGTTCCAGAGCATGAGCGAGCCGGCCAGGCGCAAGTGCCCGAACTGCGGAAGGAACACCCTGGAGAGGCTGATCGGCACCGGGGCGGCGGTTCTTTTCAAGGGGTCGGGTTTCTACCAGACCGATTACCGCTCGGAGAGTTACAAGAAGGCCGCCAAGTCGGAGTCGGGTGAGAGCACAACGACGAAGACCGAGTCCAGGTCCGAGACGAAGGCTGAGACGAAGCCGAAGAGAGAGAAGAGCGCCGGCACATCCAACGGACCGGGCAGGTCTGACGGAACGCCCGGCTCGAAGAAGTCCGACTGACGGGGTACGCCCATGCAGGCGATCGCGCACGGAGTGGACATCGTGGAGGTGGCGCGAATCGCCGAGATGTGGGCCTCGCACGGACAACAGTTTCTCGATCGCTGCTTCACGCCTGGCGAGCAGGCGTACTGCCTCGAGCGTCGCCGGGTCGAGGAGCACCTGGCGGCGAGGTTTGCGGCCAAGGAGGCGGTGCTCAAGGCGCTCGGGCTGGGGCTGCGGGGCGGGATCGTGTGGACCGATGTGGAAGTGACGCGGAGCAAGGATGGGGCTCCGGGCGTGGTGCTGCACGGGCGGGCGGCGGATATCTCTTGCGCGCGTGGCATCACCTCGTGGCTGCTTTCGATTTCACACACTTCCACCCATGCGATGGCGTCGGCGATCGGTCTGGCCGCCGGCTGAGGGGCTACCGTTGCGCACGCCCTGCGCGGGCCAACTTGTGGAGGCCGAACTTGGACCTGTACATCGACACGGCGAATCTGGATGAGATCAGGCAGGCCCACGAACTGGGCGTGCTGGATGGCGTCACGACCAACCCCTCGCTGATCGCGAAGGAAGGGGTCGATTATGGCAAGCGCCTGGCGGAAATCTGCGAGGTGGTGCAGGGCCCGGTGTCGGCCGAGGTGATCGCGCTCGACGCCGAGGGCATGCTGCGCGAGGGGCGCGAGCGGGCGAAGATTGCGCCGAACATCGTGGTGAAGTTGCCGTGTACGGTCGATGGGCTCAAGGTGTGCAAGGCGCTTTCAGACGAGGGCGTGCGCACGAACATGACGCTGTGCTTTCAAGCGATTCAGGCGTGGATGGTGGCCAAGGCAGGCGCGTTCCTCGTCAGCCCGTTCATTGGGCGCGTCGATGACGTGGGGCAGGACGGAATGGACCTGATCCACCAGATCCGGCAGATCTACGACAACTACGGGTTTGAAACCAAACTGCTGGCCGCGTCCATCCGTCATCCCAAGCACATGCTGGATTGCGCGCTGGCCGGGGCCGACGTGGCCACGGTGCCGTTCGGCGTCATCAAGCAGTTCATGCAGCACCCGCTGACCGACGTGGGGCTGAAGAAGTTTGTCGAGGACTATCGCAAGGCCTTTGGCGGGGCGTGAGAACACAGGCCGGACGCCCGTGCCACCCGTCAGGCCAGGCCGCAGAGGCGGTAGAGGATGCGCGCGCCGACGTTGGCGTCCCACTCGGGCTCTTCGGGCGAACCGGGGGCGACCTCGACCAGGTCAAAGCCCACGACGGTGCGGCCCGAGTCCTTGAGCATCGCCAGCAGCAGGCTGGCCTGGGCAAATGACAGCCCGCCGGGAACCGGGGTGCCGGTGTGGGGGCACAGAGCCGGGTCGAGACCGTCGATGTCGAAGGTGACGTAGACGTGCCGCGGAAGGGCGTCGATGGCGCGCTGCCAGATCGAGCGCAGCATTTCGCCCTGGGCCAGACCGTCGGCAATGTCCTCCCAGTAGATCGCGTGTACGCGGGCGCCGGCCTCGTCAGCGGCGACACGCTCCTCTTCGCAGTAGTCTCGAATGCCCACCTGCACGATGCGGGTCACCTCCGGCACGCGGGCGAGCACGTTGTGCATGATCGAGGCATGCGAATAGGTGAATCCCTCGAAGGCCTGGCGCAGGTCCATGTGGGCGTCGAACTGGAGAATGCCGAGTTCCCCGTAACGTGCGGCGCAGGCCTCGATGGCGCCCAGCGAGAGGGCGTGTTCGCCGCCGATCACGCCGGGCACTTTCCGTTCGGAAAGCACCTGCTCGGTGTGTGCTCGCACAAAGGCGTTGACGTGTTCACAGGCGTTGGCGATTCGTGCGAGCGTATCGGCGTCGTTGGCCGACGAGCCGCCGCGGTCGATGATGGCCTGCGTGAGCAGGCGGGTCTGGTCAGACAGGGCGGCGATGGGCGCGGGGTGCTCGGCCATCCAGATGCCGCGCTCGTAGATGCGCCCGAAGCGATGGTCGTAGAGATCGACCTGCATCGAGGCGGCGCGGATGGCCTCGGGCCCGTGGGCCGTGCCGGGGCGATACGAGGTGGTCGCGTCGAAGGGCACGCCCAGCAGGATCACGCGGGAATCCTCGCGCGTGCAGGGAAGCCCGAAGATGCCCGCGTCGGGTGCGGCGGCGGCGTTGGGATTGAAGGTGGTCATGGTTGGGAGTGTACGGGGGCAGCGAGCGACTGCGTGGCGGAAAGCCGACAGGTACACTCCACAGGATGTCCGAGCGCTGCTCCGCCCGTCCACTTCTGTTCTCGCTGGTCGCATGCACGCTGGTGGTGGCGGCGATGTGGCTGGTGCGCGCTCGCGCCCGGGTGGAGTGGTACGCGGCCTTCCATCGGTGGATGAGTGAGCAGGGTGTGCCCGACGGGGTTCGAAACCTCGACTCGATCGTGATGATGCTCATGGCAGGGGCCGGCGCCTGGGCGGTGGTGCTCGCGATGGGCACGCGCAGAACAACGGGGTCTTTCCTCTCGGATCTGGGCATGGCTGGCGGGCGAGCGTGGGCGTGGCGCGGACTGGGCACAGGAGTGTTGATCGGGTTGCCAATGCTGGTTCTGGCCCTGCTCTTCGGCCGGGGTTTCGCGAGCGAATCGGAGTGGGGGTGGTCGAGCGTGCACGGGTTGGTGGTCGCTCCGATGGTCGAGGAGGTTGTGTACCGCGGCGTACTGGTGATCGCCGTGTGGCGCGTCGCGGGGACCGGTTTCTGGACGACAGCCGTGTCAGCCGGACTCGTGTTCGGCGCCGGGCACGTGACTTGGACGGTGGACGGCTGGTCGAGCGGGTGGACGAACGCGCTGCCGACGGGTGCGGGCGGGGTATGGTTTGCGTGGCTGGCGCGGCGATGGGGCGAGCATTGGGGTGGGGCGCTGCGGGCCAATATCTGGGTACCGATGAGTCTGCACGCGATGATGAACCTGGCGTGGCTGGTCATGGCGGCCGATTACGGCGCGGTTGGCACCGTGTGGCCCAACCTGGCGCGTGGCGCAACTATCGCCTTCGGCGTTATCTGGACGCTGCGGGCGACAACCGGACAGGATCCGGCTGCGGAACCACAAGGAACACCAGGATGCGCATCGAAGGAAGGAGATGCCAGATGAAGCAGACCGCGGATGAGTGATTCGCGGTCGGTGTGAGGGTGTCTGTTCCTTCCCGCGCCCCCCGGTGCCCCCGGTGGCGTATTCATATCTTCGCGGTGCGGCCTCAGCGCGGAAGGCGATCGTTCAGGGGCGGAAGTTCGGGCAGTTTGGCGCCCGGGAGCGTCTGGTACCAGAAGGCCGTCGAGGCGATGTCGTCGGTGAGCGGCTGGTACTTCATCGTCTCGTACCAGCCGAGGGCCTGGATGGTGACGCGCAAGTCGCGGTCGAAGCGCACGGGGTCGGCGATGTGCCAGCGATACAGCCCGTGGGCAGGCACGCGGGGGCCCCATTTCTTCTTGTGCCCCTCTTCAAACTGGCAGTAGCCCAGGAACGGCGTCGAGTAGGTGCGCGGAGGGAGCATCGGGTCGTCGTGGTCCATCACGAATCCCCACGCGCCGCCGAAGTAGTCTTCGGTGCCAGTGCCGCAGATGGTGGGAGAGTCGGGCGCATCGCCGTCGATGAAGAACTTGACCTCGCCCTCGCCCCACCAGCAGGAACTGAGTTGATTCCAGACGAGATAGGTGCCGACGTAGTGGCCCCTGCCCGTCGCCCTGTCGAGTATGACGTGCTCGGGGTTGTCGCGCGTGGTCATGCTGCGGTTCCAGGCGACGTGCAGGTAGCCGGCGTCATCGGGCACGTCCTGCTCGGCGTAGGTGATCTGGTAGAAGAAGTCGGGGATGGTCGTCGGCCCGTCGTTTCGCACGGTGATGCGGATGCGCTTGCGGAAGGGCATGGGCCAGTAGGAGTTCTGCCCGCCCATGGGGTTGACGGCGATGGGAAGCGAGTTGACCAGGGCCTTGCCGTTGACGCCGTTGGCGAAGAAGTCACCCAGCGGGCATCGGATGGAGGGGTTGGGCTGGTCGTCGTAGAAGACTTCCAGAGCGATGTGCCGGTGCACGCCCTGGAGGACGGTGCACCAGATGTGCTGCACGACGCCGGGGCCGGCGATGTCGGCCAGTGTGAGCGTCTGTCCGGGCTCGAAGTTCTTCAGGCAGGGGCGCACTTTCCATCCCCTGCCCAGTTCGCTGGCCGCCGGCGTGCAGTGGGGGTCGGCGCCGACCTCGGCCTGGGCGCCTCCGCCCTTGAGTCCCTGCGGATTCTCGGCACAGATTGAACGGGTGCGGGCGCTGGTGACGCGGGTGATGGTGTCAAGGTGGAACATGAAAGCCTCCTGAGGGAACGTAACTTTAGGGGGCAGACACGGCGAAGAGGCCGATGGCACGAAGAGTCATTCGATCTCCGCGGCCGTGGCGACGGGATCGTGACGCAGCAGGACGGCCGCCAGTGGCGGCAGCACGAGGCTGGCCGAGTGCGGCTGGTCGTGCAGTTCGATCGGCTGCGTGCGGACGAAGCCCAGGTTGCCGGCGCCCGAGCCGCCGAACTCGAGCGCGTCGGTGTTGAGAATCTCCCGCCACACGCCGTGCCATGGCACGCCGACGGAAAACTGCAGACGCGGCACGGGCGTGTAGTTGAAGATGCAGACCACCTCGGAGCCGACGTCTGCGCCTCGGCGCATGAAGGCCGCAACGGAGAGATCGGCCTCGTCGGGCAGGAGGTAGACGAAGCCTTCGGGATCATGGTCGAGTTCGTGCAGGGCCGGTTCCTCGCGGTACAGACGGTTGAGTTGCCGGACAAGGCGCTGAAGCCCCGCGTGCTCGGGTCGATCGAGGAGTTCCCAGTCGAGCGCGGAGTCGTGGTCCCACTCGCGGCGCTGTCCGAACTCGCCGCCCATGAAGAGCAGTTTCTTGCCCGGCTGGGTCCACTGGTTGGCCAGCAGCAGGCGCAGGTTGGCGCGCTTCTGCCAGTCGTCACCCGGCATCTTGCCCAGGAGCGAGTTCTTGCCGTGGACGACTTCGTCGTGGCTGAGCGGGAGCGTGTAGTTCTCCGCGAACATGTACAGGCCGCGGAACGTCAAGTCGTGGTGGTGTGCCTTGCGATGGATCGGGTCGAGCGACAGGTAGCGCAGGGTGTCGTGCATCCAGCCCATGTCCCACTTGAAGCCGAAGCCCAGACCGTCCGTGTGCACCGGGCGCGACACGCCGGGCCAGGCCGTCGATTCTTCGGCGAAGGTCTGCACGCCGGGAAACGAGCGATACACCTCGGTGTTGAACTGCCGGAGAAAGGCAATCGCCTCGAGGTTCTCGCGCCCGCCCTGCGGGTTGGGGATCCACTCGCCGGGCTGACGAGAGTAGTCGAGATAGAGCATCGAAGCGACCGCATCGACCCGCAGCGCGTCGGCGTGGTACTTGTGCAGCCAGAAAAGTGCCGACGAGAGCAGGAACGAACGCACCTCGTTGCGGCCGTAGTTGAAGATGAGCGACTTCCAGTCGGGATGAAAGCCCTGTCGGGGGTCTGCGTGCTCGTAGAGATGGGTGCCGTCGAAGTAGCCCAGTCCGTGCTCGTCCGACGGGAAGTGACTGGGCACCCAATCGAGGATGACGCCGATGCCGGCCTGGTGCAGACGGTCGACCAGGTACATGAAGTCCTGCGGCGAGCCGAAACGTCCGGTGGGAGCGAAGTAGCCAGTGGTCTGGTAGCCCCACGAGCGGTACAGCGGGTGCTCCATGACGGGAAGGAACTCGACGTGGGTGAAGCCGAGGTCGCGCACGTAGAGCGGCAGTGTTTCAGCGAGTTGGCGGTAGGACAGCGATTGCCCCTGCGCGGCGTGCCGCCACGAGCCAAGGTGAACTTCGTAAATCGAGACCGGCGAGATGTGGAGAGCCGCCTGGGCGCGATGGGCCATCCAAGCGGCGTCGTTCCAGTGGTAGTCAAGGCTGGCCACCACGGAGGCGGTGCCGGGCGGCATCTCGTGGGCAAAACCGAACGGATCGGCCTTGTCGGCGCGGTACATGTGGTAGCGTGACTCGACGTGGTACTTGTAGAGCGTGCCCTCGCCAAGGTCGGGGATGAATAGCGTCCACAGGCCCGAGGACGCGAGCGGCTGCATGGGATGAACGCCGGGCACCCAGCCATTGAACGGGCCTACGACGGAGACACGCTCGGCGTTGGGGGCCCAGACGGCAAAGTGGACGCCGCGACGCTCTCCTCGCCGGATGATGTGTGCTCCCAGGCGTTCGTACAGACGGCTGTGGGTGCCCTCGTTGAAGAGGTGAAGGTCGAAAGCCGTCATTAGCGGGCCTGGTTTCGCGCCGCCCGGCGTATGGGTGGGCGGCTTGCTAGTCGGATCCTCAGGCTCGTGTGATAGTGGCCTCCCTGCCATGGACAATGGTTCGCGATGGCGCTCCGCGGTTCCAGTGTCGTCGAACAGCCGTGGAGGGCCGAGGCGCCTCTGGTGAAGGCTTCAGCCGTGGCAAGACCAAGACAGTTCGCTGCCATGGGCGCAACAGCCGCTACCATCATCCCGGCGGCCCTGTAGCTCAGCGGTCAGAGCAGGCGACTCATAATCGCTCGGTCCCGGGTTCGAATCCCGGCGGGGCCATTGACGATCGCACCCGTTATGCCAGCGATGTCCGTCATAGGACGTTGCCGGTCGCCAACTCCCTGCCCGGCCCGTTGCTCAAGTGCCCATCGGCACGTCCACGTCGTGTTCGCGTGCGCAGCGGCGGGCAACTTCGTAGCCGGCGTCGGCGTGACGGAAGATCCCCATCATCGGATCGTTGTTCAGTACTCGCTCCAATCGCTCGCTCGCAGCCGTCGTTCCGTCGGCAACGATGACCTGCCCGGCGTGCTGGCTGAAGCCGATACCCACGCCTCCGCCGTGGTGGAAACTCACCCAACTGGCGCCCGACGCGACGTTGACCATGGCGTTGAGCAGCGGCCAGTCGCTGACGGCGTCGGTTCCATCGCGCATCGACTCCGTCTCGCGATTGGGGCTGGCGACCGAGCCGCAGTCGAGGTGGTCGCGCCCGATGACGATGGGGGCCGACAGCGTGCCGTCGGCGACCATTCGATTGAAGAGCAGCCCCGCCTTGTCGCGTTCGCCCAGCCCGAACCAGCAGATGCGAGCAGGCAGGCCCTGGAAGGCGAAGCGCGGGTGGCAGTGCTCGAAGTCGCCAGCAAGCAGGGCGTCGGGATTGCGGTGGCAACTGAGGATCCACTTGTGGAGGCGTTCGTTGTAGCCGCCGCGTTCGCGCGGGAAGGCCTGGAGGATCGCCCGATCGGTCTTGTAGATGTCGACCGGATCTCCCGATAGCGCCACCCAGCGGAAAGGCCCGCGACCCACGCAGAACTGCGGGCGGATGTACGCAGGTACGAAGCCGCGGAAATCGAAGGCGCGCTCGAAACCGTGGTCGAAGGCCCGCTGGCGGATGTTGTTGCCGTAATCAAACGTGACGGCCCCGCGCGACTGCAACTCGACCATCGCACGCACGTGCCGCTCCATCGACGCGGTGCTCAACGCCACGTAGCGCTGCGGTTCGAAGCGGCGCACATGGACAGCCTCGGAGCAACTCAGTTCCACCGGCACGTATCCGTTGAGCGGATCATGCGCGCTGGTCTGGTCGGTCAGTACGTCTGGGGTGACGTTGCACTCGATGAGTCGCTCCAGCAGTTCGACCGCGTTGCAGTGCAGCCCGATGCTGCGGGGCTGGGCGAGACGCGCCATGTCGAGCGCACGGTCAATGGCTTCGTCTATGTCGTGAATCACCTCGTCGAGATAGTCGTCACGCTGCCGGCGCACCAGGCGCTCGTGGTCCACGTCGGCGATGAGACACACCCCGCCGTTGAGAGTGACCGACAGGGGCTGCGCGCCGCCCATGCCGCCGCACCCCGCTGTGACGACCAGCCGCCCCGCCAGGGAGCCGCCGAAGTGCTCGCGAGCACATTCTGCGAACGTTTCATACGTGCCCTGCAGAATGCCCTGCGTACCGATGTAGATCCACGAGCCGGCCGTCATCTGCCCGAACATCATCAGCCCGCGGGCGCACAGGTCATCGAAATGGTCCTGATTGGCCCAGTGGGGGACCAGGTTGCTGTTGGCGATGAGCACGCGTGGGGCGTCCTCGTGTGTGCGCACCACGCCGACGGGCTTGCCCGATTGCACGAGCAGCGTCTCGTTGGGTGCCATGCGCTTCAGCGTGGCGATGATCGCGTCGAAGGCCTCCCAAGAGCGAGCCGCCTGCCCGCGACCGCCGTAGACCACCAGTTCGTCGGGATTCTCGGCCACTTGTGGATCGAGGTTGTTCATCAGCATGCGCATCGCAGCCTCGATCTGCCACGAACTGCACGTGCGGTGAGAACCGCGCGGAGCGCGCACCGGGCGCGGTCCTCGCGGCGCGACAGGCGGGGCCTCGACTGCGGTCGCTGACATGTGCCATCTCCTCTGGCCGTCCGCGCGTCCGGACCCGGACGCGGCGGGCGCACCGCCACCTGCATTGTTGTACGGCGCATCGGCACGCCGTACAAGCGACTCCAGCAGATTCGCCTGAATCGGCGGTGCCGAACTTCGGATGGCGAACTCGCAACCTTGCGGAAGGGGTGGCCGGTACGGGCGACTCTCGCTATGCGAATGCCCCGCGAGCAATCAGATTCTCAACTTCACGCAGGTCAGGAGCGGGGGGGCGGTCGTGATCGAGTGCTTCGACATGCTGTCGGATCAATCGGCGCGCCGCTTCCACACGTGCACCCGACTTCAGCGGCAAATGGGCCTCCAGACCCTGCGCCGCACAGAGAATCTCCGCCGCTACCACCGAACGCATCAACTCCACCCCGCGCGACGCCTTGGCGACACAACGCGGACCAAACGAGTTGTAGTCCTCCATTTCCGCGCAGGTCGGCAGATTGGAAACCGAAGCAGGCGTACACAGCCCGATCAGTTCGTTGCATGCCGCTGCGGCCGCGTATTGCACGACCATGTACCCCGAGTGCAACCCGGGTCTGGGGCTGAGGAAGGGTCTGAGGCCGCTCTCCGGATCGAACACCGAGAGCATGTGAAACAGGCGACGCTCGGAGATACCCGAAACATGGCAGGCACACAGCGCCAGCGTGTCCATCGGCAGTGCGATCGGCATCCCGTGGAAGTTGCCAGCCGAAACGATGTCCGCGACCCCGTTCTCCACGAAGACCAGCGGGTTGTCGCTCACCGCTCCCAACTCGGTCTCGATGGCGCCGCGCACCTGTTGCGCCAAGTCCCATACGCTGCCGAGAACCCCGGGTGAACACCGGAACGAGTAGGGGTCTTGCACGCGCGGATCATTCTCGGCGTGCGAGTGGACGATCTCGCTGCCGGCCAGCAGTTCACGCAGCCGGGCCGCAACCACCCGGCCGCCCTCGTGCCCCCGCACCTCGAAGACACGTGGATCAAGGAAGCGATGCGAGACACGGCAGGCATCCATCGACATGGCATCGGCGAGCAACGCGGCGCTGAACACGCGCTCGAAGTCGTCATACACCAGCGCCGCGCGGCCGCACATTAGGTGCGTCCCGTTGATCAGGGCCAGACCCTCCTTGGCCTGGAGTTCGATGGGCCGCAGGCCCTGCTGGGCCATTACTTCGCTGGAGCGCCGCTCGGCGCCATTCACTCGCACCGGACCCTCGCCGATCAATGCCAAGGCCACATGCGAAAGAGGGGCCAGGTCACCCGACGCCCCGACAGAGCCGATCTCGGGCACGACGGGCACGATGCCGGCATTGAGAAAGGCCAAGATGAGTTCAACGAGTTGCGGCCTCACCCCCGAGATTCCTCGCGCCAATGAGCCCGCCAGCGTCAGCATCATCGCTCGCACGACTTCGTCCGGCAGGGCGCTGCCGATTCCAGAGGCGTGCGAGCGGACCAGGTTGCGCTGCAATTCGCCGAGCACCTGATCGTCGACGTGCGTGCGGCTGAGCGAGCCAAAGCCGGTGTTCACGCCGTAGTAAGCCTGCCCGCCGGAGACGAGTTCGAGCAGGGCGCGCCGGGAGTGTGCAAGGCGAGCCGCGGTCTGTGGAGCGAGTTCGACGCGCCTTCCGTGCCGCGCCACGGCAACCACCTCGTCGATGGTAAGCGGCTGCCCGCGAAGGATCAGCGATTCATGATGAGCCTCGGGGGGCGACGTTTGGGTTGTCTTGGTCATGGGAAAGGGATCGTCGCGTGCGGAGTGGGCAACGGCAAGGGCAAGTCTCGTGCTAAGGGAGACGAAAGACACCTCATAACGTCCTATAATATATAGTCTGGAAGCGTGCCAATGCGAAAACGTCCGAGTTGACGGCTAGGCG
>JAHDXL010000010.1 GCA_023382935.1 Phycisphaerales bacterium
TAGCCGTAGGAGAACCTGCGGCTGGATCACCTCCTTTCTAAGGGATTTCCTTAGACCCGGACGCGCCCGACCATGTTTCGGAAGGGCCGCGGAGAGATCCGCACCGGGTTCGTGAGCACACTCTCGCCCGCCACACGCCGCTGTCTATCTCATGACAGACAGCGATGGCGGATAGAGGTCGAGCAATCGACATCGAAGGCCGGACCCAACTGTTCACTGGCTGCGGAGAAACACTCCTTGTTTCAAGCAGCACGCTCGGGCCCGTCCCGGGCGTGCGTTGTTTTTGTTGGACTTCTCCGGTCGCCGAGCCTGCCGCGGACGCATGCCATTCCGGCGGGGCCTAGGGGACGCACGCGGGTTTGCAGGCCTGGTCAGGGCTGGCGGTCACGAGGCGGCCCGTTCACTCTTGCCAAGTGATCTGCACGGGGAGAGAAACGGTCGGGCCGAGGATTTCGTCGAAGCCGACCGCATGTTCGGCGGCGTCAAGGTTGGGGCGCAGTTCGAGGAACAGTGCGGAGGCGTCGGCGCCGGCGTTCTGATGGCCATTCACCCCGGCTTCAGCCAGCGCGGCTTCGAGACCATCAAGGTCGCCGTTCAGGAGGGAACTCCACATGCCGTTGCTCTTTGGAAGAGTGACCGTGCCGACGCGCCATGAGTGCTGCCCGCAGACGAGGAAGGCCTCCATGGCCACGGGAATGGGGCGGCGGTCGGAGTAGAGGTGTAGTTCAACGTGGGTCTTGCCCGAGTCGCGCCTCCAGGCTTTGGCGAATTGCACTCGGGCATTGTCTCGGAACTCCGAGGCCATGCGTTCGTCGCGTGCCAGGGTAATGATGGGCTGCGACGGATCGACGATTTCGAGTGGAGTTTCGATCGAGACTTCCCACTCGGCAAGGCGCTCGGCGTTGTCGTCCCTGGAGAGCGTGACGGCCACTTTCCAGGCGGCGCGGAGTGTGTGCGTACCGACATCGGCGCTGAGCGGATAGGTGGACGTGCTGCTGCTGCTCGTTCCATGCTGAAGCGAGGTGCTGCTGTAGCCGTACCCGAAGCGCTGGGTGGGGCGTCCGTCGAGCGTGACGTCGCCGAGTTCGTTTCGAAGATACCAGAGCGAGTGCGCGCCGGCGCGATCGAGTTCGGTGGAAAGTCGTAGTGGCACCGCCTGGCCAAAGTGAATGCGAGAGCGAGGCTCGAGTGTGAGTTTGATGGCCTGGCGGATGTAAGTTGCGTAGTCGTCGCCGGAGACGTGGCCCGCGGCGGCGATGGAGTCGAAGAGGTCGCCCCATGCGGTGTGCCAGCGATAGTTGTCGCGCCTGGATTGCACGTCGAGCGTGGTGACGACAATCTCGTCAATCTGCGCGGGGCGCAGCAGGCCGGCGGTGAAGCGACGTTCGAGTTCAGTGAGCGCGGGCGCTGCGTTGGGGCCCTGGGCGCGCCTGGCCTTGGCGATGAGCATGGTGGTGGGCAGGTAGCGGTTGAGGCCCGAGCCGACGGCCGCGCCGGCGCCCCAGCCGACCCCGAGGAGGAGCGAGAGCGCCGCCAGCGTGATGCCGGCCCAGGCGAGGCGCGGGCGGGGCTGGCGGACACCACGTGTGACCGAGTCGGGCTGGTCAAGGGAGTTGCCGCACTCGGGGCAGGTTTGTGAGGCGGGGTAGACGCCGACGAGATCAAACCGGCAGGCGGCGCAGACGGTGTGATCGTTCATGAGCCGACCGCGGCGGCCGAGGCGCCACAGGAACAGGCCAGCGAGGAATGGGAGAGAGAAGAGGAGGATGGCGACGAGCATGGCGATTCAGCGTAGCAGGTGGTGCAGGGAGGTTGCAGATCCAGCGTGCACGCACGGGACGCCCGTGCCACCGCAGCGGAGGGCCCCCGGGCTTGCGCCCGGGGCTCCGATGAGGCATCGGTGCCACCGATCCTCCTGCTTGTTCGGAAAACCAGGGAGGCCTATTCGCGCGGCTTGTCGCGTTCGACGGTGAGGGTGACGCTGGTTTCCTTCTTGCGGCTGAGGGAGCGGCGCAGGGCGAGGAGGATGCGCCAGAGGCCGAAGCCGATCGCCAGGGCGGCGATGCCGGTGACGGCCCAGAACTGCCAGTCGTGCGTGGGCATGGTTCAGGCTCCAATCGCCACGAGGATTTGGTAGGCACCCATGGCGGCCAGATAGGCGAGGGTGGACATCCAGCCGAGTTGCAGGAGGGCCCACTTGAGCCCGCCGGCCTCGCGGGCGGTGACGGCGAGCGTGGGCAGGCATTGCATGGCAAGGATATAGAAGACGAGCAGGGAGACGAGGGTGGGGCGGTTGAAGACGAGCGAGCCGTCGTCGCGCCTGGCGGCTTGCATGCGGTCGATGACGCCGTCCTCGCTGCCGGTGAGGACGACGGACATGGTGGAGACGAAGACTTCGCGCGCGGCGAAACTGCTCATCACGCCGATGGTCAGTTGCCAGTCGTAGCCGAGCGGGGCGAAGAGTGGTTGCACGGTGCGCCCGATGCGGCCCATGAAACTGCCGCGTGCGGCGGCGCGGGCGTCGATCTGATCGGCCCGGGCCAGAATGGCTTTGGCGTCTTCGGAGGCCTGGGTGGCGGCTTCGGCGCGCAGGGCTTCGGCTTCGGCGGCGGGAGGCACGTGAGGATACGAACTCAGCCACCACAGCGCGATCATCATGACGAGGATGGTCGTGCCGGCTTTGCGGAGGAAAGCCAGCGAACGGACGGTGGCGGCTCGAACAGCAGTGCGCACGCTGGGGACGCGCCAGGAAGGCAGTTCGATGGCCAGCACGCTGGAGGGGCCCTTGAGCAGGGTCTTGCGAAACAGGAGGGCGCTGAACAGTCCGGCGGCAGCGCCGATGATGTAGGCGCTGATGAAGGCGGTGGCCTGTCGTGCTGGCTGATCAACGAAGAGGAAGGAAACGAGCAGCGCGTAGACGGGCAGGCGGGCGCTGCAACTCATGAAGGGTGCCACCAGGATGGCGGCCACGCGCTCGCGTACGTCGCGGATGGTGCGGCAGGCGACGATGGCGGGGATGGCGCAGGCGTGGGCCGAGAGCAGCGGGACGAAGGCGCTGCCCGGCAGCCCGAAGGGGCGCAGCAGGCGGTCGGCCAGCAGCGCGCCGCGAGCGAGATACCCGCTTTCTTCCAGGATGGAGATGAGCAGAAAGAGCATGGCGATTTGGGGCAGAAAGACGACGGTGGCGCCAACGCCGGCGATGATGCCGTCGGCCAGCAGGTCGGAGAGGGCGCCGGCAGGCAGGAGCGAGCGGGTCGCATCGGAGAGAAGAGCGAACATCTGCTCGATCCAGTTCATGGGATAGGCGGCGAGGCTGAAGACGCTCCAGAAGAGCAGCCACATGACGAGCACAAAGACGATCATGCCGAGGATGGGGTGAAGCAGAAGCCCGTCGGCGCGATCGGCGCGGGCGCTGGCGCGGCGAGGCGAGAGCATCGTGCCCAGCGCGGCGCTGGTGCGCACGATCCAGTCGTCGTCGAGGGCGCGCGGCGCGGGGTGGATGTCGGCGGCGCGGCGGGCGGCTTCAAAGATGGCTTGCCCGGCGTCGGCGTCGCCCTGGTTCCAGTAGATCACCTCGACGCCGAGCGCGTGCCCGACGTGTGATGGCTGGCCTGCGATCTGCTCGCGGCGGCCCGCGGTGCCGAGCAGGACCACCGTGGGCGTGCCGAGTGTGAGAAGTTCGCGCAGGAGGCGAAGTCCGCGCGAGAGGCTGGCGACGTCGATGACCAGGCAAACCGCGTCCGGGGGGGTCCAGTCGTCGCCGGCCGGTGAGAGCGCGCGGCGACAGGCGGCGGCTTCTTCAGAGCCGTCGTGGAGTGCATACAGCCCCGGCAGGTCGATCAGTTCGACGGTGTGGTCGAGGCGCGTGGTGCCGACGCGGGCTTCCTGGGTGGTTCCGGGAAAGTTGGAGGTGGTGTGGTGGGCACCGCACAGGCGGTTGAAGAGGGTGGTCTTTCCGACGTTGGGCGGGCCGAAGAGCGCGAGACGGAACGGGCGCGGGGCGGCGGGAAAGGCGTATGGTGATGCGGGGTGTTCAGAGGACCGGGTCATCGATGCCCGCCCGTTCGCAGGTGCACTCGACGAGGATGCGCCGTGCCATGTCACGCCCGATGCCGATACGGCACGAGCCGCCGCAGGCCAGTCCGAGTCCGAGGACGCAGGGGCTTCCCGCCCGGCAGACGCGGACTTCAGCGCCCGGCTCGATGCCCAGGGCCTTGAGGTAGGCCAGTTCAGACTCACCCCCAAGGGTCCGGATGACCCTAGCGGTTTCGCCTTCGGCCAAGTCGCTGACGCGCAGCCCCAACTGGCCCGAATCGGGCAGGGGTTCCTTGCGCCTGAGCATGGGGAGCGAGAATCGCACGGGCATCTCCGTAATTCGATCGGTGCTTGAGCAGAGTTTATTGAGATTGATTCTCAGGATCAAACCGGAAGTGAAAAAGGACACCCGGAGGTTCAGAGCGTGGAGCGGGGTGGATTGGGTAATCGGACTTTGAGTGCCCGAAATGGGGGCCGAAACGCGGCGAGGTCGCAGCGGAATGAACTGAATCAAGGAGGTTGCGATGGACCACAAGGAAGGGCGCGGGGCGGTGATGCACGTCGGGTCATCGGCCGGGCAGGTGATCTGCGCGTCGGCGGCGGCCACGCTGCTGTGGTACTGCTTTGACGATCGGCTGGCCGAACTGATGGGGCGGGGGCAACTGGGCACGCTGCCTTGGACGCTGGTGTTCCCGCTGCTGCTGGCGGCCGGGGCGATGCTGTCGATTGCCGGGACGAGTTGGCAGGAGAAGTGAACAGGCTGGTGGGGTTTCCGAATCGCGTGTGGCTTGACTGGTCGAAACTCAGAGCGCTTGTGTACTTGCATTTGGCGGCGCGCGATGAGCGCGTCGGCGTGCGCGGCCAGGAATGGAGAGCCATGCGATGACGAAGTCACGAGCGGGTTGGGCCTGGGCAGCGATGGCGGGCTTGGCGGGTGCCGGTGCGGCGCAGGATTTCGAGATCTACCTGGTCGCGCCGGCATGTGCTCCCTGGGGGTCGAGTCGACTTACGAGGTCGAGGCGTGGGGGCGGGTGACGGGCGACGAGTGGATGTACGGCGTCAGTGCGATCGCGCAATTCGGGATCGACGTGATCCAGACGGGCTACGCCGGCATGGTCAGTTCGGTGAGCACCGCCTACCACTGGGGTGGAGGAATCGTGCTGGACAACGGGGGCACGCCCATCGGGCCTGACCTCGTTGGCGTGCGTGGCGGACAACTGGCCAACCTGTTCGGTTTTCTCAATCCGGATATTGATCTGAGCAACCCGATCCTGTTGTTCACGTTTGAAGTGACGCTCAATGGGGAGGAGGGCGTCAGCACGTACACGCCGACGAATCCCGCGCCCCAGGGCGGGCTGAGTTTCTACCCCGACAGCACGCAGGGACAGTCCATTGTTGCGCCGAACGACGCGGGCACGACGTTGACGCTCTTTGGAGCGACCACGAGTGTCTTGCCGGCGCCGGGGGCGGCGGTGTTGCTGGGGGTGAGTCTCGTTTTCGGGCGGCGTCGGCGTGGGCGGGCATGACCGGCCGAAGAGAAGCGGACCGATGTGGGGCGTCAGACTCGGGGGAGGTTTTCGACGCGAAGCGATGACGGGTCGATGGCGTGTCCGAGGGCGTCGAGAGTTTGCGCGCTTTCGATGCGGAATGCACCAATGCGGGTGCGGCGCAGGGCGCTGAGCGTGCCGCCGGTGTGCAGGGCTTGGCCGATGTCGCGGGAGAGGCTGCGGATGTAAGTGCCCTTGCCGCAGGTGACGCGGATTTCGAGCGTGGGGAAGTCGTAGCGGAGGAGATCGATCGCGTCGATGCGGACGGGGCGGGCTTTGAGTCCGGGGTCTTGGCCGCGGCGTGCCAGGTCGTAGGCGCGCTGCCCGGCGACCCACATAGCCGAGTGGGCGGGGGGGATCTGATCGACTAGGCCGACGAAGCCGGCCAGCGTGCGCTCGATGTCGGTGCGGTCGGGGATGCGTGCGATGTCAACCGGCTGCGGCTCTGACTCGAGGTCATCGGTCGGCGAGACGTTTGCGAGGTCGATGGTGGCCAGGTACTCCTTGTCGTCGGCCATCACCTGCTCGCATAGGCGTGTGGCCTTGCCGACGAGGATGACCAGCAGGCCTGTGGCGAGCGGGTCGAGGGTGCCGCCGTGTCCGACCTTGATGCGCCTGGGCGCGCCGCCGGCGCGGAGTTTGCCGCGGATTTTGGCGCAGACGGCCATGGAGGTCAGGCGCAGGGGCTTGTCGATGAGCAGGACGCCGGCGATGGGGGGCGGTTCGGTCAACGGGCGCGCTCCACGAGGTCAAGGGTGACGAAGCGGCCATTGGCGTAGTTGTAGCCGGCGAAGGTATCAATGCGGCGCAGGTCGAGTTCGCCGGCGCTGCGGCGGCGCGGCACGATGAGCACGCCGTCGGGGTGCGAGGCCAGCCAGGAGTGGATGTCATCCTCGGTGATCCGTTCGACGCGGCCTTTGGTGAGGAAGATGACGCTGTCCTCGCAGTGCCCGGCGCAGGCGATCGGGCGATCGGGCGGAACGGCGGCGGCGGCGCGGGCGTAGGCGAACACGACGCTGGAGCGAGGCAGGATGAAGCCGAGGGTGCCGACGACAAACAACACGGCGGCAGCGATGCTCCAGGCGCAAGCGTGCAGGAGCAGTCCTTCCGAGGCTTCTTCGCGGGCTTTGCGCAGGAAGAGGAAGGAACCGACGGCGACAACGGCGGCGACGCCGATGGCCAGCCAGCCGCCCCCGAGCAGCGAGAGTCCGATGGGCGCGACGCAGCAGATGGCGATGCCGATGCCGAACCAGACGTTGAGTCCGCGCGTGGCGCGCTCGCCGGTCGCGGTGTCGATGCGGGCGCGGGCGGCGTCGACGATGGCGGCGGCGCTGAGGAGCGCCAGGGCCGGGTACATCGGCATGGTGTAGTGGGGGAGTTTGGTCATCACCAGTTCAAACACCAGCCAGGCGGGGGCGATCCAGCACATGAGGAAGAGTTCGCGTTCGCGTCCGAGCACGCGCTGCCGCCAGCGGGTCGGGAGCGTGCGCCAGCGTTGCCTGCGCGTCGAGTCCGTTTCGGGCGGGGGGAGGCGCACGGCCAGTCTCCAGGTGCGGATGAACGCGCCAAGCAGCAGGAGCGAGCCGGGCCAGAGCAGGACGGCCGAAAGCAGGAGGTGGTAGCCAGGTGGGCCGAAGTGGCCTTCGCGCGGGGCGGCGCTGCGCCCGAGCGTTTCGCTGACGAGCGTCTTCCAGAGAGTGCCGGCGCCGATCTGATGTGCGACGAGAACCAGCCAAGGCGCGATAAAGATGAGCAACACGCCCGCGCCGAGCAGGGGCTTGGTGCGTTTGAGCCAACGCCAGTCGCGGGCCACGCCGCTGAAGCACACGACCGTCAATCCGACCACCATCGGCGTGACGGGGCCTTTCGCGAGGATGCCCAGCGCGATCGAAGTCCAGAGCCAGGCGGCAAGAAGATAGGGCGTGGCTCCGGCCGCAGTCGGGCGGGCGCGGATGGACCACAGGGAGACGACCGCGCTGGTGGTGCAGGCCAGGAGCAACTGATCGGCGCGGGCCTGATGAGCGTCCCAGACCAGCATGGGGCAGATGGCCAGCAGGGCGGCGCCGAGCAGCCCGGTGAGGTCATCGAAGAGGCGCGAGCCGAGATACCAAGTGAGCAGCACGGCGATGGTTGAGCACAGCGCGCTGGGCAGGCGGTACATCCAGATGGCGTCGCGCGAGGGATCGCCGCCGGTGAAGATGGCGGCCGAGGCCGATTGCAGGTAGTAGATGAGCGGAGGCTTGTTGAGACGCGGGCGGTCCTGGATCTTGGGGACGGCCAGCCCGCCGTCGTGAAACCCAGAGACCTTGTGCGAGTCTGGAAGGGCGAGCGATTCGAACATCTGTCGGCTGGCCTGGGCAAAGCGTGACTCGTCGCGGTCGATCGGCGGAATGGCGCGGAGGCCTGGGAGATACACTGCCAGGCACAGGATGGTCAGCAGCGCCGCGCCGCGCCATCCGCGGACGGATCGTTCGAGCGTGCGCATGAACTGACCGTTGTCGAGCATCGGGGCTTGCCGGGGTTCGAGAATCGCATGAAAGACCGCAGCGACTATAACCCCCCGAAGGACCCTCGCACGGGACCGCGCCTCTGGACGTGGGGGCTGGTTCTGATCGGGCTGGGGTGCGTCGCGTACCCGTGGGATGGGGCGGTCATGCAGGCGGCCGGCGCGTTGGGCGAGCGGCTGGGCGGCGACGTGAGGCGCGAACTCGAGGCCATTCAGCAGTACGGGCAGTTCGGGAGCATCGTCATCGTCAGCGTGGCTTTCGTGCTGCTCCAGCCGTGGCGGGCCCGGCGTCTGCTCGACCTGGGAGCGGCGGCGGGATTGACGTGGGTGGTGGCGATCGCGCTGAAGATGTTGGTGGGCAGGCCTCGGCCGAAGTTTGAAGACCCCCGCGCCATCCTTGGACCGTTCGGCGTCTACGACGTCGGACCCGAAGCGGGCGTGCGTCATGCGTGGGAAGTCTGGGCGCCGATTTCCTCGGACCTGTGGTCGATGCCGTCGAGCCACACCGCCTTTGCGGTGATGTTCAGCGTGTTCCTGGCCAGCCTGGCGCCGCGGGTGGCTCCGCTGGTGTGGGTGTTGGCGACGTTGGTCGGGGCCTGTCGCGTGCTCTTCGGGGCCCACTATTTGAGCGACGTGCTGGTGGGGGCGGGGGTGGGGTGGATCTGCGGCTGGCTGATGGTGCGACGCTCGGCGGGCGTGCTCGGAATGGACTGGGTGTGGAAGCGGGCGGTGAACCGTGAAGCGCCAGGCGCCTACGGGCGGCTGGTTGAGGCGGAGCAGGGGCGGCTGGGGTGACGAACGCACGCGGGCCGGGCGCCCGGCCTCTGATGAAGGTTTGGGGGTGACGGCCTAGACTGGTCTCCCAGTGCCCGGACCCCGGACAGGTGACCGAGAGGCTGAAGGTGCAGCACTGGAAATGCTGTGTACGGGTAACCGTACCGGGGGTTCGAATCCCCCCCTGTCCGCTTCCTTTCCGCCGTTCGGCATGATGTAACCCACGGACCCCGCCCCCGCCCCCAAGCCGGGCCTTGGGGATGCCCGCGGCACCGACGGGCCGGCTGGGGTTGCGCATCACTAGGGACCATGACGTTGTTCACTTTGCTCGCGATGGCGTGGTGTGCCGCGATCGGACACACCGAGGTGGTGGTGGCGGCGGTCGATCCGGCGGACTCGGCGGGGCCGCCGAAGTACGTCGCCGTGGCGTGCGATCCGATCGAGAACCTGCCATATGAGAGGTACAAGACTGCCGACGCCTACGGGCGCGAGATCACGTTCTATCTCTCGAAGACTCCGGCGGCCGACGCGGTGCTGCCGCTGATCGTCTGCGTGCAGGGGTCGGGCAGCCAGTCAGTGTTCATCGAGGTGCCCACGCCCGACGGCCCGCGGATCGGCTCCGGCGGGCCGGAGGCGGCGATGCTGCGCCTGGGGCGTGAGCGGGCGCGGATTCTGGTGGTGGAGAAGGTGGGGGTGGAGTTCCTGGTCCAGCCGAAGCAGCCCGGGTCGGCCGAGGAAGGCTCAGAGGAGTTCCGGCGCGAGCACACGCTGGAGCGGTGGACCGAGGCGGTGCATGCGGCGGTCGCGGCGGCCTGCGCCCTGCCGGGGGTGGACGGGTCGCGCGTGCTGGCGGTGGGACACTCCGAAGGCGGGCAGGTGGTCTGTCATCTTGCCGCGGCTGACGAGCGGATCACCCATGTAGCGACGCTGGCGGGGGGCGGACCGACTCAGTTGTTCGACCTGATCGAGTTGGCTCGCTCGGGGCTGTTCGGGCCGCCGGACGGGACGGCCGACGAGCGGGTGGCGTGGGTGCTGGAGGGGTGGAAGGGCGTGCTGGCGGCACCCGACGCGCACGACCAGTTCTGGCTCGGACATCCGCATCGACGCTGGTCGAGTTTCCTGTCGGCCTCGCCGGTTGAGGCGCTGGGTCGCTCGAAGGCGCGGGTATTCATTGCGCACGGGACGGCGGACCGGGCCAGTGCGTGCGCGGCGGCCGACGTGCTGTACGCGGAGTTGCTGGCGCGGGGGCGCGACGTGACCTACGAGCGTCTCGAAGGGGCCGATCACGGGTTCCGCACGGCGGACGATCCGGGCGGGTGGATGCGCGTGTACCAGCAGGTGCTGGAGTGGTTCCTCGAGGAGTGAGGTGGGGTTGGTCCTCGGGCGGGCCGCGCGAACAAAGACGCACGACGGGCTTGTGCCCGAGGCCCGGAAGGCGCCTCGGGGGTGAAGGTCATTCTTTACGTGTGCATGCGATTGTGGGGGGGGGCACGGCCTGCGGGTGAGTTGAATCGGTCCGGCAGCGTTGGTCGAAAGCGGTGGTTGGGGTCTGTTGGGCGCGACTGATAGGATCAAGGGCCATGAAGACTCTGCATGTGGTGACGTTGGCGCTGGTGTTGGGGTCGGTGGGTAGTTTCGGGCTGTTCGTTCTGCAGGGGCGTCTTGCCGAAGAGCCGGGCGGGTTGATCGCGGCGCGCCTGCCTGAGGCCCGTGAGCCGCCTCCGGGGGCGGGGGCGGGGGAGCCCGGCGTGCAGAACGAGAAGCAGGAGAATCCCGGGGAGACGATGTCCGTGAGCGAGCAGAGCAAGCGTGTGATATCGCGTTCGGCGTATGACATCACGCCGCTGTCGAAGGAGCGCGTGGCCGAGTTGGCGTCCAAACTCGACGAAGAGACGTATCGCATCACGCAAAGGGCGGGCACCGAGCCGCCCTTCTGCGGGATGCTGCTGGACAACAAGAAGGAAGGGGTGTATTGCTGCGTGGTGTGCGGCCTGCCGCTGTTTTCCAGCGAGCACAAGTTCACCAGCGGCACGGGCTGGCCGAGTTTCTACCGCGAGTTTGACCGTCAGCACGTGTCGCGGAAGGCCGATCGCAGCCACGGCATGGTGCGGACGGAGATCAACTGCGCGCGGTGCGGGGCGCACCTGGGGCATGTGTTTGATGACGGGCCGAAGCCGACGGGAGAGCGGCACTGCCTGAACTCGGCGTCGCTGGTGTTTTACGAGAAGGGCAAGGATCTGCCGGCTGAGAGCAGGCCGATCAAGACCGAGACGGCGTACTTTGCGGGCGGGTGCTTCTGGGGGATCGAGCACTATTTCCAGAAGGGCCCGGGGGTGATCGATGCGGTGAGCGGGTACATGCAGGGCCGCACCGAGAAGCCGACGTACAAGGAGGTGTGCACGAAGGACACCGGGCACGCCGAGACGGTCAAGGTGGTGTTTGACCCGACTCAGATTTCGTACCGGCGGCTGCTCGAAGCCTTCTTCGTGATGCACGACCCGACGCAGTGGAACCGGCAGGGCCCGGACGTGGGCAGCCAGTATCGCTCGGGGATCTGGTACACCAGTGAGGAGCAGCGGGCGGCGGCCGAGGAGTTCATTCGGCAGTTGCAGGATTCGGGCAAAGTGAAGGGTCGAATCGTGACTCAATTGGAAAAGGCGGAGACGTTCTGGGAGGCCGAGGAGTATCACCAGGATTACATCGCCAACACGGGACGTGCGTGTCATGTGAAGAACCCGTGGTAGAAGGAGGCCGCGTTGCCGGACGCACAGGTGGAAGTGAAGACCGGGCTCGGGCGGACCGGAGCAGTCCCGGGCGTATATACGTCGGCCCTTGGGTACGAGTCGCAGCGGATTCGCGCGGCTGCGGTGTATTGCTCGGACGGGCGCATCGGCGAGCACTTCGACGATTTCCTGCACAACGGGCTGCACCTGCCGCGGTATGACCGGGTGGCGCTGCCGGGGGGGCCGGGCTGTCTGGCCGGGCACATCGAGGCGCGCCTGGAGGAAGAGGGCGTGATCGACGAGTTGAAGTTCCTCGTCGATGCGCACGAACTGGAGCGGGTGGTGCTGATCCAGCACCAGGGCTGCGCGTTTTATCAGCGTCGGCTGGGAGTCGAGCCCGAGCGGATGGAGATGCTCCAGCGGGCCGACCTGGTGCGGGCGGCCTTTCACATCCGGCGCGTGTCGGCGCACCTTCAGATCGACGGGTATCTGGCCAGCCTGTCGGGGGATGGGCTGGTGTTCGAAGTGGTGCCGCTGGAGTGAGGCTCAGGCGAACAGGTCGATGAAGCCGGGGATGATGGCGTAGCCGGAGATGGCGACGATCATGTTGAGGATGGCCACGGCGGCGGCGTCGACGAAGTCAAAGTCGAGCAGGTGCAGGTAGAGCACGAGGTAGGCCAGGACGAAGATGGCAAAGGCGGGGATGCCCCAGCCGAGGAGCGTGCTGGCCATCAGGGCAACGCAGATGGACCCGGCGTACACGGCCGCGAGGCGCAGCAAGTTGAGGTTGAAGGGCGCGTCGAAGCCGATCCAGAAGAACATGCAGGCGTAGGTGACCAGCAACCCCAGGGCGACCTGGGGGATGAAGATCGAGGGCAGGATGACGACGATGGGCCAGCCCATGGTGGCCAGCCCGACGATCAGGGCGCCGACCAGCCCAAGGGCGAGGAAGACGGCGGGAGTGTGATAGGCCTCGTACTCGGTCTGCTTGGCCAGTTCCTCGCGCATGATCTGGGCGCGGGTGGGCATGATGTGTCCGCACTCGGGGCACTGGAGCGAAACAGCCCGGCTCATGTCGTAGCCGCAGTGAGGGCAGGCGTAGGGCTTGTGCACGGCCGAGTGGCCCTTGGGCGGCTGGCGCGAGGCCTCGATGAAGCGCGACGAGGAGATGCCGATCTTCTCGTCAAAGCCGCAGTTGGCGCACACGCCCACGCGCGGAGGGTAGCGGTGGAAGCAGACCGGGCAGGTCTTGAGTTCCTCGTCGTCGCGCGTGTCTTCGGGCTCGAGGGGGATGATGTCGTCGTCGACCTGGGGCTCTGCGGGGGCGGGGGCGGTCCCGTCGGTCACCGCGATGGCCGAGTCTTCGGCCAAGGGGACCGCATCGTCCGTCGCCTGCGGGGCGGTGCCGCGGGAAAGCGGGGGTGATTCATCGGGCGGGACCGGTTCGCCCTCCATGGCGCTGCGACGAATCTCCTCGATCAGTGCGGGCAGGAAGTCGGAATGGTCGATGCTCTGCGACAGGCCGGAGATGTCGGTCTCTTCCAGCGGGTTGGGAGCGTTGGGGCGCAGGGCGCGACGGGCGCAGGGGCGGCAGTAGTAGCGGCCGAACTGGTCACGCACGCGGGGGCGATTGGAGCAATCTTCCCCACAGATCCGGCATACCTTGGCGGTGGACGGCGTCGTGTTCACCGGATCCTGCCCCTGTATGCTCTCCTCCTCATTCGGAGTTTGCGGGAATGCGAAGGGTTTGTCAAGGGCTGATTGTGGTTCTGGTGTCGGGTTTTGCCCTCCTCGGCTGCGCCGAGCGGCATGTTCGGACCAATTTCGCATCCGAAATGCCCGCGTCGCTCCCGCTTCGGGGCTTCCGCGACACCCCCCTGCTCGAGGCCCGGATCGACGGGGTCGGGCCGGTGACGGTGGTGCTGGACACCGGGTCGTCGGCATGCGTGGTTTCGCCGGAATTGGCCGAGCAGTTGCCCGGTCGAACGCGGCCGACGCGGCGCATGGTGATCAACGCCGAGGGGCAGCGACTGGAGGCGATGGGCGAGATTCCGATCCGTCGCTTGGAACTGGGCGTGGCGGTTTTTGAGGAGGTGGACGCGATCGTGGCCGACTTGGCGTCCCTGAAACGGGCGTATGGCGAACCGATCGCGGCGATCGTGGGTTACCCACTTTTTCGGGATCTGCCGCTGACGATCGATTTCGCGGCCCGACAGGTGAGCATCGAGTCGGCTCGGGGCGGGCAGCGTGTGCGCGTGGTGGACAGTCAGTTGCCGATCGTGGCGGCTGAGGTGGAAGGACATGCGGTCGAGGTGCTGATCGACTCGGGCAGTTCGAGTGGGTGGGCGGTTCCGATCGAGAAGATCGCCTTCGAGCCCGGGTCGCGGGCGTCCAAGGCGGTGCTGATGCTCGGGGGATCAAGCGCGGTGGAGGACGGGCGGCTGGACGGGAAGGCCCGCATCGGCGTGATGGAGTTTGACCGCCCGGTGATCGAGTCGACGCGCGGGCTGGCGCGGGTGGGGGTGCGCGGGCTGGAAGGGTTGCGCGTGACGTTTGACCAGGTGAACGGGGCGGTGTGGCTGGAGCGCGTCCGGGAGTTGCCTGTGCAAATGCCGCGCGGCATTGGGGCCGAGTTTCGTGCGACCGGCTCGACGTGGGAACTGTGGAGCGTCGAGCCGGGCCTGCCGGCGCACCAGGTGGGTCTGCGCGACGGCGAGCGCGTGTTGTCGATCGACGGCCTGCGCATCGGGCAGATGGGGACGAGTGCACTGCACCAGCGGATGGAGCAGGCGGCGCGTCTGCGGCTGGAGGTGCTGCGCCCGGGCGGGGTCGAAACGGTCTGGGTGCCGATCGTGTCGCTGGAGCGGTGATGAACGCGGCGGCGTCGATGTTGCGCGATGAAGTGGCGCCGGCGGTTTTGCGGGCGTGCGATGCCGGCGCGGCGCTGGCCCGCTTTTCGAGCCGACTGCCCCAGGAGCCGCGCACGCTGTGGTTGCTGGCGTTTGGCAAGGGTTCGAGCGCGATGGCGGGGACGGCGCTGCGGCTGTGGGGTGAGCGCGTGTCGAGAGGGCTGGTGGTCGCGCGCCCGGAGCATGTGAGCCGAACCGATCGCGCCGGCGGGCGTGTCGAGGTGTTGCCGGCCGATCACCCGATTCCGACGCAGCGCAATGTCGACGCGGCCGTCGCCGTGGAGCGTTTTGTGCAGCAGGTCGGCCGAGACGAGCGGCTGGTGGTGCTGATTTCGGGCGGAGGGTCGGCGCAGTTGTCGGCCCCGCGCCGGCCGCTGGTCCTTGAGGACGTGGCAAGATTGACCGAAGCCCTGCTGCGCAGCGGCGCGACGATCAACGAGATCAACTGCGTGCGCAAGCACTGCGAGCGGATCAAGGGCGGACAGTTGGCGCGGCTGCGGGCGGGCGGGCCGACGAGCGTGTTTGTGCTCTCCGACGTGCTGGGAGACGCGCTCGACGTGATCTCTTCGGGCCCGCTGGCGCCGGACCCGACGACCTTCGCTGACGCGACGGCGGTGCTGGAGCGGCGCGGATTGGACAGGGAGCACGCGCGCGTGGCCTCGATGCTGCGCCGGGGGGCGGCCGGCGAGGAACGTGAGACGCCCAAACCGGGCGATGCGGCATTTGCGGCAGTGGAGCATCACGTCATCGCAAGCAACGCTCTGGCGGTGGAGGCCGCGTGCGAAGCGCTGGAGAGGCGCGGGCTGCGGATCGCGGGCGTGGAGCAGCGTGTGGAGGGCGAGGCGGGTCAGGTGGGCGTGCGCCTGGGCGAGGTGGTGCGAGGCTTGCCCGCCGGGGCGGCGGTGGTGTGGGGCGGGGAGACCACGGTGCGGGTGGGCAAGAGCCCGGGTAAGGGCGGGCGAAACCAGGAACTGGCGCTGGCGGCGGCGGCGGCGATTGAAGGCGTGGAGGGCGCGGCGGTGATGTCGCTGGCCACGGATGGCGTGGACGGACCGACGGACGCGGCGGGAGGAGTGGTGGATGGAGAGAGTGGCGTGCGGGTGCGTGCGGCCGGCGTGGATCCGCGCGAAGCGCTGCGCCGACACGACAGTTACCCGGCGCTGGAGGCGTGCGGGGCGCTGCTGAGAATCGGGGCGAGCGGAACCAACCTCAACGATGTGATGGTGGGGGTGCGGGTGTAGGCGTGTCGGCAACCTTGTCTTCAAGGTTGCTCCAAGGGGTGGAGCCGGTGGAACGGATCGGCAACGTCCGAGGACGGACATTGCCGGCACGTCCCTCGCGTGCGCGACGGGCTCTGATTTCCTATTCCTTCAATCCCTGCGTGGCGATGCCTTCGACGAGCATGCGCTGCGCGAGCAGGAAGACGAGGATGATGGGCAGGACGACGATGACGCACGCAGCCATGACGATGGTCCACGGCACGCCGCCGTGCTGGCTCTGGAACATCTGGAGTCCGAGTGCGGCCGTGTACATGTCCTGGTGATTAAGGAAGATGAGCGGCTGGACGAACTCGTTCCAGCACCAGATAAACTGCAGCAGAGCGACGACGGTGAGCGCGGGTTTGGAAAGCGGGAGGATGATGCGGCAGAAAATGCCGAGGTGTCCGCAGCCATCGATGCGGGCGGCCTCGTCGAGTTCTCGCGGGATGCCGAGGAAGAACTGTCGCAGGAGGAAGATGCTGAAGGCCCCGCCGAACCACGCGGGCGCCCACAGCGGGCGGAAGGTGCCAATCCAGTCGAGTTGCTTAAAGAGCAGGTATTGCGGGGCCATGACAACGGTGAAGGGGATCATCATGGTCGCCAAGACGAGGGTGAAGAGCAGGTCGCGGCCCTTCCAGCGGATGCGGGCGAAGCCGTAGGCGGCGATGGCCGAGGAGATGGTCATGCCCGTCACGCTCAGGGCGGCCACGATGACCGAGTTGCGCAGGTAGCGTCGGAAGTCCGCAACGGGGGTTTCCATGACCTGCGTGTAGTTGTCGGCGGCCTGCCCGGCCAGGGCCGAGTAATAGCGGGGCTCGAGGACCGACAGGGCCCGGCCCTGTTCGTCGACCAGCGCGGGCAGCGGGCTGAGGCTCGCGCTCGTCGAGCGCTCCTCGGGCATGAGCGAAGTGGCGAACATCCAGACCAGCGGCAGAAGATAGAGGAAGGCGACGGACCACAGCAGTCCGTGCAGCAGAAGGCGCGACAGTCTGCGTGCCCGGCGCGGGGCGCGTCGAAGCGCGGGTTGGCGTGGTGCGTGCGTCATGCGGCCCTGTAATAGACGAAGCGGCGTGCCAGTGCGAGCAGGCCGAGCGTCAGCCCGAGCGTGACCAGCAGTTGCAGCCAGGCGAGCGCGCTGGCGTATCCCATCTTGCCGTACTCGAAGGCGGAGCGGAACACGTACATCGAGTAGACGAGCGTCGAGTCGTTGGGCCCGCCCTTGGTCATGATGTAGGGAATGGCGAAGACCTGGAGCGACCAGATGACGCTCATGATGACGTTGAACAGGACGGCCGGGGAGATCATCGGCAGCGTGACGTTCCGGAAGCGGGACACGGGCCCGGCGCCGTCAATCGCGGCGGCCTCGCGCAGGGAGACGGGCACGTCGCGCAGCGCGGCGCCGTAGATGACCACGGCCGAGCCGACCATCCACAGACTCATGAAGATCAGGCTTCCCATCGCCAGACCGGGCAACCCGAGCCAGTTGGGCGGGTGCTCGACGCCGACGGCCCGCAGCGTGACGTTGATGAGCCCGGTGTTGGGGTTGTAGATCCACATCCACCCCAGGGAAACGGCGACGATGGGCACAAGCGTGGGGAGGAAGACGATGGCGCGGACGAGGCCGCGCCAGCGCAGCGGCAGATCGAGCAGCAGCGCCAGGGCGAGCGACAGAACAGTGCCCAGCGTCACCGTGCCTAGGGCGTACACCAACGTGTTCCGCAGCGAGAGGAAGAAGAGTTTGTCGGAGGCGATGGCGCGGTAGTTGTCCAGCCCGATCCATACGGGCGGCTCGAGCAGCGCGTAGTCAGTGAAACTGTAATAGACGCTCATCGCGGCGGGCACGGCCATGAAGGCGAGGAAACCGATGATCCACGGGGAGACCCAGAGGAGGCCGGCGGCCTGATCGCGCGCGGCGGCGGAGAAGCGCGACATCACCCGGCCTCCCTCGCGGCGTCGCGGCGCCGGCGGATGTCGGCGGCCCGGTCGAGTTCTCGCTGAAGCCGCGCCTCGAGCGCGCTCAGCGTGCCGCGCACATCGGCCCCGTCCCACACGGCGTCAAAGGCGCTGGTCGTCTCGTCGGCAAAGCGCTCCCACGCGCTGGTCTGCGGGAGCACGCTGACGCGCGGGCTCTTGGCGATTGCGTCGAACACCTCGACCGCCCGGTTGGGATGCGTGCTCCGGAACTGATCGGAGACCTGGCGCAGCGGCGAAGGTTTGCAGTGCAGCGAACACAGGCGTTCCTGCACGTCCTGCCGCTGCATGAACTGGAGAAACTCATAGGCTTCGTCCGGGTGCGGACACCCGCGCGGGATCATGATGACGTCGGCCTCGAGCAGTCCGCGGGGCTGATCGGGGTCGGGCATCCCGGGGGCCAGCGGCACCGGGGCGGCGAAGAAGTCGAGGTCGGGGTTGTACTGCCTGACGAAGTTGGCGATCCACGGGCCCTGCACGATCATGGCGGTTCGCTGCGAAATGAACGGGTCGCCCGGTCCGTGCATGGAGCGCCCGAAGTCCTGGGCGAAGGCGCGCACGGCCGCAGGCCCGAGTCGAGCCGCCGAGCGCTGCACCCACTCATATGCGGCCACGCAGCCGGGCGAGGCGATGGTGCAGCGGTTCGTGGGCTTGTCGTAGATGGGCGCGTCGAAGAGCATGGGCCAGGTGTAGGGCCACCACAGGGGGAGGATGGCGCCGAAGCCCAGTTGGGTGATGCGTCCGCGTGTGTCGCGCTGCGTGAGTGCGTCGGCGAAATCGAGCAGTTGCTCGGTGGTGCGAGGGGGAGAGTCGGGGTCGAGCCCGGCCTGGCGGAAGAGGCGTCGGTTGTAGTAGAGCCCGAGTGTGTAGCAGGTGTTGACGCCCGCCCACGGCACGCCGTCGGGCGCGAGCAGCGCGGCGATGCCCGGCGCGTAGCGGTCGAGGTCGAAGACGCCGCGGTGGGCGAACTCGGTCAGCGGCATGATGGCGCGTGCGGCCGAGTAGACCGGGATCGAGAATGTGAACAGGCCCACGAGATCGGGCGGGTCGCCGCCGCCGATGGCGACCATGGCCTTGCTGGTGATGTCCGACACGCTGAGCAGTCGGACCCACAGGCGGTCCTGCGAATGATTGAACCAGTCGACGATCTGCTGGAGGGCGGCGCCCTCGGGCCCGGTCCACTTTTCCCAGTAGGTCAGTTCGATGCGCCCGCGCGGGGCGCGGCGGGCGGCGCGCGTGCGGTCGGGCCAGAAGACGTAGCCCGCGCCGGCGGCCAGCGCGCCGAGCAGGGCGGCGCGGCGCGAAATCTCCCATGGACCGGCCCGCTCGCGCATCAGCGTTCAGTCGCCTCCCTTGGCCAGTGCGTCGATTTCGTCGAGCGCGAAGCGCGTGCTGAGGATGAAGGGCTGCTCGCCCGGTGTCCAATGGCCGTAGGTGGTGACGACGAACGTGCCGTCAGGCAGCAGTTCAAGCCCGGGGTACGTCGTGTCCCAGCCGCGTGTGTTGTCGCCGAGGCGAAGGCGATACTGCCCCGGTGTCTGGTGGATCAGGTCGTCATACGTCCCGACCCACGCGACCCAGTCTCCCTCGGTGAGGCTGCCGATGCCAAGTGTGTCGATGTTGGCCTCACGTGAGAAGGAACCGGCGTTCTTCGGGCGCGAGTTGTCGCGGAAGGTGCACACAATTCGGCCGTCGGGTGCGTACTTGAGCGTGTGCCGGTCGCCGGTGAGCGACGCGGGCAGTTCCGATGGCTGGCTCCACGTTGCGCCCTCGTCGTCGGAAAAGATGATCTGCGAGCGTTTGGCACCGGCGTTTTCGCGCAACAGGACCGCGAGTTGTGTTCCATCGGGCGAGCGAATCGCCCCTGGTTCGCAAAGGTGAAGGTCGGAGCGGGCGAGCACTGCTTCCGGCTTCGACCAGGTCAGTCCGCCGTCGTCAGAGAAAGTCTGGTAGAGCGTGAACACCACCGGCGTCTGCTGAGAGGTTTCGCGTGTGAAGAAGCGCCCGTCGTCGTGAAACATCGCCAGGTAACGGCCGGGAGTCTTGAGCGGCTCGACAAAGCCCATCACCACGATGCCGCCCCAGTCGCCGGCTGGCTCGAGTTCGCTCCACGTCGCGCCGTCGTCTTTGCTCACCGCCCGTCGAGCCGGATAGAGGCCCGACCACAGGATCAGACGCTTGACGCCTTCGGCGTCAGTGACGCGGTGAATCGTCGGGACTTCCCGGCTGGTCTGCCAACTCTCCGGGGTGGGCAGGCGGTCGGACCAGGTTCGTCCGCCGTCGTCGGAACGCTTCATGACGATGGCCCCCCCGCCGTGCCCTTTGGGGTAAACCGCGATGATGGTGCGGCCATCTTCGAGCAGCACGGTTGAGACGTGCCCAAGGTACTGGCCCGGCTCGCGATCAACCACAACCTGGCGTGAGGTATCGCGGGCCAGGTCGATGATGGGGACACCGAGGTTGTTGCGCGGGTCGTCGGTCGGCATGATGCGGACCTGCGCCGATGCGGCGACGCAGAGCCAGGCAAGACACGCCAACAGGGCGGCAATGTTCATGCCCCGATAATACCGCAGCGGGTACGGGCCGCATGGCGCCGATCGCTGATCGCGGCCTGATCAGGATTGCCTCCCACACCGGCCGGGAAGTGTTGAATGCGTTGCTTTGTCCGAGGCCTATGTGTAGCGTGGGCCCCACGAAACCGAAGGGATGGTGATGTTGTTGAGAAGGTTGGCGGTTCTGCTTTTTTTCGCCTCGGCCGGATCGATCGCCTTGGCTCAGTTGGCTGTGTTTCAGGGTTCGAGCGTGGACGAAGCCGCGTGGCGCGCCGCGGCCGGCGGCGCGGTCCCCATCGAGACCTTCGAAGGCTACGTTGGCACACCCGACACCACTCCCACGGGCGACCCCGTGGCCATCCTTCCCGGTCTTGGCGTGACGCTCGAAACCAACGCGGCGGGCGTGTTTCCCGGCGTGTACGCCGACGCCGCCTTCGCCCACTCCGGCGTGAATCAACTCTCGAACTTCGGCGCGGGGGCGCCGCCTTTTTCGGACTTCCACGTGCGCCCCGTTCCCGGGAAGTACCTCCGCGCAATCGGCTTCTGGCAGTGCGATCCGCAGGGCGACCAGATTGTCGACGCCTATGCCTTCAACGGCTTCCGGCTCGGCTCCATCACGGCGCGGGCTAACGACGGCTCGGGCGGCAACTTCGCCGGCTTCGTCTCCAGTCATCCCGTTGCCTATGTGCGCTTTCGAGGCCACTTCGGCGATGGGTACAACCACATCGATGACCTTCAGATCGTGCTGGGCGAAATCTGCCCGGTCGATCTGGCTGTTGATAACCGGCTCGACTTCTACGACGTGCAGGCGTTCTTGAGTATGTTTGCGGCCGCGGATCCGCGCGCCGACCTGACTGAGGACGGGGTCATCAACTTCTTCGACGTGCAGGCGTATCTGCAGGCGTATTCGAGGGGTTGCCCCTGGTGAGGTTTGCCTGTCGTCGAGTTGGCGCTGCGGGCGCGCTGCCCATGCTGTGAACGGCCTGCACGATTCAGCGCAGGGTGGCGCGCTGGCGCACCTGGTCGATGGCGACGGCCGCGACGATGATGCCGCCGGTCATGACTTCCTGGATCCACTTGGGCCAGCCCATGAGCACGCCTCCGGCGCCGAGGACGCCGATGATGAGGGCGCCGATGATGGTGCCGGAGATGGTGCCCTCGCCGCCCATGAGGCTGCCGCCGCCGATGACGACGGCAGCGATGACGGCCAGTTCGAGCCCGACGGCGGTGGTGGGGTCACCAAGACCGATGTAGGAAAACTGGAGAACGCCCGCCACACCGGCGAATAGCCCGGCGAGGGTATAGACGATGAGCCTGGTGCGCCACACGCTGACGCCGCAGAGGCGCGCGGTCTTCTCGTTGCTTCCGATGGCGAAGATGTGCCGCCCGAGCACGGTGTAGCGGAGCATCAGGGCCGTGAGCAGTGCGAGCACCAGCACCAGCCAGACACCGGGCGGGAGTTGAATCCACCGCCAAGGCTGCTGGCGCACCGAATCGAGCATCGGGTTGATCCAGGTCTCGGGGGCCGAAATGGCGGCATTTCCGGCAAGGCCCTTGCCAAGCCCGCGGACGATCTGCAGCGTTCCGAGCGTCACGATGAAGGGAACAATGCGCAGCGACGTGATCAGCGCACCATTGATCAGCCCGACCAGCGCGCCCGCGCCGACGCCGCCGAGCACCGCCAGCAGCGCCCACAGGGCCGAGGGGTCGTGGGGTGCTGCGCGCAGAATGCGCGCGATGACGACGACCGTCATCGCCACCACCGACCCGACGGAAAGGTCGATGCCCGCGGCGATGATGACCAGCGTGGCGCCGATGGCGGCCGCGGAAACCACCGCCGACTGCACGAGGATGTTCTCGATGTTGCGGACATCCACGAAGCGCCCCTCGGGCACCAGCAGCGCAAAGAGGGCAAAGACCAGCGCCAGCGCCCCGACGCGGGCGGCGAGCGAAACCACCTGTCGTACGCTGAATCCCCATCCGTTCATGCAACCTCCTGTCCGGTTGCCGCCAGCATGAGCGTGTGCTCGGTCCAGTCCGACGCCGGGCGGGCCGGTCCCAGGCGCCCGCGCGTCATCACGGCGATGCGGTCGCACACGCCGAGCAGTTCCGGAAGATAACTCGAAACCAGCAGGATCGCCCGGGCCCGCGTCCCCCCGCCGGTGCCGAGTCGGCCCGAGGCCAGTTGATCGATCAGCGCGTAGATCTGGCTTTTGGAGCCCACGTCGATGCCGCGCGTGGGTTCGTCGAGCAACAGCACGTCGGCGTCGTGATGCAGCAGGCGGGCCACCGCGATCTTCTGCTGATTGCCGCCCGACAGCGCGTTCACCGGTTGCGAAACGCTGCGGCAGCGGACTGCCAGGGCCCCGGCCCAGCGGGCGGCAGCGGCGTTCTCAAGCGAAGGACGGACCAGGCCTCCCGGTCCCAGCCCGCGCAGGCGCGACAGCGTGCAGTTGTGCGCGATTGAGCGCGTCAGCATCAACCCCTCGCTCTTGCGGTCTTCGGAAACCATGCCGACGCCGGCCCGCCACATGCCGCCCGGGCTGCGGGGACTTTTCGCCGCGCCGGCGACATTGACGCTGCCCGAGCGGACCGCGTCGAGCCGGAACACCGAGCGCAGCAGTTCGGTCCGCCCGGCCCCGATCAGACCCGCGATGCCGACCACTTCGCCGCGATGCAGCGTGAGCGTGGCCTCGATCGGAAGTGTGCGCCCCGCAAGACGATCGATCGTCAGCACCGGGTCGCCGGGTGAGCGGGCCGAGCGCGGGTAGAGATCCTGGACCTCGCGCCCGACCATCATGCGGACGATCTGCGGGATCTGCGCGTCGCGGGTCACTCCTTCGCCGACCGACTGCCCGTCGCGCAGCACCACGAAGCGATCGGAGATCTCCATGACTTCTTCGAGGAAGTGCGAGATGTAGACGACACCGATGCCCTGGGCGCGCAGTTCAGCGATCAACTGGAAGAGGCGACGGACATCCTCGCGCCCCAGGCTGCTGGTCGGCTCGTCGAGCACGAGGACGCGGAATCCGGTGGCCACGGCGCGGGCCAGTTCGACCAGTTGCCGCTGTGCCGGGCTGAGCGAGTCCACGCGGCGCGAGGGTTCGACGCCGGGCAGGCCGACGCGGGACAAAGCCTCCCTCGTGCGATTGCTCGCCTCCTTGCGTTGCAGCACAGGCCCGCAGCGAGGTTCGGCGCCCAGCAGCACGTTGTCCACCACCGAGAGGTGTGGCGCCAGCGAGAGTTCCTGGTGGATCATCGCGATGCCGGCCTGGCGTGCGTCGAGCGGCCCGCGCGGGCGATAAGGCTGCCCGCCCAGCCGCATCGAGCCCTCGTCGGGCGCATAGACGCCCGAGAGGACGTTCATCAGCGTGCTCTTGCCGGCGCCGTTCTCGCCGACCAGCGCGAGCACCTGCCCGGGTTGCAGTTGGAGATCCACTCCGCGCAGGGCGAGCGTGGCGCCGAAGCGCTTGTGCACGCCGTGCATTTCCAGCAGCGGGCCCGCGTCCACGTCAGTCCTTGAGCCCGAGCAGTTTGCGGATCTCGGGCCTGTCCAGGTCGGGCAGCGTGACCAGTGTGACGCCGGTGTCGATGTACTTGGGCACGTCCTGACCGCGCAGGTGGGCCAGCATGGTCCGCACGCCCGTGTAGCCCATGCCGTAGGGATCCTGCACGATCAGGCCCTGGATCTTGTTCCCCTTCAGCCCGTTGATGAGTTCTTCGGACGAATCGAAGCCCATGGCCACGACGTTGACCGCCACCCCCTGCTTGGCCAGCCGGTCGAGAGCACGCATCATGCCGATGGTGGTGGGCAGATTGGCCGCGAACATGCCTTCGACCTCGAGTTTGCCATTGACCACATACCGGTTGAGCATGTTGGTGGCCACGTCGATGGCGCCTTCGGTTGTGCCGTTGGTGAACTGTGACTCGAGCAGTTGGGGGCCCTGGGCCTCGGCGACGGCCTCTTCAAAGCCGGCTTCGCGGGCCCGCGTGCTGCCCGAGCCTTCGGTGTAGCGGAGCATGAGCAGACGTTGCGGGGTGCCGGCGGTGCGATCGATGATTGCCTTTCCGGCCAGTTTGCCGCCCGCCCTGTTGTCGGTGGCGACGAAACTGACATAGGCGTCGCCATCGAGGTTGGAGTCAAAGACCACCACCGGCACACCTGCATCGACGGCGTTCTGCACCGGGCGGACCAGCGCCTCGTGCGAAGTGGGAGCAATCACGATGCCCCGGGCCCCGGCGCTGACCATGTTCTCGAGTATGCGCCGCTGCTCGTCGTGGCGCGTCTCGGTGCTGGGTCCGTCCCAGAGCATCTCGACGCCTTCTTCCTTGCACGCGGCCTCGGCGCCGGCCTTGACCGCCAGCCAGAACTCGTGAATGGTGCCCTTGGCGATCACGCCGAGTTTCATTTTCTCGGCCGGTCTGGGCGACGTGCGTGCATCGCCGCTCGAGCCTGAAGGCTGCGTCGGTGCCTTGGAGCAGGCGCCCAGCAGGGCGCTCACAAGAACGAGGGCAAGTGTGCTGCGTCGCAAGAGCGGTCTCCTTTTCAGGTGTTCCAGCCGCCGTCGCTGATGTGGATCTGTCCGGTGGTGTAGGCCGACTCGTCGCTGGCAAGATACACGCACAGGGCGGCGATCTCCTCGGCCGTGCCCAGCCGCCCCATGGGCTGGCGCGCAATGAACGCGGCCCGGGCGGTCTCGTAGTCGCCAAGAGCCCGCATGCGGCCTTCCAGGCTCGGCGTCTCGATGGTGCCCGGGCACAGCGCATTGCAGCGGATGCCGCGACCGACGTAATCGGCGGCGACGGCCTTGGTCAGACCGATCACCGCTGCCTTGGTCGCACCGTAGGCAAAGCGGTTGGGCACGCCGCGCACGCTGCTGGCAACCGAGGCCATGTTGATGATGTTGCCTCGTCCGCGCTCCAGCATCGAGGGAAGAAACGCGCGGATGGTGCGGTACATGCTCGTCACGTTGATGTCAAACGACCTTGCCCAGGCCGCCTCGTCGCAATCGAGCACCGTGCCGTGGTGCACCCAGCCGGCGCAGTTGAACAGGATGTCGGCGTCGACGTGGGCTCGGGCGGCCGCGATGATCGCGTCGCCGTCGGTCACGTCCAGGTGCAGCCGCTCGATGCCGCGATGCTCGCCCAATAGCGACGCCAGCGCCTCGTCGTTGACATCGCTGGCGACCACCCGGGCCCCCTCGCGGGCGAAGGCGAGCGCGGTGGCACGCCCGATGCCCTGGGCGGCCGCGGTGATGAACGCCTTCTTGCCGTCAAGCCGTCCGCTCATGTGTGCACCGATCCTCCGGCGCCCAGCCGCCGCTCCCACTCCGATCCGCCCGGATAGGCGAACGCCTCCAGCGACGCCGGCTTGATGGTGATGCCGTAGCCCGGGTGACTCGGCAGGCGGTACGCCGCGCGACGCACTTCCCACGGATCGACAAAGTGCTCATGCAGGTGCGAGACATACTCGGCCACGCGGTTATCCATCGTGCCCGAGATCGCGATGTAATCCAGCATGATGAGGTGATTGACGTACTGGCACAGCCCCACGCCGCCCGCGTGCGGGCACACGGGCACGCCCAGTTTGGCGGCCATGAGCAGCACCGCGAGGATCTCGTTGATCGAACCGAGACGGCACGAGTCAATCTGGCACACGTCCATAGCGCCGGCCTGCATGAACTGCTTGAACATCACCCGGTTCTGGCACATCTCCCCGGTCGCCACGCCGATGCCCAGCGGGCGCAGCGCGTCGGCGATGGCCTTGTGCCCCAGCACGTCGTCGGGACTGGTCGGTTCCTCGATCCACAGCGGATCAAACTCGGCCAGCGGCTTCATCCACGCGATGGCCTCGGGTACGTCCCAGCGCTGATTGGCGTCGGTCATCAGCCAGCGATCGGGCCCGATCAGGCGGCGGATCAGCCGGCAGCGCCGGATGTCGTCCTCGAGATCAGCCCCCACCTTGATCTTGAAGTGATTCCAGCCGGCCTCCATCGCCTCGGTCACCAGTGCGGTGATCTTCTCGTCGCTGTAGCCCAGCCATCCGGCCGAGGTGGTGTAGGCGGCGTAGCCGTCGGCGATGAGCGCTTGCAGGCGCATGTTGCGCGAGGGTTCGAGATCGCGCAGGATGTCGAGCGACTCCTGCTTCGTGAGCACGTCGGACAAGTAGCGCAACTCTATCAGTTCGACCAGCCGCTCAGGGCGCATCTCGCTGACCAATTGCCACACCGGCTTGCCCTCGACTTTGCCCCACAGATCCCACACCGCGTTGACCACGGCGGCCGTCGCGAGATGCACCACGCCCTTCTCCGGGCCGATCCAGCGCAACTGGCTCTCGTTGGTCAGCGAGCGGTAGAACTTGAGAAAGTTTCCGGTGATTTCGTCGAGCGTCCTGCCGACCACGAAGGGCGCCAGCGCCCGGCAGCACGCGCAGACGACCTCGGTGCCGCGGCCGATCGTGAAGGTCAGCCCGTGTCCCTGTCGGGCGGGGTTGGCATCCGACTCGTCGGTGTCGAGCACGACGTAGGCGGCCGAATAGTCCGGATCGGTGTGCGTCGCGTCTGATCCGTCGAGTGTCTCCGACGTGGGGAAGCGCAGGTCGACGGCCCACAGGCCGGTGATTTTCGGGCCGCTGCTCACGTCTTGACTCCATCGAGTTGATACGCCCGCACCGCGTTGCCGCCGAAGATGCCGGCGCGATCTTCGCTCGACAGCCCGCTCAGCAGCGATTGGGCGGCCTCGAACCAGCGGGCGTAATCGCCGGCGAGATTCAGCACCGGCCAGTCGCTGCCCCAGATCAGCCGGTGCGGGCCGAACGCCTGAATGAGCACGTCCACGAAGGGTCGCAAACTCTCGACGCTCCACCCCGGCCCGGCCTCGGTGATCAGGCCGGACACCTTGCACCACGCGCACGACTCGCGGGCCAGATGCTGCATCCAGTTGGCCCACACCCAGAACGCCCCGTCCTTGCCGTTCGCGATCCTTGGCTTCGCGGCGTGGTCGATCACGCACGGTAGTTCCGGCCTCTCCTCCAGCAGCCCGGCCAAACTCTCCAGGTACGGCGGCTTGACCAGCGCGTCAAACATCAGCCCCAGTTCGGCGATCGCGTCCCACACCGGCCCGTGCGCGGGACGACGCAGCCACGCGACATCAGGAATGTCCTGCACCATCGGTCGCACGCCGACGAATCGGCGATGGGCGCACCACTCGGCCAGTTGCGTCACCGCCGCCAGCGGGCGATCAAAGTCCACCCAGCCGACGACTCCGGCGATCCACGGATGCTCGTCGGCCAGCGAGAGCAGGAAGCGGGTTTCGTCTACCGTGGGCGCCGCCTGTACCAACACGGTTGCCTGCACGCCACACGCGTCGAGCATCGTTCGCAGATCGTCCGGCTCAAAGTCGCGATAGAGCGGGCCGGTTTCCGGCCTCAGCCACCCGTAGTCGCCGCGGGCAATGCGCCAGAAGTGCTGATGTGCATCCACGATCGGCGCCGGCTTCTTCATGGCGTGCTCCTCGGCGTGACGCCGCCCGAGCGGTCGCACTCGTAGCAGGCCTCCACCACGCTCATCGTTCTCCACGCATCCTCGATGCGTGTCACCAACGTGTCATCCTCGCCGGCGATGAACCGCTGCAGGTTGCACATCGGCCCGCGGAAGGCGTCGGGAAACCAACTGCCCTCCAGTTCGATCTGCCGCCACTCCTCACGCCCGACGTGCACGCTCAGCGTGTCCGGCAGGCCCCTTGGGTAGTTCAGGTTGACTCCCAGCCGCGCCACGGCCGCCCCCCTGGTTCCCTCGACGCGCAGGTGCGAGGCCTGATGCTGCGGCCCGAAGTCGTGCTGGTGATTGGTCGAGATCGTGCAGCGCACCCTGGGCCCGAAATCAAGCACGATCGTCGATGCCACCGACGCCAGTTGCGGATAGCGAGGGTCGCTGGTTGTGCGCGCCATCACGCGCGACGGCTCGCCGTGGGCGGGGCCCAGCAGGTGGCGCATCAGGTCGATGTAGTGAATCGAGTGATACAGGATCTCCATCCGCGGGATGTGTCGCAGGAACTCCCACTGCTCCCATGGCATGAAGGTGTTGACCCGCATCTCCACGTCGGTCAGTTCACCCAGCACGCCCTGCCCGATCAGGCCTGACAGTTCCATGACGGCCGGCGCGAATCGCAACTGGAAGTTCACGGCGGCCGTCAGGCGCCGCGCCCGGCACGTCCGCACAATCGCTGACGCCTGTTCGAGGTCGAGCCCCATGGGCTTTTGAATCAGCACCGCCGCCCCAACGGGCAAGGACTCGAGCGTCTCGATCACCGCGCCGGCCGGCACCGCCAGGTCATACACCACGTCCGTTCCCGGCGACGTCAGATCCTCCAGCGTCCCGGCGACCTGTCCAACCATGAACTGCGCGGCCGCCGCCTCGGCCCGCGTGCGATCAATATCAAATATCCGCACCACTCGAAACCCGCACGCGGCATACGCCGGCAGATGCGCGTTGACGACGATGCTGCCCGCCCCGATGATCGCGATGGGCCTGGGAGCCGTTGGCAACGCCCAGCGCTGACGACCACTGATCGAACCAGACGATGTTCCGCTACCCATGTCTTGGTCCCCTGCCCGTCTACCAAGGCGGCAAAGGCACTGTAGCGGACCCGGCTCCAACTTTGCAATGCTGCTCGCCCGCCACTACGCTGCGCAGGATGAAGTCCTACGCGCAGACACTCGAACTGGTCGACGATTCCGCCCGCATCGCCGAGTACGTCAATCACCACCGGGCAGTCTGGCCCGAGGTGCTGGTCGGGTTGCGGGGCATCGGCGTTCGCACCATGCGCATTTTCCTGCACGGCAATCGCCTGTTCATGTACATGGAGACCGACGACGCCTTCGACCCCGCCCGCGACTACCAGACCTATGCAAACGATCCCCGCACACGGCAATGGGACGAACTGATGCGCACCTACCAGCAGCGCGTCCCGGCCGCCGATCCCGGCGACGGGCAATGGTGGTCGGAAATGACCGAAGTCTTCAGCCTGGCCGAGCAACTTGCCCGCCTCGACGCCTAGAGCCTCCCATGCCCGACCACACCGCCGTCACCGTCTTCGCGCCCGAACAACTGCACAGGTTCTCCCTGCGCGTCTTCGAACATTTCGGCGTGCCCGGGCCCGATGCACGCCTGGCCGCCGACGTCCTGCAATACTCCGATCTGCGGGGCATCGATTCGCACGGCGTGGCGCGACTGCACACCTACTTCGACATGCTCGCGCTCGGGCGCATCAACCCGCGCCCGACTATCCGCATCGTCCGCGAGCGCGCCAGCGTCGCAACGGTGGACGGCGACAACGGGCTGGGGCTGGTGGTCGGGCCGAAAGCCAACCAGATCGCCATCGACAAGGCGGCCCAGACCGGCTCGGGCTGGGTCAGCGTGTGCAACACCAACCACTACGGGGCCGCAGGTTACTACGCCTGCCGCGCCATCGAGCGCGACATGATCGGCTGGTCGATGACCAATACCACCAAACTCGTCGCGCCGCTCTGGGGGGCCGAACGCATGCTCGGCACCAATCCCATCTGCATCGGCTTTCCAGGCGGAACCGAGCCGCCCATTCTCGTGGACATGGCTACCTGCGCAGCCGCCTACGGCAAGATCGAAATCGCCCGTCGCGCCGGCAAGGAGATTCCCGACGGCTGGGCCATCGACCGCGAGGGGCACGTCACCCGCGACCCCGACGGCATGGTCGAAGGCGGCGCCCTGCTCCCCCTCGGCTCTGACCGCGAGCACGGCGGGCACAAGGGCTATTGCCTTGCGATTGCCGTGGACCTGCTGTGCGCGGCCCTGTCCGGCGCCAACTGGGGCCCCTTCTGCCCGCCCTTCGCCTTGAGACAGGAGATTCCCACGCGATCGGTGGGCAAGGGCATCGGGCACTTCTTCGGGGCCTTGGACGTCGCCGGATTTATCGACCCCGACGAGTTCAAGGCCCAGTGCGACGAGTTTCGCCGCGTCATGCGATCCACCCGCCCCGCTCCGGGCACCCGGGGGCCCATTCTGCCGGGAGATCCGGAGCGCGAGGCCCTGGCTGAACGCTCCCGCAGCGGGGTTCCCCTCGTCGCGCCCGTGGTCAATGATCTTCTGGACATCAGCAGGCGCCTGCACATTCCACTGGAGTAAGTCATGCTCTTCGCTTCTTCCGCGCTCGCGCTTGCGAGTGCCTTGGTGGGGCCGATGCAGCCGACGGTTCGTCCGCTGACGGACTTGGAGCGCCAGGCCGCCCTGACGCTGCCTCATCCGCGACAGGTCGCCTGGCAGCAACTCGAGTTCACCTGCTTCGTGCACTTCGGTATCAACACCTTCACCGGGCGCGAGTGGGGCACCGGCCATGAAGACCCCGCCATCTTCAACCCCACCGCGCTCGACTGCGACCAGTGGGTCACCGAAGCGAAAAATGCGGGCATGAAACTCATCATGCTCACCGCCAAGCACCATGACGGCTTCTGCCTCTTTCAGAGCGATTACACCGACCACGATGTCGGCTCATCGCCCTGGAAGGAAGGGCGCGGCGACGTGATGGCCGAACTGGCCTCCGCCTGCCGGCGCCACGGCATGAAACTCGGCTTCTACCTCTCACCCGCCGATCTGCACGCCATCCACGTCAACGTCTACGGCAACCACAGCCAGCCCGCAAAGAGCACGATTCCCTCGCCGGTGCCCGGCGTCGAGCACGAAGGCCCGCAGTTCGAGTACGTGGTTGACGACTACAACCGCTACTTCCTCAATCAACTCTACGAACTGCTCACCCGCTACGGGCCCATCAACGAGGTGTGGTTCGATGGCGCCAACCCCAAGCCCGGCACCGGGCAGACGTATGACTACCGCGCCTGGTACGACCTGATTCGCAGGATCCAGCCCGAGGCCGTCATCGCGATCAAGGGGCCCGACGTGCGCTGGTGCGGCAATGAGGCCGGGCAGACGAGAGCGGAGGAATGGAGCGTCATCCCCATCGCCGGCACGCCCGACCACTGCACCTGGCCCGACATGACCGGCGACGACCTTGGCAGCATGGCCCGCATCGAGGCTACGCTGGCCGAAGGCGGCTGGCTGCACTGGTATCCGGCCGAAACCGACACCTCCATCCGCCACGGCTGGTTCTGGCGCGATGAAGATCAACACGTGCGCCCGCCCGACGAGATCTTCGACGTGTGGGAACGCTCCGTTGGCGGCAACACGGTGTTGCTGCTCAACGTCCCGCCTGACCGGCGCGGACTCTTTGCCGACCGCGACGTGGACGTGCTCCGGGAGGTCGGACGGCGCGCGCAGCGGACGTATGCCCGCAACCTTGCAGAGGGCGCCGGGTTGATCGCCTCGGCCACGTCCGTCGCTGAAAGCCTGGCCAGCCTGCTCGACGCCGACCCATCAACCGCGTGGCGCGCCCCCGACGGCGTGCGCAGCGCTTCGATCGTGCTCAACCTGAATGAATCGCGGCGATTCAACCGCGTCGTGCTTCAGGAGGACATTGCCCGGTCCGGGCAGCGTGTCGAGCGCTTCGCCATCGACGTGTGGCTGGGCAACCGCTGGTACGAGGTGGCGCAGGGCACGACGGTTGGGTATAAGCGCATCGTGCGCCTGCCCCTGACCGAGGCTGACCGTGTGCGCGTGCGCATCACGTCCTCCCGCGTCAGCGCCACGCTCGCGGAGATCGGGCTGTATCGCTCCGTGGAGTAGGAGAAGAGACGGAGAGAGGCCAGAAGACCAAACGGAAAGAGGCCCGAGCGGAAGCGAGGCCTCCAGCGAGCAACAAGCCAGTCCCATCGCCAAGTCAACCAATCACCAATTCTCCCGAGGCCCCCATGACCAGCCTGCCCATGCTCACCCTTGCGTCCCTGCTGAACTTCGCCCCTCCGGCCGTCAACCCGGACCCGCCAGTCGACCAGCCCACGGAGCAACCCAGGGAAGAGTGGATTCCGCTCTTCAACGGCAGGAACCTCGACGGCTGGAAACTCAAGTTCACCGGATGCGAACTCGGGCAGAACTACCTCGACACCGTCCGCGTCGAAGACGGCGTCATGAAGATCACTTACGAAAACTACGACTCCTTCGGCGGGCGCTTCGGGCACATCTTCTACCAGACCCCCTTCTCCGACTATCGCCTGCGCGTCGAATACCGCTTCGTCGGGCAGCAGTGCCCCGGAGGCCCGGGTTGGGCCTTCCGGAACAGCGGCGTCATGATCCACTCGCAAGACCCCGCCTCCATGCGCAGAGACCAGGACTTCCCCGTCTCCATCGAAGTCCAGTTCCTCGGCGGCGACGGGACCAACGAACGTCACACCGCCAATCTCTGCACCCCCGGCACCCACGTGGTCTACAAGGACCAACTTCACACCCAGCACTGCACCGACTCGACCAGCAAGACCTACCACGGCGACCAGTGGGTCACCGTCGAAGTCGAAGTCCGCAACCACGAACTCATCCGGCATCTCATCGACGGCAAAGCGGTGCTCGAATACTTCATGCCCCAACTCGATCCCGGCGACGCCGACGCGAAGAAGTTGCTGGAGACACGCGAACTCCTGCTCGATGAAGGCTACATCGCCCTGCAGGCCGAGAGCCATCCCATCGAGTTCCGCAAGGTCGAGATCCTGCCGCTGAAGAACGAGTGACGCACCAATCCTCTCCGGCGTTTCATCCCGCGCCGTTTCCTAGAGCAATGGCGCCGCCAGTTGGGCCGCGCCCTCGATCAGCCGGCGGTGCACCCCGCGCCGCGCCCACATCTCCGGCTCCAGGCGGATCGAACGGTCCATGTACGAGCGCTGCAGCGCGACCAGTTGCCCGGTCACGGCCGCGTCATAGATGAACATCGTCGTCTCGAAGTTCACCTCAAAACTCCTCCGGTCGATGTTCGCCGAGCCGAACATGCACACCGACCCATCGGCCGACATGGTCTTGGCGTGCAGCAGTCCGTCACGGAACAGCCAGATCTCGATCCCCTCGTCAAGCAGTTCCTGGTAGTACGCCCGGCTGGCGTGCTTGACCAACAGCGAGTCCACCTTCTCCGGCAGCACCAGGCTCACGCGCACCCCTCGACGCGCCGCCCCGATCAGCGCGTTCTCCATCGGCTCGCTGGGGATGAAGTACGGGGTGGTGATGATCAACTCCTTCGACGCCGCGTATACCAGCGTCAGCAGCATGTCGTGCGTGGCCCGTGGCGTCTGCCCGGGGCCCGAACTGACCACCTGGATGGCCACGTTTCCCGGGCGATACGCCCCGATGTTCACGTCCTCGAACGCCGTGTCCCCGCCACGACCACACTCGACCCACCAGTCCTGCTGCACGATCAGTTCCAGCGCCTCGGCCGCCGGGCCCTCGACCCGCGCCATCATGTCCACCCACGGGCCCCTGCTGATCTTGAACAACGTCGGATCGGCCAGGTTCAGACTCCCGCAATATCCCAGCCGACCGTCGATCGCCAGGATCTTGCGGTGGTTGCGCAGGTCAATCCTGGCCAGCAACGACCGCAGCCTTCCCACCGGCAGCGCCCCGCGCACCTGCACGCCCGCCGCCCGCATCCTCCGATCCAGGTCGCACCCGAAGAACGGACGGCTGCCCACTGCGTCCAGCAGCACTCGACACTCCACCCCGCGCCGCGCCGCCCGGATGAGCGCCTCGCCGATCTCGACGGTCCGCCCGCCACAACTCCAGATGTAGAACAACATGAGGCAACGTCGCTTCGCAGCGTCAATGTCATGCACCATCGCTGCGAACGCATCCCCCGCCTCGGGGTATAACTCGACTCGGTTCCCCGCCAGCGTCGGAACCCCAAGACCGTGCGAGGCATAGGCATCGAGCAATCGCGCCGGACCCTGCGAAACCCCGATCTCAGCCTCCGATTCAACCCTCAGTTCGCGCAGCCGTGCCCGCTTTTGCTCGCCCAGCGCCCGGGCGCGTCGCACCCGAAAGCCCGCCAGCCATAACTCCCCCACAAGTAGGTAAAACAGTGCCCCGACGAACGGAACCACCGCGATAAACGTAAGCCAGGCGAGGGAAACCCCCGTCGGACGACGTTTCGTCACGATCCGGAAACCCAGTCCGATGATGATGCCCCAGTGCACCACCAGCGTGAGCCAGGCGAAAAATGCCGCCCAGTCGATGTTCACCCGCGTCACCTCGCCTCGAGTCGCTCGACGCGCCTGTTCGCGTTCGGGCTTGCCTTCGGGGCCCCATCCGGCCGACGATGGAGCATATGGACTCCGAGCCTGATTCCAACGCGCCCGACGCCCGCGCACGGCTCGAACGAGCCGTCCGGGTGGTTCGCTCTTCGGCACGCCGCTACCCGCGCGCCCTGCTTCAATCGGTCCTCCATCTTGGCGCATCCAATGGCGTGGCGCCCACCGGGCTCTTTGACCGCATCCGCAGCGTCGATCCGGCACTGGCATGGCTGGGTCATGCCTCCATGGTCTGTAATCTCGCCGGTGTCACCGTCGCCGTCGATCCGGTCCTCTCCCTGCGCATCGGCGCTCGCGTCGGCAAGCGCACCCTCGGGCTTGCGCGCCTTCAGCCCGCCCCGGCCTCGCCCGCGTGCATCCGCGGCGTCGATCTCGTCCTCCTCACCCACGCCCACTTCGACCATCTTGATCGCCCCACGCTCCAGGCCATGTCCGACCGAGGTACATCCGTCATCGCGCCGCCCGGCGTGGGGACGCTGGTTCCCGAGACCTTCGGACGCCTGCACACGCTCGACGCAGGGAAGTCAATGAGCATCCGTGGGCTGCGCATCACCGCCATCCAGCCACGCCACTGGGGAGCCCGCACCTGGATCGATCGGCACCGGCGGGTCAACAGTTACGTCGTCGAGGCCGACGGCATCCGCGTCCTCTTCGCCGGTGATACCGCGTACACCGAGTCCTTCTCCCGACACGGCCCGTTCGACCTGGCCGTCTTCGGCATCGGCGCGTACAACCCGTGGGTCCACATGCATGCCACGCCCGAGCAGGTGGTGTGCATGGCCGACCACTCGCAGTCCCTCCGCCTGTTGCCCGTGCACCATTCCACCTTCGAACTCAGCGACGAGCCGGTCGATGAGCCGATGCAACGCTTGCGCCGGGCCGTCAGCCCCGGGCCCTCGCGACTGGTCGAGCCGCAACTCGGCGCCATCATCAACCTCGATGGCCGCCCCCTGGCGAAGGGCTGACTTCAGGTTCGGTTCGCTCCATCGCCCCCTATCATGCACTTCGCGCATCCGGAGTCGTGCCGTGTCCGACCATTCTTCCTCCTGCGACATTGCCATCATCGGCGGGGGCGTCATCGGCGTGGCCACCGCGCTTGAACTGGCCCGCCGCGGACGCTCCGTGACCCTCCTTGAGCGCGACCGCGTCGGATACGGGTGCTCCTTCGGCAACTGCGGCTGGCTCACCCCCTCCCTCGCCCGTCCACTCGCCTCGCCGGGGCAGGCACGAAAAGCCCTCCCGTGGCTGCTCGATCCCGAAAGTCCCTTCTACATCAAGCCCCGCCTCAGTCCATCGCTGGCTTCCTGGCTTCTTGGCTTTGTTCTTGCCGGGCGCAGCCCCGAGCGCTTCAGGCGCGGCGTCGCGGCCCTGGTTGAACTGTCCAACTGGACTGTCGATGCATGGGAAGACCTGGCCTTGCGCTCGCCCATCCACTTCGGATACGCCCGCCACGGGCTGCTCGCGGTTTTCGAGTCCCAGAAGTCCCTGGACGCCGGCGTGAAACTGGCGCGCCTGTCCGAGCCCATGGGCGTGCCCTTCGAGGTCTTCACGCCCGAGCAGGTTCGCCAGCACGAGCCCATCGTCACCGGCCCGCAGGTTGGAGCGATCCACTACCCCCGTGACGCGCACTGCGAGCCGGAAAAGGCCGTCTTTGCCCTGGCCGATGAAGCACGCCGCGCAGGAGTCACGATTCTCGAAGGCGCCGAAGTTCTCTCGGCCGACCTCGACGCCGATTCGGTGCGCACGCTGCGCACCACGCGCGGACTGTTGAGGCCCAGGCAGGTCGTTCTTGCGGTGGGCGCCTGGTCCGGTTCGCTGGGGCGTGCATTCCGCCTGCGCATCCCCATGCTGGGCGCCAAGGGCTATGCGATCCTGATGCCTCACGGGCCGATCAGGCCCAGGGGCTCGATCCTGCTGGCCGAACGCAAGATCGGCATCAACCCGCACGATCACGTCCTGCGCCTGGCCGGGACACTTGAACTGGTCGGTGAAGACCTCTCGGTAAACCTGCGGCGGGTGCAAGCCATCGCCAAGGGGGCCGCGGGCATGCTCGAAATGGCCGACCCGTCGGAGCACGTTCAAGTCTGGCGCGGGCTGCGCCCCTGTACGCCGGACGGCATGCCCATGATCGGACGGGCCGGCGGATACCAGAACCTCTGGGTTTCCACCGGGCACCAGATGACCGGGCTGAAAACCGGGCCGGGCAGCGGGCTCCTTCTGGCCCAACTCATGTGCGGCGAGAAGCCCACGTTCGATCCTGCGCCCTTCCGGGCCGAGCGTTACGCACGTCGGATTTGAAGCCCGGGTCAAAACGTCGCGCTGTCCGGTTTTACACGGGCTCACCCCTTCCAACGTGAAGTCGGGTTGGTTCGCTCCCGGGCGGCACCCTGTCATGGGGACTTCAACGCGGCCCCGGCAGGCACATCAGCACCGGCGGGCGAAGCAGCCTCTCCGCGTCCAGATCCGCCTCCGTCCTCACTCTCAGCACCCGGCGCTCGCCCGGCAGCAGCGTCACCAACTGGTCATCGCACTCTGCGTCACCCGACAGCCGCGTCGGCTCGATCACCACGTCGCGCAGCAGCGTCTCGGCGTGCAGACGCAGTTCATATCCGCCCTCCACCTTCTCCACCCGCCCGCGGCACAGGGGCGCGCCGTACGCCAGTTCCACGTCGTCACGCCAGAACCACAGGGCCCGCTCGCCGAAGCCCTCGGCCGCCACGAGTTCGCTTCGCTCATCACTGGCCCCGCCCACCATCGCAGCCACGTCGCCGACCATCGCCGCTGCCCACGCGCCCACGCGCGCCTCGACACGCCCCTCGGCCAGTTCACGCCCGTCAAACCCGATGCGCCGCACCGTCAGCACGCCCTCGAACGCCTCCGGGGTGTCATTGATCAACCCGAGCATCACGCGCCCCTCGATCGGCTGGATGGTGGCCACACGCGGGGCGAACGCGCGACGCAGCGCGTGGTAGCCTGGCTTGGGCCTGCCGCCGCTGTCAATCACTGACCACGTCAGCGCCGCCCAGCAGTCGTTGAGTTGCCAGGTCAGCAGCCCGGCGCACTTGGGCCAATGCAGGCGGTGCCAGGTCGCCGCGATCGACAACGCACGACCCTGCAATACATGCGCCAGATACAGCCACTCGTCGATGTGCTCCGGCTCGCGCCCGAAATACTTCTGCATCGCGGTGGCGTAAATGGGCCTGTTTCCGGCCAGCGCCCGCTGCCGGAAGTTCATCGCCTCCGACCCAACGCCCATCTGTTCACGCCCGATCGCCTCGGCCAGCGTCGCCCACGTCGCCGGCGCCTGCCGACCCAGTTCGCTGGTGAACAACGGCGTCACCTCGCGATACCCCTCGAACTCCCGGTCCCATGTGTGCCGGTCTCCGACGCCCACGTCCTGCGCGTCGCGCTCGACGCCCCCCGACCACGGGGAGTTGGGCCAGTACGGGCGCGTCGGATCGAGGCGAGCGCACGCCGAAGGCAGAATCTCGGTGATGTATCTCTCGCCCCACGTCGCCTCGCCGAGGCGCTGTTTCCATCCCCACGCCTGCCTGGCCCACACGTTCTCGTTGCCCCCGCACCACAGTACCACCGACGGATGGGCGCACAGGCGCGACACCTGTTCTTCGGCTTCGCGCCCGATCAACCCCGGTAACTCGCCCTCTTCCGGGTACATCGCGCAGGCGAGCATGAAGTCCTGCCACACCAGGATGCCCAGTTCGTCGCACGCGCGGTAGAACTCATCCTGCTCGTAGCGCCCCCCGCCCCACACGCGCAGCATGTTCATGTTCGCGCTGCGGGCTTGCTCGACGCGCCGGCGCACCCGCTCGGGCGTCGCCTCGGCCGCGAACAGCGCGTCGGGGATCCAGTTCGATCCCCTGCAGAAGATCGGACGCCCGTTGACCTCGATCGCAAACCGCTCGCCACCCCTTCCTTGATCGAGGCGAATCGTGCGGAAACCGATGCGACCCTTCCAGTCGTCCAGCGGTGCGCCGTCCGCGGCGCTGATCCACACATGCAGGTCGTACAACTTCTGCCCGCCGTGCCCGCAAGGCCACCACGCTTCGACGCCCGGTGCGCGCACCCGCAGCGTCATTGTGCCTTCACCGCTCGACTCCGCGCCGGCAAAGCCCAGGTCGCGCTCCCCGTCGCGCAGCATGGCCGACAGGCGCACCACCTCGCCGCCCGTCCGGTCGATTTCAACATCGACCTGTACGGTCCAGGCGCCCGAGGCGTCCTGCACGCAGTGGGGGCGTACGCGGCGGAGGCGCGCGACCGACCAGGTTTCGATGGCGGCGCCCCCCAGCCCGCAGGTGGCCACCCGCGGGCCCCAGTCCCACCCAAACATGCAGGCCGGCGCGCGCACATATTGAAATGGCGCCCAGCCCGCTTCGTCGCCGTTGTGCGGGCGGGCCCCTAGCCGTTGGCGCTCCCTTTCGATGTGCGTCAGGATCGGCTCGAAGTGCAGTTCGACGCGATTGCGTCCCTTGGTCAGTTCGCCCGTCACGGCGTAGCGGTGGGTGAGATAACTCGAAGCCGCCCGCCCGACGGTGCGCCCGTTCACCCTCACCTCGGCCACGCCGTCGACACCGCCGAGCACGATCTCGCAGCGCTGTTGTGCGAAGGCGCGTTCGTCGGCCATGAACTCGGCGGCGAGGATCCAGCCGGACCGGCCGATCCACTGTACCTCTCTCTCGGCAAAGCCCTTGCCGGGGTGGGGTGCGATGCGTGCTCGCGCCAGATCGAGATGCACACACCCTGGCACCTTCGACTTGAAGAGTCCGTTGCGGACGATGGCCGGTGCGCCCTCGCCCGGGGCGACGGCGCGCACCGTCCAGTGCTCGCACTCCAGACCCTGACGCAGCAGTCCAAGGGCGCCCGTCATGGGGCTATCGTATCGCGCATGAGGTTGCCCCCTGCCCATCCCCCGCGTCGCTACGAATGCCTGCGCGCGCCTTTCCCCCTTGATTACCTCGACGGAAGGCTGGACAAGCCCTTCTGGCAGGGCGCCCCGTGGACCGAGGACTTCATCGACATCGAGGGCGATCTCAAGCCGCGCCCGCCCCTGCGCACCCGGGTCAGGATGCTCTGGGACGATCAGTGCTTCTACTTCGGCGCCGAGATGGAAGAGCCGCACCTGTGGGCGACGCTGACGCAGCGCGATTCAGTGATCTTCCACGACAACGACTTCGAGATTTTCCTCAACCCCAGCCGCGACGCGAAGAACTACTACGAGTTCGAGATCAACGCGCTCAACACGGTGTGGGATCTGCTGCTGCGCGTGCCGTATCGCGAGGGCGGGCAGGCCGACAACTCGTGGTTCATACGGGGCCTGCGGACCGCGGTTCACATCGACGGCACGCTCAACGACCCTTCGGATATCGACCGCGGCTGGTCGGTCGAGGTGGCGATGCCCTTCGAGGCCTTCGACCGGCACCAGGGCGCGCCGTGCCCGCCGCGTCCGGGCGACCAGTGGCTGGTCAACTTCTCCCGGGTCCAGTGGGATCTGGAGGTGGCGGAGGGGCGGTATCGGAAGATCGCCGGCCGCCCAGAGCACAACTGGGTCTGGTCGCCGATGGGCCTGGTCGACATGCACCTGCCGCTGCGCTGGGGTACCGTCCGATTTTGCAGTCAGCGGGCTGGATGACTGTGCGTGAGACCCGACCGGCGCTCCTGGGATGGCTTCGAGCGGCGAGGCTTCGGGCTCGAACCGGTGCGGGGCTGGGCTTTGGCCGCCGCGTCCAGCGCGAGCAGGGTGGCGATGGTTGAAACTTGCTTCAGTGTCCACACGGCTTGATCCTCCGAACGGATCGTGCCCCAGGGATGGTGCCCACGGGCGTCCGTCTCAAGTCCTCTGCGCTCGAGCAACAGATCTCTCACAAACGATGGCATTTTCCTGCCAGCGCCGGGCGGGCGACCTCACGGTCGCGCCGAGCCCTGGCCCGCTGACACGACTCGATGCCGCTACGCTTGCCCCATGAAACGTCCCACCCTGCTTCCCTTCGCCGTTGCGATGCTGCTCTTCGTCGCCGGGTGCAAGACCAGCGCCACACGCACGGGCTTGTTGTCGACCTACGACCATCTGGAGCCAGTGAACGGAGGGCACGCGTACCAGGCCGACCCGGTGGCCCTCGCCGCAGTTCGCGCCGTGTACGTGGAGCCGGTCGAACTGCGGCTGGACAGCAAGGGCAACGTGACCGACGAACAGGCGCGCCTGCTGGCCGGCGAACTTCATCGGGCGCTGATCGAGGCGATCCAGCCCCATCGCACGGTCGTGTCTTCACCCTCGCCGGAGGCGGCCCGCCTGCGCGTGGCGCTCACCCGTGTGCGCAAGGGTGTGTGGCTGCTCAATCTGCATCCCGGCGCCAAGGTCATGGGCTCCGGTCTGGGCGGCGCGGCCATCGAGGCCGAACTGGTGGACGCCTCCGGGCGGCAACTCTGGGCCCTGGTGGAAATGCGCAAAGGTAACCAGATGGAGGTGGACACCTTCGACGAACTGGACGACCCGCGCGACGCCATCGAGCACTGGAAGGATGTGGTCGCAGCGTTGTTTGCTCCGCACGAGCCCCGGCCCTCATGGCGAGGTCGAACCGCCGATCGCGCTCGACTGGTCCGGTCGGACTGGCAGCGCGCGCCGGGGCGAGAGACCGCGCCCATGTCGGCAGGTGAGATCGTCGCACCAAATGGAAAAGACCCGCGGCCTGTGCGCCCGCGGGCCTCTCCCTCTGTTCCACGCCGGCAATGACACTCAGCGCGAGAAGTCGCGGAGGAACATGAGCAGGTCATAGAAGTCCAGGTGCCAGTCGCCGTTGTGGTCGCTGGTCATGCTCCGGGCCATGTAGCCGGCCAGGAACTGCTGCACGTCGGCGAAGTCAAGCGTGCCGGAACCGTCGTAGTCGGCTGGATTGAACGGAGCGACGATGTGCAGGATCTGGTTGGCGGCGACATTGCCCAGGGTGGTGAAGGTCTTGTCTGTCCACTCGATGCGGATGTAGTCAACCACGTCCACATCGCCCAGGCCGGCATGGCAGCCCAGTTCACCCTGTGAAGCATGGCTGAAGCCGCCGTCGACGATGACCAACTCCCGATGGTCGCCGGTGATCAGCCAGATGCGCGTGTGCATCCCGTGCGGAGAGAGCGAGGCCCGCGCGCGGGTATCAAACTCCATGCGCAGCCAGTTGGCGCCGGGGGGGACGGGCTGCCCGGGCGTCAGCAGGTTGTTGCGGTAGATGGCCAGCGGCTCGCCGGTTGCGAAGATGACCATGTCCTCGTCGCCGTCGTTGTCAAAGTCGGCGTTGACCAGCCCGCGCCCCTCGCCCATGTGGACGAAGCCGACGGCCAGGGCGCACTCCTCGAACACCAGGTTCCCCCGGTTGAGATAGAGGTAGGACTGCTCATTGCCCCAGATACCCTCGAATCCGTTGGTCTCGACCAGGTCGACGAGCCGGTCGTGGTCAAGATCGACCATGAGCACACCCCAACCCCATCCGCCGTCGAGCACGGGCGTGCCCGGTGCGATGTTGGTGAACGTGCCATCGGGATTCTGGATCATGAGCACGTTGCCCGGCCCGCCGAGGAAGTCGTAGAAACTGCTCGAGACGTACCAGTCCAGCAGTCCGTCGCTGTTCAGATCGCCGACGGCCGATCCCATCCCGTTGGCGGTGCTCAAGTCCTGCGCATCGGTCGTGCGATTGGTGAAAGTGCCGTTGCCGTTGTTTACGAAGTACTTGCTCGATCCCGAGTCGGCGGCCATGAGCATCTCGGGATAGTGGTCCCCGTTCATGTCCGCAAAACCGGGCACCAGACCCGACATGAGTACCCGCAGCCCGACGCCAGTGGTCACGTCGGTCAGTTCCAGCCCGCCGAATCCGTCGGGACCGTCATTGCGGTAGAGCCGGTTGCCGTACGCCGCCCGGTGGTAACACGCGACGAAAAGGTCCAAATCGCCGTCCAGATCGTAATCGCCCCACGCCGAGCCGGTGCCATCGGCCAGTCCGGGCACCAGCACGTTGCACCCGCTGGCGGCGGCGATGTCCGTGAACGACCAGTTGCCGTTTGCGTCCGGCCCGTTGTTGCGGTACAACTTGTGGTGCCCGGCCGAGGCCTGCTGTGTACCCGGCCCGTAACTGGTCACGAAAAGGTCGATGTATCCGTCGTTGTTGAAGTCGGCGGCCGAGGCTCCGAATCCGTGGTGTGGTGCGGGCAGTCCCCACTGGTCCGCTTCGTCGGTGAACGAGAAGTTGCCTTCCGCGTCGACGCCGTTGTTGATGAACATCGCGTCGCGCCGCTGCGGTCCACCAAGCACGAACAGGTCGATGTACCCGTCGTTGTTGAAATCTGCGGCCACGCCGCCGGCGGCCATGAAACCGTAACGCGGGCTTCGCGTATGGGTAAACGTCGCACCCGCGGCGTCGGTGACGTTGGTGAAAGAGAGCACCTGACCCGACGCGCCGCACGCGCACCATCCCGCGCTGATGCATGCGACCAATTTGATGCCTGTCCGCATCGTCGACCTCTCCGCGCTTGCGCGCAACAACACAACTCTTCATGGAGAACCCATGAAGCTTGGCTCGCCGCCACACGGGCCGGCACTCACGGCGGACAGAACGTCCGCCTGACCCATTCCCGCGGGGAACATGCCCCGCGCTCCAGCCCGCTTATACCCGATGACGCCCCGGCAACGCAAGAGCGATCTTGCTCAACCGACACCGTGTCGGAGTCGGCGCGTGCGTGGTGGCGATCCGTTCAGCAATACGCTTGCAGATGCACCAGGCACCGCACATGACGCCCGATCAGTTCCGGGAGGTGGGCCACCGGCTTATCGACTGGATCGCCGATTATCACGCTTCGCTCGACTCGCGCAATCCGGGGCCTCAGGTCGCCCCGGGTGATCTGCTTGCCGCCCTTCCTCAGACCGCCCCTCTTCAACCCGGGGATGTGGGCGAATGGGACCGCATCATCGCCGACCTTGATTGCCTGATCGTGCCCGCCCTGTTGCACTGGCAGTCGCCCAGGTTCTTTGGCTACTTTCCCTGCAACTGCTCCATGCCCGGCGTCCTCGGCGCGCTGGTGGCCTCTGGGCTGAACGTCAACGGCATGCTCTGGGCCACCAGTCCCGCAGCCACGGAACTTGAAATGCGCCTTCTCGACTGGATGGCCGACGCGCTCGGGCTGCCCGAGGCGTTCACTTTTCGATCGCCTGACGGTGGCGGGTGCATCCAGGGGACGGCCTCGGAGGCGGCGCTGGTGGCACTGCTCGCCGCCCGCGCCCGGGCGGTGCGGGCCGGGCACGATCCGCAGGCGTTGTGCGTGTATGCCTCGCGTCATGCGCACAGTTCGATTGTCAAGGCGGCGATGGTCGCGGGCATCGCGCGCGGGCCCGATGACACCTCGCGCGTGCGATCAATCGCCTGCGATGCGGCACATCGCATGGACGTTCAGGCGCTGGCCCGGGCGATGCGCGACGATCTGTCGCGCGGGCTCGTGCCTGCCTTCGTGTGCGCCACGCTGGGTACCACCAGTTCCGAAGCCATCGACCCGCTGCCCGCGATTGGCGCGCTCGTCGAGTCCATGCCGCGTCGCCCGTGGCTGCACGTCGATGCGGCCTACACCGGCGCGGCGCTGGTGTGCCCGGAGTTCGGCTGGATCATCGAGGGCGTTGAGCGGGCCGATTCATTCTGCTTCAACCCGCACAAGTGGCTGCTCACCAACTTCGATTGCGACCTGATGTGGACGCGCCACCGGCGCCTGCTCGCCGGGGCGCTGTCCATCACCCCCGAATACCTACGCAACCAGTCGAGCCAGAGCGGACAGGTGATCGACTATCGCGACTGGCAGATCCCGCTTGGGCGCAGTTTCCGTTCGCTGAAACTGTGGTTCGTGCTGCGCCACTACGGGCTCGAGGGGCTCCGAGCGCATATTCGCGCTCATGTGGCGCTGGCGGCCTGGTTCGAGGAGCAGGTGCGCGCCGACGCACGCTTCGAACTGGCGGCCCCGCGCGTGTCGGGTCTGGTGTGCTTCCGGCTTCGTGCCGGCGACGAGCCGACGCAGAGGCTGCTGCAGCGCGTCAACGCATCGGGCCGCGCGTTCCTCTCGCACACGAAACTCCCGGACGCCGACGGCCGCGAGCGGCTGACGCTGCGCGTCGCCCTGGGAGCACCCGCCACGCAGAAGCGGCACATGGAGGAACTGTGGAACCTGCTCGACCGGGCAGCCGACGAAGTGCTTGCGTGAGTCGACCGTCGCTGGCGCCGGCGCTCGTTGGCACGGGCGGCCCGCCCGTGTTGGCAATCAGGTCAGCAGCACTCCCAGCACCCACACCGCTGCGCTGGCATACAGCCCGGCTGCCAGATCGTCGAGCAGCACCCCCCAGCCCGAGCGGAGGCGTTGCAGCGCGTTGGCCGGCTCCAGTTTGATGATGTCGAAGAAACGGAACGCGAAGAAGGCCCCCGCGAGCATGAAGATCGCCAGCCATGTGTCCTGCTCGACTGCGGCAGGCAGGAACATGAGCGGGATGCACTGTCCGGCCACTTCATCAGCCACGACTTCCGACGGGTCGGCGCCCCACCGGGCCTCGGCGTCGTCGCCGTGCAGGACGCACGTACCCGCGAAGATGACCAGCACGAGCGCGAGCACGCCGAAGTAAACCCAGGGCCAACTCACCGGCCCGGCGCCGACGAGAATGAGCCCACAGGCGAGCACGACCGGCGCAAGCGAGCCCCACGTCCCGCTCGCGGGCCGCATGTGCCCCATTCCGAACACCGTGAGCAGATCCCAGAACATGCCCGAGCGACGGATCATGCAGCCACACCTCCGCCGCCCGACACGCGCCAGGCCCGCATCAGGTAGGGAATGCCCGACCAGACGGTCACGATCAGCGTCATCCAGACCGTCGCGGTAACGACCCAGCGTGGGAGAGAGCCGGGTTGGGCTGAGTCCAGCGCCAGCGTAACCAGGATGATGGGAACCGCGACGGACTGGAGGATCATCTTGAACTTGCCGGAGGCGGTGGCCGAAAAATCGACCCCACGCGACTCGTAGACGCCGCGCAGGGTGGTGACCAGCAGTTCGCGGGCGAGGATGACGACGACCATCCACGGGTGAACCCCGCTGAGCATGCCCCCCCGCGGGTCAGAAAACATCGGCCCGGCCAGGCAGATGAAACTCCCGAGGATGAGGATCTTGTCGGCGAAGGGATCGACCACCCGCCCGAACAAACTGACGACGTTCCAGCGCCGGGCAAGGTGCCCGTCGAGCGCGTCCGTGACGGCGGCGACGATGAACAGCCCGGCGGCCAGGAGAAGCGCGCCCCGGGCGCCAGTCAGCCCCTCCTGCGTCGCTGGGCCGACTAGGGCGGACAGCACCCCGAACACCGCCGCGGCCAACGCCACGCGCGCGATGGTCAGCCCATTGGGCATCCGGCGTTGCCAGGGTGCGGGAGCGAATGGTTCGGGCATGGGCGGCATGCTAGCCCAGAGGTCTTCCTGATCCGCGCCCGCCCGGAGTTAGTTGAAGCGAACCTGGCGCGGCACTATCCTCACGCCCCGACTTTGCGCAGTTGGTCGCTGCCGATATCGGGGACTTTGGAGGGCGCCCCCTCTCCGCGTCGGGATGCTCCGCGTGAACGAAATCCTCTCTCCGATACTGCTGTATGCGGCCTGCCTGATCGGTGCGATCGGGGTGGCGCTCGCACTTCCCCGTCGCAAACCAGGAATCGCCCTGATCGGGGGGTTGGTGGCGATTGCAGGCGTCGGGCTCGGCGCTCTGGCCTTGTTCCTCTGGGCGGCCGATGCCGAGTTGCTTCCCAGCGTGTTCTTTTACGTCTTCGGGCTTTTGGCGTTGGGATCGGGGTTGCGGATGATCACGCACCCGCGCCCGGTATACTCGGCCCTGTATTTCATCCTGACGATCATCGCGTCGAGCGGGCTGTATGTCATTCTCTCTGCTGAGTTTATGGCTTTTGCCCTCATCATCATCTACGCCGGAGCGATCATCATCACCTACCTGTTCGTCATCATGTTGGCCACCCAGGCGCCCACCGAGGATGACGAGGAATTGCTCTCAACCTACGACACCGAGGCCCGCGACCCACTGTGGAGTGCCGCGGTCGGGTTTGTGATTCTGGCGGCCTTGACGGCGGTGATGTTCCGCGGGAGCGATGCACTCCCCCCTGTTCAGGCGAGCGCCGGGTCGCATGAGTTGCTGGCCCAGATGCCGCGGAAAATCGAGCGCGAGTTGCGTCGGTCCGGGGCGATTCGGGCAGACGAGCAAGTTCTGACGGTGGACGGCGTCGCCCAGGTCGACTGGGACTCCCGGTTAGTGTCGCTCGAGGGCGGGAATTTGGCGGCCCTGCCGGAGAGTTTCGTCACGAGCAACGTCGAGGAACTGGGCTTCAACCTGCTGGCCGACCACCCCATGACCATCGAGATCGCCGGCGTGATCCTGCTGATGGCGATGCTGGGGGCGACGGTGCTGGCGCGGCGCCAGGTGGACATCGAGGAGGCGGCCAAGGCGTTGCAGGCCCGTCGCCTCTCGCTGCGGGAGGGCGCATCGGATGCTTGAACTGGCGCAGAGCGCGTTTCCCCAGCCCATGGCCGGCGTGACGCTGGCGCACTACCTGGTGCTGTCGGGCGCGATGTTCACGCTGGGGCTGGTGGGGTTCATCACCCGGCGGAACCTGATCATCATGTTCCTGTGCACGGAGTTGATGTTTCAGGCGGCCGGGCTGGCGCTCATCGCATTCAGCCGCTATCACCTGAATCTCGACGGACAGACGTTCGTGATTTTCGTGTTGACCGTGGCGGCGGCGGAGGCGGCGATGGCGCTGGCCCTGGTCGTGCTGCTGTTCCGTCGTCGCGAATCGCTCAGTTCGGAAGAGTGGGCCGACCTGAAGGGCTGAGAGGGGAGTTGCCACGGTGCTGGATACGGGCCACATGCTGCTCACTCTCGCCTCGGACGCGCCGGCCGGCGCGGCGCCCTGGTGGGTGATGCTGATTCCCGCGCTGCCGATGGTGGGCGTGGTGCTGTGCACGCTGTTCGCCATCATGGGCGTGAAGAGCAAACTGCCGGCGTTTGCGACGGTGGGCTGCCTGGGCCTGGCGTGCGTGCTGGCGTTTGCGATGCTGCTGGGTTCCGACGACGCGCCGGGCGTGGTCAAGGCCTGGCAGTGGTTTGACATCTCGTGGGGCGAGGGGCACGGGCAGACATTCAGTGCGATCTTCGGCTTCTACATCGATCGACTGACGATTCTGTGGATGCTGTTCGTGACCGGGCTGGCGACGCTGATCGGGCTGTACGCCAGCGAGTACATGAGCCATGACCAGGGGCAGGGTTACTGCCGGTTCTTCATGGCCTTCAACCTGTTCGTGTTCAGCATGTCGTGCCTGGTGATGGGCGCGAACATGCTGATGCTCTACCTGGGATGGGAAGGCGTGGGCCTGTGCTCGTATCTGCTGATCGGGTACTTCTACAAGAAGCCGTCGGCGGTGGCGGCGGGCAAGAAGGCCTTTATTGTCAACCGCATCGGCGATTTGGGGCTGGCGCTGGGCGTGTATCTCACGTTCGTGCACTTCGGTACCATCGAGTACGCCGAACTGTTCGCCAGCGACCAGTTGCAGGGCTACCTGACCGACGCGGCCCACGGGCATTTCGAGCACATCCCGGCGGCGGCGCAGATGATCCCGCTGCTGCTTATGGTCGGTGCCTTCGGAAAGAGTGCGCAATTGCCGCTGTACGTATGGCTTCCCGATGCGATGGAAGGCCCGACTCCGGTGTCGGCGCTCATCCACGCGGCCACGATGGTGACGGCCGGCGTGTATCTCGTTGCGCGGGCGTACCCGCTGTTCCAGGTGTCGGAGTACGCGCTGCCGGCCGTGGCGTGGATCGGGGCGCTGACGGCGTTCCTGGCAGCCACGATCGGCATGGCTCAGTTCGACATCAAGCGCATCATGGCCTACTCGACGGTGTCGCAGTTGGGCTACATGTTCGCCGGGCTGGGGGTGATGACGAGCATCGGGGCGGCGGCACACGTATTCACGCACGCGTTCTTCAAGGCCCTGCTCTTCCTCTGCTGCGGCGCGGTGATGCACGGGTTCGCCGGTCAGTTGGACCTGCGCAAACTGTCGGGCGTGGCGAAGATGAAGGGCTGGGGCATCGTGGGCATCACCATGCTCATCGGGTGCCTGAACCTCGTCGGGTTCCCGGTGATCACCAGCGGGTACTGGTCGAAGGACATGATCCTGGCCGAGGCCTTTGTGCGCCCGAGCACGGGGCTGGTGGGCTGGCTGCTGCTGATCACGGCCGGTCTGACGGCGTATTACACCTTCCGCGTGTTCTTCCGCGTGTTCGTCGGACCGGTGGAATATCACCCCGGCGAGGAACTGCACGCGCACGACGATCACGCCGCAGGTCATGGGCATTCCCACGATCACGGGCACGCCGGGTACGATCATTCACACTCGCCTGAGCCTGCGCACGATTCTGCGCATGACGAGGCGCACGGTCACTTCCACCCGCACGCGCCGGGCTGGGCGATCAACACGGTGCTGGTGATTCTCGCGGCCCTGACCTTCGTGGCCATCCCGCTCGTGGCGCTGAACCACGGCGGCTGGGTGGGCGAGATGGTCCATGGCTCAACGGCCCACTACGAGGCGGCCCACGCCGGGGGCGGGTCACATGGGTCGGTGTGGCTGGTCGGGCTCGATCCGCACCAAGTGATGTATTACATCTCGGCGGTGGTGGGGCTGGCGGGAATCGCGGTGGCCTGGGCGTTGCACTATCGCGGTCGTCGCGAGGCGGCGCACGCGCCGGCGGCCGAGGCGTTCAAGCGGGTGGCCGGTCCCCTGCAGCGCTGGGCCGAGCATAAGTGGTACGTGGACGAGTTGTACGACTTCCTGTTCCGCAACCCGCTATGGGTGCTTTCGCAGGTCTTCCGGTACATCGACATGCTGCTCGTAGACGGGCTGGTGAACACCGCCGGTTGGCTGCCCAGTGCGCTGGGTGGGCGTCTGCGTCGCGGGCAGCACGGGCTGCTGCAGGGATACGCGGGCAGCATGGCCGGCGGACTGGCGCTGTTCGTGGTGGTGGTCCTTCTTCTGGTGAGCAGGTCGGCATGATGGTTCTTCCTGATACAACCGAGGCCGTGGAGCGTTGCCGATGAACAGCGTGCTCATACCCGCGGCGATGCTGATTCCGGTGATCTTCGCGTTGGCGGTGGCGATCATGCCGGCCGAGAAGGCGCGGGGGACCGCGCTGCTCGGCATGCTGTTGGGCGCGGTGCCGGTGCTGGGGCTTTTGTTCCTGTTTGATTACCAGAACGCGGCCGCGTTTCAGTTCGCCGGCTCGGTCGACTGGATTCCCGAGTTCGGCCTGCGCCTCTCGCTGGGCATTGACTCGGTGGCCCTGCTGCTGATCGCGCTGACCGCGCTGCTCGGGCCGATCTGCGTGCTGGGCTCATGGACCGCGATTGTCGAGCGCCAGCGGCTGTTCTACTCGTGGCTGCTGATCCTTCAGACGGCGATGCTCGGTGTTTTCGCCGCGCGTGACCTGGTGGTGTTCTACATCTGTTTCGAGTTCACGCTGCTGCCGATGTTCATTCTCATCGGCGTGTTCGGCTCGACCAATCGCAAGATCGCGTCGATCAAGTTCTTCCTGTACACGTTTACCGGTTCGCTGATCGCGCTGGCGGGCCTGGTGTATGTCGCGTGGTACGCGGCCGGTCACTACGGACACTGGACGCTGGACATCGGCGATCTGGCATCCGCGGCGCGGACCATGAGCCCGACGCAGCAGGGGTGGGTGCTGGCGGGCATGCTGGCCGGCTTTGCCGTCAAGGTACCGCTATTCCCGCTGCATACGTGGTTGCCGCTCGCGCACACCGAGGCGCCGACGGCCGGCTCGGTCATCCTGGCGGGCGTGCTGCTGAAGTTGGGCACCTATGGCATTTACCGGTTCGTGCTGGGCTTTGTGCCGATGGCCGTCGCCGAGCACGCGCCGATGCTGGCGGTGCTGAGCATCATCGGCATCGTGTACGCGGGTCTGATCTGCTGGGTGCAGACCGACGTGAAGAAGTTGATCGCGTATTCGTCGGTGAGCCACCTGGGCTTCTGCGTGCTGGGGCTGGTGGCGGTCAATGCGACCGGGCTGTCGGGCTCGATCCTCTACATGCTCAACCACGGGCTGAGCACGGGCGCACTGTTCCTCATGATCGGCTTCATGTACGAGCGCTATCACACGCGCGACATGGGGCAGTTGGGCGGGCTGGCCTCAAAGATGCCGGTGTGGTCGAGTTTCATGGTGTTCTTCGTGCTCGCATCCGTCGGGCTGCCCGGGCTCAACGGATTCGTCAGCGAGTTCCTGTGCCTGATCGGTGCATTCCAGTCGTCGTCGAGCCTGGTCGCCGCCGGGCATCCCGGGGCCACGCCCGGAGCCCTGGGCCCGTGGTATGCCTTCTTCGCCGGCACCGGCATGGTGGTCGCGGCGATGTACCTGCTCATCATGGTGGGCAGGGTGGTGTGGGGCAAACTGGTCGAGCCGCACGAGCATCATCACGACGATGACGGATCGCACTTGCCGCCCGATCTGACGGCCCGCGAAGTCACCGCTCTGATTCCGCTGGCGCTGGGGTGCCTGGTGTTCGGGCTGTGGCCCCAACCGTTGCTGGGGGCGATCGAGGCCCCGGTCAACGTGGCGATTCGGTCGTTCGAGTTTGAAGCGCCGCAGCCGACGCCGCACCCTGAGCACGCACAGGCCGACGCTCACGTCGGGGAGGTCGCCCCGTGACCGAACGCCTTGCCTATCTGTGGCCGGAGTTGTCGCTGTTCATCGCGACGTGCGTGGTGATGGTGCTTGGGTTGAGCCCCTCGCGTGAAACGCGGCGCTTGTGTGCGTGGGTTTCGGCGATCGGGCTGCTGGTGGCGGCCGGGCTGGCGGTGAACGCGCCGGTCGATTCCGAGGCGCTGCTGCCCAACCTCATGCCCTTCGCCAAGTTGCTCATCGCGATGGTGGGGCTGGTGCTGCTGATGCTGCTGGCCGGCACGGTCGACCGCGACTACGAGGCCGAGATTGCGTCCGGGCGAACGGTGTTCCACGCGCTGCGGTCCAACCGGGCCGAGTTCTACTCGTTCTTCCTCTTCAGCCTCACGGGGCTGATGCTCACGGCCAGCGCGGAAAGTCTGATCTGGCTGTTCCTGGCGCTCGAACTGACGAGCCTGCCGACGTACATCATGGTGACGATCTCGACGCGCGGCACACAGAGCCAGGAGGCCGGCGTCAAGTACTTCTTCCTGGGCGCGCTCGGCGCGGCGTTCTTCCTGTATGGGTTCGCGCTGATCTATGGCGGCACGGGCGCGACGCACTTTGCCGACATCGCCGCCGTCATTGCCGCCGACGGCATGAACCCCATCCTGACGCTGGGCATGATCATCGGGCTGATCGGGGTGTCGTTCAAGATCGCGGCTGTGCCGATGCACTTCTACACGCCCGACGTGTATCAAGGCGCCGCGGCGCCGGTGTCGGCCATGCTCGCGTTCGTTCCCAAGGCGGCCGGCTTCATCGCGATCATCGTGCTGTGCGCTCTCATGGGCTGGCGGTACGGGCCGGGGGGCGAGAGTCTGCCCGAGGCTGTGCGCCTGCTGCTGTGGATCTCGGCGGCCCTGACGATGACGGTGGGCAACACGCTGGCGCTGCGGCAGCGCTCGGTCAAACGCATCCTAGCGTATTCGTCGATCGCGCACTCGGGCTACATGCTCGTCGGCGTGGTGGCCGGCCCGGGCAGCGACCCGGCGCGCTTCACGACCAACGGCATCGCGGCCGTCCTGTTCTACCTGCTGTGCTACGGGTTCATGAACGTGGGCGCCTTCGCGGTGCTTGCGGCGTTGCGGCGTCCGGACGGGACCGAGGCCGACGACATCGACGACATCCGCGGGCTGTGTCACACGCAGCCGGTGCTGGGGTGGTCGATGGTGCTGTGCGCCCTTAGTCTGCTGGGCATGCCCCCGCTGCTCGGGTTCATCGGCAAGTTCGGACTGTTCACCAGCGCCATCAGCGCCGGTGAGATCGTGCTGGTCGTGATCCTCGGGCTCAACTCGGCCATCGCGGCGGCGTATTACCTGCGCCTGGTCGTGACGCCCTACCTCGAGCGTCCGGCCGAGCGGGACGCCATGGCGGTGCAGCGCGTGGCCATTCCGTCGCGGGCAATCGTAGCCGTGGTGTCGGCGTGCTCGGTGGTGGTGCTGGTGCTGGCGGCCCAGTTCCTCGTGACGCGGTCGGCCATTGCCGGGCGCGTGATCGAGACGAAGCCACCCGTCAGAGCCCAGACCCAGCCGTGACGCTCATTCGCCCGGGTTGTGGGCTTTTCTCGTCTTACCGTCCTTGTATTTGCCCGGCGGAAGGATCGATTTTGCGAATCCGCTGGCGATGGTGATGGTTGAAATCGGCACGACTGCATTCTCGCGCGGTAATCTTGAGATCCACCTTCGCCCGCCGTCCGACGTGGAGGTGCCTTACATTGATTGGTGGGACGGGACCATCGGCGACTGGATTGGACCAACCGACCCCTGCGTCGGCCTGATCACAGAGTCCATCAACGTGCGCGTCATCCCCGCGCCGGCGACGTTGGCAACGCTCAGCGTGGCTTGGCGCAGGCGATAGTGGATTTGGTCGGACGTTCAGTGGTCGAACAGCATCACCGCCACCAGCCGCCGCCGACGATTTACACCACCAGGCAGGAAGGTTCCGCGTTGCGGGTGAATCTTCGACCCCGTCACACCCGGCGGCCCGCCGAACTCAACATGATTGAGGTCGATGCCCGTGTCAATCATGGCGATGACTCGGCTTGGATCGTTCAGATCGGCCGGCGGCGAGCGGTACTGGTCGTACCCCACCAGCGCCCACGCGAAGTGAACCTTCGTCGTCTCAATCCAATGCTGTCCGTACGGAACTGAGCGCTCGGCTCATACAGCGGGTCGTACGGCACGACCGGCTCGATGGTGCCAAATTGTGCGCCCCCCTCCCCCCGCGGCACCTGTAAGCAAGCCAAACGCGCATGCGACTGCCGATGGCGTCCTCGTGTTTCCTGTGCAGAAACTGAGCATGTGCTTGCCTCCATCGTGAAAGTCTGGTATTTGTGAGGCGAACACGCAGAGCATACCAACTTCCAGCGGAGATGCAAGTCATGAAACGCGACAGATCCAAACTCTTGTGTTTGGGGCTCGGGCTGGGACTCTCAGACGTCGCGCTTGCCGACGCCGTGTTCCACCTGTGGTTCGAGGCGCCCTCTGAAGTCCAGGCCGCAAGCACCTTCACGCTCACTCTATGGGCGGAAGTCACGGGATCGATTCTGGCCGATTCAGACGGAGGATTCAATAGATTTGGCTTGGATGTCGTTGGGAGTGGGCTTTCAGCCGCGTTCTCAAATGTCCAGATGCCGTACTTTGCTGCGCTTGCACCTGGAACTCCCGGCACCAACGCTATGCACCAGATCGTCGGAATAAACCTACCTGAAATCGGCCCGTTCTACACGATGAACCCAATCATTCTATTCAATGTGGACGTGACATTGAATTCTGTCGAGACTGGCGAGATTGTTATAGCGACAAGTCAGATCGGGTGGGCGGACTTTATGCTCGCTTGGTGGGTGGATGACGTCGCAGGAACCTATGTCACCGACAGCGACCCCGGTTCATCGCTCATCGCGCACCCGCCACCGTCCGTGTCATCCCCGCACCGGCCTGTATGCCCACGGTCATCTTTGCCGGGTTCATCTGGGCGCGCCGGCGCGGTTGACTCGCCGGTGTGCGGCTCCAGCCGCACGGGCATGTCGGGGAACCGGGGCCAGAACCGGAACGACTACCGATCCAGTTCGGCCGCGACGATGTTGAGCGAGCCCAGCACCGCGACGATGTCGGCCAGCATGTGCCCTTCGATCAGTTTGGCCATGACCTGGTAGTTGATGAAACTGGGCGGGCGGACCTTGACGCGCCAGGCTCGGGGTGAGCCGTCGGAGACGATGTAATAGCCCAGTTCGCCGTTGGCGGTTTCGTTGGCGCCGTAAGCCTCAGCCACGGGCGGTTCCCAGCCGCGGTTGGTCATGATGAGTTCGAAGTGCTGGATGAGCCCTTCGATCGAGCCGTAGACCTCGGGCTTGGGGGGCTTGACCATCTTCGAGTCGCTGAAGACGTCGACGGGGCCCTGGGGGATGTTGTCAATCAACTGGTCGATGATCTTGATCGCCTGGCGAATTTCCTCGACGCGCACCACGAAGCGGGCATAGACGTCGCCGGTGGTGGCCACGGGCACATTGAACTTGACGCGCTCGGCGCCCTGTCCGTCCCAGTTGTCGGCGTAACAGAGGTAAGGCTCGTCCTTACGGAGGTCGCGCCTGACGCCCGAGGCGCGGGCGATGGGGCCGCTGAGGCTCCAGGCGATGGCGTCTTCACGCGAGATGGCGCCGACGCCCTGTGTGCGGTCCATGAAGATGCGGTTGCGGAGGACGAGTTTCTCAAGATCGCGCACGGCAGTGGGCAGGTCGTCGTGGATGAAGTTCTTGACCAGGCGCTTGAAGGTCTCTTCGTCCGGCAGATCCTGCATGGCCCCGCCCACGCGGGTCCAGTCGGGGTGGAAGCGCTGTCCGGAGATGTAGTCGCAGATGTCGTAAATCTTCTCGCGCGGGTTGAAAGCGTAGAGGAAACCTGTGAACGCGCCCAGGTCAAGGGCAGCCGCGCCGACGCAGAGCAGGTGGTCCTGGATGCGGCCGAGTTCGGCCATGATGGTGCGAAGCACCTTGCAACGGGGAGTGATCTCGATGCCGAAGAGGGTCTCGACCGCGTGATGCCAGCAAATGTCGTTGGAGACCGGCGAGAGGTAGTTCATCCGCGAGCAGATCGTGACGTACTGGTTGTAGTCGAGGTGCTCGCCGAGTTTTTCGAATCCGGAGTGCAGGTAGCCGATGTGCGGGGTGCAGCGGGCGACGCGCTCGCCATCGAGTTCGAGGACGAGGCGGAGCGTGGTGTGCGTGGCCGGGTGCTGAGGCCCGAAGTTGAGCACCCAGCGATCGCCGGTGTCGACGTGGTCCTTGATATACCCGATCTTGTCGGCGTCGACCGTGAGCCCTTCTTCCGGGCGGAGCGTGTACGGCATGGATACCTCCCGCAGGATGGGATGGTAGACCAGTTCAGCGGGCACGTTGGACGATGCCCAGCGAGCGGGCGGCCATGCCGGCGATCGAGACGTGTTCGGGCCCGATCAACCCGGTTTCGATGCGGTTGTTCAGAGGCCCGGCCAGCCCGGGGGGGACGGCCCCCGAGCCGAGCATGGATCCGATGATCGAGCCGACCGTGGCCCCGTTGCAGTCGGTGTCCCGCCCGGCCATGACCGAAAGCCCCAGCGTGCGGGGAACGTCGCCGTTTCCGATCAGAAGCGAACCGGCGACAATGACGGCGTGGGGAATGGCATGCACCGGCTCGAGGCTGCCGATCCGATCGTCAAACAAATCGAGGGCCTGTTCGTCGGACAAATCGGGCGAGCAACTGTCGAGCAGCGGGCGGACGGCCCGGGCCAGTCGACTGTCCGGCGGGATGTGCGAGAGAGCGCCGGAGACGATCCGCCGCGGGTCGGGCTCGGTGAAGGCGCGGGCGATCATGGCGGCCACAAACATCGAGCCGTAGACGCCGTTGCCCGTGTGACTGATGCGGGCGTCGTGCCAGGCCAGTTCGGCGGCCAGTGTGGGGTTGCCGGGGCAGGCGTAGGCATAGGCGTCGGCTCGGATGGCGGCCCCGACCCACTCTCGATAGGGGTTCTGTCGAGTCCGCACCCAATGCCAGTCGACGTCCTGCTCGTTCTGGGCCCAGTCAGAGTTGAGGTGGAAGTCGTATCGCTCGACAAGATTGCGGAAGGCCTGGGTCTCGGCCGTACAGACAGACATGTACGGCAGGCTGCTCATCCACGCGCGGGCGACATGCCAGGAGGTGAACTTGAGCCCGTGCTCTTCGAGGATGCGTGTGCCCAGCAGTGTGTAGCGGATGTCGTCGTCCGTCTCCATGCAGTCGATGCGCGAGCGTGTGGAACGCGGGCAGCAGACCGGGCCGCTGAGTTCCTCCGCCGGCGAGCGCGGGGGGGCGTAGCCGCGGATCGGATACTCGCGCTGCCCCACCGCTTGCAGATAGGTGCGGATGCGCTCGCGAGTGGAAAGCCCGTTGCGGGGGTGCATGAAGACCTCGAAGGGCTTGCCGAGGGCGCATCCGGCGCAGCGCGCCAGCCACGCGCCGTGAAGACGGTTGAGCAGGTCGGCATCGGAGCCGGACCAGGGGCGACACGGAGCGGGGCATGCCAGAGCGCGGATGGCGTCGAGTTCGGTGGGCTCGGTCGTGCTCTTGTGTCGTCGCTGAGCCCAGAGATCGAGCAGGCCGCGGCAGGCGTCGGAGGAGAAGTCCGTGTCGGAGGAAGCGTACGCGCGCAGGGCGAGCAAGGCTTCGACCGGACCCCCTTCTTCGCGGGTCTGGGCGACTTCCTGTTCAAACAGTGATTCATGGTTGGTCCAGCCCGGCATGAAGGCTCCCACGGCTCGGCGGCGAATCGCGCTACCGTTGTTGTATGACCTTCATGCAGGCATGGTGGGATGCGTTCTGGAGTTTGGTGCTCGAGTCGGGCATGTGGCTGGTGGTCGGGTTTGCCTTGGCCGGGGCGATGCACGCGCTGGTGCCGGCGGGGTTTCTGGAGCGGCACCTGGCCGGGCGGGGGGCCTGGCCGATTCTCAAGGCCAGTTTGCTGGGCATTCCGCTGCCTCTGTGCTCGTGCAGCGTGATCCCGGTGGCGGCGGGCCTGAGAAAGGGTGGGGCGAGCCGGGGGGCTTCGGCCGCCTTTGCGATCTCGACGCCACAGACCGGCGAAGAGTCGATCCCGCTGACGTGGGCGCTGTTCGGGCCGGTGTATGCGCTGACGCGCCCGGTCGTGGCGCTGGTGACGGCGTTTGCGGCCGGGTCGCTGATCGAGGTGTTCGGCGGACGCAAGAGAGCGACAGAGAACCAGGGGCAGGGCGCGGGCAACAGTCACCATGCCTGCCGCCGTGAAGAGGAGTCCGAATCGTCGGCCCAGTCGTGTTGCGGGGGGAAAGCGGCGGAGCCGCAGCCCGCGTGCGGCTGCGGGCACAAGACCGGGCCTGCTCATGCATGTTGCTCCGGCCATCAGCCCAGTTCGACGCTCGACTGCGGCCGTGAGGAGCCAGTCGAGTCGGACCGCGCGCGCTGCGGCGGTCATGGGGACGCCGAGTCTGCGGGATCGTGCTGTTCGACGACGAAGATCGCGCGGCGCGACTGGGGTGAGCGCATCCGGGCCGGTTTGCGGCACGGGTTTGTGACCATGCCGGTCGACCTGGCTCCGTGGCTGGCGATCGGGCTGGTGCTGGCAGCGGCGGTGACGGCGGCGGTGCCGGCGGGCTGGATCGAGAACAACATTGGCACGGGCATCGGCGCGATGCTGCTCATGCTGCTGATCGGGATTCCGCTGTATATCTGCGCCACCAGTTCGACGCCGCTGGCCTACACGCTGGTGGCCGCCGGGCTGAGCCCCGGCGCGGCGTTGGTGCTGCTGCTGGCCGGGCCTGCGACCAACACCGCGACCATCGCCTGGGCGCTCAAAGACCTCGGCGTGAAGGCAACGGCGATTTATCTGGGCACCATTGCGGTGGTCTCGGTGGCCGCCGGGGTGGTGTTCGACGCGCTGCTCTCGCACACAGTGCGACTGGCCGAGGCGGGCGGCCTACACGAACATGGCGGCATGGGCCCGGCCTATGTCGTGGGCGCGGTGCTGTTCACCATGCTGCTCGGATGGTCGCTGGTGATGCGTGTGAACCGGAGTTTGAAGCAGAAGCCCGGCGCGGCGTCGAACGGCGCGTGTTGCGCGCACGGGCACCGACGGGGGTGACACGATGATCGCCACAGGCAGGCCGGTGGAGCGCAACGTGCTGGGGGGCGTGCTCGAGACGTGCTCGCTGGACCCGATGACGGGCTTCTATCGCAACGGATGCTGCTGCACCGGGCCGGAGGATGTCGGCTCGCACACCGTTTGCGTCGTCGTGACAGCGGCTTTCCTGGCTTTCAGCCAGTCGCGCGGGAACGACCTGTCGACGCCGCGCCCCCAGTGGGGGTTCCCGGGCCTGAAGCCCGGCGATCGGTGGTGCCTGTGCGCGCCGCGATTCGCCGAAGCGCTGGAGGCGGGAATGGCGCCGCGCGTGGTGCTCAGTGCCACGCACGAGAGGGCGCTCGAGTATGTGGCGTTGGAAGACTTGCGTGCCCACGCGACAGAGTGAACCCCCGTTCGGGGCATGAGCGGATCTGATTTTCAAGCAGAATGAGAACAATTCTCGATGGCGCCACAGAATTTCGGATTCCTGACACGACACGCCCTTGCATGGCCGGCAACGACGTGTTGAAATAAGCGCTCGGCTGTGCTGGCTTGGGGGAGCCGCGCGTGGCTGGAGACCAGAGGCCCGGAGTGGCTTCGGACAAGGTCACAAGAAGGAGGCTGAGCATGATTGCCTGCACGAGGCGGTTGTGGCCGTGCGCGCTGGTGTTGCTGTCCGGCGCGACGGCCTTGGCGGACTGGGACTTCAACGATCCGTTCAAGATGCACTTCCCGCAGTTGCCCGATCCGAACGGGTGGGACGTGAACATGTCGATGCCGCGTGTGCTGGCCGACGACTGGATGTGCACGGACTCGGGCTGGGTGAGCGACATCCACTTCTGGTTCAGTTACCAGGGTGACGTGTTCGCGCCCATTTACGGGATTCATGTGAGCATTCACGCCGACGACCGGAGCGGGCCTTTCAGCAGGCCGGGCAACCTGCTGTGGTCGCGTGATTTCATGCCGCACGAGTTCTCGGTGCGCGAATGGGGCACCGGGCAGCAGGGCTGGTACGACCCGGCCGCGGGCATGGTGCTGCCGGGCGACCACGCCATGACGTGGCAGGCCAACATCGAGCACATCTTCGATCCATTCTGGCAAGATGCTGGCACGATCTATTGGCTCGACCTGTCGGTGATGACGGACCCGTTTACGCAGGTCGGCTGGAAGACGTCCTTCATGCACTTCGAGGATGACGCGGTGTGGGGCGACATGAGCGGGATGTTCTGGGAGGAGTTGTTTGACCCGTTTACCGGGATCTCGCTTGACTTGGCGTTCGTGATCACGCCTTCGCCGGGCGCTCTGGCGCTGCTGGCGATCGCCGGCGCCCTGACGACACGGCGTCGTCGCTGAGCGGAGGCGAACGGGGAGAGGGAGTGACCGCGAAAGATGCCGCCCGATGACCACAGTCGAATCGGGCGGCATCATCTGCTGGCGCCGAGAGTTCCATCTTCGGACGTTGCCGGGTGGCGCGCGGTGGATGCCGAAGAGCACCCTTGAGGCCAAGGTTGCTGGCATGCCACTGAAAGAGTGGCGGCAGGCACGCGGTCTCGGAAAAGCGTTCAATCCTGGTCGAGCAGTTCGGCTAGCAGGCGAACGCCGAAGCCGGTGGGCCCGGCCACGTAGGGGCCCTTGTCTGATTCGAGGGCGTGCACGCCGGCGATGTCGATGTGGCACCAGGGGAAGGGTTTGGTGCCGTTCTTGAGCGGGTAGTCGACGAAGTAGCGCAGGAAGGCGGCGCCTTGGATGGGGTGAGCCTCTCGCACCGGAGCCGAATTGACGATGTCGGCCACGGGCGACTTCATCATCTTCTGGTATTCCTCGTCGTGCGGGAGTCTCCAGATGCGGTCGCCACTGGTGTCGGCGGCGGCCTGGATGCGCTCGCGGAGGTCATCATCCTCGCACCAGAAGCCGGCGAAGGGCTTGCCCAGCGCGATAACGACGCCGCCGGTGAGCGTCGCCAGATCGACGATGAACTCGGGCTTTTCATTATCCAGCGCCCAGCACAGGGCGTCGGCGAGGACCAGGCGTCCCTCGGCGTCGGTGTTGGTCACCTCGACGGTCACACCATTGCGGAAGGTGAGCACGTCGTCGGGGCGGTAGGCCTCGTCGGAGATGGAGTTTTCGGCCGCGGCGAGCAGGGCGACCACGGGGCGATTTGGCTTGATCACGTTGGCGATGACGTGCATGGCGCCGATGACGGCGCACCCGCCGTCCTTGTCGCGCTTCATGCCCTTCATGCCGTTGTTGATCTTGAGCGACAGCCCCCCCGTGTCATAGGTCATGGTCTTGCCGATGAGAACCGCCGGCTTGGTGCCGCGGGCGACGCGGGCCGGGCGATACTCGATGCGAATGAGGCAGGGCTTGTTCTCGCTGGCCTTGCCGACGTTGATCAGTCCTTCCAAGCGTTCATCTTCCAGGCGCTTGCCCTGGATGACCGAGACGGAGAGGTTGGACTTCCCGCGCGCCAGGGCCTTGGCCTGGGCGGCCATCCACGCGGGCGTCGCAACATTGGGTGGCGATTGGCTGAGTGTGCGGGCGAGATTGACGCCCTCGGCGATCCCCAGCCCGCGCTGCATGCCGCGGGTGAAGGCGTCATCGCTGCAGCGGAGTTGGAGTTTGGCGCGGGTCGCGGCAGTGGTGGCCTTTCCGCGGAACTGATCGCAGACCCAGCCGGCAATGCCGACGGTTTCGCCGAACAGGGATCCGGCGCGGGCGGAGTTGATGCGTCTGGCCTTGAGCGGACCGACCAGGTCGATCTCGACGTTGGAGGCCTTGACGGCCGCGAGGCGGCGTGCCACCGCGGCCGCCACCGCGCGGACCGAGTCGGCGGTGAAGGAGTCTTTCGGGCCTAGGCCAACGAGCAGGACACGCTGGATTTCGCCTTCGGGATAGGCCTCGACGATGCTGCCCAGGTCACCCGAGCAGTCGGGACGGGCGCAGGCGAGTTTGACCGAGCCGTCGGGGTCGCGCGAGGCGGTGGCGCGATCCAGTTTCTCGCCGCTGAAGAAGCCCAGGACGAGGGTATCGACCTGCCCGCGCGAGCCGATGCGAACGGATTCGAACATGGGGAACTCCATCTGCAAGAGGACGTGGTCGGGGGGAGACGAGAGCATAGCCGAAGCCGGGGGATGCGGGCCGCCTGCGGGAGATTTCGGGTCGTGGCCTTCCGAGGGCCGAACGCCCATGCCCCCGCTGAGTAGGGAGAGTTGTGCCGGCGGCACGAGGCGTTTCAAGATGGGGGAGGAGCCAGCCGATCAAGCCCGTCGGCGGGTGCGGTTTTCTGGCATGATGAACCCGCCGACCCTATGGTTCGTAACTCCGCGCAGAGCGGAGGTGGGGGGGTCTGTCCCCGAACTATGGGAATATGGGTCTACAGCCACCCCCTACGTGGGGGGTAAGAGAAGGGTGCCGCCACGGAGAGGCGAGGATTGAGGCTCGAGACTCGGCCAATGAAGCGGGAGTAAATCCATGAGCAAGAAACTGGCGGTAATCGGTGGCGGCGGCGGGTTCATTGGTGGCCACCTGGCGCGTCGGATGCTGCAGCGTGGGTTTCGGGTGCGTTCGGTGGACATCAAGCCGCTGGACGAGTGGTACCAGGTGCACCCGGAGGCTGAGAACATCGTCGCCGACCTGAAGGACAAGGACAACTGCTACCGCGCCTGCGACGGAGCCCACGAGGTGTTCCAGTTGGCGGCCGACATGGGCGGGATGGGTTTCATCGAGAACAACAAGGCGCTGTGCATGCTCAGCGTGCTGACGAACACGCACATGCTGCTGGCAGCGCGCGACTGCGGGGTGGAGAAGTTCTTCTACTCCTCGTCGGCCTGCGTGTACAACGCCGACAAGCAGAAGGACACGCACGTCACGGCGCTGAAGGAAGAAGATGCGTATCCGGCCATGCCGGAGGACGGGTACGGGTGGGAGAAGTTGTTCAGCGAGCGTATGTGCCGGCACTTCCGCGAGGACTTCGGTCTGCACACGCGGGTGGCGCGCTTCCACAACGTGTACGGTCCCTTTGGCACATGGGAGGGCGGGCGCGAGAAGGCTCCGGCGGCCATCTGCCGCAAGGTGATTCAGTGCCTGGTGACCAACGATCACAACATCGAAATCTGGGGCGACGGCGAGCAGACGAGGTCGTTCATGTACATCGATGACTGCCTCAAGGGCATCGACGCGATCACCCACTCCGACATTCTCGAACCGATCAACTTGGGATCGAGCGAACTGGTGAGCATCAACCAGTTGGTCGACATCGTCGAGGACATCGCGGGCATCAGATTGAAGCGGCACTACAATCTCGACGCGCCCAAGGGCGTGCGCGGGCGCAACAGCGACAACACGCTGATCCGCAAGTACCTGGGCTGGGAGCCCTCGACCACGCTGCGCGAGGGCATGAAGAAGACCTACGACTGGATCTGGGGCGAGTACAAGGCCAAGTACGGGAACAAGCCGGCCGTCGCCCGAGTCTGACCGGCGCGTCGGGCCTGCATGAGTGAAGCACCCAGCGGCGCGGCCGGTCCACCAGCCGCGCCGTTTCCTTTCAAGAGCCTTCCATGACCGAGATTCCCAACCGTGGCACGCTTCTGATCATCTCGCAGGTCTATGTGCCTGACCCGGCCAGCGTGGGGCAGCACATGCACGACGCGGCCGAGGAAATGGTCCACCGCGGCTACAAGGTCGTGGTGTTCACGTCGGCCCGCGGATATGACGACCCGACGCAGAAGTTCCCGCTGCGGGAGACCATCGATGGCGTTGACGTGCGGCGGATGGCGCTGTCGAGTTTCGGCAAGAAGTCGATCCCCCTGCGGGTGCTGGCGCAACTGATCTTCCTTCTCCAGTGCGCCGTGCGCGGCGTGTTCGTGGGCGACCTGCAGGGCGTGCTGGTGAGCACGTCGCCCCCGATGGCCTCGGTGGCGGCGCTGATCGTGCGCTTCGTGCGCCGCGTGCCGCTGGTCTACTGGGTGATGGACCTGAACCCCGACCAGATGGTCGAACTGGGCAAACTCACGCCAGATTCGATGCTGGTCCGGCTGTTCAACGTGTTCAACCGGTACATCCTGAAGCGGTCGAAGGCTGTGGTTGCGCTGGATCGCTTCATGGCCGAGAGGTTGAACCGGAAACTGGACGTGACGCACAAGTTGGACATCATGCCGCCGTGGCCGCATGACTCAGCGCTGGAGGTGGTGCCGCACGAGTCCAACCCGTTCCGCGCCGAATACGACCTCGGCTCCGGTGTGGACGGAAAGTTCGTGGTGATGTATTCGGGCAATCACGGGTTCTCGACGCCCGTGGTGACGGTGCTCGAGGCAGCGGTGCGGATGCAGGATCGTGAGCGGCTGAAGTTCTTCTTCATCGGCGGCGGCGTGGGCAAGAAGGACGTGCGCGCGACGATCGAGAAGCACCACCCCACGAACCTGACCGACCTGCCGTATCAGCCGTTCGACCGCATCAAGTACTCGCTGTCGGCCGCGGACGTGCACCTGGTGAGCGTGGGCGACGACGTAGTGGGCGTGGTGCACCCGTGCAAGGTGTACGGCGCGATGGCGGTGGCGCGGCCAATCCTGCTGCTCGGGCCCGATCCGTGCCACGTTTCGGACATCATCCGCGAGCACAAGATCGGGTGGCACATCAGGCACGGAGACGTGGACGGGGCGATCAGAGTCATCGACGAGATTCTGGCGACACCCAGGGATGAACTGGAGGCGATGGGCCGGCGGGCGCGGGAACTGGCGAGCAAGGAGTTCGGGATGCGCGAACTGCGTGGCCGCTTCTGCGACGTGGTGGAGCGTGCCATCCCGGGTCGTTCGTCTCGTGTCGCGGTGCGCGCGGAGAGCAGGCCATGAGCAGTCATGGTGCTCACGGCGGGCGGTCCGGGCCGATCCTGGTGGCCTCGCACGAGCGGAGCGGAACCCATCTGTTCATGGACCTCTTGCGTCGACAGGTGCGTCAGTGTCGCGGGCGGGTGGGGCGATTCGTCAATCCGCATGATTCCCTGTATTTCTCAATTGATCGGTTGAATGCCGGACATCACCGCCCGGGCAGGCCGGAGGAGTGTGAGCGGGTGCTGCGAGCGATTCCCCGCCCGTGTCTGAAGACGCATAACACGCCGCGCATGGAGCGCACGGCCCCGGAGCACCGGGCCTACATCGACGCACTCCTCGAGCGTTCCATGTGGGTCTACTGCTATCGCGACGGGCGCAACGTGATGTGCAGCCTGCAGCGATTCCGGCAGTCGTTCGATACTACGGCGTCGGAAGGCATCGGCCCATTTCTGCGTGAAGACCACGGCGACGGGCGAAGCCGCGTGAGAGCGTGGGCCGACCATGTCCGCGAATGGCTGGCAGTGGAGCGCGTGCTCCCGGTTCGATTCGAGGAGGTGGTCAAGGACACGCGATCGCTGCTGGAGCGCGTCTGCAAGGCGCTGGATCTGGAGCCGGAATGGAACGAGCCGCTGCTGCCCAAGCCCACCAAGTCGCGGCTGGAGCACTGGTGGTCGCGCGTTTCCGGGCGCGACGAGAGCACGAACATCACCGGGCGCGGCAAGGGGCTGGAGCCGGTGAAGTGGAAGACGGCCTTTACGCCGGAAGACCGGCTGTTCTTTGAAGAGCAATCGCAGGGACTCCTGGTCGAACTGGGCTATGAGAAGTCGAGCGACTGGGTGAATGCCGATCAGGCAGGGAGCGGCCAGTGACGCAGGCGCTGAACGAGAAGGCGGCGTCGCCGATGACGCATCCGGCGATCGACGGGAACCTTGACCCCGTGCCGCGCATGGATCCACCGGGGCGGGCACTGCGCAAGTACGTGTTCATCCAGAACGATCCGTTCTATCTTCCCAAGGTGCTGGACAAGTACCTGCGAGAGTTTGCCGACTCGACGGTGGGCATCAACGTGCAGTCGGTGGCGCAGGGCAAGCGCACGGTGGTGCAGACGGCCATGGACCTGCTCAGGATGTACGGGCCGTGGTACTTCCAGTGGAAGTTCCGTAACTACATCTGGCGCAAGGTGCAGGGCAGGGTATTCAACGATGTGCTGGGCTCGACGAAGCGATGCTACTCGGTGGCTGCGGTGGCGCGGAAGTACAAGGTGCCTCTGCACGAGTGCGCCGACGTGAACAGCGAGGAGTTTCTCCAACTGCTGCGTGACCTTGGGGTCGAATTCATCGTGTCGATCTCGGGGACGCAGTTGTACAAGCGGAAACTGCGCGAGCAGACGCCGTGGGGCATCGTGAACTGCCACGGGGCGCTGTTGCCCAGGTATCGCGGGCTGATGCCGAGTTTCTGGACGCTGGCCAACGACGAGAAAGTGGGCGGAGTCAGCGTGCATTACGTGGACAGGAAATTGGACAACGGGCCGATCTTGGTGCAGAAGAGTTACCGGATTCACGCGCACGACACCCTGGAGGATGTGATGGCGCGGTCGAAGGACCTTGCGGCCGAGGCGATCATCGAGTGCGTGCACAAGGTGGAGGCAGGCCATCCGGAGTTGATGCCCAACCCGATTTCGGAGATGACGCATTTCTCGATGCCGACGAAAGAGGATGTGCGGCGGTTCAGAGCCGCCGGGCACAGGTTTTTCTAGAATGACGCCGCCAAGGACCATCGAGACGCCGATGACCCATGCCCTCTCGTTCGACATCGAGGACTGGTTTCACATCGTTGAAGTGAAGGCGGTGGAGAATCCCGAGTTGTGGCCGGACCTGCACGCCAGCAGCAGCCTCGTCGAGCGGTATACGGACCTGATACTGGAGATCTGTGCGCGCCATCGGACGCGCGCGACGTTCTTCATCCTCGGCTGGGTGGCCGAGCGCCATCCGGAGATGGTGCGCCGCATCGCCGACGCCGGGCACGAGATCGGAACCCACTCCTTCTGGCACCGCAAGGTCTATGAACTTTCGCCGGAGCAGTTCCGCGAGGACATGCGCCACTCGATCGATGTGATCGAGCAGGCCTCGGGATCGAAGGTGGTCGGCTTCCGGGCCCCATCGTTCAGCATCACCGAAGGGACCGAGTGGGCCTTCGACGTGATCGCCGAGATCGGGCTGCTGTACGACGCAAGTCTGTTTCCGGCCAGGCGCGGACACGGCGGCTACGCATGCCCGCCCGGGATCCACTTTCACGAGTCGCCCCAGGGGCGGAAGATCCCCGAGTTGCCCATGTCGATCGCCCCGGTCGGGTTCGGGCCGGTGAAGAAGCGCATGTGCTACTCGGGCGGCGGGTATATGCGCCTGCTGCCCTATCGCCTGATCGAGCAGGGTGTGGCCAGCGAAGCCGCGTCCGGGCGGGCGACGGTGGTGTATCTCCATCCGCGCGATTTTGCGCCCGATTGTCCCAAGGTGCGCATGCCCCCTCACCGCTTTTTCAAGTGTTACGTGGGAACCTCGACAACGGCGGGAAAACTCGACCGGCTCATCGCCTCCCATCGCTTCGACACCTGTCGCGCGGTGCTGGAGCAAGCCATCGGCCCGTTGACGCCGCTGGTCAGGGAGCACGCCGCTTGACCGACGCACCGATCATCCTCGTCGGCACGCACCGCTCGGGCACTACGTGGCTGGGCGAGGTATTCAGCCAGCATCCGCGCCTGGCGTACTGCGTCGAGCCGCGGCACGTATGGACCTGGGGCAACAGTTACACCCCTGACGACGTGCTGACCGAGCAGCATGCGACTGACCGCGTGCGCGCGCACATTCGCAGAACCTTCGCCGATTTCGTCCAGGCCGCGGGCAAGGACCGACTAGCGGAGAAGACGCCGAGCAATTGCCTGCGGCTGCGGTTCATCCGGGCGGTGTTCCCGGAGGCTCGCATCCTGCTGGTGATCCGCGACGGGCGAAGCGTGCTGAGATCGACGGACGAGATTCTGGCCAAGGGGGTGCCCTGGGAACGGATCCTGACGCGAGCGCGCCAGACCCCGATCACCGAGTGGCCCGCCTACGGCAGGCAGGCATTCGACACCATCTGGCGGAAGGTGACGCGGAAGAAGTTGAACTACTGGGGCCCGAGGCCGCCGGGATGGCGCGAGTGGCTGGGCAGCGACTCGACGGACCTGGTGATGGCCAAGCAGTGGGCGGGCACGATCGGACGGGCGATCGACGACGCCGAGTGGCTGGAGGCCCGCGGGCAGGGAGTGTTTCGCTTCCGGTATGAAGACCTGATGCAGAGGCCGCGGGAGTTGATGACGCAAATCTGTGATTACGCTGAACTGGCCGACGCCGAGCCGGTGATCGCGTTCACAGAGCAGACCGCCGACCCGACGCGGAGCGAGAAGTGGCGGTCGGCGCTGGATGAGGAGTTGCTGGCGCTGGTGAGGCCTCACATGGAGCCGACGCTGACGCGCCTGGGATATGCCTGGTGATCAGACCACCCGATAGGATCTGAGCGTGAGCAGCAAGCCGAACATCGTGGGCACGGGCGAGACGGGAGAAACGGCGACCGAGCGCGCGCTGCGGAAGACGCCGTGGACACTCAAACAGAACATTGCCCGAACCGTCTGGATGACGCTTGGGAGGCTCGCATGGTTTCTGCTGCCGAAGTTTCGTTCGTCGCTGATCCGGCTGTTCGGGGGCGACGTGGGCAAGAACTGCACGTTCGGCGGGTCGGTGGAGGTCACGATTCCGTGGAACGTGACCATCGGTGACAACGTGCGCGTGCGCCACGGAGCGATCATTTATTCACTGGGCGAGATCACCATCGGGGACAACTGCGTGCTCGATGCGCGCTCACACCTGTGCGCGGGCACGCACGACATGAGTGACCCGTCCTTTCCACTGGTCAAACTCCCGATCACCATCGGGGACAACTGCATCATCGGCATTGATGCGTACATCGCGCCGGGGGTGGACATTGGGGACCACTGCCGCGTATGGCCCCGGGCCAGCGTGTACAAGAGTTTTCCGCCCGGCACATCGCTGCGGGGCAATCCGGCCAAGCCGTTCGACCCTGCCGAAGCCGAGCGCGAGGAGCGTGAGGCAGTGGCGGCCGAGATCCGCGAGCAGCGCCATCGGCGGCTGAGCGAGTCGGCAACATGAAGATTCCCAGCCCCAACATGCCCGTTCGACATCCGCGGGCCGAACTGCCGGGGCATCGCCCTGGCGACCCCTTCTTTCGGTCGATGCTGTGGTGGGCGCTGGGGCGCTGGATCTGCCGTGCGAGTTTCCACAACTGGTACGGACTGCGGTGCGCGGTCATGCGGATGTGCGGGGCACGCCTGCACCCGACGGTGAAGATTCGCGCCAGTGCCCGCATCGACCGCCCATGGAACCTGAGCATGGGCAAATTGTCGGCCGTGGGCGACAAGGCCATCATCAACTGCCGCAGCCGCGTGATCGTGGGCGACTACTGCACCATTAGCCAGTACAGCAAGGTGTACACGCAGGCCGAAGACCCGCTTGACCCGAAGCGGCGCATTTACACCGCCCCGGTGCGGATCGAGAAGGACGCCTGGGTGGCCGCCGACGTGCTGGTCATGCCCGGCGTGACGGTGGGCGAGGGCGTGGTAGTCGGGGCGCGGGCGATGGTGGACCGGAACCTGCCGGCGTGGACGATCTGTGCGGGTCAGCCGGCCGAGGCCCGGCGCCAGCGCCCGATGCTCGAACACACGGGCGGCGACGAGGGTCCGCGGTGGAAGGGCGCGCTGTGAACGTCGTGGATATCTCACACAAGCCCAGCCCGCACTCGCGGCGCAACCGGGCAGGTCGCCTGCTGTGGGGCCTGGTGCAGGCGACGCTGTTTCGTGCAGTGCCTAGGCCGATGCACTCGCTGCGGGCGCGCCTCCTGAGGCTGTTCGGCGCCAATGTCTCGCTCAAGGCCCGTGTATGCCCGCGCGTGCGCATCTGGGCGCCGTGGAACCTGACAATGGAGGACTACGCGACGCTGGCTGACGACGTGGACTGCTATTGCGTCGCGCCTATCCGCATCGGCTCGCACTCGACGGTGAGCCAGTACACCTACCTCTGTGCCGCCACGCATGACTTCGAAGACCCGAAATTCCCCCTGCGCCCGGCGCCGATCACCATCGGGCGCGACTGCTGGGTGGCCGCCTCGTGCTTTGTCGGCCCGGGCGTGAGCATCGGCGACGGCACGGTGGTCGGGGCGAGGTCGAGCGTCTTCAAGGACCTCCCGGCGTGGAAGGTGTGCACGGGCACGCCGGCCAGGGTGGTGCGCGACCGGATGATCAAAGAGTCGCAGCCGTGAATCGTTGCCCCTGTCCAATTCGGCGTGTGACGCCGCGCGACGGGTGGCATTACTGGTTCGGGTATTACGACAAGTGCCCCTGGTCGTCGGACGGGCAGCGCCTGCTGGCGCACCGGGCGCGGTTCTGCGATCGGTTTCCCAGTGGCCAGCCCGGGTCGCCTCCCGACCAATCGGAAGGCCGAGCCTATTCCAGTGAAATCGCCGAAGTAGGTTATATCGAGGGCTGGGACACCGACTCGCCGGGCTTTATTACTCTCGCCGTAACCCGGGCATGGAACTGGCAGCAGGGGGCGATGCTTTCGTGGACGATCGACCACCTCGGCGCGCCCGCCATCCGCTTCAATGACCGGCGCGAAGGGGTGCCGATTTCGCGCACGGTGCGAATCGACGGCAGCGAGAGCGACTCGCTGGGCGCCAATCACCTGAGCGGGCGCGCGCCCACGCCGGCGGTGTATGCAGTGCATGAGCCCACGGGCCGGGCGCTGACCCTGTGCTTTGCGCGGCTGTCGCGCCTGAGGCCCGAGTACGGCTACCCCGGCCTGGTCGACCCGCGCTCCGCCGACCCCAGCCCTGCGGACGACGGCATCTACCGCATCGAACGCGACGGGCTGAGACTTCTCATCTCGATCGACCAACTTGACCGCTTCACCGGCGACGGTTCAGCGCGGGCCGGCGGCACGCTGCATCAGCACGTCAATCACATCATGTTCAACCCGTCTGGCACGCGCTTCTGCTTCATGCACCGCTTTGAACGCCAGGACGGCATCCTGCACTCGCGGCTGTTCACCAGCGACATCGAAGGCCGCGATGTGCGCCTGCTCTTTGAGGGCATGTGCAGTCATTATGACTGGCGCGATGACCACACGATTCTTGCATGGGCGGGTCGTCGCAGCCTTCTCGGTTCGGCCGGCGCGCAGAAGAACCCGGCACGGCACATCATGACGTTGGCACGGCGCGGGCTCAAGCCGGTGTATTATGCGCTCGGCAAGCCGCGCATCCTCATGAACAAGATCATGAAGGACAGTTACCTGCTCATCAGCGACGTGGACGTACGAAACCGAGACGCCCCTGCGCCGCTCGCCTTTGCCCGCGGCGAACTCACCTGCGACGGGCACTGCACCTTCAATCGCGGCGGATCTGAGCCGGGACGCTGGGTGCTCACCGACGGCTACCCCGACCTCAAGAGTCGCCAGCCGCTGTTCCTGTGGGACTGCCGCGAGAACATCGGCTATGAGATCGGTCGGTTTCCGACGCCGCGGCATCTCGACGGCCCCATCCGCGTGGACCTGCACCCGCGCTTCAACCTCGACGCAACCCTCGTCTGCATCGACTCGGCGATGGAAGGAGAGCGGGCCATGTACGTCGTGGACGTGCGGGCAATCACCAACAAATGAAAATCAAGCGCGGCGACGCCTTACTCGAAAAGCAGCCGCCGGGCCCCGAAGTCCAGTTTCATCGCCTTTTTCGCCCGATAGAGAGTTTCCTCGGCCGCATCGTTGGCGCGGCGAGTGTGCTCGCGAATCAGGGCCAGGATCCTTTCGTCGCCGTCCCTGCCTTCATAGGGTGCACGCCTCACCCGCATCGGCTCGAGCATCCTGTCAATCGCCTCGGCCACCTCGGCCTTGATGTGCCCGTCACCGATGTTGTCTCCGGCCGCGTACCGGCGCTCCAGTTCGGCCACGCGCACCTCATCATGAATGAACGCCCGCACGTACTGAAACAGCGCGTTGTTGATGTCGCCCGGCTCGGTCATGCTCTGGCGGCCGGTGTACAGCCCGCCGAGTTTCTTCTTGATGGTCTTGAAGTCGTCGGTCAGGAAGATGGCGTTGTTGAGGCTCTTGCTCATCTTGTTGACGCCATCGGTGCCAACCAGCCGCGCCACGCGCCCGACCTTGCCCTCGGGAATCGGAAACAAACCGCCCGCCTTGACGTAGTCGGCGTCTTCGGTGTGCGGATCGACGCCGCAGTAGATCTGGTTGAAGCGCCGGGCAACCTCGCGGCAAGGCTCGATATGAGCCAACTGGTCCTCGCCGACGGGCACGAGTTCTGGGCGGAAGATGAGAATGTCGGCGCACTGCCCGACCGTATACATCGGGAAGCCGAACGAGTAGTTGTCGCCCAGGCCCTTGGTTTCCAGTTCGGTCTTGAGCGTCGGATTGCGCATGACGCGGTTGAACGGCAGAAGCATCGCGAGAAACCAGGTCAGTTCGGCGATGGCGGGAATCTCGGTTTGAAGGACGAACGTCGAGCGCTGCGGATCGATGCCGGCCGCCAGCCAGTCCTTCACGATCGCGATGGTGCTTTCGCGGATGTCGGCAGGTTTGTCGGCGCGCGTCGTGAACGCGTGCATGTTGGCGATGAGGAAGAAGCACTCATACTTGTCCTGCAGCGCAACGCGGGTTTCAAGGCTGCCGACCCAGTGCCCCAGATGCAGTTGCCCGGTGGGCGTGTCGCCGGTGAGGATGCGCGGTCGTTCGTGGCTCATGGTGCGGCAAGTGTAGGGGAGGGCTCGCTGGGGGTGGGTTCCCCGATCCGGGGCCATTCGATGTTCGTGAATAGAGTCCGAAAAGAGGCTTGACGGGGTGGGAGGCGTCTGGAACTTCTCGGCATGGGCATGGGCACGGGCACGGGCACGGGCACGGGCACGGGCATGGGCATGGGCATGGGCATGGGCCGGCGGGCGGGCGGCCGCTCGTCGCGGGCGCTTCGTCGTGCCTTCTCCCTGATCGAACGGGTGGTCGTGATCGGGATCGTCCTGATCGGACTGCTGATGCCGGCGCTGGCGTCGGCCCGCGAGCAGGCGGTGCAGACGCGAAACCTCGCGGCCATTCGTTTCGACATGCAACTCCTGACCCACTACACGAATGACCATTCCGATCTGTTTCCTATCGGCTGGGACAATCCCGTTGTTGCAGCAATGCTCTGGTACCGTCCGCTCGTTCACGCGGGATATGCCGAATCGTGGCGCGACCTGGGGATCCCGAACAGCGACGAAGACCGGTCGTTGACTGCCCTGACACTGACCGCGATCGAGGATCAGAGTGTCTTCCAGCCGGGCGCCAGTCGTCACGAAAATGAAGAGCCATTGGTGAGTCAGCGGGCGACGGGCGTTCGCTTCCCGTCGGAGAAGGGTATTCTCTGGCAATACCGCGATGGGGGCTTGAGAACTGGTGACGCGGAATGGTGCTGCCTGCCCTTTGCGCCGGTCGTCCCGTTCGCCTTTGCGGACGGCAGTGCGACCGCGCGAACGTATCGAGACTTCCATGTTCAGCCGGAGCCTGCATTGTATCTGCAGGTTGGAATTCCGGTGCAATCCACCTGGCATGGGCTGGCGGGGCGTGACATGGTCGCAAAGTAGATGCGAGAGGAGGCACGGGTTGGCTGTTCGACCAATCTCATGTGTACGAGCGGGGCTTCTTGGGCGGGCGTCTGTGTTTCTGCCGCACTTGCTGCCCGCTATGTCTGTAGCGACACGACGTGCGAAGTCACAGAGGGAGCCGCCTGCTCGTCCAGCGGTGTGCTGCACGCTGCGAAAAGGCGCCTCGCGATGCGCTGCACGGAGAATCAGGATCCGCGTCGTTGAGTATGACACTCTATGACGCCAAGTGCTGGGACTTCAGCGACAGCAACAACGACAGGTGGCATCAAGGCCCGTGCTCAGCCGGCCCGCCCTCCGGCACCTGGTATTCCGTCCCCTCGTGCGGGCTCGACGAAGGGCAGTGTTGCTGGAGCAAAACCAACTCCCGAACTCAGTCTTGGACGTACGCGGGCTTCACCATCAGGCATTGCGAAGGACAGGCATGCAGCCCTCAGCCTGCGCCCCGTTGATCGCGACGAACGGCTCACGCGCAGCCTCAGCGCGTGGCGCGCGGGCCGCTCTCTCGTTGTCGGTGATGCTTGGTGTCCGGACTGGCGCTGAAGAACAACAGAGTGCGAGCGTGTACGCGCCGGCGTCGGGCGTCATACATCTCGTGTTCGGCGCCCCTGACACGATCGGGAGCCATACGTGGTGGATTGACTGCTCTATCAAGAAGATTCTCCATGTCAGCGGCGGCAACGTGACGCTTCTCTTGGAGGATGGCCTCTTGCTGCGTGGATCGGCGTTCATCGATGTGGCGGCAGGCATGCCCGGCGATTGGACGAGTGAGACAAACACGCCGCAGCATTGTTCGGCCTCCCGTGTCCATTGGCACAGGCCGTACTCCTCGCGGCCGAGCACTCTCGCGTCAGCGTCGTGAGTTCAGGCGAGCGCGAGCAGGTCATCCAGTGGCAGTCTCCGCCAATCAAGGTCTGGAAATGGTCACCCGAGAAGAATGACAGCGTGAAGGTTGATGGCTCACAGCGCCTCGTGTTCCATATTTCGCCGGACGGCCGCATCTTGTCCTGGCAGAACATCGTCGACGCGCCCGATGTCAGCGAAGGACCCCTTCAGACGTATGACTACCGGCAGGTCGTCGATCTGGCAGGCGTCTCGCTTCCCAAGCACTGGGACCGGGAGGGCAGGGGCCGAACCACTCCCGGCGATGGCGTGCTCGAACATCAAACCGCCGAACTGGTTGACAGCGCTCCGGTTGGCCCATTCACCAGAGAAGGTGCGCTTCGGGTTGCGCTGGACATCGCGCAGTTCATGGTCGAAGCCGATCGCGGCAGTTGCCGCTGGTATGGCGGTCCTGATGGCAAAGCCGCCGCCGAACACGACGTGCCCTTCGTAGACCCAACGCGCAAGGCGCAAGGCCCATCCTGGAGCACAGCCTTCATCAGCGGCGGCGTCATCGTCCTCGCACTCGGAGGCTTCGCATGGTGGCGCTCTAGGCGATGACCCCACTGCTCGCATGCACTGTCATTCTCACCGTGTCCGCGCCTCTTGCTTCGGTGGGTTCGCAGCAGGAAAAGCGAGACGCCCGAAGACCGGCCCCGGGCGTCCCGTGTCGTGTCATGACGCATCAGCGCAGGCAGCACAACGCCGATGCCATCACGACCTCGGCGCTCTTCTCACTTACGGACAGCCGGCACTGAACGAGTTGAGAAAGGCCTGCACGTCGAAGAAGTCGAAGACGCCCTGCGGGTCGGCCAGGTCGGCGGCTGGCAGGTGCGCACTAAACGCATTGAGAAAGGCCTGCACGTCGAAGAAGTTGAGCACTCCCCACGGCTCGGCCAGGTCGGCCGGGCAACTGGGGGCGTTGCTGGTCCAGTTGATGGTGACCTCGGCCTCTCCGTACCCCTCCAGCGGGACGCCGTTGACATCGCCGAAGTACACGCGATAGGTGGCCTCGAACTGGCCGCCGCGCCTCACCGCATACCAGTTGTGCAGCATGGTGCCGCTCCAACTGAAGGCGGGCGCCGAGCCGTTGGTGCCACAGATCGGCGCAAACGTGCCTTGGTTCATCATGGTGCCGCCGCTGTAGACTGACAGCCCGGGCGTGGCCGAGATCTGCTCGATCCAGATGTGCGAAGATCCGGGCGGGGTCCAGAATCCCTCGACCATCCAGCCGTACTGGGCGTTGTACCAGGTGCCGTTGAGCACATCGGCCGGCGGGTCGTATGTCTCGCCGTAGTTCTTGAGTTCGGGCGTGGGCACCGACTCATCAACGTGGGCCATCAGGGTCTGCATCATGTCGTCGTACATGACCATGATGTGCTTCATAGGCCCGCCCATGCGGGGCGTGTCGCCACAGGCCAGGCCGCCGAGCGAAACCAGGAAAACGGCAGCAACCGAAACAGCAAACATCTTCATGATAGAAAGTTCCTTTCATCGGGCGGCGGCGTTGGAGTGCGCCGTCGCCGGATTGAACTGGTCAATCTGCAATTCACGATCAAAGACCGACGCCATGTCCACGTTCTCGGCGTGGGCGTCGAGGAAACACACGACGGTCCGGCCCATGTGCCGGGTCGCGTCGATTTCATGGGGTGCGTCATACTGAACCCAGAAGTGGGCCATCGCGTGATCGGCCGTGGTCATGTCTGACAGTTCGGCGAAGAGCACGGTGCCGCTGGGCATGGGAGCCTGTGTCATGCGACGCCAGGTGGGCCCGCCCGTCTCCTCGGGCGTGAGTTCAAAGTAGACATTGGCGCCGTAACTCCACCGGTTGTCACGCCGGTCGAGCGGGCAGCGATAGTGCGAGTTGAACACGGCCTGCCATGACGCATCGGCGCGGACATAGTCCTGACCTGTGATGTAAGGGAAGAACGCATAGCCCCACGGCGCCTCGCGGTGTGCAAAGGCCGAGTGCTGGCTGCGCGGCATCCGCCCCTTCTCGTCGCTGAACATGCCGGTGAACTCACCCAGCGTCTTCATTTGCGAGAGACAGGCAATGGTGCGCCCGGCGTTGCGTGCCCGCCCGAGCGCGGGCAGCAGGATGCCGATCAGCAGCGCGATGATGGCGATCACCACCAGCAGTTCGATCAGCGTGAAGCCGAGCGAACCACGCGCGGTTCGAGTCTGCATGGAACTGGTCTCCGTCCGCGTGCAGCCGACGGGCTGGGCCCGGCCGGCGGGCGCGCGGTGCCTGTGCGATTCATCACACGTTGATGACGGGGACCGTCGGGCCGCGGGGAGGCGGCGTCGGAGTTTCCAGGCTGCGCGAAGGCACAACCACGTGCGCCTGCACGTCACCCCACGAGGCTGACTCGGCGAAGTCAAACTCCCAGGACATCGCCCCTGTCCACCGCGCCGGCGGCAGCGTTAGGACGATCAAAGAGACGAGCCCCTTGCAACCGGCCGGGCTGATCGTTGCCGCCTGCAAGCCGCCGCAGCACCCACCCCCGTCATGGTCGCCGTCCGCCCGATCCTCGCAACTGCCGCACGCGGGCGCTCGACCGATGCCGCGGGCCAGTTCGTCGAGCAGCGCGTCCACACACATCCAGCAGGTGGCCGAACCGGGTTGCACGTCGTTGGCGGCGTCCATCCACTCCGCCTCGGTGACAGGCACGCTCTCGGGGGGCGTGACGCCGTTGCGAATCGCCCAGACCAGCCGCTGCTGATGCGTGTAACAGCAGCACTCGTGCCAGCACTCTCTGGCCGAGGCGCACCCGCAGGCGTGGCTTTCGCAGGGGTACCGCTCGACCTCAACAAACCGGGCGCCAAGCCACCGCCCGATGGTGTCCGGCGAGGGCAGCACGCCGACGAAAACGATGCCGAAGGCCGCAAGGGCGATCAGGCTCGCTGCCAGCCGCAGACTTGGATGGCGCAATAGAACACCGATCACTCCACTATTGTAGACGGGCACATTTGCGCATCCAAGCCATTTGCGGATTCCCTCATCGGAAATCTCGCGCCGTATCCCGTTTTTGGGTGCGTCAGAGGCTCTGCTTCGACGGCAGCAGCACGTTGGCGAGCAGAAGCCCAATCACGATGCCGGTCGCCACGATTACCATGCGAAAGGCGGTCTCCACGCCGGTCATCACGTCCCCGGCCATGAAACTCGACACGCTGGCGTAACCCACCGCCCCGGGAACCAGCAGCATGATGCCGGGAACGTGGGTGATGGCGGTAGGGCGCCGAGAGAGCCGGGCGTGCAGGTTGCCGACCACCCCGACGGCGAACGCGCCCACGCACGCGCCCAGTTCCGGGCCTGACCAGGCCGTGCCGAAGCGGGCGCCGTAGTAGCCCACGCCCGCCGCCGGAACAATGACCAGGGCATCGCGCGGGCGGGCGCGAAAGAGAATCGTCAGGGCCAGGGGCACCAAGACAATCGCGATGGGGTCGGTCCACTTGGGCATCGGATCGCCCGGCACGCCCGGCAAGGCCCAACCCGACGCCATCGCCTGCCCGGCGCCAACACCGAACCCAATGGAAAGCAGCACCATGAGCGCGTGCATGGAGCGCGCGGTGCCGGCCACGAGGTTCTTGGTCGCCAGTTCATTGATGGCGACCGTCAGCGTCAGCCCGGGAACCAGCACGATGAGACTGGAAATGATAACAATGCCGGGAGTCAGTCCTTCGATGCGGCCGGCGAGCAATGTTGCAATGACGCTCGCCAGCAGGGCCGACGCAAAGTCGGTCACTCGGGCCGCCTGCCGGTGCTTCTGCGTGACCAGTCCGATGCAGCCGACGAGCAGCCCGATTCCGGCGGCCACCAGCAGGTCGATCCACGAACCTCCGAAGAACCGCGCCGCACCGGCCGATGCAATACCCACGCACAGCACCGTGAGCAGCGGGTGATATCGCCGGGGGTGAGCCCGGACCTGCTCAATTTCGCTCAAGGCCTGCCGCGGCGTCAGTTCGTCGCGCAACACCTTGCCGAGAATCCCGTCGACACGATCGAGTTTCTCAAGATCGACTTCGCCCGGCATGACGCGCACCATGTGGGTGCGCGTCTGGTCGCCTTCGCCAATGGCGCACATGACGGCCGTGGGCATCGAGAAAAACTCGGCGTTCTGCCCGAGTTTCTCGGCACACAGGACCATGGCCTCTTCGAGCCGGTGCGCGGGCGTGCCATAGGTCGCCAGCGCGCGCGGCATCTCGGTGAGAAATCGCTGCGTGGCGTCAGAGTCGAACTCAGGCACGGGCGGATGGTAGAAGCACCGGATACAAGGCACCGGTCATCGAGAAAACCCCGCGCCCGCGAAACGATCAGCCCCATGTCCGAACGCGGATCCCCGGTGCCCGCGTTCCGGCGCCGGATGCCTCTACTCTTCTCCATGCCCTTTCCCCCCGCCTGTCTGGACCGCCTGGCGTGCTTTCCGCGATGCGTCGAGGCCCTGATCGTCGGGCTGCCCGACGCGGACCTGCGGTTCAAGCCACCGAGCGGTGCGTGGTCGATTCTCGAGGTGCTCTGCCACCTGGCCGACGAAGAGGTGTTCGACTTCCGCGCCCGCGTGCACCGGACGCTGGCCGGGCAGGACTGGGAGCCGATCGACCCCGAGGGCTGGGCCGTGCAGCGCCGGTACAACGAGCAGTCGCCCCGAGAGGTGATGGCCCGGTTTGCGGTCGAGCGCGAGAAGTCGGTCGCGTGGCTCAAGTCGCTGCGAGGGCCCGACTGGGGAGCCGTGCACGAGCACCCGCGTTTCGGCGGGATCGCGACGGGGGATGTGATGGCCAGTTGGCTGGCCCACGATGCGCTGCACCTGCGCCAGGTCGCCAGGCGGCTGTATGAATTGGCCGCCCGCGACGGCGAGCCGTTCGCGACCGGGTACGCGGGGAGTTGGTAAGGCATCGGCCGGGCACCGTGCCGGCAGCCTTGTCTTCAAGATTGCTGTGTTCGCGCCTTGGCAGACTCAAGTTCCAGCAGAGTCCGAGGACGAACATGGGCGGGACGATTGCCGCTTCAATGAATGAAAAGGGGCGCCTGCTCGGGCGCCCCTTCGTTGACGGACGAATCGCACCGGTTCTTTACGGGAAGATCCCGCGCACCGCGTAGGCGCTGCCGATGTGATCGAGTGCGGCGGCGTAGGCGGCCGCACGCATCGAGCACTTGTACTTCTCGCGGAAGGCCAGCGTGCGACGGGCCGCCAGCACCATGTGCCGGTTCAGTTCGCGGTCCACCTGCTCGGCCGACCACACCACCGACGACTTGTTCTGCAGCCACTCGAAGTACGACACGGTGACGCCGCCGGCGTTGGCGAGGATGGCGGGGATGATCTCCACGCCCTTGCCCACCAGCACGCGGTCGCCGCCGGGGGTCGAGGGCGCGTTGGCGGCTTCGACCATCACCTTGCAGTCGATCCACTCGGCCCGCTGCGGGGTGACCATCTGCTCGAGGGCGCCGGGGATGAACGCGTCGACCTTGCAACGGTAGAACTGCTCCTCCGTGCAGGCCGCCGCCTTGGCGTAGCCCTTGACCCCGCCCGTCTTCTCCACGTACTTGGCCAGGTCGAAGCAGTCGATGCCCTTGTCCTCGCGGATGAAGCCGGTGTGGTCGCCAACAGCCTTGACGGTGGCGCCCATGTCCTGAAGGATCCGTCCGCCCCAGGAGTTGACGTTGCCGAAGCCGAGGAGGCTGACGGTCAGGCCCTTGATGGGCAGCCCGATGCCGGGGAGTAGTTCGGCCATGACGTCGGCGACGCCTTGCCCGGTGGCCTTTTCGCGTCCGAGGGAGCCGCCGAACTCGACCGGCTTGCCGGTGACGACGCGGATGCCGTCGTTGGCGTCCTTGCCCTCCTTGGACATCATGTAGGTGTCGGCGAACCAGGCCATGATCTGCGCGTTGGTTCCCACATCCGGGGCAGGGATGTCGTAGTCAGGCCCGATTTCGTTGGAGATGGCCGAGCAGTAGCGGCGGGTGACGCGCTCGAGTTCGCCAATGGAAAGTTTGCGCGGGTCGCACTTCACGCCGCCCTTGCCGCCCCCGTAGGGAATGCGGACCAGGGCGCACTTCATGGTCATGAGCAACGCCAGGCTCTTGACATCGTCGAGGTGGACGTCGGGGTGATAGCGTATGCCGCCCTTGTAGGGACCAAGCGCGTTGTTGTGCTGGATGCGGTACCCCTTGAAGAGTTTGTGGTGCCCGTCGTCCATGCGCACGGGGAAGTGCACCATGATCTCGTTCTTCGGCTGGGCCAGGATGATCTGCACCCGGTGCTTGAGCGAGATCATCTCCGCCGAGTGGAGCATGGTCTCCACCGTCTGCAGATACAGGTTGTCAGGATCGGTTGGGAACCCCAACTCGCTGAAGACGGCGGTGTGCTGCTCGGCCTTTTCGGCGGCGGTGCGTTGGGAAACGGTGGTGGTCATGACCTTGGTCCCTGCGACAGAAGAAACAGCGGTGGGCGTCGCGGTTGGTGGTGTTCGCTCGATCCGGCCCGATCACCCACGACTCGGGACGAAACTGCATGGATCGATGCGTGACAGTGCCCTGCGTTCTCCGACTCCGTCGTGCCAGTCATCTGGTCTTCCGATCCCGTATTCTTCGCCACGTCCCCTCTGTTTCGCCATCGTCCGGTCCGGTTTTTCGCCCTGTCTCAATCCCGGGAATCACCATGCTCGCCTACCTCGTCGCAGACCTGATGTGGCAATCTCGGGTGACCTCCGCCGCCCGGGCCGCGGGCCTCCCTGCCCGACGCGTGCGATCCTGGGATGAAACCCGCACGCTGCTCCAGGATGGGCTGGTGCGGCTGGTGCTGGTCGATCTGACCGACTCTTCGGCCGAAGAAATCCTCTCCAGAAGCCCCCAGATCGTGGAATCGGGCGTGCGCCTGATCGCCTTTGGGCCTCACGTGGAGACCGAAGCGCTGGACCAGGCCCGGGCCGCTGGGGCCGAAGTTCTGTCTCGCGGGGCCCTCTCGCGCCGCTTGGACGAGATTATGGGGATGCTCCCCGGCCTATGAAGAACCGCAGAAACCCGGGGCAGGGCTGTTTCCGGCCGGAGAGGCGCACTATGGTTCTCTCCGTTCGATTGGGAGGCCGACCCGGACTTGGCGCGCGCCAGGACGGGCCCGACTGGAATCATCAAGCGCCCTTCGGGGCCCGCGCCTGGAATCACCGCGGCGCGGACGTGCGGACTCGTGCGCACCCGCCAGATCGGCCGGGCGGGGCGGACAGGTCGGCCAGGGAACTGACATACATGGTTGACGAGACACTGATCGCCTCTTTGGGCATCGCGGACGCCGAGGCACAGGCCATGCTCGACGCCGCTCTCGGCGGGGCCAGCATGGACACCTTCCTGGGTGAGCAGGTCAGCGACCTGACCCCGGGCAAATTAATCAAGGGCCGGGTCATCGGCTACAGCGGCGACGACGTCGTGGTCGAAGTCGGGCTCAAGAGCGAAGGGCTGATTCCGCGCGAAGAGTTCAGCAACATGCCCGAACTCAAGCCGGGCGACACCATCGACGTCCTGCTCGAGTCGGTCGAGGGCGACGGCGGGCTGATCCAACTCTCCAAGCGCAAGGCCGACCGCCAGATCGCCTGGCAGCGCATCGTCGACACCACCAAGGAAGGCGACGACGTCGAAGGCACCGTGATGCGCAAAATCAAGGGCGGCCTGCTGGTCGACATCGGCGTGCCTGTGTTCCTGCCGGCCAGCCAGGTCGACATCCGCCGCCCGCACGAGATCGGCGAGTTCATCGGGCGCAAGGTCCGGGCGCGCATCCTCAAGATCGACACCGAGCGGCGCAACATCGTGATCTCGCGCCGCAAACTGATCGAAGAGGAGCGCGACGAGGCCAAACGCCGCCTGCTGTCCACCCTCGAGGAAGGGCAACTCGTCACCGGCACGGTCAAGAACATCGCCGACTTCGGCGCGTTCATCGACCTGGGCGGCATCGACGGGCTGCTGCACATCACCGACATGTCGTGGGGACGGATCAATCACCCCAGCGAACTGCTGCGCGTCGACCAGAAGGTCGAGGTCAAGGTTCTCAACATCGACCGCGAGAAAGAGAAAATCGCGCTGGGACTCAAGCAGAAGGAAGCCAGCCCCTGGGAGCAGATCGAGGCCCGCTACCCGGTTGGTTCACGCATCACCGGCGAGGTTGTCAACATCATGTCCTACGGTGCCTTCGTCCGCCTCGAGGACGGCATCGAGGGCCTGGTCCACATCTCCGAGATGAGTTGGACCCGCCGCATCAACCATCCCTCGGAGGTGGTCAACGTCGGCGACTCCATCGAGGTCGTCGTCCTCGACATCGACAAGAACAAGCAGGAAATCAGCCTCGGCATGAAGCAGGTCGAGGTCAACCCCTGGGAACTGGTCAGCGAGAAGTACCCCCCCGGCACCATCATCGAAGGCCAGGTCCGCAACCTGGCAAACTACGGCGCCTTCGTCGAGATCGAGCCCGGCATCGACGGGCTGCTGCACATCTCCGACATGTCCTGGACCAAGAAAGTCACCCACCCCAGCGAACTCTACAAGAAGGGTGACCAGGTCCGCTGTGTCGTGCTCGAGGTCGAGCAGGACAAACAGCGCGTCAGCCTCGGCGTCAAGCAACTCACCGAGGATCCCTGGCTGCACGCCATCCCCGACGCCTACAAGCCCGGCATGGTCGTCCGCGGCAAGGTCACCAAGATCACCAACTTCGGCGTGTTCGTCGAACTGGAAGATGATCTGGAAGGCCTGCTGCACATCTCCGAACTGGCTGACCACAAGGTCGAAAACCCCCAGGACGTGGTCAAGAGCGGCGAAGAAATCGACGTCAAGATCCTGCGCGTCGATACCTCCGATCGCAAGATCGGGCTGTCGCTCAAGCGCGCCCAGTGGGGCGACTCGTCCGGCGCTGACGCCGAGGGCGAGTACACCTCGCGCGGCGGTATGGACATCCCCAGCCGCGGCGGCATGGATGACCACGACGCCATGGGCACCGACAAAATCCGCTTCTGATTCGTCCTTGCTGCCGACGTGCAACCGCCGCCTCGGGCCCGTCCCGGGGCGGCTTTCTTTTTCCGTCCCGCGCACCCCTCGCCGGGGACTCGGTTGCATTCCGGACCTTCTCGCGGGAGACTCCCAGCCGGCCGCGAGCGTCCACCCCCATACCCCAATTTGTCCTTTTCCACCGATCCGCCCGCCCTCCAGGCCCGGATAATGCTGCACGCGCGCGCACAAGCAGACCCGCAGGAAAGGCGGGTCTGCCCCATCAGGTCAACCTTCGCGTATGGGAACGGCAGACGGGAGAGGTCCGGGCGGGACTAGCACATCGCGATGAACGAGAGCAGCGCGAGGATCGCCACGCGACGGCCGACCTGGGAAACGGTGAAAAGGTTCTTCATGACAGTCTCCGAGTCTTCGTTTCCAAGGGTTGTTCAACCGCCGTGCCAACGCGCAGATCGTGCGCAGCATACCGCCACGCAAGGGCTCAAATCGAGGGTCACGATGGTTCTCGGACGCATGATCTCAAGCACCATGTTGCGGTTCGGCCACATGCTGTGCGTGTGGGCAACACTGGCCGTCGTCGCGCAGGGGCAGGGGTTGCCAAGTCCGCAGGAGAGCGTCGAGGCCGCCCGTCAGGTGGTGGACTGGGTGCGGGCCGGGGCCGTCGAAGGGTCCGCCAGGCCCTTTGCTGGCGCCTGCGTCACCATCCGGCTGGATGGACGTGTGCTCGGACGTGGTGAGGTCATGGGTGAGGGAGAAGACCCATTGGCCGAGGCGACGCGCCGGGCCCTGCAGCGAGCCGCGTCGGGCCTCCCGGCCGACTGGGACGTGCGCTCCGAGGCCGCCCGAAGTCGGCTGTGCGTCTGCCTGGAACTGCCCGGCTCGCTGGTCCCGCTCGAGGCCAAGTCCGATGCCGAACTGGCGCTGGGTGTCTCGCCCGGGCTGGACGGGGTGGCCGTGCGGATGGGCACGCGCATCGCAGCCCGTTATCCGCTCCAGATGCTGCCAGCGCGAGAAAACGTGGCGATGGCGCTGCGCTCGCTGGTGGCTGAACTGGCAGACGACCCGGCGCGCGGGCTGGCCGAGTTCGCCGAACTGCGCCAGGCAGGGTACACGTTCTACCGCTTTCGCACCGTGCAGATGGCCCAACTCGATCCGCGCAGCACCCCCGTCTTTCTGCATCGCGGCGGGCGCGTCGTCGAGATGGACGAGATCGACATGGCCCGCCTGCGCGAAATGGCTGACGGACTGGCCCGACACCTCCTGCACCGGCGCTGGCCGGGCTCGGAGGGCTACGGGTTCATGGGCACGCTGGACCCGGTGACCGGCAAGACCGAACGCTTGTTCTCCAACCCCGTCGGACAGGGCCTTGGCATCTCCGCCTTGTGCACCTACATCCGGTCGCCACATGCCGACCGAAGCACCGTCGAGCAGGCACGCAGGGCGGTCAGCGAACTGGTCCGCGACCTGGCCAAGATCGAGGATGGAGAAACGGAGCCGTGGTCCGACGCGGCCTCCGGCGCGGCCGTCGCCGCGGCGCTGCTCGACGCGGCCCCCTACCTCGAAGGCGACAATGAGACGCTGGCGACGCTCCGCGAACGATGCGTCCAACGGGTGGTCGGGAGTTTCGACGCCCGCTCCGGCGATCTGGCGCCCGGGGTCGACCCGGACGCCTGGGGCCTAGTGTCATACGCGATGGTGCGCCTGGCTCAGACGCGGCAGGGCGGGGTGCGCCTCGAGCAGGCAGACGCCGCGGTGCGGGCGGCCTATCGGCACACGCCTCCCGCGCGCCTGGTGTCGCATCTTCCCTGGCTGGGCTGGGCGGACATCGAGGTGGCCGGGGCAGGACCGGTCAAGGGCGCCACGCTGCTACTCAACACGCGACGGCAGATCGCCGAGCACCAGCTCGACGCGCTGAGTCTGGCCCCGGATGACCGCGATCTGTCGGGAGCGGTGGTGTTTGCAAAGGGCTCCAACCCGCTGCCCGACTGGCAGTCCATCCGCCCGCTTCCTCTGCTGGCCGATATGCTGGGCGACGAGCGTCTGACCGGAGGCACGCTTCATGACGGCGAGGCGGGCACCGAACTGGGTCATGTGCTGGGGCTGCTGCGCTACGCGCGACAGTTGTGCGCCGAATCGGCCGACGGGCACATGTACGCCCGCGCCGACCGTGCGGCCTGGGGCGTCCGCATGTCGCTGTGGGATCCGCGCATGCCCATCGAAGCGTCGGCGTTGACGCTGGAAGCGGTGTGCCGGACCCTCGCGGCGGTCGAAACTTTGGCCGGACGAACCGACAGACCGGCAGAAGGCGCCAAGGGCGCGCAATCGCCCTGAAAAGCGGCCATTTCGCGCCTAGAATGGACTCCGGGGCGGGCACATTTGCGTGAGGTTCACCCTGAGGCGTCCACCCTGCTCGGGAGCCTTCTTGCATGAGCGAACGAGAGTTGACCGAGGACCAGGCCGCCGGCGGGCCGCCTGGAGACATCCCCGATGATCCGGCGTCTTCGGATGGCGATGAGGGGGGACGAGTTCTCGACCTGGACATCGAACGCGAACTCCAGGATTCCTACCTGACCTACGCCATGAGCACGATCATGGACCGGGCCCTGCCCGACGTCCGTGACGGGCTCAAACCCAGCCAGCGTCGCATCCTGGTCGCCATGAACGACCTGGGACTGCGCCCGGGCAAGAAACACTACAAATGCGCCAAGATCACCGGCGACACCTCCGGCAACTACCACCCCCACGGCAACCAGGTGGTCTATCCCACCCTCGTCGGCATGGCCCAGAAGTGGAAGATGCGCGTCCCGCTCATCGATCCGCAGGGCAACTTCGGCTCGATCGACGGCGACCCGCCCGCCGCCGAACGCTACACCGAGGCACGCATGACCCATGCCGCCATGGACATGCTGGCTGACCTCAAACTCGACACCGTCGACTTCCAGCCCAACTACGACGACCGGCTGACCGAGCCCACGGTGCTGCCGGGCAGGTTTCCCAACCTGCTCATCAACGGCGGCATCGGCATCGCGGTGGGCATGGCCACCAGCCTGCCTCCGCACAACCCCACCGAGATTCTCGACGCGATCACCCGCGTTGTGGACAAACCGGAGATTTCGCTGCTCGAACTGATGACCGACGAGACCGACGCGCAGGGTTCGGTGCTGCGCCACGGCGTCAAGGGGCCTGACTTTCCCACCGGCGGAGCCATTCTGGGTAAGCGCGGCATCCTCGAGGCCTACGAAACCGGACGCGGGCGCGTCACCATGCGCGGCATCTGCCACATCGAGCAGTTGCCCAGCGGGCGCGAGCAGATTGTCGTCGACCAGATCCCCTACAGCATGGTGCAGGACGGCCTCGTCGAGGAGATCGTCAACGCCGTCAAGGAAGAACGCCTTAAGGACATCTCCGACGTGCGCAACGAGTCGGGGCGCAACGCGCAGACGCGCATCGTGCTCGAACTGAAGCGCGGCGCCGACGCGCGCGTGGTCGAGAACCAGTTGTTCCAGCACACGCAACTGCAGCAGACCTTCAGCATCATCAACGTGGCGCTGGTCAACCGGCAGCCGCGCACGCTCGGGCTCAAGCAACTCATCGAGTGCTACATCGACCATCGCACCGAGGTGATCCGCCGGCGCACCGCCCACCTCCTGCGCGAGGCCAAGAAGAAGGCCCACATCCTGGAAGGCATGATCTACGCGGTCGTCGACATCGACGAGATTATCGCGCTGATCAAGTCAAGCCAGACCCGGGAAGAAGCCATCGGCAAACTCATGGCCCGGCGCTACCGCATCCCGCCGGAGCATCCGGCTGCAGCCATGCTGCCCGCACGCCTGCTCGAGGTGGTCCGGCGTGCCGAGCCGCTGGGCGGCGTCCGCCTCAGCCGAGTGCAGGCCGAGACCATCGGCTCCATGCGCCTGATCCAACTGGTCGGGCTGGAGATCGAGCGCCTCGTCAGCGAGTACAACGAACTGACGGCCGAAATCGAGAACTACGAAGCCATCCTCGCCGACCCGGGGCGCATTCGCCAGATCCTCAAGGACGACTGCGCGGAAATGAAGCAGCGCTACGGCGCTCCGCGACTCACCTCCATCGAAGATGCCGCCGGCGACATCTCCATCGAGTCGCTCATCCAGGTCGAAGACATGGCGGTGACCATCAGCCACAGCGGGTATGCCAAGCGACTGCCAATCTCGACCTACCAGGCCCAGGGACGCGGGGGCAAGGGCATCCGCGCCACCGACAGCAAGGACGACGACTTCGTCGAGCATCTCTTCGTCGCCAGCACGCACGATGATCTGCTCTGCTTCACCGACACCGGGCGCGTATTCAAAATCAAGGTCTACGAATTGCCTGAACTGGCCCGCACCAGCCGGGGCCGCCCCATCGTCAACTTCATCGACCTGCGCGAGGGCGAACGCACCTGTGCCTACCTGGCTATCAAGAACTTCGAGGCCGGAAGCCACTACCTCACCTTCGTCTCCCGCGGGGGGATCGTGAAGCGCACGCCTCTAAAGGCCTACGCCAACGTCAACCGCTCGGGCCTCATCGCCGTTGGCCTCAAAGAGGGCGACGCCCTCCTCAACGTCATGCTCACCACCGGCTCGGACGACGTCATCCTCGTCACCGCCCAGGGCATGGCCATTCGCTTCAACGAGGACGACGCCCGCGATATGGGTCGCTCGGCCGCCGGCGTCAAGGGCATCGAACTGGAAGAGGGCGACGAGGTCATCGGCGCCATACGTGTGCCCATGCGCGTCGACGACGAAGGCGACGCCATGACCGCGCCCGAAGCCATCGAACGCAACCGCTGCCTGCTCACCATCACCGAGAGTGGCTACGGAAAGCGCACGCCGGTCGACGAGTACCGCGTTCAGCCCGAGACCGGCAAGCCGCGCAGCCAGAGCCGCGGGGGCAAGGGCCGCGTCGACATCCGCGTCACCGAAAAGAACGGGCGCGCCGTCGCCGCCCTGAGCGTCGAGACCGGCGACGACGTCGTGGTCATCACCCGCAACGGGCAACTGGTCCGCACCCGGGCCGACACCATCCGAGAGACCGGACGCGGAGCCCAGGGGGTGCGGGTGGTGTCGATCCGCGACGGCGACGCCGTCGTGGCCGCCGCCCGGGTCTTCGAGAGCGAAGAAGACGCCAGGGAGGCCCCGCCCGACGACGCCGAGACACCCTGATCTGATACACTGGTGGGCCATGGCCACCGACTGGTCCGACAAGATCGTGCTGGCGAACCTGAGCGACGAACCCGCCCTTTCGGACGAGTTATCGAGCATCGCCGAACGCCTGACCTCGCAGGAAGGGGCCGCTACGCCCCACGTTGTGCTCGACTTCTCGGGCGTCACCTACATCAACAGTTCCAACATCGCGCAGTTGCTCAAACTGCGCAAACTGCTCGGCGAGGCCGGGCGCCAACTCCGCATCTGCGGGCTCAACGACGAAGTCTGGTCCGTGCTGCTGGTCACCGGGCTGGACCGCGTGTTCAAGTTCGAGCCCGACACGCTGACGGCCTTGGCGGGCCTGCAGATGATGGACGAGTAGCCACCCGCGCCCCCGCAACCCGGGGCGAGTAGCCGAAAGCCGCGGAGCGAGCCCCCCGACCAGCGACCGATTGCCCTCGCTTGCCGGCATCATCGTGGTGTCCAGGTCGCTGAACGTCGTGCCGGCCCACCGCGATAGGGGATGTTCCGCCTTTTGCTCAGCGTCTGCCGAAATTCGGCGAATCCTGTGATTCGGAGGGCGTCATCCATTAGGCTGGCTGTGTGTGGATCTTCGCCCGCCCGAGGGGGCCGATGGCCGGTTTCCCTTCAATGCGTCGGGCAGGGCGGGCCACGCCTTCGGAGAGGAGGTCATCATGCCCAAACGCTGGACCGCCGTGGCCGCGTCGGCTGTCGCGATCGTCGCCGGGAGCGCCGCCGCCGGACCCCTGTTCACGTACCTGTCATCGGAACGCTACGTGGAAGGCTGGGCGAACGGTCCATTCATGCAGCCGCCGCAGTACGACTATCAGCGCCTCGACGCCACGGGCTTCCTTCCTGAAACGCTGGACCTTTTCGTCTTTGTTCAGGACGATCTCGGACAGCGCGTCAGCACCCGCGTCACCCAGGATTCCTGGATTCACTCGCAGGGATTCATCGTCAGTGGACGCGCCACCGGCGACCTCGGCCCGCCCGCGGGATCATCCGAGGCCTATTCCCACTCGCGCTTCGTCCTCCAGTTCCAGGTCTCCCGCGACATGCTGGTGCCTCTTTTCCTGCACGTCACTGACAACGAGGAGCCATATGCCGAGTTCCACTTCACCGGGCCTGGCGTGGACATGCACTACCTTCCCTACGACCAGCCTCAGATCTTCTTCGAGGGCATGATCGCGCTGGCCGCCAGCCAGACCTACACCATCGCCCTCGATGTGCGGGGCGAAAGTTGGATGGAGAGCCACGCGCTCTACGAACTGCAATTCTGGGTGCCCGCGCCGTCCACGGCCGCGGTGATGGTCATGACGCCCGTGCTTTGTGCTCGCCGTCGTCGCTGACGCCGCGTGCTCGCAAGCCCGACCCAGGTGCGGCCGACGCGCTCGACCGCACCTACTCTTTTTCTCCCACGTCACGCGGAGATGACTCATGCACTCGCGCTCGCTCTCGATCGTCCTGCTCGCACTCGTCGCCCTGCTCCCCGCCTGCGGCAAGCGCTCCGTCACCGTCCGCAACGCCACTCAGCGCGCCGTCGAAGTGCGCCTTGTCCACGACGCATTCCTCTCCGGCGAACGCACGCTGGGGCAGTCTCGTCTCCAGCCCAACCAGTCGGTCACCTTCGGCCCGCTGAAGAACGTGCCCCCCCTCGATCCGGTTGACCTCGAAGTCTCCCTGACCGGCGACTTTGGCGACGTCCCGCTCAAGCACCGCGTCGACAAGAAAAACGTCAACCTCGTGATCGAGCCCGCCGGCCTCGATACCTGGGCCGGTATCGTCATCCGCCGTACCGACCAGCGCTACGAGTAGGCATCGTCCCTCGCCGAAACGAGCGCCGGCATCCAGCCGCCCCGCTCCCATGCGAAACGCTGAAACGCGATTGGCGCACCTCGCACCGCGGCACTTGTCACTTCTGCTGCACGACGTGCGTCAGTTCATGCCCGATCAGACTCTGCCCCTTGCCCGCGCGCGGATCCACGAACACCACTTGGCTTCCCGCCCGCGCGTCGTACTTGGGATCCAGTTTCGGGTTGAACGCAACAGCCTTCAACTTCATCGCCGAGGCCTGTTCCTTCAGCGTGCCGCTCGTCACGCCTCCCACCAGGCTCGCCTCGTCTCCCGTGCTGACCGGAATCTGCGAGCCGCGCACCATGATCGCGTTGGCCTTGGGCGAGAACCTGGCAGCCCCTGCCTGGCTGGTGGACATGTTCGGATACGGAACCGGAACATTCCCCGCCGGTTGACTGACCTGTGACATGCTGTCTCCTCTGGCTCGCTCTCACGCTGCTCGCCGGAGAGTCCACCCTGTTGCTGACCCACTTCGATTCGCCCGCGCTTCACTGCCGCCAGGCGCACAGTTCCCGTCCGATCGTGCTTGTGCCTTTACCCGAACGCGGATCCGCAAGGCCCTTTTTCCACCCTGTGAGCGCGTCGTACCTGCCGTTCAGCCGCGGGTCGAACCTGCTGCTGCCCGCGCGCGCTTCCTCGCGCCCGCCCGGCCGGAGGCACAAGTCCTCGTCATTGTCCAGATCCCCCGCATCCGCCTGCGGCCGCTCGCGGCCTCGGCCGTGTCTGCACACGCTCCGCCGACCCGTCTTCAACCCCCGCTCACTGTTGTGCAAGGGACTTGACATCGTTGCTTCCGCTGTCCTTTCGGCTTGAAAGCCAGTTGGGAAGCGAAAGCCCCGATCTCCGCTCACGCGCCCCACTCATGCACACCCCTCAGCGGGCTACCATGCTCTCCCTCGGAGGCACCCATGGCCTGGATCACCAAGAAATCGGCGACCACCAAGATCGAACGCCGCGACGAGCCTTACCTCACCGCCGAGATGCGGCGAGAACTCGACGAAAAGTACCTCCCCCGCTTCGAGGTCAAGAAAGGAGCACTCCTCCCCGCTCTCCACATGATCCAGCACCACTATGGGTGGATTCCAAAACAGGCCATGCTCGAAATCGCTGAGCACCTCCAGATCGCGCCTTCAGAGGTCTACGACACGGCGTCGTTCTATGAGGAATACTGGCTCCACCCCAAGGGTAAACACCTGGTTCAGGTGTGTCGCTCCATCGCCTGCGAGTTCTGCGGGCAGCGGGACGTGACCGAAGCGTTCAAGTCCAAACTCGGCATTGATGTCGGAGAAACCACCGAGGACGGGCGGTTTACGCTCATCGAACTGGAGTGCCTGGGCTCCTGCGGCACCGCCCCGGTGGCTCTGATCGACGAGACGCTGTACGAGAATCTGACCCCCGACAAGGCCTCGCGCCTGATTGACAGAGTAGCCGACGCCGACGCCGGTGAACATGGGTAATCCCTCGGTGGTTGAAGGGGCGGGTTGACCACCGATCGGGGGGAACTATGATCTGGGCCCCCGTCTGAGCGTGCCGCCCGGGCGGGTGTTCGTGTCTCGACTCATCGCCGCTGTAGCTCAGTGGTAGAGCGCACCCTTGGTAAGGGTGAGGTCACGGGTTCAAGTCCCGTCAGCGGCTGTGGGAGGGCTTGTCGGGAAGGTTCCCGTCGGGCAATACGGTTGAGCGCCCTCGAATCCGCCTGAGATTGTCCGGGTGGGGTCGAAAGTCGGGGGCGGGTGGGGTAATGATTCGTTCTCGGGCTCGCAGTCCGGGCACGTCGGGCATTGGGCCGACGGCGTCCGGTCCGCCGGCTTCGAGGTGTTGTTCAGAGAAACAGTGGTCCGAGCGACTCGGGCCGACCCAGGGTTTGAAGCGAGGGATTCCGCGATGGCGAAAGGAACTTTCGAGCGCACCAAGCCGCACGTCAACGTCGGCACCATCGGTCACATCGACCACGGCAAGAGCACGCTGACCGCCGCTCTCTCGGCGCGATCCGCGGTTCGTTTCGGCGGCGAGGTCAAGACCTACGCCGAAATCACCAAGGGCGGCACCGTGCGTGACGCCAACAAGACGGTGACCATCGCCTCGTCTCACACCGAGTACGAGACCCCCAACCGTCACTACGCTCACGTCGACTGCCCCGGACACGCCGACTTCGTCAAGAACATGATCACCGGCGCCGCACAGATGGACGGCGCCATCCTCGTGGTCTCGGCGGCCGACGGCCCCATGCCGCAGACCCGTGAGCACGTCCTCCTGGCCCGCCAGGTCGGTGTGCCGCACATCGTCGTCTTCATGAACAAGGTCGACCTGGTCGACGACCCGGAACTGCTCGACCTGGTCGAGATGGAAGTCCGCGACCTGCTCAACAAGTACGACTTCCCCGGCGATGACGTGCCGGTCATCCGCGGGCAGGCCAACACTGCCATTCAGAACCCGCGTGACGACGCCATCTGCAAGCCCATCGACGACCTGTTCGAGGCGCTGGACTCCTACATCCCCGAGCCCGCACGCGAAATCGACAAGCCCTTCCTGGTAAGCGTGGAAGACGTCTTCTCGATCAAGGGACGCGGCACCGTCGCCACCGGACGTATCGAGCGCGGCGTGGTCAAGGTCGGCGATGCGGCCGAGATCGTCGGTCTTTCCAAGGCGAACAAGAGCACGACCATCACCGGCGTGGAAATGTTCAACAAGACCCTCGACCAGGGCCAGGCCGGTGACAACGTCGGCGTCCTCCTCCGCGGCATCGAGAAGAACGAAGTCGAGCGCGGGCAGGTTATCTGCAAGCCCGGCTCCATCAAGCCGCACACCAAGTTCAAGGGCCAGGTCTACATCCTGACCAAGGAAGAAGGCGGGCGTCATACTCCGTTCTTCGCCGGCTACCGTCCGCAGTTCTACTTCCGCACCACCGACGTCACCGGCTCAGTCTCGCTGCTCGGCGGGGCCGAAATGTGCATGCCCGGCGACAACATCGAGATGGAAGTCGACCTGATGGACAAGCCCGTGGCCATGGAGCCCGGCCTGCGCTTCGCCGTCCGTGAGGGCGGGCGCACCATCGGCTCGGGAACCGTCACCGCGATCATCGAGTAACCACCGCGTGCCGTCCGTGACAGCGGACGGCACGTCTTTCCCGCCGTCGTCCGGTGGGGCAACGCAGGAACAGGAACGCACCAATGGCGAAGAAAAAGGCCGCTGCGCGCGAATATGTCTGGCTTCAGTGCTCCGAGAGCGGTGATCTCAACTACCGCACCTCGGTGAACGTCAAGGGCGGTTTGCCCGAAGAACTCAAGAACGGCATGAACAAGTATTGCCCCAGGCTCCGCAAGCACACGCTGCACAAGATCAAGCGGAAGTAACCAGGAAGTGGGCAACGGGACGTGGGCATTGGGTTCAAAGCCCCAGGCCCCGTGCCTGACGCCCACGCACCCTGACTGCGGCTTCTTCAGCCGCCTGACGCCAGTAGCTCAGTTGGTAGAGCAGTGGATTCCAAATCCACCGGTCGGGGGTTCGAGTCCTCCCTGGCGTGTTCTCGCGTGAGTCGGCTGATTCGGTCTCCGGGCGCGTGTCCGAAAAGCGCCGGCTCAGAAGCGGAAGGACTGACATGTCGTTCGGCATCTACAAGCAGGGACAGGGCTACTGGGTTCGCACGATGACCGCGGTCTTCGCGGGCGTGCTGTTCCTCGTCGGAGCCTCCTGGGCCTGGAAGCAGGCCGAGAACCTCACCCTCCCGATCAAGGGCTACGTCCTCACGCTCAACGTCACCGGCGACCAGCAGCCTGCGCCCGGCTCCACCGTCCAGATCGAGCGCATCGGCTCCAGAGATGTGGTTGAGCCGGTCGCCTCCGCCCGCGTCGAGAGCCTGGCCGTCTCCGGCACCGGCCGCGGCGTCCTGACCATCGGTCAGATCGAGTTCGCCAAGGGCCATGCCGCCATTCCCAGCGATGCCCGAATCCGCGCCGACGACAGCACCCTCAACTTTTCCGGGCAGGTGGTCGGGCGCGAGTCGATCGAACTGTTTCCCCGCCTCTACGTGCAGGCTTCCATCGCCGGCGTGATCATCCTCTTCGGCACCATCTGCCTCTACTGGCTGGTGGGCATCAGGCCTGGCACCGTGGACTTCCTCGTCGCCACCGACGGGGAGATGAAGAAGGTCAACTGGTCGACCCGCAAGGAGATCATCGGCTCCACGCAGGTTGTCATCGTCGCTGCCGTACTCATCGCCGGAATCCTGTTCATCATCGACCTGGCCTTCTCCAACCTGTTCAAACTCATCGGCGTCCTCGAAGGCTGATCCAACCATGTCCTCCGGAGCGCACACCATGCCCGAACAGAACAAGCCGCTCGATGGCCGTCCCGACGAGCGTGGCGACCTCATTGCCGAGTCCGAGCCCATCCGCCGCGAAGGCATGGACTGGTTCGTCCTCCGCGTCGCGTCCAACAAGGAGTCGTCCGTCCGCGACACCCTGCTCCGCAAGGTGCAGATCGAGGGCATGGAGCACCTGGTCGGACGCATCCTCGTGCCCACCGAGAAGACCAAGACCATCAAGGGCGGCAAGCAGCGCATCACCGAGACCAAGTTGTACCCCGGCTACGTGTTCGTCGAGATGCGCCTCGAGGACGACGGACGCATCCCCCAAGACGTGTTCTTTCTCATCAAGGAGACCACCGGCGTGGGCGACTTCGTCGGCACCGCCGGCCGTCCCACCCCGATGAAGGAACACGAAATCGAGAAAATGCTCATCGACTCGCGCAAGCCCGAGGACGAGCCCACCGTCAAACTCGTCTTCGAGAAGGGCGAGCACGTCATCATCCGCGAAGGCCCCTTCCAGAACTACGAAGGCACCGTCGACGAACTCCTCCCCGAAAAGGGTCTCGTCCGCGTGCTGGTCACCATCTTCGGGCGACAGGCCCCCATCGAACTCGAAGAGTGGCAGATCGCCAAGAGCGAAGAGGGCTGAACTCTCCGCCCCCGGGCATACCCTCCTGAAGCCCGCGCCGCGCGGTCGTGGAGGTGGTCATGTCGCAGTCATCCTGGGATCAGGCCGGCAAGGTCAGGCGCACGCGCAGGCGTCGTCGCTGGCTGCTCGGCTCGCTGCTCAGCCTGCTCATCCTCATCATCGGGTTGGTGGTTCTGGCCCCGACCATCGCCTCGCCCTTCGTGCCCGGCATCGTCGAGAGCAAGGGATCCGCGGCCCTCAAAGGCTCGATTGAAGTCGACTCGGTTCGTCTCTCCTGGCTCGGCCCGCAGCGCGTCAAGGGACTGCGCGTTCTCGAACCGGGCAAGCAGGTCGTCGCAGATGTGGACGTCACGGCCGGCGTCGGTCTGCTCGCGCTGGCGCTGGGCGGGCGCGATCTGGGCACGATCTCCGTTTCGGGCGACGCAGTCGTCCGTCGCGACGCGCAGGGGCAGATCAACGTCGTCGACGCCACCACTTCGGCGGCGCCCAGGGCTTCCCCGGCGCCGAAGCCGGCCGGCAAACCCGCCTCGATCCCGTCCGAACTGCGCGCCAAACTCGACCTGGCGGGACTGAGCGTCACCTACGCCGACGCGACGCTCGAAGCGCAGGGTTTGAAGTCGGTCGCGATCAGGGGCTTGAGCGGCACGGCCGCCTTCCGGCCCGGCTCTCCGATCTTGGTCGATCTCTCCGGCGCGATTCGCGCCGACGGCGCCGCCGATGACCAGGGTGCGATCAGGGTCCGTGCCTCCGTCGACAAGGCCGTTCAAACCGACGGAACGCTCACCATCGACCAGGCCACGCTCGACGCGAACGTGACCGTGGAGCGCCTCAGCCCTCAACTGCTCGATCGCCTGACCACGGCGCCCATTGACGTGGCCCAGGCCACCGGATCGAGAATCGACATCGTCGTCAAGGCCTCGGGCCCGCTGACGCGCCCCGGCGCCAGCCTCGATGTCAAGTCGGCCAACATCACCGCCCGCGGCGCCGTCGGCTTCGACGCCCAGTCGCTGGTGGTGCGCCAGCCCATCGTCGTCGCGCTCAACCAGGGCGCCCTGGGCGCGATCGACCGCGCATGGCTGGCCTCGGTCACCGGCGGTTCGCTCGACGTGCACGCGATGCCCAGCGTCGAACTGACGCTCTCGTCGCTGCGCTTCCCCATCGACGGCTCGGGCATCGGGGCCGTCGGCCTGCAGGCGGGGGTGGCGCTTGGCTCGCTCGACGCCGGCGTGCGCGTCGGCGAGGGTGACAGCGCCATCGCACGCCGCATCACCACGCAGCCCGCGACCTTCACGCTCTCGGCCCAGACGTTGGCGCGCGGGCTGACCAGCACGGGCAACCTCGCCTTCAAGGTCGATGGCGCCGACGCCGGCACGCTCACGCTCGATCTCTCCGCCGCCGGTCTGCTCGATGCACAGGGCAACGTTCAGTCCGGGCGGCTTCCCGAGGTGCGCGGCAACCTCGCGCTGGAAGGCGCCGACACCGCCGTCATCCAGCCATTCATCGCCGCCTCCGGCCTGGACGCGGCACGCGACATCGGCCCGCGCCTCAGCCTTGGGCTCGAATTGACGCCCCAGTCCGGCGCCACCGGCATCCACGGCTTCGTCACCTCTGGCAACGTCAACGGCGACCTCAACCTCTCTCTGTCCGGCACACGCCTGACCAGCACCGATCTGCCCAGCCAGGTGCGCGTCAACTCCCTCGGCCCGCTGCTGTCGCGTCTGCTCGAAAAGCAGGGTGTGCGCGTGCGCGAGGGTGCCGCCATCGACCTCACCCTCCACCAACTCGACGTCGATCTGGCCGGCCTGCTCGACTCGCGCCCCCTCGCACCCGCCGACGTGACCGCCCGCGCCGAACTGATGGTCGGCCCGACCTCCGGCGTGTTCCTCGACCAGCAGATCGCGCGTTCCTTCAGCATCGAACAGGTCGGACTGCTGGCTCAGTTCACCGGCGCCGCCCGCTCAGCGCAGGTGCGCATGGCCAGCGGGGGCGACGTCGACGGCCGGCCCGCCGGCAGCATCGCCGCCGAGTTCCGCTTCGACGAGTTCGTCGCCGACGACTCCTCGTGGACCTTCGGCATGCCCACATCCATCCGCGGCCGCGCCGAACTGGCAGAGTTTGCCACCTCGCTCATCGAGCCGTATCTCAAGGTCGAGGGCATGACGGCCCGCGATCTCATCGGCCCGACGGTCGATCTCGTGCTCGACGCCGCTCCGTCCGGAAACGCCACTGGCATCAAACTCAGCCTCACCTCTGAGCAGATCACCGGCGACGGCGTCTTCGTGCTCCGCCCCGACTCGATCTCGCTGGGCGCCGAAGGCCTCACTCTCACGCACACTTCGCTGGGACCGATGGTCGCATCGCTGGCCAGACTCGGCGAAGTCGGCTCGGTGCGGCCGGCCGGCGCGGGCTTGGAAGTTGCTCTTTCCCGCCTCATTCTGCCGCTGGATCCGCAGACACGCGCCCCGAAACTCGATCAACTCGACGTGTCCTCGCGCGTCGCGCTCCGTCAGGTTCACTTCGATCGCCCCGGCATCGACGCGGGCGACCAACTCGAATTGCGCCAACTCGTGCTCAAGGCCGAGGTCAGGCCCGGCACACCGGCCACACTCGAAACCAACGCCGTCTTCTACAACCGTCGCCAGCAGTTCCGTGCCGACGGCACATTCCAGGCCCCCGGCTTGGCCACCGCTCTGGCCGGCGGCAAGTTCGACCTCGCCACGCTCAAGCCCCGCGGACAACTGAACGCCCCGGAACTGCCCGGCTCCCTTCTGGCCGATGGCATCCGGATCGCCAAACTCCAGGGTGTGGACGCCGACGCGCTGGCCACCGACATCGCCGGCGAGAAATTCGCGCTGCAACTCAACGCCGCCACCGAGGAGAACCAACTCAACACCACCGTCTCCGTCACCGGGCAGCGCCTCCAACTCGACGCCGCCGCGACGCTCGCCGCCGCCCTCGAACGCGCCAATCTCTCCTCCGAAATCAAACTCTCGCGCCCAAGCACCGAGCAACTCATGCGCGCCTTCCTGCCGCAGATGGCCGGCTCCGTCGGCGTCGTCGGCACCACCGCCATCCGCCTCGAAGGCTCGCTTTCGCCGCAGAAGGCTGTCGAGGCCCGCGTGCGCGTGCCCGCCATCACACTTTCCGGGCTCGAAGAGCAGCCGCTGCGTTTCGCGCTCGACTCGACCGTAAAAACTTCTCTGCCCCCCGTTCCCACCGCCGCGCGTCCGCTCTCCGTCGTTTTTGCCGCCAACGTCGAGGATTCCGAGCGCCGCGCCGTGGCGCAGGCCTCGGGCAACTTCGACGCAACACTCGGAGACTCCACGGCACCTCCGATGAGCGGCAAACTCGCCGCCACCGGGCTGCGCACCGCATGGGCCGACAAACTCCTCGGCAGCGAAGACCTATACCAGGGCCTGCTCGGGCGCACCCTGGCCGTCTCCGCTGATGCTCGCATCGACCAGGCGACGCAATCGACGAAGATCGCCGCCGACATCCAGGCGCCCCATCTCCAGAGCACCTCCAGACTCTCAGCCACGCTGCGACAGGGCGCGTTGCTGCTCGATCAGCCCTACGCGGCCGTGTGGACCGGCGACGCCGCATGGCTCTCCCGCCGTCTCTCCACCGCGCTGGCCGACAAGGCCCCGCGCCTCGACGCGCCGCTCCGCGTCGAACTCGACCTCAAGCAACTCTCGCTCCCATCGATGACACACAAGCAGCCCGGCGTCAACCTCGGCGTCGACATGGCCCTCCGCGTGCCCCAGGCCGACCTGACCATGCCCGGCGGCGAAAAGCGCGCCTACCGCACCATCCTCGTCACCGCGCGCACCAGCGATCAGGGCACCGGTGTCGACGCCGCCATCACCGGCGACCTGCGCCTGGGCGAGAACGCCCCCATCCGCGCCATCGAACTGACCGCCAACCTGCGCCGACTGGCCGGAAACGGACTTCTCACCCCCAGCGAAGCCTTTGTCAACGCCGACGGCCGTCTCCAGCACATCCCAACCTCCGTCATCGACGCCTTCGCCGGCGCCAACGGGTTGCTCATCGACATGCTCGGGCCTGAAGTCGCCGTCGAAGACATCAAGATCCGCCGCGCGCCGATGGAAGGTGGAACCGTGGCCTTCAAGGCCCGCAGCCCCAACGCACTGGCCCAACTCGGCGGCACCTTCAGGGATGACAGGGAGGACGGGCAACTCGTCGACGGCTTCTTCGTTGTCGATTCGGGCTCCTTCGTCGAACTCTCCGCCTTCGAGGCAGCGTTCACCAGGAAAGTCTTCGACGTCGTCCCCATCTTCGGAAGCATCGAGCGCACCGCCGAAGCCGACCGACCCTCGCGCATCACTGTTCAGTCCATGAAACTGCCCATGGCCGGCGGACTCGAAGATATCGCCTTTCAACTTGTCGCTGACCTCGGCACCGTGCGCTACGGGCTCTCCGGAGCCCTCGAAAGCGCTCTCAAGTGGTCCGGCCAGCGATCCGTCGGGCAGATGGGCGCACGCCTCCAGCCCTTCAACGTCTCCATGGGCGACGGCATCATCCGCTACGACAGTCTGGTCGTCCCGCTCGGTGAGTTCCCCTTCAGTTCCAACGGCTCGATCAACCTCGTGAACAAGACCAAGGATCTGCTCCTGCTCATGCCCGCCGGGCAGTTCGCCGTCGAAGCCTTCGGCATTCAGGGCGTCGCCGCCGACTTCGTCAACAAGTCCGTCAAGATCCCTATGAACAACGCCGGAGCGCTCGACCACAAGGTCTGGAAACCCGACTTCGCCAAGGCCCAAGGCCAACTCTTCGCCCCAGACAAAATCCTCGACGACGCCTTGCGCAACCGTCTCGGCGACTTGCTCAAGCCCCGCGGCGGCGGTGGGGGCCCCTGAGATGAATTCGCGCCTCCGAACACTGCGACACCGCTCGCCCCCTCTCCACCACTGACCGCTCCCCCAAAGGCCCGGGATTCGGCGCGCCGGCAACCCCATCCCCACGCCGACGCCACGCGGCGTTTTCCTCTACTCTGTGTCCAAGGAGCACCTCATGCAACTGCGCTTCTTCGGCGCCGCCGGCGAGGTCACCGGCTCTTGCACACTCGTCGAGGCCGCCAAGGCCCGCCTCCTCGTCGACTTTGGGATGCACCAGGGCTTCAAGACCGCCGAACGCCGCAATCGCTCGGTCCCGCCCTTCCGGGCTTCTCAACTCGACGCGGTCATCCTCACGCACGCTCACCTTGACCACTCCGGGCGATTGCCCATGCTGATCGGCGCCGGCTTTACCGGCCCGATCTTCGCCACCCCCGCCACCATCGAACTGACGCAGATCCTTCTCGAAGATGCCGCTCACCTCCAACAGATGGCCACTGAGCGCGCCAACCGCAAACGCTCCCAGCGATCCGGTCACAGCCAGCGCGTCTCCCGCCCGCTCTATACCGTCTCCGACGTCCAGGCACTCATGCCGCGATTCCGCCCCGTCGAATATGACCAGCCCTGGCAACCGGCCCCCGGCGTTACCGCCCGCTTTGTCGATGCTGGTCACATCCTCGGCTCGGCCAGCGTGGAACTCGTGCTCGAAGACTTTGGCCAACGCCGCACCGTGGTCTTCTCAGGCGACATCGGTCCGCGCGGCGCGCCGCTGCTGGCCGATCCTGCCACCTTCGATCACGCTGATGTCGTCGTCCTCGAGTCCACCTATGGCGACCGCGATCACCGCCCTCTGCCCGACTCGATCGACGAACTGGCCGGCATCCTGCGCCAGGCCCGCACGCCCGCAGGAAAGGTGCTCATCCCCGCCTTTGCCGTCGGACGCACCCAGCAACTCATCTACATCCTCGGCGATCTCGTGCGACACCACCATCTCGAGGCCCCGCAGGTCTACATCGACAGCCCCATGGCCACCGAAGCCACCGACCTCTACCGCCGCTTCGGCAACCTCTTCGATGACGAAACGTGGCAGATCATCCGCGCCGGAGGAACCCCGCTTCGTTTCCCCGGCCTGCGCACCACGCGCACCCCCGACGAGTCCCGCTCACTCAACTCGCTCGGCGGCGGCGCCATCATCATCAGCGGCAGCGGAATGATGAACGGCGGACGCATCCTCCATCACCTCCGCCACGGGCTCGGACGCCCCGAAACCCACGTCGTCATCGTCGGCTTCCAGGCCGAAGGAACCCTCGGCCGCCGACTCGTCGAAGGCGCCACCCAGGTCGACGTGCTCGGGCGCGTCATCGACGTCCAGGCCCAAATCCACACCCTCAACGGCTTCTCAGCCCACGCCGGACAGTCCGAACTGGTCGCCTGGCTTTCCACCATGGCCGGGTCCAGGCCCCGCGTCATCCTCAACCACGGCGAAAATCGCCAACGCCAGGCACTCTCCGAGAACATCAGGCAAAGCCTCGGACTTGACACCGAAACCCCGGGCTACGCCGACATCGCGCGCGTGTAGCAGAGGTCCGATCCATCCACCCGGGTGCTTCGCGCCTTCGGGCCGAGGTTCGCTCGGTGCTCCCTTTGCGAACAGCCCTGGACAGGCTGAGTCTTATCCAGCCACCCGCCACGCATTCCCCTCTCTCTCCACGCGCCGATACAGCGTGTCCCGTTCCACCGGCTCAAACCCCGCCTCCACGATCGCCTTGCGCAGATCCCACACCGTCGTTTCCTGGTGCGTTCCAGTGCCACCCACTTTCGTGATGTCGTACCACACCACCGTCCCGTCCAAGTCGTCCGCCCCGCTCTGCAGCATCGTCTGCGCCAGACCAAGCGTCTGCATGATCCAGAACGCCTTGGCGTGCGGGAAGTTGTCCAGCATCAGCCGCGCCACCGCCAGTGTCCGCACGTTTTCCAGCCCGCTCGGGCCCGGCAGATGTTCCAGCGCCGAACCGTCCGGGATGAACGGCAGCGGGATGATCGTCTGGTAATACCCCTGCCCCAGTTTCGGCGTCGGCATCTCGACCCCCTCGCGCGTCAGCGTAACCGTGGGGGCCTCGCACACGTCGTCCGGCGAGGTGTCTACGCCGTCGTATCCGAGTCGCGCCAACGCCCGGTCCTGCATCCGCCGCAGAATGTGCATGTGCCGTACGCGCTCGACGCGGTTGTCCACATGCCCGTACAGCATCGTCGCGTTGCTGTTCAACCCGAGTTCGTGCGCCGTCATGTGCACATCCAGCCATTCGTCGGCCCCGATCTTGGTTCTGAAAGCCTCGCGGTGCACGCGATCATCGAAAACCTCGGCCCCGCCGCCTGGCAGCGAGCCCAGCCCTGCCTCGATCAGTTTCTCCAGCACCCAGCGCATTGATCCGCGCCGGTCCTCACGTCGGTACACCCTGGCGATGCGCGCCAGGTGCACGATCTCCACCGCGGTAAACGCCTTCAGATGCACTCGCGGAGCCACCTCCTTGAGCACCCGTAGCATGTCCGTGTAGTACTCAAACGGAAGGTACGGGTTCAGCCCGCCCACGATGTGCATCTCCGTCGCGCCCAGTTCCACGGCCTTGGCGCCCTGCTCGCGGATGTAGTCGAGATCGCGCGTGTATTCCCCCGGCTCACCGGCCTTGCGCGCAAACTCGCAGAACCTGCACGACAGCGCGCACACGTTCGAATAGTTCAGATGCCTGTTCACGTTGTAATACGCGACTCGCCCGGATAGCCGCGCCCGCACTTCGTGCGCCATCTCGCATACGCCCCACAGGTCCGGCGTCTCGTACAGCCTCAGCCCGTCTTCGATCGAAAGCCGCTGCCCGGCCAGCACTTTCTCGCGGATCGGTCCGAGCCGGACGTCGGTGATGCACGTGGAGGCAGTGGCCGTCATGCCGGATTGTTCCCGCCCGGATCCAAACTTTCAATGGATTCTGAAAGTTGTGGTGCGGTCGTTCCGTCCGTCTCTCCGTTCCTTCGTCTCTTCGTCTCCACCTCTCTCCCCTACACTCCCACCCCTCCATGTCCGACGAAAAGCCCTCTGCATCCTGGCTCCCGCTTCCTCACTTCATGGCCCTGGCGCCCCTTGATGCTTGGGCCCGCCTCCTCTTCCGCCGCCCGCACTTCCCCGGCCCACGCTACCTCCCCCGCCTCGCGCTGGCCATGTTCACCTCCTACTTCGGCACCTGCATCACCCTCCCCGAACGCCTCCTCCTGGCTCCCTACCTGTGGCTGCGCTTTCGCGGCCCGCGACCCACTCTCCACCGCCCCGTCGTCATCATCGCCGGGTACTTTCGCTCGGGCACCACCCACCTGCACTACCTCCTCAGTTGCGACCCGCAGATGCGCACGCCCCGCTGGGTGCATGTCTGCGCCCCGCAGGGCTTCTTTGCCTCCTGGGCACTCATCCGCTGGATGATGATCCCGTTTGTTTCCAACTCGCGCCCGCAGGACGACGTCGCATTCGGGCCCGAATGGCCCAGCGAGGACGACTTCGCCCTCAACAACTGGGTGCTCGCCTCCAGCCTCCCCGGCCGCTTCATCTACCACTCGCAGCACCCGCACTACGACCGCTGGCACTTCCTCGAAGGCCTTTCCGAACACGAGTTGTCTCGCTGGCGCCGCGTGCAGGCCGCATTCTGCTGGAAATTCATGGCCTTCTCACGCCGCAGAATCCTCCTGCTCAAGTCGCCCAGCCACACCGCCCGCATCCGAGAACTCTCCGACCTCTTCGGCCCGCAACTCCGCGTCATCCACATCACCCGCGAGCCTGATTCGGTCGTCAAGTCCAACGTGCGCATGGCCGAACGCCTCGAACCCTTTGCCCTCGAGCCGCTGCCACCGCTCGACCAGATCCGTCAGCGCGTCACCGACGAGTTCGTTCGCACCGAAGAGAAGTTCCTGGCCGAAGCCGCGGCTCTTCCGCCGGGCCGCGTCGCCCGCATGCGCTTCGAGGATCTGGTCAGCGATCCGCTCGGGCAGTTGCGCCGCTGCTATGACGAACTGGGTTTGTCTTGGACCGACGCCGCCGAGCGCGGCTTCCGCCGTTACCTCGGCGCCGTACGCGACTACCAGCCCCGCCACAAAGCGCCGGGCACGAGCACCAGACTCGAGCCGCGACTGCAGGAACTGGCCTCCCGCTTCGGACACGAAGTCCCCCCGGTCCCGCCCGTCCCGATCGAGCACGAGCCGCTACTCTCACGCGAGCCGCGCGCCATCGCCTTGACCTGGCTCATGGTCCCTTTGCTTGCCGCGGCCTGGGTGGGCCTGACTGCCTTGCTCAAGGAGCGATTCGACCCGCTCGTCTGGGTCATCGGCATTGTGCTGGGCTACGTCGCCGTCCGCACCGCCGGGCGAGGCTCGCTCCGCCTCGGCGTCATCGCCTCCCTTGCTTTTCTCTGCACCCTGGCGCTGGCGATCTACCCCGCCACCTTCTTCGGCTCCGCCCACAAATACCAGGGCGACCTCGCCCAGAAACTCGCCACCACCTGGGTCACCGTCGGCCGCCACGCCACCGTCGCCAACCACCTCTTCTACACCGCCTGTGGCCTCGTCAGCGCTTTCCGCATCGCCACCCGCAAGCACGTCCGCCCGCCCGGAGCCTGACGCCCCCTTCGTAGAACCCCATCCCTTCGCCTGCCAGATCGGCAGGACTTCTGTCTCCCGGTGCCTCTCTCGCGGAACACTCTTCCCCTGAATAGGGCGGTCCTGGCCCGGAGATGGTCCTCCGACTCTTCCCAGCCCATGCCTCGAAACCTCCCGTTCTGGCACGGGCCTTGCAACCCGACCCCAGGATCTCACCACGCATTGATGCCGGCGTCGCCCCAGGCCCGTTCCGGCTGACAAGGAGGCACCCATGTCCAAGATCATCGGAATCGACCTCGGCACGACCAACTCGGTCGTCGCTGTCATGGAGGGCGACCAGCCCAAGGTGCTCATCAACAGCACCGGCAACCGAACTACCCCGTCCGTCGTCGGCTTCACCGACAAGGGCGAGCGCCTCGTCGGGCAGCAGGCCAAGCACCAGCAGGTCACCAACCCCCGCAACACCATCTACTCCATCAAGCGCTTCATGGGGCGTCGGCACAAGGAAGTCGCCTCCGAAGAAAAGAACGTGCCCTACCAGGTCTTCGGCGGGCCCGAAGAGTTCGTCAAGGTCCGCGTGCGCGACAAGGAGTTCACACCCCAGCAGATCTCCGCCTTCATCCTGATGGACCTCAAGAAGACCGCCGAAGACTACCTCGGCGAGAAGGTCGAGAAGGCGGTCATCACTGTCCCGGCCTACTTCAACGACGCCCAGCGACAGGCTACCAAGGACGCCGGTGAGATCGCCGGACTCAAGGTCGAGCGCATCATCAACGAGCCCACCGCCGCTGCACTGGCCTACGGCCTGGAGAAAAAGAAGAACGAGAAGATCGCCGTCTTCGACCTCGGCGGCGGCACCTTCGATATCTCCATCCTCGACGTCGGCGACGGTGTCTTCGAGGTCCTCAGCACCAACGGCGATACCCACCTCGGTGGCGACGACTGGGACCAGAAACTCATCAACTTCCTCGTCACCTCCTTCAAGCAGAAAGAGGGCGTCGATCTCTCCACCGACCCCATGGCCATGCAGCGCCTCAAGGAGGCCGCCGAAAAGGCCAAGATCGAACTCTCCACCTCGCAGGAAACCACCGTCAACCTGCCCTTCATCACCGCCACCAACGAAGGCCCCAAGCACCTCCAGGAAACCATCACCCGCTCCAAGTTCGAGAGTCTGTGCGAAGACCTCTTCGCCCGTCTGCGCCAACCCTGCTTCCAGGCGCTCAAGGATGCCAGGCTCGACCCGAGCAAGATCGACGAAGTCGTGCTCGTCGGCGGCTCCATCCGCATGCCGCGCGTGCAGCAGGTCTGCCGCGACATCTTCGGCAAGGAGCCCAACAAGAGCGTCAACCCCGATGAAGTCGTCGCCGTCGGCGCGGCCATCCAAGGCGGCGTCCTCCGCGGCGACGTCAAGGACATCCTCCTCCTCGACGTCACCCCCCTCTCGCTCGGTGTCGAAACCCTCGGCGGCGTCATGACCAAACTCATCGAGAAAAACACCACCATCCCCACCAGCCGCAAGGAAATCTTCTCCACCGCCGCCGACAGCCAGACCAGCGTCGAAATCAAGGTCCTGCAGGGCGAGCGCGAGTTCGCCGCCGACAACCGTGAACTGGGCAAGTTCCACCTCGAAGGAATCGCCCCGGCCCCGCGCGGCGTCCCGCAGATCGAGGTCGAGTTCGCCATCGATGCCAACGGCATCCTGCACGTCACCGCCACCGACAAGGCCACCAGCAAGAAGGCCGACATCCGTATCGAAAACTCCGGCGGGCTCAGCAAATCCGAAATCGACAAGATGAAGGCCGACGCCGAGGCCCACGCCGCCGAAGATCGGCGCCGTCGCGAAGTCGTCGATCTCAAGAACCGCGGCGACGGCCTGATCAGCCAGACACGCCGCGCCCTCGATGAGCACGGCGGTAAAGTCAGCGGCGACATCCGCAGCCGCATCGAGTCGGCCATCAGCAACCTCGAGAGCAAACTCAAGGGCGACGACAAGGCCTCCATCGAGGCGGCCATGCGCGAACTCGAATCGGCTTCCATGGAACTCGGCAAGATCGTCTACGAGCAGGCCAGCAAGGCCGCGGCTTCCGGCAGCGCCGCTGGACCAACCGGTGGTTCCTCCCAAGCCGGATCCCCGAAAAGTGACGACGTCATCGACGCCGAGTTCGAGGTCAAGGACGAGGACAAGTAACACACACGCACCCCCTGGGCCAATCGGCTCCCAGGCCCGATGCACAACTCAATGGATGTCAAGAGCCCGGGGGCACGCCCCGGGCTCTTCTCATCGCCAACGATCCCCATCGCCTTGCCACACTCTCCCCGCCTATGACTTCTCCCCATGCACGCCACCGCTTTCGACGTTGAGATCCGCACGACGCCCAGCCGTGGGCGCGCCGTGTTCGCCGCCCGCGCCTTCCGAAAAGGCGAACTGGTTGACCGCGCCCTGGTCATCATCGGCGACACCGACTGGGACCAACTCCCCGCCTGGATCAACTGCTTCGTCTACAACTGGCCCGAAATCGGTGGCCGCGGCGGGCGACAGGCCATCGCGTTGGGCAACGGCTCGCTCTACAACTCCAGTCTCCGCGCCAACATGTCTTTCCGCGCCTCGCCCGCCAACGATGCCGTCGAGTATTTTGCCGCACGCGACATCGAGCCGGGCGAGGAACTGACGATCAACTACTCCAGCGACCACGGCGAGCCCACTTCCACCGACAACTCCTGGTTCGTCGAACGCGGCATCGACTACATCGATGAGTGAAATCCATCCGCGTGCCATCCGACACCCGATTTGAGGTGACACTCGACTCTTCGCGTTCTGACACCAACCCGATGCCGGATACACAACTCCGTTGATCGTGTGAACTTGGCTCGAAATTCTCGATTGTCCGGTTGATCTTCTCCAATCTTGAGGCACCTTCCCTTCGCTCCGGCCTTGTGCCGGGAAAGGAAGAGAGGATGTCACAGCGCACGTTCATCACCGGCCTTCTGCTGCTCGCCGGCGTCGCCCACGCCGATGTGGTCGTCGGCAGCGCGGCCATTGACCGCAACATCAATGATTCATTCATCGGGCTGTCCCTCATCTACCGCGGCGTCACCCAGCCATTCGCTGGCGGCGGCTCCGAGGCGACCACCTTCACCTTCTTCTCCGACGTATTTGCCAACACATGGGTCACCCCCTTTGTCCTCGAAATCATCGGTCCCTCGTCCTATCAGGTGGTGGGCATCGGCACCAGCCGCCTGACCGATGCCAGCGGCGTGCAGTCCTTCAACTTCGCCGCCATCGCAGGCAGCGCCCTCACCCAAGCCGGCAGGAACTACACCTTCGGCTACTCCAACCGCGCCTACCAGGCCGACGGAACCGGCGGCGTCATCGAGGTTGCCGGCACCGCTAACCGAGGCGCCATTCCTTTCACCGGGTACAACGACTTCTCCGACCAGTGGTCCTACGCCAACACCGGCGCGATCCAAATGGGCATGGTCTTGGGGACCGGTGGCATTCCTCTTGACGTCTCTGGCTTGAACGGACGCATCTACTCGGCCAACATGACTTTCGGCGTGATTCCCGCGCCTGGGTCGCTCGTGCTGGCCGGCGCCGGTCTGCTCATGGCTACTCGCCGCCGCCGCTGAACGTCTCAGTCGGTTCCCGTCTCGAATCCCGATGGCACAAAACCACCGGACCCGCGAGGCTCTTCCCCGCGGGTCCGTTCTCTCTCTTTTTCTCTCTTCCGAGTTCGCCCCGCGATTAGTCCAACTTCTCCATCACGCCCTCGAAGCACTTGAACTCCTTCCCATCCGGCGCCTTCGTGTAGCCGACCGACACATGGCGCTTCGGGTTGCTCATGTCCATGCTGTCGCGGTTGGTGTTCCGCTTGCCGCTCACCGGATCGAGGATCTGGCCTTTGAACGACATCGTGTGCTTCTCGGCGTCCATCTTCCCGCTCATGAAACTCATGTAGGTCGACTGGTTCTCCAGCCACACGCTCTCGTACACGTTCTCCACCGTGTTGTAACCGATGATGCCCAGCCCCTTGAATGGGCTCCCGTCGGGCATGGCCGCCGTGACGTGCTCGAAGATGAAGCGCCCGTCCAGCGCCCACTCACGCTCGATCTTCCCCTTGAACTCCTGTGGCTCGCTGTCCGGGCCCATCCATATCTTGACCACGCCTTCCCACCGCCCGATCAGCGGCTCCAACGCCTTGTGGTGCTCGCCCACCGTCGTCGCCTTGGCCATCGCCTCCATCATGGCCTGTTCATCCGGCTGATGGGACGGAGCGGCCACGAACCCCGCCGCGAACGCAAACCCGCACGCCCCCGCCATCATCAACCACATTGAACGCTTCGACATGACTTGGCCTCCCTGTGCTTGGGTTATTTCCCCAGAGTGACGCACAGCCTACCGCGCCCAGCCCCGATAAGCCAACAATTTTTGGGTTATCCACAGGAAAAGTTTGGACAATGATCGCCTTCTAGATGGAAGTGCCCTGCGTGGCCTGTCGACGGGCCGGCCGCTCCCGATTGCGCGTCGTTCCGCCTCCCCATTACACTGCCTGCATGGACTACACCTACCGGTACACCTCACAGCGAGCCCCGGTCTTCGCCCGCAACGTCGTGGCCACCAGTCATCCGCTCGCCGCACAGGCCGGTCTGGACATGCTCCGCCGCGGGGGCAACGCCGTCGACGCTGCCGTCGCCACCGCCATGGCCCTGACCGTCCTCGAACCCACCAGCAACGGCATCGGCGCCGACAACTTCGCCCTGATCTGGATCGGTGGCGGGCTGCACGGGCTCAATGCCTCCGGACGCGCCCCGCGAGCACTCACACGCGAACGCTACGCCGGCATGGACCGCATCCCGTACTACGGCTGGGATGGCGTCACCACCCCCGGCGCCGTCTCCGGCTGGGTGGCCCTCGCCCGCGAGTTCGGACGCCTCCCGATGACTACGTTGGCCGAGCCCGCCATCGGGTACGCGCGCGGCGGCGCCGTCCTCCCGCCCGAGATCGCCTACTACTGGTCGCGCGCCGCCAACGCCTTCAAGAGCGATCAGTTCGACGATTGGTCGAAGACCTTCACCGCTGCCGGGCGCCCGCCACGCGTCGGCGAGCCGTTCAGACTCCCGCATCACGCCGACACGCTGCAAGCCATCGCTGAAACCGAAGGGCGCGCGTTTTACGAAGGAGATCTCGCCCTCCGGATCGAACAGGCTGCCATCGAAGGCCGGGGCGACCTGCGCGCCGAAGACCTGGCCGCCCACACCGCCGACTGGGTCCGTCCCATCAGTTTCGAATACCACGGTTGGCGACTGCACGAGATCCCGCCCAACGGGCAGGGACTCGTCGCGCTCATCGCGCTGGGCATCCTCAGCCAGTTCGACATGAAATCGCTCGACCCCGACGGGGCCGAAAGCCTGCACCTTTCGATCGAGGCGATGAAACTGGCCTTCGCCGACGGACACCGACACATCGCCGACGCCGACGCGATGCGTGTGTCCGTCGCTTCGCTGCTCGACGAGGATTATCTTGCGTCGCGGGCCCGTCTCATCGACCGCTCGCGCGCCCAGAACTTCTCACATGGCCAGCCGAAGCAGGGGGGCACCGTCCTGCTCTGCGCCGCCGACGCCGAGGGCACCATGATCAGCCTCATCCAGAGCAACTACACCGGCTTCGGCTCCGGCATCGTCGTGCCCGGCACAGGCATCGCCCTGCACAACCGCGGGTGCTGCTTCTCGCTCGAAGCCGGACACGCCAACGAAATCGCCCCCGGAAAGCGACCCTATCACACCATCATCCCCGGCTTCGTTACGCGCGATGACGGAGGCATTGAGAAGCCTGTCATGGCCTTCGGCGTCATGGGCGGATTCATGCAGCCACAAGGGCACGCGCAGGTGCTCATGCGCATGGCCGACCACGACATGAACCCACAGTCCGCCCTCGACGCCCCGCGCTGGCAGGTTGAATCCGATCTCAAAGTCTCCATCGAGCCCGGTTTCGCGCCGGGTGTCTACGAGCAGTTGCGCGCCTTCGGCCACGACCTCACGCTGCACGAGCGCCGCAACGCCGCCTTCGGTCGCGGGCAGGTCATCTGCCGCCTCGACGACGGCTACTGCGCCGGTTCCGACCTCCGAAGCGACGGGCAGGCGGTGGGGTACTGACCCATGCAACCCAGCCCCTATCGACGCTTCCAGAATCGCGCGCTCACGCTGGCCGACCACCTTGCGATCGACCGCACCGTCCTGGCCAATGAACGCACCGGGCTGGCGTATGCCCGCACTGCGCTGGCGATCGCCGTCGTCGGAGGCACCTGCATCAAGTTTTTCGAGTCCCGGCCCATGTGGGTGCTCGGCATCTGCTTCATCGCCACCTCCGTCGTCGTCGCCACCGTCGGATGGCGCCGCTTTCGCCGCACGCGACGCTATCTGGCCGATGCACTCGACTTGCAGACCGCCGCCGCGGATCGACCGCACCCGCTGCAGGAGTAGCGATCCACTGTGCAGTCTTGCGTAGAGGCGAACGGCAGGTTAGGCTTCGCGCCGAAGGCGAAAGGCTGTCGCCCCTGGTTGATACCGAGGAGACTTGCTCGTGAGTAATGCGGACACCAACAAGTTGCTGTATGTGATCGTCGCGATCCTGCTGCCGCCCGTGGCCGTGGGCCTCAAGCGCGGCATCGGGCTGTCGCTGGTCATCAACATCATCCTGACCCTGATTTTCTACCTGCCCGGTCTGATCCATGCCCTGTGGGTCGTGCTCAAGACCTGATCCGGCTCCGCTGGAGCAGCGAGGTTGGGCTTGTGTGAAGCCCTCCCTTCCGGTCGGGCTTCCTTCCATGCGGGCCATCTTCCTCGCCGGCGGGGGCCCCGGTTCAAAGGCCGCTCCGCCCCTCCGTCACCTTGTCTGTGCCCAGAAAGAAACACGCGCCCGATGTCGGGCGCGTGCGTGACCATCTCAACCCATCCCGATCAGCGATCCGTCTCGACCCGCTCGCTCGACCGGACGATGATCTCCGGCGGCTCCTGCTCGCGGACCAGTTTCGGCTCCGTGATCGTCCGCGGCTCCTCGCCACGGTCCCGGATGCGCGTGCCTTCCTCGATGTACCCCAGCGCCCGCGCGATCAGTTCCCCGCGGCTGGACGCGCCGAGTTTGCGGTGCAGACTCTTGACATGATCGTGCACCGTGTGCGGGCTGCGCTCCAAATCGTCGGCAATCTGGCGGACGCTCTTGCCCAGCACGAGTTGCTCGAGCACCTGCTGCTCGCGGACGGTCAGCCAGGTCTGTGAGGCGTCCTGTGCCGACCCCAGTGCCAACCGCGCCCGGTGCGACAGCAGCGGCAGAATCGCCTGCAGAGCCGCCTGATTCTCGGGGCTGATGCGGCGCGGGCCCACGGCCCCATGCCCCATCAGTCCGATCTCCACCACGATGTAACGCCGCGGTGTGCCCTCGTCTAGCGCGGCCACGCCGATCAGCAGGTCGGAAATATCCGTGCCTACCCACATCGAGCCGATCGGTGCGGTGCGCCACAACTCGGTGCCCGCCAGACGTGCCGCCGACGCCGCCACGATCCCCGTCGGGCCCAGCCCGTCCAGACGGAAGCCCAGTTCGCGAAGCCGATCGGCCCGGCTGCGCACCGACAACTCCACTCCGCCTGATTCGTCCAGCGCCGCATCGTCCTCGGTCCACGCAGCCGCCACCGGCTGATTGGCAGCCGCTCGCGAGGTGCACGACCCGCAACCCGAAGCCTCGAGCACCGACACGCGACCGGACAACTCGGCCCGCAGGATCATCGTGCAGACCCTGCTCGGGGCCATCAGCACGCTCAGCGCGCGGGCCGCCCGGTCGCTCCAGTCCAGCGTGGCCACCGCAGGAAGCCCGCACAGTCTTTCCGAAGCACGCACCACCGACTCCATCGCCGATGCGATTGCCTGCCCGCTCTCACCCATCGCGACCTCCTTCAGACCACGACCCAGAGACTCAGTCCGTTGAATCTGCGCCATGTCCCCAACACTCGGCTCGGGGGTGCCCGGGGGAACACTTTCCGGGGGTCCGTACACCCGTTCTTGTGGCCAAGCCCCGCCAGCCGAAGCGTCTACGGGCGATAGTCTAGCCGAAATGTGCCCCAAATCGGCACTTCCACCCGCCGATTCGCGCAAAGAAAGTCGCCGCCCAAATAAGTGGGGATCCTGCCGAGCCTTACAAGATCCGGTTTTCGCCCCATGATGGTCCGAGAATCCCCTCCGTCGCCTGTCTCTCGCCCTTGCCTGGAGCCGTCACCCGTTCTGTCGAACCCCGCGATGAGGCACTTGATCCATCGCCTCCGAGCACCTGTCGATCGCGATCTCCTTCAGCCCGGCGGGCATCCGGGCCACCAAGGTTGCCCAGCCCGCCGCACCGGAAACCCGCGCCCAATCGCCGCAGGTCGGCGATGCAGCGCCGCCGCGACACCTTCGTCTGCCCTCGCTTCGCCTTTGCGGACAACCCTCTCCCTACGATTCCCCCCTTACAAGGAGTTCTTGATGAAGGTCCACGAGTACCAGGCCCGCGACATCCTCGCCGAAGCCGGAATCGCTGTTCCCCCCGCGCGCGTCATCGAGTCCATCGAGGCCGCCGCCTCCACCTACAAGCAGGTCACCGCCGAAGCCGGCACGACGCTGGCGGTGGTCAAGGCCCAGGTGCACGCAGGTGGCCGCGGCAAGGCTGGCTTCGTGAAACTCGTCCGCTCGCCGCAGGAAGCCGAGGATGCCGCTCGCTTCATGCTCACCAACCGCATGGTCTCCGTGCAGACCGGGCCCGAAGGCCTCGAGGTCCGCAAACTCCTCATCGCCGCCGGCGTCGACATCGCCCACGAGTACTACCTGGCCATCACCACCGATCGCACCTCGCGCCGCAACGTCATGATCGCCTCGGCCCAGGGCGGCGTCGAAATCGAAAAGGTCGCCGCCACCAACCCCAAGGCCATCATCAAGACACCGCTCCACCCGCTCTTCGGCCTCCAACCCTATCAGGCGCGCGAAGTCGCCTATCGCCTTGGCTTCCGCGGAAAGCAGGTCGGACAGGCCGTCAAGACCATGACCGCGCTGGCCAAGGTCTTCGTTGCCAAGGATTGCACGCTGGCCGAAATCAATCCGCTCATCACTACTCCCCCGACCGACGAGCACCCCGACGGACAGGTGCTCGCCATCGACGCCAAGTTCAACTTCGACGACAACGGCACCTTCCGGCACAAGGACATCGAGGCCCTCTTCGACCCGGCCGAAGAAAACCCCGCCGAAATGCGCGCCAAACGCTTCGGCCTCTCCTACATCGCCCTCGACGGCAACATCGGATGCCTGGTCAACGGCGCCGGGCTGGCCATGGCCACCATGGACACCATCAAGCACCACGGCGGGGAACCGGCCAACTTCCTCGACGTCGGCGGCTCAGCCTCCGAAGAGGCCGTCACCGAGGCATTCCGCATCATCCTTTCCGACGCCAAGGTCAAGGGCGTCATGGTCAACATCTTCGGCGGCATCATGGACTGTGCCGTCATCGCCCAGGGCATCGTCAACGCCGCCAGAGAAATCGGCTTCTCCATCCCCCTCGTCGTCCGGCTCGAAGGCAACAACGTCGAGAAAGGCCGCAAGATCCTCAAGGACGCCGCCTCCACGCTGACGACGCTGCAAGCGGCAACGGACCTCCGCGATGCGGGCGAGAAGGTCGTCAAAGCCGTGGGGTAAGTCGGACGGCGCCACCGCTCGCCGCCCCCCTCCTGATGCCCCATATCTGGTGCCGTTCTCCACCTGCGCGCGCACAGTCGCGCCCCTGCGCGCCGCCCCTCTTGCACCCCGC
>JAHDXL010000011.1:0-75867 GCA_023382935.1 Phycisphaerales bacterium
CATCCGACGCGGCCGCGCACTGCGGCCCAGCGCGCCCATCCGGTCGCGATGGTCGACCGCGCTTGCAGGATCGCGTCCGAAAAAGCAAAAGCCGCGCTTGCAGGATCGCAGGCCCGATTTCCCGTTCCGGTGGGTCGCGTCCGAACTCTCCGGCAGCCCGTCCGCCCTCTCCAGACGCCCGTCCGCCCTCTTCGGACGCCCGTCCTCGCCACCCAGACCAGCTCCCGTGCCTTCCGAACCCCCGTCGCCGTTCCCCGGACTGCCCTCACCTCACGCCTTCCAATCACCAAATCACAAATAACCAGATCTCAATTAGCAGCCGCCCGCAGCGACGCGACGGCCGCGGGCAGCAGATCCGCCAGTTCCATCGCCAGCATGCCTGCGTCGGCATCGCGGTGCTTGGTCCACGCCGCGGCCGCGCGGGCGTGCGCCTCCACGCCCATGCACGCCAGGTCAAACAGACTCGGCCCAGGCGCCCGCCCGGCCATCGCCAGCAGCGGGTTCGGAGGATGCTGGGCCACCAGCCCGGCGATCAGGCCCGCCAACACGTCGCCCGTGCCGCCGGTGGCCAGGCACGCCGAGGCCGCGCCGCTCGTCCACACGCGATGCCCGTCGCTCACGACGGTGTGCGCGCCCTTGAGCACCACGATGGCCCCCAGCCGGCGCGCCATCTCGCCGGCCGCGTCGGCGCGCTGCGCCGCGTCGGTCGGGTCCAGCGTGACTCCCAGTGGCCCGGCCAGCCGCCGGAACTCGCCGGGGTGCGGCGTGAGGATCAACGACCCGCGCATGTCGCGCCAGAACTGGCGTACCTCGGCCAGCGCGTTCAGCGCGTCGGCGTCGATCACCGCCGCCACGCGCTCCTGCCCGGCCGCCCGCATCGAAAGCGCCCGCGTGGTCTGGTCCAGGCCCAGCCCCGGCCCGATGGCGACCGCCTGGCACACGCCGAGTTGCGCATCGAACGCGGTGATGGCCGCCTGTCCATCCATCATGCCGTCCGCATCACACGGCACCGCCACGCCGGTCGCGTGCGTGGCGCTCCCGAGGATGTCATTGATGATCAACTCGGGCGCCAGCACCCGCGTCAGCCCCGCGCCGGCCCGCGCCGCCGCCACGGCCGCCAGCGCCGGCGCCCCGATCATGCGCGTCGCGCGCGCGCACCCGCCCACGATCAGCACGGTGCCGAACGTGCCCTTGTGCCCGGCGGCCGGCCTGCCCGGAAGCGACGCCAGCGTGTCCACGCGCTCCATCTGCATTCAGTCCAGAGTCTCCACGTCGATCGCCAGACGCCCCATGAGCGGGGCCAGCGACACCAGCCCGTTGACCACTTCTCCATCCTTGAGCGCGCTGAGCCCCAGCGCAATGTGCGTCGCGTCATAGTCGAGCGCCCCGGGCAGCGTCGCGTCGAGATCCACCCAGCGCTGCGCGCCGTCGATGGTCAGCAACGCCTGCGTCCACATGTGATACCCGAAGATGCCCTTCGACCCGGCGAACTCGTCGACGTACACCACGCCCGAGACCACCCGCGACGGAATGCCGTCGGCCCGCAGCAGCGCGGCCAGCAGCGTGCCGTGCTCCGAGCAGTCGCCCTGGCACGACCTTGCCACCTCGCTGGCGCTGGCGAAGCCCACGCCCAGGTTCTTGTCCTCGATGTACCCGTGCACGAAGCGCCGCAGCGCCTCGGCCCGCGCCGGCTTGTCCCCGCCCGCGCCCTCGAGCGCCCGCCCGCACAACTCCCGGATCTTCTCGTCGGCGGTGTCGAGCATGGTCGAACGCTCGAGATACGCGCCCGCGTCCACCTCGCCGGCGGCGGTGAAGGAGCCCGCGTTCACGATCACCCGGACGCGGCGCTCGTCCACCCGCTCGACCTTCTGCGAGCCGGTCTCGGGCGGAGCGGCCAGTTCGCCCTCGGGCACGTGCAGCAGGTACGTGGCCCTCTTGAGCGTCCGAGCGCCCGGAATCGCCTTGTTCGGCCGGATGAATAGCGAGGCCATCATCTCCGGGGCCTGCACCTCCGACATCGCCAGTTCGCGGTCCGAGGCGATCATCACGATCGTCAGACCGCCCATGCCCATCTCCGTCCGCAGCGCCTCGCCGCGGTCGTCGAGGTACTCAGTCGAAGTGACGCCCGGCGCCGCCGAGTTGCTCGACGTGCACTTCCACGCCTTGACCGTCCGCCCCAGCAGTTCGAGCGTCGTCAACTCGAAATCGGTGTACGTGATCGTCACCGGCTGAATCCCCATGGTCGGATCGACCGTGCGCAGCGTGATGGCTTCCGGCTCGGCCTTGAGGCGCTCGGTCAGGAACGTCCGCGTCTCCCACGGCGTCAGCCACACGCCCTCGATGGGCGGGAGCGTGGTCTTGGTGACCTGTCCGGCGTTGTCGGTCTCCTGCACGATGCCGTCCGGTTGAAAGATGTACGTCGTCGTCGTCGCCACGGGCCCGCCCATGGCCATGCTCGAACGGGCCGACACCGGCTCACCCTCGGCCGTCTCGATGAAAGACGAGTCGATGCGGATGGCGATGTCCACGCCGGCCCGGTTCAGTTTCATGTGCATCGCCGTGTCGGTGCGGAGACGCTGATCGTCCTCGCGTGTGACGCGCGTGTGCGTCCACCCGGACCGCTGGCCCATCATCTCGAGGACGTACCAGCGCTCGTGCAGGGTGTCCTGCCCGGGCGTGTTGGGAACCAAGCCCAGCAGGGCGATCAGGGCGACGAGTATCCGAAGCATGAGCACCTCCTGTCGGGCGGATGGTACCGCGCCGGCCGCTGCTGCGCCCCTATCGTGCTGGCGGATGATCGACACCCACTGCCACCTCGCCTTCCCCGACTTTGCCGGCCGCGTTGACGACGTGATGGCCGACGCCGCCCGCGTCGGCGTCGCCGGCGCCATCACCATCTCCACCTCTTCCCACGACGCCGAAGCCTGCATGCTGCTCGCCGAATCGCACGAGAACATCTGGTTCACCGTCGGCGTCCACCCGCTTTATTCCGACCAGGAACCGCATGACTGGAACCTGCTCGGACGCCTGGCCCGACACCCCAAGTGCGTCGCCTGGGGTGAACTGGGGCTGGACAACCACCACGCCAAGCCCCCGCGACCAATCCAGGACGCCGTGCTGGCCGACGAACTGGCCTTTCTCGAACGCTGCCACGACGAGGGCATCGTCCACCCCGTCATCCTCCATTGCCGCAAGGCCTTCGACGACCTGATCCCGATTCTCCGCGCCACCCGCCTCGACCCCTCGCGCATGGTCTTTCACTGTTTCACAGGCGGGCCGGACGAAGCTCGGCTTGCACTGGACTTGGGCGCGATGATCTCCTTCACCGGCGTGGTCACCTATCGCAACGCCAAGGACGTCGCCGAGGCCGCCCGACTCGTCCCGGCCGACCGCATCATGATCGAGACCGACGCGCCCTTCCTCACGCCCGAGCCGGAGCGCGGACACTGGCCCTGCACGCCCGCCCACGTCCGCCACACCGCCGCCTTCCTCGCCCGGATTCGCGGCCTGGCCCTGCCCGACTTCCTCCGGCAGACCGACGAAAACGCCGAGCGCTTCTTCGGCATCCCGGCCGTGGCGTTGGGAAACTAGGACATGACCATCCTCACCCTGGCGAGCGATCTCGGCGGCTGGACCCACGACCTCAACCCGATCATCTTCACCGTCTTCGGGCTCTCGGTCCGCTGGTACGGCCTGTCCTACCTGGCCGGCATCTTCGTTGGCTACCTCCTGCTGCGTCGCCTGGCCCGCCGCGGCCTGGTGCTCATCCCCGCGCACCGGGCCGAGGACTTCGTCCTCATCATGGCCTTCGGCATCATCCTCGGCGGACGCCTGGGCTACTGCCTCTTCTACGAGCCCGATCTGCTGTGGACCTTCGAGCCCTCGTTCCCCTTCTGGGGCGTCCTCATGATCACGCGCGGAGGCATGGCCAGCCACGGCGGCATGATCGGCGTCATCCTCGCCGCCTGGCGCATCAGCCGCGGATTTCGCACCTCCGACGGCGCGATCGAGGGCCGAGTCCCCTTCCGCCACGTCGCCGACGTCGTGGCGGCGCTGTCTCCCTTCGGCCTGTTCTTCGGGCGCCTGGCCAACTTCATCAACGGCGAACTGCTCGGCAAGATCGTCGCCATGCCCGGACAGAAGGCCCCGTGGTGGGCGGTGCGCTTTCCGCAGGAACTGCTCACCGGACATGCGCCGGAACTGTCTCTCGATCAGCACATCCGCCTGACTCACCTCATCGAGGCCAACCGCTTGCCCAATGAGCCCGACGCCGCCGCGGTCGAACGCATGATCGCACGCCTCCAGCATGGCGCGCCCGACCTTCAATCGCAACTCGAGCCGCTGCTGGCGGCGCGGCACCCGTCGCAGTTGTACCAGGCCGCGGCCGAGGGCCTCGTGCTCGGACTGGTGCTCTGGTGGATCTGGCGCAAGCCGCGCACGCCCGGCGTGGTGGGCTGCTGGTTCCTCATCACCTACGGCGTGCTGCGGGTGGCGACCGAGTTCTGGCGACTGCCCGACGACAACCTGGCCATGCCGCGCCTGGCTGGCCTGAGCCGCGGGCAGTGGCTCAGCGTGCTGATGGTGCTCGCCGGGGTGGGTGTGCTGGCCTGGGTGAAGAAGGTGGGCGGAGAGAAGGCGGGCGGGTGGATGCGACCGCGCCGAGCCTGACGCGCCCGCCCCATCCTCAGCACATCGTCAGCCCGCCGTCCACGCAGATCGTCTGCCCGGTCAAATAGCCCGCCTCGTCGCTGGTGACGTAGGCCACCGCGGCGGCAATGTCCTCGGGCGTGCCCAGCGTCCGCACCGCCATGCCCGCCCGGACCTGCTCGACCACCTGCTCGGGAAGGTTTGCGGTCATGTCGGTCTGCACGAAGCCGGGCGCAATCACATTGCACGTGATGCCCTTGCCGCCCAACTCGCGTGCCACCGACTTGGACAAGCCGATCAGCCCCGCCTTGGCAGCCGCGTAGTTGCTCTGCCCGGCGTTGCCCACCACGCCCGAAGTCGAGGCGATGTTGCAGATGCGCCCGAAGCGTTGCTTCATCATCGCGCGGGCCGCGGCGCGAATGGCCACGAAGGCCGACCGCAGGTTGGTATCAATCACCGCGTCCCACTCTTCGTCGCTCATCCGCAGCACGAGGTTGTCGCGCGTGATGCCCGCGTTGTTCACCAGGATGTCCAGCCGCCCGTGCTCACTGACCACTGACTCGATCGCCGTCGCCAGCGCCGCCCCGTCGGCCACGTCCACAGCGCGCACAGAGGCACTACCCCCGCCAGACTCGATCTCGGCCTTGAGATCGTTCAGAGGCCCCTCGGAACGACTCACCAGCACGACGTGACGGCCCTGCCCGCCCGAACCGGCCGGCGCCGCCAGGCGCTTGGCAATGGCCCGCCCGATGCCGCGACTGGCCCCGGTAACGAATGCGATGCGCGTCTCAGCCATGAGCAGCGTGTCCCCCGGGCCTCAGCCCTCGAGCAATGCGTTCAACTCCGACATGCTCATGTTCAGAATGTTCGCCAGTTCCTGCATCGTCGACTCGGCCGTCAGGCCGAACATCTCGCCGCCGAACATCGACATCATGCCCAGACTCTGGCCGATCAGGTCGCGCAGCAGGCGCAGATCCTCGGCACTGGGCCTCTCCCCCTGCTCCACCGCCTTCTTGCCTTCCTCGTACTTGGCTGTCAACTCGCTGACGCTCAGGCCGATTTCGCCGGCCGTCTGCGCCAGCAACTCGTCGCGCCCCGGAGCACGCGGCAGCCCGGGCGGAAGATTGGGGTTCTCATACACCTTGGCAACCAAGCGGCTGCTCAGTTCCGTGGCAATGTAGATGATCTTGGGGTCGCGGAGCATCGCCTCGTTGACGCGACGGTCCAGCCCGGCCGCGCTGGCCGCCTCAGCGGACGCCGTCGCCTCGGCCGTCAGTTCGGCCACCGAAGCCGAGTCCCAGTCCGACGCACGCGCCTTCACGTCCGGCGTCGACCACGCTTGCCCCCACACCCACCGATCCCCCGCACCCTTGGACGCCGACCAGGCCAGCACAAAGGACTCCCCGGGCCCCTGCACCGCCAGGTACATCGTGCCCGAATGCGCCTGTTCCTCTTCATTGGGACTTTGCACGAACTCGACAATCCGCACGCCCTCGATGTCCGCGACCGACTCGTCCCAGTCCCCCGAGCCGAGCAGGTCATCCAGCGTCGCACGCGTCGGCAGCGTCATCATGTCCGACAACGCATCTGCATCGGCCGCCGCAAATGCCGACGCAAACGCCAGCCCCGCCTCGGCCAGCGAACGGTCGTAAATCTCCAGGTCGTCCGACACATGCACCCGCGCATCCACGCCCACTTCGGAAATCAGCGCTTCGAACACGATGCGGTCCGGCACCTCCGGCGGCGGAGGCGGGGGCGGCGGGGGCGGGGGCGGAGGCTCCGCCTTCTTGCACGCGGTAAGCAGGCTCACTCCGCCCACGCACAACGTCAGCATCCCGCCCAACTGCGCGGCCACAATGCCGGCGGACGCAAGGCCCAGCACGCGATTACGCAACCTCGTCATGAGTCTCCACCTTCAAGTTCCGGTCGATGCGACGCATCAACCCGGAAAGTGTTTTCCCCGGCGCCAGTTCGTGATACGCAGCCCCCGCGTACCGCTCGCCCAGCCAGCGACCGTTGTCCGCCCAGCGCACCGGGCTGGTCAACTGCTCGACCAGTCGACGACGGATCACATCCGCACAGCCTTCCCCCGCTTCGTGTGCCACGCCCGTCACGTTCGACAGCACCGGACAACGCGGTGCGACGATCCGCACCGATGCCAGCGCCGTCGCCAAACGATCGGCCGCCGGCTTCATCAGCGGACTGTGAAAAGCCCCGGCCACCGCCAGCCGCGTCGCCTTCAGACCCATCTCCGACGCCACGCGCTCGGCCCGTTCGCAGGCACCCAGGCTGCCCGACACCACGACCTGCCCGGGCGCATTGAAGTTCGCCGGCACCAGCACCTCCGGCCCCCGCGCCCGCTCGCACAGTTCCCGCGCCTGCCCCTCGTCCGCCCCGATCAGCGCCACCATGCCCGAGGGCGACGCTACCGCGGCCTCCTGCATCGCTCGGCCACGCAGCGTCACCAGTTCCAGCCCACTGGCAAAGTCCATTGCCCCCGCCACCGTCAGGGCCGTGTACTCTCCTAGGCTCAGCCCCGCGCACGCCGCCAGTGGAAGTTCACCATTCCCCGCACCCCACTGGGCCCGCAGCCCCGCCAGACACGCCATCGACGTGACGTAAATCGCCGGCTGGCTCACGTCCGTCTGGTTCAGCCGCTCCGGCGGACCCTCAAAGCACAGGCTCGATATGGGAGCGCCCAGCCGATCGCCCAGGATCTCGTCGGCCTGTGCGAACACGCGGGCAGCCTCGCGGCTGCGCTCCGCCCAGACCCTCCCCATCCCCACAGCCTGAGCCCCTTGTCCGGGGCAGAGAATCACAAGCGGACTTGGCATCGCCCGATCTTAGCGAGCCCAAAGACCACCCGCCGGGCCTTGGCCAACCCAAGTGCAACTTCTCACATGTGGAATCCGGGCACGTGGTCAGGCGCGGCGCTGCCCCACCTGCTGATTGACCGAGCCGCACGTCGGGCACACCGCCCCATACTCGCCGGTGGGCTGGTTGCCCAGGTCGCCCCCGCAATTCCAGCAGTGCGGTTCGCCCAGTCGACTGGTGAACCCGTGCACCATCGCCGCCACCGTCAGCACCGTCGCGCCGACCACCGGCAGCACCGGCCAAGCGAAAAAGTTGATCAACGCGAACGCCGCCAGAATCCCCCCGAGAAGGACCGCCAGCACACGAAGTCGAATCTTGTGAAACCAGTTCAAGACGCCGCTCCAGCACACGAACCCAGCCGTGAAAGACTCTATTGAACTCGCCTCCCGGCTCCGCGTCCACCCGAAACTTCTCCATCGGCACAATCAATCCAGCGGACGGTAAAGATCGATCACCTGCTGAAGCCTTTGTGGTCCGGGAATCCGGTCCATCTCGATCTCGATTCCATCCTGCCCCGAACTGGAGATCCCGATCGACCCCACCCCCCATACCCGCTGCCAGAACGTCTGCTCGATCTGCACGTTGCGAATGTTGTCGTGCAGCACCTCGCTGGTCGAGCGGCTCAATATCCCCCGTCGGGCCACCGTCCGCTTGTTCGTCACCTCCAGCGCCGCCGACAAACTCTCTACCCACCACCACAGCACCACCCCGCCAAAACCCACGGCCGCCAGCACCGCGACGATCGCCGCCCACTTCGGCACCGCCGCCGGGCTGACCAGGTGAGTCAACCCCAGCACCACTCCGCCCGCCGCCAGCAGCAAAGCGCCGATCGCCCGGAACGGCCTGGACCTCACCCACGCCGGCCGCACCATCAGAACACGCTGCTCAGGCCCGAAGTCCGGCGGATAGCCCGCCGCCTCCGCCCGACCCGAACGCACACCGGGGGAAGCCGGCACATGCGTCCCGGCCAGCGCCGGCATCGTGTTCATGTCCCCGCAATACGGACACTCCACCTTCGCGCCGGCCTGCTCGTCGGGAAACTCGATGGTGCGTTCGCAGCGATCGCAGGACTTGGAAACCATGACCCCGACCCCTTTCGTACACCTTCTTCGGCTTCCGCACCCGCCGTTGTCGCCTGCTCAATCGTTCCAGTTCTTCAGCGCCGGCCCCGTATACGCCGCGATCGGACGGATCAGCCGGTTGTTCGCGTGCTGCTCCATGATGTGCGCCGCCCACCCCGTTACCCGCGCGGCCACGAAGATCGGCGTGTACTGCGGCACCGGAATCCCCATCGTGTAATACGTCATACCGCACGGGAAATCGACGTTCGGATGGATCTTCTTCTCCAACAGCATGATCCGCTGCACTTCTTCGCCCAACTCGAACAACCTGACATACTGCTCGCCCGTCTGCCGGGCCAACTCGCGCCCCAGCGCGTGCAGGATCGGCGCCCGGTGGTCTCCGTTCTTGTACACCCGGTGCCCGAAGCCCATCAGTTTCCGCTTGTCGGCAAACGCCTGGTGCATCCACGCCTCGATCTTCGCCCGGTCGTTGGCCGGCCCGATGTCCGCGCGGATCTCCTTGAGCATCTCCATCGCCGCCTCGTTCGCCCCGCCATGCAGCGGGCCCTTCAACGCGGCAATCGCCCCGGTCACCGCCCCGTGCAGGTCCGACAGCGTCCCCGCGATCACTCGCCCCGCGAACGTCGATGCGTTGTAGTCGTGCTCGGCGTACAGCATCAGGCTCACGTCCATGATGTGCTCGGCCTGCGCGGTCGGCTTCTTCCCCGTCATCAGGTACAACAGGTTCCCCGCGTGACTGAGCGCCGGATCTCCCCCAGTCTTTGGCGCCACCAGCGGCACGCCGTCATACAAGTTCTGCATGTGCCCGATGATCGTCGGAATCTTGGCCATCAGACGCTTGGACTTGCGCAGGTTCGCCTCCGCCGAGTTGTCCTGACAGTCCGGGTCCGTGTGCGCCAGGATCGAAACCGCCGTCCGCAGCACGTCCATCGGCACCGCCGTCCCCGCACGCAATGGTTCGACACTGCTGTGCAGAAAATCGACCACCGAACCAGGCAGCGCCCGCTCGCTCACCAGTTCCTGCTTGAAAGACGCAAGTTCGTCCGGCGAGGGCTTGTGCCCCACCAGCAGCAGATAGGCCACTGCCTCGAACGTCGCGTTCTTCGCCAGGTCGTGAATCTCGTACCCACGATAGATCAACGCCCCCTGCTCGACCGAGCAGATCTGCGTCTCACCGGCGATGACACCCTCAAGTCCGCGTGAAATGGCCTGCGTCATGAATACTCCTTCTCACCCAGAACACCAATGCCCCATGGTAGGGCCCGGCTCCCAGACCTTCAGCCCGCTCAGCCCTCCGCCGCACCCAGTCGCTCGGCCCTGTAGCCCCCCGACGCCCGATCCCGCAGGTAAATCGCCCCGAACACCACCACCAGCACCACCGGCAGCCCCGCCACGTACTTGAGCGTCTCTGCCCCACCCTCCGCCTGCGCCTCGGCCCACACCTTCCCCTGCGCCGTACCCGCCGTCGACTGACGCAACTGCTCGACCGTGTACGTCGCCGGTATCGCCGACGCCGTGTTGCGGTCGTACATCGCCCCCATCACGGGCAGAATCAGCGACACCGCCAGCATGCCGGCCCCGCCCATCGCAGACAGGCCCAGCGCCCCCGTCTTCGGCAGACGCTCGGCCACGAAACCCAGCATCGTCGGCCAGAAATAGCACACCCCCAATGCAAACACCGTCGCCGCCCCGAACGCCGTCACCTGCGAGTCCGCCTGACTCAGAAGAAACAGCCCGACCCCCGCCAGCACCGCCGACGCCAGCAGCACGCCGGAAGGCGACAACTTATGCACGATCGGCCCGGCTAACCCACGCCCCACCGCCATCAGCCCGTTGATCCAGCACAACACCAGGATCCCTGATACCCCGGCCGTGAACGTCAGTATGTTCGGAATCCACTGCCCAGGCCCCAGTTCCGTTGACGCCGTCAGCAGCATCGACAGGATCATCACGATGAACAGCGGACGCAGGCACTCGCGGAACATGCGCCCCATCGATACCCCGCTGGCCACACGCTCCGTCACCGGGAACTGCTGCCCGAGAAACATCGCCGCGTAGCCGACCAGCGGAACAGGCATCAACCCCATCTTCCACTGCCAGTTCATGTCCAACTGCGATAGGGCAAAGCACCCCAGCCCGCCGATCACGATGCCGCCAGGGAACCACACGTGGAAGTGGTTCAGTTTCTTCGTCTTCTCCTCGGGATAGACCGTGGCGATCAGCGGATTGCACGCCGCCTCGACAAATCCGTTGGCGATCCCGATCGCCAGAGTCCCGCCGAACAGCGTCCAGAACCCGTTGGCGAAAATTGTCGTCACGATACCGGCCAAGTGCCCTGCGAATGCAAACCAGACCAGCCGCTTCATCCCCAGCACGTCGCACAGCGGCCCGCCGACGATCATCGCAAGCGTGAATCCCCAGAACGCCGTGCTCGCAATCGTCCCCAGTTGCTCCTTCGTCAGCGAAAACTGCACCTCCAGCGCCCCCATGATGTCGCCACGGATGGCAAAACTCATGGCCGTCACGATCAACGCGACACAACTGGCAACAAAGAGACGTCCGCGATTGGTGGTAGACATGCGGGTATCGTACAGAAACCCGAGAGACACTGCGGGCCGCCGACGTTGCCACCGGGGATACCCTCCTCGCTCGCGCCGGTCGAGCCCCTTGTGTCATCGACGCCCCCCGTGACAGCGAGGGGGTCCGATCAACTCCGCGACACACTTCCCTTGCTCGCGCCGAGGCTCGAATCACGCGCCCGGGCGCGCCAGTTTCGAACACCCGTGCCCACTGCCTCACTGCTTCGTGTAGTTCGCCATCATCGCCTGCAAGTCCAAAACGTTCACCACCCCATCAAAGTTCGCATCCGCCCGGACGCTGCCGGCCTTGTGCCAGTCGAGGAATCGCATCAGTTCGGTCGAATCGACGCGCCCGTTCCCGTCCAGGTCGTAACTACGAAGGAACAGGCGCTTCTCGCGTGCCGCCAGCAGATCCTCCAGGCGCATGTCCCACTCCCGGTCAGACAACCGCCCGTCGCCGTTCAGATCATGCTCCCGCATCGCGTGCTCGAACCCCATGCGCATCACCCGGGCGGTCTGCCTGGCTGACCATTCGGCGATCTGCTTCTGGTATTCCTGCGCCGCGGCCGCGAACGCCTCCCCCTCAATCCCGTCGATCTGCCCGTCCCCGTTCTCATCAAAATCCATCTGTTCAGGCGCTTTGGGAACAACCTGCATCATCTGCTCACCCAGCAGGTTCTTGTCCATGTTCTCCACGCGCATCGCATCCAGCAGACTCTGTGCCAGCGTCTGCACTGCCAAAATCTCCCGCCGCGCTTCCATCGCCTTCAGCGTTGAAGGCCCAAATCTCTCCGTCGGCGTCTGCTTGACCGCCTCCTGCTCGTTCTGATCGATCAGCGATGCATCGCTGACCACCTCGATCGGCCCATCCTCGTGAATCTCCACGCTCGCCAGCGTCGCCTCCATCCCGGCCAAGGTCTCGGCCTCCGTCAGCGCCCCATCGAGGTCAACGTCCCAACTCTCGATCTTCGCTCGCTCCGCCACCCCACCGATCGCGTTCTGCATGCTGGCCAGATCGTGCAGCACTGACACCTCTCCGGCCGGCCCTTGCCCATCGCGGTTCGCATCCAGCCTCGACCTGATGTATGGATGATCCAGCATTGCGAGCATGTTCAGATTCTCTGCAGCAAAAGTCTCTACTTCCGCGTCGGTCACCACGCCATCGGCATTGGCATCGAGGGCGCGCACCATCTCCACCTCGAGCATCGCCGCGTTCATCGCCCACAGGATCGAGCCCTCCTGCCCGTCAAGGGCCGTCTGGGTCAGCGCAAGCATCCTCGCCTCCAGATCGTTGTAGGGTCGCTCGGGAGGCCTGTTCGCACGCACCCACTCCCACGCCGCCGCCAGGCGCTCTTCGTCCGTCCGCCCGACCGTCGCCGGCGCGAGCGCCAACTCGGCCTCCAACCTCAGCAACGCCTCGTCGTCGATGCGCATCATTGCCGGCGCGCCGCTCGGGCCGCCACCGCCTTCCGATTCGGCCAGAAGATCCACATCGTGCGGCTCCACACCCTCGCGGCTCGAAAGGCGCGAGCCACCCGCACTCGGCTGCGACGTCAGAAACCATCCCAACGCCCCGGCCAGAACCACGCCCATGATGAGGAGGAAGCCGATGACCCAGCGCATCCCCAATCCTCTCGCCTACCGCCCGTTCCTGCCCCTCGGCCCTGCCGGGCAACACCCACCCACCCCCGCTTCTGTTCAGGTTACTCGCAAAACCCCCCGAAGCACGACTCTTCCTTTTCACGGCGCGCTCAACACGGGGACAACTCCTGCATCGACCGACACTTCCATCTCCAGTCCGCGCGCGTCGATCACGCACGAAGCCGTCTCACCATCGACCTGATAACACGCCCCCCCAGCCTCGACGCGAATCCGCACCTGGCGACCCCGGCACTCGATCGCCCCCGCCCCCGTCAGGTCGGACTTCCGCGCGCACCGCATCAACCAGTGCGCACAGCCCAGAGATGATCGAGCCGGCATGAACAGCACATCGACCAGACCGTCGTCCATCTGCGCACGCCGCAGGGGATTGAGCCCCAGTGCATACTGGGCTGAGTTGGCCACAATCACCCACCCGCGCCTCTCCTCCACCAGCACTTGCCCATCCACCTGCACCCCCAGCATCGGGAGCATCGGGGCAAGCACCTCCCCCAATACGGGAAGCGTGTAGGACGCATGCCCCAGCGCCCGCCGGCGCGAACGGCTCAGGCGGCGAATGACCCCCGCATCCGGCCCCACCGAGCACATCAATAAGAATGGTTCCCCGATCCCGCCCACGCGCACGCGCCCGAGGTCGACCCGGCTCACACGCCGCGCTTCCACAGCGCAGCGCAGCGCGCGCACGTCGCTGGTCATCCCAAACTGGCGGCTGAACAGGTTCTCGTTGCCCGTGGGCAGGTGGTAGATGGGGCAGTCGGCCTTGGCGCTCGCTTCGGCACACCGCAGCACCGTCCCGTCACCCCCCACCACAACCAGCGCCGAGGCCTTCTCCAGCCGAACCGGGTCGAGCAGTTCGTCGCCCCCGACTTCGAGATGCTTGACCCTGTGCCCCGCCGAGGAAAGCGCATGGATGGCCTGAAGAGCCAGACGCCTCGCCCGTCCGGCACCTGACTTTGGATTGGATAGAACCACCACGTTCACGCGGGAGCAAGCGTAGACCCCCAACTTGGGCGACCTCGCGCCCTACCATGCCGCCGATGCATGCCCGGGTCACCAGCACGAAGGATGTGAAGGGCGCCACGGACGCGGCCGAGATGGTCGTCCGCGTGCATGAACGCCTGGCGCAGTTCCTGGCGCACGGACACACGCTGGCGCACATCGACAACTTCGTGGCCCGGACGCTGGACGATCTTGGGTGCAAATCGTGCTTTCGCGGATATCGCGTCCCGCGAATGCCACCCTTCCCTTCGCATGCGTGCCTGTCGGTCAATGAGTGCGTGGTTCACGGCACGGCCGGGTATCTCACGCGACCCATGGAAGCGGGTGACCTGCTCAAGGTGGATATCGGAGTCTCGTATCACGGCTGGATTGGTGATGCGGCCTGGACCTACTCGTTCGGAAAGCCGACCGACCAGGCGCGCCGCCTGATGGACGCGGGCAAGAACAGCCTGAAACTGGGATGCGCCGAGTTGAGGCCTGGAAACACGTTCATGGCATGGGCGCGGCAGGTGCAGCGCCACGTTGAAAAGGAATGCGGGTTTCACCTGATCCGCGGGCTGGGCGGACACGGGTATGGACGGCGTCTGCACGAGCCGCCGTTCATTTCCAACGTGGTTCCGGCGTTCTCGGGCGAGTGGCCGGATGGTTCACGGCACTGCGAGCCGGGAACGTTGATCGCGGTGGAGCCGATGATCGCGGTGGGAACCGGGCAGACGGCGCAGGCTCGAAACGAGTGGCCGATCTTCACCGCCGACGGCTCGCTCTCGGTGCACTATGAGCACGACGTGCTGATCACACCTGAGGGACCGCGCGTGCTGACGGCCGGGCTGGAGCAGATCAACGATGTCATCGAGCGCTGAGACTTCGACCAATCGCATCGAGCGGATATTCGCGGACCTTCGGGCGCAAAACCGGCGGGCGCTGATGCCTTTCCTGTGCGCGCAGCATCCCACGCCCGACGCGACAGGCCCGCTGATCGAGGCGTGCGCGCGGGGCGGGGCGAGCATCATTGAGGTCGGGTTTCCGTTCTCCGATCCCATCGCCGATGGGCCGGTGATCGCGGCGGCAATGCACGAGGCGCTCGTTCAGGGCTCGCGGCCGGGGACCATCCTCGAACAGGTGCGCGCCGTGCGCGATCGCGTGGACGTCGGGCTGGTGGCGATGGTCAGCGTGTCGATCGTGCATCGCATCGGCGTCGAGCGGTTCATCGGGCGTGCGAAGGAAGTGGGGTTCGACGGGTTCATCTTCCCGGATGCGCCGCTGGAATCGTCGGAAGAGTTGACCGCCCGGGCTCGGGAGGCGGGACTGATCGCCAGTCTGCTGATCGCACCGACCACGCCGCCGGAAAGGGCTGCGAAGATCGCCGGGGCGTGCAGCGGGTTTGTCTACCTGCTGGCACGTGCGGGAATCACGGGTGAGCGTGATGAAGCGCCGCGGATTGATCGTCGCGTGCGGCAGTTGCGGGAAGTGACGGACCTGCCGATCGCGTGCGGATTCGGCATTTCGACGCCCGAGCAGGTGCGGGCGGTGGTACAGGAGGCCGACGCGGCCATCGTCGGCAGCGCGCTGGTGCGACGGATCGACAAGGCGCGGCGGGAAGGGCGTAGCCCGACCGCTGAGGCCGAGGCCTTTGGGCGCGAACTGGCGGGCGGGCTCCGGTGAGCGCTGTAGTTGGAGGAGGACACTGACAGGACGCCCCGGCCAGCATGACTATGCGCCCTGCGCCGAGGTCGGCGTGCGGGCCGACCTCGAGCCGAGCACGCGGACACCTTCGATGACGATCCAGAGTTCGAGCACGAGCATGAGGGCTGACACGACGACCAGGTGCCATTTCACCGGCTCTCCGGACGAGAGCGGGAGGAGAAACTGCTGCATCAACCCGACGATGGCCCAGCCGGTCATGCCGAGCATGAAAGCCATGGGTATGGCCGTCGCCCACGCGGGGATGCGCCGGCGAACGAGCCAGACGGTGATGACCAGTAGCGCCAGTCCGCCGAGCAGTTGGTTGGTCGCGCCGAACACCGGCCAGAGGATCAGTCCACCCATGCCGGCCCTGGTCAGCCCGACACTCGGGGCGTCCGAAAGGGCCAGGGCGCCCGCGGTCAACACCGCGATGGACGTTGCGACGTATCGGTTCCCCACCACGCCGGCGAGGCGCGATTGCGGCGCCCGCTCCGGGCGGCGCAGGTCAGCATTGCACTCGGGACACCGCGTCCCCGACGCCAGCCCGCGCACGCTGCAACCGCACGAGCCGCACACGCTCGCGCTGCAGAGGTTGTCAGGACGCGCGCCGGCCAGTTCGGCGATGACGTAACGCTGCAGGCGCGTGGCCGAGTCCAGCGTGGTCGCGGCAAAGGAAGCGACAAAGACGCCCATGATCGCAACGGCCAGCGCATGACTGACGCCGATCGACTCGATCATGTTGGCCGATCCGATGACAAAGGGAGCGAGCATGGAGCCGAGCCCGGCCTCTCCGCCCCAGGTGGCATAGTGGTGCTGCCAGGCAACGACGCCGGTGAGCGTCCCGCCGACACTCGCATACTCGTGCCCGAGGGCGGGCGAAGCGGGGATAGGCGTCAGGAGTGTCGGATCGAACGTCCCCATACCGATCCCCGCACAGCACGCCAGAATCACGAGCACCGCCAGGAACCCCTCCGTCAGCATCGCACCATACCCCACCATCGGCGCGTCGGCTTCCGTCTTCAACTGCCGACTCGAGCACCCCGACGCCACCAGGCAGTGAAACCCGCTGATCGCCCCGCAGGCAATGGTCACAAACAGGAACGGCACGAACGGCGGGACGAAGCCGCCCGGCCTGGCAGGCTCGGGCCTCAATCGCACAGCCTCGGCCACCATCGGCGGGTGTGCGACGACCAGGCCGATGACCAGCAGACCCATCGCGATGAGCAACTGGTGGCTGTTGATGTAGTCACGCGGCTGGAGCAGCGTCTGCACCGGCAGAACGCTGGCAAGAAAGACGTACGCAAGCAGCACGAGCGTCCAGAAGCCCACCGGTGAGATGACGTTGGTGATCACGGGCGAGAGCGTGATCTGGGCCCACTCGTAGTTGGCCGACAGGACGATGGAGCCGTACATGAGCACCACCGCCACGACCGTGCCGATGAGCAGGCTGCCACCTCGTCTCATCCACATCCCCAGCGCTACGGCGATGGGTACTTGGAGGATGTTGGGCAGGATGCTCGAAGGGTAGAGTTTGAAAATGGTCGCGATGACCAGCCCGAAGACGGCCAGCACGATCCACAGCCCGACGAGCACGACGAGCAGGAACAGCACGCGGGTCGTGGGCGTCACCACGTCGCTGGCCAGGTCGGCGATCGTGCGCCCCTTGTGACGCATCGAGATGATGAGCGAGCCGAAGTCGTGCACCGCGCCCATGAAGATCGAGCCGACCAGCACCCAGATGAGCGCGGGCACCCAGCCCCACACCACCGCGACAGCCGGGCCGACGATCGGGCCGGTGCCCGCGATGGATGTAAAATGGTGCCCGAAGACGAGTTCGCGCCGGCTGGGAACGTAATCGACGCCGTCGTTGAACTCTTCGGATGGGGCGAGGCGTTCGGGTTCGATGCGGAAGATGCGCCGGGCAAGGTAGCGCCCGTAGGTGTGGTAGGCGACGAAATAGAGGACGAGCGAGCCGAGGGCGATGACGACGGTGAGCATGGTGTGTGGCCGGTGGTGTCCGGCGGGCAGCGTACCGCAAACGCGCGAGAACGGAAAGTGGTGATGGAATCCCTGGTCAATCGGGCGGGCCGGTCGCAGGCCGAACGGCAGCGCGCTGTGGCGCTGGAGACGACACTGCTATGCCACGGCGTGCCGAAGGAGGCGGCGCGGCCGCTGGCGGAGGAACTGGAGGCGATCGTCCGCCGGGCCGGCGGAGTGCCGGCGCTGGTGGGCGTGGTGGCGGGCGTGCCAACCGTGGGCATGACCGCTGAGGAACTGACGCTGCTGATCGACTCCGGCCCGATCGAGAAGGTGAACAGCGCCAACCTCGGACTTGCGGTACACAGAAGGCGGCACGCGGCCACAACGGTCAGCGCCACCATGGAACTGGCGGCGGCGGCCGGCGTGCGTGTGTTCGCCACCGGCGGCATCGGCGGCGTGCACCGGGGCTACGGAGAACGATGGGACGTGTCCAGCGACCTGGCGGCGTTCACCCGCTTTCCCGTCGCCGTGGTGACCAGCGGCGTCAAGAGTCTGCTTGACGTACTCGCCACACGCGAGGCCCTCGAAACGCTGGGCGTGCCCGTCGTCGGGTTCCGCACCGACCGTTTCCCTGCGTTCTATCTGCGCGACGGCGGCACTGGAGTTGACGCGCGGATTGACGACTTGGACGAACTCGCCTCCTTCGTACGCTTCGAGTTGGCGCGCGCCGGGCACGGGGTCGTGGTGGCCAACCCCATTCCGGCCGCCGAGCAGATCGCGTCACTGGAGTGGGACACCTGGCTGGCCGAGGCCACCGCCCGGGCGGGCGACGCGCACGGACGCGACGTGACGCCGCGGGTACTGGCGCTGCTGCACGAGATTTCCGGCGGGCGAACACTGCGGGCGAACCTGGCACTGGTCAAGAGCAACGCGGCCCTGGCCGGCGAGATCGCCTGCCGGATCTGAGCCAGAGTGACAACCGAGAAGATGACTTCAAACATGGAGCGGCACGAAGTCGCACAACGCCTCGACGAGCAACATCAAGTCAATCACCAAACCCATTGTGTTGCCAGCGGTCAAATGCAGCGCCCATCTGCTTCAGAACTTCGTGAAACTCCCTGTCACTCCGTGGCGAGAGGGGAATCCGCCCCCGATCCCGATGCGCCCTCCGCCCGGCCCTCGTCTCACGGGCACGCGGCGGCGAAGAAATTGAGAAAGGTCTGCACGTCAAAGAAGTTGAACTGTCCATCGGAGTTGAGATCGGCCGCCAACTGGCGCGCCGCGAACGCATTGAGGAAGAATTGAACATCAAAGAAGTCCACGGCCCCGTCCGCGTTGAGATCGCCCGGACATGCAAGTTGACACGATCGGCTCAGCACGCGCACATAGTCAACCCCAGCCTCGGTCACCGAGTCGTTGGGCTCGTCGGCGATGGTGAAGCGCAGGCGAACGCTGGAAACCGGCCCAACGAGCCAAGCCGCGTCCAGCGTGTGATCGCGCCAGGCGAAGCCGGAGCGAAGTGTCGCCGCGGGCAGCCAGGTGACGCCGTCGTCGGCCGAAATCTCGACCGACAGGAAATCCTCGCCAGGCTGCCCGGCGTCATCGCAGTTGAGCCAGTAGGCAAAGGTGATGAGCGGATCGGGAACGCCCGACAGATCAATGCGCGCGGAAGTCAGGATGGCCGAGCCGCCGTCCACATCCGTGTCGCCGGCCGCCCGGTTGGTGAGCCATGCTTTACCGGAGCCATCGGCATCGTTCGGCGGGTCGCCTCGCAGTCCGCCGCCGAGTGGGGTGCCAAAGTTCCAGCCCCCGCCGGTCAGGCCTGGCGTCGCGCTGGACGTCCACCCGCTGCTCCCCGTGAAAACCTGCGTGAACAGCGTGCGTTCCATTCCCGTCTCAATGCCCAAGCCCGAGGCAGGCCAGGCCTGCGGCCACCAGGTGACCTGTCCGTCTGCTTGCTCGACGCGCAACGCGACTTCGCTGGTCTGCCCGCACCCAGCCGCCGGCAACCTGAAGGAGTACGTCGTGTCGTCAACATCGAATGGTGTGAGTTCGCCCGACAGGCCGCCGTCGGTGCGCCAGACGAGGCTGACAACCTGCACCGGTGAGCCCACCGCATCGACGCGAAATGCGAGGGGCATGGACACATAGGGTGCGCGGCGCTGGGGAACGCCGGCGGGCGCACTGATCTGCACCTCGGTCGGCCTCGGCACCACGCCCGATGCGACCAGCGCATAGGTCGCGTCGAGTTGGGGAGTGGCGGGGTAACCGTCAGCGGTGAACTCGTCCGCCACCACCTCGATGGTCCACCGGCCCGGCACGGGCTTGGGCACGATGACCTGCTCCACGGTGTTCTGCCGGTCGAACCTCCCGCCCGCCTGTGAATACGGCGAGTCGAGCAGCCCGTAGTTGCCGAGAAAAACCAGCCCGTCCGGTGAGGTGACCCGGAGTGAGAGATCGTTGACCAGTTGAGCAAGCGAGCCGGGCATGCCCGGAGGGTCGGGATACACAAGCGTGACTTGCAGCACGTCCTGCATGGGCTCAACGTCAGCCACGTACACGCGGCTTTGGCCTGGAGCGAGCAGGTCGGTCTGGTCGACGATCAGCATGCGTTCGCGCTGGTCGTACAGACGCGACACGCTGGCATGGCCCCAGCCTTGGCGGAACCGGCCCAGATCGTCGGCCATGGACGCAAAGTTCCACTGTCGCGCGCTGTTGATGAGCATCGCCTTGGTCGTGGCCGCGTGCGGACGCGCATCGAACACATCTCCGCCGGAGGTGGCATTGCCGAACAGACCGCCCGCATACATCTGTATGGCCAACGCCCCGCAGCCGGCGGTGATCGGCGTGGCGGCGCTGGTGCCCCAGAAGTTCTCATGCGCGGTGTTGCTTGACGACGCGATGGTCCACACGTCCTCGTAAATGTGCGCCAGGTCGGGCTTGATGCGCCCGTCGATGGCTGGCCCGCAACTGGCCTGCTGCATCCACCCATCATCGATGAGCGTCGCCGTGTTCCCATGCACCACGCCACCGACGGAGACGACGTTTTTCGCCCACGCCTCGGGGCGGGAGTCCTGGTTCCCCGCGTTGCTCTGCGACTGAAAAATGACGACGTCGGTGTCAAAAGCGATCTGGTCAAGTTCCGCCGAGACGCTGGTGTAAAGGCGCGAGCGCGCCGCCCCCCAACTGTTGCTCTGGAATACGGCCCGGTAGGGCGCTTCGAGCAGCGATCGGGTGTGGGCCGCCCGATCGGTCATGTTGTTGTACGAAGCGAAGATGCCCTGGGCATCGGGGATCATGCCGCGCGAGGGGGCGCTGGTGGCACCTGAGCCGAAGAGAATGCCGAATACAGGCGTGCCGTGCGTGGGGTCAGACCCGTTGGCGGTGTGCATGAGCGGCGGACGATGCACCAGATCGGCGTGCGTGGTCAGCAAGGCCGCGTCCATCACCTCGCCGGAGACACCCTGGCCAGTCATTCCGGCCAACGATTCGAGGGCGTCGGCGCCACTCATCGCACGCGCGATGTGCATGTCGGGCTCGGGCGCCGACCACCCGTCGATCCACAGGACTTCGGGACTGTGGGCCAAGTCGCGCAGGCGCGATGCCGGGGCATGAACGACGACGCGCCGACTGGTGGTCGCCGGTTCAGACACCGTGGCTCCGCAGGCCGCCGCGTGAGCCTTGAGGCGCGCCAGGGTGTCTGGCGTTGCATCCCAGGCGAACACGTTGACGGGCACGAGTGCCTGCGCGTCCGCGTCCGCAGAAGCAAGAAGTTGGGAATCGACTCTGAACTCGGCCGGAAAGGCCGCCCCCGCGTCGATGCACCTGGGACGCGAGGCTCCCGCGCCGCCCCGCCTTGCCACGAACACTCGGTCGCCCAGATGGGGCCCAAGTTCGATGCCGGCCTGTGCTAACTCCTGCAAGAGGTCGTCTGTGAGGGCCCGATCGACGTGAACGAGAAACAAAGCGCCAGAGGTGTCAAACTGGGAAAGATCGAGCGTGATCGAACGGCCATTGAACGCCACGGAAGGGGGCTGGGCCGGTGCCGAGAGCGACATCGATACCAACGCCAGGGATACGAGGTGCCCATAGCCCACGGTAGAGTCCCCATCGCCGAAGCGAAGCGGCATACTACCGGGAGCGGCGCCGAAGCGAAAGTATGGACTGGACAGAAGTTGCAGTTTGTTCGCCCGATTGTGCCGAGAACCGGGGGTAAGGTCCGGGGAGGCACTGGGAGCGGGCAAAGGGCGATCGGAAAGTCGGCGGGCTCTCGGACGTTGAGGCGTGTGAGAATTCGGTTCAGAAGCGAGGAAAGACCGCCCAACCAGCCGACCACCCGATTGCTCGTGCGGTGGGAGAGACTACACTCACGGAAGGAAGTCGGTCTCGGAGCGGCCAGGGAGCGGAGAAGCCCGGTCCGAGAAACTGCTGGTCATCGTGCAGACGGAATCAGTGCCGTGCGGGCGACACATCGCCCATCCTGTCGGCTCCGGTCGGGGCCCACACCAGTCGAGGAGAACAGAACGTGATGAAGCACCGTGGCATGTACATGGGAGTGGTCGTGGCCCTTGCCGGGCTGGCCGGGTCAGCCTATGCGCAGGACAGCGTGAGCAACCAGGGCGCGTCATTGCCTGGCGATGCGTTGTCGCCCTGGGACACCGGGCTGCAGAAGACTTCCTACGTGGTGGACATGACCCCCTTCCAGACCTCGTGGGGCACCCAGTTCGGCATCGCCCCGCTGATTAAGACCTCCAAGGCGTCAACGTCGTTCACCAGTTCGTTGGGCAGTTCTCAGTTCCTGTCCAATGACATGCTCACCGGCGTGCCGTATGCATCCAGCCAGTACAAGTTGTGGCAGAACGCGGCCGGACAGGGCATCAACCCGCAGACCAACGCCGCGACGGGGACGATCACGGCACCCGCGGGCAACAGTTACCAGTTTGCCGCCGCGATGACCGAGTTTGCGACCAGCACCGGCGGATTCAATTACAACGGGCTCATCGGGGCGGTGGTGAACTACAACCCGTCCAACAGCGGGCGTCTGTATGTGACGCGCGTCGTCGGGGCCGTGAACACGACCAACGCCACCTCGGGCGACTCGTCGCAGTTGGGCTTCGGCTCGATCGATGCGAACGGCAACCTGTACTACCGGGCCGATGCGTTCGGCATCGTGGGAAGCCCCGGTCTGCCCAGCGTCTCCGGCAACAACCTCTACCGCACCGACCTGCTTTCACGCGGCAGCGTGCTCAACCAGATCATCGGCAACCCCGCGGCTCTCAACGCGACGACGGCGCTGCTGACCGCCTCGACTGTTTCGCACAACACGCCGAATCACATCCCGCAAAGCGTCGCGGGCAGCGCCATTCTGGCAGGGACCAACTTCAACAATGAGTACGTCCGTGGTGCGACGGCACCATTGACGGCCGATAGCAGCCACCTGGCCGCAGGCGTGACCAACCACCGCGGCGGGCTGGGCTCGACCACGGCCCAGGTACTCGGCTCGGGCGTGGCCACCTTCGGACTCCTTGCTCAGACTGGCGGGCCCACCACGTCTATCAACCTCTTCAGCGTCAACGCCGCCGGAAACGTGATCGACAAGGGGAATCTGACCGCACCGGCCAGTGTCACCGACAACTCGGACGGCTTCACAATCAACTACACCGCCGCCGCCGAGTTCCGTCAGTACGTCAGCCAGACCGCCGCACGCGGGGGTAATGGCCAAGTTGCCCTGGGTCGAGATCGCAACGGCATGGGGCTCATCGCGGCCACCATCCATGAAAACGGGCTCAACGACGACTTCTCCAACCAGATCCTCGTCGCCCGGCGCAATCCCAACACCGGCGCCACCCAGTGGACCATCGCCGCCTATATCGACCAAGCGTTTGTCTCCGGCCGCAGCGGCAAGGAAGTGCTCGATGGCTCGGGCGCGGTCATCGGCGTGCTCACCCCCTTATTCAATGTCACCGGCGGGTCGCCGCTGGGGCCCTCTATTTCCAGCCCGGTGATCGACGCCGCGGGCAACATCTGGTTCCTCTCCGCCGTCGAACTCTTCAACCGCCTTCCCGGTGGGGGCAGCGACTTCGACAACGCGCTGTTCCGCGCCGTGTACGACGAGGCGACCTTCAGTTACCGCCTCGAACTGGTGCTCGAACTCGGCTCGGTCTTCGCCGGGCAGAACTCCGGGCGAAACTATCAGGTCCAATTCCTGGCGATCGCCGACAGCAACTCGATTGACTCGGCGACGGTCTTCAGCGGCAATGGCACCAGCCACACCTGGAACAACGTCCCGCTGTCGGAACTGACCAACCGCGATCCTCGCACCAGCGGCGGGTTCGTGCTCCAGGCGAGCATCGTGTACGACGTGGATGCCGACGGCACGTACAACACCGCCGGCGTGGATGAGCAGTACAACGCGCTGCTCTTCATCGGGTCGATGATCAACGCCGGACCGCAGCCCTGCAACCCGGCCGACTTCGCCGAACCCTATGGCGTGCTTAACTTCTTCGACGTCCAGGCGTTCCTCCAGGCCTTCTCGGCCCAGAATCCCGCCGCCGACCTCAACAACGACGGCTTGTTCAACTTCTTCGATGTCCAGACGTTCCTCCAGGCCTTCTCGGCCGGCTGCCCGTAATGGGTCGCCTCGCTGAGAAATCGACTTGACTTCACGGCCGCCCGTGTCGAAAGACGCGGGCGGCCTTTCGCTGGAAGCACACTTCTCGACGGAGATTCGACCATGCCCAAGTCCGCCGCCCCACTGCTGCTGTTCTGCGGGGTCGCCCTTTCCGCTCACGCCCAGTGGGATCCTGCCAACGGCTCGTGGGGCAAACAGGAAGCCACCGACATCCGCGTGATGACGTGGAACATCCAGGACGGCATTGTCTCGACCTCCACGACCAAGAACCCCGGATTCAATGACTGGAACGCGCTGGTCCACATCGTCGCGGCTCTGCGCCCCGACGTCCTGATCCTTCAGGAGGCCGGCGACCGCAGCGGCAGCGGCACGGGCACCGGAGTTGACAGCGTCGGCGAACTGACCACCACCATCGGCCTGTTCCTGCGCGGAGGAAACGACCCCTTCCTCGGCAATGTGCCGGTGACGGCCTACGTCCAACTGCACGCGCCCGACTACGACCTGCCCTACGTCTTCGTGTCCAACATTACCGACGGCTTCAACCGCAACGTCATCCTGTCACGCTTCCCGATGGCCGACATCAACGGCGACGGAGTAGCGACCTTCTCCAACTTCGTGCTGCTCCCCGACGCCTATCAGAGCGGCGGCAACGGCGGCATCCGCGACTTCATGCACGCGGAAATCAACCTGCCTGATGGCATCTATCAGGGCGACTTGGTCATCGGCAACTGCCACTTGCGATCGGGCAGCGAGGCCACCGACCTGGCCGACCGGCTTACCGCCGCGAAAAACATCGCCTACTTCGTCGACTACTTCTTCAACGGCGCAGGCATGGGACTCGCGGATCCGAACAACAAGATCGTGTTTCCTGCCACGACGCCCTCTTTGCTCAACCAGTACACGCCGGTGGTCTGGGGCGGCGACCTGAACGAGAACGAGGCGACCAACGGCCGCAAGGGCCCCGCCGAGTGGTTCGCCCGCGCCAACCTCACCGGCGGAACCGACGGCACCGACCGCGACCGGTCCGACTCCACCTGGGATTCGGCCGCGCAACCGATCTCCGGCGAGACGGGCACCTTCGGCAGCAGCACCAACAAGTTGGACTACTTGGTTTTCCAGGACAGCGTGGCGCCGGTTCGCCGGCAGTTCATCTTCCGCTCCAGCGGCTCGGGCATGACGGCCGCCCAACTCCCGCTGCCGGTGCGCAACTTCCCGACGCAGCCCCTGCTGTGCAGCAGCATGGCCTCGGACCACCGTCCCGTGATCATCGACTTCATCCTGCCGCTGGTCCCGGTCCAGTGTGCGGCCGACTGGAACGCAGACGGATCGCTCGACTTCTTCGACGTCGCCGCTTTCCTCGCCGACTTCTCCGCACAGCAGCCCAGAGCCGACCTGACCGGCGAAGGCGCGTTTGACTTCTTCGATGTGGCCGCGTTCCTGGCCCTGTTCAGCAGCGGCTGCCCGTAAGCCGTTTCATCGCACCGCGGCCGCGGCGTTCACGATCGCCTCACAGCGGTGCGGGTCCAGCGCGTTGCTCCACAGCCCGTCCCGCTTGAGATACGAGCCCACCACCAGCGCGTCGGCGTGCTCGAAAAGCGGAGCCACTGTTTCAGGTGTCACACCGCTGCCGACCATCACCGGCAGGACCGTGCTGCGCCGCGCCAGCGCGACGTCTTCAATCGACGTGGGCTTGCCCGTGGCTGTTCCCGTGATGATGACCGCATCGGCGCCGAAGAACTCGGCGGCCTCAATGCAGTCGGCCAGCGACAGATCCGCCGTGATCGCGTGCGACGCGTGCTTCTTCTTCACATCGCAGCAGATGGCCACGCCCTCGGCGCCGATGGCCCGACGGTATCGCAACAGCGCCCCGGCCTCGGCCTCGGGCAGAAGACCCTCGTCGGCCACATGACTGAACACGAAATTCTCGCAGCGAATATATCGCCCCCCCGTCGCGTGCGCCACCGCCAGCGCGTGCCGGTTGCCACCGCTGAGAATCTGCACACCGAAGGGAATGTCAATGGCCTCGGCAACCTTGGCGCTGATGAGCGTCATGCCCGCGACAATCTCCGGGCCCATCTTGTCCCCATGCACGTAGGGTCGATCGTGCATGTTCTCGATGATGATGCCGTCAAAGCCGGCGTCCTCGAGCAGCCTCGCTTCGTCGCACGCGCGCGTGGTGATTGAATCCAGGTCTTCGCCGCCGCGCGGCGTGCCGGGCAGCGCGCCCACATGCACCATTCCGATGAGCGTCTTGCGGGCAAAGAGCGAGCAGGTCATGGGCTTCTCCGCAGAGTGGTGCGACCCCGGGCCGGCTCGCAGCCGACCGAACACTCGCGATCGACCGTGCAGCGGCCATCGAATCCATAGGCGTCGACCACGCGCAGCGTGACATCGAATGCGCAGCCCGCGGCCGGCAGCAGGCTGGCGTCGATCCGCTCAGGCGGACAACCGCGACCACGCGCCAGCAGCCGGCCGTCCGCCACGAGCATCCACGAGGCGATGGACTCGATGCCAGCGGCCCCTTCGATCCATCGGGCCTGGCCCTGCCGGCGCAGGTAACGGCCCTGCATCGACCAGCGCAGCCGCCCGTCGGCTTCCAGCTGCGCGTCGAGCACGAAGCCCGAGGCAAAGCACAACGGGCCAGGCGAAACGCTTGACGGGCTCTCCGGGTGACAACGCCAAACGCCGGTTCGCCCCGCGTCGAACGCAGCACAGGCCTCGACGCCCGAACCAACAAGGAACACCCAGTCGCAGTCGCCCTTTGCGGCCCGCTCGACTCGGTCCGTCACCAGCACCCGGCGATCGCCCAGGCGGCCTCGAATGCCCCTTGCGTCCGAGTGGCGCTCTTCCAGTTCCAGCAGGCTCGCCAGGCGTTCGAGTGATGCAGGCTCCTGCACCACCAGATCGGACACTTCGACGCCGGGTGGCCCATCGAGCGCGAGCAAGCGCACCAGGGTCGTCTCAACGGCCAAGCGTCCCGCGTCGCCAGCAATCCAGCGGCGTCCGAGCCGCTGTGCCACCGCCGGCGTCGTGCCGCTGCCGCAGAAGAGGTCAACCACCAAGTCGCCGGGGTCGCTCGACGCCTCGATGATGCGTTCGAGCAGTCGCTCGGGCTTCTGCGTCGGATAGCCCGTGGATTGCTCAAGGATCGGCGAGCGGGCGCTCATCGAGGGACAGTCAGTCCAGACCGACCCGACCGCGCGGCCCTCATCGGCGTAGTAGCGGTACTCGCGCCCGTTGATCTGCCGCAGGCGATAGCGCCGGCCGCTCTCGTCCACGCTTCGGAAGTGCGCGCGGACGCTGCCATCGGCAAAGGGCTCGCGCAGCACCGCCCGCTCGCTCCGCAGATGGAAGCGATCACCCTTCGAAAAGCACAGGATGTCGTTGTGCGCACAGCCCCACTGCCGCCGGGCCTTCACGCCGTTGCCCATGTGCCAGGCGATGACGCCGCGGTCACGTGAGAGCCCGAACACCTCCTGCATGATGCAGCGCACCCAGTGCGAGACGCGCTGATCAACGTGGACATAGATCACGCCGTCCTCGCGCAGCAGGCGGTGGCACAGCACCACTACCTCACGCAAAAGGCACAGATAGACGCCCGGGCTCGCCCAGCGATCGCTGTACGCGAAACACTTCTCGCCAGTGCCGGCGCCGGTGGTGGCCAGAAAGTCGCTCCCGACGAGAAACGGCGGATCGACATAGATCAGGTTCACCCGGCCCTCGTGCGCTTCCATCAGGTGCGCCGCTGCGTCGCGCGCGTCGGCCCGCAGCAGCAGCCCGCCCGGAACCGCCCCTTCCACGTTCAAAATGCTGCGGCTTTCAAAAAGGCGCTGCCCGGGCGGACATTCCTTGCCATCCCAATCCAGCGAGGGGATCCCGGCTGCCTTGCGTGATCGATGGCTCACAGGACGATCCCCGCGACTGCGGCCGTCATCCACGACGCAAAGGCTCCACCGATCATCGCACGCAGCGCCAACTGCGTGAACTCCCGGCGCTTGCCGGGCGCCAGCGCGCTCAGCCCGCCGATCTGGATGCCGATGGAGGCGAAGTTGGCAAAGCCGCACAGGGCATACGCAGCGATGGCGGCCGACCGCTCCGACAGTCGCGGCTCGGCGCTGTTCACGTCGGTGGCCAAATCTACGTACGCGAAGAACTCCGTAAGGATGATCTTCTGCCCCAGCAGCCCGCCGAAAAACCCGCATTCTTCCCACGCAATCCCGAGCGTCCAGGCGATGGGCGCAAAGACCCAGCCAAAGATCACTTGGAGATTCAGTTGCTCGATGCCTCGAGACTCCAGCCATCGATGCAGCGGTGGAAAGTGCTCGCCGAGGGCCTCGATCGGCCACGAGATCAGCGCCAGCAGCGCCACGAACGCGATCAGCATGGCGCCAACGTTGAGCGCCAGACGCAGTCCGTCGGTAGCGCCGATGGCGGCCGCATCAAATACGTTCGCCGACCTCTCCGCACACGCAATCGCGCTGACATGCTCGTCCGGTGGCGTCTCGGTCTCGGCAACCAGGATGCGCGCCATGATGAACGCCGCTGGCGCCGACATCACGCTGGCCGTGATGAGATGCTTGATCCACATCGCGCGCTGCTCGAGCACCGCCTGGGAGAGCCTGCCCGCCTCGTCGATCTGCCCCGGCGCCAGGAACGCCACGTACGCCGCCAGCACGCTGCCCGCGATGGTGGCAAAGCCCCCCACCATCAGCGTCATGGTCTGCGCCCGCGTCATCTTCTCCAGCATCGGGCGGATGCACAGCGGGGCCTCGGTCTGCCCGACAAACACGTTGCTGGCCATCGCCAGCGCTTCGGCGCCGGTCACGCCCAGCGAACGCCGCAGCAGCCACGCCAGCGCCGCCACCACACGCTGCATGACACCGAGGTGGTAGAGCACGCTCATCAGCGCCGCGAAGAAGATGATGATCGGCAGCACGCGCACCGCGAAGATGTACCCCCATTCCCCTTGCACCGTCACCAGTTCGCGGCTGAACACGAATGCGATGCCCGCGTCGGCCTTGGAGATCACCCCGGCGACGCCCTTCGAGAATACGCCCAGCGCCTGCGCGGGCCCGGGCACCTTGAGCAGAACCACCGCGAGCACGAACTGCAGCGCCACGCCGAAGATCACCAGTCGCCAGTCCAGGCGACCCCGGCGCTCGCGGATGAGCCAGGCCAGCCCAACCAGCACCACGATGCCGATGAAGCCCTGCAAACGTGCCACGTCCACGCGCATGCCCTCCTGAGCGGGCATGGTACCGCCTGCTCGCCGCGTATGGTTCGGCGTGAACGTACCCCCCGATTCCCGTGCCACGCCCTGGTCCCACGCGCCCGAACGCATCGCGCGACTCCTCCTCGAACGCACAGGTCAGCCCGGAGGTCTCGTCGGCATCGGCGGGCCGGTGGGGGCCGGAAAGAGCACGCTGGCCGCCCTCCTCGACGGGCTGGTCGTGCGGACGGACGACTATTTGCCGAACTACAACGAACTGCCTGAGCACGAGCGCGACGATCCCCGGCACGCCGACCTGAGCGCTTTGGCTCGGCATCTGGCCGACCTTCGTCGCGGGGCCGAGGTCGATGCGCCGGTCTGGTGCTTCAAGACCCACCGGCGCATCGGCGTCCAGCGCCTCTCGCCGCGCCCGCTGGTCGTTTGCGAAGGCATCCACGCCCTTCATCCACTGGTGCGATCCGTGCTCGACGTGGCAGTGTTCGTGGATGCCCCGACGGATGACCGCTGGGCCCGGTGGGAGGCCATCGAGGCACGGGGCGAACGCGGATGGGGCGTCGAGCGCGCCAGAGCCTATTTTCACGGCGTCGCCGAGCCGACCTTCGCCCGGGCCGCTGCGGAGTATCGAGCCAGCGCCGACCTCATCGTTCTCAACCCCCAGGCGCGTACACTGGGCTCATGCCGCGAAACTTCGTGATTCTGCTCCTGCTGGCGGCATTGGGCCGTCTCGGCCCGATCGCGGCCGGCAAGCCCGAGTTGCGCTACACGCTGGTGCTCGATCGCCCGCAGACCCAGACGCTCCGCGTGCTCATGGAGATCGACCGCGCCTCCGGCCCTGAAGTCAGCGTGCAGTTGCCCGCGTGGCGACCCGGGCGATACCTCATCCTCGACCCGGCCAGCGAGGTGCGGTGGCTTGTCGCCCGCACCGCCGACGGACGCGAGTTGCCCAGCAGCAAGACCGACAAGTCCACCTGGGTGATCCAGACCGGCGCCGCCGAGGGCGCCGCCACCGACCTAAGCATCGAATACGAAATCTACGCCAACGAACTGAGCCTGCGCACGCGGCACGTCGATGCCTCGCATGCCTTTATCAACGGCGCGACCGTGTTCATGCTCTTCCCACCACGCCGCCAGGAGCCGCTCACGCTGCGCGTGCAGGCCCCCGCCGGCTGGCAGGTCTCGTGCGGCCTGCAGGCGGCTGAAGACGGACTGCTGCTCGCGCCCGACTATGACATGCTCGTCGACTCCCCGCTGGAGATCGGCCGACATGCCCGCCTGCAGTTCCAGGTCGCCGGCGTTCCCCACGAAATCGCCGTGTGGGGCGAAGGCAGGTGGGATGCCGAACGCCTGCGTCGCGACTTCGCCGACATCGTGCGCGAGCAGGCTTCGATCTTCGGCGATCTGCCCTACGACAACTACGTCTTCCTGCTGCACGTTCAGCCGGGCATCGGCGGGGGCACAGAGCACTACAACTCGACCATCCTCCAGACCCGTCCATCGTCGTTTGATACGCCCGACGCCTACCGCGACTTTCTCGGCCTGGTCAGCCACGAGTTCTTTCACACCTGGAATGTCAAACGCTTCCGCCCCGCGGGGATCCATCGCTACGACTATTCGAACGAGAACTACACGCGCTCGCTCTGGGTCGCCGAGGGCACGACCAGTTACTACGACGACCTGACGCTGGCTCGGGTCGGTCTGATCGACATCAGGGAATACATGAAACGCCTGGGCTCGTCGATCGAGGGACTGCGCTCGCGCCCCGGTGAGCGCGTGCAGAGCCTTGAAGACTCGAGCTTCGACGCCTGGATCAAGTTCAACCGCCCTGGGCCCGATCGCGACAACACCACCGTGAGTTTCTACGGCAAGGGCGCTCTGGCCAGCCTTGTGCTCGACATGGAACTGCGCCGGAGCACTGGCAACGCACGCAGCCTCGACGACGTGATGCGAACTCTCTACCAACGCTTTCCGCTCGGCGGACCGGGCTTCACCCCCGAAGATCTGGTCAGCATCGCCTCGCAAATCGCCGGCACCGATATGGGCCCAGTGTTCGCCGCGCACGTCCGCGGCACCGAGCCGCTGCCGCTGGAAGAAGCCCTTGCCACCGTCGGGCTCGAACTCTTTCGCGAGCCCGTGAAGGACTCGTGGGACGATGAGGAAGGCCGTCGCCCGCGCGAGCAGCGCGGCTACCTCGGTCTCAGTGTTGTCGCCGGCTCGGCGGGCGCCAGGGTGCGCTCGGCACTGGAAGACGGGCCTGCCTTCGAAGCCGGCATCATCGCGGATGACGAGATCATCGCCGTCGACGGGCGCCGCGTCGATGCCGACAGTTTCTCGCGTTTGGAACGCGACCTGGAACCGGGGCAGCGGGTCGAACTGGCCTTGTTCCGGCGCGAGCGGCTGATGACCTTCTCTTTCAAGACCGCCGCGAAGCCCAACGCCACTTGGAGCGTGCGCCTGGTCGCACAGCCCAGCCCCGATCAGATCGCCGCGTTTGAGAAGTGGATGGACCGACCCTGGCCGGGCGAATCCGGAGATGACGCCTCCGACGAAGATGAAGGCTGAGGATGCGCCGTGCTCATCGCAGGACTGCTCTTTCAACCTGACTCCAAACCCCGTGGGCTCGTGCCCGGCTGGTTGCTCGTTCAGGCCGCCACGATTCTCGATGTCGGAACTGGCCCTCCACCGGCGCGCCCCGACCTCGGAGGCGACGACTGCTGCATCTTCCCCGGCTTCATCGATGCACATGTGCACCTGCCGCAGTTTGACTCCATCGGCGTGGCCGGCCTCGAACTGCTTGACTGGCTTGAGAAGGTCATCTTCCCCGCCGAATCACGCTGGGAAGATCCCGCCTTCGCCGCCGACATGGCCGAACGCGCCACCGATGAACTGATTTCCTTCGGCACCACCGCCTTCGCCGCCTACGGCACGGTGCACTCGGAGAGCGTGCGCCAGGCCATGACCCAGGTCGCCTCACGCCACGTCCGCGCCCTCTTCGGACCTTCGCTCATGGACCGCAACGCCCCGCCGAATCTCTGCTATCTCGCCGACGATCAGATCGAAGCACTGTCGAGATTTACGACACTCGACCGCGTCGAACCGGCGGTGACGCCTCGCTTCGCCGTCGCCTGTTCACCAGATCTGATGACGCAGGCAGCCCAACTGGCTCGAGCACGCGGCTGGGCGATCCAGACCCACCTCGCCGAGACCCATGCCGAACTTGCACTCGTTTCCTCTCTCTTCGCCGGACGGCCGTACACGCAGGTCTATGAAGATTGCGGATTACTCACCCCGCGCACAATCCTCGCGCACGGCATCCATCTCGATGATGCTCAACGCGCCCTGCTGCACCAGCGCGGCTGCACCCTTGCTCACTGCCCCACCGCCAACAGGTTTCTGCACGCCGGCGCCATGGACCGCGCCGCCACACTCGCAGGCGGCGTACGCCTCGCGCTGGGCAGCGACGTGGCCGGAGGGCCAGATCGCTCGATGGTCCGCGTCGCCCGCGCCATGATTGAGACCGCCTGGTCGCTCGGGCACGAAGCCCCCTCCGCCCGCGACTGTTTCCACCTGATCACCCGCGGCAACGCTGAAGCACTGGGCTGGAGCAACTGCGGCCGCCTCGCGCCCTCCTTCGAGGCCGACCTGGTCGTCATTCGTCCGACCATCACGCTGGATAAACACCCCGACCCGCTCGGCGCCCTGCTGCACGGGTGGGATGATCGCTGGATCCAGCAGACCGTCGTCGCCGGCGTGGTGGAATACGATATCCGCTGGCGCGCCTGACCTCGCCCCTGCGATGAAAGCACGCGAACTGAACAACCTGGGCATGCCCAAGGGTCCGGCCACGCGCCTGATGCTCGAAACCATCGGTCGCGCCGGCCTCTCACGCGAACAGGTGCGCCAACTCGTTCCCCGCCTCTTGGCCAACCCCGCCTGCTTCCGCGACGACCCGATGCTCGGGCAAGTCGCCCGCGAACTGTCCGGGGGCGGGCCGAGCGACTCGTACCGCCTCGACGCCAAGGCCCCGTTGCGCGTCTGGGGCCGCGTCGGCCAAGACTTCGACCAACCCTCCCTCGACCAGATGGAAAACGCGCGCCGCCTCCCCGTCTCCGTCGCCGCCGCCATGATGCCCGACGCCCACGTCGGCTACGGGCTGCCCATCGGCGGCGTCCTCGCGGTCCGCCACGCCGTCATCCCCTATGCCGTCGGTGTCGACATCGCCTGCCGCGTCAAACTCAGCGTCCTCGATCTTCCCCCCGACACGCTCGACTCCGAGTCCGGGCGCGAACGTCTCACCCGCGCGATCGAGACCGAGACGGCCTTCGGCATCGGCGCGGCCTTCAAGAATCGGCGCTCTCACCAAGTCCTCGATGAAGACTGGTCCGTCTCGCCGATCACCGCCCAACTCAAGGACAAGGCATGGTCGCAACTGGGCACCTCCGGCTCGGGAAATCACTTCGTCGAATTCGGTACTCTCACCATCGAGCAGACCGACGTTCAAGACCAACTCGGTCTGCCGCCTGGAACCTATCTCGCCCTGCTCAGCCACTCAGGCAGTCGCCGCGCCGGCGCAGCCGTCTGCGAGCATTACTCGCGCCTTGCGATGGACCTTCACCCCAACCTTCCAAGGCAACTGCGCCACCTCGCCTGGCTCGGCCTCGACACGCAGCCCGGGCAGGAATACTGGGCCGCCATGAACCTCATGGGTCAGTACGCTTCCGCCAATCACGCCTGCATTCATCACCACATCGCGCGACACCTCGGCGCTCACGTGCTGGCCGACGTTGAAAACCACCACAACTTCGCCTGGCTCGAAACCCACGATCTCGGCCAGGGACCGCAGCCCTACATCGTCCATCGCAAGGGCGCCACCCCGGCCGGCAGAGGCGCCCTCGGCGTCATCCCCGGATCCATGGTCGATCCCGCCTACGTCGTTCGCGGCAGGGGCGGCCAAGGCTCCATCGACTCGGCCAGCCACGGCGCCGGACGCCTCATGAGCCGCACCGCCGCACGAAACACCCTGCGATGGTCGAATGTGCGCGACATCCTGCGCCAGCGCGGCGTCACCCTCCTCTCGGCCGGCATTGACGAAGCCCCCGGCGTCTACAAGGACATCCGCCGCGTCATGTCGCTCCAGAGCGACCTGGTCACCCCCATCGCCCGCTTCGATCCGCGCCTCGTAAAAATGGCCCCCGAGGGCGAAAAGGCCGAGGACTAGGTTCTCCGGGCTGACACGCACGTCCCGCCGTTGCGCAGTCTCGCACTCTGCAACAACGAGCCAGGTCACAACGTGCGACCGAAGTCGTCTTCGACTTCGGTGCGACTCAAGCACACAACTCACTTGCCTCGAAGACTCGGGCTAGGTGTGGCGCCCATGTCACAAATCGACGACCGCCCGCGGGGGGCGCGAGCGGCCGTGCGGAGGAGAGGAAAGCCCCACTCCGCGTTCAGCGGCGGCCACGCACGCCGATCAGCGCAGCGCCAGCCCGCATGCACACACTTGCCGGAGCGGGAATCACGGTGATCGTCATCGACGTGAAGTCCATTCCAAGCACATCCTCAAAAAACCCGACGTTCACGCCCATGCCGAACACGGTCAGCCCGGTGTAGTCGTATGTGCCCACGGCGTCGAGGATGTTCAGCGTGCTCAGCGTCGTGCCTTCATACGACACGTTGAACCGCACCGCGAAGTTGCCAACGCGCCCGACCTCCGTCGTATCCAGCGCCGCCGGCCAGTCGGCGTGGTTGCTGATCATGAACCCGTCGGCCACCGGATCGCTCTCCCGGATCACGAACATCGGCGTGCCGTCCATGTACGGGCTGAGCAGCCCGACTCAGGCCGAGCCCTCGCACGAGAACGACCCGATCATGCTCATGCGGGAGTTCTGCTCCCAACCACTCCCGGGATTCCGGACACTCGAAATTGACGGGCACACGCGTTACCAGTTGCTGCCCGGGCCGATCGGCAATCGAGGAAGGCACACATGGATCTACGGGGAGGCGGTGCGGCGATTCGCTCCGATCCATCGCGACGAGGTCAACCAGTTTGGTGAACACGCAGTGCAGGTGGAATGCCCCGTGGAGTGGCTGCTGTGTGACTTGCAGGTGCACGAGTCGCTGGAGTTCGCCCTCTCGCCACGGGTGCTGACCTATGGGTTGCATTCTCTCACACCCAGGCCAGGCTCGGAAACCGAGTACGATCGCCTTCCGGTGGCCGAGACGATTCAGAGCATCGGGCGCTCGCCTCCGGTCGTGTCGACGCCGCTCATCCCGCGTTACCAGGCGATGGTCGAGCGGGTGTACGATCGCATGGAATGGCGCGCAGACCAGATGTGCGGCTTCCGCTTCGAGATGAAGTACCCACCGATGCCGATGTCAGTGGTCGTGCAACACGACCTGGCTGACCCGCGTGCTTGACAGGAGCGACGTTTCGCAGATCATTTGCCCGCGGCAGGCACGCTGCGCCGGCGACGGCGCGGGATACCCGAGATCACCCCACCATAGACATAGTGTGGGTTATCCTCGCTCAGTTTGGCCTGGCACACCGCGCAGGCCAGTTCCCACTGCCCGTTGGCGCGGCACTTGATCCGGTAAAGTTTGCGCGTGGGGTGAGCGCACATCGGACACACCCTGACCGGAACGGGTGGGTTTCCAGGTTGTCCGGGCTTTCCGGGGGTGTCCTGCTGCATCACAAGAGTTCCATCACGCAAGTGTGGATGTTCAACCACTTCAACGCCGTCGCGATTCCGATGTTTCTGACATTGAACACGCCAAGCGATAGACTGTTCGGATTTTCACTCTGGGCATTTCGCCCGTCGTTCCTCGGCTGAGCATGTATCGGGAATCGCAGGGCGATTGCGTGAGCCGGGAGCAGATTCCGGGGCGCGACAGGCTGGCGCCTCCCGCACATTCTCCCCGCGCGCAAAAAATGCCCCGACAAGGGGAGTCATCGGGGCTGGTAGACCGAGAACCTGTCCGATGACCGCCCTCTAGGAGCGGACGACCCGAAATGGTCCGCAGACGTGCGGTTATCCGCCTGTGCCGACCCGAATAGCCCTTTCGATCGTGACTGGCTCGACGGGCACATCCTGGTGCCCGGCGCGGGAAGTGGTGGCGACCCTGGCAATCGCGTCGACCACCTCGGTTCCCTCGATGACCCGCCCAAACACGGCATATCCGGCCCCATCGCGGGGCTGATCGAGGAACCCGTTGTTGGAGACGTTGATGAAGAACTGAGCGGTGGCCGAGTCGGCCTGCCCGCCGAGGCGAGCCATCGCGATCGTGTACATGCGGTTCGACAGCCCGTTCTTCCACTCGTTCTTGATCGGTGCCTTGGTGGGGCGTTGTCTCATGTCGGTCCCGAAGCCGCCGCCCTGAATCATGAACCCCTCGATGACGCGGTGGAAGATGGTGCCGTCGTAAGAGCCGGCGTCGACGTAGGAGAGGAAGTTCTCAGTGGAGATGGGAGCCTTCTCCCGGTCGAGTTCGAGGACGATGGCTCCCATGGTGGTTTCGAGTTTGACCTGCACGACGTTCTCCTTCGAGGGCGCGGGTGTGGGGTTTGAGGCGGTGGAGTTGGTGGGCGGCGAACTGGTGGAGGCCTTCTTCTCGATGGACTCGCGGTTCTTGCACGCGGGCAGCACCAGTGCAGCGCCCAGCGCCATCGCCAGGACAAGCCTGACGCCAACGGACCGGTGACTCATGGATTGTTCTCCTGCGGGTTGTCATCGGCGGGTGGAGCATCAGCCCGAAAGTCGGGCAGGCGCTCCTCGGTGATTTCGGCCAAATCGTCGGGCGGAACGATCCAGCCGTCGCGCCCGACGCGCAGTTGCCCACTCTGGAGCAGGTAACGCAGCACGGTGACCTGGAGGTCTGATCTCGCCTGATCCCTCGCATTGCGCGCGTTGTTGAGTTCGATTTCGGTGTCCACACGTGACTGCGGTTCGAGTTCGTCCGCCCGTGCGATCTGCTCCTCGAGACGGCGCTGGTTGATTGCGACCTGCTGCTCGGCCAGCATCAGCCGGAATCGAGCCAGTTCGATGTTCCGCAGCGCCTGGCGTGCCTCGATGATGACGGTGTCGCGGGTCTGCTCGTAACTGCGCAATTGCCGCTCATAACTGATCAGCGCCTGCCGCAGCCCCAGTCGCTCGATGCGCCGGTCCAGAGCCCAGCCCAGAGTCATCGAGGCTGAATACTCCACCTCGTCGGGGTCGAGTCCGAAGCCTCCTTCGTTGAGACGGGGATCAGTGGGCACCGCCACCTCCCCGCCCAGGTTGAGGTCGGCCTGCAACTGATTGCGAGCCACCTGGACGGCCCGCTTCTGATCTTCGACGGCGTCACGCTGATTCTGCAGGTCCAGGCGATAGTTGAGAGCGGCCATGGTCGCCTCTTCCAGCGTGGCACTCGGCTCGGGCAGGTTGAGCGTCGTCTTGGTCATCTGCACCGGCTGATCGAGCGGAAGCCCCAGGCGGATGCGGAACCGATCGAGCTGAAAACGAAAGGACTCTTCCTGGCTGGCCAGGGTCGACTGGGCGCTGAGCACCTGACTGCGGGTCAGTTCCTCCTGGAAGGCGCGAAGTCGGCCAGCCTGCACCAGCGCCGCGGTCTGCTGCTGAAGCCCCTGCAAACCGGCGATCTGGTCGCGTTGATTCTCGATGCGCTGCATGGCCGCGACCAAGTTGAAATAGTCCGAGGCGATGTCAACGAGCAGTTCGCGGCGGAATTGTTCGAAGTTGCGGGCTGCGTACACAAGGTCGCGCTCGCTCTGGATCAGAGACTCGCGAGCGACGCGACCGGCGCCCCGCAGCAGCGGGATGTCGGCCGACAACGCCAGTTCAGAGGACTGGCGATAGCGCCGGGTGGCGACGTTGCGCAACTGCTCGGTGGCGTTCCAGACCAGGCGGGCCTCGACCTGCCCGCCATACGGCAGCCGCTGCGTGGCGCGCAGCGTGTTGATGATATTCAGCGCGTGGTCAAACTCGCCCTCGTCGCCCGCGCCGGAGGCACGCAACGAGGAATCGGCAAAAAACCGCGGACCCCAGCGGTGCTGCTCGATGAGCAGGCGAATGGCCGCCAGGATGTAGTCCTCCTCCGCGCGGCGATACTCACGCGAATACTGCTGCGCCAGCCGCAACGACTCGGCCAATGTGAGTTCCACCGCGCTGCCCACCGCCGCCTGGTCGCCGTACGCCGCCAACCGGGCACGCACGTCCCGGGCCTCGTCGGCCACGGTGTACTTGAGTTCCGCCGCCGCGGGGTTCACCGTGTGCGGGGCGCGATCGTCGTCGGGAGAAGGGCGCGAATCGGACATCGGCAGGTAATCAGCGCGGGGAACCGCCGTTTCAGGCCCGAGCAAGCGCGTGCGCTCTTCCAGCAGTTTCTGAGTGCGTGCATCGACCCTGGACAGCGGCTGGACGCACCCGCCCACGATCGCCAGCAGCGCGATCGGCATGCCCATGCTCACGCGGCAGTTCACCCGGGAAGGGGGAGGATCGAAGGGGGGCGGGCCTGGCGGCATCGGATCTCCGACAACACGTCAAAGGACGGGGGCTGGAGTGTAGGACGCATTGCCGAACGATGAAGAGGCTCCTACTATCTTGGTCCAAGCCGAACTCGATGGTTATATCCCTGAATCAGGTGGCTTTGATTGGGATGTTTGGACCAGTTGTCCCGAACCGGTGCGGAAACCGTTTGGGAATCAATGAGCCAAGGAGCAACGCTGCATGCCTTCCGTGACCTACGACGGGCGGAGTTTCATGATCGACGGCCGTCGGATCTGGATCGTCAGTGCGAGCATCCCGTTCAACGCGATACCGAGGTCGAGTTGGGAAGACCGGATCCATGCAGCCAAACTCGCAGGCTTCAACACCATTGAGGCGCCGGTGGTCTGGTCGCGGGTGGAGCCTCGGCCCGGGCAGTTCGACTTCAAGGGCGAGGGCGATGTCAAGCACTTTGTGCAACTGGTCGCCAAGGCGGGGATGTGGTGCATCCTGCGACCGGGTCCGTACACCGGAGATTCGTGGGAACTGGGCGGGATTCCCGCGTGGATCCAGAGCCACGCGGACATCAGGCTGCGCGCGCCCAGCCAGCCTTTCCTCGAAGCGTGCAGTCGTTACATCGGGGCCCTGGCGCATCAGTTGAGCGACCTGCAGGTGACCGCCGCGGGCAAGGGCGGGCCCATCCTGCTGATCCAGGTCGAATCGCAGTGGGCGTGCAGCCACGAGGACATGGCCGCGTCGTATCTGGGCGAGTTGAATCGCTACCTTCGAGAGTCAGGGTTCAACGTGCCCACAATCAATGCCAACAACCTGTGGCAGGGCGTCGAGAGCGAAATCGACTGCTGGGTGGGCGAGAAGGAAATGCTCCGGACGATGCGCCAGTTGACAACGGTGCTGCCCGACCAGCCGCGCCTGGTCATCGACTTTGGGCCAAAGTCGCCGGGGCGCGTGGGCGAACCGGCGGGGCAGGCGATCGATCCGCTGCTGGTGCAGCGCGAGATGGGAGAGATTCTCGCCGGCGGCGCCCAGTTCAACCTGGTGCCGTTCGCCGCGGCCCAGGTGCCGGGTTTCTGGGTCGGACAGTCGCACGCGGGCAAGTGCCGCTTCCTGACGCCGCTGAGCGACCTGCACGCGCCGATCGACGTGCTGGGCCGGCCGACGGAGCGGTACCACGCCGTGCGCGCGGTGGCGACCTTTGCGTCTCACTTCGGCAAGGTGTTCGCAAACCTTGATCCCGCCGGGCACGACGTGGTGCTCGACCCGACGCATCCGGGCGGGTCCAAGCAGGGCCGTGCCGACTTCGGGCCCACGGTGGTGCACCGGCGCGGGTCGCAGGGGTCGGTGGTATTCATCTTCTCCGACGCCGAGCGGGGGACCAGCCGCTCGCGCGGCAACCTGTCCTTGTTGCTGCCGGACGGGTCACGCCTGCCGGTGGAGTTGAGCGGCGGGCTGGTGCACTGGTGCGCCTTCGACGTGCACCTGTCCGGGCGTTCGGTGCTGACCTATTCGAGCCTGTGCGTGCTGGGCCTGTGCGGGCAGGTGCTGGTGGTCTTCGGCGGCGCGGGGACGGTGGGGCACGTGGCCATCAACGGCTCGCCGCTGGAGGTCGAGGTTCCCGCGGCCAAGACGCCGCTGGTGATCAAGCACGAGAATGTGCACCTGGTGGTGGTGAGCGACGCGATGGTCAGCCAGACGTTCATCGCCCCGGACGCGGTGTACGTCGGGGTGCAGTCGCTCGACGCGCAGGGCAACGCCTGCGCGGCGGGCCGGTACACGCGCATCGCCTCCGACGGATCGGTGAGCGCGGGCGGCAAGACCTCGAAGAAGGTGCGGGTGAGCAGGTTGAACGTCGGCGCGTGGGAGGCTGCTCCGGCGCGCGACCATGCCGACGGCACCAACCCGCGCTACGCGACGATTCCCGGCCCGGCCAAACTGGCCGACCTGGGCGCCACGCAGGGCTACGGGTGGTATCGCGCCGCGGTGAAGATGGGCAGCACCCGCAAGGTCAGGGTCATGGCCCCGGGCAGCGAGGACCGCTTCCAGTTGATCGTCGATGGGATACCCGCCGGCGTGATGGGCGCCGGGCCCGGGGCCGAGGCGCAGGTGGCCCTGTCGCTCAAGAAGGGCGACCGGACCATCGTGGTGCTGGCCGACAACATGGGTCACCTCTGCGAGGGGTCCAACCTCGAGTGGCGCAAGGGCCTGTGCGGGCCGCTGTGGGAGGTCAGCCCGGTCAAACTGGGCAAACCGAAACTGGTCGAAGGCGCGCCGATGCAGCCGATGTCGTTCCGGGCGCCGCTGTTCGGGATTCGCGACGACGACCAGACGCATCCCCGGCGGGTGTCGTGGACGGTGGCGCACCGGCGCAAGACGCCCCTGTTCATGGTGATCGAGCACGGGCCGGCGCGCGGGCTGGTGCTGGTCAACGACGCGCCGGTGCGATTCATGGACGCCGGCGAGAGCGCGACGATCACGCTGGAGGCCGAGTCGCTCAAACGCGGCAACAACGTGCTCGAGTTCGCCCCGGTGCACGAGTTCGGCGATGAAGACGCGGCCGAGCGGGCGGTGGCGCACGCGGCCGAGGCGCTGGGCGCCTCGGTGAGCCTGTGGGAGGGCGTGGGCGAACTGACCGGCCGGACCGGCTGGGCCTTTGCCAAGTGGGAACGCCCGATGGACGCCAGTTACGGGCCGCCGCCGCCGCGGGCCGGCGAGTGGGCCGGGCCGACGTGGTGGCGGGTGGCCTTTGACCGCTCCGACCCGGCCGACTCGGTGGTCCTGCACCTGGCCGGACTGACCAAGGGGTTCGTGTTCGTCAACGACCGACCCGTGGGACGCTACTTCGTGGCCAGGGCCGACGGGACGCCGGTGCCCCCGCAGGAGACGCTGGTGCTGCACGCGGCCCTGCTGGCCGAGGGGGCCAATGAACTGCTCATCTTCGACGAGCACGGGGGCAACCCCGCCAAGTGTAAACTGACGCCCGAGCGACCCGATGAGGCGATCTTCGCGGCCGGGTGAGTGGTGCGCGGGCCGGCCCGTGGCGCCGCCACCGGCCGGGCCGCGTGGCAGGAGGGGACTCGCACATGGAAGCAACCCTGTGGCAGCGGGCGGCCAGTTTTGCCGCGCGGGCCCACGCCGGCGGCCTGCGCAAGGACGGCTGCACGCCCTACGTGGCCCATCCCTTCCGCGTGGCCATGACGGTGCGGCACGTCTTCGGCTGCGACGATGACGTCGCCATCGCCGCGGCGCTGCTGCACGACACCATCGAGGACACCGCCACCGACTACGACGAGATCCACGAGCACTTCGGGGCCCGCGTGGCCGACTGCGTGGCCGCCCTGACCAAGAACAAGTCCCTGCCCGAGGGTGAGCGCGAGGCCGCGTATGACGCGCACCTGGCGCGCGGGCCCTGGCAGGCCCGGCTGGTCAAACTGGCCGACGTCTACGACAACACCATCGACCGCACGCCGCGCACCCCGCAGACCGCCGAGAAGATGGGCCGACTGCGGGCCCGCGCCCTGCGACTGGCGGCCGCCGACGCGGATCGCCCGGAGGTGGCGCGGGCGATCGAGGCGGTGCGGGCGCTGGGCTGAGCGGCGGCGGGCGGCGGCGGCCGTGCCGGACGATCCGGAAGGTGTGCCGGACGATCCGGAAGGTGTGCCGAACGATCCGGAAGGTGTGCCGAACGATCCGGCAGCCGTGCCGAACGATCCGGCAGCCGTGCCGGACGATCCGGCAGCCGTGCCGAACGATCCGGCAGCCGTGCCGAACGATCCGGCAGCCGTGCCGAACGATCCGGCGGCCGTGCCGGACGATCCGGAAGGTGTGCCGAACGATCCGGCAGCCGTGCCGGACGATCCGGAAGGTGTGCCGAACGATCCGGCGGCCGTGCCGGACGATCCGGAAGGTGTGCCGGACGATCCGGCCCGGCCCCTCCCGTGTGCGGCCGCGCGGGCCATTCTCCTTCAGTCGGCGACCGATCCGGCCGACGGCGGTCGGTCCGGGCCGCATGGGGCGGTCCGCCGCATGGCCGCGCGCCGGCCAGCCAAGGAGCACGACATGGCCACGTTACCCAAGGGCATCGCCGAACGACTCGCCTTCTTTGAACAGCACGCCCCGGTCTGGGCCGCCAGCCCGGCGGCCATCGGCCTGACGGCCGCGCAGGTCACGGCCCTGGCCTCGCTGGTCAACACCGCCCGCACCGCCTTCAACGCCGCGCAGAACGCCCGCAGCGCCTCCAGGGCCGCCACCGTCAGCCAGACCGACGCCATGGGCTCGCTGTCGGACTACGGGGCCGATCTGATCAAGACCATCCGCGCCTTCGCCGAAACCACCAAGGATCCCTCGGTCTACTCCAAGGCCCAGATCCCCCCCCCGGCCGCGCCCAGCCCCGTCGGCCCGCCCGAGATGCCCACCGAACTGGCCGCCTCATTCCTCTTCCCCTGGGGCGTGCGGCTGACCTGGAAGGGCTCGGTGTCCCAGGGCGCCTACTTCGGCGTCTTCCGCCGCCTGCGCGGGGAAACCCAGTTCACCTTCCTGCAAATCACCAAGGACCGGTTCTTCGACGACACCGGACTGCCCGCCGGCGCCACCGGCGCCGACTACTACATCGCCGCCTTCCGCGAGCAGCACCAGGTCAACGCGCCGCCCATCGCGCTGCAGTTTGCCCCCGGCGCCGACGGCTCGACCACCGTGACCAGCCTGGGCCTGGCGGCCTGAAGCAGGCCACGCGGACCAGGCAGCGCCCCGGGAGGCGTCGGGGATGAGCACATCGAGGGGGGGCGGCGCCGTGCCGCCCCTCGTTTGGTTTCTTCCCGTGCACCGTGGGCCGATGCCCGATGGCCCGATCCAACTCCCGCGGCGGCGCTGCGGGCCGGCCGGCCGACCTTACACCCACACGTTGATGATGAGATTGGGCTCCTTGAGTTTGCCCGTCCACTCCCCCACCGTCGTGGTCACGAGTTTGACCTCATAATTCGGGTTGGCGTCCAGCCACTCGTTGATCTGCTGATCGAGGAACGACAGCGAATCGCCGGTGAGTTTGCAGTGGAAACTCTTGACGTGGATGGCGCCGGCGCCGGTCTTGTTGGGCTGGCGGGTGCACACGTCGGTGTTGGCGGCGCCCAGCGCCTGGGCAAAGGTGCGGATCTTCGAGCCGCCGCCGCCGGTGCCGGTCGGCTCGGGCGGCTGGTCGGGCCCCTCGTCGGCGTGCTCGTCGGGCTTGGCCACGGGGCTGCCCAGCGGAGGGCCGGAGGTGTGCCGGATCATCGGGCGAGGCTGTCCGGGCGCGCCGCCGCCACCGATCGGATCTCCCGTGTCGTACCACAGCCCGGGCATGGCAGGCTCCTTTCCGGCTGGCATGATCCCGCCGGGCGCAGATCCGGCCCGGCGGCGTGATGCGATCGGCCCAGACTAGCACGCGGCCGCGCAGGCCGCAAGTCAACCGCAGCGCCGCCGCCCGCGCCCGCGGGGCTCCTGCCGGTGCGGCGTGGGCCGGGAGAAGTGGAAGTGAACCCCGTCGGTCGAGACGCCTGCCAGATCCACCTGCCCGCCGTCGGTGAGGCAGCGGATCACCAGGCCGCCGCCGCGCCGGCGCAGGTCGGCCCGCCCGGCCGCGATGCGCTCGACGTGCCCGCGGAGGCCGCCCAGGTCGCCCTGGAAGTCGAGATAGCGCGCGCGATGATCGCCGATGCGCTCGGCCTCGAAGGCGGGCGCCTCGGTGGGAAGGACGGCGGTGCGAAAGGTCAGCAGCGTGCGATCATCCGGCCCGGCCGAAGGGCGCGTCTCGATCATCCAGTCAAAGTGCCAGGCCCCGTCGGGCGCGGTGTGCCGGAGGACGACGAAGCGCAGCATGGGCAAGTGTACCGGCCGCGCCGGCGGGGTCGATCGGCTCTCCGCGGTGATGCACCGGCAGCGTGCGCGGGCGCGGTGTACCATGTGCGACTGGATGACGGAGGATCTCCCATGGATGGTCGATGGCGGATGGGCATGGCGGCGCTGGTCGGATCGCTGGCGCTGCTGGGCGGGTGCTCGAAGTACGCACGCTCGCTGGACATGGTGCGGGCCGACGCCAACGAGGCCTACGCGGCCGGCAAGTTCACGGTGGCGCTGAGCGACTACCAGGAATACATCGAGCGCAAGCCCGGATCGACCGACGTGCGGTTTCGACTGGCCGAAACGCTCATGCAGTTGCACCGCCCCACCGAGGCCGAGTCGCACTTCCGCGCCGTCTATGACGTCAACCCCAACGACGTGAAGAACGCCAAGGGACTGGCCTCGGCGATGATCGCCGGCGGACGCGGGGGCGACGGACTGGACTTCTTCCGCGCCTATCTCGACCAGCGCCCCACGGCCGAGGGCTACTTCGCCCTGGCCGACCTGGCCATGCAGGCGGGCGTGCCCGACGACGCCGAGCGGGCCCTGCTCATCGCCGCCAAACTCGACGGCACCACCTCGCCCGAGCCGCACCGGCACCTGGGCCGGTTCTACGAGCAGATGCACAAGGATGAACTGGCCGTCCCGCGCTGGCGGGCCGTGCTGTTCTTCGACGTGATGGACACCGAGGCCCGCGACCGCCTGCGCGCGCTGGGCCAGGTGCCCGGCCCGTCGGCGGCGCTGGATCCCTCCCGCCTGGACTGACCATCGGAAAGGCTGTGGGGACAAGATTCGCGTGCGTGCGGCGGGGCCTTTGGTTATGCTCCGTCCTTCCTCCATTTCCGGGAAAGGACGGGACTGATGCACATGGCAGGCTGGTGGGCGCTGGCGGGCGCGGGGCTGGCGGTGACCTGGACCCACGCGCAGCAGGCCGCCCCGGATCCGCCGCCGACGCCGCCGGCAAGCGAGCCCGGCCGGGTGGTCGAGTCGGCCCCACCGGCCAGCGGCCAGGACGCCGCCGGTCCGGGAGAGGCCGGCGATCCGCGGGAATCGGGTGAGCCGGTCCGCCGACGCGAGCGCCCGGCACTGGCGGGGCCCACCTCGCCAGCCGGCTACCGCGACCCCTTCGGCCTGCGCGGGACGCACATCTTTGCCCCACTGGACTGGCCCACCCCGAATGAACGCAGGCTGGCCTCGGGCGCCCCCGGGCCGGACTACTGGCAGCAACAGGTCGATTACCGCATCGACGCGACGCTGGACGCCCAGGCCAGGTCGATCAGCGCCACGGCCGCCATCACGTACCACAACAACTCGCCCCACCGGCTCACGTACCTGTGGATGCACCTGGAACAGAACCTCTTCAAGCCGGACAGCATCGGCGCCCTGACCACGGAGCCAGAGTCCCGCTTCGGCTTCCGCAAGGGCACGCACGGGGGCTTCGACATCGCCTTCGTGCGCGCCGGCGGCGCCGACCTGCCGATGCACGTCTACGACACGATGGGGCGCATCGACCTTCCCCAGCCGATCGAACCGGGCCAGAGGTTTCGATTCGAGATCGCCTGGTCGTACACGGTGCCGCAGATGGGCGCCGATCGCACGGCCGTGGAAGAAGTCGAGCAGGGCACCATCTTCGAGATCGCGCAGTGGTTCCCCGCCGTCGCATGCTACGACGACGTGAACGGCTGGAACACGATGGGCTACCTGGGGCAGGGGGAGTTCTACACCAACTTCGGCGACTACGAGGTGGCCATCACCGTCCCGCGCTCGCACATCGTCGTCGCGTCGGGGCAGTTGCAGAACCCCGAGCAGGTGCTGACCGATGAGCAGCACAGCCGTCTGCGCGAGGCGCTGGCCAGCGATGAAACCATCGTCATCCGCTCGGCCGAAGAAGTCGGCGACCCGTCGAGCCGTCCGCCCGGGCAGGGTCCGCTGACATGGCGCTTCCGGTCACAGGGCATGCGCACCTTCGCGTGGGCCTCGAGCGATGCGTTCATCTACGACGCCGCCGGTCTGGACGTCAAAGGCTCCCGATACGCGCCCAATGGTCGCGTGCTGGTGCAGGCGGCCTATCCAAAGGAAGCAGTCGAGGTGTGGAGCAAGGCCGTGCAAATGGCCCGGCACTCCATCGGCTTCAACTCGATCCTGTGGCACCCCTATCCGTATCCGACGGCGACGAACGTGAACGGGACCGTCGGCGGGATGGAGTATCCCGGTTTCGTCTTCTGCGGCGGGCGACGCAGCGAACGCGGGCTCTACGGCGTGACCAACCACGAGTTCGGGCACACATGGTTCCCGATGATGGTGAACACTGATGAACGCCGCCACGCTTGGATGGACGAGGGCTTCAACAGTTTCATCAACATGTATGCCGGCGCCGACTACCGCGAGCCGGGCGGCCAGCCCGATCGCGAGTCGGCCCGTGTCGGGCGCGGCGTGCCGCGCGCCAACCAGCAGCCGATCATGACCTATCCCGACTCCATGCGCCCCGGCCTGCTGGGGCCCCTGGCCTACAGCAAGACGGCCAACGGGTTGTTCCTGCTCCGCGAGTTCGTGCTCGGTCATGAACGCTTCGACCGCGCGTTCAGGGAATACATCGCTCGCTGGGCCTTCAAGAGCCCGCAGCCGAGCGACTTCTTCCGCACCATGGAGGACGTCGCGGGCATGGACCTGTCGTGGTTCTGGCGCGGGTGGTTCTACGGCACAGGCACGCTGGATCAGGCCATCGCAGGCGTCGAGCAGGTGACCGATGCCGACGAGCGGGCCGAGGGCGAGCAGGCCTGGGTGTACATCGATCTGGCCAACCGCTCGGAAATGGTGATGCCCGTCCGCCTGCGCGTGACTTTGGACGACGACTCGACGCGGACGATCGACCTGCCGGTGCAGATATGGGCAGCCACGAACGAGTGGACCGCCGGGTTTGACCCGCAGGGACGATCCGTCACCAGGGTCGTCATCGACCCCGACCACATCCTGCCGGATGCGGACCGCTCGAACAACGCCTGGCCGCACCCCGAGCCTGAGCCTGAGCCGCGGGGCCCGGGGCGATTCCGCGGACGCGGGGGAGAGGGCGGACGGGGCGGGCCGTCCGGGTCGGACTGAGCGCGCTCCTGAAGAATGCAGTCAGAGGGGTTCCTCCGCCCATTCATCCGGATCAACGGATGAATGGTCTGGTTGGGCTGAGTATACTCTGCCCGTGAAGCCCGGAGCCGCCCTCAGCCCCATCATCGAGCGCATCGCCATGCTGAGCGAGCCGGCCCGCTTTCGTGCCCTGTGCGTCCTGGAGCGGGAGGAGTTGTCAGTTGGGGAACTATCCCGCGTGTTGCAGGCGCCTCAGAGCACGGTGAGTCGGCACTTGAAGTTGCTGGCCGGAGCGGGGTGGGTGCGGAGCAGGACCGAGCGGACGGCCACCTACCACCGCCTGTCACTGGACGATCTGGCCGAGTCGGACCGGGCGCTCTGGAAACTGCTTCGGGAGCAGGTGGACGGTCGCGGCGAGGTGGCGGCCGACGCACGGCGCCTGGCCGAGGTGCTGGCCGAGCGCCAGACCGACAGTCTGACGTTTTTCGGGCGGGTGGCGGGCGAATGGGACGCGGTGCGGCATGACCTGTTCGGCGACCGGTTCACCAGCGAAGCGCTGCTCTCGCTCATCCGCCCGAACTGGGTCGTGGCCGACGTGGGGTGCGGGACGGGGAACGTGGCCAGCCTGCTGGCGCCGGTCGTCGAGCGGGTGATCGCGGTGGACCAGTCGGGCCCGATGCTCGAGGCGGCGCGGCAGCGGCTGGCGGGGGCCGACAACGTCACGTTCGAGCAGGGGGCCGTCGAGGCACTGCCGATCGAAACTGGAAGCGTGGACGCGGCGGTGTGCGCGCTGGTGCTGCACCACGTGGACGATGTCGAGGCGGCGTGCGCCGAGTTGAGCCGCGTGCTGCGGAGCGATCGCGGGGGCGGGGTGGCGCTGGTGATCGACATGTACGCGCACGAGCGCGCCGAGTATCGCCTGCAGATGGGGCACCGGCACCTGGGATTCGACCCGGCCGAGGTTTCTTCTCTGCTGCTCGCGGCGGGGTTCGGGTCAACACTGGTGCGCGCGCTGGCGTGCGGTGGATCGGCCAGGGGGCCGGGGTTGTTTGCGATCAGCGCGTGGAAGTAGGAGTGAGGGGAGAGAGAAAGAGCAGCAGCCTCCCAGGACGGGGGCTGCTGGCACGAGGCGAACACGAGGCCCCTCTCTGGCGGTCGGGGCTCTTTGGTGAATATGGAAACGGAGATCACGATGACGGCGATGGCGACCAGGAGCGGCGGCAAGAACAAGACCAGCGGGCTGGAGTTTCAGGTACGCGACCTCGCGGCCGGTGAACTGGGGCGCAAGGAGATCCGGCTGGCCGAGCACGAAATGCCGGGGCTGATGGCGTTGCGTGAGCGCTACGCGGGCAGCAAGCCGCTGAACGGCGCCAGGATCGCCGGCTCGCTGCACATGACGGTGCAGACAGCCGTGCTGATCGAGACGCTGGTCGAACTGGGCGCCGCGGTGCGCTGGGCGTCGTGCAACATCTTCAGCACGCAGGACTCGGCGGCTGCGGCGGTGGTGATCGGCAGGGACGGGACGCCGGAGAACCCGAAGGGCACGCCGGTGTTCGCGTGGAAGGGCGAGACGCTGGACGAATACTGGTGGTGCACGCGGCAGATCCTCAACTGGCCCGACGGGCAGGGGCCAAACCTGATCCTCGACGACGGCGGCGACGCGACGATGATGGTCCTCAAGGGGCTGGAGTACGAAACGGCCGGCTCGATTCCGCCGTTCAACCCGCACGAGCATCCGGAGGAGTTCGGGGCGTTTCTCCGGCAATTGAAGGAACAGGAGAAAGAGCACCCGGGGTGCTGGGCCCGCATGGCCTCCCAGATCCGCGGGGTCTCCGAGGAGACGACAACGGGCGTGCACCGGCTGTACGAGTATGCAAGAAAGGGGCTGCTCCCGTTCCCCGCGATCAACGTGAACGACAGCGTGACCAAAAGCAAGTTTGACAACATCTACGGGTGCCGTCACAGCCTGATCGACGGGTTGAACCGCGCCAGCGACGTGATGCTGAGCGCCAAGGTGGCGGTGGTGTGCGGGTACGGCGACGTGGGCAAGGGCTGCTGCCAGGCGCTGCGGGGCCAGGGCTGCCGCGTGATCGTCACCGAGATCGACCCGATCTGCGCGCTGCAGGCGGCGATGGAAGGCTACCAGGTGACGGTGCTCGAAGACGTGGTGGAGACGGCGGACATCTTCATCACCACCACCGGCAATCGCGACATCATCACGCTCGAACACATGAAGCGGATGAAGGACAAGGCCATCGTCGGCAACATCGGGCACTTCGACAACGAGATCCAGATGGAGAAACTGACGAAGGACCGGGACGTGGAACGGATCAACATCAAGCCGCAGTTTGACGAGTTCCGCTTCCGGAGCACGGGGCGGAGCATCCTGGTGTTGGCCGAGGGACGGCTTCTGAACCTGGGCTGCGCGACGGGGCACCCGAGTTTCGTGATGAGCGCCAGTTTCACCAACCAGGTGATGGCGCAGATCGAGTTGCACACGAAGAACTCGGAGTATCAGAACAAGGTGTACATGCTGCCCAAGCACCTGGATGAAGAGGTGGCACGCCTGCACCTGGGCAAACTGGGCGTGAAGTTGACCAGGTTGCGCCCCGAGCAGGCCGAGTACATCGGGGTGCCGGTCGAAGGGCCCTACAAGCCCTCCCATTACCGATATTGAACAGGCCAAGTCGAATCGACACAGAGCCTTCCGCCGCGGCGGGAGGCTCTCTTCTTGTGCGCGCGCAAGGGAGACCGGCCGCGCATCCGTTCGCCGGACGAGCGCAGGAACGCCCCGAATTCACCCTTCGGGCCAGAGCCACAGCACGAGCGAGTAGATCACCATTGCGACCAGCGCCATGGTGATGCCGATGCCGATGCCGATCCACAGCGGCGGGACGGCATGGCGCTGGACGGAACCGTGGTCAGGCGTCCGCGGGCGCGGACGTTCGACGTGCTCGAAGCCGAACTCGGGTGCCGAGGCAAGCGTCTCGGCGCCGAGGGTCTGTTCGCCGGTGGCTGGAAGGCCCGGCCCAACCGGGCGGAAGGCGGCCTCATCCCAGCGCGTCACGTAGCGGATGGTGGAGGCGCCGATGCGGATTTCATCGGCGTGGACGAGGACGTGGCGAGCATCGAGTCTGCGCCCGTTGACCTGCGTGCCCCAGCGGCTCTGGCAGTCTTCGACGGTGTGCCCGCCGGCAACGGCGGTGATCTTGAGGTGCACACGCGAAACATGCTCATCGGGGACGACCACATCACAGGCGCGGCGGCTGCGGCCGAGGACCACAACCCGGCCGTCGTCGGTGGGCAGCGGACAGCGCAGGCGCTCGCCGGACCTGGAGGCGGCGAAGATGAGCAGTTCCGGTCCGGACCAGGTCAGCGGGTCGGCGCCGCGCGCGACGCGCACGGACCAGCCCTGGATGACGCGCGGGTCGGCGTCGGGCTCCAGATCGGCCGAGCCGGCGCGGATCGAGCCGTCGGGCTGGACGCGCAGTTCGATGACTCCGGGTTCGTCGTCGGCCGGGGCAATGTGAATGGTGATGGCGCGGTCCATGGCGTTGGCGAAGGGTAGACGCGGAGCGGCGGCGTGTCGGTGCTACAGTGCCGGGCCATGCAGACCTTCGACCCCATCGAAATCCTCGGCGCCCGGTTTCGCGAGGGCATCGCCCGCGCCTATCCGCAGGTCGGGATGGACGCTGATCCGCTGATCTCGGCGTCCCGCCAGGCGCAGTTCGGAGATTTTCAATCCAACGCGGCCATGCCGCTGGGCAAGCGCGTGGGGGCGAATCCGCGCGAGGTGGCCAGGGCCATCGTGGCGCAGATCGACGTGTCGGACATCGCCGAGCCGCTGACCGAGCGGTCCATCGCCGGGCCGGGGTTCATCAACGTGCGGCTGCAGCCGAAGGCGCTGGCCACTCTGCTGGACGGGCTGGACCACACCGAGGTCGGGCTCCCCGCCGCCGAGCACCCGATGACGGTGGTGGTCGACCTGTGCGGAGTCAACCTGGCCAAGCAGATGCATGTCGGGCACCTGCGCGCGACGATCATCGGGGACACGATCGCGCGGCTGTACGAGCGGCTGGGGCACAGGGTCGTGCGGCAGAGCCATGTCGGCGACTGGGGGCTGCCGATCGCGATGGTCACGGCCAAGTTGCTGGACCTGGAAGCAAGGGGGGAACTGCCGGCGCGGCTGGACCTGGACGATCTGAATCGGCTGTACAAGTTGGCGCAGGCCGAGTGCGCGGGCGAGCAGCGGGCGCTGGCGTTTGTACGGCGCTTTGGGAGCAACGCGAAGATCGAAGCCGAACTGTCGGAGATCGACGCCGAGGCCGACGAGCACCTGGCGCACGCCAAGCGTGTGCTGGTGGCGTTGCAGTCCGGCGATGCGAAGGTTCGGGCGGTGTGGCAGCGCATCTACGACGTGACGATGCGCGAGTGTCTGCGGATGTGCGCGCGCCTGCACACCCTGATCACGGATGAGCACTCGGCCGGGGAGTCGACCTACGCAGAAGAACTGGCCGGCGTGGTGGCAGACCTGGCGGCGCGCGGAGTGGCCGAAGAATCGGACGGGGCTCTGGTGGTGCGCGTGGAGGGGATCGAGGAGCCCTGCCTGGTCCGCAAGAGCGATGGCGGGTTTCTCTATGCCACCACGGACCTGGCGGCGATCCGGCGCCGCGTGCAGCAGATCGGCGCCGACCTGGTGGTCTATTGCGTGGACGCGCGGCAGAGTTTGCACTTCAAGCAGGTGTTTGGGGCAGCCACGCGGGCGGGATATGCAACCAAGTTGGGAGCCACGGAGCCTTCGCACCTGAAGCACGCGGCCTTCGGAACAATCCTGGGCGAAGACGGCCGGCCTTTCAAGACGCGCTCGGGCGAGAGCGTGAAACTGGCCGATCTGCTCGACGAGGCGGTGTCGCGGGCCCGGGCAGAGGTCGAGCAGCGCTCGATCGACTTGAGCGATGCCGAGCGGCAGGAGATCGCCGAGGCCGTGGGAATCGCGGCGATCAAGTATGCGGACCTGTCCAACGACCGCGTGAAGGACTACGTGTTCAACTTTGACCGCATGCTGGCCTTCGAGGGCAACACCGGGCCGTACCTGCTCTATGCGCTGGTGCGCATTCGCAGTCTCTTCCGCAAGGCCGAGGCGGAGGGAATTCCCTTCGACCCGCACGCGGCGATTTCGATCGAGCAGCCGGAAGAGAAGGCCCTGGCACTCGAGTTGCTGCGCTATCCGAAGACGGTGCGCAGCGCGGCCGAAGCGTTGGAGCCGCATCGACTTTGCGGGTATCTCTACGAGGTGTGCGCGGCGTACAGCACCTTCTACGATCGGTGTCACGTGCTCAAGGCCGAGAGCGAGCCTGTGCGGGCGTCGCGCCTGCGACTGGTGGAACTGACCGGGCGCGTGCTGGCCGACGGGCTGCAAACACTCGGTCTGCCGACCGTGGAGCGTATGTAGGCTCGCCTTTCGTATGCGCGGCGCACAAACCGCGCCGCCATGCGGAGAGATTCGTCTCCCCCGTGCAGAGCGGGAGCGAGGGTGTCGTTCCGGGCTTCCCTCGGCCCGCGGGAGCCGATCCCGCCTTTCGGGGGCCATGCCATGATGAGGACGATTGGATCGTTGTTGCTGACCTGCACCGCCGGGCAGGCGATTGGGCAGGCCTACTCGCCCGACTGGTCGCCCGTGGGCGTCGGCATGCCGACGGAGGTGTACGCGCTGGCGGAGTTTGACGACGGCACCGGGCCGGCGCTGTACGCGGGCGGCGCATTCTCCAACTTCAGCAACTTCATGCCGGCCAACTACGTCGGCAAGTGGGACGGCAGCAACTGGTCGAGTTTGGGCAGCGGGCTGAACGGGCGCGTCTTGGCGCTGACGGTGTATGACGACGGCTCGGGCGATGCGCTGTACGCCGGCGGGGCATTTACTGTCGCGGGCGGCGCGACGGCCAATCGCGTCGCCAGGTGGAACGGGAGCGCGTGGAGCCCGTTGGGCTCGGGCATCGGCGGCGGCACCACGCCTCGGGTGTTTGCGCTGACCGTGTTCAATGATGGCTCGGGCGATGCGTTGTATGCCGGCGGGCGGTTCAACAACGCGGGCGGCTCGGCGGCCACGACGATCGCCAAGTGGAATGGAACCTCGTGGTCGGCGCTGGGAAGCGGAACCAACGTCGAGATCTGGGCGCTGTGCGCGTTCAACGGTTCGTTGTACGCGGGCGGCATGTTCACCATGGCCGGGGGAACGCCGGCGAACTACCTGGCCAGGTGGAACGGGTCCACATGGTCACCCGTGGGCGTGGGGACCAACGGGGTGGTGCGCGCGCTGGCGGTGCACAACGATGGAACAGGGAACGCGCTCTATCTCGGCGGGCACTTCACGACGGCAGGCGGCAGTCCGGCAGCAAGCATCGCCCGGTGGAACGGAACCGCGTTCTCGTCGCTCGGTTCGGGCGTGGCGCCGGGCACGTTTGCACCGGGGGTGCGAGCGCTGCTCGCGTTTGATGACGGCTCCCCGGCGGGAACGGCGCTTTATGCCGGCGGTGACTTCTCCACGGCCGGAGGTGTGAGCGTAAACAACATCGCGCGGTGGAACGGCACCGCATGGAGCGCGCTGGATACGGGCACCAACGACATCATCGAAGGTCTGTGCTCGTCGGGGCTTTCCGGGCGGCCGGCGCTGTATGCGGGCGGGTGGTTCACCACGGCCGGGCCGGTGAGCGCCGATCGGGTGGCGAGATGGGCGTGCGACTGCCCGATTGACTTTGCCCCCCCCTACTGCTGGCTGGATTTCTTCGACGTGATGGCATTTCTGAATCTCGCGGCCACGGGCAGCCCGCTGGTCGACCTCAACGGCGACGGCATCTTCGACTTCTTCGACGTGCAGGCCTTCCTGATGATGTACGCGAGCGGGTGTCCCTGAATGACACGGCGCGCGGCCAGTCAGCCGGGGAGCGGGCGGCCGCTCCCCGGTTTGCTTCCTCTCGGCTCAGGGAGTGTTGAGTTCTCGCAGCATGATGTGGCGCCAGCGGACCTGCAAGGGATCGGCCCGGTCGCCCACGCCGTGGACCTGCAGCCCGATGAAGCCGGAGGCGGCGTTGTCATCGATCAGGTCAGCGGCCGGGACGCCGTTGATCCAGGTGCGGATGTGATGGCCGTGCGCAACCACCCGCATGCGGTTCCACTGGCCGTTGCGGTAGGCGGTGCGGGCGGCGACGTTGTCGTCGAGGTTGTCGAGCCACCCGCGACCCTGTTCCTCATAGATGCCGCAGGTGTACGCGCGGTTGGAGGGGTCGATCTCGACCTGGTAGCCGTGGACGGCGCCGTCGCGGTAATCGGGCCTGGAGTGTGAGCGGATCTGCACGCCCGAGTTCAGGGCGTCGTCAATCTTGAACTCGAGATCGAGTTCAAAGTCGGCATACTCGCGCTCGGTGCACAGGAAGGTGTTGGGCTGGTTGGGACGGGTTTCGCCGACGATCGCGCCGTCTTCGACGCGGTAGTCGGCCCTGCCGCCGCGCTGCACCCAGCCATCGAGCGTCTGCCCGTTGAAGATGGGGCGGAAGAGCGGCGGCGTGTCCTTCGACAGAGCGTGGGCTTTTTCGACTACCCAGATGTTGCGGAAGCGGATGGCGTCGCCATGGTCCTGGAGCATGATCGGCCCGGTGGCGGCCTCGGTGCTGGAAAGTCCGCCACCGGTGGGCCCTGGGATGGCGACGCGCTCGTGGATGACCACGCCGTTGAAGATGACGGTGGTCATCGCTTCGGCGGTCTTGTTTCCTCGGTGATCAAAGCGCGGCGGGGCGAAGTCGATGTCATAGGTCTGCCACTCGCCGGCCCGGCGCGCAGCGTTGACGAGCGGGGCTTGGATCCCGTAGATGCCGCCCGCCAAGTTGCTGGCCGGCGCCGCGTCGAACGCGTCGAGGATCTGAATCTCGTAGAGCCCCGCCAGATACACGCCGCTGTTGCCCCTGGCCTGACCGCTCACCTCCTCGGGCGAAGGCGGGATGCAGAACTCGATGTGCAGGTGCATGGGGCCGAAAGCCTGTCGCGTCTGAATCGAGCCGGTGCCGGGCTTGATAACCATGTCGCGTTCATGGAGCGTCCACGGCGCGGACTTGCCCTCGGCCGTCTGCCACGCGCCGAGGGACGAGCCGTCGAAGAGGACGATGGCTTCGGGCGGCGCCGCGGCGCGTGCCTTGGCCGCTTCGACACCGGGCGGAGACTGGTGCTCATGCACCGTCTGCTGGGCAAATGCGGGCGAAACGAGACACGCACACAGGGCGGCGATGCAGGCAATCTGCTTCATGGCTGAACCTCGGGTGGAAGAGAATCGAGTTCGTCGGGCTTCCACGGGCGTGTGCGGCCGCGCGTCTCGGCGCGCACTCTTGCAACCAGTTCGGGCGACACGGGATCGGCGCTGTTCCCGAAGTTGGCGCGGATGAACGACATGACCGCGGCAAACTCGCGATCGTCGGCCAGCGGCGCGGGCGGCATGGAGTCATTGTAAACAACGCCGTGGCGCTCGATGGGGCCCTCGAGCCCGTGGAGCAGGACGCGGGCCAGGTGCTCGGGCGGCCCCAGGACCCGGGGCGAGTCGGCCAGAGGAGGATACTGCGAGCCCATGCCCTCGCCGTTCGAGCCATGGCAGCCCTGGCAGTAGACGTAGACCTGCGCGCCGCGGGCCAGCAGGAGGCGCTGGCTGGAGGTGAGCGCGGCCTTCTCGGGCTCGGGGCGCCCGGGCCAGGCAAGATGGCGATCGCTGCGTGCGGCCTGCTCGGAAAGGTGCCCCAAACCGGCCAGCACCAGTTCGGTCCAGCCACGCGGCTCGCGTGAAAGCGTCAGCGTGCGCGGGCGCGCCTCGGCGAGTTTCTGGGCCGCCGCGACGCGCGCGAGAATCGCCTCGGCACGGGCGTGTGAGGCTGACGCCAGGCGCACGAACAGGTCGAAGACGCTCACGGCGTTGCCTGATCGCAACGCCGTGTCGATCAGTTCGGCCATCATGGCCCGATCGGCCGCGTCGGCGGGCCACATCTCATCGACCAGCAGCATGGCGACGGCGCCGACTTCGTGCCCAGCCAGGCTGTTCACGATGGCCGACCGCATGTACTCATCCCCCGCGTATCGGCGGGCCAGCGCGACCAGTGCCTCGCGCGAGGCCTCGGTCTGAAGGGCGCCCAGCGACAGCGCCGCCTGCACGCGCAGGAGTCGCTCGGGGCGCTGCGCTGCCAGCACGAGGGCATCGAGCACCTCGAACGGGTCCATCGCCTCGGCGACCTGGCAGGCGTGGGCGACGACGCGCGGATCGGCGTCGCCCAGCGCCAGCAGGACTTCGCGCAGCGTGATCCGCCCGATGCCCTCGAGGGTGCGCATCGCGTGCATCCGGGCCAGCGGATGGTCACCGTGCGCGAGCATGTCACGCAGGGCATCGGCGGCATCGGTCGCCCTTCGCTCGACCAGCAGACGCTGGGCGGTCAATCGCTGCTGCTGGTTGTCGCTGGCAAGCAGCGCGACCAATTCGGCGTTGCTCGCCTGGCTCAGGCGGCGAACCTGCATCGCCGGCGTGCCGGCCGGCGCGATACGGTAGATCCGCCCCAGCCCCAGCGGCTTTTCCAGGTCGCGGGCGCGGATCTCCCCGGCCAGGTACTCGGTCAGATAAGTCCGGTGCTGGATGATGCCGCGGTACATGTCGCAGATAAACAGCGAGCCGTCCGGAGCGATCTGCGCGTCGGTCGGGCGGAAGCGTTCGTCGGTCGAGGTCAGGAACTCGTCGTCGCTATACGCATTCACCCAGAACGGCAGCCCGTTCTGCTCGCGCGGCACGATGCGCTTGATGATGTTGGCTGCGGGCTCGCAGAGGAATACGTTGCCGGAAAACGCGGGCCCGAACAGGTCGGCGTGGTACATCGCCGGCCCGCAGGCCGAGGTCAGCGTCGCCAGCCGCTTGTCGGACAGCAATTGCTCGGGGCGATAGCCACGGTTGACTCCGGTGTTGGGGCGGGCGGAAAACACCGTCACATCGCGCCCGACGCGGGTGTAGATGCCGCGCAGCCCGCCCTGCGGGTCGTTGCGGGCGCGGTAGTGCTTGGGCACGTAGTCCATGTAGAGCGAGTCGGAGTTGGGCGTGTAGTAGGCGCGCCCCTGGTCGTCGAAGGTCATCCCCCACTGCCCGACGCGCGGCACGGGTCGCGTCACGGCCTTTTGCCCGTCGAACCTGATGTCGATTTCAAACTGCGAGAGGTGAATCCAGTTGTCCAGACCCCACCGCAGCGCGTTGCCCGCGTGCTCGGGGTTCTCGTGCCCGTCGAAACCGGTGAGGAGGACTTTCCTCTCGTCAGCGCGGCCGTCGCCATTCGTGTCGCGGCAGAACAGCAGATTGGGCGGCTCGATGACCAACGCCCCTCCGAAGCACGGCAGGACCGCGCGCGGCAGCACCAGCCCGTCGAGGAAAACCCTGCTCTTGTCGGCCCGCCCGTCCCCGTCCGTGTCTTCGAGCACGACCACCCGGCTGGCCGGCGCCAGTTCGCCGTCGCCCTCGATGTTGGGCATGTAACTCTGCATCTCGACGACCCACAGGCGCCCGTCCTCGTCGAAGGCCATCGCCACCGGGTCCTCGATCATCGGCTCGCAGGCGAAGAGCGAGACTTCAAAGCCCGGCGCCAGGTCAAAGCCGGCCAGGGCCTGCGCCGGAGTCTGCACCGGGCTGCGGTCCCACTCCCCCGGCAGCGCGGCGCGGTCGACGCGGCCCGGGTCGCCCGGACCGGGCGCACTGCGCGCGCCGATGACGGCGACGAGAACCAGCGCGGCGACCGCCCCGACCGATCTGGCAACGGACGAAGTTCGAATCACCACCCTGCGTGCCGTGTGCCCCACCAGGCCCCTCCCGCGTGCTGATGCGGAAAGATAGCAGGCCGGGTCACTGCTGCCTCACGGCCGGAATCCCGGCGATGGATCATCCTCAGGTCGACGCCGCCTGAAAACGGGGTTGACACTCGCAGCACCATCGCCACAATGGGCCTCTTGTCCAAGGTCCGGATTCGTGAGGTGATCATGCATTCAAGACGCCAGGCGCTCAAGGCCGGACTGGGGCTCTTTGCGTACGCAGCCGCCGATTCCGCGCTGACCCGCACGATCGCGCGGGCTTCTCCTCCGATGTCGCGCCTGTCGGGGATTCCTGACAAGTCGAGCCGACCGCTGGCCGCTCGGCAACCGGACCCGAATCCCCGCATCATCGACGGGCTGCGCTTCAAGAACTGGTTTGAGGGCGACGACTTCAACGATGGTCTGAACATCCCCTTTCACAGCGCCGAGAACAACTTTCCCGGCGGCGTGCCGCCCGAGCCCGACGAGTTCGTGCCGGTCGCCATTGTGGGCGGCGGGATTTCCGGCCTGGCCAGCGCCCATCTGCTGCGACGCTACAACCCCGTCGTCTTTGAACTGCATTCCATCTTCGGGGGCAACGCGCAGGGCGGCGTCATCAACGGCGCCGAATACCCGCTCGGCAGCGCGTACGTCATCACCCCCGACCCCGGCAGCGCGCTTGACCACTTCTATCGCGAACTCGGACTGCACCATGTGGTGCGCCCTGACATCGCGGCCGCTCCCGTGGAGATGGACGGCCTCATCCTCGACGACGTGTGGTCGGGCATGGGCGTGCCGCCCGAGGATGTGCCCGCGTTCGAGGCCTACCGCCAACTGGTTCTGCGCATGGCCGACAACTACCCCGACGTGCCGTTCCCCGAGGCCTGGATGCGCGACCTGGACCGGCTCAGCCTGCGGCAGCACATCGAGCAGGAGGTCGCGCTGCCGATTCCCGCCCCGCTGGCCGCCGCGGTGCAGGCCTATTGCTACTCCTCCTTCGGAGCCGGCTGGGAAGAAATCTCGGCGCTGCTGGGGTGGAACTTCCTGGCGGCCGAGGAGTTCGGGCGCTGGGTCTTTCCCGGCGGCAATGCGTGGATGGCCGATGCGCTGTGGCAGCGCATCTCCCGGCTCGATTCGACCGACCCCGGACATGCGCCGCACCTGCGGGCCGCTTGGCGCGTCGTCGACGTGCGCGTCCTGCCCGACCGCACCGTGCAGGTCACCTGGCGCACGCCGGAAGGGCGCTTCGGCTCCATGATCGCCCAGCGCGTGGTGATGGCCTGTCCCAAGCATGTCTGCCGCCACGTCATCCACGACCTCGAACGGATCGACGCGACCCGGTACAACGCCATGAACCTGCATCGCCGCGCCTATGTGGTGGCCAACGTCTTTCTCGACCGCCCGGTCCCGCGCGACTTCTATGACATCTTCCTTCTCGGCCACCCCCAGTCATTCCCGATGGACTCCGGGCAGGCGACCAACTTCTGGCGCTACACCGACGTGCTCAACGGAAGTTATGCCAGCCGTCGCAACGGCCTGCCCGCGCCGCCGCACGTCCTGACGCTCTACTGGCCGCTCGCCTACGACAGTGCCCGCTTCGATCTGGTGATGGGAGATCCCATCCTTGCCTTCGGGCAGGCGCTGGCGGCCCAACTCAACGAAACGCTGGCCCTGCTGGACCTGCCGCGCTCGGCCGTTCAGGAGGTTCGCTTCACGCGCTTCGGGCATGCGCTGCCGGTGGCGCAGGTGGGCTTCGTGGCCAACGGCATCGCCCACGCGATCCGGCGTCCGTTCCAGGATCGCGTGTACTTCGTCAACCAGGACAACTGGGCCCTGCCCGCGGTGGAGAACAGTTTGTACGACGCCTTCGAGGCCGCCGACGCCATCGCCGCCGCGCTGGGCTGAAACGGCACGCGCCGGCGGGCCTGCAGGAAACGCCGCGACCGAGCCTGCCGCGGGCGCCGCCACCTCGTCCGGGCCTCAGGCGGCGCGTCGCGCGGCGGCGGTGGTTCCACCGCGGCCGAACGTGACGATCATGGGCGGCGTGCCGACGGAGTGCTGGTCGCGTCGAGCCTGGATGGAATACGTCAGTTCGGTCGTTCCGGGCGGAATGGTCGTGTCGACGTAGTTCTTGCTGGTGATGGAGTCCAGCAGCGTGAAGTCTCTCTGGCCGGGGATCCGGCGATAGATGCAAAAGTACGCGCGGCGGGCCACGCTGCCCTTCCATCGCAGGCGCAGGCCGCCGCTGGGCAGCAGTTCGAAGCGCACATCGGTCGGCTGCGGCGGCGGGCCGGACGGACTGGGATCCTTGGGTGGCGGGATCAGTGCGGCGGCGTACACGCCCATGTTGTCGCTGCGGTCGGCGAAGGCGCGGATGGTCTGGACCAGGTCGCTGCCGAACTCGTACATCGCGTCGTTGGCCAGTTTGTGCGCCAGCGTGGCCGCCTCGGCGGCGCTGCGAATGGCTTCCAGTTCGACATACCGCTGTCTGGCCGTGCTGACGCGCGCCGCCAGTTGCGCCACTTCGCCCGCGGTCAGGCCGATGGCGGCCGGATCGGCGCTCCACGCGGGCAGACGGCGCTCGAAGAACTCGAGCCGGCCCAGGAATGTCTTGGGCACCGTGGTCACGTCCGCCAGCATCGTCCGGCCGCGCGGGGAACTTGAGTTTCACAGCGGCGGGACGGGGATTGGACGCCCTGAGCCGCGCCAGGGGCGCCGGCCAGGGGTCCGGTCACCTGCGGGCGTGCCTCCGCCCCCCGCAAGCGGCCTCCGGGACTCTCAAGGGCGCCTCCCGCGCCGCGAACGCCGCCTGCCGCGCCCGAGCGGGGCGCTGCGGGGGCCTGGCGGCTCGCTCCGGCAGCAGGACGGCACGCCCCGGTGCCAAGAGGGCGCACTGCCGCGCCTGGCCGGCGCGCTCCGGCGCGGCGCCGCAGCGCGACGGCGCCGCCGCGGCGTCGGCCATCGCCGCCGCAAAGCCATGCCCGACCCTGGGGAGGCACGGTTCCACCGCCTCGGGCCCGACGCGCCGAACATCCTGTCAGGCCTGGGTTTCCGACGCCGGCGGCGAACCCGTCCCGCTCTCTCGGCCGCCACCACCACCTCGACCGGCCGCCAGATTCCCCCGCGTCACCTGCACCTGGCCCCATCGGCCGGACCTGACCGGGCGTGGTTCTTCGGCCCCAGTCCGGACGCCTCCGGGCGAGCGGGGCTTCTCTGGCCGAGTCGGGGAGAGCGGACACCTTTCGACCGCTCGCCCACACCCCCCGCGCCGATGGCCCTGCCCACGCCGCCAGACCCACCGGCCGCGCTCTCGGTCTTGAAGCCGAATTTGGGGGTCCGAGGGCAACGCCGACGGTTGCTCTGGCCCCGCGACCGGGGGCGGCGGCGACCCTCTCGGACTCTGGCGCTCTCTGGTTGACGCCCCCCGCCAGGGAAACAGCAGGGTTGCTCTCGGGGGCCTTTGGCCGGGTTCCGAATCCGTCGCCGGTGTCATGCACCGAGCGTCACCTGCGACCGAAGCCAGATCCGCATGAACAGACCCCAGTTCGCCGAGAGACAGTACGAAGCCGCAGTTCACATCGAGCCGCTCAGGGTGGGGCCAGTCCGTTCGTACCGACGCGGCGGATCGAGGCCTCCCTGGGGATCGACGCGGCCGCCGATCCGGACACGTTCCACGCGATCTGGCGCATCTTGAGCATCCGCATTCCCCGACGCACCGCGCTCTCGCCAGCACGGTGGCCGGCGCTTCCGCATCGGTTCCATGACCAAGTGCCGCGGCGCTTCTGCAGCCTGTTCCTGCAGTTCAAGACGCCCGTGTTTCAAGACAGCCCGCGGTCCAAGTACCACGGGCGACTCGGCGGTCCCTTGTTCCAAGTCGGGATCACGTCGCATCAGCAGCGGGCCCTGCTCCAACTCCAGACGAAGGTCCGCAATCGGGCTGCGGCGCGATACGCCTCACCGGCGTTCTGGTCGCGCGCCGACTTGGACCTCCACGATGAGAAGCGACAGGTTCTTGTGAACAGTGCCTTCGCCGCTCCGTCGCGCGTGAAGAAGCACAGGAAGTGGATGTACACAGGGGCTACGGGAAAGGCGCTCTTCAACCCGGAGCCCGAGGATGCAGACGGTGAGGGATGGAGCGGTCTCATTGGCGAATTAGCCGAACTCGCAGAGGAGGAAGTATCGCTGCGAGCGCACGTGTTGGCCTTGGCCGCCGCGATCCAAGAGCGCGAGGAGTGGCAGGCTGAGTCGGCAAGCGTGTCGTGGATCGAAAGACTCTCGCCGTACGGCCGGTTCTCGTCTGAGGACAGACACCTCCGTCTGGCTCTCAGCGTCGTCGCGGAGGCCGCTGAAGCGGCAGACTCGACATGGCTGGTGTTGCTGCTTCCGAACGAGGAACATCGAGTTTGGTTCGATGAGCGACAGAGGCATTGGCGCTGGGGGCCGCCTTGGTGGTTCTAATCCGCCCGTCGTTCACGCAACTCGGCCCCTCCATCGCGTAGGTATCCAGTTGCCAGCGGCGGCGTGCCGCTGGCGACCGATCCCTCCTCACCACGACCGACCACGGACGGGTGAGCATCTCCGGAAGGAGTACCCGATGTCGCTGCGCCCATGCCCCGGAGCAGATCCCGCCGACCCGGCGGACATGTCGCCCGACGAGCGGCTGGACGAGATCGCGAGCATCTTGGCCCGCGGGGTTCTGCGGCCGCATGGGCGAGCCGGGCGGATATCCCACCGCCGCAGAGTCTGGAGAATCCTGGCCGACATGCCTTGAACGGTCCGCACCTTCCAGCCCTGATGGCGTCGCTGGTTCGCGGCCAGAGAATGGCGGCCAACGCGATGGTGGAGGCGGCTGGTTATGCCCGCAACGTCATCAGCCGCGCGAACTCGTCGTCCTGCTCTTCCGGCGACACGGCCGTCTCGGCGGTCACCTCACGCAGCACGATCTTCATGCGTTTCCGCACGACTTGCAGCGCCGAGGCCAGGTGCTGGGCCGAGGCAAAGCCCAGGTCGGCGGCCAGTTGGGCGCGGTCGGGTGACGCGGCCCCGCTCATCGCCGGAAGGAGCACCGCCCGCCGGAAGCCCTCCCAGTGGGCGCTCAAACCGGCGGATGTGAAGTACCGCGCGCAGCGGTCGATGGCCTCGTCGAGCAGCGCCAGCATCCACCGGCGCTCGAACACCTGGCACGGGTCGGAGTCGCGCTCACCGGCCAGGAACCGCTCTTCGGCCTCAAGATCGCCCAGTCGCACCCCATGCACCACCGCTCGCGTCCTGGTACGTCGGTGCTGATCGAGCAGGTAGTTCTTCAGGGCCGCGTGCATCAACGTGCGAAAGCGCCCGCGCGTCGCGTCGGCCCGACTGAACAGAGAGCGGCCCAGCACCACGTCCACGAAGAACGCCTGCGTTTCTTCGGCCGCCTGCTCAGGGCGATGTCCCATGCGGCGCAGGGTGGCGTACACCGGGGGCCAGTAGCGCTCGGTCAGCGCCCGCATGACACTCTCGTAGCCGGGGTCGTTGCGCTCGGCCAGCGATTGGATCATCGTCCAACTGGTCGTGTGGAACACCGATGCCGTGCGCTCGAGGCCACTCTGACCCATCGGAAGTCTCCTGACAACCATATTACAAACAACGAGCCCAGGTGGTATGCTGAATCCGAAGGGATCGGGCCATCGCAGCGCCAAATTCGCGTAATGCCCAATAGAGCGAGTCGGCATATTGGGAGCGACCAGGTGAGCGACGCATCGGGCGAGCACAAGTCGAGCCACGTCAAGGACCTCGACGCCGCACGACGCCTCTTGGCAGCACTGGACGCCGGCGAGGACAAGGCCGACGCGGCGAACGGGTTTCCAGTCATCCCCGGGTACACCGTGCTGTCCCGACTCGGCCGGGGCGGCGGGGGGGCGGTCTATCTCGGCATGCACGAAGGCTCGGCGCGCCCGGTCGCCATCAAAGTGCTGGCCCAACGCCTCGGCTCCACCGCCGGCTCCCAGCGTGCCTGGCGCGAACTCGAACTGCTCAGCCAACTCCATTTGCCTTGCCTGCCCAAACTCCTCGACTATGGCGAGATTGAAGGGCGACTGTTCGCCGTCACTGACCTCGTCGAGGGGCTCACGCTTGAAGCGCATTGCATCGAGCGGCAACTGGATCGGCGTCAGCGCGTAGAACTCCTGGCTCGCGTGGCCGACGCGGTCCAGGTGGTTCATGAGCGCGGCGTCATTCACCGCGACATCAAGCCGTCGAACATCATGGTCGATCCGCACGGCGACCCGGTCCTGATCGACTTCGGCATCGCCACACTGGTGGCCGAAGATCCCAAAGACACCTTGTCCACGGACGGCTCGCCGATCGGCAGCCCGGCGTTCATGTCACCCGAGCAGGCGCGCGGCGAGCGTGCGTCCATCTCGACCCGCACCGACGTGTATGGGCTGGGCGCGACGGCCTACCAGGTCCTTCTCGGGCAGCCGCCGTTCGACCTGCACGCGACGTTGCACGAGGCGATCCGCCGCATCGCGTTTGAACAGCCGCGCAGTCCGCGGGAACTCGATGCGACCATCCCGCTGGCCCTGGCCGCCGTGCTGCACAAGGCCGTCGCCCGCAACCCACGCGATCGCTACGCCTCGGCCACTGATCTGGCCGCAGACCTGCGCCGGTGGCTGCGGCGCGAGCCGGTGCACGCGCGCCCGCCTTCGCCCTTCCGTCGCGTCACACGCGCGCTCGGCCGGCATCCCGTCGCGGCCACACTCGGACTTTGCCTGGCCATGCTCGCCTGCTCGGCCGGAGGGTCGTTTGCGCTGACGCGCTGGCTCAACGCACGCCCGTATCGCGTCGCGTTCCGTCCCGACGACTCTGGGCAGGCACAGGGCGAGGCCATGCTGCACTCGTTGAGCGATCTGGTGCGGTACAAGTGGTCGCCGGGGGTCACGGGTGCTCACCAGAAACTCATCTCGTACCGCGACGAGCGCGGCGAACATCTCCTAGCGATCGTCGGCTTTGAAGACTCGTCAGAACATCCCGAATGGTCCAGGAAGTTGTGCGTCTTTGACGTTCAAGGTTCGGTCGAACAGCCCTATTGGTCAAGGGGCGTCACCGAGGACCAACTGGCGCCGTTTCCGGCTCATCAAGAGATTCAGGCGGACCAATTCCGGGTCCGCGACCTGGATGTTCAGGATTATTTCCCCGACTTGCCCGGCAAAGAAATCGCGGTGATCTTCACGCAGGGCACGTATTCGTGGACCGTCGTGCAGATCTACGACTTGCGGGGCGACCTGCACTACCAGTTCTGGCACGACGGCGTGCTGACGCCCATGCACTGGTTGCCGGGCCCGGGGCTGATCGTGCTGGCGGGCGTAAATTCCGAAGGCGTCTCGGGCCGCGGCTTCGGCTGGGGCAGTCGCGACGCTGCAACGCCCCCTGACGGCTCGCATCCCCTCGTCCTCTTCGCTCTGCGGCCCAAGGAAGGGCGGATCGGCCGCTCGTTGCTTGTCGCCGACGAGGTCGCCGACTCCGATGCAGGTGAAGTCGCCTGGTACCGTTGCCTGCCGAGAGTGATGAGTTCGAACCAGGTGTGGCGCATCAGCAGGATGATCCCTCCGATGAAGGAAAAGAACCGCCGGGCGGAGGTCGTGGTCGCCCCTCGCGGCGCCAGCCCTTCGCCTGAGGTCGGTTGGACCTTCGACGAATTGGGACACGACGTGCCCGGCACCTCCGTGGCCAACGACCACTACATGGACGGAATGGCCAGAGGAGAAATCACGCTGCCCCCGGAGTTCTGGCACCTGAGCGTGCTTCCACCGCTCCTGCCGCCGCTGGAAAGCAGCAGTCCTGCCCCGTGAAACCGCTCCGTCCGCGTCACAACTCGGCGTGGCCTTGCCGGGATTCCGGGCAGAACTCACGCGACATCGACGCTCGGCAAGGCTCTTCGAATCGGCAGACCGCCGGATCAGCAGATCCCGGATCGCTGTGGGGCCGATTCCTGATCCCCTGCTCTACGCCTTCTCCGACCGCCTCCGCTTCAACTCCGCGTCGATGAACTCATCGAGGTGTCCGCGATCGAGCACGTCCACCGGGTTGGCCTCCACCCCCGTGCGGTGGTCCTTGACCCGGTTGTCGTACAGCACGTAACTGCGGATCTGCGCCCCCCAGCCGCGGTGTTCGAGTTTGCCGCCCGCGGCCTCGGAGATCTCCTTCTCCCGCCGCTCCTCTTCCATCTGCTCGAGTTTGGCCATCAGCAGCGTCATGGCCTGGCGCTTGTTCTGCCCCTGGTCGCGGTAGGTCGAACTGACCACCATGATGCCCGTGGGCTTGTGCACCAGGCGGATGGCCGAGGCCACCTTGTTGACGTTCTGCCCGCCGGGGCCGCTGGAGCGCGCAAAGGCCGTGATCTCCAGGTCCTTCTCCGGGATCTCGATGTCCGTCTCCTCGAACTCGGGCACCACGTCCACCGTGGCGAAACTGGTCTGCCGCTTGCCCTGCGCGTTGAAGGGACTCACGCGGGCCAGCCGGTGCGTGCCGCGCTCGCACGAGAGATAGCCGAAAACGAAATCTCCCTTGACGTGCAGCGTGACGTGGTCGATGCCCACCTCGGTGCCGAAGTTCTTGCTGATCTCCTCGACCTGCCAGCCCATGTTCTCGAAGTAATACAGATACATGCGCAGGAGCATCTCGGCCCAGTCGTTGGCCTCGGTGCCGCCGTCGCCGGCCGAAATCGTGAAATAGCAGTTGCGGTGGTCGTGCCTGCCGCCCAGCAGCGACTGCAACTCGATCTTGTCCATCCGTCGCAGCAAACTGGCCAGAGCCGCGTCGGCCTCCTCGAGCAGGTCGTGGTCGTTCGACTCGCGCGACATCTCGTAGGCCAGTTTGGCGTCGTCAAACGCGCCCACCACCTCCCGCAGCGGGCCCACCTGCGCCTTGATGATCTTCAGTTCGTTGACGACTTGCCTGGCCTTGTCGGGGCTGTCCCAGAAGTCGGCCTGGCCCATGCGCCCTTCCAGTTCGGCCAGGCGCTTCAGTTTGCCGTCGTAGTCAAAGAGAGTCGCGGATGGTCAAAATCCGCGCCTCGAGTTCGTCGATCACCCGCTGATGTGCTTCCAGTTGCATGGGCGGAGTGTAGGCCCCGCCGGGCGGCGGTACCCCCTGGCCGACACGGAGGCGCGGCTCCTGCCGAAATTCCTCTTGACACGCCGTCCGCCGCCTGTACACTCTCCCCCGATTGCATCAAGAGTCCCGGGAAGCCTCTTGTGGTCCCGGGCGGCAACCGAGCCGGCCACCAGCCGCGCCACGGTGCCGAGGCCAGCCCCGACGTGGGGAACGATGCGGGCGGATTCCGCTGCTGCGGGAGACCGTCAAAAAAGGCAGCCGCGTGCGCTGCGGTCCACGTCGCTCTGGATGTTCTTGATGCCGTGAAGGAGTTCACGGCTCATGACCACCACCTTCCCTTTCGACGCTGCGTTTCCAACTGATTTTGACACCATCTGTACCTCGGCCGGTCGATCCGGCGCCGACGGCGATCCGCTCGTCGGGCCGCTCGTCCAGTCCACCACCTTCTGCCGCGACGGCATCGCCAGCGCCGCCACTCACGCCTACTCGCGCGTGTCCAACCCGACCGTCGCTCAACTCGAAGCAACCCTTGGCGCCATCGAGGGCGCCCCGCCGGCCATTGCCTTCGGCACCGGCCTGGCCGCCGAAACGGCCCTGTTCCTGGCTCTGCTCAGGCAGGGCGATCACATCGTCTGCGGACAGCACGTCTACGGCGGCACCAGCCGCCTGCTCCGCGAACTGTTCGCCCACTTCGGCGTCGAAACCACGTTCGTCAACAGCACCAAGGTGCCTGATGTGGCCGCCGCCATGCGCGCCAATACCAAACTCGTGTTCGTCGAGACACCGGCCAACCCCACGCTGGAGATCACCGACATCGAAGCCGTCGCACGCGTCACGCACGCCGCCGGGGCCCTGCTCGCGGTGGACAACACCTTCCTGACCGGCGTGCTGCAGCAGCCGCTCGCACTGGGCGCCGACCTGTCGGTGTATTCGACCACCAAGTTCATCGAGGGGCACTCGGTGGCGCTGGGAGGCGCCATCGTGACGCGCGACGCCGCGCTGGCCGAGCGGATCCGGTTTATCCGCAAGTGCACCGGCAACATCCAGGCGCCGTTCAACGCCTGGCTGACGCTCCAGGGCATCCGCACGCTCCCGCTGCGACTGCGCCAACAGTCGGCATCGGCCGCACAAGTCGCCGAATTCCTCGCCGATCACCCGGCCGTAAGCCGCGCCTGCTACCCGATGCTGGCCGAGCCGGCGCAGAGGAAACTGGCCGATCGGCAGCACCTGGGCGCGCACGGCGCCGTGGTCGCGTTCGAGATCGTCGGCGGCCTCGAGGCGGCCAAGGTGTTCCTCGCGTCGCTCTCCCTGTGCCGACTGGTTGAACACGTCGGCTCGGTCGAAACACTGGTGACACACTCGGCCAGCATGACCCACGCGGATGTCCCGCCCGAGCAGCGCCGCAGGGCCGGCGTCAACGACGGACTGGTGCGCCTCTCCGTCGGGCTCGAATCTCCCGACGCGATCATCGCCGACCTGCGCGCCGCCCTGGACGCGGCGCTGCAGCGTTCCGCGGGCCGCGCCTGCGGGGAGGTGGCCTCATGCCGGTGATCGTCCTCAAGTTCGGCGGCTCGGTTCTGCTCGATGAACGCACGCTGCGCCTGGCCGTGCATGAAATCTACCGCTGGCGCCGCGAGCGCTACGGCGTGGTCGCCGTCGTGTCGGCCTTCTCCGGGCACACCGACGCGCTGATCGAGCGCGCCAGGTGTGCCAGCGACGGCGTGGCGGCGCCCGATCACGCCATCGCCGCCCTGTTGGCCACCGGCGAATCCACCAGCGCCGCCCTGCTCGCCCTGCATCTGGCCCGCGCGGGCATTCCCGGCGAACTGTTCACACCGCAGACCGCCGGCCTGCGCGCCTCCGGCCCGGCGCTGGACGCCGACCCGGTCGGACTCGATGTCGCGGCCTTCACGCGCGCCCTCGACGATCACGGCGTGGTCGTGCTGCCCGGCTTCATCGCCCTCGACCAGCGCGGGCGCCTCGTCACGCTGGGCCGCGGCGGCTCGGACCTGACGGCCCTGCACGTCGCCCACGCGCTGGGCGCACGATGCCGCCTGGTCAAGGACGTCGACGGGCTCTACGAGTCTGACCCGGCCAGGACCGATCCGGCCACAGGGCAGCGCCCCCGTCGATACGAGCACGTCCGCTTCGACGATGCCCTGCGCACCGACGGCTCGATCGTCCAGCACAAGGCGGTGCGCTATGCGCGGCAATGCAATCTGGAGTTCGAAGTCGGGCGCTTCGCCGGCTCGCGCCCGACGCTGGTCAGCGCGGCCGCCTCGGTGCTCTCGCGGCGCGACGACCGCCCGAAGCGCGTGCGCGTGGCCCTGCTGGGCCTGGGAACCGTCGGCGCGGGCGTCTTTGAACTGCTCGGCCAGTTGGAACACCGCGTGGAGATCGTCGGCCTCTGTGCACGCGACCTTGCCAAGTCGCGCGGACTGACCATTCCCGCCGGCCTGCTGACCGATGACCTGGGCGCCGTCGCCTCCTGCGGGGCCGACATCGTCATTGAACTGATCGGCGGCGTCACCGACGCGGAACGGGCCGTGACCAGCGCGCTGCAAAACGGCTCGCACGTCGTGACCGCCAACAAGACGCTGCTGGCCCAGCGCGGGCGCTGGCTGGAAAGTCTCGCCAACGCCCGTGGACTGTTCATCCGCGGCAGCGCCTCGGTCGGAGGCGCCATGCCCGTCATCGAATGCGTGAGACGGCGCGGGCCGGCGCGGGTGGTGTCTGTCCGCGGCGTGCTGAACGGCACGACCAACTTCATCCTCGAATCCGTGCGCGGCGGAATGTCCTTCGACGAGGCGCTGCGGCAGGCCCAACAGCGGGGCTTTGCCGAAACCGATCCCTCGCGCGACCTGCTCGGGCTCGACGCGGCCGACAAACTCCGCGTGCTGGCCCGGGCATGCGCCGATGTTGACCTCTCCGCCGGCGACGTGGAGTGCGAAAGTCTGCAAGCGGGCATCGATCGCGTGGGCCGGGGCGCCGGCGTGCTGCGTCACGTCGCCACTCTCGACCTGCGCGACCCGGCGAGCCCGATCGCCCGCGTCGGCGTCGAGGCCGTCGCCGGCGACGATGCCCTGGCCGACGTGCCGGGGGCGTGGAATGCAGCCGAAATCGCGTGGAGCGATGGAAGGCGCGAGGTGCTGCGGGGGCAGGGGGCCGGTCGCTGGCCCACCGCCGAGGCCGTGGTCGCCGACGTGCTCGACATCATCCGCCACATCGAGCGTTCCGGCCCCGCCGCCGCGCCGATCAACGCCCAAGAGCCCCGCGCCGGCGGCCGGGCGGAGGTGATCCATGTCTGAGTTGCCACTGGCCATCGTGGGCGCCACCGGAGCGGTCGGGCGGGAAGCATTGAACATCCTGGCCCACCGCGGCTTTCCCGTGCATCGCGTGCTCGCCCTGGCTTCGCCCAACTCCGACGGCGCAGTGCTGGCATATGGCGACGCGCCACTGCGCGTGCGCGCCTTCGATGCCCAGGCTCTGGCCGCCTGCACCGCCGCCATCTTCTGTGCCGACGCCGACGTGGCGCGCCGGCACGCACCGGCCGCGGCGAGGGCGGGCGTGTGCGTGATCGACAACTCGTCGGCCTTCCGCATGGAGGCACCCGTCCCGCTGGTGGTGCCGGAGATCAACGGCCACCTGCTCGAATCCGATCCGCCGCCGCGACTGATCGCCAACCCCAACTGCTCCACCATCATCATGCTTCTCGGGCTTGAACCGCTGCGCCGGCGGTTCGGCGTGCAGGAGATCGTGGTCTCGACCTACCAGGCCGTCTCCGGCGCGGGGCTGGCCGGCATGCGCGAACTGGACGAGCAGGTGGCCGCGTGTGCGAGCGGCGCCAGCATCGCTCCGCGCGTGTTCCCGCACCCGTGCGCCTTCAACGTCTTCACGCACGAATCGGCGATGGACCCGCACACCGGCCTCAACGGCGAAGAGGCCAAGATGATCGCCGAGACGCGCAAGATCTGGGCCGATCCGGGCCTCGACGTGCTGCCGACGTGCGTGCGCGTGCCGGTGCGTCGCGCCCACAGCCAGTCGATCCTCGTGCGCCTGCGGCAGCGCGTGCATGAAGCCGAGGTGCGCAAGGCCCTGGCGACTGCGGCGGGCGTGCGCCTGGTCGATGATCGCGCCGCCGGCCTGTTTCCCACGCCCCTGGCCGCGACGGGCGGCGACGACGTGCTGGTCGGGCGCATCCGACCGGCCGGAGCGGGGCCCGACGGGCGCTGCGACCGCTTCTTGCTGTGGGTGTGCGGCGACCAGTTGCGCAAGGGCGCCGCCCTCAACGCGCTTCAGATCGCCGACCGCGTGGCGCCGGCCTTGAACCTGGGCCTGGGCCGCCCGGCCGCGCCGGCGGGGGCCGCCGCGCTCGGACTTTGAGCGGTTCCCGGACCGCTCTCCGGCAAGTTTCCTGCAAAAAAGGGCGGGCGCGCGACGGATTGATCCGGTATGCTGGTCCTACGCGCGGCATGAAGTATGGGGCCTGTGTGGAGGGACGCCGCGCACCACCAAACTCCAGAGAAGGGGAGTCACATGATGAAGAATGTGTTGGGTTGTCTGGCTGTGGCTGCCGGTTCGGCGGTCGCACTGGCCGGGCCGCAGATCCGTTCGCCGCTGAGCGTGGACGCGGCCCACTCTTCGGCGGTGATGACCGCGCTGTCGCTCGATGAAGCGGGGTACCAGGCCCTGCGCGCGGCCGGTTCGGTCACGCTGACCGACTTCGTGCTGGCGCCGGGCGCCACCGTGGCGCTGGAACTGACGCAGCGCGAGGTCTACGCCGCCAACGCCCGCCTGCTCAGCGTCACCGACGCCGGCGAAGTCGAGATGCCGCGTCCCGACGTGACGCTCTTCGGCGGAAAGGTGCTCGGCGAGGAGGACTCGACGGTCTTTCTTGCCTTCTCGCCCTTCGGGGTCGAGGGCTTTGTCGAGAGCATGGGCCAGACGTGGATCATTTCCTCCGGCCCGTTTGACCAGGATCTGCCCATCGGCATCTACAACCTGACCACGCTGCCCGACGGCGTGATCAACTGGGCGCAGTGGGAATGTGCGGCCGGGCAACTCGGGCAGGACATGCGCCCGATCGACCCGCAGGTGCACGGATCTCCGCGCGGGCTCAACTGCTTCCACATCGAGTTCGCCGTCGAGACCGACCAGGAATACCTCGGCCTGTTCGGGGGCAACCAGGCCGCGGCCAACACCTACATCGCCACGCTGTTCGGGGCCGTCGGCGAAATCTACACGCGCGACTTTGCCGCCACGGTCGAGGTGGTGTGGAGCCGGCTGTGGACCACCACCGACCCGTGGACGCAGACCAGTTCGACGAACCAGTTGTTCGAGTACCGTGACTACTGGGAAGCCAACATGACCGGCGTGCACAAGGACCTGGGCCACTTCTTGTCCGGGCGCGGCCTCGGCGGCGGCGTGGCGTGGCTGCCGGGCGTGTGCAACGGCGAGTACAGTTACGGCCTGAGCGGCAATCTCTCCGGCTTCTTCCCCTATCCCATCCAGGACAACAACGCCCAGAACTGGGATCTCATGGTGGTCGCGCACGAAGGCGGACACAACGTGGGCGCCCCGCACACCCATGACCACGGCGTGGACAACTGCGCCGGGGGCGACTGCTCCGTGACGCCCTTCGGCACCATCATGAGTTACTGCCACCTGTGTCCCGGCGGGCTGGCCAACGTCCTGATGCGCTTCCATCCCGACAGCATCAACATCTACATCCTTCCCACGCTCAACAGCGTCGACTGCGTGCCGGGCACCTGCGATGGGCTGGACTTCACCTTCCCCGACGGCCTGCCGACGCTGGTTTCCCCGGCCGGAACCACCACCATCAGCGTGACGGTCAGCGGCGTCGGGGCGGTCAGCCCGCTGCCCGGGACGGGCATGCTGCACTATCAGACCAGCAACGGGTCCGGCAGCACGCCGATGAGTCCGATCGGGCCCGATCTGTACATGGCCACCATCCCCGCCTCCGACTGCGCCAGCGTGGTGTCCTATTCCTTCAGCGCCACCGGCAGCGACGGCCTGACGTACACCGATCCGGACAACGGCACCTACTCCGCCGTCGCGGCCGAGGGCGTGGTCATTTCCTTTGCCGACGATTGCGAAGTGAATCTCGGCTGGACCGTCTCCAGTTCGGCCACCGACGGGCAGTGGGATCGGGGCGTGCCGGTCAACTGCGGCCGCGGCGACCCGGCCAGCGACTACGACGGCTCGGGTCAGTGCTACCTGACCGACAACAGCGCCGCCAACTCGTGCAACTCTGACGTGGACAACGGCTCGACCACGCTGACCAGCCCGACGCTGGACGCCAGCGTGCCGGGGGCGCACCTGTCCTACGCGCGGTGGTACTCCAACACCGCCGGCGCGGCGCCCAACGCCGACGTGTTCACGGTGCAGGTGTCCAATGACAACGGCGGCACATGGACCAATCTCGAGGTCGTCGGGCCTTCGGGGCCCGAGGTCAGCGGCGGCTGGTTCTACAAGACCTTCCGCCTCGCCGACGTGTTCGCGGCCCCGAGCAACCAGTTCAAGGTCCGCTTCATCGCCGAGGACGCCGGCTCCGGCTCGGTGATCGAGGCCGGTGTGGACGCGATCCAGATCTTCGCCTACGACTGCGGCGCCCCATGCGCCGCCGACCGCAACGGAGACGGGCAACTCGACTTCTTCGACGTGCAGGACTTCCTCAACGACTTTGCGGCCCACGACGCCTCGGCCGACATCAACAGCGACGGGCAGTGGAACTTCTTTGACGCGCAGGCATATCTGGGCCTGTTCGCGGCCGGATGCCCGTGATCCGCTGACGCGGCGCGGCGGCCCGCGCCGGACACTCTGATCGCGCAGGCGGGGGCGGCCCACATCCGGGTCGCCCCCGCTCTTTGCGCCACGCCGTCCCCCGCGCGGGCGCGGGCGGGTCGGACAGGCACACGCGCAGACGCGGAGTTCACGCACAGGGCGCGGAGAGAGATAGAGAACGGGTGGATGGGACGGGGGCCAGTGACAGCGAGGCCGGGCGTCCGAGCGGCGATCGACCCCAGATCTCCCAGGCCAGGGGGGGCGGCTTCCAGCCGCCCGGCGCAGGGGCGCGACACGCCCGCGCGGGTGGGTGGCACGCCCGCGCCCTCCTCGGCGCGGGCGTGGCCGCGTCGAGCGGCGCCGCGCTGCATCGCGACATCGCCGCGCTGCATCGCGACATCGCCGCGCTTCATCGATCCTTTGCCGCGCTTTGTCGATCCTTTGCCGCGCTTTGTCGATGGTTTGCGACGAACCATCGATCCTTTGCCGCGGAGTGTCGATGGTTTGCCGCATTTCATCGATGGTCTGCCGCACAATGTCGATCTTCCGCGACGAAAACTCGCGCGCTTCTCGCCCTTTTGAGGGATGGCAGGCCCGCCCAACGTCCCCGGGCGGCCCCGATCGGCCCTCCGCCGCGCGGGCGCGGCCGGGTCGGACAGGCACACGCGCAGACGCGGAGTTCACGCACGGGGCGCGGAGGGGAAAGAGACGGGGTCGATGCGGCGGGGGGGAGTGACAGGAGGCAGGGCGGGCCCATGCTCCTTCCCGGCACGATCCACCGGGCCGACGCGCGACCTCACCCGCCGCCGCGTTGCCTGCGGGCGGAGGCGAGGTTTCCTTCCCAGGTGGCCAGGTCCGGATGCCCGGGCGGGAGACAGCGCCGTGCCATGGCGACGGCCGCTTCGTGCAGCGGCAGCGCGTCATCCCAGCGGCCTTGCCTGCATCGACAGACCGCCAGGTTGTTCAGACTGGCAGCCAACGCCGGATGGTCGCCCTTGAACAGGCGCTGCCTCATCTCCAGCGCCTGCCGGAACAGCGGTTCGGCCTCGGCCGCCCGGCCCAGCGACTCCTTCACCCCCGCCAGGTTGTTCAGACTGGTAGCCACGGCCGGATGGTCGCCCTTGAACAGGCGCTGCCTCATCTCCAGCGCCTGCCGGAACAGCGGTTCGGCCTCGGCCGCCCGGCCCAGCGACTCCTTCACCCCCGCCAGGTTGTTCAGACTGGTAGCCACGGCCGGATGGTCGCCCTTGAACAGGCGCTGCCTCATCTCCAGCGCCTGCCGGAACAGCGGTTCGGCCTCGGCCGCCCGGCCCAGCGA
>JAHDXL010000011.1:75967-92428 GCA_023382935.1 Phycisphaerales bacterium
GCCTCGGCCGCCCGGCCCAGCGACTCCTTCACCCCCGCCAGGTTGTTCAGACTGGACGCCACGGCCGGATGGTCGCCCTTGAACAGGCGCTGGGTCATCTCCAGCGCCTGCCGGAACAGCGGTTCGGCCTCGGCCGCCCGGCCCAGCGACCTCTTTACGAACGCGAGGTTGTTCAGACTGGACGCCACGTCCGGATGGTCGCCGGTGAACAGGCGCTGCCTCATCTCCAGCGCCTGCTGATACAGTGATTCGGCCTCGGCCGCCCGGCCCAGCGACTCCTTCACGAACGCGAGGTTGTTCAGACCGGTAGCCACGGCCGGATGGTCGCCCTTGAACAGGCGCTGGGTCATCTCCAGCGCCTGCCGCAACAGCGGTTCGGCCTCGGCCGCCCGGCCCAGTGCGTTCAGGTGCCCGCCCACCTGGTTGTTCAGGAACGCCACGGCGGCCTCCGCGCCGGCCGAGGCCGGGCGCGCCAGCACCGCCCGCGCGTGCGGCAGGGCCTCGGCCTGGCGCGCCCACGCCTGCACGTCCGCAGGATCGGCGAAGACGCCACGCAGGGCGGCCCGCAACGCTTCCGCGGCGCCGGCCACATCGTCCGCCCCCGCCCGCGCCCGCATCGCCGACTGCGTGAGGCGGTGGATGCTGACCAAGCCCTTCTTCTCCACGCCGGAGCCGGCGTCGAAGCGGATCATCGACCGGTCGCGCAGGGCGAGCACCGCGCCGCGCACGTCCTGCTCGCTCTTCTCGAAGCACGCGGCGATGAGCGGGAAGGGAATGGCCTGCCCGTGGCACAGCGAGGCCAGGAGCAGCACGGCGGGGGCCAGCGGCACGGCGGCTTGCAGCGCCGGCAAGTGCAGCAGCAGGGCCTCGGCCACGCTCCTGGCATATCGCCGCCCGGTCTGGTCGGCCCCCACCCCGCAGAGCGGATCATCGTCCCCGCCCACCTCGCACGCCTGCAATCTGTCGAGCAGGTCCGCCGGGGATAGGCCGGTGTCGTAGCGCAAGGCCGCCGCCGCCAGCGCCACCGCCAGCGCATGGTCGCCCAGGTGTTCGGCGATCCGCCCGATCTCGCCGTCGTGCGCGGCGCTCGGCAGGCCGCCCCGGCCATCCTCGCGCAGGTCCGCCCGGTGCATCACCAGCAGGCGTTTGGCGTCGTCGCGATCCAGCAGGTCCACCTCGATCACCGCCGCCTGCCCGAGATTCTCCGGCGACAGTCTCGTCGTCGCCAGCACGCGGGCCGGATCAGGGACCACGAACTCGCGCAGGAACGCGGCCTCCTCCACGTTGTCAAAGACCACCAGGTGACGCTGGCCCCCGATCCGCCGCACAAACTCGTGCCACAGGTCCGCCGTCGTCTGGCCCTTTTTCCGCGGAAAGCCGACATGCGCGAGCAGGCGCTCCAGCGAGGCGTCAAAGCCCACCGGCGAGGCGTCCAGCCACCAGATGCCCCGCCACGCCCGCACGTATTCCGTGTCGAAGACGTAGGCGTTGGCGGTTTCCGTCTTGCCCACGCCCCCGTCGGCCGAGAGCGCGTGCGTGAGCGTCGTGGTCCGGCCGCCGGTCAGCGCCCGGTGCACGCGGGCGAGCAGGTCGGCGCGGCCGACGAAGTCGGCGTTGGGCACGATGCCCTCGATGGCGAAGTTGTGGGCGATGCCCTGCGGAATCGAGGGCAGGCGGGCGCGGCCGGTGGTCAGGATGTCCCTCACCTCGCGCACGTCGGTGTGCACGTCGGCCACGGCCCCGCGCACCTCCGCCACCGCCCCGGCCAGGTCCGCCAGGCGCTGGTGGATGGCCCCAAGAGAGGTGCGCAGTCCGTCCCAGTCCGCCCCGCTCGCCGCGCCGCCCATCAGCGGCGCGACGGCTTTTTTGACCTCCTCGGCCACCCACTCGGCCAGTTCGGCCTTCTCGGAGCCCGGCAGGCGGGCAAGAAAGTGATCGTGCCTCTCGGCAAAGCGCGTCAGGAGGTCGGTCAGGGCCGACTGGTCGTCCTGGATGCTCGCCAGTTGCGCGGAAAGTTCTGCCCACGCCTCGGTTTCGGCTTTCTTATCCTTTCTTTTGCCCGACACCTGCAAGGCCACGCCCGCGGCCAGGATGCCGATGGCCAGCAGCGGCCCGCCGCTCAGGCCCCCCACCACCGCCGCGACCTTCGCCGCGTTTCCCGTGGCCGCCGCGTTCACAAATTGCTTGAGCGTGTCGCCGAGGGCGGCCCCGCCCAGGTCGGCCAGCAGACTTCCCATGAACGCTTGCTTGGACACGGCCGGTCATTGTAACAAGCCGACCTTTCCATCCACCCGAAGCGCGGAAGATGCGCGATGGCCCGCTCCTGACCTTCTCTTCTATTCACCCCCCGCCCGCCCGGCCGACGGCCTGTGTGCGCCCGCGGAACCGGGCCGGAAACGCACAGAGATACAAGGAGCACACATGGGTACCGTTCCCGTCAAGATCAATGACAAGATTGCTTTCTTTGAAACCCATCTGCCCGTGTGGGGCGCCAACACCGCGGCCATCGGCCTGACCGCGGCCCAGGTCACCAGCCTGGCCACGCTCACCGCCGCAGCCCGCAGCGCCTTCACCGCGGCCATCACCGCGCGCAACGCCGCTCGCGCCGCCACCAGCGCCCAGAACGACGCGGTCGCGCTGATGGGTGAATTCGGCGGCGATCTGGTCAAGACCATCCGCGCCTTTGCCGAAACCACCAACAACCCCAACGTCTACAACATCGCGGTGATCCCCCCTCCCGCCCCGCCGGCCCCCCTCGGACCCCCGGCCACCCCCACCAACCTCACCACCACCCTCAACAACGCCGGACAGGTGCAACTCTCGTGGGGAGGCACCCGCGCCGGCGGCACGTCGTATCTCATCGAGCGCAGCGTCGCCAGCAGCGCCGGCCCGTGGACGCTGGTCGGCATCAGCGAAGAGCGCAAGTTCACCGATCAGAACGTGCCCAGCGCCGTTCCCTCGGTGTCCTACCGCGTCTCGGCCACGCGCTCGGGCGGAACCAGCAACCCCACCGCGCCGGTGACGATCCTCTTCGGCACCGCCTCGGGACATGGCAGCGCCGAATCGGGTGGTTCCGGAAGTCTGAGCCTGGCCGCCTAGGCCGGAGCGCACGATCGGGTATTGGGGACGCGGGCGGCCGGCACACACGTCGGCCGCCCGATTTCGTTTCATCGACGCGGCGCGCCGCCGCGTCGCCCCACCGCCCCGTTGTGGCCATCTCCGATCGGTTGTCCACCACGTCGCGACCGATCCGCTTGACACCGGCGGCCGGTGATGTACGCTGTGGGAGTCGATGGTGCCCCATCCGGGGCTGAAATGGGAAGTGTGGTGAGATTCCACCGCGGACGCGCCGCCGTGATGGGCCAAGACGCGGGCCACGGGTGAGCACACGCTCAGCCGTTGAACCGGATCGCCGGTTCGAGCCACTGTCCGAAAGGACGGGAAGGCTGGTCCCCGCCGAGCCCGAAGCCGGAAGACCTGCCTCGACGTGTTCGTGAGGCCCTCGCGCCATGGGCCCGGATTCTGTCGGTGCGCTTTCCTTCCGGCCACCGCCTTTCCGGATGCCCGCGAGCGCCTCTCCCGCCGTGGCGGAAGGCGTCCTGCGCGAATCAGGACGAACGAAAGGCGCTGCCTCGCATGCGATCTCGATTGGTTCGACGGAATGTGCTGCTCTGTCTTGGTTTCGCCCCAACGCTCTCGGCCCCGGCCGCGGCAGGCCCCTTCGCCGACGCGGTGATCCACTACCACCCCGGACTGGACGCCATCCCCACCTACACCGACCCCGACGCCGTGCTCGGTTCGCCCACGCGCTTCACCGGCGTGCACTACGGCTTCCCCAGCGTCGTCAGCCCGTTCAGCCCGCCCTTCGATCCCGGAGAAATTGTCTCCGTCGGCTTCGGCGGATCGCTGACTCTGCGCATGGGCCAGACCATCCGCGACGACGCGTCGCACCGCTTCGGCCTCGACTTCATCGTCTTCGGCAACGCCGGCTTCATCGACGTGGAGTATCCCACCGGCGCCGTGGGTGATGCGCCCACCTTCTTCGGGCAGCAGGCCCCCGTCCTCGTCGAAGCCAGCGCCGATGGCCACTCGTGGTCCACCGTCGCGGTGCAGACCCTCGATCTCTGGCCCACGCTGGGATTCCGCGACGCCGGTCCGTTCGACGGTGCGCCGGGAAGCGCGCTCACCCGTTTCACCCGTGCGATGGATCCTTCGCTGACGCTGGCCGACGTGGCGGGCATGAGTTACGCCGAACTCGTGGGCGCCTATGGCCGCTCCGGCGGGGGCATCGCCTTCGACCTTGCCTCCGCCGGCCTGGTCGAGGCGAACTACCTGCGCTTCACCCATGCCGGTTCGGCAAACCAGACGTTTCAGATCGACGCGGTGGCGGCCGTCCCGTCGCCGGCATGTCTGCCTTTTCTGCTCGGATTCACCGTCTTGTGGTCAAACCGTCGAATCCGATCGGCCGGTGTGTAGGAGAGAGGCTCCCGGCCCTTCCGGCGCGGTCGAAAGACCCCGCCGGGGATTGTGGTTCCTGAGCAACTGCCCATGATGCATCGCATCACATTTCACCTGGCGGCGATCGGCGCCCTGGCTGTGGCGACCCGGGCCGATGACTGGACGCACTACGCGCAGAACTCGTCGCGCCTCGCGGCCGTTCCGCTCGCACTTCGACCCGATGCTCCCATCGGCGCCGTGGATTGGACGGCCACGACGGGGCCTTCGGGCCAGAGCCTGGCGTTTCTCGGGCAGAGTTCCATCGTGCAGTGCGGGGACCATGTCGTGGCGCTGGGGTGGGTCGGTGGAGTGTTCGCGGCGATCGACGTGCGCCGGGCCGACGGCTCGGTCCGCTGGTTCACGCCGATCGCCGCCCCGGCGCTGGACTCCTGGGCCTCCCCCGCCATCGACACGTCCAACCAGACCGTCATCGTTGCCACCGGACGACAGGTGCGAGCGATCGCTCTGGCCGACGGCGCGATCCTCTGGACCGCCTCGACCACGCGCGACATCGCCAATGCCTCGCCCCTGGTCACCACTGATCGCGGCGCCGCAGACCGCGTGTTCATCACCGACTTCGGCTTCACCAGCGTCCCCGGGCGACTCTACTGCATCAACGTCGATCCGTTCGATGCGGCGATCAATCCCTACGCGCCCGGACAGGTTGTGTGGAGCCGGACCATCGGGCAGATCTCCGGAGCCACGCCCGCGCTCGCCTCCGACAAGGTCATCATCGCCACCGGCGATGGACGCATCCTCGCCTTCCCCGTTGACGCAACCGCTCCTCCCGAGCCCGCGTGGGAGCGTTCCAACCCCACCGGGCTCGGGTTCTTTGGTACCGTCGCCGTCCGCGGTAACTACGCCTACGCCGCCAGTTACTCCTTCTACGGCGGGCAGACCTCGGCCAACCTCGTCAAACTCAACGTCCACACCGGCTCGCTGGTCTGGTCAACCCCCTGCAACCGCACCGACGCGGCCCCCATTCCCCTCGCCAACGGCACCATCTTGCTCTCCGGCGGCATCTCCGGCTTCGGCTCGGCACCCTCGCTCGAACTCTTCGCTGACTTGGGCGGGTCAGCGTTCCTCATGTGGGACACCATGCTGTCCGGCGGGCCTTCGGTGGGCTACTGGATGCACACGCCCGTCGCAATCGAGAGTTCGCACGGATACCAGGTGCTCGTGTCCACGCCGCCCGCGGGCGATCCCTATGGACCTTCATCCAGCACGCTGCGACTCGACCTCTCGAAATTGCCCTCCGACCCCGCGTTCGTCCTGCAGACGCTCCCCGGCTCGGGAGTCTCCGCCCTCGGCGGCGGGGGCAGAATGTTCGGGCTCGGGCCCGCGGGCCTGGTCGCACGCACCGTCCCCATGTCCGCCTGCCCGGCCGACTTCAACGACAACGGAAGCGTCGACTTCTTTGACATCATCGCGTATCTGGAGGCTTTCAGCGCCGGGGCCACGGCCGCCGACACCAACGGCGACGGCATCATCAACTTCTTCGACCTACAGATGTTCCTGGGGCTCTACACCGCCGGTTGCAGTTGATCGCACATGCACACACGCGCTTTCACATTGATCGAACTGCTGGTCGTCATCGCCATCATCGCGATTCTGGTCGGGCTGCTCGTGCCCGCGCTCTCCGGCGTGCGCGACGCGGCCCGCACCATCGCCTGCTTGTCCAACCAGCGCCAACTCGGCGTGGCCTGGAGCGTCTACGCCGACGACTTCCAGGGCTACGCCATGCCCCTGGCCGATTCCAGCCAGGACCTCGACGACACCATCTACTGGTTCGGCTCGGTCGGCGATCAGACCGGCTACGTTGACGGGCACCGCGGCTTCCTGGCGCCCTATCTCGAAGACACGCTTCACGAACGCAGTGTCTTCGAGTGCCCCCAGCAGCCCTGGGGCACCTACAGCGCGCAGGGCCTCCCACGCAGCATCACCACCACCTACGGCTACAACGGCTACTACCTCTGCCCGCCCAAGACCCCCGGCTGGAGCACCTCGATCGCTCATCGCCCCTGGCGGCGCACCTGGGAGATCCCCGCGCCGGCCGACCTGCTCGTGTTCGCCGACACGCTCATGGAAGGCGATCCGCCGCAGAACAACGCGCTGCTCGACCCCCCGATGACCTTCAATCGATGGTCGCGCCTCTGGTCGCCCAACAGTTTCCCCACGACCGTTTTCCGCCACCGCGGCGACTCGGCCGTCCTCACCGCCGACGTCTCCGGCCGCACCATTCCCGCCCGACTTGAATGGCTCACCGCCCCGGAACTCAGGATCGGCTCGGTCGGCCTCGAGCCCGACCGCTACGTGCCCGACTGGCGCCAGTGGTAGAAGCGCCACTCAGAATTCGGCATGAGGCATGAGTAAGAGCCCCCCGCGCCGACCAGGGATCGCGCCTCGCGCCGACCCCTACCATCGCCCATGACACATCCCGGCGCAAGACTCCGCTCGCTCATGGACTCCGGCATCGTCGCCGCCCCGGGCGCCTTCAACGCTCTGGTCGCCCGCGCCATCGCACACACCGGCTTCCCGGCCTGCTACGTCTCCGGCGGCGCCACAAGCGTGGCCGCGGGCCTCCCCGACGTCGGACTGCTCACCCTCGAGCACTTCTGCCGCGTGATCCGCGAAGTGGCAGACGGCTCGGGCCTGCCCGTCCTCGCCGACGCCGACACCGGCTTCGGCGAAGAAGAGATGGTCCGCCGCGCCGTCATCGAGTATCACCGCGCCGGCGCTGCCGGTCTGCACCTCGAGGACCAGGTATTCCCCAAGCGCTGCGGCCATCTCGACGGCAAGGCTCTCATCCCGCCCGATCACGCCGCCGGCAAGATTGAGTGGGCCGCCAAGGCCGCACGCGACTGCTCGCACGGCCAGTTCATCATCTGCGCCCGCACCGACGCCCGCGGTGTCGAGGGCTTCGACGCCGCCGTTACACGCGCCAGGGCCTACGTCGCCGCCGGAGCCGACATGATCTTTCCCGAGGGCCTGACCAGCGAAGACGAGTTCGCCCGCTTCGCCCGGGCGATGAGCGACGGATCGACGAAGCGACGCGACGGCCGCAGGGTTTACCTCCTCGCCAACATGACCGAGTTCGGCAAGACCCCCATGATCCCGCTCTCCCGATTCGCCGACATGGGCTACCACATCGTGATCTATCCGGTGACGATGTTGCGCATCGCCATGAAGGCCGTCACCGACGCGCTGGCCGAACTCAAGGCCGCTGGAACTGCCGAAGGCCTGCTCGACCACATGCAGACGCGCGCCGAACTCTACAACCTCGTCGGCTATACCCCCGGCACGCCCTTCGAGTTTCGCGCGTAGAGAGCATCTGCTTCTGACCGGCTGCGACCGCCTGGCAGCGCTCCAATGGCAGCAGGATGCTCTCTGAGCACACTCCCAGGACCGCTTGCTGACGCGCGCCGCTGCTTCGCACAACGGCGCGCTCTACTCTCCGCCCTTCCCCACGTCCCCACCCGCCAGCAGGAACGCAATCAGGTTCCGCAGTTCCTCCTCGTTCATCGCGTTGATCAGCCCCGGCGGCATCGGCGACTCGCTCAGCCGCTCGATTGACCTCACCTCGCTCCGCGCAAGCCGCACCGTCTGACCGGCATCCATGAAGTTGGGCGCCACCACCACCACATCGGCGTCTTGCTGCACGACCAGCCCTCGCACCACGCTCCCATCTGCCTTTTCCACAGCGCTGATCGCATACTGGTCCGACACCGCGAAACCCGGCTCGATGATCGCCCGCAGCAGATCCTTCACCGAGTACTTGTTCGCCACGCTGGTCAGATCCGGCCCGGCGTTGGCCCCCCACCCGTTGATCTGGTGACAGTTGGCGCACATCCCCGCGCGAAACAGCCCCGCCCCACGCCGCACGTCCGCCTGCCTCCGACCCTGCTGAACCGCGCGCTCCGCCGCGTCGACCGTCCACGCACGCCCCGGACCACGCGGCAGCACCATCGCCGGCACGTTCTCTCCGCCCGTCGGCATCGACAGGCTCGCAAGCGCCCCGCGTTCTTCCTCCGAAACGCTGGCCAGCGCCCGCTCACGCATCCGGTCGATGAACCCGCGATAACTCATCCCCCCGCCCGCCGACGCGGCACGCGCCAGAAACGCCAGGTACTGCTGCCGCTGCGCCAGCGTCCAGCCATCGTTCACGAAACTCAGCACCCGCGCAAAATGCAACTGCCGCGTCGGCGGCGGCTGGTCAATCATCGCGCGGATCGCCGACCCGTACTGCTCGTTCTGACGCGCCAGTTCTGCCCAGGCGAATGGCGACGCCGAATCCGCCTCGTTCATCAATCCCAGGCACCGCTCGATGATCCCGGGCGCACGCAGGTACACCAGCATCGTCGCCAGCACCGCGCTGGCCTCGGCGTCTTCCGACGGAAATCGCGCGTCGAGAACCCCGAGCGCCCGGCTCCGTTCCTCCTCCGTCGGCCTTCCCAGGCGGATCAACGCCAGTTCCCACGCACGCAGCCACGCCAGCCGCCGCGGGCGATCGAGCACATCCGCATCCACCGCCGCCAATGCCTCAAATATGCCCGCCCGATCCGCTTCGCCCGCGTGCCGCGTCAGCGCCAGCAGCGCGATCACGGCCTTCTGCCCATCCCTTTCCTCCAGCGCCCGCTGCTTCCACCGCTCCAACGGCTGGTGCTCGAGGGCAATCCTTGCCGCCGAGCGCACCGCGCGGTCTTCGTGCCCCATCAGGTTCCAGATCGTCGCCAGCGCCCCCGCCGGCGCATTGTCCCGATGCAGCGATTCCATCTGCCGCCGCAGCGCTGACTCAAAGTTCGCCTCCACTCGCTCCGTGACCGGCGCCACGTCCCCGCCGCCACGGTACACGATCCGATACAGCCCCGACTGCAAGCGCCGCCCGCCCGTTGTGAAGTACAACGCTCCATCGCCTCCAACCGCCACATCGCACACCGGCAGCGGCTTGCCCGACGCAAACTGCTGCACGCGCCCCGCAAACGTCCCGCCCGACGCCGACAGGTCCACCGCGTAGATGATGCCATATGTCCAGTCGAGCATGTACAGCATCCGCTGGTAGGCCGCCGGAAACGCCAGCCCCGTCCCAAATGTCATCCCGGTCGGCGAGCCCGGCCCGATGTCCACCACCGGCCCCATCGAGTCCTCGTACCACGCCGGCCACTTCCCGCTCCCGTTGCGCCATCCGAAATCCACCCCGCTCATCGCGTGGCACACCCGCGTCGGGCGATACCACGGCGCGCCAAGATCCCACTCCATGTCCGAATCAAACGTGAAGATCTCCCCGTCCCCGCGAATCGCAAAGTCATACGTGTTGCGGAACCCGCATGTCACCATCTCCAGCCCGCTTCCGTCCGGGTTCATGCGGTAGATCGCCCCGCCCGGGGCCATTACGCCCACCGCGTGCCCGCGCGGGTCGTCATCGCGAGGCAGCAGCAGATCCTCACCCCACACTCGCGGCACGCGCGACGTCTGGACCGGCGCCACCGCTGTGTGATTCCCGTTCGTAAACAGAATCGACTTCCCGTCCGGCGACGCCACCACTGCGTGCGTGCCGTGCTCGCCCGTGTCGGTCATCTCGATGAGCAGCCGCGCCGTCTCCGGCAGCCCGTCGCCGTCCCGGTCCGTCACCCGCATCAGCCCCCGCCCGCTCGACATGACGTACAGCGAATCGAACGCCCAACACAGCCCCTGCGCTCCCTCCAACTCCAGATCCAGCGCGACAATCCGCACCTCGGTGGAGAAATCATCCACGCCCGGAGGCGTCACCACGTAGATCCGACCATGCTGGTCGGCCGCGAAAAGTTCGTTCCCACGCCCCGCGCACAACGCCACCCACGAACCCTCACGCTCCAGGTCGGGGCGGTACAGCAACTCGGCCTCGAATCCGCGCAGGGTGCGAACGCCCCGATCCACGCGCGGATTGGGCGCCGACCGCGTCACCTCACGCCCGCCCACCGCCGCCGCTTCCACGGGCGCATGCCCCGGACGCCATCGCCCCAGCACGCCCACGGCGAACAGCGCGGCCAAAGTCACCGCAAGCCGACACAACTCCCCCACCGTCGTCTGAGATTGCTGCATGGCCGCGCAGTCTATCGAGCCGCCACCGCGCCGTCCCCCGCCCCCCGAATCGCGTATGGTTTTGACGGTGCCGGGGGAGTACGAAACACGGAGCCTGCCATGACCTTCGACCCGATCCAGGCCTTCGCCGCCAGCCGTCACGAGTTCGGCGAGCACGGCGGGGTCAACATGTCCATCGAAGCCTCCACCACCTTCACCGTCATGGAAGCAGGCATCATGCCCGAGATCTTCCAGGGACGCCTCGGCCCCGGCGAACAGGCCAAGACCAGCCAGGGCTGCTACCTCTACTCCCGACACTTCAATCCCACCGTCTACGTCCTCGGGCGCGCCATCGCCGCCATCGAGTCGGCCGAAGCCGGCTACTGCACCGCCTCCGGCATGAGCGCCATCAGCGCCGCCTTCCTCCAACTCTGCCGACCCGGCGACGAAGTCATCGCCTCCAACACCATCTATGGCGGCACCTTCGCCCTCCTCAAGGAATTCCTGCCGGCCAAGACCGGCATCACCACCCGCTTCGTCAACATCGACGATCTCGACGCCGTCCGTAAGGCCATCACCCCGAAAACCCGCGTCATCTACACCGAATCCGTCTCCAACCCCACGTTGGTCATCTCCGACATTCCGCGCCTGGCCAGACTTGCCCACGAACACGGCGCCCGGCTCGTCGTCGACAACACCTTCAGCCCGATGATTTTCACCCCCATCATCCACGGCGCCGACGTCGTGGTGCATTCTCTCACCAAGTTCATCAACGGCGCCAGCGACATCGTCGCCGGCGCCATCTGCTCCTCCAAGCAGTTCCTCTCCGAACTCATGGACCTGCACACCGGCGCGCTCATGCTCCTCGGCCCCACCATGGACCCCCAGACCGCCTTCCAGATCTCCCTGCGCCTGCCCCACCTCGGCCTGCGCATCGCCGAGCACAGCCGACGCGCCATGCTCTTTGCCACCCGCCTCAGGGAACTCGGGCTCGACGTCAACTACCCTGGCCTCCCCGATCATCCCCAGCACCACCTCCTGCGCTCCCTCTCCAATGAAGACTTCGGCGCCGGAGGCCTGTTCACTCTTGACGTCGGCACCCGTGAGGCCGCCAACGAGTTCATGACCCTCCTCCAGAACAAGTACCAGTTCGGCTACATGGCCGTCAGCCTCGGCTACTTCGATACGCTCATGAGCGCCTCGGCCAGTTCCACCTCCAGCGAACTCTCCGACGCCGACCTCCGGGCCGCCGGCATCTCCCCTGGCCTGGTCCGCATCTCCCTCGGCTACACCGGTTCGCTCGAACACCGCTGGCACCAGTTCGAGTCGGCCCTGCGCGACATCGGGCTGGTCTGACCTCCGACCCCCTTGAAGCCCCGTGCGGGAGGGACGACGGTCCGTTCTGGATCTTCGAGCCATCTCCGGATTCCAGGCCCCCTTCCTTCGGGAGCACTCGTTGCGTCCCCATCTCCCCGCGCCCCCTGGCTCGTACACTCCACCGGTGCCCGGAAGTACTCGTCCATCCATCGTTTTGCGAGCGGCTCTTGCTGCCCTGCTCCTCTTGCTCGCTTCGACGCGCACGTTTGCACAGAACGCCGTTGATCCCCCCGCTGCACCCCAGCCCACCACCACGCTCAACGCCGAGTCGATCCGCGCCGCCATCGCCGCGCTCGAAGCCCAGACCAGTCTGGATGAAGCGATTCGAAAGGCCGCGATCGACGCCTACAACGAAGCCCTGACCTACCTCCAGCGGCGCGACGAGGCCTCCAAGCGACTGGCGGACTTCCAGCGCGCCACCAGCGAAGCCCCCGGGCTTCTGGCAACCATCCAGGCCGAACTGGCCTCCCCTCCCCCCGACGTGGCCCCTCAGGTATCCGAAAATGCCACCCTTCAGCAACTTGAGCAGGGCCTGGCGCAGGCGCAGGCCGAACTGGCCGCCGCTCGCCAGCAGGCCGAAGATCTCCAGGCGGAGGGTCCGCGCCGCAGTGAACGCCGCCCGGCCATCAATGAGGCCCTGACAACCTTCCGCAAGCAACTGGCCGAGACCGATGAGAGCCTCCGCGCGCTGACGCCCGGCGAGTCGCCGGTGCTCGACGCGGCCCGGCGCGCCAAACTCGAGGCGCGACGCGACTACCTCTCCCGCGAAATCGAAGCCCTCGAATCCGAGACGATCAGTTACGACGCGCGACGCGACCTGCTGCCCGCCCGGCGTGACCGGGCCTTGCGCCGCGTCACCCAGGCCCAGAAACTCGTCGACCAGTGGCAGACGCTGGTCAGCGAAGGGCGTCGGGCCGAAGCCGAGCGCGCTCTCCGCGAAGCCGAACGCCTCCGCCGCGAGGCCGCCCGACAGCACCCCGTCCTCCGCGCCTTCGCCGAGGAAACCGAACAACTCGCCACCTTGCGCCTCGGAGAGGCCGGCACCGCCCAGGCGCTGGGCCAACTGGCCGAACGCCTGCGCCAGACACAGAAACAACTGGCCGACCTCCGCGACGGCTACGAGTCCATCCAGCGCCGCATCCAGGCAACCGACCTCAACCGCGCCACCGGGCTGCTCCTGCGCCGGCAGTATGAGCAGTTGCCTGCCTCGGCCGACCTGCGCCGCGACTTCCGAAGCGTCACACGCCAACTCGAGGAAGCCGAAATCGCCTGGATCGAACGCGACGAGCAACGCACCGGCGCCGGCGACGTCAGCCAGGTCGTCGCCAACCTCATGGCCGCCATCGCCCAAGGCGCTGATGGAGAAATCGAGAACCGCGCCGATATCGAGGCCGTCGCCCGCGAACTGGCCGCCAACCGCCGCGACGTGCTGAGCAACCTCGTCAAGGATGCATCGGATCGCTTCCAGTTGCTGCTCGCGCTCAGCGAAGCCTCCAAACTCCTTCTCGACTCTGTCGTCGCCTACGAGGCCTACATCGAGGAACGCATCCTCTGGATCCGCAGCATCGCCGTCGAACGCCTGCCGACGCTTGGCGAGATCATCGACGACCTGGCATGGCTGACCGATCCGGCTTCCTGGAGCGCTGCCATCGACGCCGTCGTGTTCGAGTCCTTCCGCCATCCCCTGCCCATCGGCATCGCGGCCGCTTTCGTCGGTCTGCTCTTCCTGCTCGGACGCCTGTCACGTGAACGCCTCCGCGCCATGGCCGACCGGGTGGTCAGTTACCGCACCGACAAGTTCGCACTCACCCTCCTAGCCACGCTTCAGACCCTCGTCGCCTCTCTCTTCCCGGCCAGTATCTTCTACGGGCTCGGCTGGATCCTGCTCCGCCCCTCCGAGCAGGCCGAGGTGGCCGTGGCTGTCGGCACCGCGCTCCAGCGTGCCTCGGCCCTCGCCTTCGTCCTGGTCTTCTCCTGGAACTGCGTCATCACCCGCGGGCTGTTCGATGCCCACTTCCGCTGGCCGGCCCCGGTCCTCCGCGCCATCCGCGCCCACCTGCGCTGGTTCATCCCCACCGTCCTGCCCATTGTCATCCTGGGCGAGACCATCGAACGCCAGTCGGGCGACGAACTGGCCGCCACTCTCGGACGCACGGCCTTCACCGCCCACATGGTCATCCTTTCCCTGCTGCTGCAGCGTCTCCTCCGCCCCACCGGTCCGATCATGGGCGAGTATCACAGGCGCAACCTCGACACCCTGCTCCACCGCCCCCGATACGTGATATATCTGGCCGCCATCGCGCTGCCGCTCTCGCTCGCCGTCGTCTCGTGGATGGGCTATCACTACACCGCGCTCCAGTTGTTTACGCGCGTGCAGCACTCGCTCTTCCTCGTCGTCGCGCTCATTCTCGCCCACTCCCTCATGCTTCGGTGGCTCTTCATCGCCCGCCGCAAGGTGGCCATTGACGACGCACGCCGGCGCCGTGAGCAGTCCCAGCCCGACTCCAAGTCCTCCGAACGCCCCGCTGAAGACGAACGCTTCGACCTGCCCGCGCTGAGCGCGCAGACCCAGCAACTGTTCCGCGTCACCGTCTTCCTCTCGGTCGTCCTGGGCTTCTATGCCATCTGGGCGTCCACGCTCCCCGCCCTGCGCATGCTCGACCGCGTGCAGGTCTGGCCGAGCGTTCGCATCGTGCAGACCGAGCGCGACGTGGGCGTCCCGATCCTCGAAAGCCGCGCCCAGACGCCCACCCCTTCGGCCACCGCCACTCCTTCCGCCAGCCCCGGCCCGGCCGCCGCGCCCAATGCGGACTCAGCCCCGCCCACACCCATCGCGCGCGCGCTCCCCGAGTCCAGCCACTCTTCCACTTCCCCGGCCCCCGAACTGGTCGTCAGCCTGGCAGACCTCGGGCTGGCCCTGATCGTCCTGGTCGCCACCACGATCGCCTTCCGCAACATCCCGGGCCTGGTCGAGATCGTGGTCCTCCAGAAACTCCCACTGGACGCGGGCAGCCGCTATGCCCTGTCCACCGTGCTGCGCTACCTCATCGCCATCATCGGCGTCACCATCGCCTTCAACTCCATCGGCATCTCCTGGGGCAAGGTCCAGTGGCTTGCCGCCGCGCTCACCTTCGGCCTGGCCTTCGGACTCCAGGAAATCTTCGCCAACTTTGTCTCCGGCCTGATCATTCTCGCCGAGCGACCCATCCGCGTCGGAGACACCGTCACCGTCAGCGGGGTGTCCGGCTCGGTCACACGCATCCGCATGCGTGCCACCACCGTCACCGACTGGGACCGCAAGGAACTCATCATCCCCAACAAGAGTTTCATCACCGACCAGGTCATCAACTGGACACTCACCGACCCTGTGCTCCGCATCGTCATCCCCGTCGGCGTCTCCTACAACTCCGACGTCGACCTCGTCGAGTCGCTGCTGCTCCGCGCCGCAGCCCAGGTGCCTGTCATCTTGCGCGACCCCAAGCCCACCGCCCTCTTCCTCGGGTTCGGCGACAGCACACTCAACTTTGAACTCCGCGTGCTGATTCCTTCGATCGAACACGGCATGCCAGTGCGCCACCAACTGCACAACGCCATTATCAAACTTTTCCGCGAAAACAACGTCGAAATCGCCTTTCCCCAGCGCGACGTCAACCTCCGCCTGCCCGACACTCCCTTCCGCTTCACCCGCGTCGACGAGCACACCGTCGAGGCACGCGAGCCACGCCGATAGGACACGGTCGGCAACTCGGCGTCGCTCCGGCCAGATGACTGGCGGGATGTCCACGCGGTCCTCGGGGCGCTGACATGCGCGAGCCGGCAGCGAGCGGGTCGTGCGAGCCCGTCTACTCTTTCCGACATGCAAGCCATTCTTCTCGCCATCGCCGCCGGACTGTGCTGGGGGGTCGGTGAAGTCGCGACCCGCTCGGCCCTGCACTCCAGGGAAGTCGGGCCCTTCGCGGCCATCGCCATCCGCTCCAGCGTTGCGCTCCCGCTGATCTGGGCCGCATGGCTCGTGGCACGGCGCCTCAGTTCGGCCGAGCAGCGGGGCTTTGCCGCGATCTCCGGCGTTACCTGGCTCAAACTCATCCTCGGCTCGGGCCTGGTTGCCGGGGCCGCCGCCATGATCTTCTTCTACGCCGCCCTCTCCCTTGGGGAAATCAGCAAGATCAAACCGATCGCCTTCGCACTGGCCCCGGCCACGGGGGTGCTGCTCGGGTGGCTGGTGCTGCACGAGCCCGTGACCGGCCGCAAAGTGGCGGGCGTGGTGATGATCCTGATCGGCGTCGTGACGCTGACGAGGTGAGCGGCAAGGGACCGCGCATGGGCGAAGACCGGCGATGGTGCTCGCTGGCTTGCCTCTTTCCGGCATCGGCAACGTGTGGCTGGTGGGACAACTGAGGGGCACTCCCTCGGCCTTGCTGCACAGGCTCCCTCCTGCCGGGGGGAAAGAATCCCCGGTGTTGCTAATGCGCGCCAGGGAGTTGCACGCTCGCTGGGCGGTGGCGCGGTCGCGCGGGGTGTCGAGCGTCG
>JAHDXL010000012.1 GCA_023382935.1 Phycisphaerales bacterium
GCATGTTTTAGCCATGCCGCCAGCGTTCAATCTGAGCCAGGATCAAACTCTTCAATTGAAGTTCCTCGATCCCCGCCTGCAACTCAACGCCGCAGGCAGGGGTCATGTCAACTGAATGTTCGGTCCGGCAACCTCGCCCGTACCCTTTCGGGGCGTGACGAGGCCGGTCCGACCGGTGACTCATCACCGGCCGCCCATGCTCTCGCATGGGGCTTCATTCTGGCACTCAAAGATTCAGTTCCGTCAGACCTTGCGGCCCGACGAGGGCTGATTCCATTGCACACGAGAATGCCAGAGCCCCGGAGCTGTGACTCCAGGACACCGTTTTTTGATCGACGCCGGATGCCCTTGGCAGGGCGCGGTCGTGTACCGCTTCCGACGCCGCACATTCTCGCGGCGGACCCAACTGTTCACTTGCCAAGGAGGTTCGAACGTCTCCGCTTCACGCTTCGATCGCTCGTTCGCGCACACCAAACACGGCACCGGCCGTGCTCAGTGGCGGGGGATAGTGTAGCGCGCACACCCCCTCAGTCAATCTCCTCCGCTTCCTTCCTCCACAATTTCTCGCGCAATTGCCACCGATCCAGGCCCCGACCCCGCCTCGTTCTGGGCTCTCCGCCCTCGCTCTACCCTTACCCCTGCCGTTGCCACCCACAGACGCTTTACGTCACCCCCCTCCTTCAGGGCACGCGATGTCGCCCGCAAGGTCGCACCCGTCGTTCGAACATCATCCATCAGCACCACCAACTCCCAACACTGAAGACAAATTCCCTTGTGCCTCCGGAAAACCCTGGCTACGTTCGAAATCCGTTCGCTCGCCGGCACCTCCAACTGGCTCGGACCCCGCCGTCGCACCAGTGCACGTACCAAACGCGCACCGCACGAGCCCGCCGCCGCCCTTGCGATCACCTGCGTGTGGTCCACCCCTGTCCTCAGCCGCCGCTCCCAGTGCATCGGCACCGGCACAATCGCCACACGCCTCGCGTCCACTTGAGCCCGCTCCAACTCCTCTCCCAGGCGCTGCCCCAGCGCCCGACCCAGCTGCCGCCCGGTCTGCCTCCAGTGCCGAAACTTCAGGTCGAGCACTGCGGCTCGCACCGGCCCGACATAAGGCCCCAGCCTCAAGGCCTGCTCCCACGGCAGCCGCTTGGTCCGGCACCCAGCGCACCCCTCCCCGTCAGCCTCGTGAGGCCCCACGCTCCCCCCGCAGCGCCAGCAATACGCCTCGCGCCCGTCCGGCCTCCATCCCTCCACCCGCGCACGCTCATCGAAACACAGCCCCACGCGCCCGAGAAACTGCATCTCGAACTCGTCCAGCAACCCCGTCCGCGGTTCGCACACCGACACCGGCTCCGGCGCCGCCCCCGGACGCCGCGGCGGCCACTCGAACCGGGGCTCAGTCACTTCACCCGACATCGGCTAGGCGCTCGCGCAGCAGTGTTGCCCGCGCCGTGCGACGCTCATGCTGCGTCAGTTCCTTGCCCGACTGGTGCTGCAGGTGCGCCTGCTGCACGAACAGGAACAGCGCGTTGATCTTCTTGATGTCGGCCGCAGGAAGCAGTTGCGTCAGCACCCCCAGCCTCACCAGGCTGAGCAGTTCCATCGCCTCTTCGGTCGACATCAGCCGTGCGTTCTGCAGCGTGCCCAGGGCGCGATACACGCGATCGGTGCTGGTCGCCTTGCGCTTCTCCACCAGCACGCGCCGCGCATGCCTCTCATAATCGATCACCCGCGGAATGATCTCCGATTCCATCTCGTGCAGCAGCACCTGCTCGGTCTTGCCCAGCGTGGTCTGGTTGGAAATCTGGAAGAGGTCTCCCACCGCCTCCGACCCTTCGCCGAAAAACCCGCGCACGGCCAGCGACATGTCCTCGGCCGCGCGGCGCACCTTGTCAATCTCGCTGAGCAACTTCAGCCCCGGCAGGTGCAGCATCACGCTGAATCGCGCCCCCGTGCCCACGTTGGTCGGACAGGCCGTCAGATACCCGAAGCGCGGACTGAACGCATACTCCAACGCCCGCTCCAGCGCATCATCGACTGAATCCGCGGCCGCCAATGCCTCGCCCAACGCCAGCCCCGAACGTATCACCTGCACACGCAGGTGATCCTCTTCATTGACCATGATCGCCAGCCGTTCGTCGGGCAACCCCACCGCCAGACCGCGCGGCTCCTCCGGCCCGCCGATGCCCCCCGCCAGTTTGCCGCGCGCATGCTGACGGCTCATCAACTGCCGCTCCACCAGCAACTGCCGCTCATACTCCGGCGCATTGTGCACATCCACCCACATCATCGGGCCCACGCGCTCGATCGCCCGCCGGCACAACGCCAGCACCTGCGCCCTCTGCTGACGATCGGCCTGCGGCACAAACCGATGCGCCGCCAGGTTGCGCGCCAGCCGCACACGCGACGACATCACCACGTCGGCGCTGCGCCCCTCTCCGCGCAACCACTCCGTCGCCGAAAAGTAACTCGGACCGCTCGAACCAGAGCCTTCCACCGGGCCCACCATCGCTCAGGCTCCTCCACGCTCCAGTTCGTCCAGTTTGCGGATCTCATCACGCAGCGAGGCCGCCTGCTCATAATGCTCGGCCGCCACCGCCGAGGCCAACTGCCGACGCAACGCCGACAACCTCTCCTCCCGCTCCTTCGAACTGCCCAGCAGCGTCTCCAAGCGGTCCGGCCCGCCCTGCCGGCTGCGCTCCAGCGCCCCCCGCGGGATCTTGCCCACATGGTGCGTCGCCCCTTCGTGCGCACGTTCGATCAGCGGGCCCAACTTCTCCTCAAACGTGCGATAGCAACTCGCACATCCCAGCAGGCCTGTCTGCTTGAACCGGGCATACGTCAGCCCGCACACGCTGCACGTCAGCGCCGCGCCCGCGCCCTCCGAACCGGCCACTGACTTGACGAACGTCGCCACCAGTTCGTGCATCGGAAGGTGCCCCTGCCCACCCAGACCGGCTTTGGCCGCACAATCCTCGCATAGGTGCTTTTCGATCGACTTGCCGTTGATGATCACGGTTTCGTGAATCGTGGCCTCGCGTTCCCCGCACTCACTGCACTTCATGCGACAGGGCCTCCTTCGCATCGCATGGTACGCAAAAGGCCCCTCATCCGGAAGCCGAAGGGCGCCTCCCTGCCGCCTCCAGCCCCCCACCGCGACGCCACAAAACAACACGCCCGGGTCCATGCCCGGGCGCGCCTCAACTCAACATCCGACGGGGCCGGATCAGTCCTGCTTGTTCAGGCGGGTGTACCCATACTTGCGACGCAGCGGCTTGGTCACCAGACCGCCCCGGATCGCCTTGGTCGACACCTTGATCCGCTTCATCCGCTTCACTCCGTCATCGTCCACCACCTCGGCACGTACCTTCTGCAGGTTTGGCTTGAACGTGCGCGGCTCGATGCCCGTCGGCTTGAGACCGAAGCCGCCCTTGCTCAACTTCTGGCCGCGATAGGTCCGCAGTTTTCCGAAACTGGTCTTCTTCCCGGTGTAGTAACAGACGTTCGGCATCTTCAGCCTCCCAAGGCGTGGCCCCAAGTCTAGCCCGCTGCCGTCCGCAGGCAACCCCGCCTATCGCGACAGGTGCTCCCGCGCAATCATCACCTCCAGCGTGTGCGCCACCACCTGGATCTCCCGCTCCGACAGGCTCCCATAGAAAGGCAGCGCAATGGTCCGCTGGCTTACCGCTTCGGCAATCGGGAACATCCCGGATCGATACCCGTACATGTTCCTATAAAGCGGTTGCAGGTGAATGCAGGGGAAGTACGGCGCCGAGCCCACATCGTGCCGCCTCAGGCTGGCGATCACCCGATCCCGCTCCACGTCGGTATACCCCGTGCTCAAACGCACCACGAAGACAAACCAACTGGGTTCCACGTTCGGTTCAATCGTGGGCACGATCAGGTCGCTCACTCCCATCAGTCGCTGCATGTAGCGCTTGGCCACCTCGCGGCGCTTGCGGAGAATCTCCTCGAATCGCTCCATCTGTCCCACGCCCACCGCCGCCGAGAGTTCGTCCATCCGGAAGTTGAATCCCAGCCGGTCGTGCTCCAACCACGAGCCCGCAGCCGTCCCCGCCTGCCCCAAAGGCCTGCCTTGGTTGCGCAGCGAACGACAGATGTCCGCCAGGCGCTGATCGTCCGTGACAATCATCCCCCCTTCGCCGGTGGTGATCTGCTTGTTGGGGTAGAAACCGAACACCCCGACGCGCCCGAACGAGCCCGCCGGCCTCCCTCCCAGCGTCGCCCCCAACGCCTCGCAACAGTCCTCCACCATGATGAGTTCATGACGGGCCGCGATGCGGGCATAGGTGTCCATGTGCGCGGGGTTCCCGAAGGTCTCCACCGCCAGGATCGCCTTGGTCCGGGGGGTGATCGCCGCCTCCACCGCCACCGGATCCATGTTCAGACTCTTCGGGCAGATGTCCACGAACACCGGCGTGGCCCCCACATACGCGATGCAGTTGGCCGACGCGATGAATGAGAACGGCGTCGTGATGACCTCGTCCCCCGGCCCGATCCCCAGCGCCAGCAACGCCAGGTGCAGCCCCGACGTGCCGCTGTTGACCGCCACCCCGTGTCGGCAGCCGGCCACCGACGCCACTTGGGCCTCGAACCGCTCCTGCATGGGTCCGATCGACAACCGCCCGGACCGCAACACTTCGAGCACCAGCGATTCCTCAAGGCTCGACAGGTCGGGCTTGCTCAAAGGAATGATGTGTGACATGCGGCCACCTCGCTGCGCCGCCCGCGTCGGTCGGCCTGGTCACGATACTCACCCGCGGACACGCGCGCCGCCGGCTCGCCGCACTTCATCGGCCAGACGGTCGGCCAAAGCCCGCAGAGTCAGACCATCGTGCCGCCCGCCTACGCTGACCACCTTGCCCTCGGCGATCTGCCGCGAGATGCGGGCATACGCGCTCACGATCGTCGAGTGACTCGGGCGCGCCATGGCCGAGGCAATCTCCGGGTAACTCCGCGTGGTCATCTCCCGCGACAGGAACACCGCCATCGACCGCGCCAGCACCACGCGACGGTGACGCCCCTGCCCCACCAGGTCGTTCAGTTCCACTTCCAGTTCACGACAAACCACCCCGATGATGGTGTCCAACTGCACTGGCCTCTGCTTGATCGCTTCCGCCCGCCCCAGCCCCTGACGGCGCATGTCCAAGGCGTGCTGCACGACGATCGCACCAATGCTTCCGTCGGCCGTCGCGAGATCAGGCAGCAACTTCCACACCGCCTCGATCTGGGTGAGCATCCCCTCGATGTCGCGCACCGAAACCGACTCCCCTGCTCCAGCAACCTGTTCGCCGATCAGGCGCGATGCCCCCGCAGCAAGGGGGAGCCCGCGCCGCTTTGCCAGCCGCTCGATGATCCGAGAGCGCAGGTCCAAGTCGGGCGGATCGAGCCTGACCACGGCCCCGCACACCAGGCGCGACACCAGCGCCTCGCTGAACTTGCGGATGGAGCGCGGGTGCGAGTCCGAGGCCATCACGATGCGCGCCCGCCCCGTGCCGATCGCGTCCAGCGTGTGCAGCAACTCGTTCTGGGTGGCTTCCTTTCCGGCGACGAAGTGAACATCGTCAATGCACAGCAGATCGGCGGTCCGGAAGATCTTGCGGAAGGCCGCCATCGCGTTGCCCTGCACCGCAGCGACGAACTCGTTCGTGAACACCTCAGCCGGGTAATACACCACGCGGGCGCGGGGATTCAGTTGACGGAATCGGTTGGCGATTCCCTGAAGAAGGTGCGTCTTGCCCAGTCCGCATGAGCCGTGGATGAACAGGGGAGACACTGCCGACGCGTCAGAGCCTTCGGCCAGGCGCTGAGCGGCCGCGTAGGCAATGCGATTGGACCCGCCCACAACGAAGTCTTCGAGCCTATGCACCAGTTCCGCTCGCCTGCCTGACGACGCGACGTGGTGCCGCGGCCGCGGCGCCAGGGGCTGGGCGCGGACTGGCGGAGCGTCGACCGGAGAGCCAGGCTCGGGCCCGAAGGCTTCGTTGTCCACGCAGAAGCGGAGGGTCAGTTCGCAGCCCTCCTGCCCGGCGTGGTCGCGCAGGACGCGGCGCAGGTCACACCCGAACCGGCGTTCGAGCAGGTCGCGGGTGAACTTGTTGGGAACGGTCACGTCGAGCGTGCCGGCGTTCACGCCCAAGCGGGCACGCTGGCCGAAGAAGCGATCGAACCGGTCAGCCCCGACTTCGCGACTGAACAGCCCGCGAAGCCGGTCAAGAAGTTGCAGGGATTCGTCATGTCGTCCTTGCGCGTCGCGCGATGAAGAGGATGGCAAAGTATGGACCGGTGAGGATGATCTGGATTCCACCCTGTTCTCCTTTCCCACGGAGAGAGAGCATGAGCCGGCAGCGCAGCGCGCGGCTCGGGTGTGGCCGACGATCGACGATCGTGGCTCCAGATTCGCGGCGTCATCCCTGTCGCCGGACGTGCGAGCGGGCAAGCCGTTCGCGGTGTCTGCAATGTCGTGTGATGGTGGCGCATGGATAGCCTGTGGAAGCCTCTTGGCTCCGTTTTCCTGGAGCAAGACACACGACTTGACGGATCTGTCTGGTCGGCCGAACCTCCCTGGCCGACGAACACACAGAGTAGGGCGCACCGCGTCATCGTGCAATGACTTGTCTTCACGAATCTCGTGCACACGCGTTGGCGGGCCCGAAAACCAAGCACTTGCGTGCAGAAAAGTTTTGTTATCCACGACGCGTCCCGAAGCGCCCTTCAAAGTGTGAACAAGGTCGGGGCGACCGGGGCGCGGAAACCGCGTTCTTGCCTCAGAAATCGGGCTCGCGAAAGGACCGCACCAGAGCCAGGCGCCGGTCGATCGAACGGAATCCGAGCCGCTTGTACAGTCGCAGCGCGCGTGGGTTGTTCATATCCACGGCGCAGGTCATCTCCAGCGCGCCGGCGTTCGCAGCCGCGTCGATCGCGTGCTCCATCAACACCTGCCCGAGTCCCTTTCCCCGCAAAACAGGCCCGACCCCGAGGTAGACCAGTTCGACCGACGCCTGCTCGGGAAAAGGACTAAGCAACAGCGCGCCCTCGGGCTGGCCGCGCAGAGAAACCACCCACCACAGCGCGGGGTCATGGCGCCCCGTGGCGCGGTGGGAATCGATGACGTCATCCACCTCGCGCAGCCCGCACAGTTCAGGGCAGTCCTGCGTGTCGATATAGGAGCGTTCGAGCGCCCGAGCCAGCGCCGCGCGCGGACCCGGTTGGGTGACATCTCCCGCAGGAAGCAGTTCAACACCATGCGGGAGCGGCGGGTTCGGAAGCCTCTCGGATGGAATTACCAACTTCTGGTAGGACAACTCGGCGATCTGCCGCATCCCCGCATCCAGACAGGCCTGGTGTGCCCAGTGCTCGACGGGCGCGATCAGCGCCTGGGCCAGCGCCACGCGATCGGTCATCGACTCGCGAATGGCGTCGAAGGCTGCGCCCAAGGTGGCGACACGATGAGCATGCTGTGTGGATGGATCGGGGGCTCGCGGTCCATCATCGGGTCCGGAGACGTAGATCATCGCCGTGCGCCCCGGCGTGGGGACAATCAGACAGGCCTGCGAGACGCGCGGCAAGGGGCCGGAGTCGTCGATGGTGCCCCACACGAGGGAGAGGTCGATGCCGTGCGCCGGGGCCGATTCGATCAACTGACGGGCGGCGACCCGGCGCGAGCGCGCCGGCACGCTGACGAGCCTCTCCGCGGCCGATTGAATGAGGGGAGCGGGAATGCGCTGGGCGTGAATCAACCGTTGCCACCCGAAATCGAACCGAACGTGCCCGGGCGTCGAACAGGTTTGACGCGCCGTGCGATGTCTCTAGACTATCTGCCCGGCGCGCGTCGAGTCGACGTGGGCTCGCCGCAGGGCGACGGACGCACACCTGCATGGGAAACCTCATGGAACACTCCCCAAGCACCTGGAAGAACGGTTGGACCCAACGGGTGTTGGCGGCTTGCCTGGGGCTGATGCTGTTGGTGCTGCCCGCCGGGCTATTGGGCGCCTGGGCTCCCGAGCCCGATCCGGTGCCCACCCGCTGGGAGTTGAACTTTCAGCCAGGTCCGCTCCGCGTCATTCGACTCGAAGGTGGGGTCTCAGGCCCGAGGCATTACTTCTACATGACCTACCGGGTGACCAACCACTCGGGCAACGATCTGATCTTCGCCCCTTCGTTTGACCTGGTCACGCAAGAGGGAGCCCTTCGGCGTTCAGGCCGCGACGTTCCGCCAGAGGTGACGGCGCACATCCTGTCGATGCTGCGCAACCCCTTCCTGGAAGACCAGATCAGCATCCTGGGGAACATCCTTCAGGGCATCGAGAACGCCAAGGACGGGCTGGTGATCTGGCCGGTGGATGACTTGGAGACCGACTCGGTGACGATTTTCGTCGCGGGCTTATCGGGCGAAAACAAGCCGTACGTGGTCCAGGACTCTCAAACCGGGCGCAACAAGCGTGTGATGTTGCGGAAGACGTTGATGCTGCACTACGAGACACCCGGAACCCTGGCCAACCGCGACTCAACCCCGCTGGATTTGGGTGAGTCGCAGTGGGTGATGAGGTAGGAGTGGACGGGGGTGGTGCAGGGGGCCTAAGGTTGAGGCCGCACCGGAAGGCAACGAGGCTGTAGTCATGGCGCATAAGAAGGGTCAGGGATCCACCAAGAACGGTCGCACGTCGAACCCGCAGTACCGCGGGATCAAGTTGTTCGGCGGGGAGTTGGCCCGTCCGGGCGCGATCATCGTGCGTCAGGTCGGCACGCCATTCCTTCCCGGCTTCAACGTGCGGAAAGGCAGCGACGACACGCTGTTTGCGGTGGCTGAGGGTCAGGTGGTATTCATTGGGCGCAAGGTGCACGTGGACCCGATCGACCCCGCCGCCCCGAAGCCGCAGGCCCTGCGCGACTATCGGGCTCGCAAGGCGAGTTGATGTTCCGTGAAACGACAGCGAGCCCGGGCCGGACCCGGGCTCATGTTTTTTTGTCGCTTCAGGCGTGGGGCGCATCGACCAGCATTTCTGGGGGTGCCAGAGCGAGCAGGTCGAGCGGGCGTCGGAGATAGGCGGGCAGTTCTTCGGGCTTGACGGGCGCTCGCCGCACGACGCGGATCCACCCATCGCCAATGTGCCAGGTCTCGGGGCGCGGCGCGGTTTCGAGCATGGACTGCGCCTCGGGCGTGAGAATGGCCAGGGCCAGGTCGGGGTCGCTGGTCTGCACGCGCCAGCGCCGGTTGAAGCGCTCGGACTCCAGTTTGACATCGCTGGCGCCCAGGCGATCGGCCAGACGGTGGAAGAACGTCTCGGGCTTGAGTTCGATGGCCGGCCAGAAGGCGGGGCATCGGCAGGCGACGGCCGTGTGGACGATGACGGCCGTAACCTGCCCGGTGGATACCACGTACTTGTGCTCGATGGCAAAGACGTCGCGGCCTTCGATGGTGCCAGCGGCTGCCCAGTTCACACGCTTCGGCCCCCCTTTGAGGGCGGGGAGTTGTGAGAACGGCTGCCAGCGGAAGTCGGGACCGGAGGAGAACGGCTTGTGCTGACGAACCAGCCCGGCGTTCTGAAAGACCTCTTCGAGATTGAGGTCGGTCTTGCGGCGCGCACCGGAAGCCAGCGCGACGATCACGATGAGCACGACCGCGGCGAGCAGGATCAGCCACATGAAAGGCACATGGGGCACAAGCGATTATTGGGGCAACTCGGATTGATCGAGGGCGCGGCGGAGATGAGCCAGTTGGGCGAGCAGCGCCGGAACCGTGTCGAGCGGCAACTGCGTGGCGGCGTCGCTGAGGGCTTGCGCGGGGTTGGGGTGGGCCTCGATGAAGAGAGCGTGGACTCCGGCAGCGACGGCAGCACGGGCCAGCAGCGGGGCGCGATCAGGACGTCCGCCGGTCTGCTCGCCCGAACCGGGCAGTTGCGTGGAATGGGTGACGTCAAAGCACACAGGAGGCGGGCCATCGGAGCAGAAGGCCGAGCAGTCGAGTTCCATCAGGTCGCCCAGGCCCGTGAAGTCGTTGACGAGGCGGTGGTAGCCGAAGAATGTGCCGCGCTCGGTGAGGAGGATGTTGGAGCAACCGGCCTCGTGGAGTTTGCGCACGGGCCCAACCATCTCGCGGGGAGCAAGGAACTGCCCCTTCTTGACGTTGACCGCTCTTCCGCGCGGAGCGGCGCTCTGCCCGGCGGCGACGAGCAGATCGGTCTGACGACACAGGAAGGCGGGAATCTGGAGCATGTCAACAACTTCGGCGACGGCATCGGCCTGCTCGGGGGCGTGCAGGTCGGTGGTCACCGGCACACCGAGGCGACGACGGACCTCGCGCAGCGTTTCCAGACCGCGGTCCAGACCCGGCCCGCGAGCCGAGCGCACGCTGGAGCGATTGGCCTTGTCGAAGGAGGCCTTGAAGATGTAGGGCAGCCCAAGCGCCGAACAGGCGTCGCGCAGGCGCGTGCCGACCTGCATCGCCAGATCGAGGGACTCGAGGGCGCAGGGGCCCGCAATGATGGCCAGCGGGCAACCGGGCCCGATGCGGACGGGGCCGACCGTGCAGAATCGTGTCATGGCTCAAGCGTAGTCGCCCAGTCCTGCTGTCCCGGGTCAGGGGCCCGTGCCTGCTCCAAACGGCCCAACGCGCACCCCGCGGCCGCCTGGTTTTCAGCCTTCCAAGACGATCCACGCGCCGCTTTTCATCCGAAGCACGGACGAGGTTCTTCTGGATTCGGTGTGCTTCTGGACGCCGTTGGAGGCACGCTCCCAACGTGGGCCGCGTCCGGCGGTCTTGGGCAACAGCCATGCTGTTTGTCATCGCTGCCTTGACCCCGCGCTACCGTGGAGGGCGGGGACCGGCCGAAGTGCCAGATCGGCGACGCTGCTACCGGTCCTGCGCCTGGTAACTCCGCATCGCGTGTTCGAGGTCGCGAGCGTCTAGGATCCCGTCATAGTTTGCGTCGGCGCGCAAACTGCCAGCCTTGTGCCAGTCCACGAAGTTCATCAACTCGCTCTGCCCGACGCGACCGTCGCCATCCAGGTCATAGGAGCGGACGAAGAGCCGCTGGTCGCGCTGGGCCAGCAGCATGTCGAGCCGCGCGTCCCACTCGTCGGGTGTGAGGCGCCCGTCGCCGTTGCGGTCGCTCTGCGCCGTCGCATGCTGGAACTGCCTGCGCATGAACTCGGCGGTGGCCAGCGCGGTGTAATCCATCACTTCCTTCTGATATCCCTGCATGGCCGCCGTGAAGGCCTCGTTCTCGCCCGGGCTCATTACCCCGTCTCCGTCGGCGTCGAATGACTGGTAGTTGGGCGGCTTGGGCATTGACGCCATCATCTCCTGCTGGAACTGTTTCTGGTCCATGTTCTCGAGTCGCATGGCTTCCATCAGTTCCTGGGCCGTCATGAAGCCGGCCAGTTCGTTGTTTTCGCCGAGGGCCTGCTTGATGCCCTCTTCCATCTGGCGCTCCATCTCGGCACGCTGCTCGGATCCCGGCTCACCCTGAATCATGCCGGAATCTTCAAGAATCTTCATTTGCTGGGCGATCAGTTCGCGCAGGGCCTGGCCCGAGCCGGCCTGCCCTTCAGCACGCTCGGCGTCGGTGAGGAAGCCGTTGCGATCAGTGTCCCACTTCTCGAGTTGGGCTCGCTCAAGCACGCCCTTGAACGCGCCATCCTGGCTTATGACGCGCTGCATGGCCGCCATCTCGTCCTGGGAGAGTTCACCGTCGCCGTTGACATCGAGTTTGGCCTTGATGTACGGGTGGTCAAACCCGCCGATGGCCTGCAGGTTCTCGTCAACGAACTGCTTCATCTCGCTGTCGCTGACCAGCCCATCGCCGTCGGCGTCCATTGCGCGGAGCATCTCGACCTCGATGAGCGAAGCGTTCAAGAGCCACTCAGCCGAGCGCTCTTCGCGGTCGAAGATCACGTCCATCAGCGCGAGGATCCGCGCCTCGATCTCGTTGTAGGCGCGATCGGGCGGGCGATTGGCCTTCACCCACGCCCACGCGTCGGCCAGTCGCTGCTCGTCGGTGCGCCCGGTGTACGGTGCGGCCGCTGCCAACTCGGCCCGCAGCGCCGCCAGAGCCGCGTCCTCCGCGACGCGGGCTTGTCGGCCCGCGTCCTCGGCATTCGCATGCAGGCGTTCGGTGTCCGTCCCGCGTCCCGACCCCGGCGTGTCGGCCTGATGGAGCGAAGCATCGGCGCCGCCCGACCCCAGCCGCGGAATCACGATCGCGGCGATCACCCCCCCCACGACCACCACACAGGCCACCCCGACCAGCATCCCCATCTTCGACGCCATTCGGCACCTCCCGTTCCAGAGTCTACCGGAATATTGGGTAGAGATGATGCCGAATTGCCGGAGGCCATGGCCGTCCCTGTCGGGATGAGTCAATGCGGGTGCGAGGGCGCCCGTCCTGACGCACTCGCAGGGCTTCCGACCGCCACAATCGCCAGCATGCGCAATCCGGCGAAAGCGAGGAGGTGGGAACCAACATCCGCAGGAGAACTGCTGACCGAAAGTGAACCGGCACAGCCGCAGGGTTGGCCGGGTGTCGGCCGGCGCAAGACCAGCGCCACGCAGAAACCGAGGATCAGGGTGACTCCCACCGCCAGTCCAAGTCGACTCCAACGCGCCAATATGAGCGACGCCGCGACGGCCTCCGCGATCGTGGCACACATCGCGAGCCACATCGGAAACGACGTCGCCCAACTGCCCTCACCAGCAGGCGCCACCGTCTTTGCGACGGCAGCGAAGCCCCACACCACCGCAACGGCTCAAGCCGGCAGTGTTCGAAAGCCGGTGCGCAAGGACGCCACTATGCGCCCTTCCAACGTCTGAATCCAACGATGATCCCCGCCATCAGAATGAGGCCGACCCCAACAAGAACGACCACTCGAGAGGTCAGCCCACTCACTCCCGACGGACGCGACGACCGAAGGCCCGTCAACGTCTCGTCCTGTCCCATCCTGCCCAGCACCGTGCCTTCGGCACGCCTGCTGACGCTATCAATTTCATCCGCGATCGTAAGGTCGGGAGCGAGCCGCAGTCTGGCTGGCGGCCCAGCACTGTCGGTCGAAGCAATTTCCGTCAAGATGGCCGAATACTCCAACCGCGGATCGCCCGCGACTGCGCCCCGCATGGAGTGATACACCTGGGTGGGGATCTTCCCGCCGGCAGGCAGTTCACACCAGTTCTCATACTTGATGTCCGACGACACATCGCCACTTGGCGCCAGCACTCTTTTTCGCAGCAGTTCTCCCCGTCCGGAATCGATCGTCACGATCCACGTGGTCTTCGGACCCGGCGGTGAGACAGTGATTTCGAACACGCCGGCTGACTGCTCGACGATTCGGTTGACAGACGTTTCAACCCGTCGCAGCGTGCGAAGCACATCACGCGGCGAGCACAGACCCTCGACCGGACAATGCTGCAATTGTCCAAATACATTGGAACGTGCCGCGACCCGACGACTGAAATCGTATCTCCACGATTCGGTCAGGGCGTAGTGAATGTACTCGGACGGGATGAAACCCAGATCGGGTTGCGGCAGGGACAGCGTGGCGACACACCACTCGTCGGCTGATTCAAAGTCGATCTGTTGCGACGGCTCCGGACTGTCGCTGTAGAGAAATACCCGGGCCCGAAAGGCCGCGGGCAGTCTCACCGAGTCCAGGATCGCAGCAAATCGCGCATCGCTCTCCTGGCCCGACGCAAGCGGGTTCAGCAGTGCGATCAGAAACGCACACAGGGCAAGGCTTCGGTGTTTCATGGCAAACCCTGCGAAAGCCCCACGCGTCTTCACTCCGGAAACGGCTCGGCCTCGATACACCCGTCGTTCCGCACCGTGTCCCAACTCATCGTGCATGTGACGGTCGGATGGTTCGCCAAGAACGTGCCGCTCGAACAACAGAAGGTCGTCCAACTCGGCACGCCGTCGGCGTACACCCGAGCCGGGGCGACAATCGTGTCCGTGACACACTCATGCCATCCGGACCCGACCTTCTTGTACACGATTCCCTGGGGACAAGTCAGATAGGTTGCACAGGAGCCGGTCGAAGTCCGCGCCGTGCATGGCGTTCGTTCTGCGTCCGCAGACCACGGGGTCTGACCCACGGTGACAAAGCATGCCGATGCAAATGTCGTCAGTGTGCCAAGCGCCAGAAGATAGTTTTGGACGCGCCCCATCGCCGAGCCCTCCAGAGGAAGACCACACCCCGACGAGGCTGTTGCACATCACCATGTGCTCAGGTAGACTGTCAAGCATGGACATCACGAATTCACTCCGGGCTCACATGTGGGGACATCCGGATTCTACAAGCACCCAGACGGCGCTGTGCAATGTGCGCCACAGGCGCGCGGGCTTCAGTCTTGTGGAACTCCTTGTGGTCATCGGAGTCGTGGTCGTGCTCATTGGCCTTGTCATGCCGACGATCGAGGGAAGCCGGGCCGAGGCGAAACGTCGCATCTGCCAATCTGAAATGCGCCAACTCGCAATGATGATCACGGCGTATTGCGGCTAGAACGCCGACAGGTTCCCGTTTCCCCTCCGCCGACGCGAAGATGGCAACTACGAATCGGCCGAGGGTGCGGTGTACTCGCCGGTCAGGGCAGTTTCGATGACCGCCTACTGGCCGGCAGCCATGTTTGATGACTTCGGGCGGTCCATGTACAGCGATGCCCTGCTGTGCCCCAATGACCAGTTCAGCATGGGATATCGGGCGCAGACAGCCCGGGCGTTGGGAATCCCGGAAGAAGAAGTTCAGTTGGGCGTGCGACGAGCCCTGTCAGGCGCGCTCCTGCTGGACCCACACGCACTGAAGAACGACCTGACGCTCTGGACCGATCGGTTCCTTCACGTCAACGCGCTACACGATGCGCACTTTCCATCGCAGAAGGCGATGCTGGTGGAGATCGAGCCGCTCCACGAGGTTGGTTACTATCACGTCGTCGATGACACCGGCTGGTACATTGCTTCGCTTCCGAATCCCGATCGATTCCACGAAATGATTGCGGCTGCTGACGGATCAGCCCACTGGAAACTCACAACCGACTGCATCCCCGGCGTCGATGTTTCGGGCTTCATGCGCGCGTTCCTGGCCGAGTCGGACCTGTCTGACGCGGATATTGAACTGAGTCTGCAGCAGTCACGGAACCCTGAATATTTCGATTGGACCCGAGACGGTATCCGTGGCAGAGATTGGTGACCGGAGCGGTGCGGGTGCCCTGCACGCCTGACTCCGGGCAGGACTCGCCGGAAATGCAAAGCAGGCCCGCAGCCTCACGACCACGGGCCTGTCATGTCACTCTTTTCGCATCGACCGCCGGCGTTTATGCCTTCCAGCCGGCCTTGAAGTTGGTCAGCAACTCCTCGATCTTCTTGGTCAGCCCGTCGTCCAGCGCCTTCTTGGCCATCAGTTCGTCATAGACCGCCTTGCCGATCGAGCGGAAGTGGTCGAGCATGGCCGCCTCAAATTCGGAAACTCGGTCCAGCGGCACGTCGTCAAGGAAGCCCTTGGTGCCCGCGTAGATCGACAGGATCTGGTCGGTCACGGTGTACGGCACATACTGCGGCTGCTTGAGCAGTTCCACCATGCGGGCGCCGCGGTCCAACTGGCGCTGCGTCGCGGCGTCGAGTTCGGTGCCCAACTGCGCAAACGCTTCCAGTTCGCGATAGGCCGCCAAGTCGAGTCGCAGCGAACCGGCGATCTTCTTCATCGCCTTGACCTGCGCGTTGCCGCCCACACGGGAGACCGAGATACCCACGTTGATCGCGGGGCGCACGCCGGAGAAGAACAGTTCCGGTTCAAGGTAAATCTGCCCGTCGGTGATGGAGATGACGTTGGTCGGGATGTAGGCCGACACGTCGCCTTCCTGCGTCTCGATGACCGGCAGGGCCGTCAGCGAGCCCCCGCCGTTTTCTTCCGACAACTTGGTGGCGCGCTCGAGCAGGCGGGAGTGCAGGTAGAACACGTCGCCCGGATACGCCTCGCGTCCCGGAGGACGACGCAACAGCAGCGACAACTGGCGATAGGCCACGGCCTGCTTGGACAGGTCGTCATAGATGCACAGCGCGTGCTTGGGCGTCTTGCCTTCCTTGCCCTGCCACATGAAGTGCTCGCCCATCGCGCAGCCCGAATACGGCGCGATGTACTGCATCGGCGCCGGGTCCGAACTCGAGGCATTGACGACGATGGTGTAGTCCATCGCGCCGTTCTTCTTCAGCGCCTCGACCACGCCCGCAACCGTCGATTCCTTCTGCCCAACCGCCACATAGATGCACACCACCGCGTCGGGCGTGCCCCAGTATTGCTTCTGGTTGATGATGGTGTCGATCGCCACGGCCGTCTTGCCCGTCTTGCGGTCGCCGATGATCAGTTCGCGCTGCCCACGCCCGATGGGGATCATCGCGTCGATGGCCTTCACGCCCGTCTGCAGGGGTTCCTTCACCGGCTGACGGTCGGCGATGCCCGGGGCAATGATGTCGATCTTGCGGGTAGCGTGGGCCTCGATCGGGCCTGCATCGTCCAGCGGACGCCCAAGCGGATCCACCACGCGCCCGAGCAAGGCCTCGCCGACGGGCACTTCCAGCAGGCGCCCGGTGCTGCGGACGACGTCGCCCTCCTTGACCGAGAGGTAGTCGCCGTAGATCACCGCGCCCACCGTGTCTTCTTCCAGGTTCATCACCTGGCCCATGACCGCGCCGCTGGCGGATTGAAACTCGAGCAGTTCGCCGGACATGGCCTTCGAGAGCCCGTACACGCGGGCGATGCCGTCGCCGACCTCGACCACCCGCCCGACCTCGGAGATCTCGAGTTCGGCGGTGTATTGCTCGATTTCCTGCTTGATCACGCTGGCGATTTCGTCGGTCTTGATCTTCACGTCCGAAGCCCTCTTCAGCCGGTCGGCGCTGCAACCAATAATGATGGTCCGATCCCCATAGTCCCAGCGGGGAACGGGCCCAAACCTTAGCCGCGTCGCCCCGATCCGTCCCGTCCGTTCGGGCCTCGCAAACGCTTTTCACATGCGAATAGAAGCCAAACGATCACTCGCTCTCCGGCTGCCCGGTCGGTACCGGCTCGGTTCGACGCTTGATCGAAAGGCTGACGTTGACGTCTTCGGCCGTGGCTTCCAGTCCGTCCAAGCCCGGTGGAAACACGAAAATCGCGTCCTTGGCCGTCAACCCGCGCTCCAACTCCTCAAACGACAGCACCAACACCGCCACCGGACGCAGGTTGGGGTCGTTGCGCATCCGCTCGATCACGGTGCTCGGACCCCGCACCGACACGTCGTGCAAAAAGCGGTCCTCCTCCGGAATCCAGATATCAAATCGCGACAACTCCGTCGGAGCCACCCGCACCTGCACCGGCACCGTCGCCAACACTTCCGTCTCCGTGCGCGAGCGCAACGTCAGCGTGACCCCCACCTGCGTCCGCGACTGCCTGGCCTGCCAAGCCTCGGCCAGCGCCGGGGAGGGCACCACCCGCACCGACGCTATCCGCTGCGGACGCCCGGTGGGCAGGTTGGCGATCTGGTCCGGCTGCACCGTCGCCCGCACGTAGGCCTCCTCGGGGGGAAGAGCCTCGGAAATCGACTTGGGCAGCGAGAAACGAACTGTCTCCGGCTCAGCCCTGGCCGCCCCCTGCACCTCCACGTCGGGCAGTTCAATCCTCACCGGCACGTCCCTGTGCACCAGTTCGTCCACCTCCACCTGCACGAAACGCGGGTTTACCTCGATCAGCGAGATGCCCGACTGCTCAAACTCCGGCGTCATCCGCAGCGCGTCACGCATGTTCACGACGCGCAGGCCCGTCCCCGACGGCGACTCGGAATCCACGTTCACCGCGATCGGCTGACGCAGCGCTTCCAGCAGGCTGTCCATGCGACCAGCCGACCCGCTCAGACGCAACTCCACCGTCCCGCGGAAAGGGTCGGTCGGGTTCACCCGCACCACCCGCGTGTTGGACCCGGTCTCGAAGATCACCTGACCGGCCGCACTCTGAATCCGCAGCGTCTGGCTCTCGGCCAGAATCCACACGAGCAGAGCCAGAATCGTGACCACGATGAAGGTGCGGGCACGCGCAAGCATCACGACTCCTTCCCCGCCGTCGCCGGTTCGTCCATGCCCATCCCCGACGGTTCGTCGCCGCTCTCATCGACCTTCCGCACGCTCCCGGGACCGGGCCGGCCCAGGCGCCGCTGTAGTTCCTCGGCCAGTTCGGGCCCCGAGAACGGGCGCGACAGGCGCCCGCGTTCGGCCAGGCGCACATGCCCCGATTCCTCGCTGACCACCACGACCACCGCGTCCGAGTCCTTGGTCACTCCCACCGCCGCCCGGTGACGCGAGCCCAGTTGCGGATCGGGCATGTCCGACGGCTCGGCCAGAGGCAACTGCACCCCGGCCGCCGTGATCCGAGTGCCGCGAATCACCACCGCCAGGTCGTGCAGCGCCGAGCCGGGAAAGAAAATGCACCGAAGCAGCCGATCCGACACCTCGGCGTCCAGCGACGTTCCGCCTTCGGTGATGCCTCGCAGACCGATATGCCGCTCGATCACGATGATCGCGCCGAACCGGGCCTTGGCCAGGTACTCGGCCGCACTCACCACCGCGCTGATGATCTGCGCCTGTTGCGAGCGACTGACCCGGAACAGCGGCGCCTCCCCAAGCCTGATCAACCCCCGCCGCAGTTCCGGCTGGAAGATGACGATCAGCGCCACGGCCACCAGCGCCAGGGCACGGTCGTACAGATAGGTCAGCCTCTGAAACGACGCCCCACCGCTGCCGAGCACCCGCGTGAGGATCGTGCCCAGCAGCAGGACGATCAGCAGTCCCTTGAGCGCGCCCACGGCACGCGTGCCTCGCAAAAACCGCACGATCGCCCACACCACCAGCCAGATGACGATCAGTTCCACCGCCACTTCCCAGATTGGGTAACTGGCCAGGCGGAGAAGCAGGTCGTTGAGGCGTTCAAAAAGGCGCACAGGTCGTTTCCACGGGGCCGGGGCGCGGCCACACCCGGCAGGCAGTGTATCGGCCGTTTCGAGTCCTGTTCACGATTCACACGGGACTTCGCTACCCTTGCCCTCGTCCATGAAGCGCGACCGCCAACTCGTCAACGCGATTGCCGCCTGGTTCGCCGCCAGCGCCCGGCCGCTGCCCTGGCGCGCCACCACCCGCGGGCGGCGAGACCCTTATCGCTCGCTGGTCAGCGAAATCATGCTCCAGCAGACGCAGGTCGCGCGCGTCCTCCAGCGCTTCGAGCCGTTCCTGGAGAGATTCCCCACCATCGACGCCCTCGCCGCCGCCGACGAGGCCGACGTGCTCGCCGCATGGTCGGGTCTGGGCTATTACCGCCGCGCCCGCATGCTCCACGCCATCGCCAAGGCCGTGCGCGATCACCACGGTTCGAATATACCAAGGCAGGTCGAATCGCTGATGACTCTGCCCGGCGTCGGCCGCTACACCGCCGGAGCGATCAGTTCGATCGTCTTCGGGCAGCCCGAGCCGCTGGTCGACGGCAACGTCCTGCGCGTCCTCCAGCGCCTCGACGCGCATGAGGGTCCGCCAGATCCCGCTTGGGCGTGGCGACGGGCGGAAGGGTTGGTCAGAATGGCCGACGAGCCGGGCGTGTTCAACGAGGGACTCATGGAACTCGGCGCGATGGTCTGCACGCCTGCGTCGCCCAAGTGTGCCCAGTGCCCGGTCGCGCAGTGGTGCCGGGCTGGCAAACAGGGCTTACAGGAGCGGGTTCCCGAGCCGAAAAGGCGCGCCCAGCGCCGCGCCCTGTTTGCCTCTGCCGTGGTCGCCACCAACGCCAGAGGATACACGCTGATGGAGCAGCGCCCGGGCAGGGGCCTGTGGGCCGGCCTGTGGCAGCCCCCCACCATCGAAAGCGACGAGCAGCACGCCGAGCCGGAACAGGTGCGGGCGCTGGTCTGCGCGCGTGTGGTCGAGCCGGCGGCAACATTCTCCTTCCTGACCACGCACCGGGAGGTGCGCTTTGTCGTCTACCGCGCGACCGGGGCGCGGGCGGGCGGCGGACGCCGGTGGGTCGGACCCGCAGAAACGACCCTGCTCGGCATCGGCAACGCCCAGCGCCGCGTCATCGAAAGCGCCGGCGTGGCGATGCAAGGCGCGGTATCGTCCTGAGCGATGTTCGTCGCGGTGGTCATCCCGGTCTACAACGAGCGCGACCTGCTGCCCAGACTCATGGCCCGGCTCGACGAGGTCGGACCGCCGCGCCTGCCCGACGGCACGCCCGTGCGCCGGCACACCATCATGGTTGACGACGGCTCCACCGACGGCAGCGACGCCATCGCCGCCGAGTTTGGGCGGCGCGACGACGTCACGAGCCTGCATTCGCGTCAGAACCAGGGCAAGGGCTCGGCCCTGCGGCGGGGCTTCCAGGCCGCGCTCGACATGGGCGCTGACATCGTCCTGGTGCAGGATGCCGACCTCGAGTACGACCCGGCGGACCACCAGGTGGCGCTCAACCCGATCCTCACCGGCCAGGCCGACGCGGTCATCGGAACCCGCTTCCTCGGGCAGACCCACCGCGTGCTGTACTACTGGCACTCGGTGGCCAACCGCGTGATCACGCTGGCCAGCAACATGCTCAGCAACCTGAACCTGACCGACATCGAGTGCGGGACCAAGGCCTTCACACGTCCGGTGCTCGAACGCCTGCACCTGCGCGAGAATCGTTTTGGCATCGAGCCGGAGATGATCGCCAAACTCGCAAGAATCCACCTTCCCTCAGAACCCCTCGCGCCAGCGGGGGAGCGTGTTTCCACCCGCGCCATCCGCATCTATGAAGTGCCGATTTCCTACGCCGGGCGTACCTACGCCGAGGGCAAGAAGATTGGATGGAAGGATGGGCTGCGGGCCCTGTGGTGCATCCTCAGGTACAACCTGCTGTAGTAGCGATGCGCGTTCGACTCCGGGCCGATCAGACGCCGGAGAAGTGCCGGCCTTCGGGCGCCCCTCCGGGCGTGGGCATCGTGGGCTCTGCCGCGAAAGGGGAAGGTCTACCGTACCTCATGCCGCTCAACTCCTCCGACCCCACCGGGCCCGACTCGCTCTGGGCCCCGTGGCGGCTGACCTATCTGGAATCGCTCGACGAAGAGGACGCCGCACCTCTGGCCCCGCCGCCGGGCGTCCCCGCACCCGCGTGCTTTCTCTCCGACTACTTCGCCCATCCAGAGGATGACAGGAAGAACCACGTCGTCGTGCGCACCGACACCGGCCTGATTCTGCTCAACCGCTTTCCATATGCCAACGGGCACCTGCTTGTGGCACTGGGCGAGGGTCGCCCGCGACTGCTCGACTACGAGCCGCACCGGCGCGCCCAACTGTGGTCGCTCGCGGAGACCGCGATGGACCTGATGGAGCGCACGCTCCGCTGTCAGGGGGTGAACATGGGCATCAACCAGGGCCGAGCCGCCGGCGCGGGCGTGCCCCAGCACCTCCACGTCCACCTCGTGCCACGCTGGGCGGGCGATGTGAACTTCATGAGCACCGTCGGCAAGGTCCGCGTCATCCCCAGTTCGCTCGAAGCCATGGCCGAGCGCTATCGCCGCACCTGGGTGAAGATGCAGTCACGGTGACGTGCCGGCGACCTCGTCGCGGACGTATCAGCAACCTTTTCCTCCAGTTTGCTCCCCGAGCGCTGCTCGCTCGTTCACAGCACCTTCCGCAGACGGGCCTTGCTGGCACGGATACCCACCGACACGGCCACCTCGTTACCTCGCCCCCAGACTCCCCGCGAGGATGAACGCCAGTTCCAGCGCTTGTTGATAGTTCAGCCGCGGATCGCATAGCGAGGCGTAGTTGAGCGACAGGTCGCTTTCCGCCACTCCGGCCGCCCCGCCGATGCACTCGGTCACGTCCTCGCCGGTCAACTCAAAGTGCACCCCGCCGAGGATCGTCCCCGCGCTCTCGTGCACCCGGATCGACAGTTCCAGTTCGCGAGCGATCGCGTCGAAACTGCGCGTCTTGATGCCCGAAGCCGTCTTGATTCCGTTCCCGTGCATCGGATCGCACATCCACAGCACACGCCGTCCATCACGCCGCACTGCCTCGAGAATCCCCGGCAGCGCCTTCTCCACATTGCCCACGCCCATGCGCGAAATCAGCACGATCCGCCCGCCCGCGTTCTCCGGGTTCAGTACGTCCAGCAGTGGCACGAGAGTTTCCGGCGTGATTCCAGGCCCGATCTTCACCCCGATCGGGTTCTGAATCCCCCGGAAATACTCGACGTGCGCCCCATCGATCGCCCGCGTGCGCTCCCCGATCCAGGGCATGTGCGTGCTCAGGTTGTAATACCCCGCGCGCCTCGGAACCTGCCGCGTCTGGGCGCTCTCATACAAGAGGTTCAGCCCCTCGTGGCTGGTGAAGAACTCGACCCGCGTCATGTCCTCGATCGTCCGCTCCCCCAGCGCCTCCATGAAGCGCAGCCCGTCGGCCAGCGTCCGCGTCATGTGTTCGTACTGCTCGCGCCGCTGCGGCGAGAGGTCTGCGTGGTGGAAGAAACTCAGATCCCAATACTCGGGGTGATGCAAGTCGGCAAAGCCGCCCTCGACCAGGGCCCGGATGAAGTTCAGCGTCATGGCCGCGTGCTGATACCCACGCACCATCAGGTGCGGATTGGGCGTGCGGGCCTCGGGCGTGAACGCGGCCTCGTTGACCAGGTCGCCGAAATAACTGGGCAACTCCACTTCCTGCCCGTTGAACAGCCCCTTTTCGGTGAAATTCGAGCGCGGCTTGGCGTACTGCCCGGCGATGCGCCCGATCCGCGTCACCGGCTTCTTCAGCCCGTGAATCAGCACCAGCGACATCTGCAGGAGGATCTTCAATTTGTTGGTGATCCTTTCACTCGTGCAGTCGGCCAGCGTCTCGGCGCAGTCGCCCCCCTGCAGGATGAACCGCCGTCCCTCCTGCGCTTCGGCGATTTCGTGCCGCAGACGCTCGATCTCCCAACTGGTCACCAGCGGGGGAAGCGAGCGGAGTTTGGCAAAGGCCCGGTCCACCGCCTGGCGATCGGTATACACGACCTGCTGGGCGACCAGTTTGGCCCGCCACGACTCCGGGGTCCACGACTGACTCATGTCCGACTTCCTCTCGAGCGCCAGGTGCGTCAAGGCATGCTGCGGACCTGATGTTTCGGCTGTTTCCGGCGCCCCGCCGGGGTCAACATGAGGGAATTCGTGTTTTTTCGTCCCACTTATTTATCTTTTGGGCCCGTTCGGTCGATGGCCCCATCCGTCCGCGACAGACCCCACGATGGGTGGGACGGCGGACCCGGTCGAGACACACGGACGTGCTCGGCCTGCACATGGTTCGCACCCCGATTGCGAAGAGCGGGACGCGGACCGAGTCAACGCCGTAAACGGAGTGTGAAGCAATGCCTACGCGTACCCGAACGACCTCCAGCCGTACCCGTCGTACGTCGGGCCGGAAGACCACCGCCCGCAAACCCGCGGCCGGCAAGAGCACCGCGAAAAAGGGCGTGGTCCGCAAGGCCCGCAAGAACGTGAAGAAGAACACCAAGACCACTGCCAAGCGGGTCGCCCGCCAGAGCGCCGCCAAGAAGAGCGTGGCCCGCAAGCCGGCTGCACGCAAGTCCGCCGCCCGAAAGAGCGCGGTCAAGAAGAACACCAAGACCTGGGCCAAGAAGAACACCGCCCGCAAGAGCACCAAGGCCCGGAAGACCACGGCCCGCAAGCCCGTCGTCGCCCGCATCGGACGCACGACCGGGGCTCGCCGCGTCGCCCGCAAGGCCGCCTGAGTCGAACGCACGCACGACGTTCTTCGAGGCGCGGAGAAACAACCGCGCCTCGTTGCCGTTTTGTCGTCCGACCGCCGCGCCCGGCCTGCCTGGGGTGTGCCACGACTTGGTTGGCCGAGCGTCTTCAACTCGCCGGCGCGGGTCGCTTGATCGGCCCGGCATCGTCGCCCGCGCGCCCCGCGATCCCGGCCGTCTCGCGCGTCACGCCCAGCCGCTCCAGGTGCTCGTGCCACGCCCGAGTGTGCACTTCCCAAAAGTGCTCGAACGAGTTGAGCAGGCTGTACTGCTGCATCGACTCGGCCGCCGCCGCGCCCATCCGCCGGCGCGTCCGCTCATCGCCCACCAGCCCGACGATGCGCTCCGCCCAAGTGTCCACGTCGTCCGCGTCGAGCACAAAGCCCGTGACACCGTCCTCCACCACTTCCTTGGGGCCGCCGCGGTCGGTCACCAGCACCGGCAGGCCTGAGCCCTGACTTTCCATCACCACCTGCCCCAGCGTGTCGGTGGTGGAGGGGAAGGCGAACAGATCGCTCGAAGCGTAGATCGTCGAGAGTTCGGCCCCGTGCCGGAAGCCCAGGAAGTGTGCGTCCAGCCCTTTGAGTTGGCGCTCCATGTCGGCACGATACGGTCCATCGCCCACCACGATCAGTTCGGCGTCCAGCCCGCGCCTGCGGCACAAGTCGGCCACGCGCTTCCACACCTCCACCAGGCGCGGCATGTTCTTCTCAACACTCACACGCCCTACGTACAACACCTTCACCGATTCGGCCCGCACGCCGTGCTCCTTCCAGATCGATCGGTCGGCAAAGCCCGTGTTGAACTGCTCGACGTCAAAGCCCGGCATCAGGCTCACGATGCGCGAACTGTCCAAGCCCAGTTTGGACAGCGAGCGGACGTAATCCTCCGACCGCGTGAAGATCGCCGTGAACGGGCGGTAAAAGCCGCGCATGAATGACTCGCTCAGCCGCGTCAGCCCGCTGTCGTCAAACAGGCGGTCGATGTACGCCGGAAAGTCCGTGTGATACACCCCGAGCACCGGCACGCGCAGCATCTTGGCCGCCAGAAAACCGATGCACCCTACCGGCCCCGGCGTCGAAATGTGAATCACGTCCGGCTGGTGCTTGTCGACGTGCCTCAGAATGCGCATCAGCGGCGGCAGGCACAGGTCAAGATTGTCATACCTGGGCATCCGCGTGGCGAACACCGGATCGAAGTTGTAGATGTTCGGAAGGCCCGGCGGAATCTCCAGCCGCGTCGAAGTGATCACCTGCAGGTCGCGCCCGCTGCGATGAGCCCGCTCGGCCACGTTCTGGATGAACCGGCACACGCCGTTGACGTCCGAAATGGTGTCGGTGAACAGGCTGACGCGCATGGGTCTCTCAAGAACGCTGATTCCGCTGCCGCGTTCGCTGGTTTCATGCTCGAAGCGCTCGACGAGGTTGCGATCCTTATTCTGATGAAACAGACTGATCAGGTACGGCAACTGCGCCAGGTGCACCAGCGCATAACTGATGACGTGCTCGCTGATGCGCGCCGGATCGTGCCGGCGGAACGAACGCACCATGCCCGGCCCCATCGCCCGCGACAGGGCCGCCGTCAGGTCCATGGTAAAGTCGGCCATGCGCTCATGGTCGGACAGCGGCGCACCGTCGATCCAAGTGCTTGGATCCATCCGGCCACGCAGTTCGGGATACTTGTCCAAGAGCGGGTTGATCTGGTTGCGCAGCGCCCGCACGATCGGCAGCGAACGCGATTTGCGCGGCCTCCATAGCCGCTTGGCCGCCCTGTACGCGCCCACCCCCACCTTGCTCGGCGACGATGCCCGCACCCCCGCAAATCGCAGCAGCCGACTGCCAAGATAGCGCCCTGACGGCGAACGCTGGTCGTGCAGCCGCTCGGCGTAGTAGTGCGCCCCCACCGTCGCCAACTGATGCGCCAGCAGCGCGCTGTGCCCGCCGACCCCGCCGGCCATCGAGTCCCCGTGCATCACGCGCCGGAAGAACTCCCGCGGATCCGGGATCTTCTCCCCGTGCCCGATTGGCACGCCCGTCCACGTCCGCCCGATGTTCAGCAGCCCGTGATCGTCAGACCCGCCCGTGCAAGCCTTCTCCCACACCCGCGCCCACAACGGCTCGATCCCGTGCTCGGCAACCAGCCGGTGCACCAGCCCCGGCGTCAACCGCGCGACGAATCGCTCGATCGCCTTGTTCTGGGCGTCGGCATGCGCCCCGTTGCGAACCTCGAATCCCTTGAACAGCAGCGCCGCCCGCTCGACGTGCCATCGCTTCAATCGCCCGTTCTGTACGTACAGCGGGTGGGCGCACGCGTGCGGCAGGTTCTGCTCGCTCAGCCAGCGCGCAAATTGGTAGATGTCCCTGCGGAGCGCATACTTTTCCAGTTGATCGTGCTGCTCGGGACTGATCCCCCAAACCACCACGTGCAGCACGCACCGGTCTTCCGGAAACTGCACGCTGACTTCTTCGCCCACAATGAAGCGCTCAAACCCACGCTCGACCAGTTCCAGCGCGCCCCTGATCGTGTCGTGATCCGTGATGGTCACCAAGTCCATCCCGCGCGCCATCGCCTGGTCGTAGACCTTCTCCGGCGGCGAGTAGCACTCCGGGCAGTCGACCAACCCCACGACCTTGTTCAGGGGCTTGCTCGACGCCCACGAGTGGCAATGCGTGTCCATCCGCACATGACTGGCCCAGTCCTTGCGCGGACCGGCGTCGGCTGGTTCAGCGGCGTCCTTGCGTGGCACCATTGGCTGTTCTCTCACTTATAGTTTTCGTGCGCGGGCCCACCCCGATCATGCTAAGAGACGACCGAACGTTCTACTCGGTGTTCGAGGCGTTTCCCGCCCGGTTTCGCGGTTCATTTACGAGGCCGTCAAGAAAGGGTTCACCCGGACCCCCGCGTTGTGGGGCGCTCGTCTCGGTCGTGGGTGAGACGTATCATAAAGGATACACAAGTCGCCTATGACACTGGGAGGTTCTCCATGCCCCGACTGAAAGTCGTCGACCCCGCCACGTCCGAAGGCGTCGTCAAGGAACTCTTCGAAGGCCCCCTCAAGCAGCGCCAGATCAACATCTACAAGGGCCTGGCCAACTCACCGGCCGCGCTCCAGGCCTACATGGGCATGGCAAAGGCTCTCGGCTCGGCCAAACTCGGCAAGAAAGAGCAGGAGGTCATCCAACTGGCCATCGCCGAAGCCCAGGGCTGCCACTACTGCGTGGCCGCCCACACCGACGTCGGGCGCCGTTTCAAACTCACCGAAGAGCAGATGCTCGGGGCGCGGCGCGGGCACATCGAAGACGACCCGAAACTCAACGCCGTCGCCCGCTTCGCCCTCTCCATGCACGAAAAACGCGGGTTCGTCTCCGACGCTGAGATCGCCGAGATTCGCAAGCACGGCTACGGCGACGCCGAAATCGCCGAGATGGTCGCCTCCTACGCCCTGATGATCTACACCTCGACGTTCAACCATGTGAACGACACCGTGGTGGACTTTCCCACACCCCCGGCAATCTAACCGCTCCGGCAAAAGGACCCCGCGCCGGTGAGGCTACCGGCACGGGGCCTCGCAGGGGTGCTGGGGATCGTCGATCTGCTTACTGTGCCAATCGCGGACGGTTCCACCCACTGACTTGGAAGTTCTGCGTACCGATCGGTCCGTCTGGGGCGACTGTTCCGCGCACGCGGCCGCTCCGCCCCCTCGGAGTGGTCCTCCAACCCGTCGCGATACCATGCCCGCGATGAACGAAGTCACCGTCATCAGCATCGGCGCCACCAGTTACAATGAGTTGTGGGGTGAACGACAGCCCGTCCGCACCGGCCACGCCACCACCACCCTCATCCGCGCCGGCGAAGCGCTCATCCTCGTCGACCCCGGCCTGCCTCCCACCGCCCTTGCGGCCCGGCTCCACGAGCGCACCGGGCTGAAGCCCAACGCCATCAGCCACGTCTTCCTCACCTGTTTCAAAATCGACACCCGCCGCGGCCTGGAACTCTTCGACGGGGCCGAGTGGCTCCTCTCCACGCTCGAACGCGAGACCGTCGGTCTCCCGCTGGCCAGCGACCTCAAGCGACTGGCCGAAGCCGGTCAACTCGGCGACGACGCCGACGAAGAATCTCGCGACATCGGTCGGCGTCTCCAGCACGACATCGCACTGCTCCAGAAGTGCCGTCCGGCGCCGGACTCGCTGGCCCCGGGCGTGGACCTGTTCCCCCTGCCCGGCGTGACCGCCGGCATGACCGGGCTGCTCATCCCCTCATCTCGCGGCGACCTGCTCATCTGCGGCGACGCCATCCCCACCGCCGGTCACGTCGAGCGGGGCCAAGCCCCGGTCCGCTGCCAGAACCCCGAGGCAGCCCGCGAGTCGCTGCGCGAGGCCATCGAGATCGCAGACTTCCTCATTCCGGGTCGAGACAACCTGATGCTCAATCCCGTGCGCCGATTCGGCGGGCTGTGAGCAGTTGTCGATTGAGTCCTATAACTCAGGCGACTGGATGCCCTTCAAGAAAACCGAACGGTCTGATCTTCGGGCCCGTTCTCTTCATGTCCCCTATTCAGGCATAATACCAATCCCAATCAGAATGCAAATACAGATCTTGTCAACCGAAATATCGGACCAGCAGGTCAAATTGCGCTTGAATCGCTGAGTTCTCATCCATAAACTCCGCTTGGTGAGCCGCAGTTCCGCGCGGCTTGGAGAGAGTGGACATCCACGCAAGTGGGAAGCACCCCAAAGTGGGATTGGAGAGAGCACCATGAAAAAGGCATTGGCTTTGGCGTTGGTGGCGGGTCTCGGAACGGTGGCGGCTGCCCAGCCGACAACCGTCTATGACTTCGGCGCGGTCAACGGGATGGCGTCATACTCGGGCTCGCACACCGCGACCGGACAGGTCATCTGGTTCAGCCTCGTTCTCAGTTCCGGCGCCACCTACCTGGACATCACCTCGAACGGATCGGCGTTCGACACCGAGATCGGGCTGTACCGGGCCGACGGCACGCTCGTCGTCAGCGACGACGACAACGGCATCGGCCTGCAAAGCACGCTCACCTTTGGAACCGGCACCGGGCTCCTGCTGGGCGACACGTTCAACCTGGGCGGCAACGGCTTGGCCGAGGGCGAGAACGGCCCGATGCCCGGCGCTGGCACCTACTACCTGGCCCTGAGTCGCTACAACACGACGTTCAACCCGACGGGCTTCAGCGTGACGAGCACCGGCTCGGCCGGCGGCGCCTACACCATCACCGTCTACAGCAACGTCCCGGCCCCGGCTTCGCTGGCCCTGCTCGGCCTCGGCGCCATGGTCGTCCGTCGTCGCCGCTGACCCAACACTTCACGCCTCGAACTCTGGCGTGAACCAACCCGATCAACTAGCATGGGCGGCCCCAGGGCCGCCCATGTCCATTTCAACGCCCCCGATGAACGACCGCCCTGCCCGCAAACTCCTGATCCTCGGCTGGGATGCGGCCGACTGGCTCATGATTCGCACCCTCACCGACAAGGGTGCCTTGCCCAACTTCCGCCGCCTCGTGCGCGAGGGCGCCCATGCCGACCTAGCCACGCTCGAACCCCGCCTGTCGCCCCTCCTGTGGTCCTCTATCGCCACCGGCAAGACCGCCGACAAGCACGGCATCCTCAACTTCGTCGAGCCGGACGCTTCCGAAGGCCAACTTCGGCCGGCGTCGAGCACCTCGCGACGCACACGGGCGCTCTGGAACATCCTCCACCTGTCCGGCAGCCGCACCCACGTCGTAGGCTGGTACGCCTCTCATCCTGCCGAGCCGATCCGGGGAGCGGTGGTCTCCAACCTCCTGACCGAATCGCAGCCTGCAAAGCCCGGCGATCCCTGGCCGCTCACTCCCGGCGCGGTGCATCCTCCCATGCTGGCCGATCGCGTCGCCGGCGCGAGGGTTCATGCAGGCGCCGTGCCCGACCGGATCTTGTCCAGGCTTGTGCCCCAGTGGGCCAAACTGGGGCGCGATCACCCGCGCATGCGCACCCTGGCGCGACTCGTGGCCCAATGTCTGTCGATTCATGGGGCGGCCGCGGCCCTGATGCAGGCAGACCGGGAGTGGGACTGCGCAATGGTCTTTCACGAGGCCATCGACACCATCGGGCATCACTTCATGCAGTTTCACCCTCCCCGGATGAAGCACGTCGAACAGCGGGACTTTGACTTGTTCTCGAAAGTCATGCGCGGCGCGTATGAACTACACGACGAACTGCTCGGCCAACTGCTGCGTCTGGCCGGGCCCGGCGTGACGGTCATGCTGCTCTCCGACCACGGCTTCCACTCCGGCGAGCAACGCCCCGTGACCGAGGGACTCTCGAACATGGAGCGGGCGGCGATGGAAGCGGCTTGGCACCGCGAGCACGGAGTGCTGGTCATGTGCGGCCCTGGCGTCAAGCCGGGCGCGACCATGCACGCGCCGAACCTGCTGGACATCGCCCCCACCGCGCTGGCCCTGCTCGGACTGCCTGCCGGCCGCGACATGGACGGGCGTGTACTCGATGAGGTGCTGACGGCAACGGCTCCGGAGCGAATCACCAGTTGGGACCAGACGCCGGGCGACGCCGGTGAGCACCCGCCTGACCTGCGCCAGGATCCGTTCGAGGCTCACGGCGCCATCCGGCAGTTGATCGATCTGGGCTACATGGCCGCTCTACCCGAAGACGCGCAGGCGCGCGTGGACCTGACGCGGCGTGAGACGGCATTCAACCTGGGAACGGTGCACCTGGCGCGCGGGCGAGCCGACGCTGCGGCCGGCATTTTCCAGTCACTGGCCGATGAGCAGCCCGCGGAGCCTCGCTACGCGCTGAGTCTGGCCCGGGCCCTGCTGGCCGCGGGTCGCCCTGCTTCGGCCGCCGATGCGTTGAAGTCCCTGCTCGCTCGCGCGCCGAGTCACACCGAAGCGAGGGCCCTGTTCGTAACCGCGCTGGCAGCGTCCGACCAAGTCGAGGTAGGGTCCGCGGCCCTCTCCTCGCTTCTGACCAATCCGGAGATGTCGCCAGGCGCGCTGGGAGATCTTTGCGCCACGCTGGGGCGATGGGATGAGGCTGAGGCACAGTACGGGCGTGCTCTGGCGAGCGAACCCAAGCGGCCATCGCTGCTCGCCGGTCTGGCGCGGGTGATGGTGGCACGGGGACAGTTCGAGGTGGCGGCCGAACGATGCCTCGATGCGCTCGAAGTCGAGCCGGGCAACCCGGAAGCCAATCACCAGTTGGGCGTGGCATTGGCATGGCTGGGAGAACACACCCACGCAGTGCAGGCATTTCGGACAGTGGTGGCTCTCCAGCCGGGCCGAATCGAGGCGCATCGATTCCTGGCGGCATTGTTGCGGCAAGCGGGCGATGAGCCCGGCGCGGCACAAGCCGACGCCCGCGCCGAGGCCGTGCTGCGTGAACAGGCCGCGTCGCCCGCGCAACGCGAACTGGCCGAGCGCCAGGGCGAGCACGGGCCGACCGCATGGACGCTCGCTCAGGCCGGGGGGAGCCGATGACGGCCCGCCCACCCATTATCGTGACCGGGCTGCCGCGATCGGGCACCAGCCTGGCAATGCAGATACTCGCGGCCGGGGGCGTGCCCCCGCTGACCGACCACCAGCGCACACCTGACACGGACAACCCGCGCGGGTACTTCGAGTTTGAACGGGTCAAGCAACTCAAAACGGACAAGGGCTGGCTGGACGAAGCGCGGGGCCGGGCGGTCAAAGTCGTTCACATGCTGCTCGCAGAGTTACCGGACGATCGGGACTATTTGGTTATCTTCATGCGCCGGGACGTGGGTGAGGTGGTCCAATCGCAGGCCGCCATGCTGGCGCGGAGTGGCCGGCCCGGGGCGGGGTTGCCAGCGGGCCGTCTGTCGGAAATCTATCGGCAACAACTGGCTGCGGTGGAGCGGTGGCTTTCCTCCCGCCCCCGGTTTGTGGTGCTGGATGTGCCCTATGCCGGGCTGGTAGAGGAGCCTGCCCTCTGGGCGGAACGGGTGAACACCCACGTCGGGGGGGGGCTGGACACTCGGGAGATGGCCCGAGCCGTGGATCCCGCGTTGTACCGCAACCGTGGTTCTGCCAACGAGTTGTAGAACGGTACCGACCGAAATACAAAAAGAGCGTCTCGCCAGACAATTTTGCATTTTTTCGTCGAGCGGGTGGTCATGCGGCGGCCATCCTGTTAGTCTGACGCCTCACCCGCTGGCTGTGTGCGCCGGCGTGTGCATGGAAAGAGTCCGCGTCGGGATCCGCAACCCGACCGGCGGCGCGTCTGGGGGTGCCAACGCGTGATGGATAGCGAGAAGAGAGAAAAAGAGACACCAATGAACCTGACGACTCGTTTGACCAAGCATTTCGCCGTGGCTGCCGTGGCCACCGTGGCGGCGTCCTCCGCCAACGCCCAGATCGTGTACAGCGGCATCGTCAATCACAACATCGCCGCCACCACCAACGGGCTGTACATCAACGTGGTCAACGGCATGATCAACGAGCCCGGCAACGGCCCCGGCTCGAGCGTTCCCGGCTGGGACCTGAACTTCTGGAGTTCGACGGGCTTCGGTCTGTTCAACCCCAGCCAGCCTGCGGGTGGCGTGTACGTCATCACCAGCACCGGCTGGGCCGCCAACATGGCCTACGGCACGATGATCGACGGCACCGACACCTACGGCTCGGGCACCTCCACGAACATCTCCCAGTGGGTGCTGAACAGTTCGAACAACCTTGTTGGCTTCCGCTTCCTCAACGAAGGCACGAACACCATCCACTACGGGTGGGCGCGCATCGCCTTCGGCGCCACCATCACCAGCCGCACGCTGGTCGAGTACGCCTATGAAGCGACCGCCGGCACCGCCATCGGCGCGGGCGTGGTTCCGGCTCCGGCCTCGCTGGCCCTGCTGGGCCTGGGCGGGCTGGTCGCCCGTCGTCGTCGCTGATCGAACCGCTTGATTCTCCCGCTTCTCAAAAGAGCCCGGTCTTCGGACCGGGCTCTTCTTTTTGGTTCATCCATCCCGTTCGAAGGCCGCGTCGGTGCGGACCGGTCGCTCGGAACCATGGCCACCAGTCGCCGCGTTGTGAAGCACAGTGCCGGGCGCCAACCGGTCGAGACGCTGTCGGCCTGGTTCTCTCCTCGCAGCAACAGCACCGTGGTCGGACCCGCTTGATCCTGCTCCCGGACAGGGCGTGGCGCCATTTGTGCTTCCGCCGGACATCGGCCCAGGTTACGATGCCCAGATTGTTCTGTGGCAAGGGACGGGGCGGGCATCTTCCGCGCCAGGGCGGAAGCGCCAACCTGCCGGGAGAACTGCCAAATGTTGAATTCCGCGCGCTCCGTTTGCATGGCCTGTGTCGTGGTGTTGACGGGCATGACCGGGCAGGGCTTTGCCGATTATGTCGGCGTGTCTTGGGCAGGAGGCCGGATCTTCCGCATCGACGAGTTCACCCTGTCGGCCACGCTCGTGCAGGAGATCGGAGCCAACGGTGCCAACGCCATGGCCCGGGACGACCTGGGGCAGATGTGGATCGCCAGCGCGTCGGAACTCTGGAGGTTCGACCCGGACACCAGCGGGCTCGTGCGGGCTGCGACCCTGGAGGTGGCCGATGTGCGCGGTCTGGCGTTCGCACCGGACGGCAGGCTGTTCGCGTCGGTGCACGAGGGGGCCGGGCCGCACCGGCTTTACGCGATTGACGTGACGAGCGGGCAGGCGGCGCTGATCGGGACGAACACCCACGCGGGAGTTCAAGGGCTTGTTTTGGCAAGCGATGGATCGCTGTATGGGTGGGCCGTCGATGCGGGGCTTCTGCGCATGGACATGGCGAGCGGCGCCACCATCGACGTCAACGGGGTGCTGTCGGAACCAGACAACTTCCTCCAGACACTTTTTGTCGGACCGGGCGGAGCGCTACTGGGCGCCGGTCGCCACGGCGGGGTGGGCACCGAGATTGTGCGTGTAGACCCGGCGACGGGCTTGTGGACCACGCTGGGAACAGTGTCGATGCCGCCGGGGCTTCCCACCTCAGCGGCCGACCTGCGCGGCATGGAGAGAATCCCGGCTCCAACCGGGGCGGCTGCTCTGGCCTTGGGCGCAGGCCTGATGGGCGTTCGGCCCCGTCGCGGCCCGTTCGTCGGCATCGCTGGCACGAGGTGAGCCATCGCCAACGCGGACAAGAGGGCCTCCCGCGGACGCGAGAGGCCCTGCTTCCGAACTGCCGGCGCGTGGAATGGCTCGCCCGATCAGGTGCTTTTGGCCTCGGCCTCGAGTTTGGGCTTTTCCTGCGGTTCGGGCTGCCTGTTCTCGACGAGTGATGCGGTGAAGAACAGGCCATCTTCACCTTCCCTGCGCCCGATGAGCAGGTGGTTCTTCCCGTGCAGGTCGCCGGAGAGCAGTTGCTCGGACAGCGGATCCTCGATGTAGGTGCCGATGGCGCGGCGCAGCGGGCGGGCGCCAAAGTCGGGGTTGTAGCCCTTGTCGATCAGGAAGTCCTTGGCGGCCTGATCGAGTTCAACGGTGAAGCCCTGTTCGCGCAGTCGCTTGGAGACCTTGGACACTTCGTAATCGACGATGATCACCAGGTCGTCGCGGGTCAGCGGACGGAACACGATCACGTCATCGAGGCGGTTGATGAACTCGGGGCGGAAGAAGCGCTCAATCTCCTTCATCAAGATGCCCTTGATGTTCTCGTAGTCGACCTCGGCGGTGCGCTTCTGGAAGCCAAAGCCCGCTCCGCCCTTGATCAGGTCGGCCCCGATGTTGCTCGTCATGATGAGCACTGTGTTCTTGAAGTCGACGTGGCGCCCGAACGAGTCGGTCAGACGTCCTTCCTCCATGATCTGGAGGAGCATGTTGAACACGTCGGGGTGCGCCTTCTCGACTTCGTCGAGCAGGACGACCGAGTACGGGCGGCGACGGATCTGCTCGGTTAACTGTCCGCCCTCTTCATAGCCGACGTAGCCCGGAGGCGCGCCGACCAGGCGCGAGACGTTGTGCTTCTCCATGTACTCAGACATGTCCAGGTGCACCAGCGCCTCTTCGTTGCCGAACATGAACTCGGCCAGCGCCTTACTCAGCAGCGTCTTGCCCACGCCCGACGGGCCGACGAAGATGAACGAACCCATCGGTCTCTTCGGATCCTTCAGACCGGCGCGGGCGCGGCGGATGGCGCGGGCGATGGCCTTGATCGCCTCTTCCTGGCTGATGACCTTCTTGTGCAGTTCGGCCTCGAGATGCAGCAGGCGCTGCGCCTCTTCCTTCTCCAGGCGCGTCAGCGGCACGCCGGTCATCTTTGACACCACCTCGGCGATGACGTCTTCATCGACGACACCGTCGATCTCCTGCGCCCGGGCGCGCCACTCTTCCTGGATCTGCTCCTTCTTCCTGCGCAACTGCTCGGCCTGATCGCGCAGTTCGGCGGCCTTCTCATAGTCGGCGGCCCGCACGGCCTCGTCTTTCTCGACGCTCAGCCGCTCGATATTTGCCTCGATCTCCGCCAGATCCGGCGGCTTGGTCATGCTCTTGATGCGCACGCGGGCGCCGGCCTCGTCGATCACGTCGATCGACTTGTCGGGCTGGACGCGCCCGGTGATGTAGCGTCCGGACAGTTCCACGGCCGCCCGCACCGCCTCGTCGGTGATGCGGACGCGGTGGTGCTCCTCGTAGCGCTCGCGCAATCCCTTGAGAATCTGGACGGTCTGCTCGTTGCTGGGCGGGTCGACCGGGATGGACTGGAAGCGCCGGGCCAAGGCCGCGTCCTTTTCGATGTACTTGCGGTACTCGTCGAAAGTCGTGGCGCCGATGCACTGGATCTCGCCGCGAGCCAGCGCTGGCTTGAGCACGTTGGACGCGTCGATCGCGCCCTCGGCCCCGCCGGCGCCCACCAGGGTGTGCAACTCATCGATGAACAGGATCACGTTCTTGGCGCGGCGGACTTCGTTCATCACCGCCTTGATGCGCTCCTCGAACTGCCCACGGTACTTGGTGCCGGCCACCATCATGGCCAAGTCGAGCACGACGAGGCGCTTCTCGAAAAGAATCTCCGGCACGTCGTTGGCGATGATGCGCTGCGCCAGCCCCTCGACGATGGCGGTCTTGCCCACGCCCGCCTCGCCGAGCAGCACCGGGTTGTTCTTGGTGCGCCGGCACAGGACCTGGGTGACGCGCTCGATTTCGGTCTCGCGCCCGATGACCGGGTCGAGTTGCCCCTCGCGGGCCAGTTCGGTCAGGTCGCGCCCGAAGGAATCGAGCGCGGGCGTCTGGCTCTTGCGCCGGTTGCCGCGCTGCTCGCCCGGAGCGCCGGGCTGCGGGGCTTGGCCCGACATGGCCGACTCGGGGGCCTCGGCGCCACCCTCGGACCCGGCACCGAGGAGATTGAGCACCTCTTCGCGGACTTCTTCGAGTTTGAGACCGAGGTTCATGAGCACTTGGGCCGCCACGCCGTCGTGCTCACGCAGCAGCCCGAGCAGCAGGTGCTCGGTGCCGACGTAGTTGTGATTGAGGTTGCGGGCCTCCTCGATGGCGTACTCGATGACCTTCTTGGCCCGGGGGGTCTGGGGCAGTTTGCCCATGGTGACCATCTCGGGCCCGGCCTTGACGAGTTTCTCGACCTCGAGCCGGACCTTTCGCAGGTCCACGTCGAGGTTGCGGAGCACGTTGGCCCCCACTCCCGAACCTTCCTTCACCAGTCCGAGCAGGATGTGTTCGGTGCCGATGTATTCGTGGTTGAACCGCTGCGCTTCTTGGTTGGCCAGAGCCATCACCTTGCGGGCACGGTCAGTGAAACGTTCAAACATGGCTCCTCCCGCCCGGCGCTGGCCGGGGCTGCAGATTCCCAGTGGCACTACCTTCGGGCAAACAAGGGAACCACTCGCGGCATTTCACGCGACGAACGACTGTTCGTGCAGGGCCTGCCGAGGATTCACTCGATCTGTCCATATCGCATCCTAGGGGCGCGGCGGTCGAGTCCGACCCCGCGCCACCGCAGGTATCGGCTGCACATCTTGTGCCGGTGCGGAAACAGGGGGGGAGTCGGCCCAGACGGGCAAAAAGGGCCTTTCTGTATGTCGAGTCTTGTCTGAACAGGTCGATGGCTCACGCCCACCCGCCAGTTTGGCATGACTCGGCACAACCCCGGTTCGAGGGGTCACGGGCGTAGAGCACTTGCGTCGGCGACGATCTTCAGAGGCACCACCACCTCGGCCACGCTGTCGTCGGAGCGGTCCCGCATCGTGACGCGCACGCCGTACTGCCCCACGGTCAGCGTCGCCGGCAGGTCGATGACGGTGACCACGTAGTAGTCGTGGAACCGGTTGCGCGACACGCGCCGATCGGCCAGCGTGGGCGTGGCCATCGCCAGCACCCCGTCCGGCTCGTGGTAGATCTCCACCCGCTGCGTGAGGTCCACGGCGTAGCGCGGCTGCCCGTCCGTTCCTGGAATCTCAGTGTGCCCGAAGCGGCTCAATTCCACGTAGAGGATCACCCGCTGCGAGCGCCCGGCCAGCAGCGTGTTGCCCAAGAACTCGTGGTACTGTCCGAAGCCATCCACGCGCGAGCACAGCACGGCGCGATCGAGCCGCAGCGGCATCTGCTCGGCCAGATCCCGGGCGATGCGCTCGGCGGCGTCGGCGGCCGCATCCGGATCGTCGTCGCCCGCGCGGATCGCGTCGAGCAGCGAACGGGCGGCCTCGAACTGCGTCTGCTCACTCGGAGTGAACAGATCACTGCTCAACGGCGCGTCGGCAGCACCGGGAACCAGTGCCTCCAGCCCGAGCAGGGCCAGCGCGTCCTCCAGGGGCCGGTCGGAATAGCCAAGTCCGGACGCCAGCGAGTCGACGATCTGGCGAGCCAGGTCCGAGAGAGCCGGCACGCCGGCCACGGGTGGCACGGGCTCTTCGAGGGTCAGGTCATCGATCAAGGACGACAGTCCGGCGCTCGATGGATCGGGCGTCGAGGCAAGGGGCTCGGTGGTGATGGGACTGGCCAGCGTGGCGTCCGCCAGGTCAGGGGCCTCGAAGACCTGCGGCTCCGTTGCCGCGTTGAGCAGCGGGCCCAGGTCACTGGCGAACAACTCATCAAGGGCCTTGGTGGAAGCCTCGATCATGGCGGTCAGGGCGTTGGCGTCGGAGGCAAGCAACTGCTCGGCCGTTTGCCGAGAAGGCACCTTGGGCGCCTGCGAAGCCCCGGCCAGAGCGCTCAGCCCGGCGTTGTACCCATCGACCGAGGCTCGAGTGCCAGAGGATTGGCAGGCGGGCAGGGCGATGAGCAGGGTGGTTGCGGCTAGGACAGACTGGGGTGCGCGAATGCCGAACATGCGAGTACCTCCACCGGGAACTGCCGGCGAGGTCTGCTATCGGGTCGATCGACCCGGAGGCTGCCTCGAAGAGTCCCCGTGCAGGGGTCGGCAAAATCAGCGCATGTGTTCGGCAAAAAGCACCGCGAGCGTTTCGAGGGTTCGGTCCGTGCGGCCGACCCCCGACTTCGCGTGCGCGTCGGCGCGGGTGCACGCCTTGAGCAGGGGAGCGGCGCGGGCGGGGCTGAGTTTGGTTGCGGCCGCCAGCGCGTCGCGGATGAAACTCTCTTTGCGTTTGCCTAGGCGAGCAGCCAGTTGGGCCGGGGGGATGCGCAAAGGCTGCGCGGCCGCGCATGCATACAAGTCGCGCGCCAGACTCGTGCACGCGAACAGCAGCGGGATCTCGGTGTTCTTCGAGTTCTCCAGCGTGTCGCGCATGTACTTGATCGCGCTTTCGGCGTTGCCGGCCAGCAGGCGCTCGCGCAGAGGCCAGGGCTCGAGCGGACGGGTCTGGCCCACCAGGCTCAGCACCGCCTGGCGATCGACCCGGCCCCGGTCGGCCGCCAGAGCCAGTTTGCCCAGTTCGGAATCCAGGCGCGCGAGCGAAAGCCCGGTGCGCTCGACCAGTTCCTCGGCCGCAGCCGTATCGAGCCGGTAGCCGTACGCATCGGCGGCCCGGCGCACGGCCCATGCAACGCCCTCCTCGTCGCGTTTGAACTCTTCGCACTTGATAACCGTGACCATCTTGTCGAGTTTGCCCGGTCTCCACAGGCTGGAACGCAACACCAGCGTCGTACCTTCACACGGCGCCTGGGCGTAGCGCTCGAAGAGCGGGCGCGTGGCCTCCTTGACCAGTTCCTCCGCGTCGTCGACGATCACCAGTTTGTGCGTGGCGATCAGCCCGAAACTGCGGCATTCGTCAAGCACGGCCGCGGCGTCGGCCTCCTTGCCATCGAAGCGCAGCGTGTCAATCTCGCCGAAGGCCACCTTCAACGCCTCGCGCAGTTCGCCGGTGCGCTGCTGCTGAAGGAAAGTCTCCCTGCCCGAAAGAACGATGAAGCGGTCGCCGGCGCCGGCGCCCAGCGTGCCGATCGCCTTTCCCGCAGCGCCTGCGGGCTTTGATGCGGCTTTCGGGGATGTGGCGGGACGCTTGGCCATCGCAGGAGAGGGTAGCACCCGATGACGCCCGTCGGCCGTATGGTTCAAGGCATGCTCGTGCTCTCCGTCATCCAGGGCCCCGATTCGGGGCGCAAGTTCGAACTGCCCAGCAATGAGCCGCAACTCATCGGGCGGTCGAGCGAAGCGCTGCCCCTGACCGACAATACGGTCAGCCGAAGGCACGCCGAACTCACGCCCGACGACGGTCTGTGGTGGATCCGCGATCTCCAGAGCCAGAACGGAACCTACGTCAATGGCTCACGGATCATCGAGCGCACCCGCCTGCACCCCGGCGACCAGATCAGGGTGGGCTCAACCGTCTTCGTCTTCGGGCACGTCAGTCTCGACGACGCCTCGGTCGTGCGACTGATGGAGCCGACCGAACTGGCGGCCGAAGTCGACTACCGCATGCGCAGCAACGAGGACTCGATGATCCTCGCCGAGCCCGAGCCGCGTGCAGCCGCGGTCGATCACCTGCGCGTCATCTATCGCCTAACCACGCTGACCACCCAGGTCGCCAGCCAGGGCGAACTGCTGCGCCAGGTGCTCGAACTGGTGTTCAGCGAGTTCAAGCCCGAGCGCGGCGTCATCATGGTCGCCCAGTCCGACCCCGAACTTCCACTCCAGTCGGCGGTGGTCAAGTATCGCTCACCGCCCAAGGACGCCGAGGACCGCGAGATCAAGGTCAGCCGCACGATTCTCTCGGCCGCCGTCCGCCAAGGCGAAGGCGTGCTCAGTTCCAACGCGATGAACGACCCTCGCTTCGCGGCCGGCGACAGCGTGCAGCAATACAACATCCGCTCGGCCATCTGCTCGCCGATCCGCTTCCGCGATCAGACGTTCGGCGCGATCTACATTGACAGTTCCATCGCCAACTACACCTTCACGCGCGAGCAGTTGGCACTGATGAACGCGATCGGGCAGCACACGGGCCTGGCGCTGGCCAACGCCGAGCACACGCGGCGGCAGTTGCAGGCCGAGCGACTGGCGGCGATGGGGGAGACCGTGGCGGGCCTGAGCCACTCGATCAAGAACATTCTGCAGGGGCTGCGCGGCGGGGCCGACGTGGTGGAGATGGGCCTGAAGCGCAATGACCTGAAGATCGCGCGCGGCGGGTGGGACATCCTGAAGCGCAATCTCGACCGTATCGTGTCGCTCACGCTCAACATGCTCGCCTTCAGCCGCCAGCGCCAGGTGGAACTGGAACTGACCCGCCTGGGCCCGCTGGTGGAGGACTGCGCGCAGTTGCTCGAGTCGCGATGCGAGGACAAGAACGTGGCGATGCTGGTGGACACCGACCCGGAGATGCCGCCGGTGCCGATCGATCCGAACCTAATCCATCAGGCGCTGATGAACCTGATGGGCAACGCGATCGAGGCGGTGGAGGAAGGCAAGGGCGTGGTGACGGTGCGGGTGCTGTTCCACGAGGCCACGCCGCAGCGCCCGACGCCCTACGCCGAGATCGCGGTGATGGACAACGGACCCGGCATTGCCAAGCAGAAACTGGCGTGGATTTTCGAGCCGTTCAACACCACCAAGGGCTTGCGCGGCACGGGTCTGGGACTGGCGGTGACCAAACGTGTGATTCAGGAGCATCGCGGGCGGATCATCGTCGAGACGGCCGAGGGAAAGGGCGCTACCTTCCGCGTCTTCCTCCCTGCCGATCTGGACAGCGCGTTTGACCCGTCGGCAACGGCGGAGAACAAGCCCTCGGCCGCGGACCTGCTCAGGGGGCTGTGAGAGCACGAACCGCACCGCCGCTGGGCATCCTCCCGCTGGCGTGGAAGGCTCTGACGGCTCGTCCTTGCATCGCGACAAAGCCACACGAGGCCCCGGCGCCTGGCCGAGGCCTCGCGTTGGAGGGCTGGGGGAGCCCGTATTTCAGCAGCCCGAAAGGGCGGCCTTGGTTTCGCGCCGATCAGCGGCGGCGGCGTGAGAGAACCAGCCCGCCGAGCCCGAGCAGCATGGCGCCGCCCGGCGCCGGCACGATGCGCACGTTATCGACGATGCCCGCGAACGCGGTGGCCGTGCCGTTGGCGAACTCGGCGGTGAACACCAGCGTGTCAAAGTTGAAGCCGGAGATGGACATGTGAGCGCCGGTCGGATTGTCGCGTCCGCCCAGGTCGGAGATGACGATCACGTCCTCACCCACGACGCTGCCGTTGAGCAGGGCACGCAGGTGCAGTTGGATACCGCCCCAGGGCCCGTTCTCGTAGAAGACCAGGTCCATGTCGGCCGCATTCTCGACCTGACCAGTGGTCATGCTGAAAGTCGAGAGGATGTTGATCGAGAGGTTGTCGCCCGGCATGAACGACTGCCCGAAGGACAGCGCGTTGGGTCCGGAGAGGAAGCCGGGGAAGTCATTGACAGCGAAGGTAGCGTTTTCGATGACAAATGAGGTGCCATAGTCGCCGGGGCCGAAGTTGGAGCCATCGGGATTGACGCCCGAGTTGTTGTTGAGGTTGAAGAAGGTGATGCCGCCATCGGTGAACATGGGGCCGATGAATCCCTCTGGCAGGGAATCGAAACTGGTAAAGCCGCCGGCCAGGGCGGCGCTGGAGCAGAAGGCAACGCCGAGCGATGCAAGCGTGTGGGTGCGGGTCATTCTCTTTCCTCTCTCATGATGCCTTGAACGAATGGCGCCTGCGAACCACTCGCCGACGCGGAAGCGCCGGCGCGAGGGTCAGCCCGCGCCGGCGAGAGGGATGCGCTTACAGGCACTGCCCGCTGAAGACGTTCAGGAACTCCTGCACGTCGAAGAAGTCGAGGACACCGTCGCGCGCAAAGTCGGCGGCCAGGTTCCCATCGGCAAACGCCTGCAGGAAGCCCTGCACGTCGAAGAAGTCGATGAACCCGTCGTAGTTGAAGTCAGCCGGGCAGTGGAAAGGGTCAAACGCGGGGATCAGGAATCCGGCCAGCGTGCCGTCGGTCAGGAGCCCGAAACCCACGATGTCGTTGTTCTCGTTGACTCCGGTGGCGCCGAGGAGAATCTGGAACGGGGAGTGGCGCGGGAGCATGGCATTGAGGTCGAACATCACGCCCTGATACCAAGCCCAGGCGCGCGGATCGAAGCCCGAGCCCGAGCCGTCGAAGGCCTGACCGACCACCAGCCCCGCGTCGTTGATGTCATATGCCTCGGAGGTGTCGAGGTTGGGCAGCGTGCCGAGCACGATCACGTCGTTCCGACCATCGAAGATCACCGCGTTCCAGCCGGAGGTGGTGGAGTTGTAGGTGGTGTAGCCGACGGTCACGCCGTGGTTATTGATCGCTTCGGCGACCACAAACTCGAAGCCCAGGGGCCCGATTTGGACGCTGTCCCACCCGCCGCGACCATCCGGGGTGGCCCGGTGGGCGTCGTCAGGATCGCCAAAGAAGAAGGAACTGCCCACGATCACCCCGTCGTTGTTGACACCGAGGTTGCGGCTGCTCATGTACCCGGGCAACCCGCCAGCCACCTGCCCACTCGTACCGACCTCCCAGACGAAGCCCTTGGGCAGCCCGGGATTGATCGAAGCCTGTCCGACGACCAGCCCGTGGTCATTGATGTCCCAGGGAATGGACGAGCCGAGCGAGTTGATGGCCGCGTGCATGTTGATCATGCCGCCCATGCCGTCCCAGTAGGTGCCCCGACGCATGCCCACCGCATCCTCGCAGTACCCGACGATTTCGCCGGAGTTGTTGATGGCGTACGCATCAGCAGCGACGGACCCGGCCAGCGTTCCCAGATCGGCGGGCACCCGGTTGGCGTCCCAGCGGACAGCCGTGATCGCCGCCCCGCCGGGAAGAAAAGACTGCCCCACCGCCACCCCGGCGTCATTGATGTCTCGCGCGATCGCACCCTCGCCCCCGAGCGAAGGCAGCAAGAACACCGGCTGGGCGATCGCCAAGCCTGAGCAAACAAACAGCGTCAACGCGCCGGCGGTACGAGAACGGATGTGCTGCATTTTCAGATACCTCATTGGGAAAGGCGGCGTGGGTCAAACCCCGGAGTTCTCCCCAGGCAACCTGCGTGCGTCTTCCAGTATACTGGAATCTGACTTGAAGTCAACTGTCAAGTCTGATACTGTGGCAGCACATCAGCGGATGCCTCATGAGGCGCTTTTCTGGGGCCGCGACTGACACCATGACCACTAGGCACGACCACGCAGGGCCCCAAAGTGGGCAGACAGGTCCGAGAATGGGTACAGTGCGCGTCATGCCCGGGCTTGTGATTCCGAATCTGACCACCTCCCCGCGTCCTCTGACCGCGGACGAGGCGGCGATGTGTGATCGCGTCGCTGGACGCCTGCACGCGGACTTGTCGCGACTGGTCAGTCAGTTGCCCCTTCCGGCGCAGAGTGGGTCGGGGATGGCGCGGCACCTGGACGTGGTGCGGAACACGACACAACGGGTGGTACATGCGCTGCGCGATCCCGCGCCAAGCCTTCAGACACTGGTCAAACTTCCGGGAGTCAAGGGGCTCGAACAGTTGCTCGAAGCGATGGGCAGGGCCGGGCTGGACACCGGCGACATCGAACTGGCACAAGTCGGGGTGCGGCAGTTTGACCAGTTGATCGAGACGCTGGCCGGCTCGCACGCCAAGTTGGCCGGGCGCATCGCCAGCGCGGGCGGGGGCGAAGTGGTAACCTCGCTGGCGACGACGGAAGCCAGGCAACTGCTCTTCGAGTCGGCGGTGGGAGTGACTGGCCGGCGCGCCGAGGTGTCAATCAGTTTGTACGCCTTTCGGCGTTCGACGACCAACCCCGACCAGATCCAGCGCGCCATTGCGTCTGGGGTGTTGCAAACGACGGTGATGCCGGGTGGCATGCCGGTGGTGATTCGCGTGGGTGATACGCTGGAGTGGGACGACCCGGAGAAACGCAGCGTGCGACTGCTGGACGACTCGACCCCGCACGGGCGCACGCCCGAGGCGTTGCTGCGGGCGTTTACCACCCATCCGCTGCCGACGGTGTCGAGCCAGGGCACGGCCGACAACATGGTGCAGGTGATCGACCCGGCCGGGCTCGACGGGCCTCAGACGCTGGACGTGATCACGGCCGCACGTTCAGACCACCCGTATCTCGATCCACGGACGCAGCGGCTCAACCTGGACGAAGTGTGGTCCCTGGTGAACTGTCCGAGCCGTCGCCTGCTGTTTGACGTGTATCTGCACCGGGACATCGAGCGGCTGGTGCGTCCGCGCGTCGAAGCACTGATGTGGTATCCCAACCTCAGTTCACCGGGCGGACAGAAGTGGCTGACGCGCTTCCCTGCCCAGCCGCGGCTGGAACTGCTGGGTGAGGGCATCGGCAACGCCCGGGCAGCCTCACACGCGCGACACCCGGAACTGACGCGGACGCTGTTCGATCGCGTGGGCTGGAATCCGAGCGAGTTTGTGGGTTTCCGCTGCGAAGTCGAGTATCCAATTTGGCGCGCGGGGTACTGCATGACTTTCGACCCGGTGTCAGGCGAGGCGGGCAACCGGCTGGAGTGAGGGGTCGTCAGCGCCGAGTGCGGGCCAAGTGCGACTCGATGAATCGCAGCGACCTGTCGGCCAGTGTCCAGGCGTGGTCGCCGTGCGACGCACCGAACTCAACGACCAGCGTATCGACGCCAAGCGAGGGCGCCTGGTCAAGAATGCCCTGAACGGGCACGGCCCCGGAGCCGACGGCGTCGTCGGAATCGTGGTCGCCGAAGGTGCGGAAGTCCTCGATATGGGCGACGGGGCAGCGCCCGCGGTGCTCGCGGAGGAACTGCACCGGGTCTACGCCGGCCTGCCAGAGCCACCCGAGATCGGGTTCGAGGAAGATGCGCCGGGCCTGAGCGATGACATCAAACGGACATCCGCCGCCCTTCCAAGCGTCAAACTCCCATGAGCGGCTGTGATATCCGAACTGGATGCCGTGCGCATCAAGCATCGAGGCGGCCGCGTCGAGACGCCCGCGCAGTCCCTCGGCCGCCTCGGGATCGACCGGGCGCGGGGCAAAGGCCGCAAACGCCCGGCGCGTGTGCAGCGCCCGGCACGCGGCGATGACCTGCTCGGGATGATCCTCCAGGCGATCAAGCACCACGCCCAGCCCGCACACCGAAAGCCCGAGCGATTCGAGCAGGCGATCGGTCTGGTCGGGCTCGGCGTACAGCGCGTCAAACTCGATGCGGCGATAGCCCATCTCGGAAAGTCGGCGCAGCGTGCCGTGCAGGTCACGCTGGCACTCGTGGCGCAGGGCGTAGGTCTGAATGGCGATGCCGATCGACATGGGCGGCTCCCGAGAACCTAGGCATCATAGAGAACCAGGCCGCCGGCCTGAAGGACGCAACTGGCCGCAGTCTTGTGGGCGCCGCCCGGCCCAATCCGCTCCGGGGGCGAGAAGCACCGGACTCACCACCAACCGCGGGCGATGGGCATGCGTCGGCCGGAGCCGAACGCCAGGGCCGTGACCTTCAGCCCCACCGCCATCTGCTTGCGCTTGTACTCGTTGACATCGATCAGACGGGCGACTCGGCGGACGACCGGCTCGTCGAAGTTGGTGCCGGCGACGATGGTCGCGATGTCTTCGTGGCGTTCGACGTAGCGCTCGATGATGACATCGAGCACGTCATACTCCGGCAGCGAGTCGGAGTCCTTCTGATTCGGCGCTAGTTCGGCGCTGGGCGGCTTGGTGAGCGTGCTTTCGGGGATGGGCGCCTGCGCAAAGCCGCACAGGCCGGGGTGATCGTTGATCCAGCGGCTGACGCGGTAGACCAGGGTCTTGGGCACGTCGCTGAGCACCGCCAGTCCGCCGTTCATGTCGCCGTAGAGCGTGCAGTATCCGACGGCCAGTTCGCTCTTGTTGCCCGTCGTGAGGACAATCGCGCCGGTGCGGTTGGAAAGGGTCATCAGGACGGTGCCGCGGAGGCGCGACTGGAGGTTTTCGTCAGCCAGATCGGGCAGACGCTGCCCGAGCAGGCGCTCGCCCATCTCTGAAAGCGCGGGGTTGATGGCCTCGTGCAGCGCGCCGTGGGCCTCGACGATGGGCACAGTCAGGCAGGTGATGCCAAGCCGTGCGGCCAGGTCATAAGCGTCGGTGCGGGAATGCTGCGAGGAGTAGCGGCTTGGAAGCGCGACGCCGAGAACATTGTCCGACCCAAGGGCGCGCACGGCAATGGCGGCCGTCAGCGCCGAATCGACTCCGCCCGACAGCCCGATGATCGCCTTGTGGAAGTTGGTCTTGCGCAGATAATCGCGCACGCCGAGCGTGAGAGCCTCGACCATGTTGCGCTCGACGCCCAGTTCGCTTTCGCCGCCGTCGCCATCGCGTGTGCCAAGGTCGTGGATCAGCAGGTGCTCGCGGAACGCCGGTGCGCGGGCGGCGATCGAGCCGTCGGGCGCGATGACGCAGGCCCGCCCGTCGAAGATGAGATCGTCGTTGCCGCCTACCTGGTTGACCGAGCACACGGGCAGGCCGTGCCGCGTCGCATGCGTGCGAAGGATGGAAACGTGCCGATCGTGCTTGCCGAGCACGTAGGGACTGGCGGAAGGGACGACGAGCAGGCGTGCGCCGGCCTCGACGGCGGCGGACACCGGGTCGGGCGCGTCGAGGTATCGCGACGCGAAGCCGGCGTCTTCACCTCGCCACAGATCCTCGCAGATGGCAAGACCGACCGGCGTGCCGTCCACGTCGATGACCACGGCCCGGTGGCCCGGGACGAAGTACCGGTCTTCATCGAAGACGTCGTAGGTGGGCAGCAGACGCTTGTCGTAGGAGTCCACCAAGGCGTTGTCGCGATAGACGACCAGACTGTTGGCGATGCCGCCGGAATCGAGCGGGAGCGGTGTGCCGATCACTGCGGTCAAGTCGCGCGTGCATGACTGCCCGATGCGTTTGGCGGCGGCGGCACAGGCGCGGATGAAGTCGGGGCGATGGACGAGATCCTTGGGCGGATAGCCGCTGATGCACAGTTCGGGAAGGACAACCAGGTGTGCCCCGGCCTCTCGGGCCTGTTCGATGGCGTGTTCGCAGGCCGCGGAGTTGCCGGGCACGTCGCCGACAGTGGGGTTGATCTGGGCGAGTGCGATCCTCACGCGGGGATCATAGATCGCAAGCCGTCGGGCTCATGTCCCGAATCAAGCCGCACCGCAACGAGCCGAGGCCGGAAGGGAGCGGTCAATTTCGCTCGTCCTGCTCGGCGGCCACTCCGTGACGGTCAGGGCTCGCGGCGCGTCGGGACACGCGACTGAGCAACCAGCGATCCACGCGCAGGAAAATGGCGCCAATACCACCGCCCGCGAGATTGACCAGCGCCTCGCTGGCGGTGATGAGCAGACTGACGGTGAGGATGCCAGCAGCGCTGTCGGGCGAGGCAATGCCGGCCAGAGTCGCGACCGCGGTCGAGCCGCCCTCGCGCGAGCCGAGCATGCCGATCGGACTGATCACGCCGATCAGGAAGTAGGTGCTCGCGATCACCATGCACGGACCCCAACCCAGGTCAACGTGGAGAATCTGCGCAGCGACCCACACGCGCACGCCCTGCACGGACACGTCACCCACGCGGAGCAGGGCGGCCGCGAAGGACGCCCTCCAGTGCGAGAGCATGTCGATGCCCGCGTGCAGGCGGCGCCCGTGCTCACCTGAGATCATGTGCCGCCCGAACGCCACGGCGCTGCACAACGCCGCCAGGCGCTTCCAACCCTTCTCGCCGGCGAAGGCTCGCGCCAGAAGCACCGCCATGCCCGTGAACAGTGCCGAACCACCCAGCCACAACGCCCACCAGAGCAACCCCTGATTGGCAGTCCACATGCTGGCGAGCAGCGCCGGCGCGAGCACCGTCAACGCCAGCACTGCGATCGCGGCCATCCAGGCGCCGATCGTGAGCACCGGAACCCGATCCACCCGATTGTGCACCACCACGCGGAAGGCCACGGAAATCTTGAAAGGTGCATACGAGATCAGCGTGGCGACGGCATTGACGGCCGACATGTACCACAAACCCGTGCGCTTCACTGGCAGAAGCACGACCCAGAAGATCCAGCCGTTGAAGAGCAGCGTGCCCAGCGAGCAGCCGAGCAGGATGGCCACCTGCCCGGGCGTCGCGTCAAGCAGGTGACTCAGTTGCTCGCGATTGTCGGGGCTGAGCGCGATGGCGATGCACCAGCCCATCAGGGCCAGCCCGAGCAGAAAGCCGACGCCTTGTCCTGCGCGCCGCCAGTCTGGTTTGCTCAAGGTCTCTCCTTCAGACGGTAAAGCAACTGCCCGCTGTCGGGCCAGCCCATGATCGGCTCGCCGACCTCGTCCAGCCATTCAAGCACGCCGGGCGCCGTGACGCTGGCGTCATACCAGCCTGACTCACCAAGGCGCCTCAGTTCGGCCAAGTCGGCCAGCACGTAGACCACGCCGCGATCCCGAAGCGACCTGGACCACGCCCACGGCTCGCCCGGGTGCTCACGCATGAGCCGCCCGAGTGGCGAAGTGTCCCAGGTTGTGTGATAGAGCACCGGCGGCGCCAGGTAGAGCGGCGTCGCCCCACCCAGCAGGTACACCCTGTCGCGCCCGGCGATCTGATTCACGGCCGGGATGGGCAACTCCGCGTGCGCCTCGGGCACGAAGGGCTCACCCTTGAGCGCGCGCACTCCGGCAATCATGGCTCGCGTGGGGGCACCTTCGAGTTGGCGCGACCAGATCCGGATCGTCACGCCGGTCTGCACCACGACCAACGCCAGTGCGAGCGCTGCCGCCGCACGCCGACGCTCGAGTCGCGCGATGGCCATGCCGATCAGCGGGGCGGCGGAGATCACGCACGGCACCAGGAAGCGGCTCTGCACGTGCGTGAGCATCAGCCAGGCGAGTAACTGCGCCAGCAGCCCTGCGATCAGGGCAAAGGCGATGCGGCGAAGACCCGACTGCTTACCTTCGATGCGGTGCGAAGCCAACAACGCGATCACCGCGAGAAGGCCGGCAGGGAAAGCAACGCCCCACTGCGGATTGGCCAGCCCGCGGAATCGAACGACGTCCGGGGCGTTCGGCGAAACGCCGGGGCTGGTCCACAGGGCGGTGCGCAGGCGATCGAGCAGCGAGCCATCAAAGCGGTGAGCCGATGCGAAGCGGGCGACCTGTTCGCCGGTCCAGTGGGCGCTGCCGAAGAGATCCGTCGCGGCCGGGAACACGGGGTTGCCGCACGCGAGGAAGTTGCGCACGAGCCACGGGGCCAGCATGGCAACTCCAGCCAGCGCCCCCGCGCCGATGGCCGGCAACCAGGCGCGTCGCGGCAGGCTCGCAAGCAGGGCAAGCCCGGCCACAGGCCCAACCATGAAGAGCGCCGTCGGCTTGGCGCCGCAGGCCACGCCGACCAGCGCTCCGGTCAGAAGCCCGCGCACCCACGGGCGCATCGACACGTGCGCGGCGGCCAGCACGGCACCGGCGCCCAATGCCACCACCGCCATTTCGTTGTAGCCCAAGGATCCGACCACGACGACCCACGGCGTCGCGAGGGTCAGGCCCGCCGCAATGCTGCCCGCCAGTCGCCGGCGCGATTCATCCAGCCCCGCGCGCTCGGCCAGCACGCGCGCCAGCGCGCCGACGATCCACGCCGCCAAAAGCGTGATCCCCGCGTGCAGCCATTGGCACGACAGGACGCGCCACCCATCGCCGGCCACCAGCCCGTGGCCTTGCCCCGGGCCGGCGGCGACAGGGGCCTCGGTCATCACCGCCAGGTGCAGGAACGCGGACTCGACATAGCCGGGCAGGAAGGAGTAGACGTTGTGTTCGAGGGGTGTCAGCCGCCCGAGCGCCAGCCATTCCTGCGGAAGTTGAAGGTGGTAACTCAGCGCGTCGTAGCCGCCAAACTCCGACCCCCACAGCGTTCCCGGCGGGTTCGAGGCCGCGATGAACAGCACGCACGCTGCCGGAATGGCTGCCCAGCCCGGGCGGGCCCGCGGCGAGGCGCAAAGCCACGATCCGAACGAGCCAATCAGCCCTCGGACCAGCACCGCCAGTCCGATCGCACAGACCGCAATCGCAGAGATGGGCTTCAGCCAGCCGAGCGCGCCCAGCGCATGCGAGAGCGTGAGCATGAACGCCAGGCCCGTGGCCGCTCGCAGCGAGGCGCTACCCGGGCCATCGGGAACAACCAGCCCAAGGAGACGCCCGTAGCCAAGGGCTGCGAGCAGGTAGATCGCCGCCGGCCCGCCGGCATAGACGGCCGTCGTGAGCACCCATCCCAGCCCCGCCGCCGGATCGCATCCCCCGCCCCACCCGGCCAGGGTGAGCACGCAGAGAACAACCCCAAGCAGGGCGGCCAGCAGGACCGGGGGCTTCCGGGAGCGATCAGACACGGAGTGAGTGTAAGGCCGCGCCGGGGCGGTGCACGCGGGTAGAGTTGTGGCATGAGCGGGCAGGAATCGATCGAGATCATCGAGCCTTTGTGTGCGGTGTTCCGGCGTCGGCTCAAGGCCGAGGGGGCCAAGTACACGCCGGAGCGGGCCCAGATCCTCGACGCGATCATCGAGCACGACGGGCTGTTCGAGGCCGAGTCGCTATTGGAGAAACTCAACCGCGGCGGGCGCAACGTCTCGAAGGCGACCGTCTACCGCACGCTCAAACTGCTCGAAGAAGCGGGCATCATCCAGACCGTGCTCTTTGACCGCGATCAGTCGCACTATCAACTGGTATACGGCAAGCAGCCGCAAACGCTGATCGTGCGGGTGGACACGGGGGAGATCGAGGCTGTGGACGTGCCCGAACTGATCGCCCTGCGCGACCGGATCTGCCGGCAGCGTGGACTGGCGCCGGAAGGGCACCGCCTCCAGATCTTCGCCAAGGCCGCGAAGAAGGACGCCTGAGGAGTGGCACGCCCGCTGCTTATTGTCACCGAGCCACTACCCGAAGAGCCGCTGGCGTGGCTGCGCGAGAGGTGCGATGTGGTGTGCGCGGGTGCCGGCACGCCGAAGTTTGAGCAGTCGATCGGACGGGCGCAGGGACTGGTGGTGCGCACCTACACCACGGTCGATGACGTGCTGCTGGGCAGGGCGCCGGCTCTGCGCGTGGTCGGGCGAGCCGGCGTCGGGCTGGACAACATCGACCAAGCCGCCTGTCAGGCGCGGGGAATTGAGGTGGTGCACACGCCCGACGCCAACACCTCGGCGGTGGCCGAGTATGTGTTCGCGCTGCTCCTTCGCCGCCTGAGGCCGATCGAACCGTTGAGCCGGCCAATCGCGCTGCCCGAATGGGAGGCGTGCCGCACCACGCGAGGCGCGGCGCGCGAGTTCAACGAGTTGACCATTGGCATCGTCGGCTTCGGGCGCATCGGCTCGCGTGTCGGGCGCATCGCCCGCGCCTTCGGCGCGCGCGTGCTCTTCAACGACCTGCGCCATATCGCACAAACCCACGACTGTGAAGCGGCTTCGCTCGAAGCCCTGCTGTCCACCTCCGACGTGGTCACGGTGCATGTCGACGGGCGTGCCTCCAACCGCGACTTCTTCAATGCACCGCGCTTCGCCCTGCTGCGCGACGATGCCTGGTTCCTCAACACCAGCCGCGGCTTCGTGGTGGATGAATCGGCGCTGGCCGAATGGCTGCACGCTCATCCCCACGGGCTGGCCATGCTCGACGTGCACCGCACTGAGCCGATCGACGCGCGTCATTCCCTCCTCGGGCTGCCCAACGCCGAGTTGTTCCCGCATGCGGCCGCGGCGACCAGGAGCGCCAGACTGCGCATGGGCTGGGTGGTGCGTGAGGTGTGGAACGCGCTCGCGAATGAGTGAAACTGGTCGCCACTGGCGCGCCTTGCTTCTGCACAAACCTCTCCCTCAGGGGACAGTGAGTGCATTTGGCCAACATGGCGACGATGCGCTTCCGTCACAAAACGGGCCAACGCCCGGACCAGAACGATCCGGGCGTTGGAGTTTGCTTCCATCACCGGGCCGCTGCGCACCCGATCAGTTGATGACCATGACGGTGATATAGCCCCACTCGTTATTGTTCCACTGCCCATTGCCATCGTCGTCGCCGGTCATGCCGACTTCGTACGTGCCCGCAGAGAGTCCGGCGATCACGCCGCTGATGCCGAAAGCGGTCCGCTCGTTCTGGACGGCCGTCAGGTTGAACATGCCTCCGCCGTAGTTCGTGGGCGCTGCACCGCTGCCGGCGTCACGGTATCCGATATAGAGATCGAGGTTTCCTGCGCCGCCCGCCGAGGTGGTGCCGAAGGCGCGATTGGCGATCACCACGATCTTCTGCCCGGCCGAGATGGTGACCGTGAGCGTAGGCGAGAGGAACTGGTTGATGGCCGAGGGCGTGTTGCTCGGTCCAGAAGTGAAGTTCGCGTAGACCACGCCCCCGGGAGTCGTCTTCCAGATGCCGTTGCCCGCAGCGTCAGAGGTGAGCACATGGCCGGCCACGGCGCCGGAGGTCATCTGAAGTCCGCCGGACTTGACGGTGCCGATCACTTCGAGTTTGGCCGTTGGGGACGCCGTCCCGATGCCGACGTTGTCGGAGAAGTACCCGCGGCCTTCGAAGTACCCGCCCCAGCCGTTCGTGACGTCGTAGGAAGTACCCTTCACGCCCACGCCGTTCGCGCTCGAGGCGAGACCCCACGCACCCACGCCGTCGGTGTTGGTCGCCCATCCCCAGACGCCCGTGGCTCCCAGGCCATCGGCGCGCCCGAAGGTGCCGTAGCGACCGTCGCCGTAGGAATACCCGACGACACCGACGTAGAGATCGCTGATCCCCAGGACGCCCGCTCCGGGATAGACGTTTGATTCGCCGCGAATGCCGGCGCGGTCGATGAAGCCGAACACGCTGGGTCCGACGTACACGCCCCGCATGCTGCTGGAGGACGCTCCGGCATTGGCGTTGGTCACCGACACGACCGGCCCACCGTCCACATCGCCCTGCCCGACGTACGGCAGACGCAGCCCCATCGCATAAGGCGCTGGCGTCAACGCCTGGCGCGGGCTGAGCGCCGTGTACGCCCCCACGGCGCAATCACCCACAGCCCCGCCGGCGCGCACGCCGATATCCAGGAAGAGTGCGACGCCCGTGTACTGCGCGCCGAAGTCGAGCGCGACTGTGAACTGCCCGTCCGTCACCGTCACGTTGTCGTGGCAGATCGGCCCGGCGACCAACACGCCGTCGCTGTTGTACAAGGTGAAGCGCAGGTCATACACGCCGTTGGCCGGCGCGCCGGACGCTTCGAGATAGCCCTGGTACGTGAACGCGGTGCCGACAATGGCGGCCCGATCCTGCGGCCCCGGATTCCGCTCCTGGAGCACAGGCGCCCGGTGCCCGGTCACAGTCAGATCCTGCGCGAAGAGCGACGACGCGGAAGCGGCGAGAACAGCAATGGCGATGGTGCAGCGGTACATGATGGATACCCCTCTTTCTCTCAAGCGCATCCGAGCCGCGGAAGCGCGGCCCTCAACACACCATTATGGTGCATCTCGTCCGAAATTGCGAGGGACAACCACCGCTTTTTGGGTCCGCACCGTGGCTGCTCATGGAATGCGAACGCGAGGCGAATGCACATGGCTGATCAGGGAGCGCGATGAACCTGCACGTTCACCAATCTTCATCGCTCTCATATGTTTCGTCACCATCGACCGCAGGGACTCCCTCGCATGTCTGGCGCGTATCAACGAGATGGCTCACGCTTGCCACTCGTGCGCACGCATGTTCTCCGCCCGGCGCAGGTCGGCCTCGCGCTGGGCGCGCTCCTGAAGTTCGCGCTCGTTCTCGCGCTCCACGCGCGCCTCTTCTTCCAGCCGCCGCCGCTCCGCCAGACGATGCGCGTCTTCGCGCTCCAACTCGCGGAAGTATGCCAGCCTCTGCTCCCGCTCCTCGGCCTCGCGCTCGAGGCGATCACGCTCGGCCCGCTCTTCTCGATGTCGGGCGGCCGTGCGCAACGACTCGTCCACCAACTCGCCGAGCCGCTCGCTCTGCTCGTGCTGCAGGGCGGTGCGGAATAGATCCAGGCCAGTTTTCACTTCCTGAGGCGTCATGCGGCCGACCCCCATTCCCCGAAACAGGGTCCGAGAACTCCCGAGCCCCGGGCGCTCTTGCCCGCTTCGACCAGTCGCGGCCTTTGCTTGAGGCTGACTCTCGAAGTCACCTGATTGCGGGTCTGCACAGGAGGGATGTGCGGGATGAAACGGCCGGGCGCGGGGGTGACCGAGCGAATCTCTAGGTTCCCGGTCCGCGAGCCGATACAGTACGATTGCCGGTGAAACGGGCCGGTATTATGGTGCGCACGATGGACGAAAGCCCTTCTGACGAACCTCCTCAGCGACCCGGCGCGTCTGCGTCGATCTGCCTGATCGACCCGGACGCGTTGCTGACGGTCACTGACCGGGCATGGCTGGAGCAGGCCGCCGCACGAGCCTGGGAGCACATGAAACTCCGTGGCGAAGTGCGCGTGCGCCTGCTCGACGACCGCGCGATGAGCGAGGCGCACAAGCGTTCGATGGGGGAGAGCGGGACGACCGACGTGCTGACCTTCGATCTCGACCCCGGTTCGGGTGTGCTGGACGTTGACCTGCTGGTGTGCGTGGATGAGGCGTCGCGCCGGGCCATGGAGTTTGGACATGCAGTGGGGCGAGAGATCCTGCTCTACATCGTGCACGGGGTGCTGCACTGCCTGGGGCATGACGACCATGACGAGGCGCAATCGCGGCGCATGCACGAGGAAGAAGACCGTATCCTGAGCGCGATCGGAGTCGGCGCGGTGTTCGCGCCGCCGGCGCGCTGCCAGGAGGAGCAAGTTTGACTGGCACGGTGGCATTGTGGGTGGCCCTGCTTTCGCTGGGCTTGTCTGGTCTGCTTTCGACGCTCATTCACGCGATGTCGCGGGCGACGCGCGTGAGCGTGGAGCAGGCGGCTGCGCGCAGCGGCAAGCCGGGGCGCGTGGCCCGCGTCACCGCGATCATGGACGACGAAGACCATCACCTTTCAGCGCTGGCCCTGCCGCGAGCCATCCTCAACCTCACCGTGGTCGTGTCACTGCTCATCTGGATTACGCATGCGCGCGAGGCGCCGGCGTCGGAGTTCGTGGATCGCCTCATCGCGGTGGTGGTGGGCGGATTCCTGGTGTGGCTGATCGGCGTGGTCGTACCGCTGTCGGTGGCCGAGCACGCTGCGGACCGCACGGTGGCGATGTGGTCCTGGCTGATCCGCGCGTTTGGCGTGATCATGTCGCCGGCGCGCCCGGTGCTGGGCTTTGTGATGGAGGTGGTCCGGCGCCTGGCCGGCACGGAGCCTTCGACGGGCGCCGAAGCCCTCGAAGCCGAAATCATGTCCGTGGTCGAGGAGGGCGAACGGGAGGGACAGATCGACGAGGGCGCGCGCGACATGATCGAGGCCGTGGTCGAGTTCCACTCCACCACCGTCGAGCAGATCATGACGCCGCGCACGGAGATGACGGCTCTGGAATACACCGACGATCTGGAGGCGCTCAAGCGCTTCGTGCGCGACGCCGGGCACAGCCGCCTTCCGGTCTACGAAGAAAACCTCGATCACATCGTGGGGGTGCTGTATCTCAAGGATCTATTGCGATGGATGGTTGAGCACGCCCCTGGCCACGGTGAAGCGTTCAGCCTGCGCAAGATCCTGCGTCCGGCGTCGTTCGTGCCCGAGACCAAGACGGTGCGCGAACTGCTCAGCGAATTACTGACCAACAAGGTGCACATCGCCATCGTGGCCGACGAGTACGGAGGCACCAGCGGGCTGGTGACCTTCGAAGACATCGTCGAGGAGATTTTCGGCGAGATCCAGGACGAGTATGAGCCGGCAGAGGAAGGCCCGGCGCCGGTGTCGATCGACGAGTCGGCGCGCGCGGCCGAGATCGACGCGCGCATGGACATCGACGACGCCAACGACGAACTCGAGCCCCTGGCGATCGAGTTGCCCAGCCACGACGACTATGACACGGTCGGCGGGTTTGTGGTGGTGACGCTGGGGCGCATTCCCGAGGCCGGAGAGACCTTCATGCACGATCGGGTGCGGGTATCGGTTCTGGATGCCGAGCCGACGCGGGTGAAGCGCGTCCGCGTCGAGCGCGTCGACCCGCAGCGCACCGAAGACACGCCGCTGAGCGAACAGGCGGTGAAGTGACCGCTCGCGCAACTCTCCTGCATCGTTGCTGCGGCGCCCGGCAGATGATCTGTAAAGCCAGCAACCTCGGAAGCGAGGTTGCTGGCACGGATCGAAGTCGCTCTGGCGGTTACGGGCAGCCGGCGGCGAAGGCCTGGAGGAACGCCTGCACGTCGAAGAAGTTGTACGCGCCGTCGTTGTTCAGATCGGCGGCGGGCGACTGCGACGAGAAGGCTTGCAGGAAGCCCTGCACGTCGAAGAAGTTGAGCGTGCCGTAGGGCTCGGCGAAGTCGGCCGGCGAGCAGGGGACATTGCCGATCAGCGCGACGAGGGCATTGCGGTCGGCGGTCGTGGGTGAGGCCGCGTTCGTGCCGCCGGGCCCGTCGGTCATATCGAGGTTGCGGGCGGCGAGGAAGGCGTTGGCCAGGCGATCCTGAAAGACGTAGGACTGGAGATTCTGCCCGGGGTTGTTGGGGTCTGCGATCGGCGACATGGTGTCGGGATCGATGTAGTCCTCGGTGGCATCGAAGTTGGCGCTCAGCAGCCTGGCGTCGAAGAGTTGGAGGTCGGCAAGGCTCACCACGCCGTCGAAGTTGAGGTCGCCGGTGACGAAGCGGAACTGCATGATGCCGGTAGCGGCGTGATCATTGAAGCCACCGGGCGTCAGGCGGAACGGATCGGCCAGCGTGCCGATGGAGATGTCCTGGAAGCCGTCGCCATCGGGATTGGTCGGCGCGCCGTAGCGGGTGGGGTCGTACATGAAGTCGATGGAGGCGCCGAACTGATCGCCGTAGATGAACTCTTCATCGGCGATACGCGTGCGAACGGTCTGTCCCTGGGAGTTGATGCGCCAACCACGGTTGGGATTGGAGCCGTAGTAGGCGATGCGCGAGACGGCATCTGGATTGAATCCGGAGGTGTCGGAGATCTCGTACTGCGAGGAGCGGACATACTCCTTGCCGCCGGCATTCGACCACGCAAAGGAGTCGATGATCTGGAACGGGTCGAAACTGCTCGCGGTGAGAGTCTCAAACCCGTAGTCGGTCTTCCCGTCGAAGTTGGTGTCCTGGTTCACGTCCTTCCAGAAGGCGTAGCCGGTGGCGTAGACCGAGGTGTTGCCGACGATGCTGTGGAACGGACGCTCGCGCACCAGCACGTAGGTCGAAGAGAAGTCGTTACCGAGATTGCCGTTGATGTCGAAGGGTGAGGGGACGTGGGTATTGAAGAAACTGGCGCTGTTCTCGCCCTGGCTGGGAAGGAACAGGGGAATGAGCGACTGGGAGGGCGTGCCGTTGTAGAGCACGAGGATTCCATTGGAGCCGAGGGAAAGCCCGTCGAGGCTGAAGGCTTCGTCGACCTCGGGCAGTTCCTCGGGGATACCGTCGCCGTTGACGTCGGAACCACCCTTGAGCAGGGCGACCGCGTAGCCGGTCAGGTTCATGCCGGGTTGCCCGTAGAGTTCGATGTACTCGAGCACGGCGTCGTTGGAACTGGCTGCACCTGGGGGGTTTTCGGAGATTTCGTTGATGACGACCTGTGCCGAAGCGCCGGCCGCCGCGACGAGCACGACGATACTGAAAGCCCTGGAGACCATCTCTCACTCCTTCTGTTCCTGTGTACGCAACGCCGTTTACTGATACCTTCCGCTGAGCAGTTCGCCGGTGAAGACGCTGTTGTCGGGGAAGTCGGGGTAGATGGGCAGCCCGAGCCGGTCGGGCTCGAGCGTGGGGTCAAAGTTGAAGGTGCGGTCGCCGTTGAGATCGCGGAAGACGGCCGCGTGTCCATCGGCAAAGAGGAAACTGCCGGCGACACGGTCATGTCCGCGACGTCCGCCGCCGTTCCTTCCGCCGTGGGCCGGCCCGAAGTCGGCGAAGTCGTGGTTGGCCCACTCGAACCCGACGCGCCAGGTGGGTCCATCAGTGACGGACTTGCACGCAGGCTCGTTGCCGGAGTTCAGGTTGATGATGTCGTTGGTGTCGGGCGAGTCAGCATCGACGCGCGCATCGGCGAACAGCGGCACGCGCGATGCCTGGACATTGCCCATCGCCTGCTGGCGCAGCGGCCCGATTACACCGGTCTGGGTGTCGGCCGGCTGGGTTTGTCGCCCGATCCGCGTCTGCTTCCACTGCGTGTAGGCCATGTACCAGGACTGGGTGTAGTTGGAGTTGAAGCCGCGTGCGATGGCGCGGTCGCGTGCTTCCATCGTGTAGGTGTTGAATCCATTGTCGTTCAGGCGCGCCGTGTGCAGGTTCTGGTTGTACATCGCCGGGGCGGTCGGGCAGAGCAGATCGCCGGGGATGGTGTAGTCGCCGTTGATCTGGTCGGCCAGCCAGCCGATGCGCTCGATGCCGCCGCGGGTGTCGCTGGTGTCGGCCGCGAACTTGGCAGCGATGGCGTATCCGTTCGCGTGCTTGCGGATTCGGTTATCCACCGGGCCGGAGGAAAGGTATCCGTCGTTGCTGACGGCGTAGGCGCTCACGCCGACACCCAGTTGACGCAGGTTCGACATGCACTGCACTCCCTTGGCCGCGTCGCGTGCCTTCGACAGGGCCGGGAGCAGAATGCCGATGAGCAGCGCGATGATCGCGATGACCACCAGCAGTTCGACAAGTGTGAAGGCGGCGCTGCGGCTTCTCATGCTGAGCATCTCCGACCATGCTCCCGGAACCACTGAGCGGCAGGAATGCACCGGACCCGGGGTAAACAGCGTAACCGGGTTCGCGGGCACCGAGGAGAACTTGAAGGTCGCTTTGCGATTTCTTCAAGAAAGGACGCGTGATACTTGTTTCTAAGCGCATTCTTCAAGATGCGCGCCGTCGCCATGTGTTCACCGTTTCTTCATGCTGATTTCGATTGCCTGCGCGCCGATGGTCACTACGCTGTGCCCGATGTTTCCGCCCCGCGTGCTTTCGGCCGGGGCCGCGATCCGCAACACTCACGAAGGAGAGAGACCATGATGAAGGCGATGATTCTGGCGGTTTCGGTGACGGCAGCGGCGGCGAACGCCAACATCCGCATCACCGAGTACATGTACTCCGGCACGGGCGGCGAGTTCATCGAGATCACCAACCTCGGGCACTCGGCCATCGACCTGACCGGGTGGAGTTACGACGATGACAGCCGCACCCCCGGCTCGGTCATGCTTTCGGGCGTGCTGGGGCGCGGCCGCAGCCTGATTCTGACCGAAGATAGCGAGGCCACCTTCCGCGCCGCCTGGGGCCTGGGTCTCAATGTGCTGGTGGTTGGCAATGTCACCCACAACCTCGGCCGCGCCGACGAAATCAACATCTACGACGCGGGCGCGAACCTGATCGACCGCCTGACCTATGGCGATCAGGTCTTCCCCGGCACCATCCGCACCCAGGGACGCAGCGGCAACCCCGGCAACCCGGGAGCCATTGGCACCAATGACATCGCTTCGTGGGTGCTCTCGTTCGTTGGCGACTCGTTCGGCTCCTGGACTTCGACCCGCGGCGACATCGGCAACCCCGGCACGCACATCCCCAGCCCCGGCGCCGCGGCCCTGCTGTGCATCGGCGGGCTCGTTGCCACGCGCCGCCGTCGCTGAGCCCGCAACCCGCAGCCGATTCACCGAAACAAGGGTCTGGCTCCTTCGCGAGCCGGGCCTTTTTCATTGAGCGCATGGTCGCCGACGCAGGTTGTCAGTCGGCTCAGGTGCGAAAGCGGATGTACAGGCTCACCCCTTCGCGCTGGCCCCCACTGTCATCCGCACCGGCACATACGTCGGCTGCACCCGGGCCGCGAACTCATCATGGAACTTGTTCATGATCGTCCGCACCGCCCAGTTGTGCCCGTCGGCAAGCCCGCAGATCGTCGTCCCCGGCATCGTGCCCATGCTCGTGGCAATTTCCAGCGCCAGGTCCAGATCCTTCGTTCGCGCATCGCCCGCCTCAATGCGGCTGAGCAACTGGAACAGCCACCCCGACCCCTCGCGGCACGGCGTGCACTGCCCGCAACTCTCGTGCTTGAAGAAGCGCGAGATGTTGCGCGCCACGGCCACCATGTCGGTGTCTTCGTCGAAAATCGTCGGACACGCGGTGCCCAGTCCCAGTACGTTGTACTTGCGCCCGATGTCAAAGTCGAGTTCGGCGTCGAACTGGTCGGGCCCGAGAATGCCCATCGACACGCCGCCTGGAATGGCGGCCTTGTACCGTTTTCCCCCACGCACGCCGCCGCAGTATTTCTCGACCAGCGTGCGCAGCGGAATACCCAGTTCAAACTCGTAGACACCGGGGCGCTCGACGTGCCCCGACACCCCCATCAACTTGGTGCCGAAACTCGGCGGCCCGCCCACCGAACTCTCGACCCCCTGCTCGCAGAACCACGCCGGCCCATGCTCGATGATGCTCGGCAGGTGGCTGAGCGTCTCGACGTTGTTGATGATCGTCGGACGCCCGAAGAGACCCTTGATCGCCGGGAACGGGGGCTTGATGCGAGGCCACCCGCGGTTGCCCTCGATCGCCTCGAGCAGCCCCGTCTCCTCGCCGCAGATGTACGCCCCCGCGCCGCGGTGGACGTAGCAATGGGCGACGAACTTCTCGCCGCCCGTGTTCGCGTCGGAGTTGATCAACCCGCGGTCGCCGAAGATGCCCTTCTCGTAGGCCTGGGCCAGCGCCTTCTCCAGCACATGGGCCTGGTGGTGATACTCGCCGCGGATGAAGATGTAGGCCTTGGTCAGCCGGCAGGCGTACATGCAGATCGCGATGCCCTCGAGCAACTGGTGCGGGTCAAAGTCGATCAGCAACCGATCCTTGAACGTCCCCGGCTCCGACTCGTCGGCGTTGACGGCCAGATAGCGGTTCTCGACCGTCTGCCCGGGCTGGATCTTGGGCAGGAAGGTCCACTTCAGACCGCACGGGAAGCCCGCGCCGCCCCGCCCGCGAAGTTGGCTCTGCTTGACCTGCTCGGTGACGTCGTCGGGCTTCATCGACAGGGCCTTGCGCAGGGCCGAGTACCCGCCCGTCTGCACGTATTCGTCGTACCAGACCGTGTGCCGGTCCTTGATGTCGCCGAACGGCGGCGTGGGGATGCGGCGGCACAAAACGTGCTCGTTCAGGGTGTTCTGGTACGTCTTCTTCGGCATGGGGCAATGGTAGCGCCGTTTTGGTGGGACGGGCGTCCCCGCCCGTAAGCCCCGGCCTTCAACGAGCCCCGACCGTGAGGGAGAGGTTGCGTTCAGTGGGACCGACTTCCAGCCGGTGGACATTTGACGCCATTCACTCCACCACGCAACTGTCCAGAAAGATTCCCAGATCGTCACCGGTCAGCGACTCGCTCAGGACCAGGTCGCTCGTGGGTTCTTCTGCACCGAAGTCGGCCGCGTAGAGAACCGCATCGAGCGGGCCGACGGAGCCGTCCATGTTCCAGTCGCCGGGGTGGTGCAACTTGGCAGCCATGGTCACGGCCTTCTCGGCGTTGAGCAGCCCGTAGCCGCTGAAGCGGTCGTAGCCCGGATACAACCCGCCCTCGGTCGCCAGGTCCGTCGCGGTGACTTCGATGATCTTCTTGCACATCTCCGGCGTCAGGTCAGGGTTGACCTTGAGCATGAGTGCCACCACGCCGGCGACCTGCGGGGCCGCCCACGAGGTGCCGTCGGCGCCTATGTAGTCGCACGCGATGTTGTTGTTGGCCGGGTGAATGTCATAGGTCGAGAAGATGTCTTCGATGGGCGCGACGACCGACAGCGCCTTGACGTAAGATAGCCCGTTGTACGCATCAATGTGGCTGGAAAGTTCCGGATACAGGGCGACGCACTCGGGATGGCACAAAGTCGTGCACTCTGGGTTGCTTTGCGAAATCGGCAGCGACCACAGCCCGTTCCTGTCACAGCCGCCTACGGTGATGGTGAACGGGTGAATAGCAAGTCCGGCGGTCATCGGGCCGCGGTCCAATGGGCCGGTTGCGTCGTTGCCTGCGATCGTCACGATGATGCAGCCTCGTGCTGTCGCCTCCTCGATGGCCCGTTTGAGCGGGGCTTGGAAACTGCACCACTGGTTTTCCATGTAGCGCTTCTCCGTCGCGATATAGATGATTTGAGCCCGTTTCGACGAGTTCGGATAAACTTGAAGTCCGAGGTCGAGCCCGGCAGCATACTTGATGGCGAGAGCGACGTGATCGTCGGGTATGTAGCATCCGATCAGATCGCCCGGATCGCAGAAGTCGGAAGGCTGCGCCGTTGCAACTCGCTCCACCAGCAGCGAGCAGTCCCAGCACACACCGGCCATGCCACCAGAATTGTCGGTCACGGCACCGAGCAGTCCGGTTTCGACGGTTCCGTGCGGATCGCCCGAAGGTAGACCGTTTCCAAGCCAGAGCAGATCCTCGAGTTCGTTCGCTGGGATGGGTTCTAGATGGCAACCGCACGCGAAGGGTGGAGCAATCGCGCCGTCAAGAACAGAACGGCTGTCATGGTAGAAGACGTGTGGCGGAATCATCACTGGATCGAAGATAACGTTGGGATGGTCCGGATCCGTGCCGGTGTCGATGATGGCGATCGTTCTGTGTGAACTGGTCGAGACCGACTGCGGCCCGAGCGTGTAGCCCACGATCGACCACGCGTAGTTCGTGCGGGTCAACCGCAGCCAATACTGCCCGCCAGGAAACGTCGGATTGTCGCTGTAGTACGGGTCATTGGGCGTCAGTGGTGTCAGTTGCCCGAACCACCCCCCGAACACACAAGGTCGCTGCCAGAACGAATACCCCCAACTTGAGGCCGAAGGCGTCGACGATCCGCATGACTCTGCCCTTTCCGTTGCACGCCCCGGACCGTGATGTACCATCATCATACCGAGTTGGCCGAAGTGCGTTGCGAGAACCTGACTCAGTCGAGAGCCCACCATGATCGCTCAATGGTCGAACTCATCCGCCGTCGCTTTGCTCTGTGCGGTCGCGGCTGCCGCTGGAGCACAAACGTACTTTGACCTGTGGTTTGAGGCGCCCGAAAGCGTATCGGCAGGTGACATGTTCACGGTCGAGGTGTGGGCGGAGGCTTCGGGTCTCTTCGTCAACGATGGGCAGAACATCTCCTTGTTCCATAGCCTTCTCATGAGCGTTGAGATCACGGGAGATCTGCATTCGCTCGCGTCCATTTCTCCGGCGACCATTCACACCAACTTTGCTCTGAACACGGGCACCCCGGTCGGAAACTGGCTTGTCGATGTGATGGCTCTCAACCTGCTGGACTTTGGGTTCGACCCGGACAATCAAATGCACTTTTTCTCCTTTGATGTGTCAACGACGACTATGGGCGGCGGGATTCTGACATTCAACGCGCATCCGTCGAGCACAGGTCCCGATCTACTGTGGTGGCATGTGCAACCGCCGACTGGAGATTCGTTCTACATATGCTCAGCCGACGACAACAGCGTCCTCACCGTTGAGCCATTCACCGTCCGCGTCATCCCCGCGCCCGCCTCCCTCACCGTGCTTGCATTCGCCGGAGTCGTCATATCGCGCCGTCGGCGTTGACGAATTCCCGATGGTCGCGAACCGTCGGCCAGCGCACCGGCGAGTGCTCAGCGCCCGAAGCGCGTCGATGCGAATCTCCCGCAGAACGCCAGCGGCTCGCCGCGGCCCGTGTGCCACGCCAGCACATCGTGAGGCCGTCCGGACCGCTCCAACTCGGCGGCGATCTCTCCGGCATCGGGCGTCCACCGCCCCCGCTCGCCCAGGTCGAGGTCGTAGAACATGTAGCCCATCTCGCCCAGCAGCCCCACCGCCTCCGGGCCGCCGCCCATGGCCCAGCACTCCATCAGCAGGGTCGGGCGATGCTCGGCCAGAACACGCCTCGCCCCGCGCAGCACCGCCGGTTCGTGCCCTTCCACGTCAATCTTGATGAACCCCACGCCGCCCAGCCACGTCAGGTCGACATCGTCGAGACGCTGGATTCGGATCGTCTGCCGCACCAAGCGCGAGCCGGGCGTGTGGCGCATGGCCTCGTCATCGTCGCCGGCCACGAACGCCGCTCCATGCGTCGGGCGGTTGTCCTCCCGCAACGGCACGAAGATCGTCGCGTGCCCGTCGTGGTCGCCCAGCGCGGTCGGCACCACCCGCACACGCCCGCTCAAGCGCGTGGCCGAACGCAGCACCCACAGGTTGAACGCGAGCGGCTCGAAGGCCATCACCCGGTGCCCGGCCCGCGCTAGTTCAATCGCCACCCGCCCGTGATTGGCGCCGATGTCGATGCACCCGGCGCCGTGCGGAATGAGCGGCCCCAGAAAGCGCACGTTGTCGCGAAACTTCGGGTGCAATGCCACACGCCACACCTGTCGCACGCGCTCGATGCCGGCACGCCACGAGAACGGGTAGCGTTCCAACACCTGCGCGGGCTGGGCCGGCGTGCTCGGCATGAGATACGCCAACCGTAGCCGGTCGCCGGCGCCTCAGGCGGGCAGCAACATTGTGGACAACGTTGCTGGCACGGCACTGTGCAGCGCGGACGCCGCTCCGGCGTGGTTCGGTGTCTTACCTCGCCACCCAAGGCGGGAGCGTGCCGCGGTACCGGCGCTCCCCAGCCGCGGGAGGGATGCCTCCCGGTCCACGCCCCGACTCGTCCACGTTGATGTTCTCCCGGGTCATCGTCAGGTCGCTGCCCGTCCCACGCACACGCAGAAAGTAAGGCCCCGGCGGCTGGAGTTGAATCCAGAACGGCTGATCCTCATCGATCCCCACCGGTGCGATGCGCAGCACGATGCCCGGTTCATCCGTCCCCTTCGGGCGCGCCATCGCGAACGTGGTGTCGCCCCCGGCCGCAACCAGGCGAGCCGACTGGCTCCATCGAGCGTCGGCGTCGTTCGGATCAATCTGCCCGGACACCCAGGCATTGACTCGCAGTTCAGAGGTCGAGCTGTTGAACACCGTCACATTGGCCGTCCGCTGCCCCGAGCAGCCGCCCGGCGCCAGCAGTCCCAGAAGGCACATGAGGGTGATCGCGCTTCTCCGCAGGATGTTCATGATGCTGGTTCTCCGTTCTGGTCGCGCTCGACTTCAATCTCTTCGATGACCGTCCGCCGAAGCGTCACCCGCCCCGAGGGTGTTTGGACCTGTCGCTCCTCCACGTCACGCGAGACCTCACGCCGGGTCGGGTTGCTCCGCACGCCCGCAGCCACGTGCCCGAAGAACCGCCCCAGGTTGCGCATCAGTCCCGCGCGACGTGGCTCGTTCGAAGACATCTCCGTCAAGTGTATCGGACCTTTGGGCGCTTTCCGCCCGAGGCAAACATCGGTGCCTCGGCCCCGCCCGCTTGATTGCCCGCATGCCGGGCGTTGGTCGCAACGACAACATGTGGTAGAGTCGTTGCGGCTGCTTTCCCGGAGACTCTCCATGCGACGTTCCCTGCGATCACTCGGCGCTGCCGCCCTGCTTTCCTTGGCCGCCGGTTCAGCCCATGCGACTTGGTCCATCCTCATTGTGGATACCAGAACCGGGGAGATTGGCGTCGCCTCGGCCACCTGCCTGTTCAACATGGACCTCCGGGCACTGACTCCCTTGCTGATCACCGGTGTTGGCGGACTGACCGCGCAGTCCTACGGCGACACCAGCGGGCAGAACCGCACCTTCATCCGAGACCGCCTGCTTCAGGGCATCCCCCCGGAGGAGATCATCTCCCTCGTCGGCGACTTCGACTCCGGACATCAGACCCGGCAGTATGGGCTGGTGGACGCCCGCGGCGGCGTGGCGACTTTCACCGGCTCCCAGGCCGGAGGCTGGGCCGGGGGCATCACCGGACAGATCGGCGACCTGGTGTACGCGGTGCAGGGCAACGTCCTCACCGGTCAGCCCGTCGTCGGGCTGGCCGAGCAGGCCATCATCGGAACCCCGGGTGATCTGCCAGAGAAACTCATGGCGGCCATGGAGGCGGCCTACCTCATGGGCGGCGATGGGCGGTGCTCGTGCAACGCCTCTCTCCCCCAGTCATGCGGCTCGCCACCTCCCAGTTTCACCAAGACCGCCCACATCGGATACATGCTCATCGCGCGCGCCGGCGACTTCTCGGCCGCCAACGGGGTCTACGGCATCGGTGCGGAGCCGGGTGCCATCACCACCCTCGACTTTGACCAAGACGGGCGCCCCGACGTGGCCGCCGCATCTGTCTTCGCCGGCGACCTTACGCTGCTGCGAAATGTCACTCCCCAGGGCAGCGCATTCAGCATGCTCCAAGGGGTCGGCACGCTGCCCGGGCTCCAGCAGCCCACGGCCATGCTGGCGGCCGACGTCACCACCGACGGCATCGAAGACCTGCTTGTCCTCACGCAGCAGAACTCCAATATTCGCGTCTATCAGGGAGATGGGGCGGGCGGATTTGCGCCCATCCTCGACCGCGTGCCGGGCGCCCTGGGCGGATCACGCGATCTCCAGAGCGGCTTGGGCGGCATCGTCGTCGTCGGTCGTCAGGATGTCTTCGTCCTTGAAGCCGGACCGAACTTGAACCAACTGGCGCACATCGCATTGACACCGGACCTGAGTTCTTTCGCGGCCGACCCCGACGATCCAAACGCCGGATACGTGGCCAACTCCTCCGGACGCATCGTGCGCCTCGTGCGCACGGGCGACACGATCGCCATCGACGCCGAACATCAACTCGGCGTCGATGTGGTTTCCATCGCCGCAGGCGACGTGAATGGGGACGGACACACCGACCTGCTGGCCGTCTCCAACAATGCCAAGCTTGCTGACCTGATGCTCGGCACTGGGCTGGGCGGCTGGAACACACAGACGTTCAACCTCAATCGCTTCGGGCGGGACGCCATGATCGCCGATTTTGACGGCGACGGCGACCTCGATCCGGCGGCCATCAGCCACGGACAAGCAAACCTGTTCATCTTCCGCAACAACGAAGGCGTCTTCGTCATGCAGCCCGAAACCCCGGTGACGAGAGCCCCGCGCATCGGCATCCCCTGCGACATGAACGCCGACGGATTGCCCGAGGTAATCAGCGGCAGCGCCGAGGCCAACGGCGTCGTCATCGGAGACAACTTCGCCGGGCGTTTCGCCACCACACTGGGAACCGCGGCTGGCGATTACTTCATGCAACTCAATGTGGCCGACACCAACCAGGCAAGCCCCGACCCGGTGCTGCTGTTGCGCGCACAGTTTGATCTCTGGCGTGCTCACCTGGTCGGCAAGGTCGATGCTGTGCGGTCCGAAGCATACGTCGACGTCATGGCGTTGCCCGCGGGCAGCGACCGTCACGCCATTCTCAGTGTGAGTCTGCGCGACTGGCAGGGCGATCCCGTTCCTGGCGAGGTCAACCTGCGTGTGATGCCCGGCCCCGGGTCCGACGGCGTGACGACCGTCGACCTGATCGAGCACCTTGGAGGCGGGCACTACCGCGTACATCTCCATGCCGGGGCCTCCCCGGGTGTGGATCGATTCGTCATCACTGCCGACGCGGCAGATCGGCGCGTGGACTTGATGCCTTCGGTGACGTTGAGAGTGACCAACGCCAGCGGAGACTTCGACGGCGATGGAGTCATCAGTTTCTTTGACGTGCAGGGTTTTCTGCGAGCATTTGCCGGCGGAAACCTGGCGGCCGACTACACCGGTGACGGCTTGCTGGACGTGTCGGACGTGCAGATGTTCCTGGAGGTGGTCGGTCGGCGCTAAGGCGCCACAGGCGGTGCCGTCCAGCCTGCGACTTTCCACTTTGCAGTTTGCCGACAAAAACAAGTGAGCCCCTCGAGGTTGAACTCGAGGGGCCCAAGCGTCGGCGATGACCTACTTTCCCGCTGAGCAGTATCATCGGCGGACTGGGCTTAACTGCTGTGTTCGGGATGGGAACAGGTGTTTCCCCAGTCCTATGGTCACCGACAAATTCCGGAGGTGGCTTTCACCACGTCCGGCGGTTGTGCCGGAAGAACGAGTGGCGCGGGTTGTGAGCCCGCAAACGTGTATCTCGCCGCGTGCGTATGCGGCGTCTGGTAGGAGTGACCAGGCCTTTGACCGTTAGTACCGCTCCGCTGAGAGCCTCTCAGCTCTTGCACGCGCGGCCTATCAACCCGGTAGTCTTCCGGGGGTCTCTCGTCAAAGACAACCAGACCTTATCTCGAGGGGGGCTTCCCGCTTAGATGCTTTCAGCGGTTATCCCTGCCCGACG
>JAHDXL010000013.1 GCA_023382935.1 Phycisphaerales bacterium
GAGCGGATCGCGGCTGTGTCCATCGATCAGAGCCGCGTCGGCCGACGCGGCCGCCGCACTCGCAAGCCACTGAAAAACAGACACTTGCGCGGTCTCTGGCGAGCGTGAATCAATCCGGATAATCGGGACGGCATAGAAGTGGCTCCGAAGACGTCGAAAATGGGCAAAACCAGCCCCAAAACCGATATGCGAGCGTGCCCAAGACCCCCACGCACCACCGTCGCACTCGCGGGGGGTTGAGTGCTTGGCCGCGTCAGCCAACTTGCCAAAGAACACGCGTGTCGGCCGAACTGCGACCGAGCGACGCGGGCCTGATCGATGCCAAGTGCCAAGCCCTCTGACGGGGACGACACGTCCTTGGCGTTGCGCGTGGCCTGTAGCCAGCGAGCAAGTCTAACGCCCCGATGGGGCCTTTTCAAGATCGGATGTTGACGCCGCACACTGCCGCCGCAGCCCCTTGCACACCTGGGCCTGTACGAAGTTCCAGTACGCGGCGGTGGTCACCCAGCGGCCGTCAGATACCGATGCCGCCGAAACATCGCGCCAGCGATACTCGATCGCCTTCTCGGCCGCACTGTCCGACGACGCCTTCCTCCCTTTCCGCTTTTTATTGACTGGGCCCCCGGGCGTGCTCCCCACGGACTCAAGTGAATCTCCTTCGTGCGGGAGTTGGTTGACGGCGAGGAAGACCGCCGCGTTGCGGGTCTTCTCCGGTGCTGGGGAGAAGGTACCGACGGTGCATGGTACGAACCACCACCTGCCGGGCCAGTCGGGATCGAGGAGTGCGCGAAGCCCGATGTTGGCGGCGGCGTTGAGGTCAGCCTGTACGGCGGCGACATGTCCATTCCTGCCGCGAGACACGTTGACGGCGACAAACAAGTCGCCGCCGCGCTTGGGAAGGACGATGCGATGAACGGCACGCTTCGCATCAGGCAGTCGCGCTGCCCAATCACTCGCGTCGATGAGCAGCAGATCGGCCTGAGCCCCATCGCGTCCTTCTTTCCTCGCTTTCTCAACGCGACCGCGAGCACGGTCGACGTCCTTCTTCCAGTATCCCGTGAGCACATCGGCCGCGCTGACCTGGACGCAGCGCAGGCCGGCCGCGCCGGTTCGGCTGCACTGACGGCTGGTGTAGTTGGGCTGAACCTCGCGCAGGTGCAGGCCGTGGAGTTGGCACCCTTCTTTCAGGTACTTCTGCACCTTGGCGCTGGACCAGTCCATGAGTTGGCGGTTCTCTCGCCGGGTTTGAAGTTCGTCGGGTCGATAGTTGGTCAGACTCTCGATCACCACGGCGTGGCATGGTGCATCGACCCGGGCCGTGGGGCGAGCCGCGCCTGCGGCGATCTGCTCGCTGGGCATGCGTCCGATACCCAGCGCGGCTTCGACGATGCGGCTGGCGAGTTGCTTGACCCGCTGATCTCGCAGGCGATCCCGCACATCCAGCAAGCGCTGGTGGAACCGCGCAAGACGGTCATCGCCTTTGGCTGGGATGTTTCTGCGTAAGTCGGCCGGCACGGGGCGATTCTTGAACGCCTTCAAGAGCCGGTAGGTTGCGGTCAAGGTGTTGATGCGGCCAACACTCAGTCCGCCGACGTGGCGAGCGGCGCGGGCCGCCTGCGGCTTCTTGCCCAGCCCGCGCGGCGCGACCCAGCGGCGCAGTTCTCTCAGCAGCCCGCTGCGATGACCGCGATGCTCTAACACCCGGTCATCCTGCTCCCATCGGTTGGCCCAGCGCTCTGAAAGCCGATTGGCGAGCGACTCATCGCTCACGATGCGCTCTGCGTGCGGACGCAACTCATTGATGAACGCCTCCTGAGCCTTGCGCCGTGCCGCGCCGCCGAAGGCCGGTTCGCCCTCTTCTCTGCCAGAGCGCACAGGCGGGGCCAAGTCCGGCAACTGTGCTTCAGTCCAAAGCGACTTTGCGAAGTCGTCGGTCCATCGATCTCCAGAGAAGAGTCCGTGCCAGAGGGCGAGTGTCTCGGCGACGAGCTGCACGCGACCTGTGTGGTCGAGCGCTTCCGACTGGCCGCCGGGGCGTGTGCGTGTCGTCGCCGTCAGGTTGTGGGCGATCCTGGCGCGGTCGGCGTGACGACGGATCGCCAGCATGAGGAGCCGAGCACCATCCGCCATGCCTTCGGCGACGTTGCGGGGCTTGCGGACGGCCGGCGACTTCGCCGCGCCGAGGGCCTTCCGCCAGCGGTCGAGCATCGTCAACTCCGCCGGAGACATCTTGCGAGGCGTCTCGTCCTCACCTTGCAGTTTGATCAGAAACTGCCGATCAAGCCTCGCCCAAGGAGCGGGGTGGGGGTTCTCGCCAAGCGAGTCAGATCCGACGCGTCGGAAGATCGTTGTCCGTTCGCGACCATTGCTTCCCTTGGTTCGCACATGGCAGTAGAGATGGTCCGGTCCACTGCCGCCGGCAACAACCACGCCGCCGGCAATCGCCTGAAGGAACGTCGCGGTGCTCATTGTCTCCCACACGGCACACGCCGCGGCGAACCGGTGGCCGAGATCCACCGACAGGACGCGCAGGTCGGGGAGCCGCGCAAGCATGAGCTTGGCGTGACCCTCGCGCTTGTCCTCCTTGTTCACGTCGCTGTTGGGGTAGTACTCGCCCTTCTTGTTTGCCGGGATTCTGTGCTCGGCGGCGTAGTCGATAAACGGACCCGACGGCGCGAGTTTGGGCGAGAATGTCACCAGCCAAGAGAGCCGAGCCTTGGCCTTGGCGGCGCTTTCGATGTTGCCCTTGTCGAGCAACCGTGCGATCCGGTCCAGTTCCGCGCGCGGGGCCTGGAGACGTCCGTTCCAGTGTTTTTCCGCGAAGACGCTCGCCACGTTGACCGCGCCGGTTACATTGGAAGCGGCCCGGCCGAGCCGATCGGCCCGAGTGACGACGGCATGGCCGTCGCCGGTGAGGTTCCGCAGGCCGAGGTCAGCGCTGAGCCGCTTGCTGCTCCAGCGAAGGTCCACATCTTCCACACGCTGGCCGGTCCAGAGGCCAAGCCGCATGTTGTGGTCGCTGGCAAAGTAGGCGGTGTCGGCCCTGCTCGGCCTCTTACCCTTTGCTTCGGTTCCCACTCGCTTGTGAACAGCGAACTCGATCCCCCAGCGGGAGTTCCCAAACTCGCCGAAGACCGGCGCACGCAGTGGATCGGGATGGCGATACGCCGGGACCTTGAACCGCTGCTGATCGGCGAGCGCCACGGTCCCCTCGACGTACCGAGTGAGGATCGTGTGATCGGGTGTGCCGTCGGGCCGTTGCCAGACGACCTTGGCCTCGTCGACCGCAACCCGCTCAAAGAGCGTGTGGTCGCCGAACTTCTCCAGTTCGTCCTGCAGCGCCCGCATGGCCGCGACACGGTCATCGGCACCGTGGCGGGCGGCGCGACTCCAGGCGCTGACAACGTCCTTCCATCCGGTGATCGCCCGCTTGCGGATCAGGAGCGGCTCACCCCCGAGCGAGCCCGTGTCGCGCCCGCGGGACGCTCGAAAGGCATCAAGGAACGTCACCGCGGCGGGATGCTCCGCGGTCAGTGCGGCCATCTTCGCGGCGTCGGCCTCGAACGCGCGGCGTTCGAGCTCGGCGAGCTTGATCCACGAGTGGGCGATTGAGACGCGCCGCGCGGCGTGGTCCAGCATCACGCCGTACTCGCCGATCAGGTCACGCTCCACAACATATCCGAACCCCACCGCACCCGCGACCGATTGCTGAAGGTCCATGACCCACGGGAGCGACGCCTTTCCAGATTGAGCCCGCTTCTTCTCGGCTTCGTCAAGGAGTTTCTTGCGGAGCTCACGGAGGTCCGCGGCACTCAACGCGGACTTGGCTGCACCGGTCTCAAGGGCCACCCGGCCGGTTGAGGGGCGGCCCTGCCAGCCAATGTAACCAAACACGGCGGCTTTGCACGCATCATCGTCACCGGCGGGTTCGATCGAAAGCCCCTTGCACAATGTCCGCCAAAGCGTGGCACCGCCCAGCCCCGGGGCCGTCGCGTCGATGACCTCCGCCGCCTTTCGAAGAGCCCCGCTCGTCGATGCGCGATCGGACTTCTTCCCACTGCCAAAGTTGATGCTGAGGAAGCTCCTCGCGATCGTGCGGAACTCCGGGGCGTCATCTCCGCGGCCGCCGCCCGGCGCACCGTCTTGATTGCCTTCATCGTCCTCGCGCGTCTCGGCTCGCGTCGGGATCGTGATCCACTCAACAAGATCACCGAAGAAGTCGGTCAGCACTTGCGCCGCGTTCTCTCGATTGAGGCCGCCCCATCCGCGGGCGATCGAGTCAAACGCCTCACTCCGGTTCACCCAGACCGCATCCCCACGGATTCTCGCGGTCAGCGAAGGATTACAATCAGCAACCCACGACTCGATCTCCTCGGACGTCAAGCCCCGCTTGACAAGGATGGCACGCAGCGCGGCGACAACCAACTCGTCCCGCTCGGCTTGGCCGTGCTGCCTGGCCTTGCACTCGTGGCCGTAGGCGACGATCAGCCCGGGATCGTTCGGCGCGCCTCGTTCATCCTCGACTGTGAGCCACGAGAGCGCGAGCATCACCCGACGGTCGCGTCTCTCGGCGTCGCTCGGCTTCTGCGCCTTCTTGTTCGGGGCGTCGGCCAGCGCGTGGTCGAGTCCGCCTCGGAGCGTGAGCAGCCAATCGCCGAAGGCCTTGGCTCCGTTGTTGATCGCTTCGTGGGTTGACCAAAGGGCCTCTTGCAACTCGCTCCGCTTCCGCTCTGCATCGTCGCCATCGCCAATCGCCGGCCGCAGCCGCAGGGTGTATGCCCGTTGGGTCGGGCTGGCGCTCGCCGGTTGCGAGCGGGGGGAGAGCCCAGCGATCGGTGGAGCGGACTTGCGGGAGACTCTGTCCATTCCAATAGGATACGAGAGAACTGGCGCGAATGTGGCGTACTCGCCGATCCGGTCAGATGACCACCATCCCGCTCTCCGGCTCCGGCACCCCGGCACCCATGAACGTCGAGGCCTCCCGGGCCGCCTCCTCGTTGGACCCCAGGTCCACGATGAGCACTTGGTCCTCCTTCTGGTTCATAATCTCCCGCAGTCCATTCTCCAGGCGGACCCGGTCGATCGCCTTGAGCGTGCAGTAGAAGACCGAGTACTGCCACCCCTCGCCGTACGCCTTCATGAACTGGTGGACGCGACGCAGCCGCTTCTCGTTGCGGATGTCGTAGCAGACGAGATAGCAGCGGCGCATCGGGTTTCCTCCGCACGGCATCGCCGAGCCGCGTTCGCGGCAGATTCATCACCTCGTGGTCAGGAACGCCAGAGTCGGCACCTCGCCCAGGAGCCACGCCGCAACCAACCTCGCGTGCAGCATGAGCATCCTCCGGTAGGACAGGCGGTACTCGAATACGGGGTGCTTCACCTCCGTGTCCATGCGACGGCCGTAGGCGGAGAAGAAGCCCTTGCGGCCCGAGTCGGTCAGGGCACACCCCGCGGCGGTGTTGAGGAAGTGCCCCTCGGCCAGCTCGCCGCGGTTGAACGCCGAGACCGCCACCGAGTCGGCGATCAGCGGGCGGAACGGCTCCATGAGGTCCAGCGCCAGCGCTGGGCGGCCCGGGCGCGTGGCATGTAGCGCTCCGAGCGTCGGTTCAAGGCTGGCCAGCCGGCACGCGGCGGTGCATTCGTGGGCAAGCATGGAGTAGCCGAACGACAGCACGCCGTTGATCGGATCTGGTGGCGGGCGGCGTTGCCTGCCGTTGGAGACAAACTTGGCGGCGATCTCCGACACGCCCTGCTTGAAGAGCCCGGCGAAGTTGGCGAAGTAGATCGCCGCGGCGTTCCCTTCGTGCCCGCGCAGTTCGTCCATCGTCGCGGCTCGCTCGGCCGAGTTCACGCACTCCTGTAGATCGGAGGCGATCCGTGGCGGTAGACCGACGTGGTTCCGCATCAGAAGCGTGCGCTGGTTGGCGATCTTTGCCACCGTGATGGCCCGCGCGAGTTCGAGCGCCTTCTCGGGACGGTCCAGCACCCGAACTTGCGCGGCTCGGATTGCCGCACTGGTCGGTCCCAGCGGGTCCATCATCGCCACGAGGCGCCCGGCCGAGGACATGAACGCCACCGGCACCTCGTGCTCAGCAAAGACCGTGAGTGCCTGGGTGGATACTTGCACGCCGCCCAGCACGGCCATCGACTCGATGTTCGCCAAGGGCAGGTCGCGGACGACCTGGCCCTCCTTGTCGGTGATCCGCACCGACTGCCCGCGCACGCCAACCCGGATGCCCTCCTTCTGCAGGACGACGTGAATCCCGTCGTCCCGCGGCGGCCACAGCTTTCGGGGCGTGAGATCATCTGGCGTTGTTCCAGGAGTCTGGCCGTCGACGGTGATCGCCGTGAGCCGCTGGTGGTTGATCTCGTCTGGCAAGCAGATCGGCTGCAGCGAGCATCGGGGGCACCGCGGGTCGTTGACGAGCGGGGCCGGGCGCGGCCCCTCCGCCGCCCGCTTGGCCGCGTCAAGTTGGGCGAGCGCGAACTCCCTGAGGCTGTCGTCCACAACGACGCGAAGGCGCAACTTCTCGGATGCGTAATAGAGGTATGCCTCGGGAACGGTGTAGCCCGCCTCCTCCAGAAGGATCACCTGCAGCCCGACCTGCACACGGTCGGTTGGCCACGGCTCGGGGCCGGGCAGCAGCCGCGGCTCTTCCATCATCTCGTCGGTGGGTTCGACTAACTGTCCGGAGCGCTTCGGCCTCCCCTTGCGGTACTCCACCGGCACCGCTCGCGTGCCGTCAATCTCTGCGAGATCGAGCGTGGCGGTCAGGCCCAGGCGGTCGCTCGTCAGGGCCAGGCTGCGAATGGACCGCGGGCGATCGGGGTCTACTTCCGGCTCCTCGATCTTCTCGACTGGCTTTGTACGCGTCCGCTTCTCGGTGGTCGCTTGCTCGGGCGTCGCGGCGCTTGGCCGGTCAACGCGCCGATGCACTCCCGCCCCCTCCTCGGTGTCCGCGCTGGGCACGAAGACGCCCTCGACCGTCATGTAGTAGAACAGTCGTGGGCAATACGCATGTTCAGCGACTCCACGTGCGGGCCACATGCACAGTCCTCCGAGACTGCATCGGCCGCTTTGGAGTAGCAGATAACCTCCGGTTGACCTTCAGCCGTGATTATTCTCGCGCCGTGCAACCCACCCAGACCGGGGTGGGGCATGGTTCCCATGACGTCCCCGTGACTCACAAATGCTGCCAGCGGCCCGCGATCAAGGATCTATTTGCGCTGCCCAGACGCACGCTCCGCCAGTGCCGACGCGATCCCCGTGAACTGCTCCAACGCATCCTGCAAGTCCTCGACAATCTCTGCTGCCAACACCTCCGGATCGGGCAGGCTCGCGCTGTCCTCAAGGCTCTCGTCCTTGATCCAGAACAGGTCGAGGCTGAGCTTGTCGCGTTTGAGCAGATCCTCGTACTCGAAGCACCTCCAGCGGCCGTCGGGCTGCGCCTCGCTCCACGTCGCCTTTCGCTTGTGGATCGCCCCGGGCTTGAACAGGTCAACGAACTCATCGAAGTCCGATCGCTTGATGGCGTTCTGCTTGAGCGTGAAGTGTTTGTTGGTCCGGAGGTCGTACACCCACAGCCGCGAGGTCCACGGCTTCTCCTGCGGCGGCTTGCGATCGAAGAAGATCACGTTGGCCTTGACGCCGGGCTTGTAGAAGATGCCCGTCGGCAGGCGCAGGAGCGTGTGCACGTCGCACTGCTTCATCAACTGGTCGCGGATCTTCTGCCCTGGGCCGCCCTCGAAGAGCACGTTGTCGGGCACGACCACCGCCGCACGGCCGCCGACCTTAAGCAGATTGAAGATGTGCTGGACGAAGTTCAACTGCTTGTTCGCGGTCGAGACCCAGAAGTCCTGACGGACGACAACCTCGTCCTCGCTGTCCAGGTCGCCTTCTTCGTTCACGGTCTTGAGGCTCTGCTTCTTGCCAAAGGGCGGGTTCGTCAGGACCATCGAATACTGCCGGCTCGGCGGCGTATCCAGGCTGCTCTTGCCGCTGATCACGGGCGTGGCATTCTCGTCCTTGCCGCCGGTGATCCCGTGCAGGTACAGGTTCATCGCGCACAGGCGGGCCGTCTCGGGCACCAGTTCCTGCGCGATCACCAGCGACTCGCGGATGCGCCGCTTCTCGTCGCGGTCCATCTCCTTGTCGTGGCGGCGGAGCACGCTCTCATACGCCATCGTCAGGAACCCGCCCGTGCCCGCCGCGGGGTCGATGATGGTGTCCGTCGGATCGGGACGCATCACATCCACCACCGCCTGGATGATCGGTCGCGGCGTGAAGTACTGGCCCGCCCCGCCCGTGCTCTCCGCGGCGCTGCGGCTGAGCAACTCCTCATAGATCACGCCCTTCACGTCCAGATCAAGGCTCAGCCACCGCTCCCGGTCGATCAGGTCCACGATCAGGCGGCGGAGTTTGGCCGGGTCCTTGATCTTGCACTCGGCCTCTTTGAAGATCGTCCCCAGCAATCCCTTCTGCCCGCTGAGGGCCGTGAGCAGGCGGCGGTAGTGGGCGTACAACTCCGCCCCGTCGAGTCTCAGCAGGCTCGGCCAGTCGCAGTCGAAACTCTTGCCGTTGTCGTCCTTGCCCTTGGGGATGCGGTTGGGTTGGTTGTACGGCTCCTTGGTCAGCTCATCCGCCATCTTCAAGAACAGCAAGAACGTGAGCTGCTCGACATAGGCCATGTACGACAGGCCGTCGTCCTTCAGCACGCCCGCGTAGGACCAGACGCGCGTGCCGATCTGGCTGGCGGTGGGTGACACGCCGTGGGCGGCCTGTTCTCGACCGTTGTCTTTGCTCATCGGGCGACTGCCTTTCGAGATGTCTTCGTGCGGGGCTTGGGTTTCGGCTTGGACGCCTGGGCCGCGGCCTCGGCGCGGATGCGCTCCAGCAGCACGCTGGCGGGCTCGTCGGCGGGATCTTGCGGGACGAGTCGGCCCTCGAACGCGGCCTTGAGGATCGACTGCCGCAGGCGAGACGCCCGGGCCAATCCACGCTCGATCTCGGCTTCGAGGCCGTCGATCTGCGAGAGTTTTTCGTTGACGGCTTCGACGATGGCGGATTGTTCGGGCACAGGTGGTACTGCCACCGGCATTTGCTGCAACGTGGTCATCGAGACGTTGTGCTGACCGGCGGAGGACGCCGCATTGGCTTCAATGAAGGCGCGACCGTGCGCGGATGTGAAGGTGAGATGCAGATGTGTCGCCAGCGCCATGTCGATAGCACGCAAGCGAATCAGATACGACGCGAAGTACGTCGGTTGAGCAAACGCGGATCGCACGAGCGCGGCTTTGCCGATAAGCCGGATGCTCCCGTTCGTGCGGCATACGAGCAGATCGCCGGGAGCTAGAAACTCTGCATCGTCGTCGATGCCAAGAGTCGAAGTCGCGTTCTTGATGTCTTCCAGATCAAGCTCACCCTTGGCGATGTTGGGGATGCGCAGAACGGGCTCACCGGACGCACCATAGTCGCAACGCACCGACGTGCCGTAGCAGCCGTCCCAAATCAACTGGTCCACGCTCGCCCAGCACCACCCGCCGGGCAACTCCGGCAGCGGAGACCCGTCCGCAGGCAACTTCGGCGGCGAGGGCTCGGGATACCGGTCCCGCCAGTTCTTCGGGGGCTGCTTTCCTGCCTTCTCGTACTTCGCTCGCGTGCGTTCTTCCCACTGGCGGCGGCGCTCGGCAAGGATGCGTTCGAGCAGTTTCGGCCCGGGCTCGTCGGGTGGGCCGCCCCCCCAATGCTGCTTCCGCCACGCCTCGGTGAGCCGCCCCGTGACCGCCGCGTGCAGCACCGCCGCCCGATACCGCGACAGGTTCCGCTTCACCCGCGTGAGCGCCGCCACACCCGCGGCCAGATCGGTGAACAACTCGTCGATCCGGTCGGCGATGCGGGTTTGCTCGGCGAGAGGAGGCACGAGCACCGGGAACTTGCCGAAGTCGGCGAAGTCCGCTCGGGGGCGGTCCCCGGTCGTTGCGTGATCAGTGAAGGACACGAAGTCCTGGGCGTTGAGGCGGTACTTCAAGAACGCGCCGCGAAGCGCCCCCGTCTTCGGAAACACGATGAACTCGCCGGAGCAGAGCCCGTCGCGATCCGCCAGCCACACCTTGTTCAGATATGGACGCATGCGGCCGTAGAGCACGTCTCCGGCGCTGAACTGAACGCCGGAACTACGCATCGTCTCGGCGCGCACAAAGCCGAGCATGCGCGTGGTATGCGCCTCGATGTGCTCAAGGCCGATGAACGGCTGCCCGACGAAGTCAGCGGGGTTGCCTCTCGGCCTTCCTGGCGTGACCGCATCGGCAAGACTGCATGCAGCCCATCCAGCAGGCAGCGGGCACGCTTTGTGGTGGCCGTTGCTGTTCGTCATGCCGTCAGAGCCTTGTTCATGTCGGCGACGATGATCTGAAGACGGTCGCCGAAGAGTTCATAGGCCTTGCCAAGGTTGCCGCGCTGGGCGAACCAGCCGTCGTGGAAGTCCTCCATCTCGATCGCGAGGCTGGTGGCAATGTGCTCGGCAATCTTGTCCAGCCATGCCGCCTGTTCGGCGGTAAAGGTCACCCCCGCTGCCGCCTGCTGGGAACGCCACGCCTGATAGCGCTGCCGCACCACGTCGGCGAACGGCGTCAGCGGCTCACTCGGCTTGAGCGTGTGGCGGATGAGCGAGACGAGGTCGGTGATGATCTGCCCGCCCTTGCCAGCAACCTTCGCGGCTTCGAGCGCCTCGTAGCAGTGCCAGAGTTCCTCAGGCGTCGCGGAGACGGGCGGACGCTTGATCTGGTCGGCCAGTTCCTTCAGGTCGCGGAACTTCAGCCGGTCGGGCGTGGCCATGCCGAAGAAGACCTGGAGGGCGGTCAGCTCGTCCTTGTGCTCGTCGATGAACCTCTTGAAGTTCTCGATCTTCGTCTTGGCCTTGTCCAGCGCGGCCTGCGAGTAGCCGACGCCGAGCACCTCGTCCTTACTCACGCGATCGATGGTCTGCTCGTTGTCCAGCTTGATCTGGAGGATGAGGTCGCGGAGCTTCGGGTCATAGAAGGGCTTGATGGCGTCCTTGATGAGTTCCTGCTCAGCGGCTTCGAGCTGCTTCTCCGTGAGCATGGAGAGCGCGACGCCGGGGTTCATGGCTTGCGCCTTGGCCTCGACGTTCGCGTCGTCGATCGCGGCGACGAGGCCGCCGACGAGGGTGTCGATGGTCTTGCCGCCTGCGTGGGCCTTCAGGTCGGCGTGCTGCTTCTCCGACATGTCTGCGGCGAGGCGGTTGAGCTTGCCCGCTAGGGCGGACACGGCGTCCGGGTCGGTGCCGCCAGCCTTGATGTAGTCCAGGACCTGCTTGAGCGACTTGTTCGGCTCGCGGTCGATCGGCCCCTTCTCGCTCTTGCACTGCTCGCAGACGCCGACGGCGTCGATGATGACGAAGCGGGTCTTGCTCTTGGCATCAGGGGTGACACCCTTCAGCATGTCCGGCGGCATCACGCGGACGCCGCGGCCCTTCATCTGCTCGAAGTAGTTGCTGCTCTTGATCGAGCGCATGAAGAAGACGATCTCGACCGGCTTCACGTCGGTGCCGGTGGCGATCATGTCCACCGTGACGGCGATGCGGGGGTTGAACGAGTTGCGGAAAGCGACGAGCACGTCCTCGCCGGTCTTGCCCTTGGTCTTCTCGTAGTAGGCCTCCTCGCGTTCCGTGCCGTCAGGATCGGTCACCTTGCGGGTCAGACGCATCACGCCCGTGCGATAGGTGATCTTCTGGCAGAAGTCGTTGCCCTTGCCGAACTCCTCGCGGACGATGCGGACGATGTCGTCGGCGTGGGAGTCGTCCTTGGCGAAGATGATGGTTTTGGGGACCTCGGTGCGGCCGGGGAAGATGTCCACAAACAGGCGGTCGCGGAAGGTCTGGATGACAGTGCGGATCTGATCCTCGGCGACAACGGCGCGGTCGAGGTCGTCTGCACCGTACTGGAGGTCCTGATCGAGGGCCTCCTGGCGCTCGGCCCGCGTCTTGCGGCTGCGCTTGCCGACGAAGTAGCCCGCGTCGAGTTGAGAACCCTGCGCCGTGATCCGCGTGCGGATCTCGTAGACGTCGTACGGCACGTTCACGCGGTCGGCAACAGCCTGCTCGTGGGTGTACTCCATCACGAGGTTCTGGTTGAAGAACCCGATGGTCTGTTTGCTGGGCGTTGCGGTGAGGCCGATCAGGAAGGCGTCGAAGTACTTCAGCACATCGCCCCAGACGCTGTAGATGGAGCGGTGGCATTCATCGACGATGAGCACGTCGAAGAACTCGGGTGGGATCGCGGCGTTGTAGGTGATGGGAATGGGCGGCTTCTTGAAAGCGCCCGGCCCCCCGGCACCCTCAAACGCGGAGCGCTCTTCGTCCTCTTCGGCAAGGTCCGGCTGGCCTGTTAGCACCGAGTAGAGCCGTTGGATCGTGGTGATCACCACCCGGTTGATCGGGTCGAATCGGTTCTTTTGAGGGAATGCGATGTTGTAGAGCTTGTCGAACGTGTGCCGTTCGCCGGGTGGCTGGAACTGCTGGAACTCCTTCAGCGTCTGCGTTCCCAGGTTCGTGCGATCGACGAGGAAGCAGACGCGGCGGGCGTGACCATGCTTGATGAGGCGATAGGCGATGTTTGCGGCGGTGAAGGTCTTTCCGGAGCCTGTGGCCATCTGGATCAGGGCCTTGGGCTTGGCGAGCCTGAGCGACTTCTCAAGATTGATGATGGCGGTGTGCTGCTTTGGCCAGAGACCATCGGGCGTCAGCGCCGGCATCTCGCGCAGGCAAGACCGGAGGGGCTTTTCCTCTTGCACCATCTCGCGGAGTGATTCGGGGCGGTGGAACGAGAAAATGTCGCGGCTTCGGGCGTGCGCTTCCATCCAGTTGGTGAACTGGGTCACCTCGCCCGTGGATTCGTACTGAAACGGAAGGGGGCGACGCCAAGCGGGCAGGCTTGCTGGCAGACCATCGCTGTAGCTGGCCGATTGGCCTTCCACGCCGCGGAGCGTGTGGCCGACTGGCTTCGCCTCGACCACGCCGATTGCCTTGCCGTCGACGTACAGCAGGTAATCGGCCGGGCCGTGCGCCCCGGGGAACTCAGTGACAGCCAATCCAGGTCCTGCGGCGAGGTTCATGTCCCGGTAGGACTGCACGATCCACCCTGAGGCCGTGAGCGCGGCGTCGATTAGAACTCGGGCTTGTTCCTCGGGTGTCTGGGGCATGACCTCGTCCGGCACGGCGGTTGCCGATTGTACGCGGTTTGGGTGCTGTCACCCCCGCTCAGCAGGCTCAGCATGCGATAATCTACCCGCATGGGCAAAGTCGACACCAACGTCCGGGACCTGGTCGGCATGATCGAGCGTGGCGAACTCCGCCTCCCCGAGATGCAGCGGCGGTACGTCTGGCGAGCGCCTCGGGTCCGAGACCTGATCGACTCGCTGTATCGGGGCTACCCGAGCGGCTCGATCCTGGTCTGGGAGACGGACGAGGAGCAGCCCAGCCGCGACCTGGCGGTGAAGCAGCAGTCCAGTCCGTTCACGGGGCACAAGCTGCTGCTCGATGGGCAGCAGCGGCTCACCTCGCTCTCCGCAATCCTGCGCGGCGAGCCAGTCAAGGTGCGCGGCAAGAAGAAGCCGATCGACGTGCTCTTCAACCTCGACCATCCCGAGGGGCTAGGCGAGTTCACCGAAGTCGAGGCCGACGAGGATTCCGTGCTCGCGGAGGACGATGATGCCGACGACGACAACGGCCTGTTCGAGGACGAGGAGGGAGAGGTCAGCGTCCAGGAGCGCCTGAAGCGGGCCACCTTCGTGGTCGCCAGCAAATCGCTGGCGGCGATGCCCAACTGGGTGTCGGTCACCGAGGTCTTCAAGTCGCCCAGCAACCGTCACATTCTGAAGCGAGCCGGAGTGACTGCCGACGACGATGATCGATACGACCGGTACGAAGCACGCCTCAACCGGCTTCGGCGCATCGCTGAGTACCCCTACACGATGCACGTGCTGGAGCGGAAGCTCTCGTATGAGGAGGTGGCCGAGATCTTCGTGCGGGTCAACTCGCTGGGCGTCAAGCTCCGCGGCTCGGACCTCGCCCTTGCCCAGATCACGGCTCGGTGGCGCAACTCGCTGAAACTCCTCGAGGAGTTTCAGGAGGAGTGCGAGAAGCAGTGGTTTTCGTTCGACCTCGGTCTGCTGGTGCGCGCGATGGTGGTGTTCGCCACGGGGCAGTCACGCTTCAAGAGCGTCGGGAACATCCCGGTCGCTAGGCTTCAGGAAGGATGGGAGAAGGCAAAGGACGGCCTCCGCTTCGCCATCAACTTCCTCAAGGCCAACGCCGCGATCGACGACGAGTCGCTCCTGTCGTCGCCGCTCTTCTTCATCACCATCGCGTTCCTGAGCCAGAAACGCGAGGAGAACATCACGAAGGTCGAACAGAAACAGTTGCTCCACTGGCTCCACGTCGCCAATGCACGCGGGCGTTACTCGCGGGGTTCGAGCGAGACTCTGCTCGATGCCGACCTGGCCACGATCACCAAGGGCGGCACGGCGGCAGACCTCACCGAGACGCTCCGGCAGCAGTTCGGCCGCCTCGACTTCGCGGCGTCAGACTTCGCCGGCAAGAACACGCAGAGCCCGCTGTTCTCGCTGGTGTTTCTCGCGCTGAAGGACGCCGGCGCAAAGGACTGGAAGACCGGGCTGGGAATCTCGCTGACGCATCAGGGCAGGCTGCACTACATCCAGTCACACCACATCTTCGCCAAGTCGCTCCTCAAGGGGCTCTACGAGCCACGGGAGATTAACGAGATCGCCAACATGGCCTTCATCAGCGGCGGGACGAATAGATCGCTCAGCAATAAGCCGCCCAACGAGTATCTGCCAGGGATCATCGAGAAACAGGGCCAGGAGGCCCTGTTACAGCAGTGCGTTCCAACCGATCCTGCACTCCATCGACTGGATGAGTTCCGCATGTTCCTTGAGGCGCGCCGTGAACTACTCGCAGCCGCGGTAAACAGGTTCCTCGAGAAGGCGAAGGGGTAGTAGCTCAGATCGAGTACGTCCCCGTTCCGCCGCCGCTGGACTGGCTGCTGGAGCCGCTGCCGGAGTTGGAGGAGGAACTCGACGACATCGACGACCCGCTGGACTTGCTGCCGGCCGACGAGCCGCTGCTGCTGCTGCTGCTGGAGGAACCGCTCCCGGAGCCCGACCCGCTGCCGCTGGAACTTGACCCCGAGCCCGACGAGTGGGCCGTCGCGGGCATGTCGTTGTGGACCCACACCCCCTCGGCGGAGAACGTGTTCGTGCCGGGGATGTGGATGGCCACGGTGCGGGTCGGGGCATCGACGCGATCGACGGACTCGACGAGTTCCTCGGCCAGGCGCTCGCTGATCAGGTAGTCGCCCTTCTGGAGGAACTCCGCCGACGTGAAGCCCCACTCGTCGCCGCGGCGCATGAGGAGCGGGTGCTCGGGCGTCGCCTTGATCCGGCGGTTGATGACCACGAAGCCGGTGTGCTCGCCGAGTTTCACGCTGGCGACGCGGCCGACCGTCGGGATCGTGCCGCGCATGCCGTGGTGGGAGAGCCACTGGTACTGGGCGCGGTAGGGGACATCGACCTCGAGGCCGGGGACCTTGATGGTGGCGACGCTGTCGCCGGGCTTGAGGTTCTCGATCGTGGTGACGCGGCCGTCGGCCAGGCGGACGAGCGTGCCGAAGAGGAGGCAGTTCGAACCCCCGCCTCCGCCGCCGCCCCCACCCCCGCCACCACCACCTCCGCCTCCGCCGCCGCCGCCACCGCCACCGCCACCGCCACCGCCCCCCGATCCTCCACCACCCGAACCGCCGCCTCCAGAGCCGCCGCTGCCCGATCCGCTCCCACCAGACCCGCCGCTGCCTGAGCCTCCGGACCCGCCCGAGCCTGATCCACTCGAACCACCCGAGCCGGAGCCACCGCTGCCGCCGGAACCCGATCCGCCCGGGCCGCTGCTGCCACCGCCGCCAGACGAGCCGCCCGATGCGCCCGAACTACCGCCGCCACCGCTGGACGCGCCGCTGCTGCCCGCACCGGAACTGCCCGATGCGC
>JAHDXL010000014.1 GCA_023382935.1 Phycisphaerales bacterium
TGGCAGGCGAATTCAAGACACGGGATGCTGCCGTGTTCGAGGCGGTGCGCTCGCGCGCAGCGGAGATCGCCCGCGGGGTCATCCGCCAGACGGGCTACCGCGACGCCGCGACGGGGATCGATCCGGAGCGCTGCACGGTCGAGGTGCGCTTCAACGGCCAGGCTGAAGGCATCTCCATTGGCGTAGACCGCGCCGACGGCGTGTTGGGCGCGGGCGACCAGGGCCTGATGTTCGGCTACGCCTGCGACGAGACGCCCGAGCTGATGCCGGCGCCCATCGTGTTCGCGCACCGGCTGGTGCGCCGCCAGGCGGAGCTGCGCAAGAGCGGCGCGTTGCCCTGGCTGCAGCCGGACGCGAAGTCGCAGGTGAGCTTCCGCTACGAGGACGGCGTGCCCGCCGCCATCGAGGCGGTGGTCCTCTCCACCCAGCACGCGGAAGGCATCGGGCTCGAAGCGCTGCGCGAGGCGGTGAGGCGGGAGATCATCGACCCGGTCATCCCCGCAGCCTTGCGCGGCGCATGCTACCGCGACTACATCAACCCCACCGGCTGCTTCATCACCGGCGGGCCGAAGGGCGACACGGGGCTCACCGGGCGCAAGATCATCGTCGACACCTACGGCGGGGCGGCGCCCCACGGCGGCGGGGCATTCTCCGGCAAGGATCCCTCCAAGGTGGATCGCTCGGCGGCCTACATGGCGCGCTTGCTGGCGAAGACCGTCGTTACTCGCGGCTGGGCGAAGCGCTGCCTGGTGCAGCTCTCCTACGCGATCGGCGTGGCCGAGCCGGTGAGCTTCCTGGTCGAGACCTTCGGCACGGGTGAGGCGCCGGGCGAAGAGATCGCCAGACGGCTCGGGCAGGAATTTGACCTCACCCCGGGCGGGATCATCGAGCGGCTGAAGCTTGCGCGGCCGATCTATTTCGACACGGCGGCCTACGGCCACTTCGGACGCGTCGGGCCGTCCTTCAGCTGGGAGGATGCGAGATGAGGGACAAGGCGCGAATGCAATCAGGAAGGAGCTTCACATGAAGGAAGACATCGTGAGGGTGGCGAAGGCCATCGATTTCGCGGCGCGGGCGCACGCGCCCCAGCGCCGCAAGGGCGAGGCGGAGGAGCCCTACGTGAATCACCTTGCCGAAGTGGCCCTGCTGGTGGCCGAGGCGACGCAGGGGGCGGACGCCAACCTGGTGATCGCGGCCTACCTGCACGACACCATCGAGGACCAAGAGGTGAAACACGAAACGCTTACCGCCGAGTTCGGCCGGGATGTCGCCGACCTCGTGCGCGAGGTGACCGACGACAAGGCACTACCGAAGGCGGAGCGGAAGCGACTTCAGATTGAGCACGCCCGCAGCGCCTCGTTGCGCGCGAAGCACCTCAAGCTCGCCGACAAGATATCGAACCTGAACTCGATCCTCGCCAGCCCGCCCGCCGACTGGAGCGCGGAGCGGAAGCGCGAGTATTTCGAGTGGGCGGCCAAGGTGGTCGCCGGCTGCCGCAACGTCAATCCCTGGCTGGAGGCGCGCTTCGATGCGGCCTATGCCCGGCGCGCGGATCTGGGGTGAGCGCAACAGGCTCATCCCATGAGACTGTGAAGGCGGATACTTCTGCCATGGAGAAGGAATCAACGATGACGACGATTGCCGAAGCGCAGGATACGGTCTCGACGGCGCCCGGATTCACCCCGGAGCAGATCGAGGCGGAAGTCGCCCACCGCCTGCCGGACGAGGCCAAGTCTTCGGGCCAGCCGGTCTTCGTCCTCATCATGGGTCCGATATGCGCCGGCAAGACCACGCTGCGCCGCCAGAAATACGCCAGCGGTCATGTGCTGGTGGACGCGGCGCAGATTTTCATCGACCTCGGCGGCATCGACCTCGCTTTTCCCTCGGCCCTGCTCGAGCCGATGCAGGCCGTCGGCGCGGAGGTGGCGCGGCGGGCAGTGGCCGGAAGGATGCACATCGTCACCGAGGTGGTGGGAATCGAGTTAGGGCCTGTCGCTACCCTGATCAATGCGATGAAGGGCGCGGGCTACAAGGTAGAACTGGTCGGATTGACGGTCGACCTGGAAGAAAGCATGGTGAGAAACGCCAACCGGGCCCAGGACAACATATCGGCCTACTACGCGGAGCCCTTCCAGACGAGATGGCTCGTCGAGGCGACGCGAAAGTGGCCGCACTGAGCTGTGGTCTGGCCCGCCTCAAGGGCCGGGGGGTTTGATTCCAGATTGCGGCCCCCGCCATTCGGCAAAGCCGCTAAAGAGGAGAAAGCAATGAACGAAAGCTGTTTTACCCAGGCTGACTGGGAGTCACTCGTCGCCGCATGCAGGCAGGGCGATATCGCCGCGCATCTCACTGTCGATTTTGCCGTCAAGATGCCCACCCCGCCCCCTGCCGGCCGGACAACGCGGGACATCCTGGCGGTATGGGCCGGATGCAGCAATCACACGGGAGGCGGCCCATCCCGGCTCAGCCGCAACGAGCCGTTCCTGAGCCGGGTCTGCGGCGCGGAGCGGGCGACCCAGTTCGCCGTGTTTCTCGATCTCGCCGAGCACGCGCCAGCCGGCGCGAAGCCGGTATTCGGGCGCATTCACGAACTGGCGGCAAACGCTGCGGAGGAGGCGCCGAACATCGGCCGCATGGCCATGCCGGTGGAAGCGAAACAGATGTACCAGAATATGTGCCGGTTCATGATGCGGCTCGGCGAGACGGCGAAGGCGGCCGAAGACAGGAATCCGTATGGCGTGCTGGACCCCGGAAGGCCGCGCCCGGCATGATCGCCTCGAGCGTGTCGATGCCGGGCGCGAGCCGTGCAATGCCCGGGCTGTCCGAGCCGGCCCGGGCAAGAGGGGCGGTGCGCTGAATGGCCTCGCCTGGCATGGCCGAGAGCCGGCGCCGGCCGGTGCTCTTCCTCGATTTCGACGGGGTATTGCACCCGACCCTGTGCCTGGAGGCGGAGCATTTCTGCCGGCGGCCGCTGTTCGAGGAAGTGATGCGGCGGTTCCCGGCGGTGCGCATCGTCGTTTCCTCCAGCTGGCGCCACCACTTCACCCTCGAGCGGCTGCGCCCGTGCTTTTCCGGGGACATCGCAGAGCGGATCGACGACACTACTCCCCTCTGGGTGCCGGGCGGACCGGCCAATCGTTTCGAGGAGATCATGGCCTTCGTCCGCTCCCGGAGCCTGGACGAGGCGGGCTGGCTGGCGCTCGACGACTCGGCCTTCGAGTTTCCCCGGGGCTGCGCCAACCTGGTGCTGTGCGACGGCCGCTTCGGGCTTGCCGATGATTCGGCGATGCAACTTGCAGGACGGCTGGCCCTGATGACCGGGAAACCGTAGGCGGCAACGCTCCGGCCATCCCGGCCTCATCCGGCAAGCCCTCACGCTGCTGGATCAACTTTCATCAACTGCCCATGTGACCCCCATGAAAAGAATCCTTGGATTGCTGACCATCGCGACGGTGGCGCTGGCTCCGGCCGCCGCCCTGGCCCAGGACGACAGCGAACGCATCTTCCGCAAGGCCCAGGCCTACACGGTGCGCGTCAAGACCTCGGTGCCGGTGCCGTTCGCGGGCGACAAGCGCGGCACCCTCATCGGGGCCGGCTTCGTCGTCGATGCGGCGCGCGGCTGGATCATGACCAACGCCCACGTGGTTTCCCGCTCGCCGGCCAAGGTGCAGGTCGCCTTCCACGGCCAGGAGTTCGGCCCGGCGCGCAAGGTCTACGTCGATCCCTTCCTGGACCTTGCCGTCATCGAGGCGCGGCCGGAAGACGGCCGCAGGCTGGCCGCGGCCGAGCTCGAATGCCAGGACCAGCCCGCCATGGGCCATCCGGTCGGCGCCTATGGCCATCCCTGGCGCTTCTACTACACCGGCACACGCGGGATCGTCTCCGGCGTGACGAGCAAGTACCGCACCGAGTACCTGCAGACCGACGCGCCGGTCGACAGCGGCAACTCCGGCGGCCCGCTGATCAGCCTGATGAGCGGGAGGATCGTCGGCATCAACACCGCCGCGATGAAGGAGCCCAAGTCGAAGAACACCAACTTCGCGGTATCCATGAAATACGCCTGCCGCGTGCTGGAGCTTCTCCAGGCAGGACGCGATCCCTCGCCGCCGCAGCTTCCCCTTGTCTTCTTCCGCAATCTCGACGGCGAGCGCACGGTGAAGGTTGCCCGAAGCCTTCTGCCCGGGCAGGAGCTTCCCTTGCGGGCCGGGCAGATCATCAAGACGGTGGAGGGCATGCCGGGGCGGGTATCCAACCCGACCCAGCTCATCCATGCCCTGCGCGGGCGCCTGGAGGCGGTCACCCTGACGGTGGAGGAGAACGGCGCCGAGCGGCGTATCAGCGGACGCCTGTCTCCCACGGCCAGCACGCTGAACCGGAATGGCGTTTTCGTCTCGGGCGTCCTGTTCGCCTTGCGAGATACCTTCCGCGAAGTGGCCGACATCGCCTTTCCCGAGATCGAGGTGCACTATGTCGAGGACGGTTCGACCGGCCAGGCGATCGAGATCGAGGCCATGGATTTCCTGGAGCAGGTCGACGGCAGAGCTGTGAAAAGCCTTCAGGATCTCTCGGATCTCCTGGCCACCGCCGTGCGGGAGCAGCGCCCCGCGCTGCTCACCTTGCGCAGGCTGGACATTGCGGAGGAGATCGGCATGTCCAGCATCGAGAGAACCCTGCAGGTCGAGGGCCTGCGCTGGGTCGGGGAAGGGCAGAATTGATCTTGAAGTTCGGAAGAGCGCAGCAGTAGGTGTTACAGGCGAGCAAGAACGTAAGCGCAAAACTATGCTCACCGTCTCAAAATCGGCCAGAACGTCCATTGGGAGATTTCGCTGCCAACGGCCGCAATGTGCAGGTAACCTGCCGTAGCCCGGTTAATTTGCGTCAACGACTGCTTTACAGGTCTCCCGCCTATGTACCTTGCCAAAGAGCCTACCGTTGCAATGCAGCTTGCAGACGGGTTATCCGCTCCTGGGCCATTGTAATGTTGCCGGCGTGGCCTCCGTATTTTCGCAGTAGGGCAAGAGTTTTCTTCGCTGCCTCCAGGGATTCCTTAAGCTGCCCCTCCCGCTCGTGAATTTCCGAGAGGATGAACCACACCTGATCAAGCTCGGGGTTGGTATGGACTAACTGCTTCAGTTCCTGAACGGCCTGGGAGGTCTGACCGTTCCCTTGGAGCAGTTGCGCTCGCAACAGCGCGGCGGCCAGCCTCTCCTCCGGAATTCGCGCCAACTCCGTGCACTCACGTAAGGCGCCGACAATATCCCCGGTGCCGGCCCTGAGGCGGACCAGTTGCTTGCGAGGGAAGTCTTCATCGGGCTTGATGGCGACCACTCGTTCGAAACGTTCAATGGCCTCACATTCACGGCGTTCATGTACCGCGATGATTGCTAGGTTATGCCACGCATCAACATCGTTTGCATTCTCGGCAACTCGCCTCAGAAGCTCCGTCTCAGCTTCACCGAAACGCCCTGCAGCAATCAACTTTCCAGGATCTGGCCGTCCCCCTCTCGATTGCGCCCGGGTGCGGCGTGCTATCAGGGTGCGGAGATTTTCCTTTGCTTCTTGAAGTTCGGGATCAAGCTCAATCGCCTTCCTAAAGCTCTGCTCTGCCTCTGCCTCCTGCCCTACATCCATCTGGGATGCGCCCAAATTGACCCAGATCGACGCCTTCTCAGGCGTGATCCTCAACGCATGTTGCATGACCTGAATCGCCTCAAGCGGTCGCCGAAGACTCGTCAGCGACCCTGCCTGATTGAGCAACGCGCCGGTGTTCAGCGGGTCGTGGGATGCAGCAATCCGAAGCTGGGCCAAGGCTTCATCGTGTCTCCCAAGTCGATGAAGAGCCAACCCAAGGTTGTTTCTGGCCACGGAATTGAATGGCGCCAGTTGGATGGAGCGAAGTGATGCCTCCACCGAATCTTTAAACCGGTTCTGCACAAGGTACTGTTTCCCAAGCTCTGTCCATGCCCTGTCGTCCTCAGGTGCCATCTGACTGTACTTGAGTGCGTATTGCATAGCCAAATCTGACCGTCCCATTGCACCGTAAGACATTGCCCGCGCATACGTAAGTTCTTCTTCGTCCGTTTTGGGTATCGGCGGGCTTGGGAGTCTGATACCAATTCGGCTCGCTAAATTCCTCGCGTCCGTCAAGAGAGCCTCAAAGCTCGCGTACCGTGCTGTCGGATCTTTGCGAAGGCATCTCTCGCAGATGGGCCATAACGGGCTTTGGAGGGAGTGCGGCATGCTACTGAGGATTTGCCGAACGAGAGCTTGCTGATTGTTCCCAACGAACGGCAGAGAACCGGTAATCAGCTCATATAAAGTAACGCCAAATGCGTATATGTCGGCACGGTGATCCAATGCGCCCGGTGCCAGAAACTGCTCTGGCGCCATATATGGGAGTGTCCCAGAGATGGTCCGGCGCTCCGCTATCCCTTCAACGGCCCCAGACGGGAGTTGGAAACTACGGGCCAAGCCAAAATCTGTGATGCGCAGTTCGTTGTCAGGCATAAGCATCAGGTTGCCTGGCTTGATGTCCCGATGTGCCACCACGCCGTGAACTTGAGCATGTGCCATGCCATAACAGAACTGTGCAACCCAAGTCAGCAGAAGTCCGTCCGGTAGACTTTTGCACCCAACATACGCCTCCAGCGTGTTGCCTCGCACAGAAGTCTTCGGAACGTAGTCCGCAGCTACAAAGTGCTGCCCGTCCAGCACCGCTACGAAACGCGCTCGAACGATATTGGGGTGTCGGCCAAGGCCCACCCATAGCTCAGCTTCGCGGAGGAACTGCGCACGCTCCGATTCATTCTCCGGACGCTGGAGAGTCTTCAGTACGAATGGAAATTCTTCCTTATAGTGGTTGACAAGGTACACGCGACCCATACCACCAGCAAAAATGTCGAGTATGCGAAATTCACCAGCAATTGAATCGCCGACCTCATAGGTGCGCGCCCTACCGGCAGTGGTACGCGGCCTGACATCGGAAGGAGGATCACCCGTTCCCTTGAGTCCAAGTATCTTGCGCCAACCAAGCACCACAATTTGCTCCTACTGACGCCGAAGGCATTCGGCAGTGGAATATGCCCGTGCTGTGAACGTGCTCAACTGAGTTTCCGGCTACGAGATTTCAATGATACTGTCAAAGCTAAGAAGTGCTGCTACGTTTGGAAGGTTGGCAAATGTCGGCAGATCCAGAATTGCCGACGCACATTCGTTCGTGGGTAGGGGCGGCTCATCCCAGGGTCGAAAGCGTGAATTCACCGATAAGGAAAGCTGCCGCTCGCCCGGCATTCCGGGTCAAAGGCAGCTAGAGTATCTATACCGGCCGCGTGAGCCGCCAAAACCCAATGGCCACTTCGGCCGATTATGCGGATCGCTCGATTATGTGGAGCCATCTGCGGGGATGCGCGCGAGTCATAGACAAGCGTTGGCTGCCGCGCATCTCATCCTCCGCATAATCACAGTGTTTTCAAGAAGCCGCCCAGTAAGCCAGGCCAATGTCAGTATTTTCCGCTTTTCAAATTACTGGCAGAATCACATGAGCAACGCCAGTTCAATGGGTAGCTAGACGGGTAGCCAGGAGGAAACATGAAGATGAAACACCGCGCCAGTACTAGCATTCCGCCATTCTTCAACCTTACGTTCTGCAATCTGTAGGAACGTTCAGCGCTGAC
>JAHDXL010000015.1 GCA_023382935.1 Phycisphaerales bacterium
CCATCGCGCGGTGCGTGTGGCCGACGACGAGAATGTCGGCCTCCGCCGCCTTCAGCACCTCGTCGAGCTCGGCCGCGGTCGCGTCGGGCATGACGCCGTTCATGTCGCTGCCCGGCCTGGCGTGGTGGGCGGCGACGCGCACGCCCTCGACCGTCGCCGACCAGGACGGGACGGTCGCCTTGAGGAAGCGCCTCGGCGCGGGTTCCAGGTCGGTGGCGTTGGTCCCCATGGACTTGTTCGTCAAGCACCACCGGTCGTGGTTCCCGCGCAGGGTCGGAATCGACCGCGCGGCGAGCAGGGCCAAGGTCTCGTCGGGGAAGATTCCATAGTCCAAAACGTCGCCAAGGCAGGTGATCTCGCGCACGCCCATGTCGTCGAGCAGGCGGAGCGCGTCGCGCAAGGCGTGGACGTCAGCGTGGACGTCCGAAATGAAGCCGAGGGTCGTGGTCACAAGCGGGCCTCCTACCTAAGGATTGCGCGGGACGCTGTCACCCCCTCCGTGTGCGGGTGGTGGGGCACCCGTTCGTTCCGACGCGGCGCGGACGCCCTGGACAGGGGTCCGTGAGGGGGATGGAATGGGGTCGGGACATGCAAGAGCACATCGACGAGCTTTCGATTCCTCATACCTTGACGACGATCGATGGGCAGCAGGCCGTGTTTCTCTCGGGGCCGACGTCGTTCAGGCAAGAGGTGGTCGGCGAGGCGTACAACCCCGAGCAGATGAGCCGAATCCTCGCCTCGGTGCAGGGCAGGACGGACGCGGTGCTACCCGCCTGGCTCATGCCCGAGCCAGGCAACGCGCACGATCCGAACTCGGTCATCGTTTGGATCCTCGGGGGAAAAGTCGGGTACTTGCCGCGGGAGCTCGCGGCGTGGTGGCAGCCAGTCTTGGCCCGCCTGTTCGCTCGGTATCGCTCCCACGTGGCATGTCAGGCGTGGGTCGAGCCCCCGTCGGCGACTAACGGCGGGGAATTCGGCGTAGTGCTGTGGCTGCCGCAACCGGCCGGCGCGTCGCCCCCGTCGCAGCCGATTCAGTCTGCGCCCCACGATTGGCACTTCAAAGGGATGTGCCCCAAGTGCGGCCGGTGGGTGTACTTGCCGGAAAGCGCGAATAACTTCGTTCACTGTGGGCAGCGCTTGGTCAACGTCGAGCCGCGCTCATACCAACAGGCCCCCCGTAGCGCGGCAGTGTCGCGGCAACCGGCGGCAGCGGTAATCACCAGGGAGCCGTCCCCAACGCAAGACGGGATCGAGACGCTCCGTGCTCATGCGGCGCGTCTCGAGGAAGATGCGCGCGGAAGAGCGGCGGAACTCGACCGCGTGCGAGCCGAGCTCGCTCATGCGACCGAAGAGCTCAAGCTTGCAATGGCAAAGCGGGGCCCCACACCCGAGGAACTCGAGCAACTCCGAGCCGATATCGCTCGTGCAAAGAAGGACCTGAGGACGGCCCAGATGGAGTTGTCGTCGGTCGAAGAGGCGCTGGAGATCCAGTCCTTTGGCTTCTACCAGCCTCGCTACGGGTTCGAGTCATCCGCACAGTACGTGGTGCGATTGAAGGCGATCCGCGACGAACAGCAGGCGCTGATCAAGAACGGAAAGGCGGCGCCCTGCGACACGACCTGGAAAGTGGGCGGGAGCGCGGCCGAGGGAAGGAAGATGGTCAAACAGCAGGCGAAGCTCATGCTGCGCGCTTTCAACGGCGAGTGCGACGCCGCCATCGCGAAGGTCAAGTACGACAACGTCGCCACCCTCGAGGAGCGGATCGGCAAGGCCCACGCCGCGATCAACAAGATGGGCGAGGTCCAGCGCGTGTTCATCGCCTCCCAGTATTTTGACCTGAAGCTTGCCGAGCTCCGCCTGGTCCACGAACACCGCGAGAAGGTGCAGGAGGAGAAAGAGGAGCAGCGGCGCGTCAAAGACCAGATGCGCGAGGAGCAGAAGGCCCAAGAAGAAATCGAAAAAGCGAAGGCGGAGGCGGAGAAGGAAGAGGCAGTTTCAGCGGCTGCCCTGGAGAAAGCGCGGGCTGAGCTCGCGGCGGCGAGCGGGAAGCAGCACGAGAAGTTCGAGGCGCTGGTGACTCGGCTCGAGAACGAGCTGAAGGACGCGCTGGACCGCAAGGCGAAGGCGATTGCGCGGGCTCAGCTCACGAAATCGGGCCACGTCTACGTCCTCTCGAATATCGGATCTTTCGGCGAGGGCATCTACAAGATCGGCATGACCCGCCGCTTGGAGCCGCTGGAGCGAATCGACGAGCTCGGCGACGCTTCGGTTCCATTCCGGTTCGACGTTCACGCGATCATCTACTCCGAGGACGCGCCGAGCTTGGAGAACAAGATCCACAAGGCATTCGCGGACCGCCGCGTGAACATCGTCAACATGCGGAAGGAATATTTCCGAGTGTCGCTCGACGAGATCCGTGATGTCGTCGAGAAGCTGCACGGCCTGGTGACGTTTCTCCTCGTCCCGGAGGCGGAGGAGTACCGGAAGACCCAGGCGGCAGCTCTGGCGGCGGGCGCGTCGGCGTGAGGCGTGTGCTAGGCTCACCGGGTCATCAAGAAGGGCAGAGGGACCGGGCCCCGCACCGCGCCTGGAGTGCTATGCTTGCTTCGGTGCGCGGTCGGTTCCTGCTTCCCGCGTTCTGTCTCGCGGGTTGCTACCGCGTCGCGCAGGTGCCAGGGCCAGAACTCCCTCGGCTCGACGAGCACGGTCCCAACCGCGCCCCGGTAACGGTGGAAACTTTCGGGGGCGACTCCGCTTCCATCGACGGCACGTTCAAAGAAGCTCGCGTCGTGATCGGGGGCGACGGGTATGAGCAAGTCGAAACGCTTCGCCCGCCGTTCAAGGCATCCATTCGCGATGGCCAGCTGTTCTTTCACCAGCGGTCAGTCGAACTCGTCGATGTTCGCCGCGTTGAAATCGTTCAGAGGGACAGCGCCCGCACGTTCATCGTGGTGGGAACCCTCGCAGCGTCGCTGCTTGCGGGCGCGATCATCGGCACGTACTTGGAGGACAAGGCGTATGACCCCCAGAAGCACCCACCGAACTCCGGCGGCTGTGGCGGGTGTGGCACCGTGGCAGGCGCTTTGGTGCTTGGCGGCGCCGGCTTTGGAATCTCGATGGCCGCGACGAAGTACTACTAGAGTGGCTTCCGCGCGGAGCTCGGCGGTCCAACGACGGCGCGTGTCCTCGCGACGACCCTGCGAGGAGACTTCCCTCGCGCGCCGGTCAGGGTCTGTCGCATCGCCGCGTCGTTTGCCGCGTTCCCTTCCGCAATTTCACCGGAGCGAACCTCGACGTCGATGACGACGAGAAGCGCGCGCGGGTGTCAGACGGCTGAAACTGAACCGATCCGGAGCAGCGCTCACACGCTCACACCATCCTTGAGCGTGATCGGGCGTTGCTCGTCAGCGCAGTGCGAGCACCTCCCACCTTTCTTGCGAGCGGTGCGACGAAGGCCGTAGCGGACCCCGCGGGGGCGGTGGCAAACTCCACTCGATGCGCGGGGTGGTGGGCGCCCCGCTCGAGGAGGTGGAGCTTGGCGGGTCCAACCCTCATGAACCGATTGGGCGGAGCGATCTGCTGGGTGGTCGCTGCGGCCAGCCTTGTGACCGGTGGTGGGTGCACGTTCGGTGCTGAGGTCGAGGGGCAGGGCGAAGTTGCGCCGACGGGTCAAGCCGTCGGCACGGGCAAGACCGACGGCACCAATTCCTACAACTACGCGGGCGCGCTCCAGTTCCCAGGCCAGACAGCGCCCTTCTGTTCAGGCGTGTTGATCACGCCGGTGTGGGTCGCTACCGCCAACCACTGCATTACCGGTAGTGAAAGCGGCGTCAGCGCATGCTTGGGCACTCGGCACTCCATCGATCGAGCCGGGCGCAGGAATCAACGGGCAGCTCCACGTCACGTTCGACTACAGCCCGATGGCGGTCGGCACGGTGCCGTACACCCCTCAGAATCAGAATCCAAGGTTCGTCACCGTGCCCCCCCATGCCGTGAGGATGAGCAGCGCAGTCGACTGGTGTCACGACTCCGAGCGCGAGGACGACCTTGCGCTGCTGAAGCTGGCGGCTCGTGTGCCTCAGACCATCGCGGTGCCGAGACACCCTCCAGGGATCTTGGGTACGCCGGAGTGCCCAGGATCGGGCGACGAGTTCTACGGGTTGCTCGTGGGCTACGGCAACAAGACGCTTTGGCTCACTGGCACGGACGACAACCGGGAACGCAACTATGCCTTCGAGGGAGAGTACAAGTACGAGGATCACCTCTACAGGAACATCTGGCTCGTTCCACCTTGGGCGCTCTTCAGTTCTGCGTGGTACACCGGTGGTCTGGGTGGCGACAGCGGCGCTCCGCTCTTCCAGGTGTCGACGGCGCAACTGTGCGGTCTACATGTGACGCACGAGGTGTTCTTCGACGTGGACTGGCTGTTTGGCTTCATCCCGATTGTGTTGCTCGAGGCCGAATCCAACGCGGTTGCGCTTGACTTCGACGAGAACCAGAACTTCATCCAGAACCGAGTGGTCGACTCGCGCGGCGTTTTCATGGGCGAGTGCGGGAACCTCGCTGACCCCAACGCCCCGACGGCCCTTTCGGACATCGATTCGGACGGCGACTATATTCCCGACGCGTGCGACCCGTGTCCGGAGGTGCCCGATCCCATGTACCAGGCGACGGGGACGCTGGCCCCCGCGATGACGCCCGGGGGTGCTGGCGACGATGACAAGGATGGGATTCCGGACGTCTGTGATCTGTGTCCGCAACACGGCAAGGTCCTCGGCGACGGGCGTCAGCTAGTCGGCGGGGTGTTTCGGCAGCCGGACGCGGACGGAGACGGCCTAGCGGACGCCTGCGACGACCAGTGCCCGAGCAATTCGGCGCACCCGGATCTCGTCTGTTGCGATCCCGCGGCTCCAGGCACGACATGCGACGTGGCCGGTGCGACCTACCCGTGGAGTAACCGATGTTTCGCGATCGCACCGCAAACGGCCGCCATGGCCTCGATCAGCTGTCCCTTGGGCGGGCGCTGCGGAGAGCCCATTGACTTCGACAGCGATGATGTTCCGGATGCCTGCGACAATTGCCCGGGAACGCTGAACGGGCAGCAGAAGGACAGCGACCAGGACGGCGCAGGTGACGCCTGCGACAACTGCCCCGGCAAGCATGACTTCGGGCCGCAGCCGTCTGACCGTTCCCACTTCACCTGCGTACCCGGGGACCCGGTTCAAGGTGATGCACTTTGCGAAGGCATCGCATCGGGCGGCCGGTGTGCTCCGGTACAGCCAACCGGCGGAATCTGCACGAAGCAGAGAGATACCGACGGCGACGGGGTCGGGGAGTCGTGCGACAATTGCCGCCTCGTAGCAAACTCGCAGCAGAAGAACTGCAACATCGACATCGAACGCTCGCTGAACGTCGCCTACCCGTTCATCGGCGACGCCTGCGACCGAACACCTTGCACGCGGCTGTTCAAGAACGCTGCATACATCGAGTCAGCGAATGACCTCGACAACATGTGGGCTGCCATCTCGTACAACCCGATGCTGCTGCCGGAAGGGAAGGTGGGCCCGAGCGCCGAGAACAACGCTTTCACCTACTCGGCGAAGCCGCTCGCGGACGTAGGCGGGAGGCATTGCGATTGCAGTCCCGTTGCTGGAATATCGTTGACGAACATGCCCACGGCATGGGCGTGCCGTAGTCGCTGCGCTCTGAGTGCCGCGCTCTACAATCCCGCGCCCGGCAACACTTGGCTTCCAGTGTCCCTCGCGGCCTCGATGCAGGCGCCGCCGCTTCCGCCGCTTCCGGCCCTGGTCACGAGCCTCGGAATGGAGCGCCCGCTGGATCTAGCCGGCGAGCCTCAGGTGCCCGAGTTGCCCGACAAGGCCACGACCTTCTTGTCGTGGAGTCTGACCGCGGATGGCGCCAAGGACTTCAGCTGGTTCTTCAACTCCCCGCTCACGAAGGGACTCTTGGACGTTTACTGGGGCCACGTGCAGGGGGTAACGCAGCTCGACGCTGCGCAGTCCAACTGCGCGACAGGCGTGCCCGACTGCTACCGACCGAGGTCCAACTCCTATGCGGCGGGCTTCTTCGGCGTGACTGGAGGCAAGACCGTTTTCCAGGTTGGGGCCACGGAGTTCAACTCGTGCTTCTGGTGCGCCAAGGAGCCGTGCCCGCACTGCCAGTTCTGGAAGGAAACCGGGAACCTGCTGGTGCAACCGGCCACGGCCGCGCAGCCCGCCAAGGTGGTTCTCCACTCGAACCAATACGAGATCGACCTGACAGCGAGCTTCGCTCCAGCGTTGGTCGGCGGGATGCTCGACCAGTCCTCGAAATGGATCACGGTGGCCGAGCGCGAGCACTTCCCGCAACGCGGCGCGGTGCTGGCGTCACTAGCGGGCGACGGAACCGCCGCCGAGAATGTGTTCGCCATGCAGGGCGGGGTCGTGAGCGCGGTCCACCGGAGGTCAGAAGCCGCACGACTTTCACCCCGCGACGCACCGCATCCGGCCGCCCGCCGGGAATTCGGCGCTGTGCTTAGCGCGACCGAACAGAGCGTGTTCCTTTTCGGAGGCACTGCGCTGCTCGGGGGGCCGCCCGCGGATGCGGCTGCGCTCTGGATCCATGATTGGGAAAAGGATTCGTGGCACCCTACGACTCTGCGCGGCGCGATCCCCGGGCGCGTGCTCGCCGCCACGTTCCGAGTCGAGGATCGAAGCCTGTACGCAATTGACGAGGTCCAGCTGGCAGGGCGGACGATGGCTCGTCTCTTGCGCATTCGGCTCGCAGATCAGCGGAGCACGGTACTGGCGCTCTTCTCCCGGTCGCCGAAGCTCGCGCGAGTGGACCTGGTTCCAGCACCCGACGGACGGCTCCTGCTGGTCGGTTCGTTCTCGTCCCCGGCGGTGCACCGGGCGGCGCTCTTCCAGCCTGGCGACGGCCGAGTGGAGCGGGTTCTGTGGACACTGGCTGGCTCGGGTCCGCTCGCCGCGGAGCCCAATCTCACTGAGAATGGCCTCACCCTGCCGCTGAGCACGCCCGGTGCGCCCACGCCGCTGACGAACCGATTCGTCGCCACACCGGAGCTGCCGGCCGGGCAGACATTCGCGCTCGCCAAGTGCTTCTGATGCGTAACTGGCTCTGCCTGGTTGCTGCCCTGAACGCCGGTTGCTCCGGATGCACGTCGGTATCCGGAGCACGGACCCCGTTCTTGAGGAACGGATCGCGTGACGCGATATT
>JAHDXL010000016.1 GCA_023382935.1 Phycisphaerales bacterium
CGACGGCGGCACGACGGCCGACGACACCTCGGCGGGGCAGAACTCGGGCACGGGCGACTACTCGGGCCAGGATAGCGACTGGCTGCTGCTCGAGATCTCGGACGACGAAGAGTACGGTGACATCGTTCTCGACATCTACGGCTCCAATTCATGGGAAGAGCCCTCCGACGGTCCGGCCGAGGGCGACGGCTACAGCGACATCGTCGACTACTACGGCGGCGACGGCTACGTTGCGGTGGGCGACGGAAAGCGGCTGCGCGCGATCCTCGACGACGTCGAGAACGTCGACGCGTCGGGCAACCTGTACGGTTTCCTGACCGGCTTCGACATCGAGCTTGGCGGACGCCGGCTCGACGACCGCGACGGCGCGGGCACCGACAACTACGGCATCGGTTCCTCTGGTCAATTACGCATTCATGGCTCCGACGAAGCGAACAAGCTGATCGGCGGTTACGACAACGATTTCATCCACGGCGCGGAAGGCAACGACCTGCTGATGGGCGGGAACATGCAGTTCTTCACCCAGACGGTTCCGGGTGGGGTGACAAATCCGAACCTGGCTGGAATCTGGAACGACGGTCGCGATGAACTCGTTGGCGATGAAGGCAACGACGACATCCTGTTCGAGACCGACGGCGGCATTTACGAGGGCGGTACCAGATACAACGACGACGCATCGGTCGCCGACGAAGATCGCTACGACTACGAGAACGACGAGTACATCGACGACTGGGACGGGGAATCCTCTGAAGTCGACACGCTATGGGTGACCGACTTCGTGTTCGGCACGCGCAACGCCGCGTCGATGACCACCGACGGTGTCGTGCGCATCGACCTGGGCAACGGCAGGGAAACCGGCGACCCGGACAACTCCGACGGCGTGGCGCTGAACTACAAGGGCTACGGCGGCGCCGACATGATGGCGGCGACCAAGAACTACACCGCCGACCAGACCAACTACGTCTCGGGCACGGCGCGCGCGCAGGTGCAGGACTTCCAGAACCTGATCGCGACGGGCCTGGGCAACATCGACTACAAGGCGGCCGGAGCGAACAGCCCGGAGCTGGCGTTCGACAACCAGCAGAACTTCTTCGCCTATGAAGGCGACATGGACCTGCGCGGTACCGAGGGCGCGAACATCCTGTACGCGAGCACGGGCGACGACGTGATCGAGGGTCGCGAGGGCGACGACAAGCTCTCGGGCGGCTCGGGCAACGACGACTTCGTGTTCTCGCTGCAAGGCGGCGAGGGTTCGTCCTTCGAGGCCGACGCAGACTTCTGCGAAGACAGGCAGGGACGCTACTTCGACAACACCGTTCCGGGTTCGGGCGAAGGGATCGACGTCATTCATCGCCAGCAGGACCTGAACGGCGACAACCTGTGGGACCGCGACTCCAAGGGCGATGGCCTGTACATGCAGGACTTCGGTCTGGACGAGTCCTCGCAGACCGGCGCATCGGTGCTGGCGATCGCGGTGTTCAAGGCCGGAGGCAACAACCCGGGTGACGAGCTGATCGACGTGGTCAACCGGGTCTCGGAGATTCGCACCGGTGTGAAGGTCGACGGGGTGTTCCAGGCGATCGTGCTGAACACCGACGCGATCAAGGCGGCGACGACCTACGCGGGCCTGGAAGCGGCGATCAACGCGGCGCTCGATGCGACCGCGTTCGGTGCCGATCTGAGCGCTGACCTGCAGTCCGACGGGATCACGATCCACATCACCGACGCCAAGGGGCGCGAGCTGGCCGACCAGCCGAGCGAAGTCGGCGCGGGTGTGGACGTGTCGCAAAAGGCGAACACGCAAACCGAGAACGTGTTCGTGTACGGTCCGCCGGCGGTGTCGGTCTCGCAGGACCGGATCATCTACAAGGCGTACGAGGATCGCACCGACAACGAGGGCGTGGACGACGACTCGGTGTTCGGGTCGACGATTTCGCTGGGCGTGGACAACTACGCCGAAGACCTGGTGGTGGACTTCCAGGCCGACGCGTCGGGCACGACCGGGACGACGACGTACCTGGCCGAAGACCAGGCGTGGAAGATCACGTTCTCGAACCTGACCACGCAGGACAAGGTCACGGTGACGGTGAACGGTGTGTCGTTCTCGCTGCAGGTGGGCAGGGACCTGTCGGGCAACCTGATCGGTGCCGAAGACACGGTGTTCAATTCGCAGGCCGATATCCAGTCGGCGTTCGTTGCGCGGCTGGCGGCGTTCATCACGGGCATGCTCGACGATGACACGGCCGCCGGCGGGCTGGACGTGCGTAACGACGGCGACGGTGCGTCGATGACGATCGTGCCGCGCGACTACGACGCCGAAGAGGTGGTGTTCATCCGCAAGCCGACGGTGACGATCACCAATCTCTCGGGAGGCGAGCCGGCGTCGGCGAAGGTGACGAACAAGGCGCAGCACGAGCTGCAGCTGTATCAGTTCGATGGACGCGACAACGCGCTGAACGACACGAACGTGCTGTTCTGGGGCGAGGAAGCGGTGCAGCGGGCCAACCTGGAGACGGCCAAGACGGCGGGCGGGACGCTCACCGGGACCGATGCGCTGGTGATCGACTCGGGCAAGGACGACATTGCCGGGGTGGCGTACAACCGCACGACGTCGTTCGCGACGGACTTCGTGGTGCACGGTGACGACCAGTTCTTCGGGGGCGACGGCAACGACACGATCAACGGCCTGACGGGCGACGATCGCACGTACATGTCGCGTGGCACCGACTCGATCAACGGCGGCAAGGACCTGTACAAGGTGCTCAAAGCCGGGGCGAGCGAGGCGACGGTCGAGCAGTACAACGACTACGACGCGGCGATGGCGAACAAGGACGCTGCGAACAAGTCGGTGACGCTGCTGCTGCAAACCGAGAACGGATTCTCGCTGGTTGCGGACTCGAGCCCGACGGAAGGGTACTTCCGCGACACGCTGATCGCGCAGCAGCGCGACTTCGGCAACGTCGGCGTGGGCGGGGCGACCTTCACGGTGACGATGTCGAACGATCTGGACAAGAAGCTGGGCGGCGCGGGCACGGTGGAAGTGTTCGAAGGCGGGGTGAAGACGGGCACGACCTCGTTCATCGAGATGGAGAACATCCGCACGGTCTCGGGTGACGGGACCTGGGCGGGGCAGGGCAACGACACGCTGAATGTGGCGGCGCTGTCGACCGCGACCGAGTCCTACGACACGGTCACGCCGCTGGTGACGACCAACGGTGGTCTGACCTACTACCTGACCAACGACAGCAACGCGGGCCGGATCGTCGTGAACTACACCGGTGAGGTGTACGCGAAGGTCGACGGTGTGGAGAACGTCATTTACGGCAACGGCGACGATGTGACCTACATCGACGAGACCGAAGCCGGCAAGGACAACCGCATCGAGGGCGGGCTGGGCAACGACCGGGTCAACTACGACCACGACGAGCTGTGCTGCGAGCTGCTGCCGATGGTGACGCTGGCGGTGGAGTCCTCGAGCAACACCGACACGATCACGATGACCGACGGTGCGCTGGGTCTGGACGAGCCGGTGGACACGCTGGTGAGCATCGAGACGATCGACGCGCGAGACCTGGCAATCGGTCCGCAACAGGCCGACGTGCTCGACGTGAGCAACGTCAACGGTGCGGTGGTCGACTTTTACGGTGTGGACCCGATCATCCCGGTGGGCGGCAAGGCGAGCTTCTCGGTGTCGAACGTGCGCACCGACGAGGCGAGCGACTCGGTGCTGGTCAAGGTCCTGGGCATGACGCAGTTCGAGAAGGTGCTGGGCAGCAGTGGTGCCGACACCGTGATCGTGGCCGACAACATGGTCAACGAGAGCTGCGCCGGAGAGGGCGATCTGGAAGAGGTCGAGTTCGACTCGATCCTGAACTTCGACGAGATCACCGACGAGGATTGCGAGCGCATGACGGTGGGCTACCTGCGCGCCACCAATGAGGACGAGGCGGACATCCCCGAGTCGCGCGACATCGAGCTCTACGAGTTCAACATGGGCGACGGAGTCGATCGCGTGGACTACAGCCACGAGACGGGCTTCGTGGTGGCGGTGGTGAACTTCAACGATGCCGACGACGCCGCGGGCAACCCGACGCACGTGCTGGTGAACCAACGCAACGGCGACCTCTACGATGACTGGGTAGATCTGGGCCATCAGTACGACATTTTGAACGACGCTGGTGACCGGATCGACCTGCTGCGCAACGTCGAGCAGATCGTGGCGAGCCAGTACGACGGAGCCGAGGGCATTGGCGGGGTGATCGATCTGACCCAGTCCGATCGGGCGATCAGCATCACCTACAGCTACGGCCCGGAGCAGACGGTCGCGGCGCTCGATCGCGTGGTGCGCAACGTGCACCTGCAGGATCAGGCGAGCGATACGCCGATCGACGAGATGAACTTCCTCGAGTACCACGCCGATGATTCGGTGGTCACGCCGGGAGTGAGCCAGGTCAGCGCGTTCTGGACGCGGATCGAAGGTTCGGACAACGACGAGATGATCGAGCTGACCGACTTCGAGTCGCAGGTCAACCACGTGTTCAACCTGCGAGGCGGTGACAACGAGGTCAACTACAACGAGCTCACCAAGAGCATCAACCTGTACATCAACGAGATCAGCGCAAGCGACGAGGATGATCCGTTGGGTACCGGAGTGATTCTCGCGGAAGTCTTCGCGACCGACGGCAACGGCGCCGAGTTGAGCAACTACGACCAGATCAGCTCGTACAACTCGACGAACTGCATCGCAGCGGGAAGCCTGCGCATCGAGGCGTCGCAGGACGCCGAGGACTCGGTCACGTTCAACGACAGCTTCGACAAGTACTACACGCTGTTGAAGACCGTCTCGAACTCGAACGAGATCGTGATCACGCGCATCGACAACACGGCGCTCACGATCACGCTGACGGGCTTCGAGAACCTCAACGACGCGGACTCCGATGACGTGTACGACATGTCGGCTGCGGGTGCGCTCGATCGTGTGTTCGACAACCTGGTGCTGGTGGACAACGGTGCGGACGACCGCGACACGATCAAGGTGGGCAACGACGCGATCGGCTACGACGTGACGCCGCCCGACACGATCAGCCTGGAAGACCTGAACGATCTGTTCAGCTTCGACTGGGACGTGCTGGACATCACGGCGGTGACGAAGAAGAACCTGACGATCCTCGGCGACACCGATGGGACGCGTGACACGACGGCGACCCCGGTCGACGGCGACGCGGACGACGTGGTGGTGGGCAACCTGGACCTGATCGATGACATCACCGGGTTCCAGGACCTGTGGATCACCAACGCCTCGGTGGCAGGGTACGACGATCTGCTGCTCGACGTCGACGCGGGCGAGTTGCAAGAGGGCGACGCCAGCACGATCTTCACCTTCGACGGAACGGGCGTGAACGCGAGCCTGGTCACCACGATGGGCGTCACGCTCGCCGCGGTCGACACCGCTGCGGTGGGAGTCACGCTGGTTGGCGGAGCGATGGCTGACGACATCACCGGTTCGGCCGGGGACGACGCGATCACCGGTAACGGTGGTGCGGACGACCTCGACGGCGGGATCCAGGGCCAGATCGAGACGGTCACCTTCAACGGCGGTGGCAACACCCTCGAAGCGGGCGACGTGATCGAAGTGGGCGGGATCACGGTGGGCGACATCGGTTCGGGCGAGGACATCGAGCTGGTGGCCGGAGCCGATGCCGATCAGGTGGGTACTGCGCTGGCAGCGGTGACGGTGGCGGCCTGGACGACGGCGCTGGGTCTGAGCCCGGGTGAGCTGAAGTCGGTGAGCTTCGACACGGCGAGCAACGTGCTCACCTTCGAGTACAACACCGGTGTGGGCGACGTTGGCGACACGGTGACGGTTGACAACTCCGGGATGACGACGGGGACGTTGAACGCGACCGACGACGGTGTCGTGACGGCGTTCACCGATGGAGCGGACACCTTTGCCTACAACAAGCAGTCGGACTCGACCCTGACGGCGATGGACTCGATCAGCAACTTCTCGATCGACAGCGGCACGGGTTCGGTGGACGACATCATCGATCTGAGCGCGATCGCTGATGCGGTGACGGCGGCGGGCGGTTCGTGGAGTGCTGCGATCGCCAGCGGCGGCAACGCGTTCAACTTCACGACCGGCACGGTGGCCTTTGGTGGTACGAACGTGTTCGTGGCGTCGAACGGAACCGATGCGCGGGTCTACGTCGATGCCGACGACAGCGGTGGGTTCGAATCGGCCAAGGACATGGTGATCGAACTGGTCGGTGTGGCCAGCGTCACCGGGATGACGGCGGTCGAGAACTTCGCGTTCTAAGGCACTACGGCCAGGGGTCGGCGCGAGCCGACCCTGACCGGTTTGATCGAACCGCCTCCGAGTCACCGGGGGCGGTTTTTTTATTGCACCGACTCCTGCCGGCGTTCGAATCAGCAGGCGTTCCCGTAC
>JAHDXL010000017.1 GCA_023382935.1 Phycisphaerales bacterium
CCTATCAGCTCGATGGCATCGAAATCATCCAGATCGGCCACAAGATCGACGACCCAGCCATCCGGATGGAGCGCTACCCCCTCATCCAGCGCTGGCTGGTAATCGCGGAACCCGGCACCACCCCCATCCTCGACGGCCCCTACGAAAGCGACGCGGCTCGTCGAGAGGCCGCCCGCGCACACCTGGAAGCTACCGGCTCGCGCGAGCAGCTATCGAAACTCGACATCGGCCAAGGCGGTAGCACCGATATTACGCCGTTCATATCGGAAGAACTTGAAGGAGAAAAACACCCGTGATGGACATCGAAAGACTGCGCATGGCCCATGAAGCGGCCAGCGCCACCAATACCCATTTCAGCATCCGCACCGAAGATGGCGACGAGGAGGCCGCGACGGCGATCCGCGAGTTCTACGGCCTGGCGATGGCCGCCATGCCGGGGCTGCTCGATGCCGCTTCACAGGCGATCCCCGCCGATCCGGTGGCGAGCAGCAGGATCGAGACTGAAATGACCCGGTTCATGCAGTCGCGCATCGAGAACATGCAGATACTCCCCGAAGAAATCGCTTCGCGGCTGGCCAAATATGGACTCATGCTTCCTTCCGCTTTCGTGGCAGAGATGCGTGAGCGCATGGCGTCCCAGGATGACGGCGACGAGGCAGGAATCGAGATCGACCGCGAGAGCATGGCCGACGCGCTGTTCGAGCACTACGATTTCGGCGACGGTGTGCAGGTGCTCAATCACGGCTGCTGGGACAGCAGTGATCCGCTCGATTTCACCAAGACCGTCTATGTCGAATACCAGGACGACGCACCGGATGCCGATTCGCGCAAGGTCTCCTTTCATGTTCGCTTCACCGCGCGCGGCTCGGCACTGGAAGCCTATGCGCTGGAATGCGACAGGGGGCAGGATATCGGCGTGCCCGTGGTGCCCTGCGTCCAAGTCGAGTACGACTTATCCTTCTGGGGCGGCGATTATGACGGCGTGGGTCAGTTCGTGCATATCCCGCTCTCGCTGATCGAGGAGTGCGCCCTGCAAGACCCCGATGGCGACGACGGCGTGGAGCTGGCCTTCACGAAAACCACTAAACAGGACTGCGTCCACATCATCCACTACACGCTGGACGAGCTGTACGACCAAGGGGGCAACCCTCTCGGGCATCATGGCGTCCGCGCCGGGCGGCCTGCATGAGCACGGTCATGCACGACGATGCCCTGTGCGCCAGGGCATTCCAGATCGCCGACGAGTGCATGATTGCCCAACTCGAATGCCATGCTGTGCGGATTCATCTGGACAATGCCGCCGGCGCGACGCCGGCGCGGCCCCGCTTCGGTCTGTGCGACGACAGCGGATTCGAAGTGGAATCGCTGGAACAGGCCGATGCGGCGATCAAGGAAGCCTTTAGTTGGCTGAAGCAGCGTGGCTTGGTTGCTCTGGGCAAGGACGCTCAAGGCGAGTTCATAGAGTTGATGAATTAGCTTCGTCCGTTTTTCCTGAATCACTCAAGGTGCCTCTCTAGAATTGGACTGTCTATTCAGGGAGGAATCATGTCTCAGAGGTTTTTCAAGACGACGATCACCGTCGAAATTATCTCCGAGGAGTGCCCGGTGTCCGAGCTGGGCCTGGCCGACATCGCCCACCAGATATCCCAGGGCGATTGCTCCGGCGAGATCACCAAAACAGAGGTAGTACCTCTTACGCCCGGCCAGGCGGCCCAGGCCCTCATCGAGCAGGGATCCGACCCGGACTTCCTCGGCCTCGGCGAAGTCACGCCGGAAGCGGTGCCTGCGGTTGCGGCTACCGCCCTTGCCCCCGACCCGGATATTGCTCCCTTACGGGCGCGCCTCAAGGAGCGCGAAGCCTTGTTCGAGACCAACGGTGGGCGCGGGATCGAGTTGGCCGAGGAAATCGACGGCCTTCGCCGGCAGATCGAGGCGCTGGAGCGTGCCCCGGTGCTGGAGGCCATGAAACAAGCCGGGCTGACCCACCCGGACTGCCTGCCGGTGCTCGCAGCCCCAGAAGACGACCCCTACGTCGAGGCGGCGCGGGAACTGATCGCCGGCGACGACGATCTGTCTATGGACGATCGCACCATCACCAGCGATAGCGACGGTGGTGTTTGGGTGCTGGGCTGGATCTGGGTGTCCGACGCGGAGGCTGGCGTCGAGAGGCAAGCGGCATGAGCAACGAAATGCTGCCCGGCGCCACGCGCGAGGAGATCGGTTCCGTGATGATGCAAGACATCGTGGGCGGCTACGAGGTGCCGGAGGATGTCCCCGAATGGGCGTGGGTGGAGCGGGAGGCGAGCTTTCGCCATGCCCGCAACGGGCAAGACGGCGTCTGGGAGTTCGTGCTCAACCTTTCACGGGAATTCCCGGACATCCCGGAACGGCTCATGTTGGTCATTACCCAAGCGCGGGCTTCCAACCTGAGCTACCTGATTTTTCATCAGGGCACATGACAGGCTACGGCTCGCCGCGTTTTTGTATCCGAATTCGAACTGACCGACCGGCGCGATCTCGGGCCCTTGATCGACTTCGTGGAGGGCATGGCAACCGATCCGGACTGATGAACTCTCCCCGGAATTGCCTTGCCCTTCCCGGTAAGCTTGTCACATTAGCTGCAAGAGGAGTACCCAATGCAACCCCAGTTCGACAACTACGAAATCAGGCCGGTTGTTGCCCTCGATGAGGACAACTGCGTGATCCCGCTTCGCCTGTTGCATTCCGTGCCGGCGGTGTCCATCGAGCCGGCCGGCGACGAGGACACCGAGATCGCCTGCTGGTCGATCTACGGCCACCTGCCCGGCGGCGGCGTCGAGTGCGTGGCGGACTGTCCGACAGAGGAATTCGCCCAGCACGTCTCCGAGGCGCTGAAGCTCAAGGACCAACAGAGCGTCCGCGTGGTCCAGTGAGCAACCCCCTCCCCCATCCGCCGATCAGGCTCTCGCTAACCCTGCTGCCGTCTTCGGGGAGGCGCCCGACACCTGATGAATGCGCCCAGATCCGTGCATGGGGCACTTCGCTGCGGCCGCGCAGCTCGCAGCACTGGTTGATGGTGCGAACGGGGCATGCGGAGGCCAAGCTTCTGCATACAGCGAAATCGAGCCAATGCACATACAGGATCCCGCTTGAGCCGACCTACGAGAAAGTCTCAATTTCGTCCCTGACGGATGCAGCGCGTGCGCCCCTCCAGATGATGTTCTAAGCAATGCCACCATGCTCCCGCAATCGATAATGCTCCCCTCCGAACTGCTGAACGGCGCGCAGGTGATTTCTTCGCGCCCGACCATGCGCTACATCGCATCCCTGCCTGGCATACCGGCATCCAGCCTGGTGATGGGCCTCACGATCTTCGACCTGAGCAACGGACGCCGCGTGTTCTGCTGCACCGAACTGGCCGACAACCCCGGCCGCAGCGTCACCA
>JAHDXL010000018.1 GCA_023382935.1 Phycisphaerales bacterium
AAAGCTGAAGTCATCGCGAAGCAGCACGGGGTCGACATCCAGCAGCTTCGAGCAGTTGGGGCAAACCATCGATCGGCTGGATCAGATCTCCCGAAGCGTTTCCGAGTCCACTGGGCTGACACAGTCTCAGGTTGCTCGCATTGCGCTTGGCGTTACAGGTCACGCCGGATTCAATGCGCGGTTCGTTGGCGCCCAACTGAACGCGAGTGCAGACAAGACCTACCTGTCCGGACTGAGTGCAGACGAGCGGAAGGTGCTTGGTGCGCTCACGTCCGAGCAGGCCTCGGAGTTCAAGCAGTTCGGCGATCGTGTGTCGCGCGACAGTTCCGTCGCGAGCCTTGTAGCCACCGATGCTCGCGAAGCACGCGAGCTGTCGTCGAGGATCGCCACCACAGCCGCGCGCTCCGCCCGCGCAGATGCTTCCCTTGCCGATCGCGCCGCGTTCTCTGAGCGGCTTGCCGTGGCCAGGGAGAGAGGCGATTCGATTTCAATCGACATTGCGCAGGATCCCTACAACCTGGCGATGTTCACTCGGTACGCTGAACAGTACGGTGGTACCAGCGCGTCCGCTCAACAACTGCTGAGCGCTGAACTTGCCCGACAGGCGCTGGCTCCAACCCGAAACTTCAGCGACGGCACTGGCATGCCGTCATCCTTCGACGACGTCCGCCATCTGTACACGACCAACAGCGGTGACCCGCGCGTCACGCCGGACATTGACGCTACATATCGAAGAGCGACGGGCGCGGTTCGTCAGGCTCCTCTTCCATTCGTTCCACCGGGACAACCTGCGCCCGAACCAAGCGACGCTCGCCAGCAGATTCAGACGTCGTCGGACGACCTCCGTGGCCGGACCGCCGCTCGACGGCAAGAGTTCGATGACGCGCGGAGCCCCGGGCGCGCCGACGACGGCACGATTTCCCCACGGCAGTCGCTATTCAAAGGCACCGCAAGGCAAGTGGCCCGGGACGCGGCCGAGACCTTCCAAGATGCCAAAGACGCGGTGAAGGGGATCATCAAGCGGTAGTCAATCGGGCCCGCGAGATGGCTGGTCCCCCTCAGGCGGCTTCATGAAGGGTGGGTGTCCCTTGTCGCGCCAATAGTTGGCCGCGAGGTCCTCGGAAGTCACGCCGGAACCTGGAATCGCGCCTCCTGTAGACGTGTTTGACCCCTTGATGCCTCCGAGCTTGAGGACCGCCCCGCCGATCGCAGCGCCGATCAACGCGCCAACACCGGCGAGAACAAGCCTTGTCGCACTGTCCTCACCGCTGCCGGTTGCGAAGCCTGCGATTGCACCCGCTGCGACGATCGCAAGGAAGAGAGCCAGTCGCAAGTCGAGCCTCCTGCGGTTCAGTGGAAGAAACTGCAGCATCAGGGTACTGCGAACGCCGGCGTTGTAGACGATGCTTGACTGCAACATCCGCATCCCCAAGTCGCTTCATGCGGTCACGCGGTGCTCACGACCTTCAGAAGACACCGTTGAGCGAGCGACGGATGCGCTGGCCAATCGATCGATCTGATCCGCGAGGTACTGAAGCGCGCGCCGCCGCTCGTCAGCCATCTCGTGATGGTGATACGCGGCCGTCACCTTGTTTCGCTCGGCATGCGCCAGTAGCAACTCGACCACCTCTCGGCTGAATCCATGCTCACGAAGCAAGGTCGCTGCCGTGCCTCTGGTTCCGTGGGGCGAGAAGTCCGGAACGCCGAAGTCGAGTCGCTTGAAGAAGTGGTTCAGCGTAGCGTCGCCGAGCGGCACCGCGGCACGAAGCACCGACGGGAACACGTAGGCCTGCGGCTCCGAGCCGAATGCCTTCAGCAGCCCAAGGAGTTCGAGTGCCTGTCGGGAAAGGTAGACACGGTGCGGCGCCTTCATCTTCATACGCTCGGCCGGGATGTCCCACTGGGCCCGCTCGAGGTCGAACTCGCGCCACCGGGCTCGCAGCACCTCTGACTTGCGGCACATCGTGTACATGAGCATCCGGGTGGCAGCGATGGTCACGAAGTGCGCGCCTTGTTTCGCCACCGACCGCCAGAAGGCTCCTAGTTCTGGCTCGGTCAGATGCCGGTGGTGCTCGGCAGCAGGCACCTCGATGACGCCTCGCAGTGGCAAGGCCGGGTTGACCTCGACGAGCAGCTTCTGGATCGCGTAGTTGTAGATCTGCTGGATGTGTTGCCTGACGCCCTCCGCCGTCTTCGGCGTTCCTCTCAAGTCCTCGATGATCGCGAGCACGTCGGCGGGCCGGGCGCCGCCCAGCGGCTTCTCGCCGATCGCTGGCCATACGAAGCGCTCGAGCCGGGACTCGATCTGGTTCCGGTAGGTCTCGGACCTGGTCATCAGGCGCTCCCGGATCCAGCGCCGGGAGAACGCCTCGAACTGGTCGGCAGCGGGCTGGCTGTCCTTCGCCTGCTGCCGACGCTCCGCAGTCTCCTGGCGACGAACTTCGGCGGGGTCTACCCCTCGCTCCAAGAGCGACCTGAGTTCGAAGTGCCGCGCCCGAGCGTCGGCCACCCCGATCTCCGGGTATCGCCCGATCTTGACGTCTCGGCGGCTGCCGGCGAATCGGTACTGGTAGCGCCAGGTCTTCTGGCCGGTCGTGCTGACCTCGACGAAAAGCCCCCCGCCATCGCTTAGCTTGTAGAGCCGCGCCTTCGCCTTGGCGTTGTTGATCCGAGTGGGCGTGAGGGTGTAGTTGCTCAGTCGCATGCGTCGTCTCCCGACACTTTTCAGCCACCTCCAAGTGGAGGAATTTGGGCCGTTTCGGGCCCCGTCTCCCGTCAATTTCCCCTCCAAAATGGCGGGATTTCGTGGTCTGCCGTGAGACGTGCTGAAAAGACGAAGCCCCTGATTTCTTCAACAAAATCAGGGGCTTACGGGGCGTCATGAGACGCCGTGGAGCGAGATCACATGTGGTCGATCATTACCTGCCCGAACCCCGAGCAGCTCACCTGCGTCGCGCC
>JAHDXL010000019.1 GCA_023382935.1 Phycisphaerales bacterium
GGGCCTGGGCGGCGGCGGCCAGAATTGCGCCCGGGGCCGGTGCGGCAATGGGGCCCTGCCGCTGGGGGTCGCGTGTTGAGCGAGGGGTTAGGCCGCGCCAGGCGGCTTGCTGCGCGAGAGGACCCAGCCAACAAAGGCCCCAAGTGGACCAACGAACAGCATGGACCACAGCGGCAGGAGGACGATGAGCGTCGAGCCGTAGCCAGGCGAAGGGGCCTGATATAGGACATAGTGGGCGTACAGGCTTGCGAGCAGGCTGGCGGCCGCGAAACCGCTGGCGGGCGCGGTGTTTCGGGTGAACGCAGCGAGGCCGCACGCGAACACGAACGGCAAGCTAGACCACAGGAGGTCGAGGAGGCCTTCTGCACCCATTGGCGCGCGCTCAAGGGCCACGAGTTCGTAAAGGCGAAGTAGCGCACCACCGCACGCTGGAACAAGGGTTGCGGGTGGAGGGGCCTTCATCGTCCTTCGAAGTTCTCAGTGGATCGGATGCGCGGCCTAACGTTCGAGCTAAGCCGCGCGCGGAGGCGGGCGGCGTAAGCCTGGACCGCGATGATGCCTCATAGGCCGCGGACCAGGCTTACGACGCCTGCCGTAGCGCGTCGGCGCTTGAGCGAGGGGTTAGGCCGCACTTTTGCCTGCGCCCAGTGCTTGTGCCAGGCACCGGCTCAAGACTCTGGGTCAAACATGAAGGGCCGCAGTTCCTGCGCGCACCTACAGGCGGCGGCAATTTTCGAGGCCCAGACCTCGGCCTCAGCCCGCGTTTCGACCTTGACCACGCAGAAGCCCCCACTGAGTTCTCGCGTCTCGGAATAGCTGCCGGTCGAGATCGCTCCGCTAGCTGTGACCAAGACGGGCGGAACCGTCTCGTCAATGCCGCCGCCGAAGACGTAGACACCTGCAGCCTTAGCCTCGCGGATGACAGTGTGTGCCGCGTCACTCACAGCCGGAAGCTCTGCGTCGGCAATGTGACTCATGGCGGTGCTGGGAAACGAGATGAGGAAGTGCATGCGGAGAGGATGCGGGGCGGGTGGTGTTCGTGCGGCCTAACGTTCGAGCTAACGCGACCCCGGCGGCAGGGCGCCTTGGCCGCAGCGGCCAGAATACCGCAGGCGGCCGGTGCGGCCAAGGCGGCCTGCCGCTGGGGGTCGCGTGTTGAGCGAGGGGTTAGGCGTCATCGCTGGCGTTGCCCGCGAATCGTACCGATGAAACTGTGCTCGGTGATGTGGCATGGTGGGGTGCGGAGCCGACCAAGACCGTAACGACACTGGCGCGCAATGCCCGCGGGTTAGGTTGGTCCTGGGTGACGTCATCGACATTGGTGAGCGTCGTGTACCGGCATGGTCTGGTCCAAGGCGCATCCCGTTTCAGAGAGTGAGCTATTGACGACGTACCCGATGTCGGCTCCGCATCCCGCAACGGATGATGGAGCAAGGCATGGGTACGAGCAAGCCGAAGATCGGCAGGACGAAGCTGGAGGTGATGCACCCGGACTCGGCGGGCATCGATGTAGGAGGATCGCGGCACTACGTGGCGGTGCGCAGCGAGGCGGCCGAGCAACCGGTGAGGGACTTCGGCTGCTACACGTGTGATCTGCATGCGATGGCCGATTGGCTGCAGCATTGCGGCGTGAGGATCGTGGCGCTGGAGTCGACCGGGGTGTATTGGATCCCGCTGTACGAGGTGCTGGAGCGACGAGGGTTCGAGGTGCTGCTGGTCAACGCGCGGCATGTGCGAGGAGTGTCGGGGCGCAAGAGCGACGTGCTGGACTGCCAGTGGCTGCAACAGCTGCTGAGCTACGGACTGCTCAAGGGGGCGTTCCGGCCGCACGACCAGATGTGCGAGCTGCGCGAGCTGAACCGGCTGCGCACCAGACTGCTGCGCGAACAGGGGCGCAGCGTGCAGCACATGCACAAGGCGCTGACGCTGATGAACGTGCAACTGACCAATGCAATCAGCGACGTGGCCGGCGTGACCGGGCAGAAGATCGTGCGAGCGATCGTGGAGGGCATGCGCGACCCCGAGGAACTGGCCAGCTACAGGGACGCGCGCATCAAGGCCAGCGAGCAAGAGATAGCGGCAAGCCTGCAGGGCAACTGGCGCGCCGAACACATCTTCGCGCTGAAGGTTGCGCTGGCAACGTTCGACTTCTGTGCACAACAGCTGCTGCAGTGCGAGGAGCAGATCGACCGGGCGATGCAGGCCTTGCAGCGGTTCTCCAACGAGCCGGCCAAGGCCAAGAAGCGCAGCAAGGCCAAGAACGCGCCGAAGTTCGACGTACGCGAGCGGCTGTTCAAGATGTGCGGCGTGGACCTCACGCGCATCAACGGCATCGACGTGAGCACGGCGATGACCATCGTCAGCGAAGTCGGCACGGACATGAGCCGCTTCCCCAGCGACAAGCACTTCGCGTCCTGGCTGGGCCTATGCCCCGGAACCTACATCAGCGGGGGCAAGAGCCTGGGCTCGGCGACCAAGCACAGCACGAACCGCGCGACGCAGGCGCTCAAGCAGGCAGCGGCAGCCCTGCGTACCAGCCAATCGGCGCTTGGCGCCTACTTCAGGCGGCTGTGCGGGCGCATGGACAAGGCCAAGGCCGTGACCGCAGCCGCCCACAAGCTGGCCAGGCTCGTCTACGCTATGTTGACCAAGGGCGAGGAGTACACCGACCAAGGCCAGCAGTACTACGAGGAGCGATACCGAGAACGCGCAGTCCGCCTGCTTCAGCGCCGCGCCAACAAGCTCGGCATGCTCGTCGTGCCCGCCACCGCCTGAAAACACCCAACTAAATCAACTACTTGGAAGGAGTTTCTTCAGAGGCGTCA
>JAHDXL010000020.1 GCA_023382935.1 Phycisphaerales bacterium
GGTGACGCAAAACGTTGAGTGGGCGGACGGGCGGTCGAAACTGACGGCCCTATGCCTCGAAAAGTACTCGTTATGCGTCAAGTCATCGAAATTCTACGTCTGAAATATGAGCACGATCTGTCGATCCGCGAAATCGGGCGCAGTTGTGGTCTCGCTTCCAGCACGGTCGGCGATTACCTCCTGCGGGCTGAGGCGGCGGGCTTGAAGTGGCCGCTGCCCGAAGGCGTCGGCGAAAACGAACTGGAAGCCCGGCTGTGCGCGGTGGCGCCTCCACGGATCGCGGAAACGCCCCCGCCGCCGATCCCGGACTGGGCTCACCTCCACGCCGAACTGCGCCGTCCCAACGTCACTCTGCGCCTGTTGTGGCAGGAGTACATCCGCACCGATCCGTCCGGGTTGAAGTACAGCCGTTTCTGCGAACGCTACCAGGAATGGCGCAAGACCCTGGAACCGACGCTGCGGCAGGTGCACGTTCCCGGGGAGAAGCTCTTCGTGGACTGGGCCGGTCAAACGGTCCCGATCCGCAACGGGGCCGACGGCACGACCCAACCCGCCTCCCTGTTCGTGGCCGCGCTGGGGGTTTCGGGCAAGATCTTCGCCGAGGCGTTTTCGGACCAAAAGCTCCCTTCCTGGATCGGCGCTCACGTGCACGCCTACCAGTTCTACGGCGGGGTGACGGCGCTGACGGTCCCCGACAACACTCGTACGGCGGTCGTGGGACCTTGCCGCTATGAGCCGTTGCTCCATCGCACCTATCAGGAGATGGCCGAGCATTACGGCACGGTCATTCTGCCCACGCGCATTAAAAAGCCCCGCGACAAGGCCAAGGCGGAGTCGGCGGTGCAGGTGGCCCAGCGCCAGATCCTGGCCTCGTTGCGCGATCTGGTTTTCTTCAGCGTCGGTGAGTTGAACCGGGCCATCGCCCCACGGCTCCAGGAGCTCAATGCCCAGCCGTTCCAGAAGCTGGAGGGTTCGCGCAACCAATGGTTCGAGACCTTGGATAAACCCAAGCTGCGACCGCTGCCCTCCTCACCCTTTGTCGTGGCCACCTGGTTGGAAGCCACCGTCAATATCGATTATCACGTGGTGGTCGATCACCACTATTACAGCGTGCCCTACGGGCTGATCCACCAACGCCTCCAGGTGCGCTTGACCGAATCGACCGTCGAGCTCTTTCACAAAACCAAGCGGGTCGCCGCTCACCGGCGCGGTTTCCAGCGCGGTCAGTTCACCACCCTGGACGAACATCGCCCCAAGTCCCACCAGCGTTATCTGGAATGGACTCCCAGCCGGATCATTGATTGGGCCGGCAAGATCGGCCCCCAGTGCGCCCTCGTGGTGCAGAACGTCATGGCCGCGCGGCCCCATCCCGAACAGGGATTTCGTTCCTGCCTGGGCATCATTCGCCTGGCCAAGGCCCACGGCGAGGCTCGACTCGAAGCCGCCTGCCAGCGAGCTCTGCATTTCGGCACCTTGTCCTATCGCAGCATCGAATCGATCCTGGATAAACGCCTGGAGGCTCAGCCGCTGCAAGGGGACCTGACGTGCACTTCGCCGGCCCATGAAAACGTTCGCGGTCAGGAGTACTTCGCGTGAAAGGCCTCAGTATGTTGACTCATCCCACCCTGGACCAACTGCGGGCCCTTCGTTTGCAGGGCATGATCGAGGCCTTGGAGGAACAACGCCGCGATCCGAACATCGCCGATCTGGACTTCGAAGAGCGTCTGGCGTTGCTGGTGCAACGGCAATGGCTGTGGCGATCCAACCGGGCCTTGGCCGCCCGCCTGCAACAGGCTCAGCTCAAAGTCCCGGCCACCCTCGAGGACATCGATTACCGCCATCCCCGTGGACTCAAACGCGCGCAGATCGAGCAACTGCGGGTCAATGACTGGATCGGCCAACACCGGGCCTGCCTGATCACCGGGCCCACCGGTTGCGGCAAGACCTACCTGGCCTGCGCCCTGGGGCATCAGGCCTGTCGGGACGGACACCGCACCTTGTATTACCACGCCCCGAAACTGTTTCGGGATCTGCAGTTGGCTCAAGCCGACGGAACTCTCGCCCGACGACTCAAACAGTGGTCGCGCATCACGCTGTTGATTATCGACGATCTCGGGCTCGCCGCGACGGGCGCCAAGCCATATCGGGAATTGCTCGAGATCATCGACGACCGGCTGGGGAAAGGCTCGGTACTCATCACCAGTCAGTTCCCCGTGAGCCAGTGGCACGAACTGGTGGGCGACGCGACCGTCGCCGATGCCCTGATGGATCGGCTGGTGCACCAAGCCTATCGGATGGAACTCAAGGGCGAGTCGATGCGCAAGGCGCGCGTCGCCCCCGATCGCGGTCACGAAACTCCTGCGGAGCCCGAAACCCCCGCGTAAGTCCAGCCTCCCGTTGTGGGCCGGAAGCCCGCCCCCCTCATGGGGCCCCGGACGCTACGCTGCGGACCGCGAGCTGAGGTGCTCGAAGCCCCGGTCCGCAGCGGCGCTACGCCCATGGGGGACCGGGCTTCCTGGCCCACAACTCGCCCCAAAACAGCTCCGCCTATGCAAAGTTCTTGTCGGCGTGCTTGACTGGCGAACTTCCAAAGAGTAGTTGACGAACCGAGGCGTCGCTTCGCTCCGAGTAACTGTCCGGCAAATCCCGGAACGCTGTCCGACATCCGCCGGAATCCTGTCCGGATAGAATCGGAATTGGTGTCCGATTTCATCGGAATCCGCA
>JAHDXL010000021.1 GCA_023382935.1 Phycisphaerales bacterium
GTCCCTGGCGCACCGTGCCGACGCGGCCGATCCGGTCGAGCCACCACTTGAGAGGTCGCACCGTCGGATGCAACCCCTCGCCGTTGACCCTGGTCTTGCTCTCCCGCGTGCAGATAGACAGCACGAAGCCACCGCCCGGCACGGCGATCCGCCGCATTTCGTCGAGCACCTCGTCCACCTCCTCGGGCAGCAGGTGTTCGAGAGCGTCGAACGAGGTCACCATGTCGGCGATGCCCGCGGAGACGGGCACGCGGTGCATGGGCGCCACGATGTCCGCCTCGGGGAAGGCGAAGTCCACGCCGAGCCCGTCGATCCCCAGCCGCCGCAGGTGCTGTATAAAGAGGTTTCGGCCGCAGCCGAAGTCCACGACGAACCGGGGCCGCCAACCCTGAACGAGCCTGTACGCGGAGCGCCCGTGGTTGGTCGAGCCGTAGCCGGTCGGCATGAGCGCGACGTACTTCCGCCGCTCGTGCTCGCGGCGGGCCTCGAGGTCCACGGGGATGGAGGTTTGCGTATCAGACATACAGCCACACCGGGACATCGAACTCGACCAGTTCCATTCCGTTGAGGGCCTGGAACGCCCAGACCGTCCCGCCGCGCGTGTCGCGCTCGGCGAACATCTCCACCGCGACGCCCTTGAGGATGGGACGCAGCATCGGCACCGCGGCCTTGCGTGGGCAGTAGCCCGCGGGGTCGAGCGGCTCGAGTTGCCCCGGCACGAAAAGCGAGCGCAGGCCGCCGAAGCCGTCGGTGCCCTCGGGCTCTTCCTCCGGCACCTCGCTGTGGTGGCTCTCGAACCTGTTGATGGCCCAGCGCGAGGGGTCCTCCTCGCCGCCCGCGCCCTTGGAGGAAAGGCCTTCCTCCAACGCGATGTACCGCCCGAAGGTCTCGCTGCCCGGGTCGCCATCGACGGCGGCCTCGGTCCACGGGTAGCGCCAGCGGAAGCGCTCGCCCTCGATCTCGCGGGCCTCGCCGAGGATGGCGACGATGCGACCCCCGCGTGGGCGGCCCATCTCGACCAGCGCCCACTTCTCGCCGACTCCCTCCTCTTTCCACAGAATCGCCGCGCTCCCCGTGCCCGCGGAGGCGAGTACCGTCTCGTCGGGTGCGACCTCGGCGAAGGCGTGCTCCTCGTCCTCGATGAGGATGCGTGCGGGCGTGACGCCGTGGACGACGCACAGGCCAACCTCCCCGCGCGGGATCGGCTCGCGCGCGATGGCGAACGAGCCCGGGCGCGTCGCGTCGGTGGGCGTGATGCCCTTGAAGGCCAGGCGGTTCTGGAAGGACTTCTCCGGGCCGTCCTCGCCGGGAAGAAAGAGCGGCCCGTCGATGGCCAGGGCGTGGTAGCGCTCCAGGTCCGCGCCGCTGTCGTTGCGCACGGCGACGACGCCCCCGCCGATGAAGGAGCGCCCGCCGTCCCACAGTTCACCGGCGCGGCGGTCCTGCTGGCGACGCCTCGTCTCCAGCGCCGCATCGACGAAGGCGTTGTACGCCCGCGCGGGGATGCGGAGCGGATCGCCGGGCCGGACTTTGCGGAGGTCGTCACCCATGGCCGACTTCCTCCGAACGCCAGCGCTCCAAGAATGCGACGAGATGAACGCCGCGCAGCCACCGAGTTTTGACGAGTGGGTGACCTACTGCTTCACGTACGGTCACGGTGACTTCTCGGGGACGTCGCCGGATGGCGAGGAGGCTGTCGCGGCAAGGGAAGCTCGCTTCTTCGGCATGAACGCCGCCCTGCTGACGCAGTACCTGACTCGGTTGTTCGAGGCCCCGGCCTTCATCGCCGACCGGTACACGGACGACCAGATTGCCGAGGCCACATGGTTCATCTTCGGATGCGGCTCTGGCTACATTGGCGACATGCGTAGCGGGGCTGTCCCACAGGAACTTCAAGCCCGATGCATGCGGTCGATCACCACTCTCTACACGGATCTCTTCGATCGAGTCTGCGGACGGCGTGGCACGGACCCCGATTCGGAACTGCACCACACGGTCAATCTCGACATGGCCGTCTACATGATCTGGGATATGGATCACCTCGAAGGCGCTGTGATGTTCCCCGAGAAAGGACCACACTTGGTTGAACCGGGGATTGAGGTGCTTCAGAACGTGCTCACTCGATGCCGAACGAGCGCGTGCCTCGTCAGCGCGTTGCACGGCATCGGGCACATCTACTGCACTCATAACTACAACGGAAACAAGGAGATCGCGCGGCGACTGCGGGCGATGGTTGATGACTTCGTATCCCGGCGGGAGCTGCCTGAATGGCTGGCCGAGTACGCTGCCCACGCTCGCGAGGGTTATGTGCAATAGCGGGATGGCACGATCGCATCTATTCATCATCCAAGCCCCAGCGCCGCGAAACTCCCGCTCTCGTACACGCGCTCGACGTAGGCCGCGATGGGGCGCT
>JAHDXL010000022.1 GCA_023382935.1 Phycisphaerales bacterium
CTGTTGACGCCGACCGAAAGTTGACCAGCAAAGCCGGGTGATGCCGACCGAAAACTGACCAGGGTGTTCAACCTACCCTGCTGCTTTTTTGTGCAGCAAGGAAACAGGAGTGATCACCATGGCCATGATGGGCAAGATTCGCTCGATGCACTTCCGGCAAGGGAAGTCGATCAGCGAGATCGCGCGGCTGACGAGTCTGTCGCGCAACACGATCAAGAAGTGGCTGAAGGCGCCGCAGGGTGCGCAGCCGAAGTACCGGCGTCGGGAGATGCCGACGAAGCTGGCGCCGTTCGTCCAGGCCCTGCATAAGGCGCTGAGGGCCGACGGGCACCGCCCGCGTCACGAGCGGCGCACGGCGCGGGCGCTGCATGTGGAGTTGCAGGCCATGGGCTACGAGGGCGGCTACACGCGGCTGACCGACTACATCCGCACCTGGCGTGACGAGCAAGGCAAGGTCAGCGCCACGAGCGCCTTCGTGCCGCTGAACTTCGAACTTGGCGACGCGTTCCAGTTCGACTGGAGCGAAGAAGGCCTGGTCATCGGCGGCATCTACCGGCGGATCCAGCTTGCGCACCTGAAGCTGTGCGCGTCGCGCGCGTTCTGGCTGGTGGCCTACCCCACGCTGGGCCACGAGATGCTGTTCGATGCCCACACCCGCAGCTTCGCGGCGCTGGGCGGCATTCCACGCCGGGGCATCTACGACAACATGAAGACCGCCGTGGACAGGGTCAAGAAGGGCAAGGGCCGCGTGGTCAACGCGCGCTTCGCCGCGATGGCTGCGCACTACCTGTTCGACCCGGACTTCTGCAACGTCGCCTCGGGCTGGGAGAAGGGCCGGGTGGAGAAGAACGTGCAGGACAGCCGCAGGCGCGTGTGGATCGAGGCCGCCCGCCTGCGCTTCGGCTCCTTCGACGAGCTCAATGCCTGGCTTGCAACCCGGTGCCGGGCGCTGTGGCGGGAGATCCGGCATCCGGAGCACAGCCAGTTCAGCGTGGCCGAGATGCTCGAGCACGAGCTGCCGCACCTGATGCCCATGCCAGAGCCCTTCGACGGCTACGTGGAGAACCCGGCGCGCGTGTCCAGCACCTGCCTGGTGACGGTGCTGCGCAACCGCTACTCGGTGCCGTGCGAGCTGGCCGGGCACATGGTCTCCACAAGGCTGTACCCGAACCGGGTGGTCGTGGTCGCCGACGACAAGATCGCCGCCAGCCATGCGCGTCTGAGCGACCGCGGCCAGACCAGCTACGACTGGCAGCACTACATCCCGCTGGTGCAGCGCAAGCCCGGCGTGCTGCGCAACGGCGCGCCGTTCGCCGACATGCCCGCGCCGCTGCGGGCCCTGCAGCAAGCCCTGCTGCGCCGCCCCGGCGGCGACCGCGTGATGGCGCAGGTGCTGGCCGCGGTGCCCACCGCCGGCCTGGACGCCGTGCTCGTCGCCGCCGAGCTGGTGCTGGAGACCGGTGCCGTCAGCGCCGAGCACGTGCTCAACGTCCTCGGGCGGCTGAACGCGAGCCCGCCACCGGACCAGGTGGAGACGGCACTGCGCCTGAACGAGGCCCCGCGTGCCGACACTGACCGCTACGACCGCCTGCGCGACCAAGCCGGCCAGGAGGTGGACCATGCGTGACGTGACCGTCGAACTCAAGGCACTGCGGTTGCACGGCATGGCCGGAGCGTGGACCGACCTCGTGGCCCAGGGCGGCGGCGTCGGCGTGGACAGCTCCCGCTGGCTGATCGAGCACCTGCTGCAGGCTGAAGCCACCGACCGGGCGATGCGCTCGGTGAGCTACCAGATGAGCGCCGCGCGCTTCCCCGCGCACCGCGACCTGGCCGGCTTCGACTTCGAGGCCTCCAAGGTCGACCGCGCGCTGATCGACCAGTTGGCCGATCTGTCGTTCACCGAAGCCGCGCACAACGCGGTGTTCATCGGTGGGCCTGGCACGGGAAAGACGCATCTGTGCACGGCGCTCGGCGTGGCCGGCATCACGCGGCACGGCAAGCGGGTGAGGTTCTACTCCACGGTGGACCTGGTCAATGCGCTGGAGCGGGAGAAGGCCGAAGGCAAGGCTGGGCGGATCGCGGCGAACCTGATGCGCATGGACGCGGTGATCCTGGACGAGTTGGGCTACCTGCCGTTCAGCCAGGCCGGAGGCGCCTTGCTGTTCCACCTGCTG
>JAHDXL010000023.1 GCA_023382935.1 Phycisphaerales bacterium
CGGGTCGACGATGTCCATCAGCCGCTGGTGCGTGCGGATCTCGAACTGGTCGCGGCTCGTCTTGTTGACGTGCGGCGAGCGCAGGATGTCGAAGCGCTGCATTCGCGTGGGCAGCGGCACCGGGCCCTTGACGATGGCGCCGGTGCGCTTGGCGGTGTCGACGATCTCCAGCGCGCTCTGGTCGATCAGCTTGTAGTCGAACGCCTTCAGGCGGATGCGGATCTTCTGCTTGGTGGCCATGGCACTGGGTCCTTATTCGATGATCTTGGCCACGACGCCGGCGCCCACCGTGCGCCCGCCCTCGCGGATGGCGAAGCGCAAGCCCTCCTCCATCGCGATCGGCGCAATCAGCTTGACCGTGATGCTGACGTTGTCGCCCGGCATCACCATCTCCTTGTCCTTGGGCAGTTCCACCGCACCGGTCACGTCCGTCGTGCGGAAGTAGAACTGCGGCCGGTAGTTGTTGAAGAACGGCGTGTGCCGGCCGCCCTCTTCCTTGCTCAGCACGTAGATCTCCGCCGTGAAGTGCGTGTGCGGCTTGACGCTGCCGGGCTTGCACAGCACCTGCCCGCGCTCGACTTCCTCGCGCTTGGTGCCGCGCAGCAGGATGCCCACGTTGTCGCCGGCCTGGCCCTGGTCCAGCAGCTTCCTGAACATCTCGACGCCCGTGCAGGTCGTCTTGACCGTCGGGCGGATGCCCACGATCTCGATTTCCTCACCGACCTTGACCACCCCGCGCTCCACGCGCCCGGTGACCACCGTGCCACGCCCGGAGATGCTGAACACGTCTTCCACCGGCATCAGGAAGGTGCCGTCCACCGCGCGCTCGGGCGTGGGGATGTAGCTGTCCAGCGCGTCGGCCAGGCGCATGATCGCCTGCTCGCCCAGATCCCCCTTGTCGCCTTCCATCGCCAGCTTGGCGCTGCCCTTGATGATGGGCGTGTCGTCGCCGGGGAACTCGTACTTGCTCAGCAGCTCGCGCACCTCCATCTCGACGAGCTCCAGCAGCTCGGCGTCGTCCACCATGTCGCACTTGTTCATGAAGACGATGATGTAGGGCACGCCCACCTGGCGCGCCAGCAGGATGTGCTCGCGCGTTTGCGGCATCGGGCCGTCGGCGGCCGAGACCACCAGGATCGCGCCGTCCATCTGCGCCGCGCCCGTGATCATGTTCTTCACGTAGTCGGCGTGGCCCGGGCAGTCCACGTGCGCGTAGTGGCGCTTGCTCGTCTCGTACTCGACGTGCGCGGTGTTGATCGTGATGCCGCGCGCCTTCTCTTCGGGCGCCGCGTCGATCTGGTCGTACGCCTTGGCCTCGCCGCCGAACTTGGTGGCCAGCACCGAGGTGATCGCCGCCGTCAGCGTCGTCTTGCCATGGTCCACGTGACCAATCGTGCCCACGTTCACGTGCGGCTTGGTGCGCTCGAACTTGCCTTTTGCCATTTCCTGACCTCGTCGATAAAGAGCTTGCCCGTGGGTCTGTTTAAGGTTTCCCCGGCATCCGTAGGAGTCGCCTGCCACGGGCAGCAGGCGCGGGCGCCGGGAAGACCGATTGCGTTCTTACTTCCCGCGTGCGGTGATGATCGCGTCGGCGACGTTCTTCGGCGCCTCGCTGTAGTGCTTGAACTCCATCGTGTACGTCGCGCGGCCCTGGCTCATCGAGCGCAGCGTCGTGCTGTAGCCGAACATCTCCGACAGCGGCACCTCGGCCTTGATGATCTTGCCGCCACCGGGCATGTCTTCCATGCCCTGCACCATGCCGCGGCGTGAGCTCAGGTCGCCCATCACCGAGCCGGCGTAGTCCTCGGGCGTTTCCACTTCCACGGCCATCATCGGCTCGAGGATCACGGGGCTCGCCTTGCGGCAGGCGTCCTTGAAGCCGATGCTGGCGGCCATCTTGAACGCGTTCTCGCTCGAGTCGACCTCGTGGTACGAGCCGAAGGTCAGCGTGACCTTCACGTCGACCACCGGGTAGCCGGCCAGCACGCCGTTGGGCAGCGTGTCCTCGATGCCCTTTTGCACCGCCGGGATGAACTCGCGCGGCACGACGCCGCCCTTGATCGCGTCGACGAACTCGAAGCCCTTGC
>JAHDXL010000024.1 GCA_023382935.1 Phycisphaerales bacterium
ATCGTAACGGGTATGAATAAGGCAAGGGGAGAAACTTCTCGCGGGGGAGGGTCGCCATGAGTGCCAGCGCCGGGGCGTCCTGCCGGGCATTTCGGCGGCATCCATGCCGTCGCCCAAGAACCTTTTGGCATTGCCCAAAAGGTTCCTGGACCTCCCAAAGGCTAGCCCCTTCTGCCGCCTTGGTTCGCGATGCGGGCGCAACGTCCGTCGGCGGCGCCCGTTGGTCGCCGAGCGGGCGGCGGTTGGGTCGCCACGTCGAAGGACAGCGTCGCGGCCAACAGCACCGCCGCCGCAACCTGTGCTCAACCGTTCACGTGTTGCCATCCTGCCCTCGAACCTGCTCTGCTGACCGGACCGGGCATGGGGCGAGATTCGCCTTTGTCGATCGCGTCCGTTTCCACCAACCAAACCGCAAGACCAAGGGGCCGGACGAATCTCGGGGCCGCTCGATTACACGTATGGGCCATGAGCCCGCTGTCGTAAGTGAGCGCCCCTTCCGGCCCACCCGGTTGAGTCTCGAGCTCGAAGAGGTAGTTGCCGTTTCGAAAGCCCGTCGGCGGGAAGTCAAAGCGGTCTCGAAGGACCATGCTTCGCCGCCAACTCGCCACGAGCGAGCAGGTGCCGCCCCTCGGTCTTGCTTGAAAATCGTTACGGGAGGTGTGCGATGTCTGACTTGAACGTACGCTATGTCGGCCTCGATGTCCACAAGCGGGTGGTCGAGGTCTGCATCCTGTCGGCCGAGGGCACGCTGCTGCGTCGCGACCGGCTGGCGATGACGCGCGGCTACCTGGAAGCCTACGCCCGCGCCACGCTGCTGCCGACCGACCAGGTGGCGCTGGAAGCCACGACCAACAGTTGGGCCGTGGCCCGGCTGCTGGGTCCGTTCGTGGGCCGGGTGATGGTCTCGAATCCGCTGGCCACCAAGGCGATCGCCCAGTCGAAGATCAAGACCGACAAGGTCGATGCCCAGGTGCTGGCGCAACTGCTGCGCTGCGAGTACCTGCCGGGCGTCTGGCAGCCGGACGAGGCCACGTCGCAACTGCGCAGCCTGACCAGCCGCCGCGCCAGTCTGGTGGGCGAACAGACGCGGATCAAGAACCGGATCCACTCGGTGCTGGCCGAGCGACTGATCGAAGTGCCGTTCGACAGCCTGTTCAGCGTCAGCGGCGAAACGTGGCTCGACGGGCTGACGCTGGATGCCGAAGGACGGCTGCTCGTCGAGAGCGATCGGCGCTTGCTCAAGGCGGTGCGCGCGGAGATCGCCCAGCTCGATCGACTGCTGGCCCAGCGCGGCTATCAGGAACCGCGCGTCCGGCTGCTGATGACGCTGCCGGGCGTGGACCTGGCCGTGGCGCAGGGACTGCTGGCGGCGCTGGGCGAGATCGACCGCTTCGCCGCGCCGGAGAAAGCGGCCGCCTACCTGGGCCTGGTCCCCAGCACGCGGCAGTCGGCCGACAAGTGTTATCACGGCCCGATCACCAAGGCCGGCCGCACCCATTCGCGCTGGCTGCTGGTGCAGGCGGCGCAGCATGTGGGCAAGCATCCTGGTCCGCTGGGCAACTTCTTCCGCCGCCTGGCCCAGAAGAAGAACCGCAACGTGGCGGTGGTGGCGACGGCCCGCAAGCTGGTGACGATCGCCTGGCACATGCTGACCGCGAACGAACCGTACCGCTATGCCCAGCCGCAGTCCACCGAGACCAAGCTCGCCAGGCTGCGCGTGCGGGCCACCGGCGCGCGTCGCAAGTCGGGCCCCGCGCGGCGGACTTCGGGCAAGGCCAAACTGGCCGACGGCACGCCCAGCCGCACGATCCGTTCGCAGGCCCAGGTGTTCGAGTCGGAGGGCCTGCCGCCAGCCAGACCACTGCCGCCCGGAGAACGAAAAATGCTCGCCGCCACCGGCACCGCGGAATTCGCCGCCGCACTGACCCACGAGCGGATCGTCCCCAGGAGCAAACGCGCCACTCAAGCCGCCACGGAGTAAGCAGGCCAGAAAGCAAAAACAGCAACCCTCGGGGGTTGCCTTTTACAGAGGTACGTGTATTGTACCTTCTGGGTCAGCGTGCCGGCATTGTTTTTGAATGCAACG
>JAHDXL010000025.1 GCA_023382935.1 Phycisphaerales bacterium
GCGAGTTGGAACGTGACCTACAGCGGCCTGGTGCTCTTCCCAACAATCCAGCGCACCGAGGTGTTCGGCTCCGGCCTGCCCGGCACGGTCTGGGACATTGAGATCACTGCGACGGTCGCTTCTGGGTCGTCGTTCGGAACAATCAGCCTGGCCGCTACCGGCAACGACTCAATTCGGCATTGCACGGTCAACGTCTACAATGGCTCATCGCCTACCAACAAGTACGTGGTACTTTCTATATCGATCGGGGAGGGTGCTTCCATTCCGGCTATTGAGGACATCAAACGCACCACTACCAGTACGGCCGATCTTCGCTTGATCGTCAACGGCCTCACACAGTTCGGTGGCTATGGAGTCGACACGATCCATGCTGATCAAGTACAGAACTTCTTCGCATACGGTGACATTCTTGGGACTATCAAGACAAACATCTCTGGTGGCTCAGGAGCACTCACCGAACAGGTTGGCACTTTGCAATGCGCCGGCGACATCCGCGGCTCGATCGAATGCATGGGGTCCGGCGGGCAGATCCTGAGCGTCGAATCCACCGGCGGAAGCATCGGCACGAGCACCACCGCCGCTGTCATCAAAGCCTATTCGGTGGTTCACAATCTCGAAGCCTACGGCGACATCTATGCCAACATTGATGTCGGCCCTGATCCCGGTGTTTCGGCCGGCAACCTGGTGCGCGTCAACGCCATGACCGGCGGCGTTCATGGCGCGATCCGTGCGGGCAAACTCCACTACGTCGACGCAACCAGCGGCGTGTTCGCGGCCGGCGACCTTGACTCCAGTTTCACGCTGTCCGACGACATTCACACGCCCATCGTCGTGGGTGGCGACCTCAACGGCGACATCGCGTGCGCGGCCGACCTGTCCGATGCAGGTTCGTGGGACGGATGCATTGAGATCGCGGGCGACCTCAACGGCAACATCGCGCTCGCCGCCGGAGGCCTGCAAGGCCAGATCGCGGTTAATGCTTCCGACGCTTCGTATGACTGGCTGGGCAACGTGACGATCGGCACGACGACACTTGGACCGGGAGAATCCGGCGACAACGAAGCGCCCTACTACGGCGTGCTGAAAGCCAGCATCGGCGGCGGGGCCGTCGGCCTCGTTCCCTTCAACTTCCACCGCAACGACAGCACACCTGACCACGACAGCACCGTCACGACCGGCGCCCTGTCCACCGTGACCATCGAGCATTACGGCCCTGTTTCGATCGGCACCTCGCCCGGCGTCATGGTCTATGAGGCATCGTGGGCGTTGCCGTATCCCTACACGAGCCATGCCGACGTGCCGCTGTGCTATGGTGGAGGCTACTGGACGGAGATGACCGGCCTAACCATTTCCGCGAGCGGGCGTGTGGTGTCCATCACCGGCTCCTTCACGCCGGGCCACGCCTACCATGTCATCACCGACGGGCTGGTCTGCGACGTCGACGGCAGCCCGGCCGTTCTCTACCACGGCTACGCTCTTGATCCCTCTGACACAGGGGCGATCGCGTGGACCGGAGCGTGGGACGCTGACGCGAACGGGGGAGCCGGCGCATGGTGTGCGAACCTGCCTCAATCACACGGCTACGGCTTCGTGATCCCAAGCAAGTATGACCGCAACATCAACATGGCCCTCGAGACCGGCGACATCGACACCTGGCTCTTGGATCCCGTTGACCTGAACGAGGACGGCGCGGCCGACTCC
>JAHDXL010000026.1 GCA_023382935.1 Phycisphaerales bacterium
GAGATGGAATGAGAAGGCCGGCTCCGACGGGATAGCGTAGGCTTCCCAGAGAACGCACTCGAGAAGGTGCAAAAGGAGACCGGCCATGAAGAAGCATAGCAACGAAGCGAGAGTGAAGACAGCGGTAGAGGCAGCGGTGCAGCCAGCGGTGAAGCCAGCGGGAAAGCCGCAACGCTCAGGCGCCCGGCTAAAGAGCGGAACCACGACCAGGACAGGCCAGCCGAACACCGGTGAGGCTCTGACCATCGGCATCGACGTGGGCGACCGCGCCAGCCGCCTGTGCGCGCTCAACGCCCAAGGCCAAGTGGAGGAAGAAGGAAGTGTGGCCACAACGGAAGCGGCCCTGAGGAAGCGTTTCGCCAACCAGCCGCGTGCCCGCATCGCGATGGAAGCAGGCACGCATTCGGCGTGGATGAAGCGCGTGCTGGAAGCCCTCGGCCACGAGGTGATCGTGGCCAACGCGCGGCAGCTTCGTCTGATCAGCCACAGCAGCCGCAAGGACGACCGCGCCGACGCCGAAACGCTGGCCCGCCTGGCGCGCGCCGACGTGGAGTTGTTGCGGCCCATCCGCCATCGCGGCCAGCAGGCGCAGCAGGATCTGAGCCGAATCCGCGTGCGGGCCGCGCTGGTGGAAGCGCGCACGGGCCTGGTGAACGCCGCCCGCGGACTGGTCAAGGTGTTCGGCCACCGCCTGCCGTCCTGTGACGCCGACCAGATGAACCCGCACCGGCTGGCGGGCTTGCCCGAAAGCCTGCGGGAGGTGCTGCGGCCGTTGCTGGAGCAGGTGGAAGCCTTGACGGCGCGCATCCAGGCCAGCCATCAGGAACTGGAGCAACTGGCGCGGCAGCAGTATCCGGAAACGAAACTGTTGCGGCAGGTCTCCGGCGTGGGCCCGCTGATCGCGCTGACCTATGTGCTGACGATCGAGGATCCGTGGCGGTTTGCGCGCAGCCGCGACGTGGGCTGTTATGTGGGCTTGCGGCCGCGGCGCAGCCAGTCCGGCGAGAGCCAGCCGCAGTTGCGCATCACCAAGGAAGGCGACCGATACTTGCGGGCAATGCTGGTGCAAGGAGCGCACTACATTCTGGGCTGGCGCGGGCCGGACAGCGATCTGCGGCGCTGGGGCCAGCAGTTGGCCGCGCGCGGCGGCAAGAACGCGCGCAAGCGAGCCGTGGTGGCCGTGGCGCGGAAGCTGGCCGTGCTGTTGCACAAGCTGTGGACCACTGGTGAGGTGTACGAACCGCTGCGGAACAACCGCTGCGGGCCACAGGCAGCAACGGCGGCGTAGACATCACCGCGGCCAACAACGGATAGTGAAGGACGGACAAAGCCAAGGATAGACAAGTAGGAACGCACAACGCCGGGTTCAGGCGACTGCGCGCTCGCGGTGGAACCAGCCGGATCTGTTCGCAGAGCCGGCAGGAGTTCGGAGCAGAGATAGCAGCGCCTGATCGAATCAAGAACCCCAACGGGCACCGGAGCAAACAAGCTCCCCAGAGAGTGCGAATGGAAGCCGGGCGATTCGGCGGTGGGCGGAAGAAGAAAAACCCTTCCCACGTAAAAGAGGAAGGTGGGGGCCTCTGCGCCTCCCGTTGGTCGGCCATCAGCCGCTGTGCTCGGCCGGCCCAATGAAAACATCCTGCTTGACAGGGGTAGGCCTTCTCATGGAA
>JAHDXL010000027.1 GCA_023382935.1 Phycisphaerales bacterium
GCCCGCGTCAACTCCAGAGTGTAAATTGGCAGCTAACTCCAGTAGTCGGGTTTAGGATTGCGGTTACCTGAGCGGAGGACAGGGCAACGCTGGGAAGCGACCCGAGCGCCGTCTCAGGGGCCGGAACGACAGGGGCGGCGCAAGCCGCCCCGTAGCGCAACCGTTCTGGCGCGAAAGCGGTAAATCCCGGGAGCGCGAGGGCAGAGCCCTCGCCTCCAATAAAGCCTCCTTCCTGTTCATTGCCCCGCCGCCATGGAAACCACCTTCGCCGCGGGCTCTTCACCGGGCGCATCGTCGAAGGTGAGATACGCTTTGTCGTCGGTCAGCCAGTCCTCGTGTTTTTCCACCAGCAGCATGCCGATGAGCCGCACACAGGCGCCGGCATGGGGAAAGATCCCCACCACACGCGTGCGGCGGCGAATCTCCAGATTCAGGCGCTCCAGCGGATTGGTCGACGATACGCGCGTGCGGTGCGGCTGCGGATAGTGCAGGTAACTCAGCACATCATCGATGCCCGCCTCGAAGATCTCCATCGCCTTGGCAAACCGTTTCTGGAACTGGCTCACCACCTCGGCCGCCTTGGCCTTGGCGCTTTCCTCGTCGCGCTGCACGAACACCGCCTTCATCGCCTCGCTCACTTCGGCCTGGCTGCGCTTGGGCACATGCACCAGCACGTTGCGGTAAAAGTGCACTTTGCAGCGCTGCCACTCGGCTTTCAGCACCTTGCGCACGGCTGCCTTCAGCCCGGCGTGCGCGTCGCTGACCACCAGCTTCACGCCATGCAGCCCGCGCTCCTTCAGGCTCTTGAAAAAACCCGTCCAGCCTTCTTCGCTCTCGGCGGCAATCACGTCGAAGCCCAACACCTCGCGCCGCCCTTGCAGGTTCACTCCCGTGGCAATCACAACAGCCATCGATTCCACACGGTTGTCCTGGCGGACCTTCTCGTACAACGCATCCACCCACACGTAGCGGATCTCGCCCAGCGGCCGTTCGCGAAACTGCCGCACCTTCTCATCCAGCGCCGCGCACAACTGGCTCACCTGGCCCGCCGATACCCCGGCGATGCCCAACTCTTCCAGCACCACTTCGATCTTGCGCGTGGAAACTCCCTGCACTACTGCTTCTTGGATCACGCTGATCAACGCCTGCTCGCTGCGTTTGCGGTTCTCCACGAAGCTCGGTACGTAGCCGCCCTCGCGCACCTTCGGTATCCGCAGCGACAGCGACCCCAGTCGCGTGTCCCAACGCCGCTCGCGGAATCCGTTGCGCTGCGTCAGCCGCTCCTCGCTCCGCTCGTGCGGCCCGGCGCCCACCTTCGCCGTCACTTCGGCTTCCATCACGAAATCCGTGATCATCTCCGCCATCGTCCTCAGCGGGTCTTCGGAGCTGGCCGCCATCTCCACGATCTTGTCGGCCAGCTCATTGCGGTCTATCCTGTCTTTGGCCATCCGTTGTCTGCTCCTTCCGTGAAAGTCGGGAATACTTCCACTGGAGCAGGCTTCGGCTGGCCCTTGTCAAGCCCTCAATTTACACTCTGGATTTTACGCGGCC
>JAHDXL010000028.1 GCA_023382935.1 Phycisphaerales bacterium
CGTTCAGTGACAAGCGGAAGCCGGCTCACTCGGGATCCGCCGCCTGGAGGAACTGGTCGTAGTTGCGGAAGTAATCGTCCTCATCATAATAGGCCGACGCGAGCACTAGACAGACCGATCCCGACGAGAAATTCTCCATCTCACGCCAAATCATAGTCGGTATATAGAGGCCATAGTAGCTACGGTTGAGAAAGAACCGGCGGCGACGCTCGCCGTCATCTACCACCACATCGAACGATCCTGATACTGCGATTAGGAGTTGCTGCAGTTCCTTGTGGGCGTGACCCCCGCGTGTCTCTCCGCCTGGGACATCGTACAGATAGTAGACCCGTCTGACAGCAAACGGAACATGGCGATCGCCCTCAATGAAGGGTAACCAGTCAGCCGGTGTTCGCGCGGAGCGCGCGATTGGTCCACCACTGTCCGCGCGCGGTGGGTTAGAACGATGGTGTGGCTGGTGACGCCGACCGGATCGCTGAGTTGGAGATGGAGAACGCGGCGTTGCGGACGCGGGTGGCGGAGCTCACCGAGTTGGTGACGGTGTTGGAGGGCAAGGTCGCTGATCTGGAGAAGGTGCTGGGTCAGAACTCGTCGAACTCGGGCAAGCCCCCGTCGACCGATAGCGGTGCGGAGAAGTCGAAGCGATCGGAGAACGCGAACCGGGCGCAGCGGCGGGCGATGGGCCGCAAGCAGGGCAAGCAGCCCGGGTCGCCGGGCACGACGTTGTGCCAGGTGAGCGATCCGGATGAGGTTGTCGTGCACCGGCCGACGCGGTGCCGGTCTTGTCGGCGCGGTCTGGGGGACGCGGAGGTGGTGGGCACGGCGGCCCGCCAGGTCTTCGATGTACCCGACCCGCGTCGGGTGGTGATCGAACATCGAGCCGAGCGGCGACGCTGTGGGTGCGGGTGTGAGACGACCGCCGAGTTCCCCGCGGAGGCGACCGGCCCGGCTTGCTATGGCCCGTCGATCAAGGCCCATGCCCTGTACTTGATGTGCGCGCAGCACGTCCCCCGCGAACGGTGCGCGCAGGCACTCGCTGATCTGTTCGCGGTGCCGGTGTCGACGGGGACCTTGGACAACTGGATGCGCGAAGCAGCCGACGCGCTCGTCGGGTTCCTCGCGGTGGTCGCCGCGCAGTTGCAGGCGGCGCCGGTCGTGCACGCCGATGAGACCTCGGTGCGCTCGGGCAAGGCTGCGTTGTGGGTCCATGTGTGCTGCACGGCCGCGTTGACGTTGCTGCACGTCGGGCGGCGGGACAAGGCCACGATCGAGGCTGGCCCGCTCGGCGACTACGGCGGCACGATCGTGCATGACCGGCTCCCGCACTACTTCAACTACGGGACCGGCCACGTGCTGTGCAACGCGCACATCCTGCGTTCGCTCAACGAACTGCTGGTCAACTACCACCAGCGGGAGTGGGCGCAAGGGTTCATCGATCTGATCGTCGACACGAAGAACAAGGTCGACACGGCC
>JAHDXL010000029.1 GCA_023382935.1 Phycisphaerales bacterium
GCAAGCGGGTGACGAATCGCGTACATTCACGGCTGCATAAAGGGATTAGTGCGCGTTTCGCATGGGCAGGATGTCTCATGAGGGGTGCGCGGGTGGGTCTGCTGGGGGCAGCGGGTTCACCCACAAGCCGCGGCTTGTACTGACAGCAACCTGTTTGACACACGAAGAGGAATCAAAACCAAATGGCACTTTCCTACGAAGTCGTTAAGAGCGCACTCGACACGTCCGCCGCCCAGACGGGTGGCAAGTTCGTCGCTTTCGATACGGCCTATTACGTGGCCAACTACTCGGTGGTGCGCGACGCCAACGGAGCGGTCGTCGACAGCAGCCTGAGCAGTTTCTCGGGCGATCCGCTGCAACACTACGTAGAGCAGGGAGCCGCGAAGGGCTACATGCCCAACGCCTGGTTCGATCCGGCGTTTTATCGTTCCCAGTACAGCGACACCGCCAGCCTGGCCGCGGCCGACCTGATCGTGCACTACGCGGTATACGGGGTGAACGAAGGGCGTGCGCCGACGGCGGTGCTGGTGAACTTCAACGGCGACAAGTACCTGGCGGACAACCCGGACGTGCTGCCGTACGTTCAGACGAACCTGGACAGCATGTTCGGGGGCAATACGACCAACGGTGCGCTGGCGCACTTTCTGAAGTTCGGCGCGAACGAAGGTCGCAAGGCCTACGATCTGTCGGGCGCGCAGCTGCCCTTCACGTTCCTGCCGGCGCAGTCGGCGATTGCCGGTTCGCACGATGGCAACGTCACGACGGTGAGCCTGAACACCAACGGTGGCGACACGCTGCTGACCGGTTCGAAGGTGATGATCGACGGCGGAGCGGGCACCTCGGTGCTGCGTCTGGTGGGCGATGCGGACATGCGCATCGACATGAGCAACGCGGCGAACCAGGTGCGCGGGATCGACCTCAACGGCGACGGAACGATCGCGGCCAACGGGGTGGAGAACAACATCTCGGGTGCGGGCATCGCGACGTTCAAGAACTTCGAGGTGATCGACGCCTATGCGCGCAACCCGTTGAACGAAGGTGACGCGTCGAAGAACTTCCTGGGCAGCATCAAGTACGACGGCACCGGAGTGGGCGGCGACGGGGTGTCGACCAACGGCAACATCTACCTCGGTGGCCTGGGCCACGATGAGGTGCTGGCCGGGATCGGCAACGACTTCCTGGTGGGCGGCGGGATCGCCGGGCGCCAGGTCTCGGGTTTGCCGAGCAACTGGGCCGAGTGGTACGACTGGGCGTACTTCCAGGATTCGCAGCACTTCATCGCCGACTTCCTCTCGGGCGGGCGCAACGCCGACTTCATGTATGGCGAGTTCGCGTCGCTGGACAACGTCGACGGTGCGGTGAACTTCTTCGACGGCGGCACGACGGCCGACGACACCTCGGCGGGGCAGAACTCGGGCACGGGC
>JAHDXL010000030.1 GCA_023382935.1 Phycisphaerales bacterium
CTCGAGGGCGACGACATCACCGGCCCGCGCAGCGACCCGCTTGACGTAGAGCGTGCCACGCGTTGTCGTCAGCACGACAACGTCACCCACGGCGACGCCAGTACTCCGCGGACGCGTCAACAGGATCTGCCCGGGCGCCAGTGCGGGATGCATCGAGCGTCCGCGAATGCGGACGAGGGGAATCCATCGCGCCACGTCAATGGTGGTGATCGTGGGCGTGGTCCTCGCCCTCGGCATACTTGTAGAAGCTCACGTAGGCGGCCACATAGTCCCGCCCGGCGCCGACGTCATCGACATCGAAGCCCTTCTTGCCGAGCATGATCTCGAAGCGGCGGTGCAACTCCTCGCGGCGCTCGGCGGGCACCAGCGCGAGCACCTCGCGGTCGTCGCCGATCTCCGTCGCGCGGTCTGCGGCCACGACGATGGGGTCGATCTCGGTGCCGCTCGGCAGGATGCCGGTGAAGCCGACGCCCTCCCCCATGCGGTGAAGGCGTACCAGAGTCTCGAGAAAAAGCCGGTCGGCGACTTCGGCGGCGCCCGCGCCGAGCTTGCGGACGGCGAGCGCCTTATCGAAGACCTCGGTCAGTTCAGCATCTGCGTCGGCCTGAATCCACTTGAGCGCGTGGTTGATGTTGCCAACCTCGAGTGCGCGGCGCCCATCGATGACGGCGGGGCCATCGGCCGTGTCGCAGTGGGCTTCGGCGGTGGGAACGATCGCCTCGGCGAGCGAGCGCAAGAGCAGCGTGAAAACCATAGCGAAACTCCTTGGTGACAGTCCTTGGTGACCGACGCCTGCTTCTATTGTATGCCCTGTACGTAGGCGTCCTGTGGGGTCTCTTGACGCGGCCCAACGAGAGTCCGTTGCGCCGCGCCGGACGTCGAGGCCCGGACGGCTGTCACGGCCGCGATACCGCCGCCTCTTCGTCGCTGGTCCGGATCGGCCGCTTCCGGCCTATGATGTTCGCGCCTAGTACAGAGCGTCCTTTCCTAACTCGCCTCAGGAGCTGACAGCATGGAAACCGCGGTCACCGGCGTCACTGGACGGCTCGCGCCCGCAGGGATCGAGCCAGTATCCACCCACGCCGCTCTACCCGGATCAAGCGTTCGCGGTCAGATCGCGACCCCAGATCGGCATCGCAAGCTTAATCCGTGTCTAAGCGGTCGCTCGCAACACACGCACACAATGAGGCCGTCGCGATGGGCCCGTTGCTTCCGGGAGTAGATCCGTGTCCGAATCCAGCGAAATCCGCACCCTGCGCCTGACTCTCGCACTATA
>JAHDXL010000031.1 GCA_023382935.1 Phycisphaerales bacterium
AGCGGTCGGCCTCGATCTGGTCCTTCAGCGGGTGCTGCTCGACGGACTGGCCGTCCACCGACGCCTTCGCGGGCTGCGACGCGTTATCGCGGATGGCCTGGTCGAGGCTGGGGGCGGGATCGGACACAGGTTCACCTCACGGGCCGCACAGCGCGGCCTCTAGGTGCCCCCTATGCAGCGGCCGGGCTATCTGCCCGCGCCGCATCGAGGTTCTCGACGATCTGTTCCACCGGTAGAACCAGATGATCACTCAAGCCCCCAGCCGCTCGCTCGTCGTGACACGTCGCCCGCAGTGACGGCACTGTCGTCGACGGCGGATCGTGCCGACCGGGGTCGCGCGGGTGTAGACGACCTCGAAGTGGCAACAGCCGCAGGTCGGGCAGACGATGCCCTTGGGCTTGACATCCTGCTTTGGCGGCGGCTTTGCTTTCATCGCGTCCGCTCCTTCAAAGCCGAGAGCTTGAGCCGCGGCCGCGCGACCGCCTTCGCGTCCGTCCCGAACAGCACCGCTCCCTGCATCGCCGCCGCCACAGCGCAGCCGACCAGGCAGTCCAGCCAGTGGTTGTCGAGACCCTCGACACGGAGCTTCCACTCATCGACCGTGCGGCCACGTCCCTCGGTCCGCACCCGATACTCGCTCGTCAAGTGCTCGGCCAGCAGGCGGTGGAGCTCCGGCTTGTGGCCGAACAATGACAGCCCTCCCGGGTCGCCCATGGGCACTGCCAGCCGCGCATGCACGAACGACTTCCAGAAGTTCGTGTCGAAGAGCACGTGCCGCACAGCGCGTTTGCCGGTGACCACCGGGACGCGCCAGTTCAGCCCGACCCGCTCGCCCCGCTTGCGCTTGTAGTCGCTGAAAGGCAGGCTGCTCGCGCCGACGTAGCGGCCGTGGCTGGGCGTCAGAACGCTGGCGTGCGGGCTCTGGCGGCAGAACTGGTAGACCACATCCGTGGACGATCCCCAGTTGGCGTCGATCAAGCAGCGGTCGATCCGCACCATCGCGCCATCATCGCGCCGCCACTCGCGAGCCACCGTCGCTTCGATGAGCCGCTCGAGTCCGGCGTAGATCGCTCCTTCGGCACCGGCGCGGACGGACGCAGCGCCAAGCGTGCGCTTGATGTCGCGGAGCGTGAAGTACGCCTGCTTCTGGTCGGGCTCGGTGCCATAGTCGACGACATGCCCAGTGAAATCGTCCTCCCAAGCTGCCACCAGGTAGAACAGTGCCTTGCCCTGCACGTCCACGAACATCGTCAGGTGCGAGCACCC
>JAHDXL010000032.1 GCA_023382935.1 Phycisphaerales bacterium
CAGGCTCCATTGTCCTGCGCGGCGCAAAGGCAGCCCGCCTCGCGGGGCGCCTCAGCTTGAACGTTAGGCGTCAGACACAACGCTCGTGGCTACTTGTGCTTGTCGACAGTCTGCGCAAGCAACGTCGATGCAAGTGTGCGCCGTTTCTCCCTGCGGATTGCGTCCACCTTGTCCTGGATCATCAGCTCGATGGCCTGCCGCAGCACAGGCATCGCCTCGCCGCATTCCTCTTCGCTCAGTTCGTGCACACCCTTACTGAGGATCCCGTACAGGTGCGGGTGCTCGACCATGAACTGCGGCAGGTACTCCTTCAGCCCCGCAATCCGCTCGGCCGTCCGCAACTTCTCAAACTCAGGCCACGCCGCCGTGCCCTCGGCCCTGAGCTTGGCGTCGCGCGCTTCGAACAGCACGCTCTCGAACACGCGGCGATAGTGCACGCACGCCGCAACGTTGAAGCCGTGCGCTGAGGTGTTGATGGCACGCACGAACTCCTTACGCTGCTGAACAGACATACCTTCCTCGTACTCTTTCAGCGTGCCGAGTTGGATGTCGGTGAGCGATGGATACTGACCGACCTTCAAGATCTTGGTCGGCGGCACGGGCTTCTTCTCGTCTGCGTTTGCCATCCGGTTCTCGACGAGTAGTTGCACCGGTGGCGCTTCGATGGCGAAGAACAGCGTGCACTGATGCAGCATCTGCCGTGCGCAGTACAGCCGCAGGTGAAAGTCACCCAGCCAGTTGAACTTGGGCGGGCCACCGCTGCCAGGGCCGATCACGGCGGCCTGCTCAAGCTTGGAGGTCCGCTCGTCTTCGGCGGCAATCGCAGCTGTCCACGTCGTGCTCTTGCCGCAGGCGGGGCAGTGTCTATCGAGTCGCTGACCTCCCGTTGTTCTGAGACTGCGCAGAACCTTTGAGGCTGCGTCGGACTCTAGCTGCACCGGCTGGTACAGTGGAGCGTCAAACAGCACCTCAAGCATGGCAGGCAGCCTCGAGTGGGCGGTGGTCATGCCGCGATTATGAGGCGCTCGATGCACACGCTTCCTGAAGCAGCCTTCGTCGTTGGAGCGGCCATGCTCAATCGCGCGCTGACGCCTAACCCCTCGCTCGAGAGGCGACCCCACGAGGCGTGCCACCTTGGCGCCGCGCAGGGCAGTCGCAGGCTCCATTGTCCTGCGCGGCGCCAAGGCGTCACGCCTCGCGGGTCGCCTCAGCTCGAACGTTAGGC
>JAHDXL010000033.1 GCA_023382935.1 Phycisphaerales bacterium
CCGCCGCCACCGCTGGACGCGCCGCTGCTGCCCGCACCGGAACTGCCCGATGCGCCACTCGACGCGCCGCTGCTGGCCCCGCTGCTCGCGCCGCTCGAAGCGCCCGACGAGCCGCTCGACGAGCCCGAGCCGCTGCTCGACGACCCGCTCGACGATGAGCCGGATGAACTGCTCCCGCTGGACGATGAGGAGCCCGACGAGGAACTCTCCGAACTGCCGGACGAGCCGGAGCCGGAGCCCGAACCGCCGGGGCCGCCGGTGGAGGCCCACACGGGGATGTAGAGGAAGTACCGGCGGGGTTCGTCGCTCATCCCTTGTTCTCCTGACTCGGATTGGCGGGCTGATACCACCCGGCGGTGCTGATCGGTTTGGCGCACTCCGCCGCGGCGTCGGCCACGGCCTGCTCGAAGGGCACGAACTCGAACGCCTTGAGAGCGCACGACTCCGGGTCGGGTGCGCAGTTGACCACGCGGAATCGCTGCTGCTCGAAGTGCGGCTTGAGGGCCTCGAATCGCTTCTGGAGGCTCTCGTACAGGATGTTGTTGTGGCGGATGGCGTCCTTGGAGCGGTGCTCGTCGAAGGCGTAGCGGCGGTCGCCCGCCATCTTGAAGTCGCAGCCGAGCAGATACACCGTGCGGAAGCCCAGATAGTGCAGCAGGTGCAGCGCGGCGAGCATGACGCTCCGCTTGCCTTTGATCCCCAGCGAATCGGTGTGCTCGCCATCCTGGCCCCAGTTGATGGTGTCGCTCTTGAGGAAGCGGCTGTGGTCGAAGTGGTCGCTGCGGCGGTAGAAGAGCACGCCGGGCATCTGCCGCACCTTGAACGCGCTGGCCCGCATGGAGCCGTCGGGGTTCTGGACGCGCAGACGCTTGTCGAAGTGCGAGACGGGCACGATCTTCAGGATGCCGGGGTCCTTCCAGCCGGTGTCGATGAAGCGCCCGGGATCATCCACGCAGGTCCACAGCGTCGGGCGGTGGACCGCCCAGGCGTTGTTGACGGCCATCGTCACGATGCCGCGCCGGTTGAGTTGAGCCAGGTCCAGCGCGGCCAGCGACGGCCCCGACAGGATCAGGAACGCCGAGCGTCCCTTGTAGAAGTCGCACAGCGACACCGAATCGAAGTCGGCGGTGTAGAGGCGCACGCCGCTCCGCGCCGGCCTGCGCTGCTTGAG
>JAHDXL010000034.1 GCA_023382935.1 Phycisphaerales bacterium
GGATGGGCTGAAGAAGTGGCCGCATCGAGAGATGCGTGTGCGGTACGTTTCATGATGCGCGATGCGGTGTTGAGTTTCGGCTCGTGGTCGGCCCGCAAGGCCTTGTTTACGGGCCTCTGGGCCCGCGCTTTGCCCTCATGGGCGCACCTGTGCCATCAATCGCCCTCGAGCCAGGTAGATGTTGGCCAGCGCAAGCGCCGTAAACGCCCGCGTGGCGTTCTTGGCCAGGCCGCGGTAGCGCACCTTGCTGAAGCCCCACAGGCGCTTGACCACGCAGAACACATGCTCGACCCGAGCTCGGATGCGCGACTTGTTGCGGTTCTTCGCCCGCGCAGCCTCGTCAACTTCGCCTTGCCGGTTGCGCACCCGCTCGTTGGTGAAGTCCTTGGCCCGTGGCGCCTTGCCGGCAATCAGGTCCTTCTGACTGGCGTACGCGCTGTCGCCATACACCCGGCGCTCGTTGCCATGCAGCAGCTCCGGAAGAGGATGTTTGTCGTGTACGTTGGCCGCCGTCACCACGGCGCTGTGGGCCAGGCCGCTTTGACTGTCCACGCCGATGTGCATCTTCATCCCGAAGTACCACTGGTTGCCCTTGCGGGTCTGGTGCATCTCGGGATCGCGCGCGTTGTCAGCGTTCTTCGTCGAACTCGGCGCGCCGATGATCGTGGCGTCCACGATCGTCCCGGTCTTGAGCTTGAACCCGCCTTGCTGCAGCACCTCGCCGACCTTGGCAAACAGTTGCTCGCCGAGCTTGTTGTCGTTGAGCAGGCGACGGAACTTCAGCATCGTCGTCGCGTCAGGCACCGGCTCACGACCCAGATCGATGCCCACGAAGCGGCGCAGGCTCGCGCTGTCGTACAGCGCCTCCTCGCAGGCTTCGTCGGCCAGGTTGAACCAGTGCTGGATGAAGTGGATGCGCAGCATGCGCTCCAGTCCGATCGGCGGCCGTCCTCCAACGCCCTTGGGGTAGTACGGCTGCACCACATCGCACAACTGCGCCCACGGCACGATCGCATTCATCGTAGCCAGGAACTCGTCGCGCCGCGTCGGCTTGCGGTACCGCTCGAAGCTCGCGCTCTGATCAGCCGCCATCGCAAGGGTCTGTTGCTTCATCGAACCTCAACGCTTCGAGCCTGATCGGCGTGGACCTTTTTCAGCGAATCC
>JAHDXL010000035.1 GCA_023382935.1 Phycisphaerales bacterium
CGGGTGGACAGCGTCGAACTCGAAGGCGCGCATCTGCCCGACACCGACGTCTATGGAGACCTCCGGCCAGCGCGCCGTCCTGGGCACCCAACCCCCATCGGTTCCAGTGACCTCGAAGTCGTAACCGTGCATGTGGATCGGATGATTCGTCATCGTCAGGTTGCCGAACCGAATGCGCACGCGGTCGCCCCTGCGCACGACGAACGGGTCGATCGCCGGAAAGATGCGGCTGTTCCAGCACCAGAGGTTGAAATCGAGCATCGTCATGATCTTCGGAGTCGCCGAACCCGGCTCGATGTCGAAGGCGTTGAGCAGGAAGACGAAATCGCGGTCCACTCTCATGAAGTTCGGGTTGCGCGGGTGCACGACCAGGAAGCCCATCATCCCCATCGCCATCTGCACCATTTCGTCGGCGTGCGGGTGGTACATGAAGGTTCCGGACTTCGTCATCTCGAACTCGTAGACGAAGGTCTTTCCCACCGGAATGTGCGGCTGGGTCAAGCCCCCGACACCGTCCATTCCGCACGGCAGGATCATCCCGTGCCAGTGGATCGTCGTGTGTTCGGGCAGTCGATTGGTCACGAAAATGCGAACCTTGTCTCCTTCGACGCACTCGATCGTCGGACCCGGTGATTGACCGTTGTAGCCCCAGAGGTTCGCCTTCGTTTCCGGCGCGAGTTCGCGCACAACGGGTTCGGCGACCAGGTGGAACTCCTTCCATCCGTCCTTCATTCGCCATGGCAGCGTCCAGCCGTTGATCGTGACGACCGGCTGATAGGGCCGCCCGTTCGGCGGCGCGTGCGGCGCGGCGGTGGCGGCGCTGGACTGGGTCGGCGCCTCGGGCAGCGAGGCCGCGCCCGCGCGGCTCACCGCGGCGGCGCCGAGCACTCCGGCGGCGGCGGTGCGAATGAAACGTCTGCGATCGGTCATCTGTTTCCCTGGTGCAATGGTCGGGTGCGTGCCTCGGGCAGCATTCAGTGGCCCGCGGCGTCGCCCCAAGCGGCGCTGGGCGAAGACGCTGCGCCAGTGGAAACGCGCAGCGCGCCGACGCCCAGCAGCGCGGCTT